>NZ_JAUOOW010000001.1:0-1713370 GCF_032654805.1 Kitasatospora brasiliensis
GCCCAGGGCGCGTTCCAGCGCCGCCTGGTCCAGCTCGCCGGTCAGGCGCAGCGCCAGCGGCGAGTTGTAGAGAGCGCTCGGGCCCTCGATCCGGTCGATCAGCCAGAGCCGCTGCTGGGCGAAGGAGAGCGGCACCCGCTCCGGCCGCTCGACACAGGCGGTCAGCGCGAGACGCTCCGCCCCCGAACCGAGGCACGAGGCGAGCCCGGCCGGCGTCGGCGCCTCGAAGACGTCCCGGATGCCGAGTTCCGCGCCCAGCACCGCCCGGACCCGGCTGAGCAGCCGGATGGCGAGCAGCGAGTGGCCGCCGAGCTCGAAGAAGTCGTCGTCGGCACCGACCACGTCGAGGCCGAGCACCTCGCGGAACAGGCCGCAGAGGATCTCCTCCTGCGGGGTGCGGGCGGCCCGGCCGCCGGCCAGCGCGGCGAAGTCGGGGGCCGGGAGCGCGGCCCGGTCCAGCTTGCCGTTGGCGGTCAGCGGAAGGGCGTCGAGCGTCACCACCGCGGCCGGGACCATGTAGCCGGGCAGCGACTCGGCGGCGAAGGCGCGCAGGGCGGCCGCGTCGAGGGGGCCGTCGGCGACCACGTAGGCGACCAGGCGCCGGCCACTGTCGTCGGGCAGCACGGCGGCCTGGCGCACGGCCGGGTGGTCGGCCAGCACGGCCTCGATCTCGCCGGGTTCGATCCGGAAGCCGCGGATCTTCACCTGGTTGTCGGTGCGGCCGAGGTACTCCAGCTCGCCGTCCCGGGCGCGGCGCACCAGATCACCGGTGCGGTACATCCGCTCGCCGGGGGTGAACGGGCTGGCGACGAAGCGCTCGGCGGTCAGGCCGGGCCGGCCCAGGTAGCCGCGGGCCAGGCCGGCTCCGGTGAGGTACAGCTCGCCGGGGACGCCGACCGACACCGGGTTCAGCCGCTCGTCCAGCACGTACCCGGCCGTCCCGGCGACGGCCCGGCCGAGCACCGGGCGGTCCACGCCGTCCAGCGGACGGGTGAGGGCGTGCACGGTGGACTCGGTGGGGCCGTACATGGTGTGGCCGGTGGTCAGCGGGGCCTCGCACAGCCTGGTCCACAGGCCCTGGCCGATGGCCTCGCCGCCGAGCAGCAGCAGCTTCGGCGCGGGCTCCTCCAGCAGGCCCTCCTCGATCAGCTGCTCGGCGTAGGAGGGGGTGACGTGCAGGGCGTCGAGCCCGGCGCGGCGCGCGTGGCGGACGAGCTGGGCGGCGTCCCGGCGGACCTCGTCGCCGATCAGGTGCAGCTCGTGCCCGGCGATCATCCAGAGCACGACCTCCAGCGAGGCATCGAAGCAGAGCGAGGCGGTGAGCGCGACGCGCAGCCGGCCGTGCGCGGCCTCGGCGTCGGCGATCAGGGTGGCCCGGTGGCCGGCCAGCAGGGCGGCGAGGCTGCCGTGCGGGACCACCACGCCCTTGGGGCGGCCGGTGGAGCCGGACGTGTAGATCACGTACGCCGCGTCGGCCGCCCGCAGCGCGGGCCTTGCGCCATCCGCGGGGCCGGGCGTGTCCGTCACATCGAGGACGGGCAGCTCGGCGAGCAGTTCGGGCAGCGGCCAGCGGTCGTCGGTCAGCACCAGGGCCGGCGCCGCGTCCGCCAGCATGTGCGCGGTGCGCTCCGCCGGGTACTCGGCGTCCAGCGGCAGGTAGGCGCCGCCGGCCTTGAGCACCGCCAGCAGTCCGACCACCGTCTCGGCCGAGCGCGGCAGGGCGAGGGCCACCACCTCGCCCGGCGTCAGTCCGGCCTCGACCAGCCGGTGCGCCAGTCGGTCGGCCCGCGCGTTCAGCTCCGCGAAGGTCAGCGCGGTCTCCCCGCACACCAGCGCCACCGCCTCCGGGGTGGCCGCCGCCTGCGCCTCGAACACCTCCGGCGCCGGCGGCACCTGCGAGTCCGCCAACGGCGTCGCACCGCCGATGAGTTCGGCCCGCTCCCCGGCCGCCATGACCTCGGCGTCGGCGACGGCCAGGTCCGGGTCGGCGGCGGCCTGCCGCAGGATCAGGACCAGCGCGTCGGCCAGCCGCTGCGCCGTCTCCCGGTCGAACAGGTCGGTGGCGTACTCCAGTCCGCCCGCGAGCCCGTCCGGGGTGCCGTCCGCGCGGTGGCGCTCGGTCAGCGACAGCCGGAGGTCGAACTTGGCGGTGCCGTAGTCGACCGGCTCCTCCTCGGCCGTCACCCCGGGGAAGGCGGGGCCGGACGCGGCGGCGGTGGCGAAGGTCAGCATCACTTGGAACAGCGGGTGCCGGGCCAGCGAGCGGACCGGGTTGAGCTCCTCGACCAGGCGCTCGAACGGCGTGTCCTGGTGTTCGTACGCGGCGAGGTCGGTGTCCCGGACGCGGCGCAGCAGTTCGGCGAAGCTCGGCCGCCCGGAGAGGTCGGTGCGCAGCACCAGGGTGTTGGCGAAGTAGCCGACCAGGTCGGTGACGGCCTCGTCGAGGCGGCCGGCCACCGGGGTGCCGATCGGCAGGTCGGTGCCGGCGCCGAAGCGGTGCAGCAAGGTGGCGTAGCCGGCTTGGAGGAGCATGAAGAGGGTCGCGCCGTGCTCGGCGGCGAGTTCGCCGAGCCGGGTGTGCAGCTCGGCGTCGAGTTCCAGCGGGACGACGGCGCCGCGGTGGCTGGCGACCGGCGGCCGGGGGCGGTCGGCGGGCAGCGCCAGCTCCTCCGGCAGGTCCTTCAACCGGGTACGCCAGTGGGCGAGTTGGCTGGCAGCCAGGCTCTCGGGGTCGTCCTCGTCGCCGAGCAGGGCGTGCTGCCACAGGGCGTGGTCGGCGTACTGGACGGGCAGTGGCTGCCAGTCGGGGGCGTGGCCGGCCAGCCGGGCCCGGTAGGCGTCGGTGAGGTCGCGGTAGAGCGGGCCGAGCGAGGCGCCGTCCCCGGCGATGTGGTGCAGCACCAGGACCAGGACGTGCTCGTCCGGGCCCTCGGGCCGCAGGTAGGCGTGCACCGGCAGGTCGGCGGCCAGGTCGAAGGTGTGGCGGGCGAGTTCGTCGACCGGGCGGTCGGTGGTGGTGAGCAGCGGGGCGTTGGGGCCGTCCAGGATGTGCTGGTACGGGGTGCCGTCGTGCTCGGCGAAGACGGTGCGCAGCGCCTCGTGGCGGCGGACGGTGTCGTTCAGGGCGTCCGCCAGGGCGGCGGCGTCGAGCGGGCCGCGCAGCCGCAGGGCGAGGGTGACGTTGTAGGTGGCGGCGGGGCCCTCGGCCTGGGTGAGGAACCAGAGGCGGCGCTGGGCGAAGGAGAGCGGCACCCGCTCGGGCCGGGGGGTGGGGCGCAGCGCGGGGCGGGCCGGGGCGGGGGTGTCCGCCAGTCGGGCCACCAGAGCGGCGACGGTGGGCGCCTGGAAGAGGTCGCCGATGGCGAGTTCGACGCCGAGTTCGGTGCGCGCTCGGGCGACCAGGCGGGTGGCGAGCAGGGAGTGGCCGCCGAGGGCGAAGAAGTCGTCGTCGATGGTGATGTCGTCGATGCCGAGGAGTTCGCCGAAGAGGGCGCAGAGCACCCGTTCGCGTTCGTCGCGGGGTGCTCGCCCGGTGTCGTCGGCGGCGAGGTCGGGGGCGGGCAGGGCGCGCCGGTCGACCTTGCCGTTGGCGTTGAGCGGCAGCGCGTCCAGCAGGACGACGGCGGCGGGGACCATGTAGCCGGGCAGCGCGGTGCCGGCGAAGGCGCGCAGCTCGGCCGGGGTGAGGCCGGGGTCGGCGGTGCAGTAGGCGACCAGCCGCAGGTCTCCGGGGCGGTCCTCGCGGGCGACCACGATGACCTGGCGGACGGCGGGGTGGCGGGAGAGGGCGGCCTCGATCTCGCCGGGTTCGATCCGGAAGCCGCGCAGCTTGATCTGGCCGTCGATCCGGCCGAGGAACTCCACGGCGCCGTCGGCGCGCCGGCGGACCAGGTCGCCGGTGCGGTACATGCGCTCGCCCGGCAGGTACGGGCAGGCGACGAAGCGTTCGGCGGTCAGGCCGGGCCGGCCCAGGTAGCCGCGGGCCAGGCCCGCGCCGGCGAGGTACAGCTCGCCGGGGACGCCGGGCGGGACGGGGCGCAGCCGCTCGTCCAGGACGTAGCAGCGCGTGTTGTCCAGCGGGGTGCCGATCGGCACCCGGGGGCCGTCGAGATCGGCGGGGGTGAGCGGGTGGTGGGTGGCGAAGGTGGTGGTCTCGGTGGGTCCGTAGACGTGGGCGAGCAGCAGGTCGGGGCAGGCGTCCAGGACGCGGCGCAGCAGCACGCCGGAGGCGGCCTCGCCGCCGGTGCAGACGACGCGCAGGGCGGCGAAGGTCTCCGGGGCCTGCTCGGCGACGAGGTCGAACAGGGCCTTGGTGAGGAAGACGGCGGTGACGTCGTGGCGGGTGGTGACGGCGTGCAGGGTGTCGGCGTCGAGCGGGCCGGGCGGTGCGACGACGACGGTGCCGCCGGCCAGCAGGGGCGTCCAGATCTCGTAGGTGGCGGCGTCGAAGGCGTGCGGGGAGTGCAGCAGGACGCGCCGGTGGCAGCCGTCCTGCCAGCGCCGGTCGGCGGCGAGGTCGAGGACGTCGCGGTGGCGGACGGCGACGCCCTTGGGACGGCCGGTGGAGCCGGAGGTGTACATGGCGTAGGCGAGCTGGTCCGGGTGGACGGGCAGGCCCGGCCGGTGGGCGGGGGCGTCGGCCTCGTCGCCAGGGCGGACCACGGCGGCACTGTGCGGGAAGCCGGGGTCGGCGCGGTCGGTGAGCAGGACGGGGGCGCCGGTGTCGGCGAGCACGTCGGTCATCCGCTCGGGCGGCAGGCCGGGGTGCATGGGGACGTAGCAGCCGCCGGCCTTGAGGACGGCGAGGGTGGCGACGACGACGTCGGCGGAGCGTTCCATCAGCATGGCGACGGGGGTTTCGGGGCCGACGCCGAGGGTTCTCAGGTGGTGGGCGAGGCGGTTGGCGCGGGTGTCCAGTTCGGCGTAGCCGAGGGTGCCGCCGTCGTACGCGAGGGCGGTGGCGTGCGGGGTGCGGTCGGCCTGGCGCTCGAAGGCCTCGGCGAGGGTGCCCGTCCGGCGGGGGGCGTCGGTGGCGTTCCACTCGGTGAGGAGGCGGGTGCGCTCCTCGGGGGCGAGCAGGTCGAGGGTGCCGATCGGGGCGTGCGGGTCGGCGGCGGCGGCGGCCAGCAGCCGGCCGAGGCGCTCGGCGAGGGCGGTGACGGTGGTGCGGTCGTAGAGGTCGGCGGCGTATTCGATGGAGCCGGTGAGCCCGGCGGGGGCGCCGTCGGGGCCGTGGTGTTCGGCGATGCCGATGTTGAGGTCGAACTTGGCGACCCGCAGGCCGATCGGTTCGGTGGCGCACTCCAGTGCGGGCAGGTCGAGTCGGGCGTCCTGGCCGTGGTTCTGGAGCACCAGCAGGGTCTGGAACAGCGGGTGGCGGCCGAGGGCGCGGGGCGGGTTGAGTTCCTCGACGAGGCGCTCGAAGGGGAGGTCCTGGTGGGCGAAGGCGTCGAGTTGGGCCTCGCGGACCCGGCCGAGCAGTTCGGCGAAGCCCGGGTCGCCGATAGGGGCATCCCCAGCGGAGCGAGGGGAAGTGTCGACGCGCAGAACCAGCGAATTCACGAAGAAGCCGACCAGGTCGTCCAGGGCGTCGTCGGCGCGCCCGGCGACGCCGGTGCCGAGCGGGATGTCGGTGCCGGCGCCGAGCCGGGTGAACAGGGCGGCCAGTCCGGCCTGCAGGACGGTGAACAGGGTGGTGCGGTGGGTGTGGGCGAGGTCGAGCAGGGCGGTGTGCAGATCGGCGCCCCAGGCGAGGTCGACGGAGTCGGCGGCGCCGGTGGGGGCGGGCGGTCGGGGGCGGTCGGTCGGCAGCTCCAGCTCTTCCGGAAGATCCTTCAACTGGGATCGCCAGTAGTCGAGTTGGCGGGAGAGCAGGCTGTCGGGGTCGTGTTCGTCGCCGAGCAGGTCGCGCTGCCACAGGGCGTAGTCGGCGTACTGGATCGGCAGCGGTTCCCAGTCGGGGGCGCGGCCGGTGAGCCGGGCCCGGTAGGCGGTGGCGAGGTCGCGCAGCAGCGGGCCGAGCGACCAGCCGTCACCGGCGATGTGGTGGAGCACCACGAGCAGCACGTGCTCGGTCGGAGCGAGGGTGAACACCGTGACCCGGATGGGCAGTTCGCGGCTCAGGTCGAAGGTCTCGGCGGCCGCGGCGTCCCGGCGGGCCGGGTAGTCGTCCGGTGCGCAGTCCACGGCCAGGAAGCGCGGCCGCGCCTCCTCGGCCGGCAGGATCCGCTGCACCGGCACGCCCCCGGCCACCGGGAACACCGTGCGCAGGGCCTCGTGCCGGGCGACCACGTCCGCGGTCGCGGCGCGCAGCGCGGCGGTGTCGAGCGCGCCGCGCAGGCGCAGGGCGAACGGCAGGTTGTACAGCGCGGTGGGCCCCTCGATCTGGTCGATCAGCCAGAGCCTCTGTTGTGCGTACGAAACCGGGATCACGGTGCTTCCTCTACTCGGGTCTACTGACGTCACGGGCTGATCGAGGGGGGGACCGTCAGACGATGGCCAGATCGGGGCGGATGCTCGGCCGGCAGTCCAGGACCTCCAGCGGCTGCCCCATCGAGACGGCGATCTTGCGCGCGCCCCGGTACGGGTCCCGGCCGTGGGCGCAGAGCACGTTGTCGACCAGCATCACGTCGCCGACCTGCCAGCGCTCCCGTACGGTGGCGGCGTGGTAGGCCTCGTTGAGGGCGTCGACGTCGGCCCGCTCCAGCGGTTCGCCGTCGCCGAAGCCGGTGTTGAACGGCAGGCCGTCGGGGCCGAACTCCTCGGTCATCGCCTCCCGGATGTCCGGGTCCAGCGACCACTCGTTCCAGAACGCCAGGTGGTTGAACCAGACCTCCTGGCCGGTCGTCGGGTGGTGGATGGTGCCGGGGCGCAGCTGGCCGGTGCGCAGGTTGCCGTCCGGCAGCCACTCGCAGGTGATGCCGTTCTCCCGGCAGTAGGCCTCGACCTCGCTGGGGTCCTCGGTGGCGAAGGCGGTGCGCCAGCCGAGCGAGATGTAGTCCGAGTAGTTGCGGGTGAGCGTCCAGCCGGAGGTCCGCATCCGTTCGACCAGGTGCCCGGGAAGCAGGTCGAGCACCTGGCGGCAGTCGGCGGTGGGGGTGGCCCCGCCTTCCTCGGGGGCGGTCAGGCAGGCGAAGAGCAGCCGGCCGGGGAAGGTGAGGGTGTAGCTGTTCTCGTTGTGCATCCGGATCGGCTGGATGGGCGGCAGGTCGGTGGAGGAGTAGACGCCGTTGCCGTAGTCGCTACGCGGGGTGGCCTTCTCCCGGTAGGGGGTGCGTTCGGGGATGAGGACGTCGCGCACGGCGGCGACGTCCTCGGTGCCGGTGACCGGCAGGCCGCGCAGGAAGATCGTGCCGTAGCGGTGCAGGGCGTCGGTGAGCGCGCTCTCGTTCTCGCGCAGCCACTCGCAGGCCTCGCCCATGCCGGCGGTGCGCGGCGCGTGGGCGAGGGCCGGGCGGCCGGGGTTCAGTTCCCAGGTCGGCATGGTGGCGGTCACCGGTCGGCGTCGGCGAGGGCGGCGACCAGGCTGGCGGGCCTGATGTCGGTCCAGTTGGCCTCGATGTAGTCGAGGCAGCCCTGGCGGGTGTCCTCGCCGTGGACGGTGGTCCAGCCGGCCGGCGCGTCGATCCAGACCGGCCAGAGCGAGTGCTGGTTCTCGTCGTTGGCCAGCACCAGGTAGCCGGCGTTGTCGTCCTCGAACGGGTTGCTCATGGTGTCCTCCTTGGGTTGCTTCGAAGGTAGGCGCCGGCCGGTGGGTGGTAGGGCAGGAGTCGCGGCAGGAACGCGGCAGTTGGTCCTCTCGTACGTCGCCTCAGCGCGGGGTGAGGCGGACCGGGAAGCGGTCCAGGCCGAAGTTGATGATGGAGCGGTTGTGGGTGGCCGGTCCGGTCGGCTCGATCGCGGCGACGCGCTCCAGCATCGCCGTGAACAGCCCGCCGAGTTCGGCCTTGGCCAGTGGCGCGCCGACGCAGTAGTGGGCGCCGAGGCCGAGCGCGAGGTGCTTGTTGGGGGCGCGGTCGAGCAGGATCTCCTCGGGCCGCTCGAAGGCCTCCGGGTCCCGGTTGGCGGACCACACCCAGACCGCGACCCGGTCGCCGCGCCGGATGACGCGCCCGTCGAGCTCGGTGTCCCGGCCGGCGGTGCGCAGGGTGTGCAGCCCGACCGAGGTCCAGCGCAGCAGTTCGTCCAGCGCCGAGTCCATGCCGACCTCGCCGCGCTGCAACTGCCGCCAGAGTTCCGGATGTTGGACCAGGGTGTAGAGTCCCATGGCGGCGGTGTGGCGGACGGTCTGAACGCCGCCGACCACGATGTTGTCCAGGTTGAGGACGACGTCCTCGACCGGCAGCAGCTTCCCGCCGACCCGGTAGGAGGCCATCATGGAGATCAGGTCGTCGCGCGGGTCGGTGCGCCGCAGCATCACCTGGTGCAGCAGGTACGGGATGAGCTGCTGGTGGCCGGCCCGGCGCTCCTCGGGAGTGCGGCCGAGGAAGGCGACGTCGCAGACCCGTACGACCATGTCGCGGTCCGCCTCCGGGACGTCCAGCAGGTCGCACATCACGGCCAGCGGCAGCGCGGAGACGGCGTCGACGAGGTCGACCTCGCCCTGTTCGACGGCCCGGTCGACGATCGAGGCGGCGAGTGCGGCGATGCCCCGGGAGGCGCCGCGCACGGCGCCGGGCGAGAAGAACGGGTTGGCGGGGGCGCGCAGTTCGCGGTGCCGGGGCGGGTCGGTGAGGGCCATCATCCGGCCGGAGCCGACCGGGACGTTGCCCGCGCCGGCGCCGAGCAGCGAGCCCCGTTCGGAGCTGTAGACGGCGGCGTTGCGCAGCACCTCGGCGGAGTGGCGGTAGGAGAGCACCGACCAGACCGGGCCGTCGTCGACGGTGTCGGTGCGGTGGACGGCGGCCTCCCGGCGCAGCTCCGCGACCAGCGCGGGGGTGTCGGGGCGGGCCCACAGGTCCGGGTCGGTGAGGTCGACCGCGGTGGTGGTCAGCATGGCTACTCCGTGGTGGGCTGGTGGGCGGCGCGCGGCCGCGTGATCAGGGAGGTCAGCAGGTCGACCGGGCCGGGCCCGTCGACGGTGGCGAGCAAGTGGCCGCCGGGGACGACGTGTTGGCCGAAGGCGCCGCGGGTGTGCACCGCCCAGCCTTCGAGTCCGCCACCGGTGAGCAGCGGGTCGTCCTCGCCGACGACGGTGTGCAGGTCGGAGCCGATCGGCGGGTGCGGCCGGGGCCGGTAGCCGGCGCTCACGGCCAGGTCGGTGCGGATGCCGCGCAGCGCGTGCTCCTTCAAGTCGGGTTCGCCTTCGACGAGTTCGGCCATCCCGGCGAGCCGGAGCAGTTCGTCGGCGGTGTACCGCGGGCGGTTTGCGCCGCCCCAGACGGCGGGGGGCGAGGCGGAGCCGGCGACGACCAGTTCGGGCCGCCGCTCGGCGGGCAGCGCTCGGGCGACCTCGTAGCCGAGCAGCGCGCCGAAGCTCTGCCCGTAGAAGCCGAATCGCCCGGTCAGGTGCGGATCGAGGGCCTCCACCACGGCGTCGACCAGCAGGTCCCAGCCGGCCGGCATCGGGTGGCCGATCCGGCCGCCGCGGGCGGGCGGGCGCAGCGCCCAGACCTCGGCCACCGGGGCGAGGGCGCGGGCGAGCCGGGTGTAGGCGGTGGCGTCTCCCCCGGCGTGCGGGAAGCAGAACAGCCGGTACGTCGGGTTGAGTCGGGGCACCGGGACGAGCAGCCAGTCCCCCTCCGCGCGGGGGCGCACCCGCAGGGTGGTGGTCATCCGGCGACCACCCTGGCGCGGGCGGTGAGCGCGGGCCGGGGGGCGGCGGTGCCGGCCGCGACGGCCCGTTCGACGGTGGCGGTGAAGGCGGCAAGGTCGGCCGAGTCCAGCAGGTGGCGCAGCTGGAGTTCGATGCCGAGCCGGCGGCGCAGCAGGTGGACGACTCGCAGTGCGGCGAGCGAGTGGCCGCCGAGTGAGAAGAAGTCGTCGGCGGGCCGGACGCCGCTGACGCCGAGCACGGTGCTCCAGACCTCGGCGACCTGCTCGGGCAGTCCGCCGGTGCTCTCCCGAGATCCCTCCCGCTGTGTGGCGGGGACGGGCAGCGCGGCCAGGTCGACCTTGCCGTTCGGGGTGAGCGGCAGGGCGTCCAGCACGGTGATCACCGAGGGCACCAGATGGGCGGGCACGGTGGCCCTCAGCCGCTCGGTCAGCTCGGCGGCGCTCACCGCGGCACCCGTGACGTACCCGGCGAGCCGCCGGTCGCCGGGCGCGGGCTCGTACACCGTGACGGCGGCGGACTGGACGCCCGCCAGCCGGGCCAGCGCGTGCTCGACCTCGCCGAGTTCGATCCGGTAGCCGCGCAGCTTGACCTGCCGGTCCACCCGCCCGACGTACTCCAGCCGGCCGCCCTCGCCGCGCCGGGCCTGGTCGCCGGTGCGGTACATGCGCTCCCCCGCGCGCTCCCCCGCCGCGAAGGGGTCGGCGACGAAGCGTTCGGCGGTCAGGGCGGCCCGGCCGAGGTAGCCGTGGGCGAGGCCGGGGCCGGCCAGGTAGAGCTCGCCGGCCACGCCGTCCGGGACGGGGGCGAGCTTCTCGTCCAGCAGGTACAGCCGCACCCCGGGCAGCGGCGCGCCCAGGTGCGGGCCGGGGCCGCTGACCGGCGCGGTGACGGCCTCCACGGTGCACTCGGTGGGCCCGTACAGGTTGACGGCGTCGATGCCGCCGTCGGCCAGCTCCCGCCAGGTGCGCTCGGGTACGGGCTCGCCGCCCATCAGCAGCCGCGGCACCCGGGCGGCGCCCAGCGGCTCGCGCAGCAGCTCCCAGTGCGAGGGGGTCAGATCGAGGTCGGTGACGGCGTGCTCGGCCAGCAGGGCGGCCAGCTGCGCCGGGTCGGCGCGGTGCTCCTCGCCGATGACCAGGACGGTGTCACCGCGGCAGATCCGGGCCCACTGCGGCACGGAGGCGTCGAAGGAGACGCTGGCGTTCCAGCCGGCCACCCCGGGCTCGGCGCGCAGCGTCCCGGTGGCCTCCAGCCCGGCGAAGAGCGCGGCGACGGCGCCGCGCGGCACCTCGACGCCCTTGGGGCGGCCGGTGGAGCCGGAGGTGTAGATGACGTACGCCGGGTCCAACGGGTGGGTCTCGACGGGCAGTTCGGGCCCTTCGGCCACCGCGTCCGGGCGCAGCACCGGCACGCCCTCGGCGGCCGGGAGGCCGTCGACGCTGATCAGGGCGGCGAGCCGGGCGTCGGCGGCCATGAAGGCGAGCCGTTCGGCGGGGTAGGCGGGGTCGAGCGGCACGTAGGCGGCGCCGGCCCGCCAGACGGCGAGCAGGGCGACCGGCAGGTCGGCGGTGCGGGCGAGGTGGACGCCGACCCGGTCGCCGCGGCCGACCCCCCGCTCGCGCAGCGCGCGGGCCAACCCGTGGGTGCGGCGGTCGAGTTCCGCGAAGTCCAGGCGGTCCGCGCCCGCCAGGACGGCGGTGCGCCCGGGGTGGGCGGCGACGGTGGCGCGCAGGCGCTCCAGCAGATCGGTCATGGCTGCTCCTCAGGACTCTCGGACGGCGGCGGCCATGGTGTGCAGGGCGGCCGCGTAGGTGTCGATGAACCGTTCGGCGTCGTCGTCGGTGACCAGCGAGCGCTGGTGGTCCACGGCGAGCAGCACCCGCTGCGAGACCGGGTCCTGGATCACCGAGGCGCCGAAGGCGAAGCTGTTGGGCTCGTGGCGCAGGGTCGGCTCGGTGCCGATCCGGCCGTCCACGATGCGGGCCGAGCTGAGCCGGCCGAGGGCGTGGAAGCGCAGGTAGCCGAACTGGCTGTCCAGCGCGGTGTCGGCCATCAGCCGGGCGAGCCGGGCGAAGGGCACCCGGCGGTGCGGCAGCATGTCCAGCTCCTCGCGGTGGACCTCGCGGACCAGGGCGAGCAGGTCGTCGGTGGGCTCGCAGCTCAGCGGGACGGTGTTGAGGAACAGCCCGTACACCTCGGTGCCGCCGAGCCGCTCCAGCCGCCCGTTGACGGCCAGGCCGGTGGTGACGCGCGGGCGCCCGGTCATCGCGGCGAGGGCGCGCAGGTGGGCGGCGAGCGCCACCGACTTGACGGGCACGCCCAGCGCGTCGGCGACCGCCCGCAGCTGTCCGGGTGCCTCGGGCAGCACCCGTTCGACGGTGCGCGGCGCCTCGTGCACCGACTCGCTGCCGGGGAACAGCTGGCCGCTGGCGCCAGAGAGCCGCTCGCGCCAGTAGCCGAGGGAGCGTTCGTCCCCGGCGGCCCGCCGTTCGACGGCCACGAAGTCGCGGAAGGCGGTGCGCGGCGGCGGGGCGGCGGCGCTGTCCGGGTCGGCGGCGAGGGCGGTGTGGCGTTCCAGGATCTCGGTGAGCAGCGAGGTGAAGCTCCAGCCGTCCAGGATCGCGTGGTGCTCGGAGACGGTGAGCTGGAAGGCGTCCTCGGCGAGGCGCTGCACGGTGATCCGGAACAGTGGCGGCGCGGCGAGGTCGAAGGGCGTCCACCGGTGGGTGTCGAACATCTCGCGGACCGCCGCGTCCTGGTCCGGCTCCGCCGCGCCGCGCAGGTCGGCGAACTCGACGGGGGCGGGCAGCCGGGCGTGGACGAGTTGCAGCGGTTCGCCGTAGCCGGACAGGTCCAGGCCGGTGCGCAGCACGGCGTGGCGGTCCATGGCCTCGGCGACGGAGCGGCGGAAGGCCGGTTCGTCGAGGTCGCCGGAGATCCGGTAGGAGTTGACGTTGTGGTAGCTGTCGGTGCCGCCGGCGATCTCCATGTGGAAGACCATGGAGAGCTGCATGGACACCATCGGGTAGGCGTCGGCGAGGCCGGGCGGCAGGTCGGCGCGGTCCTCCGGGGTGAGCAGGGCGAAGGGCTCGTGGGCGTCCGGGCCCTCGGTGACGGGCTCGGCCCGTGCGAGCAGGGCGGCGACGGTGGGGGCGTCGAAGACGTCCCGCAGGCTGACTCCCCAGCCGCGTTCGTGCAGCGCGCCGGCCAGGTGGACGGCCCGGATGGAGTCGCCGCCGAGGTGGAAGAAGTCGTCGTGGACGCCGATGCCGCCGACGCCGAGGACCTCCGTCCAGACGGCGGCGAAGGCCTCCTCCTCCGGGGTGCGCGGCTCGGTGTGGCCGCCGCCGGGCGCGGCGACGCGCACGCCGGGGGCGGGCAGCGCGGCCCGGTCCACCTTGCCGTTGACGGTGAGCGGCAGCGCCTCCAGCAGGGTGTAGCTCGCCGGGACCATGTACGGGGGCAGCGAGCGGCCGAGGAAGGCGCGCACGTCGGCGGGCTCGCGCCCGGTGACGTACGCGGCGAGCCGGTCCTCGTGCACGGTGACCACGCAGGCGTCGACGTCCGGGTGGGCGGCGAGCGCGTTCTCGATCTCGCCGAGTTCGATCCGGAAGCCGCGCAGCTTGACCTGGAAGTCGGCGCGCCCGATGTACTCCAGGGCGCCGTCCGGCAGCCGCCGGGCGAGGTCGCCGGTGCGGTAGAGCCTGGCCCCCGGCGGGCCGTACGGGTCGGCGACGAAGCGGCCCGCGGTGAGGCCGGGGCGGCCCCAGTAGCCGTGGGCGAGGCTGCCGCCGCCGATGTACAGCTCGCCGGCCACGCCGGGCGGGCAGGGTCGCAGCCAGTCGTCCAGCACCTGGGCGCTCAGGTGCGGCATCGGCGCGCCGATCAGGCTGCGGTCGAAGCCGGTGCCGGAGGCCAGGTCGTGGGTGGTGACGTGGACGGTGGTCTCGGTGATGCCGTAGAGGTTGCAGAGCCGGGCCGGGGGCGGCGGGTCGAGTTCGAACCAGCGCTGGACGACGGCCGGGTCCAGCGCCTCCCCGCCGAGCATGATCCACTTCAGTACGGGCAGGGCGCGCGGGCTGCGGCGCAGCACCGGCTCCAGCTGGCGCAGCGCCGAGGGGGTGAGACACAGGTAGGAGACGCGCTCCTGTTCCAGCAGCTGGGCGAACTCCTCCGGCGAGCGGCTGGTCACGTACGGGACGACGACCAGGCGGGCGCCGTGCAGCAGGGCGCCCCACATCTCCCAGACCGTCCAGTCGAAGGCGTAGCTGTGGAAGAGCGTCCAGGTCTCCTGCGGGCCGAAGCCGAAGTGCCGTTCGCCGTCCGCCATCAGCCGGCTGACGTGCTCGTGGGCGACGGCGACGCCCTTGGGGCGGCCGGTGGAGCCGGAGGTGAAGATCAGGTAGGCGATGTCGTCGGGGCGGCCGACGGCCGGCGGGCGGGTGTCCGGGCGGGCCGCCAGATCGGCCGCCTCGGCGGTCAGGTCATAGGCCTGCCACGGCCCTTGGGGCACCAGCTCGGGGCGGTCGGTGACCACCAGGGTGGTGCCGGTGTCGCCGAAGACCAGCGCGGCGCGTTCGGCGGGGGCGGCCAGGTCGACGGGTACGTAGGCGGCGCCGGTCTTGAGCACGCCGAGGACGGTGACCAGGACGTCGGCGGTGCGCTCCAGCAGCATGCCGATCCGGTCGCCGGGGCGGGCGCCTCGGGCGCGCAGCGCGTGGGCGAGGCGGTTGGCGCGGCGGTCCAGTTCGGCGTAGCTCAGGGTGCGGTCGGGGTCGCTGACGGCGGGCCGGTCGGGGTGGGCGTCGACGGCCCGCTCGAACAGCCGGTGCAGGCAGTGGCCGGGGGTGTCGGTGGCCCGGTCGGTCTCGGCGGCCTGGCTGGTCAGCCGCAGCACGGTGGCGTCCGGGTCGTCCAGGGCGGCGGTGAGCAGGATGTCGTACTCGGCGGCCAGCCGGCGGACCGTCCCGGCGTCGAACAGCTCGCTGCGGTACTCGGCCTCGCCGCGCAGCCCGCCGGTGTCTCCCCCGTCGAAGACGGACCAGGTGAGGTCGAACTTGCTGGTGCCGTTGGAGCGCACCCGGCTGTCGGCGGTGGCCGCCGGGCCGAGCGCCAGCGGGGTGCGGTCCTCCTCGTGGGCGCCGAACACCACCTGGACCAGCGGCGGGTGCTGGGCGCTGCGGGCGGCGCCGAGCAGGTCGACGATCTGGTCGAAGGGCAGGTCCAGGTAGCCGTAGGCCTCGAAGGCGACGTCCTGGACGTGCTCCAGCAGGTCCCGGAAGCTCAGCGCCGGGTCGAGTCGCAACCGCAGCGGCAGCAGATTGACGAAGTAGCCGAGCAGGTGCTCCAGTTCGGGGCTGTCGCGGGTGGTGACCGGGGTGCCGACCACCAGGTCGTCGGCGCCCGTCCAGCGGTTCAGCAGCAGGGCGAAGGCGGCCAGTTGGACGGTGAACGGGGTGACGCCCGCCGCCTCGGCCAGGGTGCGGACCCGGGCCGCCGTGCCGGAGGCCAGGGTGAACTCCTCGGTCCGGCCGGCCGCGCCGCGCTCGGCGGGCCGGGGCCGGTCGGTGGGCAGTTCCAGCAGCGCGGGCGCGCCGTCCAACTGCTCCTTCCAGTAGGTCAGATGCTCCTCGTAGGAGGTGTCGAGCCGCTCCCGCGCGTGGTCGGCGCACTGGACGGTCAGCTCCGGCAGTTCGGCCTCCCGGCCGGCCACCGACGCGCCGTAGCACTCGGCGAGTTCACGCTCGAAGACCTCGGCGGACCAGCCGTCCCAGACGATGTGGTGGACGGTGAACAGCACGGTGGTGCGCTCGTCGGCGAGCCGGAAGGCCTCGGCGCGCAGCAGCGGGCCGACGGCCAGGTCGAAGGGCTCGGCGCAGCGGGCGGCGAGCAGCTCCTCCAGGCGCTCGGCCGGCCCGGGGTCCTCGCGCAGGTCGGTCACCGCGAGCGGCACGGTGAGGTCGTGGTGGACGAGTTGGCGGGGGCCGTCGGGGTGCAGCGCGAAGGTGGTGCGCAGCGCCTCGTGCCGGGCGACCACGGCGGCCAGGGCGCCCTGGAGCAGGGCGAGGTCGAGAGGGCCGGTGACGTCGAGGGTCCAGGGGGTGCAGTAGGTGACGGCCCGCGGATCGAGGCGGTCGAGGAACCAGAGGCCGCGTTGCAGCCCCGAGACGGGCGCGATGCGCGCCGGGCGGTCGGACGGGCTCACGGCCTCGTTCCCTTCGGGTGCGGGGCGGCCCGTCATCGGGCGGCCAGCCGTTCGGCGATGGCGCTCACAGTCCTGGCCCGGAACACCAGTTGCGGGGGGACGCGGGTGCCGGTCTCCCGGGACAGCCGCATCGCGACTCGGACGGCGGCCAGCGAGTTGCCGCCGATCCGGAAGAAGTTGTCCTCGCGGCCGACCTCGGCGAGGTCGAGCACCTCGCGCATCGCGTCGGCGACCAGCCGCTCGGCCTCGGTCAGCGGGTCGGGGGCGGCCGCGGCCCGGCGGCCGGCGGGGGCGGGCAGCGCCTTGCGGTCCACCTTGCCGTTGTGGTTGAGCGGCAGGGCGTCCAGCACGTCGAGGGTGGCGGGCACCATGTGCTCGGGCAGCAGGCCGGCCAGGTGGTCGAGCAGCGCGTCCGGCTCGGGGGCCGGGGCGCCGACGGTGACGTAGGCGGCGAGCCGGCGGTCGCCGGGGGCGGGCTCGTGGACGGTGACGGCGGCCTCCCGGACGGCCGGGTGGCGGGTGAGCGCGTCCTCGATCTCGCCGGGCTCGACCCGGAAGCCGCGGATCTTGATCTGGTCGTCGATCCGGCCGGTCACCTCCAGCAGGCCGTCGGCGTTGACGTGGCCGAGGTCGCCGGTGCGGTAGAGGCGCTCGCCGGGGGCGCCGAACGGGGAGGCGACGAAGCGCTGGGCGGTCAGGCCGGGCCGGCCGACGTAGCCGTGGGCGAGGCCGCCGCCGGCGGCGTACAGCTCGCCGGTCACCCCGGGCTCCACCGGGCGCAGCAGCTCGTCCAGGACGTGGACGGCCTTGCCGTTCAGCGCGGCGCCGATCGGCACGGAGCCGCCGGTGGCGTCCTCGGGGGCGACCCGGTGGCAGGTGGTCAGGCCGAGGCTCTCCACCGGGCCGTAGCCGTTGGCGACCGCCAGGCCCGGATAGGAGCCGAGGGCCTTGGCGACGTGGGTGACGGAGGCCCGCTCGCCGGCCGTGATGGCGAGTTTCAGGCCGTCGTAGGTGTCCGGGAACTCCTCCAGCAGGAAGTTGAACAGGCTGGCGGAGAGCTGCAGTTGGGTGACGCCATGGCGTCGGGTCAGCTCGGCGATGGTCTGCGGGTCGGGGCGCTGGCCGGGCTGGAGGACGCAGACTCCGCCGAAGCAGAGCGCGCCGTACAGCTCCAGCGCGAAGGCGTCCCAGGAGACCGGGGAGCATTGCAGCCAGACCTCGTCCGGGCCGAAACGGGCGTAGTCCTGGCCGAGGTAGGTGGTGGTGAGGGCGCGGTGCGGGACGGCGGCGCCCTTGGGGCGGCCGGTGGAGCCGGAGGTGAACATCACGCAGGCGAGGTCGGCGCCGTCGACCGGCAGGCCGAGGTCGTGCGCCGGGTGCCGGGCGAGGTCGGCGGCCGAGGCGTCCAGGTCGACCTGGCGCTCGACGGGGAAGGGAAGGGCGGTGTGCCGGTGGGTGACCACCGTGGCGGCGCCGGTGTCGGCGATCGCGCCGGCCAGTCGCTCGGCCGGGAAGTCCGGGTCGAGCAGGGTGTAGGCGGCGCCGGTCTTCAGGGCCGCCAGCAGGGCGGTGACCATCTCCGGCCCGCGCTCGGCGAACACGGCGAGGGTGTCGCCGCGGCCGATGCCGAGGCCGGCCAGGTGGCGGGCGAGCCGGTTCGCCCCGGCGTTCAACTCGCCGTAGGAGACGGTCCGTTCGCCGGAGATCAGGGCGGTGGCGTGCGGGTCTCGGGCGGCCCGGGCCTCGAACAGGGCGTGCACCGGCACCTCGACGGCGGCGGCCAGGGTGCCCAGCCACTCCTCGCACAGGTTCGCCATGGTGGCGGGGGTGAAGAGGTCGCTGTCGTACTCGAAGCGGCCGGTGAAGCCGGCGCCGAGGTCGTCCACCGAGACGGACAGGTCGAAGCGGGAGACGGGGTTGGAGTGCAGGGCGCGGGTGACCTCGTGTCCGCCGAGGGTGAACGGCCGCGGGTCCAGCGGGTGCAGTTCCAGCAGCACCTGGCAGAGCGGGTTGCGGTCCTCGGGACGCTCGTCGAGCACGGCGTTCGCGATGTCGTCGAAGGGCACCTCCTGGTGCCGGTAGGCGCCGATCGACACCTCGCGCACGTGCCGGACCAGCTCGCGGAACGAGGCGCCCTCCGCCAGGTGCAGCCGCAGCGGCAGCAGGTTGATGAAGTAGCCGATCAGGCCGTCGAGTTCGGTGCGGCCGCGGACGTTCACCGGCGAGCCGAGCACCAGGTCGCGCCGCCCGGAGCGGCGGTGCAGGGTGAGCGCCAGCCCGGCCAGCAGCACCATGAACGGGGTGGCGTCCTCGCTGCGGGCGAGCGCCCGGACGGCCTCGGCCACCGGGCCGGGCATGGCGAAGCGGTGGAAGGCGCCGCGGAAGGCCTGCTCCTCGGGGCGGGGGCGGTCCGGGGCCAGCGCCGGATCGGTCGGTGCGTCGATCAACTGTTCGCGCCAGTAGTCGAGTTGGCGCTCGGTGGTGTCGTCCTGGTACTGCCAGGCGGCGTAGTCGCCGTACTGGACGGCGAGTTCGGGCAGCTCGGCTTCCCGGCCCTCGGCCAACGCCTCGTACAGCTCCTGGAGTTCGGCCTCCAGCACCGGCAGCGAGCCCTCGTCCCAGACGATGTGGTGGAACAGCAGCAGCAGGGTGGTCGCCCCGTCGGCGCGGAAGACCCGGGCCCGTACCAGCGGTCCGGCCGCCAGGTCGAAGGGCTCCAGCGCGGCCTCGGCGACCAGCTCCTCCACCCGGTCGGCGGTGGTCTCGGTGAGGGTGAACGGCAGCTCCACGGCGGGGTGGACGACCTGGCGCGGGCCGTCCTCGGCGAGCTCGAAGGTGGTGCGCAGGCTCTCGTGCCGCTGGACCACGGCGGCCAGCGCCCGGCGCAGCAGGTCCGGGTCCACCGGACCGGCGAAGCGGAACACCCAGGGCACCACATAGGTCGGCGCGTCCGGGTTCCACTGGTCGAGGAACCACAGGCCGCGCTGGAACGTGGACAGCGGGGCCTCGCTCGTGCCCCTCCTGGTCAGCTCCGGGCGCTCGCCGCCGGCCGCGGAGGTCACCGCGGCGGCGAACTCGGCCAGCGTCGGGGCGTCGAAGATGGTGTACGGCGACACCATGCCGAAGACGTCGAAGACCCGGCCCACCACCCGTACGGCGGTCAGTGAATCGCCGCCCAGGTGGAAGAAGTTGTCGTCGGCGCCGACCTCCGGCACCCCGAGCACGTCCGCCCACACCGCCGCGATCAGCTGCTCGGCGGGGGTGCGCGGCGGGCGGGCCACCGGCTTGTCCTTCGCCGCGGCCCGGGGCTCGGGCAGCGCCGCGCGGTCCACCTTGCCGCCGGCCGTCAGCGGGAAGGCCTCCAGCGCGGTGAGCGTCGCCGGGACGAGCTGCTCGGGCAGCCGCTCGGCCAGCCAGGCCCTCGCCTCGGCGTACCGGGGCGCCACGCCGGTGACGTACGCGGCCAGCCGGCCCTCGTGCGCCACCGCGACACAGCCGGTGACGCCCGGGTACCCGGCCAGTACCTGCTCCAGCTCGCCGGGCTCGACCCGGAAGCCGCGGATCTTCACCTGGTGGTCGGTGCGGCCGAGGAACTCCAGCGGGCCGTCCTCGGCGGTGCGGCGCACCAGGTCGCCGGTGCGGTACATCCTGGCGGCGCCCCGCTCCTGCTCCGCCGCGAAGGGGTCCGCGACGAAGCGGCCGGCGGTCAGGCCCGGCCGGCCGAGGTAGCCGGAAGCCAACAGCAGCCCGCCGACGTACAGTTCGCCGGCCTCGCCCGGCGGCACCGGGCGCAGCCGCTCGTCCAGCACGTGGAGCCGCCGCCCGCCGACCGCGCTGCCGATCGGCACCCGGGCGGCCCGCACGGGATCGCCGTCGAGCCGGTGGGTGGTGGCGGTGACCACCGTCTCGGTCGGGCCGTACGCGTTCAGCAGCGGCACCCCGGTCGCCGACCACCAGGCGGCGGCGGTCGCGGGCTCCAGCTTGTCGCTGCCCGAGATCATCAGCCGCAGGCCGCGCGGCACCCGGCCGCCGAGGGCCGCCACCACGTCGTGGAAGTAGCCGGCGGCCAGGTTGGCGACGGTGACGCCCTCGGCGTCCAGCAGGTCCAGCAGGGCGGCCGGGGCGAGCAGCCCCTGCTCGGGCAGAACCAGGCAGGCGCCGACGGACAGCACGCCGAGCACCTGCTCCACGGCCACGTCCACGGTCGGGCGGTGGAATTGCAGCATCACGTCCCGCTCGGTCAGCCCGAAGGTCTCGACCACGGCCGCCAGGTGGCCGGCCAGGACGGTGAACGGCACGTGCACGCCCTTGGGGCGGCCGGTGGTGCCGGAGGTGTAGATGACATAGCCGGGGTCCGCGGCTTCGCCGATTTCACCGAGCTCGGTGAGTTCGTCGCCGTCGAGGGCCAGGCAGGCCCCCGCGTCCTCGGCGATCCAGCGGTTGCGCTCCTCGGGCGCCTCCCGGTCCAGCGGCAGGTACGTCGCCCCGGCCCGCAGCACGGCCAGCAGTGCCACCACGTGGTCCAGCCGGTCGCGGCCGGTGACGGCGACCGTCCGCCCGGGGCCGATCCGGGCGGCGAGGTCGGCGGTCAGGCCGTCCAGCTCCCGGTAGCTGACGGTCCGCCCGCCGGTCCGGACGGCCGGCCGCTCCGGGAAGCGGCGGACGGCGGCGGCGAACGGCGCGAATGCGGGCACCGTGAATCCAGGTTCCGTCAGTGCGACGGGAATACCGCGTGAGGACATCATCCAGCCCCAGATCGTGAGAGGAAATCGGCAACGAGAATTGACGATAGGGAGAATCCGAGGGCCCCATCGGCAGAATGGGCGGAAGGAGATCGGCAGTTTCCTGATGCCGCCTTCCGGGCAGGCCAGGGCTACTGGTCGGAAATCGTTCCGGAATTGCCGGGAGACCAGACGTCCTCCCGGTCCAGAGCTCCAGGAGCGTATTTCCCGAGTGCGCTGATCAGCAGCCGGAGTTCCAGTGCCAGGCAATCCGCGAAACGTCGCAGCCCGGATTCCGGGTCCTCCGCGACGGCGAGCAGCGCCGCCCGTCCGAGGCCCACCGCGCGGGCCCCCAGCGCCAGGCTCTTGACCGCCCGGGCGCCTTCCCACATCCGCCCGGAGACCAGCAGGCAGGGCGGCGGCGCGGCCGTCAGTCGGCGCAGGCACTCCGCGAGCGGCAGGCCGACGTGCGGCAGGAACACCCCGGGCGCCCAGCCGGTGCCGCCCTCGGCGCCGTCCACCACCACGGCGTCCGCACCGGCCTCGTGCGCCACCCGGGCGGCCTCGGCCACGTCCCGGCCGGGGTAGAGCTTCACCCAGATCCGCACCCGGGGGTAGTTGTTGCGCATCAGCCGGATCTGCTGGCGCAGGATCTCCGCGGTGAAGGTGCCCGGGGTGGCGGCGCGCAGCACCCGCCCGTCGCCGAACAGCGGGTCCAGCCCGAAGCGGTCGCCGAGCGCGGCGGCGGCCTCCCGGTCCAGGACGGTCATCCCGCCCAAGCCCGGCTTGGCGCCCTGGCCGACCTTCAACTCGAAGGCCAGTCGCCCGGATTCGAGCAGCGGCAGGGCGGCCGGGTCACTGTGGACGAGGTTCCAGACCTCGGCATCGGCGTCCTCGGTGCTCTGCTGGACGGCCACCCCGCCCAGCCCGTCCGGGAGTTGCCCGGTGTAGGCGCGCAACCGGCCGAGCAGCGTACGGTCCGCCGCCTCGCCGAGCCGGCCGTAGCCGTTGACCGGCACCACGTTCTCGCCGATCACCATCGGGATCCCGAGCGCCCCGGCCTGCCGGCTCAGGGCCAGCCCGAGGTCTCCGCCGGCGGCCCGGGTGGAGCCGGTCGCGGACACGTACACCGGCAGGGACGAGGTGAAACCGCCGATGACGGTGGCGAGTTCGACGTCCCGGTAGTCGGGCTCGCGACCGAGGTCGATCAGCTTGGCGAGCCGCTGCGGCAGGAACAGCGGCGGGACGATCCGCAGTGCGTCCAGGGCGTCCCATGGCGACGCCTCCTCGGGCCGGCCGGCGCCGAACAGCACGTGCCCGTACTCCTCGGCGGGCGGGAACGCGGCGGCCGCCCCGGCCCGGGCGCGGCGGCGGACCTCCTCCTCCGGAAATCCCGGCGCACTCACGTCACTCACGGGGACACCACCCCCGCGATCTTCGGGAAGGCGCTGGCCTGCCAGACGGCATCCAGCCCGGCGACGTACCGGGTGAGCCGCTCGACGCCGATGCCGAAGCCGGCGCTGGCCGGCACGCCCTCGCGCACCAGGTCCAGGTACCAGCGGTACTTCTGCGGGTTCTCGCCGGTCTCCCGCATCCGGGTGATGATCTCCGCGTAGTCGTTGGTGCGCTGGCTGCCGCTGCACAGCTCGCCGTAGCCCTCGGGCGCCAGCAGGTCGAAGTTCCGCAGCAGGCCCGGGTCGTCCGGGTGCTCACGGTCGTAGAAGCCGCGCGAGCCCTTCGGGTAGTCGGTGACGAAGAACGGCCGGTCGCGCCGGGCCGACAGCAACGCCTCGCCCTCCCAGTCGAGTTCGGCCTCGGCGCGCTGCGGGTGGCCGATGCCGCGCAGCTCGGCGACCGCCTCCGCGTGCCGGACGCGACCGAAGGCGCCCTTCAGGAGTTCGGTGAACGCCTGCGGGTCCCGGCCGAGTTCGGCGAACTCCTTGGGCAGTTCGCGCACCGCGCTGTCGACCATGTGCACCACCAGGTCCTCGGCGAGCTGCACGGCCTCGTCCCGGCTCGCGCCGGCCGCCTCCACGTCCAGCTGGTGGAACTCGGCCAGGTGCCGGCTCGTCCCGGCGGTCTCCAGCGGCTCCAGGCGGACGTTCGGGGCGATGCAGAAGATCTTGTCGAAGGCGAGCAGCGAGGCCTGCTTGTAGAGGATCGCGCTGGTCATCAGCTTGTAGCGGTGGCCGTAGTAGTCGATGTCCACCTGCTTGGAGCCGCGCGCGCCGGGATCGGTGACCGGGCCGATGATCGGCGGCAGCAGCTCGGTGAAGCCCCGGCCGCGCAGGAACTCCCGGGCAGCGGTGAGTAGTTGCTGCTGGATTCGAAGGGCGCTGCGGGTGGCGGGCGCGGTCAGGTGCTGGCCCGGATCGGTCTGGTGCCGGGGGGCGGCCGGGGACAGGAGGGTGGCGTCGGGCATGGTCGGAGTCCTCTTCTCTCGGGGGTCCGTGGTGGTTCGGTGTGACGCGTCAGCGCGCTACGGGCAGGCCACGGGCGGCGAACGCGGGTACGCGGTCGGCGGCCCGGCCGTCGTGGCGCCGCCGGACGCGGGAGAGGGCGGCCGGCGGACCGGTCACAGCAGGACCTTGGCGCGCAGCCCGCCGACGAACGCGTGGAACCCGGCCGTCGAGGCGCCGTCCTCGAAAACGGCGTCGAACCCGGCGGCCAGCAGCGCCCGTTCGCGGTCCGGGTCCTCGGCGCCGGCGATGCCGAGCTTGCCGCCGATGACGGTCGGGGTGCGGCGCAGTTCCGGGCAGGCGCGCAGCGCCGGGATCACCCGCAGGCCGTCCTGATGGCCGTGCCCGTTGACGCTGCTGATCACGATCAGGTCCGGCTCGATCCGGCGGCATTCGGCGAGCAGCAGCGCGTCCGGGACACAGGCGCCCAGATTGGTCACCCGGTGCCCCATCTCCTCCAGCAGGAATTGCAGGAACGTCAGGTTCCAGGTGTGCGAGTCGGAGGACATCGTGGTGACGACGACGTCCAGCCCGCCCCGCTCGGCATTTCCGTGCTCCACAACTCGGCCCTCATCGGTAGAGATCGTCGATGGCACTTCGGGGCACGTTCCGCGACGGCTTCACCCCACGGAGAACGCTAGGAACGATCGGACCCGGCAAGCGGCAGCTCCTGCGGCAAGAAGCGGCAGAATCGGCGGGTCGGCGGGATCGGCTCGGCGGGTCGACTCGGCGGATCGGCTCGGCGCGTCGACTCGGCGGATCGGCTCGGCGCGTCGACTCAGCCCGCGACGGCCAGCAGCGGGGCGTCCCCGGCCGGTGCGAACCGCAGCCCCGACTCCTCCCGGACGAGGCGCCGGCACAGGTTGAGCACGGTGAAGCGCAGGCCGTCGCGGGCGGGCACGCTGCGGATCAGTCCGCGCGACAGCAGCTCGTACACCGTCTCCAGGCAGGCCTGCGGCGCCCAGCCGCTGCGGACCACCGCGTCCTCCCCGGACCAGTCCCCCGGCTCGTCCACCAGTACGTCCAGCAAGGAGCGCTGACGATCCGTCAGATTGCGGATCGCAGGCTCCACCTCGTCCCGCACGTCACCCCGCGCGCCGAACACCACCGGCGGCGCCGCCAGGGTGAGCGGGACGGCCGCCAGCCGGGCCACCAGCTGGGCGGTGGACTGCACCAGCGCCCACCCCGCCGCGCGCTCCAACGCGCCCGGCAGGCCGTCCAGGTGGCGGCAGAGCTCCGCGACGGCGGGTGCCTCGGAGCGCTCCAGGGTGTAGCCGGGGCGCAGCCGGGACAGGTGCGAGAGCAGCAGCCGCACGGCCCCGACCTGCGCCAGCGCCTCCGGTTCGGCGTCGAGCTCGGGAGCCGGTACGGGCAGCGGCGCGAGCGGGATGACCTGGCCGCCGGGCAGCGGCCGGGCCTCCCGGGCGGTGATCAGTACCCGCAGCCCGGGGCAGTGGCGGAACAGCCCGTCCAGCTGCCCGGCGTCCACTCCGCCGTCGGCGCCGTCCAGCACCAGCAGGGCGGGCCGGTCGCCGATCTCCCGGACGAGGTCCTCCACCGGGCCGCGCCAGGGCAGCGACCCCCCAGGCATCCCAGGCATCCCAGGCCCGCCGGAGCCGCCGCCGCAGGCCACCCAGCGCACCGACCAGCGGGCGGCCAGGTGCAGCCGGCGCGCCACCTCAAGGGCAAGTCGCGACTTGCCTACCCCGCCGAGCCCCACCAGCGAGACCAGCCGGTCCCCGTGCACGGCGAAGGCGTCGGCCAGCACCTCGGCCTCCATCTCCCGGCCGACGATCGCCCCGCGCGCGACCGGCGGGGCGGCCGGCTCGGCCACCGGCTCGTCCCCGAGCGGGTGGCGCCGGGCGGCCTCCTCGAAGTCCGTCCGGCTGCGGCCCTCCAGTCGCAGCGCGTCGGCCAGCAGCCGGACGGTCTCGTTGCGGGGCCGGCGCACCCGGCCGCTCTCCATGTCCCGGATCGCCCGCACGCTCAGCGTCGCGTGATCGGCCAGGCACTGCTGGGTCAGCCCGATCCGCTCGCGCCGCACCCGCAGCAGCTCGCCGAACCCCGCCGCCGTCCTCACCGCTTGCACCGACTGCCCGACGTCCATGCCTCGTCTGCCCTTCGTGGTCCGGACTCCTCCTGGGACGGCTCCGGCGGCGGCCTCAGCGCCGGGCACCCGCGCGGCCCGTGGTCCGACCGCGCGGTCCCCGGTGATCAGGCTGTGGCCACCAGACCGGCTCCCTCCGGTTCCCGATGCTCCTGGCTCGCCGTCTACGCCCGATCAACGGCCGATCACCGACCCCACCCATGACCTTCACCCGGGCCTCACAGCACCGTCACCGGCCCGGATGCAGGAGTGCGAGGCGGATCGCCGCCGGGGCTGGAACACGCCCGCGGCTCCCGGATCGGTCGTTTCCGATCCGGGAGCCGCGGGTTCGGCTCTCCGTCCGCCTCGTCGTGGTCCGGTTCCCCCGTCGGGGTGGTTCCCCCGTCGGAGTGACGATCCGCGCCGATCAGGTCCGGTCGGGCCCCGTTCCGGTCCCGGTCCCAGTCCCGGTTCCGCCCCCGGTTCCCGTGGTCCCGTCCTGATCGGTCGGGCCCAGCCGCGAAAGCGGCGCGGTCGTGACGCGCCCGACACACAGCGCCCAGATGACCAGGGCGTCGAGCGCGATCAGGACGAGAGCCCAGAGCGGGTAGTAGGGCAGCCAGACGAAGTTGGCGAGCATCCCGAACGCCGCCACCACCACACCGACGATGCGGGCCCAGGCCGCGCCGCTGAAGACGGCCACCCCAGTCACGATGATCACGACCCCGAGAATGAGGTGGAGCCAGCCCCACCCCTCGGTGTTCATCGAGTACACGTAGCTACGGGTGACGATGAGCACGCGGTCCCTGTGGATCGCGGCGGCCCCCTGGAAGACCGCCATGAGGCCGGCGGAGATCAGCATGACCCCGGCGAAGATGGTCCACCCACTCGCGTAGGGGTACCGCTGGGGCCCCAGGGTGGTGGGGCCGGTAGCACTACTCGCCATGACACGGGCTCCTTCGATTGCGCCCGCCCCGCGGACGCGGGGGGACGGGGAGGGGCGAGCAAACCGGGCGGAGGTGCTCCGGGGGGGGAGACCCCGTGACGGCAGAGCCCCGTAATCACGGTAAGACCGGACCTCCGGCTCCGCTTGACCTTGACACCGTGACAAGCCCTTCGCTGTGGCCCAGGAGGTGGTCCTGATGATCAGGCCGAACGAAGGCACGGACATGGGCACGGACACGGGCACGCACGCGGGCACGGACACCCACATCGCTCGGGCACTGCGCGCGCTGGAGCACCACGACCCTTCGGTCCGTCTGCGGGCCACCCTGGCGGTCGGCACCAGCCCGGCCCCGGGGTTCGTCGGCAAGCTGGTCGAGCGGTGCGCGATCGAGCCGGACTTCTCCGTACGCGAGATGCTCACCTGGGCGCTCACCCGCCACGCGGCCTCGGTGACGGTCCCGCTGCTGCTCGGGGAGGCCGGTTCTCCCCGCGCGCAGGCCCGCAGCCAGGCGCTGCACACACTGTCCAAGATCGGGGACCGGCGGGCCTGGCCGGTGTTCACGCCCGCGCTGCTGGCCGACGCCGACGACGAGGTGGCCCGCACCGCCTGGCGGGCGGCCGTCGCGCTGGTGCCCGAGGGTGCCGAGCCCGGGTTGGCCGTAATGTTGGCCGCCCAGCTCGGACGCGGCGAACGGGAGACGCAGCTGAGCCTCAGCCGGGCGCTGATCGCGCTCGGGGAGGCGGCGCTGCCGACGCTGACCGCCGCGACGACGGACCTCGACCCCCGGGTGCGCAGCCACGCGCTCGCCACCGAGCGGCTGTGGCACGACCCGGACGCCGGATTCGAGTCCGCGATCGAGGAGGCGAAGCGCGCGGCGGCCCTGGCGGGGGCCCCGGGAGGGACGGTAGGCAGTGTTGATCGGTGACGTCGCCCGGCGGTCGGGGGTCAGCGCCCGCATGCTCCGGCACTACGAGTCGCTCGGCCTGGTCCGGCCGACGGGCCGCACCGACTCCGGCTACCGCCAGTACGCGGAGGAGGACATCCGGCGGATCTTCCACGTCGAGAGCCTGCGCTCCCTGGGGCTGTCGCTGCGCGACGTCGGCCGCGCGCTCGACGACCCCGGCTTCGCGCCCGCCGCGCTCGTCGACGGCCTCGTCCGCCGGACCAGGGAGCGCATCGCGGCGGAGACGGAACTGCTCACCCGGCTCAGCCGGATCGGCGCCGCCGAGCCCGCCGGCTGGGAGGAGGTGCTGCGGATCGTCGCGCTGCTCCAGGCGCTGGAGTCGAAGAGCCCGGGGGCGCGGCAGCGCGCGGCCCTGTCCGCGGGCGAGGACGCGCAGGTCCCGGTGGAGGCCCTGGTCGAGGCCGTGCTGGGCGAGCCGGACCCGAATGTCGCCGGCGCCCTGCGCTGGGCGCTGGCCCAGGCGGGCGGGGAGGGGCCGGCGCTGCTGGCGAAGGGCCTGCACGCGCCCACGGCCGAGGTACGCGAGCGCGCCGTGCGGTCACTCGCCGAGCTGCCGGGCGGCGAGGCCACCGCCCTGCTGCGGGAGGCCCTCACCAACCCCGACCCGATGGTCCGTCGGCAGGCGGCCCTGGAGCTCGGGACGCGTGGTGTGGCGGACGCGGTCCCGACCCTCATCGAGATGGTCGTCGAGGACGGGTCGGCGAAGGGCAAGGACTCCGAGGCGGCCGACGCGTTGAGCGTCCTGGCGGCCGATCCCGCGCTCGCGGAGCGGATCGCCTCCGGCCTCGCCGACTGCCTCGCCCACGAGACCGCCGGGCCGTCCGCCCGCCGCCGGCTGACCCAGGCGCTCGCCGACATCCCGGGCGCCACCGCGTCCCGCGCCCTCGAAGCACTGGCCCGGGACGAGGACCGTGCGGTCGCGCTGACGGCCACGTACATTCTCAAGCTACGCACCGCGCGGTAGCGGTCCGGCGGTTCGGGGGGTGGGGACGGCGTGACGGGGAGCGGGCAGTTCCGCCGGCAGCGCAGGCTCGCGCTCTCGGTGGCCATCGACACCGTCGGCGCGGGGGTCTTCCTGCCGCTGTCGCTGCTGTACTTCGTCACCGTCCGGCACTTCTCGGCGGCCGCCGCGGGCACCGCCGTGACGGTCGGCTCCCTCGCCTCCTTCGCCGTCGTACCGCTCTGCGGGCGCGCCGTCCAGGCCCTCGGGCCCAAGTCCTGCCTGCTGGTCAGCAACCTGCTGACCGCGGGCGGCTACGGCCTGTTCTTCGTGGCGGGGCACCCGGCCGCGGTGACGGCGGCGACGTTCGTCGTGACGGCCTCCGACCGCCTCTACGGGGCCGCCTGGCCCACGTTGGTCGCCCGGCTGGCGAAGCCGGAGGAGCTGACCCGGTGGTTCTCCGCCGTCACGGTCCTCAAGACCACCTGCCTCGGCTTCGGCACCCTGGCGGCCACCGCGCTCCTGGCCCTCGCCGGCGGACGCGGCCTGGAGGTCGCGCTCGCCCTCAACAGCGCCAGCTCCCTGCTCGCCGCCGCCCTGCTGCTGGGGGTCCCGGTGCCCGCCGCCGAGCCGCCCGCGAACACCGCGGCGAGGTCGAACACCCGGGCGGCACTGCGCGATCGGCCGTTCCTCTCCCTGGTCGCCTCCCAGACCCTGCTGTCCGCGGCCTGGCTGATCCCGACCGTCGCCTTCCCCCTCTACCTGGTGGAGACCCTCCACCAGCCCGCCTACTGGCCCACCGTCGTGGTCGCCGTCCGCTACGCCACCGCCACCGGCCTACAGATGCGCGTCACCCGTGGGCTCTCCGGCTGGAGCCGCTCCCGGGTCCTGCGCCTGGCGATCGCCGCGGCCGGCGCCGCCATCGCCCTGACCGCGACCATCTCCACCGCCCCGCCCGCCTTCCAGGGCCCCCTCGCCGTCCTCGTCGCGGCCACCCTGGCCCTCGCCGAACTCGCCTCCAAGCCCACCGCCGCCGCGGCAGCGGTCTCGCTGGCCCCCAAGGGCGACGAGGGGCCGTACATGTCCCTGTTCCAACTGACCTGGACGGTCTCCTACGCCGTCGGGCCGGCCGTCATCGGCGTGGGCCTGGACAACCCCCCGCTCCTGTGGGCCGCCCTCGCCGGCTGCGTCGCGGCCAGCGCCCTGGCCCACCGCCTCAGGGCCCCGCTACGACGGAGCCCGCCGGACCGGCTCCCCGCCGAAGCGCCCGACCTGCGCAAGCGCGTCGAGGCCCCTGACCTGAGCCCCTGACGATCAGTCAACGACTGTGCACCATAGGCGATGTGCCCGCAACCGGTCATTGATGCTCCACCGTCATGATGATTGGCCTTGGGGGAATCCGGTGCAGCCGTCGCCATGGAGTGATCATGCGCATCACGCTCGACAGGGAACACGAAGGAAGGTCCAGGACTCGGACGGTCCGAGGGGTCAGAGCAGCGGCCATGGCCGCCGTCGGGGTGGCGGCGGTGTTCGGCGCCGGGCCCTCCGCCGCCGCCCCCGTCTCGCGCACCCTGCACTACACCTGCTCGTCCTCGGTGATCGCCGTCACGGCGGACATCACGATCGACGCGGACGCCCCGACCTCGCTGGAGGTGGGCCGGCCCAGTCCACGGTTCACCGTCCGGGGGACGGCGAGGGTGGACGAGAGCTTCGCGCGGTACGCGGGCATCATCGGCGCCACGAAGGTGGACGGATCGGTGGTCGCACGCGGCACCATGGCGGCACCCCAGGGCGACATTCCGCAGGACGTGCCCCTGTCCATCGCCACGACCGCGATCCCGGCGTCCGGCTCGTTCACGCTCACGGCGACCGGCACGGCGCCCTCCGTGACGCTCGGCCGGCCCGGTCCGGCGAAGATCACCATCCAGGGCTTCACCGTTCAGGTCACCCCGAGGACCGCGAGCGGCGAACCGACCTTCATCGGTACCATCGCGGGCGCCTGCTCGCTGAACCCCGGGCAGGACAACGTCCTCCAGTCCCTCACCGTGACGGCTCCCCCCGCCCCCTCCCCGCCCGCCCCCGGGCCGGCGGACACCGGGCACCCCGCCCCGCCGACCACGAAGCCCTCGGGCACCAAGTCCGCTTCCCGGCCCGGCGGATCGGGCGCGACCGGCGGCGGACCAGGTACGACCGGCGGTTCGGGAACCCAGGACGCGAGCGGCGGACCGGGCCCCTCCACCGCATCCGGAGCGGCGGTCCCGTCGGACGGCCCGGGCGAGCCGAGCCCGTCGGGATCGGCCACCCCCACCCCGACACCGTCGACTCCCGACGCCACGAACACGCCGACCGCCTCACCGCTGTCCAAGCCGAGCGACGGCGCCCCGATCGGCACCGCCTCCGTCGAACTCCCGGCCGAGCACCGGCACTTCCCGTACCCGTACCTGATCGCCGCCGCCGCCCTGGCCGCCACGGGCGCCGCCGGGCTCTTCGCCTGGATCAGGAAGCGCCGCCGCGGGCCGGCCGCCCCGACCCACGGCCACGTCGGCGAGGTCGTGGCCGCCGAGAACACCGGACCGGACGCGAAGCGGCAGGAGGACCGGTGACCGGCCGTCAGTGCCGGATCGGCGGCTGCGCGGCCGGCCCGTAGGCGCGCAGCTGGTACGGGAGGTGTGCGGGTCGCCGCCAGCGGAGTTCGAGGCCACAGGCCCCGAGGACGGAACCGAAGGCGTGGCGCATCGCGTCCTGGACGGCGGTGCGCAGCCGCGCGGCCCGATCGTCGCCCTCGGCGGCGGCGGACAGCCGCCGGGAGGGGTTCCAGCGCAGGTCGGCGACGCCGGTGGTGTCGTCCCCGTCGTCGACGGGGCGGCACACGTCGAGGGTGATGCCGGGCGCGTGCAGGTGGTCGGCGACCGGCAGGCCGGCGAGCGCGGCGGCGCGGCCGACCGCTTCGACGACCTCGGCCCCGATGCCGAGGTCCTGCGGGCGCGGCCCGACCCCGGACGGGGCCGAAGCGCGGACGTCGACGTGCCCGGCATCCGCGGCCTGGCCGACCCGGGTCTCGCCCTCCGGCCGCCCCAGGGTGACCTCCAGGCCGAAGGCCGGCAGGAACTCCGCCAGCGCGTTCTGCATGCCGCTGATCACCACGTCCCGGGCGGCGGAGGCCGGTTGCTGCGCCATCGCCGCGGCGGCCAACAGGCGCGGCCCGGGTTCCCAGTGCAGGGCGATCAGGCCGGCGCAGTGGTCGGAGTCGCCGTACGGTTGGGCCGGGCGCAGGTGGACGCCCGGTCCGTGGCCGCCGTAGCCGACGGGCAGGCCGGCGAGGAGGAGTGCCTCGGTGATGCGGTCCGCGAGCAGCGGTGACCGCGGTGGTGCGAGCCGTGCGGCAGCCGTGTCCACGCCGTCCTCCTACCGGTTCCGGGCGGCGCCCGACGACCACCGTCGGCGCCCGAGCGTACGGCGTACCCGGTTGTCCCGTCGGCGAACCCCCGAACGACCGAACCCCCGAACGACCGAACGACCGCGGCGCGCCCCCCCCCCCGGGGGGGGCGCGCCGGCGGTTGCCGTCCGGTCAGTTCCAGGGGTTGGCCGGCGAGTCGTTGATGGCCGTCCAGAACCGGGTGTTGCTGGGGATGTTGCCGTAGGCCCAGAAGGTCCAGCCGCCGGTCTGCGACAGGTCCGGCCCGTAGTGGCCGTCGTGGAACTCGGCCTCGCGCCAGTTGGCGCCGTAGGCGGCCTGGCAGACGCTGTCCGCCGCGGCCCGGCTGTTGAGGCGGGCGCCCTGGACCGGCTGGCTGAGGGCGACGGTGCCCATCGCCCAGCCGTTGTAGAAGCCGAGGCTGATCCCGGACGGGGCCGGGCTGCCGTCGACGTTGAGGCAGAGCACGGGCAGCGAGACGGACGGCGCGGTGTCGCCCTGGTAGGCGTTGCTCGGGCTGCCGCCGGGGCCGCCGACCTGGACGGTGCCCTGCGGGCCGTAGGAGAGGGCGGCCCAGGTCATGCCCAGGTGGGTGGCCGGCCCGGTGGCCGCGGAGGCCGGGGCGGCGGTGAGCGGGATCAGGGCGGCAGCGGCGACGGCGGTCGCGGCGGCGACGGCCTTCTTCAGACGGTTCATCAACTGCTCCTGGTTCGGGGAGTTTCACCGGGTGACCGGCCCGTTTCGGCCGGTGCCCGACAAAGCTCTCAATCGCACGCACACAACTGGCATGATCTGGTCATCGATTCATCACAGCTCACGCTCATCCACCCACAGCGGCGGCCCCGCCCGGCCCCGCCGGCCCCAGGGAGGAACGCTTGGAGTTCAGGATCCTCGGCTCGCTGGAGGTGTGGACCGGCGACGGGAGGCGGGTCCCCTCCGAGGGCTCCCGGCAGGAGCGGCTGCTCGCCGCCCTGCTGCTCAACGCGGACAGCTCCGTCCCGGTCGCCCGCCTGGTGGACGCCGTCTGGGACGAGCGACCGCCGGCCACCGCCACCCGGCAGGTCCGCAACCTCGCCGGGGTGCTGCGGCGGCGCTTCGCCGAGGCCGACCCGCAGGCGCCGCCCGTCCTGCTGACCGACGGCCGCGGCTACCGCATCACCCTCACCGGCCACCACCTGGACGCCCGCGCCTTCACCGACCGGCTGGCCGCCGCCCGCCGGGAGGCCGCCGCGGGAGGGATCGCGGCGGCGGTCGACGGGCTCCGCGCGGCGCTCGCGCTGTGGCGCGGCCCCGCGCTGGACGGGCTCGCCGTGGACGCGGACGCCCCGGGCGCGGTGGCCCTGGACGAACTGCGGCTGACCGCCTGGGAGGAGTGCCTCGATCTGGAACTCGCCCTCGGCCGGCATCGCGCGGCCGTCCCCGAACTGACCGCGCTGGTCGCGGACCATCCACTGCGGGAACGTTTCACCGGACAGCTGATGCGGGCCCTGCACGGCTCCGGACGCACCCCCGAGGGCCTCGCCGCCTACCGCCGGATCGCGGACCGGCTGGCCGACGGCCTCGGGCTCGACCCCGGGCCGGAACTGCGGGCGCTGCACCTGGACCTGCTGGCCACCGAACCGCTGCGCGTCGAGCCCATGCGCGTCGAGCCCGTACGCGCGGAGGCGGCCCGCCCCGAGCAGGCGCCCGCCCCGGCCGAGCCACCTCCACCCGCCCAACTCCCGCCCGCCCTGGCCACCTTCGTCGGCCGCGACACCGAGCTGAGCGCCCTGGACGCGCTGCTCACCGCCCCCGCGCGGCAGAAGGCCACCGTGTGCACCGTCTCCGGCCTCGCCGGGGTCGGCAAGACCACCCTGGCCGTCGACTGGGCCCACAAGGTCCGGGACCGCTTCCCGGACGGCCAGCTCTACGCCGACCTGCACGGCTACTCCGTCGACGCGCCGCTCGCCCCGCACACCGTCCTGGCCCGCTTCCTGCGCGCCCTGGGCGTGCCCGGCGACCGGATCCCCACCACGCCGGACGAGGCGGCCGCGCTCTACCGCTCCCTGCTGGCGGGCCGCCGGCTGCTCGTGGTGCTCGACAACGCCCGCGACGCCGAACAGGTCCGACCGCTGCTGCCGGGCGCCCCGGACTGCCGCACGGTGGTCACCAGCCGCACCCGGCTCGACGGCCTGACCGTCCGCAACGGCGCCCGCCCCCTGGTGCTCGACGTCCTGCCCGCCCACCAGGCCCTCGATCTGCTGGCCCGGCTGCTCGGCGAGCACCGCACCAGCGCCGAGCCGCGCGCCGCCGCCGAACTGGCCGCCTCCTGCGGCCGGCTGCCCCTCGCCCTGGCCATCACCGCGAGCCGCCTCGCCGCCTGCCCGGACCGCAGCCTCACCGACCACTCCGCCGAACTCCTGGACGTGGAGCACCGGTTGAGCGCCCTCCAGATCGAGGGCGACGCCACCTCGGCGGTCCGCGCCGCCTTCGACCTCTCCTACCGCTCGCTGCCCGCCGAGGCCCGGGCCCTGCTGCGGCTGCTCACCCTGCTCCCGGCCGTCGGCATCGGCTCGGAGGCCGCCGCCGCCCTGGCCGGCGCCCCGCCCGCCGCCGTCCGGCCGGTCCTCGACCGGCTGGCCACCGCCCACCTGCTCGCCGTCGACGAGCACGACCGCTACCGGCTCAACGACCTGCTGCACCTGTACGCCGCCGAGCGCTACTCCGTCGAGACCGGCACCGCCGAGCGCCGCGCCGCCCTGGCCCGCCTCGGCTCCTGGTACCTCCACCGCGGCGGCTCCCCCGTCTTCCGCCCCGCCGCGCCCATCCGACCGGCCCCCGCCGCGACGACCGGCTCGCGGCCCAGGCACCCGCGACCGGCCGAACGCGCCTGGCGCAGAGGCGGGAACATCTACGATGCCGGTACGGGCCACCGTGCCCGCCCATACCCTCCGCACCTTCGGACAGAAAGCGAGCCACAGAGTGGGTAGCAGTGTCGAGACGCTGGAATTCCAGGCCGAGACCCGCCAGTTGCTCCGGTTGGTGATCCACTCGATCTACTCGAACAAGGACATCTTCCTGCGCGAGCTGATCTCCAACGCCTCCGACGCACTGGACAAGCTCCGGCTGGAGTCGCTGACCGACTCCGACCTCCAGGCCGACACCTCGGATCCGCACATCGCGCTGGAGGTCGACCGGGACGCCCGCACCTTGACCGTCCGCGACAACGGCATCGGCATGAGCCGGGACGAGATCGTGGAGCTGATCGGCACGATCGCCAAGTCCGGCACCGCGGGCCTGCTGGAGAAGCTCAAGGACGCCCAGGACGCCGCGGCGGCGCAGAGCCTGATCGGGCAGTTCGGCGTCGGCTTCTACTCGGCGTTCATGGTCGCCGACAAGGTCACCCTGCGCACCCGGCGGGCCGGCACCGACGCCGGCACCCAGTGGGAGTCCGACGGCGAGGGCACCTACGAGCTCCAGGCCGTCGACGGGCTTCCGGTGGGAACGTCCGTCACCCTGCACATCAAGCCCGCCGACACCGAGGACGGCCTGGCCGACTACCTCGCCGAGTCGAAGATCCGCCAGATCGTCAAGCAGTACTCGGACTTCATCCGCTGGCCGATCCGGATGGCCACCGAGCGCACCGACGCCGAGGGCGCCACCACTCGCGAGACCGACACCCTCAACTCGATGAAGGCGCTCTGGGCCCGGCCGCGCAACGAGATCACCGAGGACGAGTACACCGAGTTCTACCGGCAGATCAGCCACGACTGGCAGCCCCCGGCCAAGACCGTCCACATGCGCGCCGAGGGCACCTTCGAGTACGAGGCGCTGCTGTTCATCCCCTCGCAGGCGCCGTTCGACCTGTTCTCCCGGGAGGCCAAGCGCGGCGTGCAGCTGTACGTCAAGCGGGTCTTCATCATGGACGACTGCGAAGCGCTGATGCCCAACTACCTGCGCTTCGTCAAGGGCGTGGTGGACACCCACGACCTGTCGCTGAACATCTCCCGCGAGATCCTCCAGCACGACCGGCAGATCCGCGCGGTGCGCCGGCGCCTGGTCAAGAAGGTCCTCGGCGCGGTCAAGGAGGTGCGCACCGGCGACGCCGAGGCCTACGCCACGTTCTGGTCGCAGTTCGGCAGCGTGCTGAAGGAGGGTCTGCTGGAGGACACCGACAACACCGAGGCCCTGCTGGACCTGGTGTCGGCGGCCTCCACCCACGACCCGGACAAGACCACCACGCTGCGCGAGTACGTCGAGCGGATGAAGGACGGCCAGGAGGCGATCTACTACCTGACCGGCGAGACCCGCGCCACGGTCGAGAACTCCCCGCACCTGGAGGCCTTCCGCGCCAAGGGGTACGAGGTGCTGATCCTCACCGACCCGGTCGACGAGGTCTGGGTCGAGCAGGTCCCGGCCTTCGACGGCCACCGCTTCCAGTCCATCGCCAAGGGCCAGGTCGACCTCGACGAGCCGGCCGACGGGGGCGAGGAGGCGGACGCCGAGAAGAGCAGGCGCGAGCAGGACTTCGCCGCCCTGCTGGCCTGGCTGACCACCTCGCTGGCCGGGCAGGTGAAGCAGGTCCGGCTGTCCTCGCGGCTGACGACCTCGGCGGCGTGCCTCGTCGGCGACGCCCACGACATGACCCCGACCCTGGAGAAGATGTACCGGGCGATGGGGCAGCAGGTGCCCCCGGTCAAGCGGATCCTGGAGCTCAACCCGGCCCACCCGCTGGTGGCCGCGCTGCGCACCGCGCACGAGGCCGACGCCACCGATCCGGCGCTGGCGGAGATCGCCGAGCTGGTCCACGGCAGCGCGCTGCTCGCCGAGGGCGGCGAGCTGCCCGACCCGGCCCGCTTCACCCGGCTGCTCACCGACCGGCTGACCCGGGCGCTCTGAACGGAACCGGTGGCGCCGTCCCATCGGGGGCGGCGCCACCGGCGCGTCCACAGGGCTTGGTCCGGCAGAGCCTAGTCCAGCTGGGACAGCGCGTTGGTGACCAGCTTGGTGGCGAAGTCGTTGCCCTGGCCGGAGATCCGGTTGATGTACTCCGCGAGCAGCACGGCGGTGGCCTCCAGCGGGTTCATCTCCTCCCTCGTCCAGGAGCCGTACTGGGCGCGCCACAGGTTGGGGCTCAGCCCGGTGCCGGCGGCGACGAGCAGTCCGGCCATGGTGGGGATGACCTCGGGATCGAAGGTCCTCGGCATCATCCGCATGGTGCCCACCAGGCTGGGGATGGCGTGCTCGATCACGTCCTCGTCCTGGTGCTCGAAGGCCTGGCGCAGCCAGTTCATGAACACGTAGACGAGGGTGCAGGCGCCCTCGATCAGCGCCTCGGCCTGGTCGGGGCTGTAGGACGCGGTGATCTGGTCGACCAACTTCCGGTGTTCGGGGTCCGCCCCGGACTTGCCGTCGTAGACGGCCTTGAGCCGGGAGTCGATCACCATGAGCGCGGCGCTCACATCGCCGACGGGAGCGTTACTGGGGTCGCAGGACGGCACGGGACTCCTCCTCGAACGGCCACGGCCCGGGCGGCCGGTCCGTTCGTAGGCTAGGCGACCGCTCGGACGGGGTCCGGCGCGTCCGACCGGCGCGGCCCCGCGCGGCTGCCGCCCGGGGCGGGCCGGGGCGGCACCGTGGCGGTGGAGCTGGGGATGTCGCCCGGCCCTGTCACCCGACAGCAACTCCTCACACGTCAGGGAGAGGAGCATGCCGCCGGATTGACGCCGCCCCGCGGAGGCCGTCCGACACGCCGGTCGCGTGCCGGACGGCCCGCCCGTCAGGCGGACGGCACGGCGCCCTTGGCGTCGCGGCGGCGCAGGTAGACGGTGGCGAGGAGGCCGGCGACCACCGCGCCACCGCCCACCCCCGCGACGGACGGGTTGATCATCGGGACGGAGGCCGCGGGCTCGGCCCCGCCGCACGAGGCGTGGCCGATGACCAGGTTGGCGCCGTTCAGCGACGGCAGCAGGGTGATGTGGACGGCGTTGACGGTCAGCACGCCGTTCGCGTCGGTGGTCTGCTCGTTGAGGACGATCGAGCCGACGAGCGGGATGCTGACCTTGGTGTTGGCGGGGGCGTTGGCCTGGAGGTTGGTCGGGATCCCGGCGACGCTGACCGACCCTCCGGCGATCAGGCCGCTGCCGGTGGCCCCGGTCGGGGTGGCGTTGCAGGTCGAGTTGACGCCGGTCAGCGAGACCGAGGCGACACCGAGGTTGAGCCCGATCTTGTCGACCGTCGCGGAGGCCGACGAGGTACCGGCCGCCGGGTCCCCGGCGGTGGTCGCGGTGAGCGTGGAGTTGGTGGCGACCGGCCCGATGGTGAGGCCGACCAGGGTCCGGGTGCCGCCGGCCGGGTAGGTCGACTCGGGCGACGGCGCCACCGCGACCATCCCACCCAGCGCCTCGGTGGACACCACGTAGGCGTCGGCCGCGGGGGCGGGCAGGGCGGCGAACGCCGGGGTCGCCACGGAGAGGGCGCCGAGGGCGAGCGCGGTTCCGGCGAGGACACGGTTGCGGGTACGAGTTCTCACGGGTTGGCCTTTCGGAAGGGGCGCACGGCGGAGCGGTGTGTCCGCGGTGCGGGGGGCAGGAAGGGTGGGTGGTGCGTCGACTCCGCCGGCCGGTCGCGGCGTGGGGATCGGCCGGGGAGAAGTCTTGGGCGCTCAGGCGGCGCTCGGTTCGGCGGTCAGGCGACGCTCAGGCGGCGGCGATCTCCTGAGCCGCGGGCGCCGGCAGCGGCTCGGCGGTCCGGGCCGTCTTGTGCCAGGCGCCCTTGCGCCGCACGATCCGCCAGAAGGCGCGGACCGCGACGAGGTAGGTGGTCGCGGCGTACACCGCGAGGGCCAGTCCGTAGCCGAGCGCGGCCCGGCGACTGATCCCCGGCTCGCTGCGCCGCCGGTACAGCGGCCCCCAGAGCGCGAACTCGGCGACCCCGACGACCAGGTAGAGGGTGATCAGCACCGCGCCGCCCTGGCGGAGGAAGGCGAGGACGAACTCGGGGTAGAAGACCGCGTTGTAGGCGAAGGCGGCGATCGGCACGGTGTAGACCACCAGGCCGACGACCTGGAGCCAGGGCTGGACCATGAAGTAGAGGACTTCCAGGAAGCCCATGGTGGTGAACTCGCGGGAGCGCCAGACCTTGCGCAGGTACGGCGCGCACTGCATCGAACCCTGCGCCCAGCGCACCCGCTGGGTGATCAACTGCCGTACGTTCCACAGGGCTTCCTGATCCACCCAGGCGGTCGTGGTGTAGCCGTTGCGCCAGCCGGCGAGCATCATCCGCAGCCCGAGCTCGAAGTCCTCCAGCAGCGCCTTGCCCCATGGTTCGCCGCCGCCCCGGTCGATCGAGCGCAGCGCGCTGAGCCGGTTGGCCTGGCCGTTGCCGCCCACGTTGACGGTGCGGGTGAGCCGGCGGGTGATCTGGATCGCGGAGATCGGGCCGCGGAACTCGATGTCCTGCAACCGGGCCAGCAGCCGGGCGAACCGGTTGGCCGGCCGCCCCCGGTTCGGCAGCGGCACGGCGACGTCGCGGTTGGACATCCGGACCTCGACCTGGACGGCGCCGATGTCCGGGTCGGCGAAGCAGGACGGGCCCGCGAAGACGTCCAGCATGCCCGGGGAGGGCCGTCCGTCGGCGTCCACCACGGTCAGCACGACCCGGTCGGCGTCGGCGCCCTCGGGCAGCCAGGCTTCGAGCGCCCGGTAGGCGGCGTTCAGGGCGTCGCCCTTGCCGGTGCGCGCCTGCGGCAGCCGTCGGCTGACCAGGTGGACGGGCCGTCCGGCGTCCGCTCTGGCCCGTACCTCCTCGGCCGTCCGGTCCTCGGAGTGGTCGTCGACGACCCAGATACGGGCCTGGGGGAAGTGCCGGGCGAGGTAGTCCAGGGTGGTGCCGATCACGGCCTCCTCGTCCCGGCAGGGTATGAGGAAGTGCCAGTCGAACCGGGCCGGGTCGCCCGGGGCGTCCGGGCGGGCCCGCAGGAAGTTGCGCACGATCACGGCGACGTAGGCGAGGAAGCCGATCCCCAGCACGAAGGAGAGGGAGACGGACATGTCGAGCAGGGTCACGGCACATCGGCCTCCGCGTCGCGGGTGGACGTTCGGGTGATCAGGGAGAGGAAGAGCAGCAGGGCGATCAGCCCGGCGGCCATCATCAGCAGCGAGCCGAACAGCACGTGCGTCCAGCCGAACCCCTCGTCGCCGTACCGGTGTTGCATGGCGACGATCAGCGTCATCCGGCCCAGGTTGGCGGCCGCGACCAGGGCGGCGGCCAGGGCGAAGGCCAGCAGCACCCGGGCGGGCCGGCGGGTGCCGAACAGCAGCAGGACACCGGCCAGCAGGGCCAGCGGGGCGATCAGCAGGGCGCTGCTGCATCCGGTGCTCAGGGCGATTCCGCGCCCGAATCCGCCCGCGTCACCGGCGTACAGCACCGGCGCGTCGGGGGATTCGAGCAGCAGGGTCCGCAGGCCGAGCGCATGGGAGACGAGCCACTGGGCGCCGGCCATCTCGCGGAACCGGTAGGCCCGTTCGCCGACGACCAGGAACCCGCACAGACCCAGCAGCAGCGGCCCGGCCACCCCGGCGAGCACCCGGCCGGACAGCGGCAGTGGCCGACGGGCCGGGCCCGGCGGGCGGGCGGGTTGCGGGAACACATCTGCGGTCACGAGGAAATCCCTTGGGGGAAAGGCGGGTTGGCGGATGTCGCGGCGCGGCTACCGGCCGTCGCGGCGTCGCCCGGTCGACGCGTCCCGGTCGGCGGCCAGTCGGCTGCGCCGCAGCAGGGCGACTCCCACCAGCACGAGGGCCGTCCCGGCCGCGGCGGCGATGCCGAGGCCGGGCGAGCCGGTCGAGGCCAGGACGCCGCCACCGGCCGCCGTCGGGGGAAGGCCGCCGCCTATCGGTCCGTACATGGGTGGGTTCCTCTCGTTGCGACCGGGTTGTCCGGATCTTTGCGATCTGGAGCCGTATGTTGCTGGGCTGATCGGATGATCCGATAGGTCTGGCGCGCCCATTCGGGTGGAATTCACCCGTTTGCCGTAGCGCCCCCAAGTCGGCGCTCCACGACCGGGCCTGATGCAAAGGCATACGAACCACTACCCGGTGCCACCGAGGCCGATCCGCCCCGCGTACGCCAAGTGGGTGACATTGATCCGATGTGTGGATATTTCTTTCGAATCCCCCCATATCGTCTGCTGATACTTCCCCCTCTCGCCCCTCGCCCCCTTCGGAGCGCCATGTCCTCCACCGATGTCGCCCTGGTCCTCGGCACCCGGCCCGAGATCGTCAAACTCGCCGGTGTGGCCCGGCTCCTGGGCCCGCGGGCCCGCATCGTGTGGAGCGGCCAGCACTGGGACCCGGCCCTGACCACCAGCTTCTTCACCCAGTACGGCCTCCCCCGCCCGCACCACCTGCTGACCGGCGTCGGCGGCGAGCCGCGCGGCCGGCAGATCGGCCGCATGGTCAGCGCCCTGAGCGACCACCTCGCGGCCCACCCGCCGGCCGCCGTCGTCGTCCAGGGCGACACCAACACCGCCGCCGCCGGCGCCCTGGCCGCGCACTGCGCCGGCATACCCGTCGTCCACGTCGAGGCCGGTCTGCGCTCCTTCGACCCCGACATGCCCGAGGAGGCCAACCGCCGCCTGATCGCCCCGCTCGCCGACCTGCACTGCGCGCCCACCGCGATCGCGGCGGCGCACCTGCTGCGCGAGGGGATCGAACCGGACCGGGTGGTGATCACCGGCAACACCGTCGTCGAGGCGACCCTGGAGACCCTGCCCTCCGAGGCCGAGGCCCACCGCGTCATGGCCGGACACGCCGTCACCCCCGGCGGCTATGTGCTGGCCACCATCCACCGCCCCGAGAACACCGACGACGCCGCCCGGCTCGCCCAGATCCTCGACCAACTCGCCGCCCTGGACCTGCCGGTGCTCCTGCCGCTGCACCCCCGCACCCGGGCCGCCGTCGAAGCGTTCGGTCTGCGCGGCCCGGCCACCCGGCTGCGCCGGATCGAGCCGCTGGACCACGCCGGCTTCCTCGCCCTGGCCCGGCACTGCCGCCTGCTGGTGTCGGACTCCGGCGGAGTCCAGGAGGAGTGCACGGTGCTCAAGCGCCCGCTGGTGGTGGTGCGCAACTCCACCGAACGCCCCGAGGCCGTCCAGGCCGGCTTCGCCCGCCTCGCCCGGCCGGGCCATGAACTCGGGCGCGCACTAAGGGAGTTGCTGGCCGACGAGACCGTCACCGAACGGCTGGGCCGACTCCCCTCCCCGTACGGCACCGGACAGGCCAGCACCGAGATCGTCGCCGCGCTCCGCCGCCGCTACCTCGCGGCCGAGCCGACCACCGAACAGGCCACCGAACAGGTCGCGCTCGCGCTCTGACACCCCGATCCGCTCCGGAACCCCCCGACCCGCCCGCAAGCTGCCTGGCAGGAAGGTGACGGATCGCGCCCGTCGACCCCGGGTCAACCCGGCTGGCAGGGTCTGACGCAGCCCGCAACCGGCGGGATCCACTGCTTCCGGGGGGTTCCCTTGACGACGACATCCGACCGCCGGGCTGCCAACCGACCCAGTGCGGCCGACCGGCCCGGCACGGCCCCGCGCCGGTCGCGGACCGCGAGCTGAGGCGGGCACCGTGGACGACCGCTACGAGCGCCACTGCCTGGCCGACCCGCTGTTCTACGACGAGCCGGCCCGCGCCGAGCGCCCCGACGACCGCTTCGCCGCCGCCACCGCCCCCCTGCCCCAGGGCTGGCAGCGACTGGAACACGGCCCCTGGGTGCATGTGCGCGCGCCGCACGCCGAACTGCCCGAGCAGGGCTGGAAGGTGCACGTCTCGGCGACCCCGGACGAGGCCGAGCGGGTCATCGACCTGGTCCTGGCGTACTGCCTGGAGCACCGGCTGACCTGGAAGTTCCTGCGCGGCCGGGCCACCGTGCACATGCTGAACAGCAAGTACGCCAACCGCGGCTCCAGCGGCAAGCTGATCACCCTCTACCCCGAGGACGACGCCCGCCTCGCCCAGGTGCTCGACGAGCTGTCCGCCCTGCTCAAGGGCGTCCCCGGCCCGTACGTGCTGAGCGACCTGCGCTACCGGGAGGGCCCGCTCTACCTGCGCTACGGCTCGTTCAGCGAACGCTACTGCACCGACGAGCACGGCCGGCGGGTGCCCGCGATGAGCGGGCCGGACGGCGAGCTGGTCCCGGACGTCCGGGGCACGGTCTTCGCCGTACCGGACTGGGCGCCGGTACCGGAAGTCGTCGCGGCCCAACTGGCCGCCGACGCCGAGCGGGAGGCCGCGGAGGCACAGGACGACTTCCCGTTCGAGGTCACCAAGGCGCTGCACTTCTCCAACGGCGGCGGCGTCTACCTGGCCACCGACCAGCGCGACGGCCGCCAGGTCGTGCTGCGCGAGGCCCGCCCGCACGCCGGCCTGGACCATGCCGACCGGGACGCGGTGCAGCGGCTGCTGAGCGAGCGCCGGGTGCTGGAGGCGTTGGCCGGCCTGGAATGCGTGCCCGCGCTGTACGAGTACCGCCAGGTCTGGGAGCACCACTACCTGGTCGAGGAGTACGTCGAGGGCGAGCGGCTGGAGGAGGTCTTCACCCGCCGCTGCCCGCTCGCCCACCCCGAGCCGGACGAGGCCGAACTGGCCGAGTACACCGCCTGGGCGCTGGACGTGGTCGAGCAGGTCGCCGGCATGCTGGCCGCGCTGCACGAGCGCGGGCTGGTCTTCGGCGACCTCCACCCCAACAACGTGCTGATCCGGCCGGACGGGCGCTGCGCGCTGGTCGACTTCGAGATCTCCTTCCCGACCGACGCCACCACCGCTCCCCCGCTGGGCGCGCCGGGCTTCGTCTCCCCCACCGCCCGGCGCGGCACGGCGGTGGACGAGTACGCCCTCGCCGCCCTGCGGCTCTACCTCTTCCTGCCGCTGAACAACCTGCTGGCGCTGGACTCGGGCAAGGCCGAGCTGGCCGCTCGGGAGATCTCCGCGCGCTACCCCGTGGCCCCCGGCTTCGGGGCCGAGGTCGCCGAGGCGCTGCACCGGGCGGCCGGCGGGAAGCTGCCGCCGGGCGCCACCGAGCGCCGCACGGACACCGAGCGGGAGGCGCCACCGGCCTGGCCGCAGGCGCCCTCGGCGGACACCGAAGCGTGGCGCCCGGTGCTGGACTCGCTGGCCGCGGGCATCCTGGCGACGGCCACCCCGGAGCGCACCGACCGTCTCTTCCCCGGGGACGTCGAACAGTTCGGGCCGACCCACAACGGCCTGGGCCTCGCCTACGGCGCGGCCGGCGTGCTCCACGCCCTGCACGCCTGCGGCCGGCCCGTCCCCGCCGAGCACACCGACTGGCTGGTGACCCGCGCCGACGCGGTGCCGGACCTGCCGACCGGGCTGTACGACGGACTGACCGGCATCGCCTGGACGCTGGCCCGCCTCGGGGCCCCGGAAGCGGCCGGCACGCTGGTCGAGCGGGTGCTCGCCGCCGAGCTGCCGCTCGACCCGGGGCTCGGCTCCGGACGCGCCGGCATCGCGCTCGGCCTGCTCGACCTGGCCGGGGCGCTCGGCCGGAACCACCTCGCCAACCTGGCCCTGGCGCTCGGGCACGAACTCGCCCGGGACGAGCCCGAGCCACGGCTGCGCGGCCTCCTCGACGGCTGGACCGGACAGGCCGCGCTGTTCCTGCGGCTGCACGGGCACACCGGCGAGAGCAGCTGGCTGACGGCCGCCGAGGCGGCGCTCGGCCGCGAGCTGGACGAGGCGGACATCACCGACGGGATGCTCTTCCTGCCCGAGGAGCGCCACCGCCGCAAGCTCCCGTACCTGGCCGCGGGTGGCGTGGGCACCGCCGGCCTGATCGACGAGCTGGCCCGGCGCACCGCCCCCGGCCGGCTGCCCGACCGGTTCACCGAGGCCCTGACGGCCGCCGACCGGGCCTGCCGGCCGGACCTGATCGCCGCCGCGGGCCTGTTCGAGGGCCGGGCCGGGCTGCTGCTGCACCAGCTGCGGACCGGGAACCGGACGGGAGCCGAGCGCCACCTGCGGCTGCTGGAGTGGCACGTGATGAACCATCGCGGCCACCTGGCGTTCCCGGGCTGCCGCTCGATGCGGCTCTCGACGGACCTCGCCACCGGCGCGGCCGGGGTGCTGGTCGCACTGCACGAGGCCGCGCTCGGCCCGGTGCCGCTGCCCGGCATCACCGACCTCCGCCTACCGCCCATCACTGTCTGACGGCTACTACTGCCCGACGCCGTCCGGCAGCCCGGATTTCCCCGGCCCCCGAGCCGAGGAGAGCACGGCGGTCACCGCCCGGTGGCCGTCACCATCCCACCGCAACCGAAAGGAAACGGACCATGTCGAAGATCCTCGCCCTCCAGGGCCTGGAGACCGAGACCGGCACCTCGGCCTTCACCACGACGATCCTGCCGCCCAGCCACACCAGCAGCGCCCTGCACGCGCGCTTCGAGGCGCCGGTCGCGGACGAGGCGGGCCACTGATGTCGAAGATCCTGGCCCTCCAGGGGCTCGAAGCCGAGACCGGCCTGGCGGCGTACACCAGCACCATGGACTGCCTGCCCCCCAGCCACCTGAGCGGCGCCGCGCACATGCGCTTCGAGCTGCCGGTGACCGACGAGGAGACGATGCGCTGATGTCGAAGATCCTGGCCCTCCAGGGGCTCGAAAGCGACACCGCGATCATCTACACGCACATCAGCTTCATCAGCACCCAGTCGCACGACTGGGTGGACGGCCCGGTCGAGGCCGAGCAGCAGTAGTCGCCGACAGGCGTCGCGGCTGCCCGTCGGGCCCACCCCGACGGGCAGCCGCCCTGGCGTCTCCCCCCTCCCCCGGCACCTCGCACAGAACGACGGTCCCGACGGATACCTGTTCGACCACAAAGTGATTTCGGACAGTCCTGGCTCTCGTTCCGGACAGTCCGCGGAATCTTCGTGAACGGTGCTTCCCGACCCCCCACCCTGGAGTCGCCGGGCCGCCACAGCCGCTCAAGTCACTTGCCGTGAACGGCACTTCATCCCGCGCCCGGCCCCCCACCAGGAGGTCGCCATGGGTACTGACCGCCCCACCCGCAGGAACGTCCTGAAGGCCGCCGGCGGCCTCTCCGCCGCGCTGGCGCTCGGCGGCGCGAGCGTCCTCGCGACGGCCTCGGCGGCCCACGCGGCCGACGACGGCTTCGGGCTGCACATCGTGGACCGCAACGAGGGCGACGCCCGCATGTGGTACTACCGCTTCGCGACCGCCGAGATCGGCTGGCAGCCCGCCGTCAACGTGCTGCTGCCCGACGACTACCACACCAGCGGCCGCACCTACCCCGTCCTCTACCTGCTGCACGGCGGCCTCCAGGACTTCATCGAGTTCGACCACCAGGGCGTCCGCGACTGGACCGCCGGCAAGCCGCTGATCGTCGTGATGCCCGACGGCGGACAGGCCGGCTGGTACTCCAACCCGGTCAGCACCAACGTCGGCCCCCGGAACTGGGAGAGCTTCCACCTCAACCAGCTGGTCCCGTGGATCGACGCCAACTTCCGCACCTACGCCGAGTACGACGGCCGCGCGGTGGCCGGCTTCTCCATGGGCGGCTTCGGCGCGCTGAAGTACGCGGCCAAGTACTGGGGCCACTTCGCCTCGGTGAGCGCCCACTCCGGCCCGGCCAGCCTCCGCCGGGACAACGGCGCGGTCGTGCACTGGGCCAACCTCTCCGCCGCGGTCAAGGACCTGGCCGGCGGCACCATCTACGGCGCGCCGCTGTGGGACCAGGCCAGGGTCACCGCCGACAACCCGGTCGAGCGCCTCGAAAGCTACCGGAACAAGCGGATCTTCCTGGTCGCCGGCACCAGTCCCGACCCGACCAACCCGTTCGACCAGTTCAACGAGACCGAAGTGCTGGCCGGCCAGCGGGAGTTCCGCGCCCTGCTCGACAACGCCGGCATCCCGTACGAGGCGCACGAGGAGCCGGGCGGCCACTTCATCCGCGACTACATGTTCCGGCGCGACATCGACGGCATCATCGACCGGCTCCGCAAGGCCTAGCCCGGCCGCGCCCGCCCGCCGTCCGCTACTTCCCGACCAGGGTTCGGCCGATGATGCCGCTGAGCGCGCGGGGCGCCAGGCGCCGGGCCGTCCACAGCGCCCGGGTGCCGCGCCCGGGGAAGGCCCACGCGCGGCCGCGCGACAGGGCCCGGTCCATCGAGTCCAGCACCTTCTCCGGGCTCAATCCCGTGATCGGGCCCAGCAGTTCGGGCGACTCCCGGCGGATCCGTGCCAGCATCGGGGTCTCCACCGCGGGCGGGCAGACGCACAGCACCCGGATGCCCTCCGCACGGTGCTCGGCCGCGACGATCTCGGCCAGGAAGTGGACCGCGGCCTTGGCGGCGCCGTAGCCGCCGCCCAGCGGGACGGGCACCCAGCCGCCGATGGAGCCGAGGAGCACGATCTCGCCCCCGCCCCGCGCGGCCATCGCCGGGACCACGGCTTGGACCGTGTGGAGCGTGCCGCCGTACAGCACGTTCATCAGGCGCAGGGTGTCCGCCGGGGCCTGGTCGAGCAGCCGCCCCATCGCGGCGACGGCCGCGCAGTGCACCAGCCTGCGCGGCGGGCCCAGCTCCCGGCCGACGTCGCGGACCACGGCGGCCACCGCCTCCTGGTCGGTGACGTCACAGACGTACGGGAGCACCCCGGAGGTCTCGGCCGCCAGCGCGTCGAGACCGGCCGCGTCCACGTCCACCGCCGCGACCGCCCAGCCCTCCCGGGCCAGCCGCAGCGCGGCCGCCCGGCCGATCCCGCTGGCGGCACCGGTGACGACCGCCACCTCACCCGGCACCGACTTCATCCGTCACGCTCCTACGGCCGCGAGAAAGCATCGAACGGAATCGGGGTTCCGATCCGCCCGATGCCTACCCAGCCGACGGGCCGCCAACTCCCGCCAGGCCCAAGGACGATGGCCTCATCTTCCGCTGAAGAAGCCGAGCGCCCCCGCCGCGCAGACGCCGCCGACGCCCATGAAGACCGGGCTCAGCACCTTGATCTCCACCCAGCTGCCGGCCCGGAACCGCATGCCCTTCGGCGGCCCGATCGGGTACCAGCGCTTGCGCCCGATCGGGATCGGCCACAGCACCGGGCAGCCCGAGACGGTCAGCGCGTCGCCCAGGCAGTGCACCAGCGCGCCCAGCGCGATCGGCAGCCCGATCCACAGGTACTGCTGCCCCGGTTCCTCGAACAGCCACTGCGAACCGTTGCCGGGCTTGTCCAGGACCTCCGCGAGCATCCACGCGCCGGCCGCCCCCAGCAGCCACACCAGGACGTCGCTGGAGACCCGGGCCTGCCGCCACAGCAGGCCCTCGATCGCCAGCACCATGTGCACGAACAGCACCACCAGCACGCCCCAGCGGCCGCCGTACACGGCCACCGCCGCGGCGCCCGCCCCGCACAGCACCGCCCAGAGCCAGGTGTGGGTCAGCGTCCGGTGGCCGCCCGAGCGGCGCGGGTCGCCCTTGCCCCGGGTGGCCTTGTAGACGGCGTACGAGAGGTTGTCGATCACCTCGCAGGCCACCCGGGACAGCGGCCCGAACGCCCTGGATATCGTCGCCGCCTTGTGGTCCAGGTCCGGCGCCAGGGCCGCGCCCGCGCAGATCAGCGCGCCGGCGAGCAGGACCGGCCAGGGCATCGGCTCGCCCGTCCCGGCCGCCACCGCGCCCACCCCCAGCCACGCGGCCGCACCCGACAGCGAATGCGCCGGTCCCATCATGTCCGTACACCACCGATCCGTATCAGTTCCGTCCTCTCCGTGAGGACCTGACTTCACGGCAGCCTATCCGTCCAAGATCACCGGCCCCCCGGCCCGGTCAGGCCAGGCTCTTCTCCAGCGCGGCCAGGTAGCCGCGCATGAGGTGGTCGCGGATGCCCTCGCCGTCCGGGGAGAAGGCCGCGGCGCCCAGACCCTTGGCCCGGTCGGCCAGACCGGCGACCAGCCCGGTCCTCTCCTCGATGCGGCCGGCCGAGTCGATGTGGCGCAGCGCCTGGACGTGGGTGAAGGCGGGCTCCGGAGGCAGCTCGGGGACGATGTCGTTGCCGTGGACGAAGCGGAAGGTGCGCCCCTTCAGCCCCTTGTCGTACGCGGCGGCGAGCAGCCGGTCGCAGGTGCGGGGCTGGCCGAAGGTGTAGACGCCGTCGGCCGCCAGCCTGGGATCCTCCAGTTCGAGCCGGGCGGCGGCGAGCATGGCGAGGGCGCCGCCGAGGCTGTGGCCGGTGAACCACACGCTCTGGCCGTCGGTCCGCAGGTCGGCGATGGCCTTGGCGACGTCGGGGAAGACGGATTCGAGGGCCTCGGCGAAGCCGTAGTGGACGTAGCCCGTCCGGGCGGGCCCCGGCCAGGGCGGGGTGGTGGTGTCGGTGAGCCAGTCGCGGATCTGCGCGGCCTCGGTGCCCCGGAACGCGGTGACGATCATGGTGTCGCCGGCCATGGTGTAGGCCTGGGTGTCCTGGAGCGGGAACGGCGGGGTGAAGCTCGTCCGGTGGTGGCGCACGGTGTCGAAGCCCCAGGCGCGGGCCTGCTCGTCGATGGTGGCCTCGTCCTTGTAGGCGAGGTCGGAGGCCCTGGCCATCCAGTAGGCGTGCGGCAGGCTGTAGCCGGTGACGTGCTGGTCGAAGGTGGTGGGTACGGCCACGGGGGGCTCCTGTCGGCTCGACGGTCGAGACGGCGGGTCCGCTCCACGGCCCTGCTCTGCTCCACGGCCTTGCCGGTGCCCGCCGATGACGGCTCGCCACGGCTGCGCGGCGGCCGAATGCGACGCTACCCCGGCCCTGGTTCGCGGGCGAGCGGGATGCCGCCGACCGGCCTCGCCCTCGGCTCGTCCGCGTCCCGTCCCGTCCCGTCCCGTCCCGTCCCGTCCGGGTAGGCGAGCACCGCGAGCACCCGGCGGTCGTCGTCGGAGGCTCCCAGGCCGAGCTTGGCCCGCACTCCCGATCCGGGGGGTCCAGGCCCACCCCCGGGTCGGGGGTCAGGCCCAGGGCGGCCCGCCCCGCCCGTCCGCCCACAGGGCGAGCGCCCGCTGGTCGACGGCGCGGATGCCGACCTGGGCGCAGAACGCGGCGGCGGCCTTGGTGAAGGAACTGGTCGTCACCACGGCGGCCAGGTCGCAGCGGTGTATGTCGCGGTAGGTGCCGTTGACCTTCTGGACGTCCTGGGAGCCGACGAAGGTGCGCGGCCCGTACCGCTTCGCCTGGATCAGGATCCGCTGCCCGGTGGGGGTGGTGGCCAGCACGTCCGCCGCGAGGTCGCCGGCCCCGCCGACCACCGTCACCCGGGTGCAGCCGTCCCGGCGGCACAGGTCCGCCAGCGCGTGCTCGAAGGCCTTCGGGGTCATCGCCAGGAACGTCCCGATGTGCCGCAGCCCGGCGGTCCGCACGTCCAGCTCCCGCTGCCTGATCCGCACCCGGGCGCGCAGCACGGCGACCGCCGCCCCCGCGCCGACGACCAGCAACGAGCCGACCAGCAGCAGGTGTTGGGCGATCCACTGGAGCACCACCGCGACCACGGCGAGCGCCACCAGCGCGGCCGCGGCCGACGGCAGCGGGTGCCGTACGGCCTGCCGCACCAGACGGACGGTGGTCGACCGGCGTCGCCGGACAGGCCTGCGGGCCACGGAACTCCCCCTCACACCACGGTGTTCGGACGAGCCTAGAGCCAACCGCGCCTCGTGCGCCCGCGATCCACCGAACTCCACCCGCACGGGCTGCCGGGTCGACCGGATTCCGGCGGCGCCCGTCGACGGGCGGCCGCCGGACCGGTGTGTCAGCGCTTGCCCGGAAGTGACTGCCCCGACCCCGGCCGCCGCGGCTCGACGTAGTCGATCAGCTGCATCATCCCGAGGTCCTCGTGCTGGAGTTGGTGGCAGTGCAGCACGGTACGGCCGGTGAAGTCCGCGTACTTGACCAGGAAGGTGAAGGTGTCGCCCGGTCTGCCCCCGGCCAGGTTGATGGTGTCCTGCCACACCGGCGGGTCGAGCGGTTCGCCGTTGCGGTGGGTGACCAGGAAGTGGTTGGTGTGCAGGTGGAAGGAGTGGTGGAAGACCGGCTTGGGGTCGTCGCTGTGGACGGTCCACCGCTCGACGGTGTCGAGTTCCAGGGTGTGGTTGACGTACTCGGGGTCGAACAGGCCGTATGCGGGGTCGCTGCTGAGGTCGCCGTCGGGGTCGTCCGCCGGGGTCGGGTTGCTGCCGAGGACGCGGTAGGCGCTGGGGAACGGCCCGGGGAAGACGTCCGGGTCGATGTGGAAGACCACCTTGCGGTCGTCGTCGGGGTTGGCGATGTCGTCCTCGTCGAGGAACGGCATGCCCTGCGGCAGCGTCCGCGGCAGTTCCATCGCGGGCTCGACCGCGTCCCCGGAGACTTCGACCGTCATCAGCGGCACGGAGACCCCGTCGGCCCACAGCCGGTACGTCCCGGGATCGCCGCCCAGCACCAGGACGTCGGCGCGGTTGCCGGGGGCCATGATCACCGATTCGGTGGCGACCGGCTCGGCGAAAGTGATGCCGTCCTGGGCGATCTGATACATCGTCAACTCATCGTCGTGGCTGGCGATCTGGAGCACCAGCGTGGTGAACGCGAGCGCCGCCACCAGCCGCCAGCGCTGGACCTCGCCGGGGCGCAGCACGAGGGTGGGATTGACCTCGCCGTTGACGGTGAAGGTCGGCCGGACGTCCGCGAAGGCGTCGTCGGCCGTGAACTCGGGGACCTTGCCGTCCTTGAGCCGGAGCTCGTTGACGCACACCACGACGTCGGCGGCGGCCGCGATCTCCGGCACCTCGTCGACGTCCCCTTCGACGATGATGACCCCGGCCATCCCTCCGGCGATCTGTTCGGCCGTGGACCCGTGCACGTGCGGGTGGTACCAGTAGGTGCCGGCCGGGTGGTCCTCCGGGATCTCGATGGTGGTCAGGTACTCCGGCTCCGGGGCACCGCTCTCCACCTCGTCGGCGGTGCGCGGCCGGAACTCGCGCAGGACGTTGTCGGCCTCCCCGGACGGGGAGACGTGCATGCCGTGGGTGTGCAGGTTGAAGCTGTTCAGCCGGTGCGGGCGGTTGTGGGTGCCGTGGTAGGGCTTGTTGGGCGGCAGGCCGTTGACCTGTCTCAGCCGGAGGAGGTCCCCGGCGCGCACCCGCAGGGTCGGCCCGGGGACGGTCCCGTTGTAGGTGCGGGTGACGGCCGTCCCGTAGCCCGGGATCCAGGTGTCCGTGAACCGTACGTCGAGCGTCTGCTCCAGCACCGCGCGCGGCCCCGCGCCACCGGACGGCGCCGTCCCGCCGGGCGGCCGTGGGCAGCGGCGGATGACCGGCTGCGGGAAGGACGCCGTGGTGGCCGCCAGCGCGGGCCGGGCGAGGATCCCGTCGGAGGCGGCCACCAGGGTGGCCACGGGGAGGGCCTTGAGCAGCGATCGACGACTGATTCCGACATTTTCTCTCATAGCCGGGCAATGTAGGACGATTTTCACACTAGTTCGGTCAGGCACACCGGGTTCCCACCGGGGGTTGCGCCTTCCGGGCACCGGGCTCGGTCACGCCCGCTCCGGGTGCGTCAGGTTGGCCCCGCCGCGGGGGTCGAACACATGGATGCGCGTCGTGTCCACCCACAGCTCCAGCGCCGCGCCCTCGGCGGCCCGGGTGGCCGGGTCCAGCCGGGCGACCACCCGGTGCCCCTGCATCCCGGTGTCGGCCCGGCCCGAGTCGGCGGCCAGCTCGGCCAGCTCTTCGGTCGCCGCCGGTCCGCCCTCCTCCACGAAGTGGACGTAGACGTCCGAGCCCACCGACTCCCGCAGCTCCACCGTCACGGTGACGGTGACCCCGCCGGTGCGCCCCTCCGCCAGGGCGGCGTCCTCGAAGTCCTCCGGACGGATGCCGACGATCAGCTCGCGCGGCGCGTCGGCGCGCTCCAGGGCCCGCCGGGTGCGGTCGTCCAGCGGCAGGTCCCCCAGCGAGGTGCGCAGCGCGCCCCGTTCCAGCGCGGCGCCGAGGAAGTTCATCCCGGGCGAGCCGATGAAGCCGGCGACGAAGAGGTTCACCGGTTCGTCGTACAGCTGCTGCGGCGAGCCGACCTGCTGGACGACGCCGGCGCGCATCACCACCACCCGGTCCCCGAGCGTCATCGCCTCGACCTGGTCGTGGGTGACGTAGACGGTGGTGGTGCCCAGGCGCCGTTGCAGGGCGGCGATCTGGGTGCGCATCTGCACCCGGAGCTTGGCGTCCAGGTTGGACAGCGGCTCGTCCATCAGGAAGGCCTTGGGGTCGCGGACGATCGCCCGGCCCATCGCGACCCGCTGGCGCTGCCCGCCGGAGAGGTTGGCGGGCTTGCGGTCCAGGTGCTGGGTCAGGTCCAGGATCCGGGCGGCCTCCTCGACCTTGGCGGCGATGACGGGCTTGTCGACCTTGGCCAGGCGCAGCGCGAAGCCCATGTTGTCGCGCACGCTCATGTGCGGGTAGAGGGCGTAGCTCTGGAAGACCATCGCGATGTCCCGGTCCTTGGGCGCGCGGTCGTTGACCACCTCCCCGGCGATCCGCAGGGTGCCCTCGGTGATGTCCTCCAGCCCGGCGATCATGTTGAGCGTGGTGGACTTGCCGCAGCCGGACGGGCCCACCAGGATCACGAACTCGCCGTCGGCGATGGTGAGGTTGACGTCACGCACGGCGAGGGCGCCGTCCGGGTAGCGCTTGGTGATGCCGTCGAGCACGATCTCGGCCACGGTCCGCCTTCCTGGCCCGCCGGGGCCGGCGGGCTCGTCGACTCGGGTTCAGCCTTTGACTGCGCCGGCGGTGAGCCCGGCGACGATGCGGCGCTGGAACAGCAGCACGAAGACCACGATCGGGATCGTGATGATCACGGCGGCGGCCGCGATCGAGCCGGTCGGCTGCTCGAACTGGGAGCTCCCGGTGAAGAAGGCGATGGCGGCGGGGACCGTCCGGGCCGAGGTGGTGGAGGTCAGCGAGATCGCGAACAGGAAGTCGTTCCAGCAGAAGATGAAGACCAGGATGCCGGTGGTGAACACGCCCGGTGCCGCCAGCGGCGCGATGACCAGCCGGAACGCCTGCCACGGGGTGGCACCGTCCACCTTGGCCGCCTTCTCCAGGTCCCAGGGGATCTCCCGGAAGAACGCCGAGAGCGTGTAGATCGCCAGCGGCAGCGAGAAGGTCATGTACGGGATGATCAGCCCTGGCCAGGTGTCGAACAGGCCCAGCGCCCGCTCGATGTCGAACAGCGGCGAGACCAGCGAGATCGGCGGGAACATCGCGATCAGCAGGGACACCCCGATCAGCAGCCGCTTGCCGGGGAAGCGCAGCCGGGCCACCGCGTACGCGGCCATGGTGCCGAGCACCACGGCGACGGTGGTGGCGATCACCGCGATGCCGATCGAGTTCACCAGGGCGCGGGTGAACTCCGAGGTCTGGAAGATGCCGCGGTAGTTGGCCAGGGTCCACCGGCGGGGCACGAAGGCGCCGTCGGAGAGGGTGCTCGGGTCCTTGAAGGAGAGCGCCACGATCCACCACACCGGGAAGAGCGCGTAGAGCACGACCACCAGGTTGGCGATGCCCCAGCCGGTGAGCTCCCGGGCGTGCTTGCCGCTCATCGCCGCTCCGGTTCCGCGCCCGGCGTCGCCGCGCCGAACAGCTTGACGAAGACCAGGGCGATGAGCGCCACACAGACGAAGATCAGCACCGAGATCGCCGAGCCGATGCCCAGGTTGAGCGCGGTGAACAGGTTGTCGTAGCCGAGGATCGACACCGATCCGGTGCCGTTGGAGCCGCCGGTCAGCACGTAGATGTTGTCGAAGATCCGGAAGGCGTCCAAGGTGCGGAAGAGCAGCGCGACCAGGATCGCGGGCTTCATCAGCGGCAGGATCACCAGCCGCAGCCGCTGCCCGAAGCTCGCGCCGTCCACCATCGCCGCCCGGACGGTCTCCTCCGGGACGAGTGCCAGGCCGGCGAGCAGCAGCAGCGCCATGAACGGGGTGGTTTTCCACACCTCCGCGAGGATGATCAGACCGACGGCCGGCCACTGCTCGGTGAGCGGGGCGCTGCCCTCCGGCAGCAGGGCGGCCAGGTAGCCGGTGCCCGGCGTCCAGGCGTACTGCCAGGAGTAGGCGGCGACCACGGTGACGATCCCGTACGGCACCAGCACCGCGGTGCGCACGGTGCCGCGACCGAAGACCGCCCGATGCATCACCAGCGCGAGCGCCAGGCCGAGCACCAGCTCGATCGCCACCGACACCGCGGTGACCAGCACCGTGACGCCGAGCGCCTGCCACCAGAACGGCGAGGTCAGCACCGCGCCGTAGTTGGCCAGGCCCACCCAGTGGGCCTGGTCCGGAAAGCGCAGGTCGTAGCGCTGGAGGGACAGGTACAGCGCGTAGCCGATCGGGTAGGCGGTGACCGCGAGCATCACGATCACCGCGGGCGCGCACAGCAGCAGGCCCAGCCGGCGCTCCTGGCGGGCGCCGCGCGACGGACCGACGGGCACCGGCACGGGCGCGGGCTTGGTGGACGGTGTCACGGGATCAGCCCCTTCGAGCCGAGGGCGTCCTGGATCTGCCCCCGGAGGTCGGCCACGTCCCTCTCCGGGCGGATGCCGGCGGGCGGGGAGAGGGTGTGCGCGATGGCGATGGAGACGTTCTGGTAGGCCGGGGTCTGCGGCCGCACGCTGGCGGAGTCCAGGGCGGCCAGCACATCGGCGGCGAACGGGTAGCTGGCGGTCAGCTCGGGTGTCCCGTACAGGCTGCGCAGCGAGGGCGGCAGGCCGCCCTTCAGGGCGTTGGTGAGCTGGTTGTCCCGGTCGCGCAGGCAGAGGGTGGCCTCGGCGGCGAGATCGGGGTGCCGGCTGTAGGCGCCCACCGCGAGGTCGATCCCGCCGATCGTCACAGTGGCCGGGCGGTCGGCGCTCACCGCGGGGTACGGGGCCCAGCGGAAGTGCGGGAACAGAGCGGGCTGGTTGGCCTTCATCGACGGGTAGACGAAGGGGTAGTTGAGTTCGAAGGCGGCCGTGCCGGACTCCATCGCGAGCCGGTTCTGGTCCTCCATCTGGTTCGGCAGCGAGGGGTCGGCGGCCACCGAGGCCGCCAGGTCCCGCATCACCCCGGCGGCCGTGACGGCGGGCGCCCCGAGCGAGGGGGCCTGCGCGTCGGGGGTGAGGATCGAGCCGCCCGCGCTGGTGACCAGCGTGTTGAACCAGACCGTCAGCCCCTCGTACTGGGCGCCCTGGATCTCCACCAGGTGCGGCTTGCCCTCGGCGGCCAGCCGCTGGGCCTCGGCGAGCATCTCCGCCCAGGTGGCGGGCGGGGTCGGCACCAGGTCGTCGCGGTACCAGAGCAGCTGGGTGTTGGAGTTGTACGGCACCGCGTACAGCCGGCCCCGCCAGGTCGCGGTGCGCACCGCCGCGTCCAGGGTGTCGGCGGTGGCCCGCTCGCGCATCGCGCCGGTCCACTCGCGGATCCAGCCGGCCTCGGCGAACTCGGCGGGCCAGGTGACGTCCAGGCCCAGGATGTCCACATCGGCGTCGTGCGCCGCCATCCGGCGCACCAGCTGCTGGCGCTGGCCGTCCGCGCCGCGCGGCAGCTTGTTGTAGCGGATCGTGTAGCGGCCGTCGGACAGCTGCCCACAGCGGTCGGCGGCCTGCTGGAGGGCGCCCGAGTCGTCCGGGAAGTTGTACCAGTTCAGGGCGACCGCGCCACCGCTGCCACCGCCCCCGCAGCCCACCAGCGCGGAGGCGAGCACGGACAGTCCGGCGGCGGCGCTCGCCCATCGCGAGCGGAATCTGAGGACCCTCGGCATCGTTCTCCCGGGCTGGGACGGACCGGTCCGGCCGACCCTAGCCCGGTGCCCCGCCCCGCCCCGGGCGTGCCGCGCCGCCGACCAGCCGGACGGCCGAACCGGGCGCGGCCTGGTGGTACGGCCGCTTCCGGGAGGCGGCGGCCGACGGATGCGCGGATACTGGGGCCGCACCGTAACCGAGGAGCACGCCGTGACCGGACCCGTCGTCGTCGGATTCGACGGCTCACCCGAGAGCCTGGCCGCCGCCGCGTGGGCCGCCCGCGAGGCGCAGCGCCGCGGCCTGCGTCTGGATGTCCTCCAGGCCTGGCCCCGGCCGAAGCACGTCGCACCCGGGAGCGAACCGGGCGACCGCCCGGCGCTGGCCCGACTCGCCGAGCGCGAGGGTGAGTTGCGCGCGCTGGCGCCGGAGCTGACGATCGCCGCCGCGTCGGTGGCCGGCGATCCCGTCGAGGCGTTGGAGGCCGCCGCGCGGGAGGCCGCCGTCCTGGTGCTCGGCTCACGTGGGCTGGGCACGCTGCGCGGCTTCCTGGTCGGCTCGGTCAGCCAGGAGGTGCTGCGCCGGGCGGCCTGCCCGGTGGTGCTGGTCCGGGCCGACGGGACCGAGCCGGACGGCCCGGTGACGGTCGGGCTGGACCTGGCGCACCCGGCGGAGCCGGTGCTGGCCTTCGCCTTCGAGGCCGCCGCGCTCCGCTCGGCGCCGCTGCGCGTGGTCCACGTCTGGTCCCCGCCGGCCGGCAGTGAGTACATGTCCTACGGGGCGATCGGCGGGCTGGAGGGCGAGGTCTCCGCCGTGGAGCGCTCCGGCCTCGCCGAGGCCCTGGAGCCGTGGCGGTCCCGGCACCCGGAGGTGGAGGTGACCACCGATCTGATCCGCGGCAAGGCCTCCGTCGACCTGGTGGACACCTCCGCGACCGCCCGGCTGCTGGTCGTCGGCCGCAGGATCCGGCACATGCCGCTGCGCCACCACCACCTCGGCCCGGTGGCGCATGCCGCGATCCACCACGTGCACTGCCCGGTCGCGGTCGTCCCGTACGGTTGACCGGCGGGGCGCCCCACGCGCTAGGGTCCGGTGCCATGAGTGAGTCCGTACGCCCGCCCTTCGGCAACTTCGTCACCGCCGCGCCGGCCCTGGAGGTCTGCGCCGACCTCGCCCCGCCGGTCGCCGACGCGCTGAAGAACTGGGACGCGCGCGAGGCGGCGGCCTCGGTGATCTACGTCGACAGCGACCCCGAGCACGCGGACACCGCGGTGTTCTGCGCGGCCTACGACGCGCCGCCGGAGCTCTCCGCGAACTGCGTGGTGGTCGCCGCCAAGCGCGCCGGGGAGGTGACCCTGGCCGCCTGCCTGGCCCTGGCGACCACCCGGGTGGACGTGAACAAGGTGGTGCGCGGCCACCTGGGGGCGCGCAAGGCGTCCTTCGCGCCGATGGACACCGCGGTCGAGCTGACCGGCATGGAGTACGGCGGCATCACCCCCGTCGGCCTGCCGGCCGGCTGGCCGCTGCTGATCGACGAGGCGGTGGCCGCGGCCCCGCACGTGCTGGTCGGCAGCGGCCGGCGCCGGGGCAAGCTGATCCTCCCCGGCTGGGCGCTGGCGCAACTGCCGGGCGCCGAGGTGCTGCCGGGCCTGGCCGGCTGACCGGCCCGGCGGCCCCCGGGTGTCAGCGCACCCCGGCGTCAGCGCGCCCGGGGGGCGAGGCCGACCGGGCAGACCACCGGGGTGCCGTGCACCGGGTCGGTGAGGATGGCGCTCTCCACCCCGTACAGCTCGCGCACCAGCTCCGGGGTGACGATGTCGCGCGGCGCGCCCTGGGCGGCGACCTTGCCGTCCCGCATGGCGACCATGTGGTCGGCGTAGCGGCAGGCGGTGGTGAGGTCGTGCAGGACGAGGACGACGGTGCGGCCGCGCTCGGTCAGGCCGCGGACCATCTCCAGCACCTCCAGGGCGTGCCCCATGTCCAGCGCCGAGGTGGGTTCGTCCAGCATCAGGATGTCGGTGTCCTGGGCGACGGCCATCGCGATCCAGGCGCGCTGGCGCTGGCCGCCGGAGAGGGTGTCCAGCGGGCGGTCGGCCAGGTCGTGGAGGTCGGCGGCGGTGAGCGCGTGTTCGACGGCCTCGGCGTCGGCGGCGGACCACTGCCGCAGCAGGCCCTGGTGTGGCTGCCGGCCGTAGCGGACCAGGTCACGGACGGTCAGCCCGTCCGGGGCGGTGGCGGACTGCGGCAGCAGGCCGATGATCCGGGCGATCGCCCGGGTGGACAGCGAGGTCAGCGGCTTGCCGTCGAGCAGCACGGCGCCGGAGCGCGGGGCGATGGTCCGGGCCAGGCCGCCGAGCAGGGTGGACTTGCCGCAGCCGTTCGGGCCGACGATGACGGTGACCTGCCGCTGGGGCAGTTCGAGGTCGAGCTCGCGGACCACGATGGTGCGGTCGTGGCCGAGGCTGAGCCCGCTGGTCGCCAGCCGGGGCGCCCCGGCGGCGGTCCCGACGGGAGCGGCGGTCACGGCGGAAGCGGTGCGGGCGGTCATGCGGTCCTCCGGGGGCGGGTGGTGAGCAGCAGCCAGAGCAGGTACGGGCCGCCCACGACGGCGGTGACCAGGCCGGCCGGCACCTCGATCGGCGACAGGGCGGTGCGGCCGATCAGGTCGGCGAGCAGGGTGAAGGCGGCTCCGGCGGCGGCCGAGGTGAGGACCGGCACGCAGCGCGGTCCGGCGATCCGGCGGGCGGCCTCGGGGGCGGCGAGGGCGATCATGCCGAGCGGTCCGGCGACGGCCACCGCCAGGCCCGCGCAGACCACGGAGACCACCAGGACGCCGACCCGCAGGCCGCGCACCCGGACGCCGAGACCGGTGGCGACGGCGTCGGAGAAGCGCAGCAGCGACAGTCGGCGGCCGAGCAGGACGGCGGCGGGCAGGCAGAGCAGCAGGCCGAGTTCGAGGTAGCCGACGGCGTCGGCGTCCCGGCTGTTGAGGGTGCCGACCGTCCAGCCGTAGGCGGAGTTGGCGGCGTCGATGGCGGCGCGCGACAGCATCAGATTGGTCACCGCGCCGAAGACCGCGCCGATGCCGAGGCCGACCACCAGGAAGCGGTAGCCGTTGCGGCCGGCTCCGCCGCCGAGGGCGAAGGCGAGCGAGGCGGCGGTGGCGGCTCCGACCAGGGCGGCGGCGGAGGGCAGCAGCTGGGTGGCGACGCCGGTGACGGAGGCGACGGCGAAGGCGGTGGCGCCCTCGTTGAAGCCGACGGTGTCCGGGGTGGCCAGCCGGTTCTGGGCGAGGGTCTGCATCAGGCAGCCGGCCACGCCGAGGGCGGCGCCGACGGCCAGCGCGGCCTCCGCCCGGGGCAGTCGCAGCTTCTCCACCAGCAGCACGTCACGCGCGGTGCCGTCGCCGAAGGCGGCCCGCAGGGCGGTCACCGGGTCGAGGTTGGTCTCCCCGACGGCCAGGCAGACGGCGGTGACGGCGACCACGACGAGCAGCAGGGCGGCGCAGCCGAGCAGCGGCCGGACCGGGACGAGCACCGAGCGGCCGCCCAGCGCGAGCAACCTGGTGCCGGGCGGGGTCGTCCGCCGGGGCGCGGCCGAGGGGGTTTCAGGTTCCACGACGGTGTTCACAGGGGCCTTCACAGCGCGGGCATTCGGTGCGAGCGGACGACGGCGACCAGGACGGGAGCGCCGCACAGGGCGGTCATCACGCCGAGCGGCATCTCGTACGGGCGGGCGACCAGCCGGGAGGCCACGTCGGCGAGCAGGACGACGGCGGGCCCGAGCAGCGCGGAGACCGCGAGCAGCCGGCGCAGGTCCGGGCCGACCAGGGCCCGGGCGGCGAACGGCACCACCAGGCCGACGAAGGAGACCGGTCCGGCGACCGCGGTGGCGGCGCCGACCAGCAGGGCGACGGAGGTCACCGCGAGGGCGCGGGCCCGGCGGGGCTTGTGGCCGAGGCCGGTGGCGACGTCGTCGCCGAGGCTGAGCGCGGTCAGTGCCGGGCCGGAGAGCAGCGCCAGCACCAGACCGATCAGCAGGATGGGCAGCACGGCCACCAGTTGGTCGGTGCCGCGTCCGGCGACCGAGCCGATGGTCCAGAACCGGATCTCGTCGGCGGCCCGGGCGTCGGACAGCAGCAGGACGGAGGAGCCGGCGTTCATCAGCCCGCTCAGCGCCGCCCCGGCGAGCACCAGCCGGACGGGGTCGTCGCCGGTGCCGCGCAGCCGGGCCGCGCCGAGGGCCAGCAGGCAGCCGGCGGCGGCGCCCAGCACGGCGACGTACGGGCCGACGCTCGCGGCGCTGGCGCCGAGCACGAGCGCGATCACGACGGCGAAGGAGGCGCCGGTGCTGACCCCGAGCAGTCCGGGTTCGGCCAGCGGGTTGCGGGCGGCGGCCTGGAGCACGGTGCCGGCCACGCCGAGGGCGAGGCCGACGGCGAGGGCCACCTCGGTGCGCGGGACGCGCAGGTGGAAGACGGTGAACCGGGAGTCGGAGTCGCCGTCACCGAGCAGGGTGGCGAGCGCCCGTGACGGCCCCACGTCGCCCGCGCCGAGCAGCAGGCTCGCCAGCACGGCGGCCAGCAGTATCGCGCCGGCGGGCAGCAGTCCGCGCAGCAGGAGTGATCGGGATGTCACACCGGGCCTTCCCCTCGGGGTCTTGAGTATGGTTAGGCTAACCTCAGGAAAACGGTTCGTCCGTAAACTACCATTCCTCGGAGAACACCCATGCTTGGCACCCGCTTTACCAAGACCCTGCTCGGTGCGGCCGTCGTCGGCGCCCTCTCCCTGGGCCTGACCGCGTGCGGCTCCTCGGGGTCCGACGGCTCCGCGGGTGACGCAGGCTCCTCCTCCACCACCGCCGCGAAGGGCGGCAAGCGCAGCATCGACACCGCCTTCGGCGCGGTCGAGGTCCCGGCCGAGGCCAAGCGGGTCGTCGCCCTCAACGACACCTCGCTGGACACCGCCCTCTCGCTCGGCGTCACCCCGGTGGGCACCAGCTCCAGCCGCGGCGGCACCACCGCCCCCGCCTACCTGAAGGCCGACGCCATCCCGCTGGTCGCCACGGTCAAGGAGCCCAACATCGAGGCCATCCTGAAGGCCACCCCCGACCTCATCCTGGCCTCCTCCGGCATCGAGAAATCCCAGTACGAGAAGCTCTCGGCGGTGGCGCCGACCATCGTGCCCAAGGCCGGTGACTGGCGCTCGGTGCTCGCCGTCTACGGCGACGCGCTCGGCCACAAGGACGACCTGAGCGCCAAGCTGGACGCCCTGGACAAGCGCGCCGCCAAGGCCGGCGAGGGCAAGACCGGCAGCGCCGTGGTGATGCGCTGGATGCCCAACGGGCCGATCGTGATGAACACCACCAACATGCCGGGCGACCTGCTGAAGAAGGCCGGCGCCGGCACCATGCCGATCGCCGACGGCCTGGGCGCCCAGCCGCACTCGGACCCGCTATCCCTGGAGAACCTCAACAAGGCCGACGCGGACCGGGTGTTCGTCGCCACCCTGAACGCCGAGGGCGAGAAGGCCCTGGAGACCGCCCGCAAGCAGGAGGCCTTCACCCGGCTGAAGGCCGTGGGCGCCAACCAGCTGATGGGCGTGGACGGCCAGGTCTGGAGCAGCAGCTCGGGCCCGATCGCCGCGGAGAAGGTCGTCGAGGACATCGAGAAGGCCTACGCCGCCAAGTAGCCGCACCCGCCGGGGAATCCCCCCCGGGGGAGTTTCGAAGGGCCGCCCCCGGAGGATTCCCGGTGGCGGCCCTTCCGCTACCGGCCCTGCCCGGTGCGCAGCGGGTACGGCACGAAGGTGCCGGTGTGCTGGTCCACCGCCGGCGGGCGGCCGCCCGGCGGCGCGGAGCGCTGAGGGCGGGCCGGGCGCTCGCACACCTTGCAGCCGAGGCCGATCGGCGTGGCGGCGGACTCGTCGGCGAGGTCCAGGCCGGTCGAGTACACCAGCCGGTGGGCGTGCCGCGGTTCGCAGCCCAGGCCCAGGGCGAAGGTCTTGCCGGGCCGGCCCCAGCCGCCCTCCGGGAAGCCACCCCGGAGAAGGCCGCCTCGGCGCACCGAGGCCCGCGCCCGACCCGTCGGAGGCGGGCAGGGGTCCACCCCGGCCGGCCTTCCCGCCGCCCGCGGCGGGTCACCCCACCGCGGGCTCGAAGCGCACCTCGGGCTCGAAGTTGGCCCGCCGGGCGGCCCGGCGGAAGACGGTCAGTACGGCAGGGCCGACGACCAGGACCGCCGTGAAGGTGGTGACGGCCCGGCCGGTGTCCCAGCCGAGCGAGGTGGCCAGGTCGAACAGCAGGTAGCGGTGCCACTGCTCGGTGAACGGCAGGCCGGGCAGGTAGGCGATGGAGCTGTTCGGATCCAGCGAGAACGGCCAGAAGGACAGGTTGAGCAGGAAGCCGAACAGATAGCCGGAGACCGAGCCGTACACCGCGAGCAGGGCGATCTCCCACCTGCCCCGGGCCCTGGGCAGCATCCCGGCGAGCATGCCGACGAACGCGCAGCCGAACATCTGGTACGGCATCCAGGGCCCGACGCCGCCGGTCAGCAGCGCGGAGGCGAACAGCGAGGTGCAGCCCAGGGTGAAGCCGAAGCCGGGGCCGAACACCCGCCCGGCCAGGACGAGCAGGAAGAACACCGTCTCGATGCCCGCCGTGCCCGCACCCAGCGGCCGTAGGCCCGCGTTGACGGCGGAGAGCACACCGAGCATGGCCAGCGCCTTGGCGTCGATGCCGCCCGCCGAGATCTCGGCCACCACGACGGCGATCACCAGCACCAGCAGCGCGCCGAAGATCAGCGGCGGGGCGTACGAGGAGCCGAATGTGCCGGGCGCGACGACGAACGGCCAGCAGAAGGCGACCAGGCCGATGAAGGCGGCCAGCGCGACGGCGATCCGGGCCCGGCCCGGAATCCGCACCGCTACCACGGAGTTCACCGCTCCACCTCCGCCCGGTCCAAAGCTGCCGAGACTTGATGGATCGTCAGATACGGCAGCGGCGCGAGGACCTTGGCGGCCTGCGGAGCGAAGGTCGGTGAGGCGGTGACGACTTCGGCCGTCGGGCCGTCCGCCACCACCTCGCCCTCGGCCATCACCACCACCCGGTCGGCTGCGGAGGCGACGAACTCCACGTCATGGGTGGAGATCACCACGCTGCGGCCCTCGGCGGCGAGCTCGTCGACGATCCGCACCAGCGCTTCCTTGGCCGCGTAGTCCAGGCCCCGGGTCGGTTCGTCCAGGAGCACCACCGTCGGCGCGGCGGCGAGTTGGACGGCGAGCACCAGGGCGAGCTTCTGGCCCTCGGAGAGGTCCCGGGGGTGGCTGCGGTCCGGGATGCCGGGGGCGAGCCGGTCCAGGATCTCCCGGGCGGTCGCTCCGTCGGTGGCGGACTCCCGGTCGGCCTGGGCGAGTTCGTCCCGGACGGTCTCCAGGTAGAGCAGGTCGGTCGGGGTCTGCGGGACGAGGCCGACCAGCCGGCGAGCCTCGGCGGCGGACAGCCGCTTCGGGTCGGCGCCGCGCTTGGAGCCGGCGCGCTTGGAGCCGGCGCCCACGGCCCCGGCGACCTGGACGCTGCCGCCCTGCCGGGGGCCGGAGCCCTGGAGCGCCCAGAGCAGCGAGGACTTGCCGGAGCCGTTGCGGCCCATCAGCGCGGTGACCTCGCCCGCCCGCAGCTCCAGGTCGACCTCCCGGACAGCCGCCACCTGCCCGTACCGGACCACCACCCCGCGGGCCTCCAGCACCCGTTCCCCCACCGCGGCTGCCCGACGCGGCGGGGGAACGGGCAGTCCGCTGAGCCGCTCCCGCAGCGGCGCGGCGGCCCGGCGGGCGTCGCGGACCGACAGCGGCAGCGGGCTCCACCCGGCCAGCCGGCCGAGGTGGACGACGGGCGGGGCGACCGAGGTGTCCGCGAACAGCTCGGCGGGCGGGCCGTGCACGACGGTGCCGTCCCCGGGCAGGTGGACGACCCGGTCGGCGTACTGGACGACGCGCTCCAGCCGGTGCTCGGCCAGCAGGACGGTGACGCCGAGGTCGTGCACCAGGCGGGTGATCGAGGCGAGCACCTCCTCGGCGGCGGTCGGGTCCAGCGCCGAGGTGGGCTCGTCCAGCACCAGGACGCGCGGGTGCGCGGTGAGCACCGAGCCGATGGCGACCCGCTGCTGCTGGCCGCCGGACAGCTCGTGCAGGGCGCGGTGGCGCAGCTCGGCCAGGCCCAGCAGGTCGAGCGTCTCCTCGACGCGCTTGCGCATGGTCTCCGGTGGGATCGCCAACTGCTCCATGGCGTAGGCGAGTTCCTCCTCCACCGTGTCGGTGGTGAAGCCCGCCACCGGGTCCTGGCCCACCACGCCCACCACGTCGGCGAGTTCGCGCGGCGGGTGGTCGGCGGTGTCCCGGCCGTCCACGGTGACCCGGCCACGCAGGGTGCCGCCGGTGAAGTGCGGGACCAGCCCGTTGACGGCGCCGAGCAGGGTGGACTTGCCCACGCCGGTGCGGCCGACCACCAGGCACAGCTCGCCCTCGGGGACGACGAGGTCGACATCGCGCAGCACGGGTTCGGCGGCGCCCTGGTAGCGGACGCCGACGTGGTCGAAACGGATCACTGCGGTACCTCGACCTCGGTGCGGTGCCGTGCCGGAACGGGCTTGGCGGGGGCGGCGGTTGGCGCCGACGGGACGGGCTGGTCGGGCGGCGGGGCGATCAGCCCGGCGGCGCCGGCCAGCAGCACCGCGACGGCGGGGACCAACGGCAGCGCGGGCCAACTCAGCGGGTGCAGCGAGGGGGTGAGGTCCGTCGGGTCGTAGCCGACGGTGCCGAACAGCGTCACCGCGGCCAGGATGCCGCTGGCCGTCACGCCCCACTCGGCGGCCCGGAAGCGGTCCGGCCGGTAGGTGGTGCGGCGCACCCGGCGCCCGCCGAGCGCCAGGCCCGCGCAGCACAGCACCGAACCGGCCAGCAGCGCCGGGATGCCCAGGAAGGCGGGCGCGGTGCCGTCCAGCAGCCCGTACGCCCCGGCGCAGAGCCCGGCCATGCCGAGCAGCATCAGCGCCCCGGTGACCCGCCGGGAGCCGCGCGCGGCGCTGCCCGAACGGCCGTAGCCGCGCGAGTCCATCGCGGCGGCCAGCTTCAGCGAGCGCTCCAACGCGTCCTCCAGGACGGGCACCACGATGCCGCGCAGAGCCTTCACCCCCTTGCCGCCGCCCGCCCTCAACCTGCGCGCCCGGGAGACTCGTTGGACGCTCTGGACGAGCTGCGGCGCCACGCTCACCGAGACCGTGACGGCGACGCCCAGCTCGTACAGCGCGCCCGGCAGCACCCGCAGCGCCCGCTTGGGGTTGGCCAGGGTGTTGGCCGCGCCGATGCAGCAGATCAGGCAGGCCAGCCGCAGCCCGTCGAAGGCGGAGGAGAGCACCGCCTCCAGCGAGACCGGGCCGCCGATCTCGATGCCCGCGTACCAGGCCGGCGTCGGGATGTGCGGCAGGGTGAACACGATGTGGTCGCTCGCCGTGACACCGGTCGCGAAGACGCAGCGGAACAGCACCCGGATCGCGATCACCACCAGGGCCAGCCACAGGTAGTAGCCGAAGCCGCGCGCCCAGGGCGCGTCGGTGCGGCGGGCGGTGACCACGTAGCCGAGCACCGCCAGCACCAGCAGGAGGAGCAGCGGGTTGGTGGTGCGGCTGGCAGCGGTGGCGAGTGCCAGCGCCCAGGCCCACCAGGCCACCGGGTGCAGGGTGCGCGGTACCCGGCGGCCGGCCAGGGCTGCGGTCGTCATCGTCACAGCCTGCGCCGGCGGCGGCGCCGGGCGGCGGCCACGGAGGCTCCGCCGAGCAGGACGGCGACCAGGACGGTGGCGGCCAGCGGCAGCACCGAGCCGGTGTCGGACGGCGCGTCGGCGGCGGGTGCCGCGTCCACCACGATGGTGGTCGGGGACGGTGCTGCCGCCGCCGGGTCGGCGGCGGTGGTGGGGGTGTCGGTGGGCTCCGGGGTGGCGGCCGGGGCCGGGGCGTCGCTCGGGGCGGGCGTCTCCTCGGGGGCCGCGGTGGGCGGGGCCACCGGGTCCGAGTCCTGCTCGGGCGCTGCGCCCGCGGCGGGCGGCTGGGCCCCGGCGACGGGCGGGGGCGCGGCCACGGGGCCGCGGCCGGAGCCGGACCCGCCGCCGTTCGCGGGGCCGCCCGCACCGCCCGCACCGCCCGAACTCGCGGAGCCGCCGGAGCCGTTGGTGCTGCCGCCGCCGCTGCCGTGACTGCCGCCGCCCGATCCGGCGCCCGAGCCCGAGCCCGAGCCCGAGCCCGTACCGCCGGAGCTTCCGGTACTGCCCGCGCCGCCCTGGCCCTGGCCGCCCGGGGTGGTGTTGCGGGCCCGCAGCGAGTCCGGTGAGACGGTGGGACGGCCCTCGGTGCCCTCGATGTTGGTGCCGCCGAAGATCCACAGGTCCACGCTGCCGGGCTTCGGGTGGTACGACATCGCGCCGAGCTGGCTGTAGCTCCAGTCGTTCTCCCCGGGGTCGGCGTGCCAGTACGACCAGTAGGCGCTGGCCGGTGGGGTGAGCACGCACTTCTCCTGCTCGGGCGGCGGGAACTGCTTGCCGCCCTGGTAGCCGCTGTACCCGATCCGGCAGATGAAGGCCGGGCCGTCGTGGCCGGTGCCGGTGGTCCGCCAGCCGCCCTGGTTGAGCAGTTCGTAGCCGGTGGTCGGGGTGGTGCCGCAGGAGCGCAGCATCGGGCCGCCCCACTTGCCGAGGTCCACGGCCAGGACGACGCCCGAGGTGGTGGTGCACTGGTCGATCGGCTGCGGGCCGGCGGCGGCCGGGGTGGCCGTGCCGAGCAGCGCCAGGACGCCAGCCGCGGCGCCCAGCCCGGTCGCCCGACGGCCATGGCTCAGGCGGCCCTTCACACGATGGAGCCTCACTGGTGCCTCCCCGGGTTGGTGCGGGCGCGGCGGATGCCGACGGCGGCGCCGCCGGTCAGCAGCAGGGCCAGCGCCAGCAGGGCGAGGGTGCTCGCCTCGGTGCCGGTCCGGGCCAGGTCGGAGCCGGTCGGGCCGGACGGGCCCGCGTGACCGGCGTTGCCCGAGTTACCGACTTTGCCGTCGTTGCCGTCGTTGATCACCGGCGCGGCACCGTCATCGCTGCCGGCGGGCGGGAGGGTCGCGGGGTGGCTGCCCTCGATGCCGGTCGGACTCGGGCTCGGCTTCGGCGAGCCGCTCGGGGAGGGCGAGCCGCCCGGCTCGGGCGTCCCCGCCTCCACCGGTCGGCTCAGCGTGCCGAAGGAGGTCCCGACCACGCCACCCAGCACCTGGGTGGAGGCCCGCACGTCCGAGCCCGGCTGCCCGCCCGCCGCGACGTTGAACCCGCCGTCCGGGTTCTGCTGCCCGGTCAGGAAGTCCCGGGCCCGCGCGATCGCCGTGCCGTACTTCCCGGCCCGCAGCGAGAGCGCCTGGACGGCCAGCGCCGCCGAGTTGGTGGAGTCGCCGGCCGCGCCGGGGAAGCCGCCGTCGGCGAGCTGCTTGCCCGCGATCCAGGTGACCGCGCGGTCCACCGCCTGCTTGGCGTTCGGGTCGTCTGTGAGCAGGTCGAGCGCCATCGCGGCGATCGCGGTGCTGTCCACGTCGGAGTCCCCGGTGGCCGGGATCAGGCTCGGCCAGGAGCCGTCGGGGTGCTGGAGGCCGCTCAGGTAGCGCACCGCCTCGGCGGCGTGGGCGGCGTCCCCGGCCCGCAGCTGGGCCATGATGCCGAGGGACTGGGAGAACACCGAGGTGGCGTACCGGTAGTTGCCCCGGTCGGCGCAGGCGGTGTCGGGAGCCCGGCCGCGCTCGGTGCAGACCATCGCGGCCAGGGCGGCGATCAGGTCCTGCCCGGCGAAGGCGCGCGGGTTGCGGCCGGTCACCTCGGCGAACAGCGCCGCCTTGCCGATCGAGCCGCCGCCGGCGAACTCGGTGCCCGCGCCCGTCCATTCGTTGACGCCGCGGCCGCCGCCGTCCTTGCCGCCGCGGTCGAAGAAGTCGGCGAGGCGGCGCAGCGCGGCGTCGTCCGTGCCGGTGGCGGCGAGCGCGAAGCCGGCGTCGATGGTGAGGCCGAAGTCGCCGAAGCCGGTGCCCGGGACGGACTCGTAGTAGTGGCCGTCCAGCAGTCGGGCCGGATCGGTGAGGTAGGCGCCGCCCTTGGCGAGGTCGGGCATCCGGCCGCCGGGCTGCGGGGTGGTGATGTCGTGGGTCAGCTCGGCGAGGTCGGTGCCGGCCAGGGCCAGGACGGCCTGTTCGGTGACGTAGCCGGCGGACTGGGTGGCCGTCGGGTCGGTGCCGAAGCCGCCGTCGGGCAGCTGCCGGGCGGCGAGCCAGCCGATGGCGGCCGTCCGGGCCTGGGCCCGGCCCGCCTGGCGCAGGGCCTGGGCGGCGAGGGCCGTGGTGTAGCTGTCGCCCGCGCCGGACGTGGGGTCCACCGGCAGCGCGCCGTCGGGCAGTTGGCGGCTCAGGATCCAGGCGTCGGAGCGCCCGGTCCGGTCGGCGGCGGTGCCGGTCCGGCGCAAGGCGAGGGAGGCCATGGCGCTGGTGCCCGGGTCGGCGTCGCAGGGCTCGCGGGGGCCGACGTAGACGGGGGAGAAGCCGCCGTCGGCGCACTGGGCGGAGAGCAGCCGGTCGACGGCGCTCTGCGGGACGGCGACGCCCGCGCGGGCGAGGGCGAGCAGGCCGAGGGTCTGGTTGACGGGCCAGGAGGCGCCCTCGAAGTCCCCGGCGGCGGCGCAGGCGCCGCCCCGGCCGGGGGCCTCACAGAGGTGGGAGGAGAGCGCGGCGATCAGGTCGTGGCCGCCGAAGTCGCTCGGGTTGCCGCCGGTGACCTCGGCGACCAGGGCGAGCAGCGCGGCGCCCCGGACGTCGGGGGCCGCGTCGGCGCCTGCGGGGAAGGCGAACTCCCCGGTGTGGGCGGCGAGGTAGGCGACGAGCTTGCGCAGGGTGTCGTCGTGCCCGCCGGCCGCCGCGAGCGCGAGGGCGGTGTTGGCGGTCGCGGCGTGGTCGAGGGTGCCCCAGTCGGGGTCGACCACGTGGTCGCCGTCGGTCAGCCGGCCGATCAGCCAGCGGGCGGCGGCGGGCAGGTCGCCCTGCGGCGGCTTCGGGGTGCCGGTGGGGGTCGTGGTCGGGGTGCCGGTCGGGGTCGGCGTGGCGCCGCCGCTCGGCGAGGGCGAGGCGCCGCCGGTGGCGCGGACCGACGCCGGGCTGAAGGTCGGCGCCCCGCTGGTGCCGCCGATGTCGGTGCCGCCGTACACCCAGGCCTCGACCTCGCCGGGCCCGGGCTTCTGGGACATCGCGCCGAGCGTGGCGTACTTCCAGGTGTCCTGTCCGGCCGGGGCGATCCAGTACGACCAGTACCCGGTGGCCTGCGGGGTGTTGACGCAGGCCTCCTTGTCGGGGGTCGGGTACTGGGTGCCGCCGTTGAACTCGGTGTTGCCGAGCCGGCAGATGAAGCCGGGGCCGTCATGGGCGGTGCCGGTGGTGGCGAACCCGGCGTTGTGCAGCAGGTTCATCCCGGTGGTGGGGTGGGCGTCGCACCCGCGCAGCACTCCGCCGCCGAAGGGGCCGAAGTCGACCGCGACGACGGCGCCGGAGGTGGCGGTGCACTGCTCCATCGGGTCCGCGTGCGCGGTCGCGGGCAGTGCCGCCAGGGCCAGGCTGCCCGCGGTCAGGGCGGTGGCCGCCGCCGGGGCGGCGGTGCCTCGCCGCCACCCGGTGGGACGGTGTCTGTGGACCGGCACGGAAACGACTCCCTGTGACTCCGGCGCCGGTCGCGGACACGCGGGTGCAGCAGGGCGCTCCCCGGAGCGGGGGCGTTCCGTACCGCGTCGCAGTCCTCGACGACGCTCGTGCGTATTCCGCGGTGCAGGCATTCCGGCTCGTCCGTCGCCACGAGCCGGAGGGGCTCGCCACGACGGGCACACGGTTGCGGGACAGCGCCGGAGTCGAACCGGCTTCCCCTGACAGCCACGGAGGAAAAACGCTTCATCAGACCACGCGCCCACCCGCAGGGTCAACGGTTCGTCATATCGCCTACGTCACGGCCGGTAGGGGCCGGAATGCGGTAACGTCCCGGCTCGGCCGAGCGGGGGAACCCGGTGCGAATCCGGGGCTGACGCGCAGCGGTGTACGGGGTGGTTCGTCCACCCCGCGAGCCCGAATGCCCGGCGGCCACACAGCTCTGCGGAAGTACGTCCACGCGATCCGGGCGTCGGCCGCCCCCGCGCCGGCGCACCTCCGTCGACGCACGGGCACGGTCGGAGCCCCCTACCCCAGGAGCCCTTCCCGTGACCACCGCCTCCCGTCTCACCGCTCGCCGCGGCCTCGCCGCCGCCGCCGTCCTGGCCGCCGCCGGCTGCGCGCTCGCCACCGCGATACCGGCCCAGGCCACCGCCACCCCCGCCCAGATCGCCACCTCCCGCGCCAACGGCGTCGCCTACCTGCGCACCCTCCAGGGCGCGGACGGCGGCTACGCGGGCAGCGGCCTGTCCAACGAGTGGGCGTTCAGCGCCTTCGCGGCCGCCGGTACCGCCGCCGCCGACATCACCCCGGGCGGCGACACCACCAAGAACGCCCGCCTGGTGTACCGCAACCAGCTCGCCGCGCCGACCTGGCCGAGCGCCAACCCGGTGGTCACCGACTACGAGCGCGGCATCCTCAACTCCTATGCGGCGGGCATCGATCCGGCCCGGGTCGGCCCCGGCCGCAACCTGGTCGCCGACGCGGTGTCCTACTGGCAGACCGCCGAGCCCGGCTACTACGGCTCGTCCGCCAACTTCAACGGCACCGTCTTCGCCCTGCTCGCCCTCGGCGGCGCCCGTACCCAGGCCGGCGCCCAGCGGGTGCCGCAGCCATTGCTGGACCTCTCGGTCGCCGCGGTGCGCGCCAACCAGCACACCGACGGCGGCTGGAACTACAGCAAGGCCGCGGGCGACCCGACCGCGCTCGGCCAGCCCGGCGACATCGACATGACCGGCGCCGCGATGGCCTCGCTCTGCGCGGCCGGGGTGCCCAACACCGACCCGGCCGTGGTCGCGGCCAAGACCTTCCTGAAGAACAACTTCAACCCGCTGAACGGCGCCTTCAAGGCGATGTACGGGATCAACACCGACTCCAACGGCTGGGCGGTGTCCGGGCTCAACGCCTGCGGCATCAACCCGCAGGGCCCGGACTTCAACCCGTCGGCCTCCAGCAAGACCCCGGTGGACTTCCTGATCGCCCAGCAGTTCAACCCCGGCGGCGGCTTCCGCTACCAGCCCACCGACACCTCCCCCAGTGCCTACGCCTCGGTGGACGGGCTGCGCGCCGTCGCCGGCGGCGGCTTCACGGCCGCGCCGCCCACCCCGGTCACCGCGGGCGAGCCGCGCTGGGCCGCCACCACTGCCTTCACCCCGGGTACGGCCGCCCGGCTCGCCTTGGTCGTCGACGACGGCACCGGCAAGCCGCGTGCCTGCGCGGTGACCATCACCCCGACCGGCACCACCGCCACCCTCGGCGACGTGCTCGACGCGGCCGCCGGCGCGACGCCGTCCGGCTGCGTCGGCGCCGTCACCCCGGCGAGCGGCAGCGGTGCCGTCACCTCGCTCAACGGCGTTGCCAACGCGGGCACTTCGAGCTGGAAGCTGTCGGTCGACGGCGGCGCCGCGACGGCCGCGGCCCGCTCGGCCGCGATCAACCTCGGCGACACGGTCTCGCTGCGCTACGGCAGCTGACCCCGCCCGCCGACGAACGGCCCCCGGACACTCGTCCGGGGGCCGTTCGTCATGCGTCCAGGACGAGTTGGAGAAGCTCGCGCAGTGACTCGCGCTGGTCGGCGCTCAGCCGGGCCAGCGGATCGCCGGTGAACGGCATCCGGGCCCGCAGGTCGGCGACGACCTCGCGCCCGGCGGCGGTGGCGGCGACGTGCTTCACGCGGCGGTCGCCCGGGTCGACGCTGCGCTCGACCAGGCCCCGGGACTCCAGCCGGTCGACGATCACCGTCACATTGGACGGCTCCGCGTGCAGCTTCTCGGCGATCCGGCGGGTCGGGACCGGCGCTTCGGCGGCCAGCAGCGCCTTGGCCTGCGACGCGGTGAGGTCGTGGACCGCGGCGGCCGCCTCGGACTCCCGGCCGTAGCGGCGGTTGATCGCCGCGAAGAGTCCGACGATCTCCTGGGTGAGGTCATCCGATGGGTGGGGCATGGCCACCAGGGTATCGAGGTGCTTGACAGGCTGAAATATCAGGCCACATAGTTATGGACCATATTGGTTATGGTCCATAAACATATGGAGTCCAGCACGATGAGCGACAAGACCGTCCTGATCACCGGCACCTCCTCCGGCATCGGCCTGGCCACCGCCGTCGCCGCCGCGCGCGGCGGCTGGCAGGTGATCGCCACCATGCGCAACACCGCGAAGGCCGGCCCACTGCTGGCCGCCGCCGAGCAGGCCGGGGTCAGCGTCGACGTCCGGGCCCTGGACGTGACCGACCCGGCCTCGATCGAGGCCTGCCTGGCCGGCGTCGACCGGCTGGACGCGCTGGTCAACAACGCCGGGGCGGGCCACGTCGGCACCCTGGAGCAGGAGGGCGTGGAGGACGTCCGCGCCGTGATGGAGGTCAACTTCTTCGGGGTGCTGAACGTCACCAAGGCCGCCCTGCCCCTGCTGCGGGCGAGCAAGGGCCGCCTGCTGACCGTGACCAGCGTCGGCGGCGTGGTCGGCCAGCCGTTCAACGAGGCGTACTGCGCCGCCAAGTTCGCGGTCGAAGGCTTCATGGAGTCCCTCGCGCCGGTCGCGGCCACCACCGGCGTGTCCGTCAGTGTCGTCGAACCGGGCGCGGTGGCCAGCGAGTTCGTCGGCAACGTGGGCCTCGCGGACGACGCGGTCGAGCAGGCCGGCCCGTACGCCCCGGCGCTGACCGCCTACCTGGACCGCACCCGCGCCGCCTTCAGCAACGCCCAGGCGGCCGACGAGGTGGCCGCCCGGATCCTCGGCCTGCTCACCGCCGAGCGCCCCGCCTTCCGGCTGCTCACCTCCGACGCCGCCCGGGGCTTCGCCGGGATCAAGCTCAAGGACCTCGACGGATCGGCCGTGCAGGGCCTGACGGCCGGCTGGGTCAACCCGTGACCACCCGGGCCGCGACGCCGGTCCGGGCCTCGCACACGTCCGGGACCCGACAGCCGGGCACCGTCACCGGGTGCGCCACCGGCGGCCCCTCGGCCCGGCGCTCACGGTCCGACTCGGCGCCCTCGCGCACGGCCCGGTAGACGGCCCGGGCCAGCCGGGCGCCCCAGAGCGACCGCGGGCCGCCGAACGGGTCGGCCGGGGCGCCCGGGTCGTCCGGGGAGGCGGTGCGGACGGCCACGCAGACGGCGTCGGAGGGGGTGCCGGAGCAGTCGTAGCCGGCGTCCAGCAGCGCCTGGACCTTGGCCTCGGTCGCGGTCGCCAGCAGGTTGACCAGCCCGGCGTCCGCGACCGCGGCCGGCACCACGGCCAGGATGTTGATCGTCCCGGGCCGGTACCCGGCCGGCTCCGCGGCCGGGTCGGCCGCCCAGAGCGCGACGCCGATCCCGGCGGTGACCAGCGCGGTGACACCGCCGTCCTCGGCCCAGGTGCAGTCGTCCACCTCGGCCGCCGTCATCAGCCCCACCCCCGGGCCCACCAGCCCCTGCCCGGCGGCCAGTTCGGCCAGGTGCTCGGCCGGGTCCATCCGCGCGTAGCCGGGCCGCACCTGGGCGTTGAGCACCCAGCAGCGCTCACCGAGCCCGCCGCCGAGCACCCCGCTGCTCACCATCCGCCAGCCGGGCCCGGCCCGCCACACCAGCAGGTGGCGGCAGGCGCCGTCCTCGGCCCGCGCGGCCCGCACGACCCGTACAGCGCTCTCCTTCACGACCACTCCCCCTCCACCGGGTACGGCACCCTGGTCCGCCGGTCCGGATCCACCGCCAACCGCTCCCCCGCCGGCGGCCGGGCCCGCTGGACGCAGTCCGTCCGCGCGCACGTCCGGCAGCCCAGGCCGATCGGGGTGGCCGCCCGCGGGTCGTCCAGCGCGACGCCCTCGGCGTACACCAGCCGGTGCGCGTGGCGCAGCTCGCAGCCCAGCGCCACGGCGAACTCGGCGCGTGCCGCCCGGTGCCCGCGGCCGCCGTGCGAGACCGTCCGGGCGATCCAGAAGTACCGTTTGCCGTCCGGCATTTCGGCGACCTGGGTGAGGATCCGCCCGGGCGCGGAGAACGCCTCGTAGACGGTCCACAGCGGACAGGTGCCGCCGAGCCGGGAGAAGTGGAAGCCGGTCGCGGACTGCCGCTTGGAGATGTTCCCGGCCCGGTCCGCCCGCAGGAAGGAGAACGGCACCCCGCGCCGGCCGGTGCGCTGGAGGGTGCTCAGCCGGTGGCAGACCGTCTCGAAGCCGACGCCGAACCGGGCGCCCAACAGGTCCAGGTCGTACCGCAGTTCCTCGGCGGCGGCGTGCACCGCGGAGTACGGCATCAGCACCGCCCCGGCGAAGTAGTCGGCGAGGCCGATCCGGGCCAGCGCGGCGGCCTGCGGCGAGCCGAGGCCGGCCGCGGCCACCAGCTCGTCGAGCAGCTCGCGCTGCTCCGACAGGGCGAGCTGGGTGGCGAGTTGGAAGGCCCGCTGGCCTTCGGTGAGCCACGGCGACAGCCGCAGCAGCCCGGTGGCCGGGTCGTAGCGGCGCAGGTCCGCGCCCGGACGGTGGTCCACCTCGGCGATCCGGACGCCGTGCCGGCGGGCGAGCCGCTCGGCCAGCGCGGGGGCCGAGCCGGCGCCGTACGGGGTGCCGAGCGAGCCGGCCAGCGCCTCGGCGGCGTCGTCCAGCGGCGCGATGTGGTTGTGCCGGGCGTAGAAGAAGTCCCGTACCTCGTCGTGGGGTTCGGGCGCGGGCAGGGCGGCGCGCTCGCCCGGCGCGGCGAGGCCGGCGACCCGCTCGACCGCCTCCCGGTAGCGCCGGTGCAGGGCGACCAGCGCCCGGGCCACCTCCGGGTGGTCCCGGCTGACCTCGGCGATCTCCTCCGGCGGCACCGGCCCGGGGCAGGCCTCGTCGGCGAGCGCCGTGCGCAGGTCGGTGGCCAGCCGCTCCTCGTCGGCCTCGGAGAAGAACTCCGGGTCGACGCCGAAGACCTCGGCGATCCGCAGCAGCACCGGGGCGGTGAGCGGGCGCTGGCTGTGCTCGATCTGGTTCAGGTAGCTGGTGGAGATGCCGAGCTCGTGGGCGAGTTGGACCTGGTTCAGGCCGTGCTCGCGGCGCAGCCGGCGCAGCTTGGCGTGGGCGTAGACCTTCCGTCCGGCCGGGCGGGCCATGGTGCGCTCGGGTTCCTTCCGCTCGCCTGCGAGGCGCCGACCGGTCCGGGCAGCGGTTGCGAAGGTATCACCACGGGCGGTTCGCAGGATTCGCAGATTCACAGCGTTCGGATGGACGGATTCCGCAGTGTGGCTCGCTCGCCCGGGGCCCCGCGGTGGGGAAGGCTCGACGGCGAAGCCCCCGTTCTCCCGACCGTGAGGAGTCCCGTGATCGACCACCGGGTACGCGTCCACCCCAGCACCGACCGGCTGCCCCGGGAGGAGCAGCTCGCCTGGAAGCTCGCCGCCGTCGCCACCGAAACCGCCGCCGTCACCGGCACCGAGGAGCTCGACCCCGACGCCGTGACGATGGCCGCCAACCGGGTGATCGACAACGCCTCGGTCGCCGTCGCCTCGCTGCTGCGCCGCCCGGTGGCGGTCGCCCGCGCCCAGGCCACCGCCCACCCGGCGGCCGCCCCCGGCGCCTCGGTGTTCGGCAGCGGCGTCCGGGTCTCCCCCGAGTGGGCGGCCTGGGCCAACGGCACCGCCGTGCGCGAACTGGACTTCCACGACACCTTCCTGGCCGCCGACTACTCCCACCCCGGCGACAACATCCCCCCGCTGCTGGCCGTCGCCCAGCACACCGGCCGCACCGGGGCCGACCTGCTGCGCGGCATCGTCGCCGCCTACGAAGTCCATGTCGCGCTCGTCCGGGGCATCTGCCTGCACGCCCACCGGATCGACCACGTCGCCCACCTGAGCGCGGCCACCGCCTGCGGTCTCGGCGCCCTGCTGCGGCTGCCCACCGAGACGGTGTACCAGGCCGTCCAGCAGGCCGTGCACACCACCACCGCCACCCGGCAGTCCCGCAAGGGCGACATCTCCAGCTGGAAGGCCTTCGCCCCGGCCTTCGCCGGCAAGGCCGCGATCGAGGCGGTGGACCGGGCGATGCGCGGCGAGAACGCGCCGTCCCCGGTCTACGAGGGCGAGGACGGCTTCCTCGCCTGGCTGCTGGACGGCCCGGAGGCCGACTACACCGTGCCGCTGCCCGGCCCCGGCGAGCCCCGGCGGGCGATCCTGGACACCTACACCAAGGAGCACTCCGCCGAGTACCAGGCCCAGGCGATCATCGACCTGGCCCGGCGGCTGCGGGAGAAGACCGGCCCGCTGGAGCGGGTGCGCTCGGTGGTCCTGCACACCAGCCACCACACCCACCACGTCATCGGCTCCGGCGCCAACGACCCTCAGAAGTACGACCCGACCGCCAGCCGGGAGACCCTCGACCACTCGATCCCGTACATCCTCGCGGTCGCCCTGGAGGACGGCGGCTGGCACCACGAACGCTCCTACGCCCCCGAACGGGCCGCCCGCCCGCGGACCGTCGGGCTGTGGCGCAAGGTCACCACCGTGGAGGACCCGGAGTGGACCCGCCGCTACCACGACCCCGACCCGGAGCGACGGGCCTTCGGCGGCCGCGTGGTGATCACCCTGGACGACGGTTCGGTGGTCGAGGACGAGCTGGCCGTCGCCGACGCCCACCCGGCCGGCGCCCGCCCCTTCGACCGGCCCGCGTACGTACGGAAGTTCCGCACCCTGGCCGAGGGCGCCGTCTCCCCCACCGCGCAGGACGCCTTCCTCGAAGCCGCCGCCGGCCTCGCCGAACTGGACGCCGCCGGCCTCCACCGGCTCTTCCCCGCCGTCGACACCGAGGCCGTCCGCCGCTTCGACGCGGCCCTGCCGAAGGGCCTGTTCTGATGCTGCACACCCGCACCACCCCCGCCCAGCGCCGCCGCGCCCTGCGCGAACGCCTCGCCACCGGGCGGCTGTTGACGATGCCCGGGGCGATCAACCCGCTCTCCGCCCGACTCATCCAGGACCTCGGCTTCGAGGCCGCCTACCTCTCCGGCGCCGTCCTCGCCGCCGACCTCGGCCTGCCCGACATCGGCCTGACCACCTCCACCGAGGTCGCCGCCCGCGCCCAGCAGACCACCCGGGTCACCGACCTCCCGGTGCTGATCGACGCCGACACCGGCTTCGGCGAGCCGATGAACGCCGCCCGCACCGTCCAGCTGATGGAGGACGCGGGCCTGGCCGGGCTGCACCTGGAGGACCAGGTCAACCCCAAGCGCTGCGGCCACCTCGACGGCAAGACCCTCACCCCGCGCGAGGAGATGACCCGCCGGCTGCGCGCCGCCGTCGACGCCCGCCGCGACCCCGACTTCCTGCTGATGGCCCGCACCGACGCCCGCGGCGTCGAGGGCCTGCGCGCCGCCATCGACCGGGCCAAGGCCTACGTGGACGCCGGCGCCGACGCGATCTTCCCCGAAGCCCTCGCCGACGAGGCCGAGTTCGAGGCCTTCCGCAAGGCCGTCGACGTCCCGCTGCTGGCCAACATGACGGAGTTCGGCAAGACCCCGCTGCTCGACGCCCGCACGCTCTCGAACCTCGGCTACGACATCGCGCTCTACCCGGTCACCCTGCTGCGCCTGGCCATGGGCGCGGTGGAGGACGGGCTGCGCACCATCGCCGCCGAAGGCACCCAGGAACCGCTGCTGGAGCGCATGCAGCCGCGCTCCCGGCTGTACGAACTCCTCGGCTACGAGCGGTACTCGGCCTTCGACGCGGCCGTCTTCGACTTCACCCTCCCGCCCGGCACCTGACGCACCGGAGGCACCACCATGCCCAGCACCATGACCGAGATCCACCGCGGCCTCGCGGGTGTCGTCGTCGACACCACCGGGATCTCCACCGTCCTCCAGGAGTCCAACTCCCTCACCTACCGCGGCTATCCGGTCCAGGACCTGGCCGCCCACCGCTCCTTCGAGGAGGTCGCGTACCTGCTCTGGCACGGCGAACTCCCCGACCGGGCGCAGCTGTTGGAGTTCGAAGCCCGCGAGCGCGCCCTGCGCCCGCTCGACCGCACCGCCGCCGAGCTGCTCGCCAAGCTGCCCGAGACCTGCCACCCGATGGACGTGCTGCGCACCGCCGTCAGCTTCTTCGGCGCCGAGGACCCGGCCGAGGACGACGGCCGCCCGGCCCCCAACCTCACCAAGTCGCTCACCCTGCTGGCGAAGCTGCCCACCGTCGTGGCCGCCGACCAGCGCCGCCGCCGGGGCCTGGACCCGATCCCGCCGAGCCCTGACCTCGGCTACGCCGAGAACTTCTTCCGGATGTGCTTCGGCTCCGTCCCGGCGCCCGAGGTGGTCCGCTGCCTGGAGATCTCCCTGGTGCTCTACGCGGAGCACAGCTTCAACGCCTCCACCTTCACCGCCCGGGTGGTCACCTCCACCCTCTCCGACCTCTACAGCGCCGTCACCGCGGCGATCGGCGCCCTCAAGGGCCCGCTGCACGGCGGCGCCAACGAGGCGGTGATGCACATGCTGACGGAGATCGGGGAGCCCGCCCGCGCCGCCGACTGGCTGGACGAGGCCCTCGCCGCCAAGCGGAAGATCATGGGCTTCGGCCACCGCGTCTACAAGCACGGGGACTCCCGGGTGCCGATCATGCAGGCCGCCCTCGACGACCTGGTCGCCCGCACCACGGACCCGGAGGCCGCCCGGCTGGCCGCCCTGCACACCGCGCTGCGCGAGGCCGTGCTGGAGCGCAAGGGCATCCACCCCAACCTCGACTACCCGGCCGGCCTGGCCTACCACCTGATGGGTTTCGACACCCCCGTCTTCACCCCGATCTTCGTGCTGAGCCGGATCACCGGCTGGACCGCCCACATCACCGAGCAGCTCACCCACAACGCCCTGATCCGCCCGCTCGCCTCCTACCACGGCCCGGGCCGGCGGGCGGTGCCGGCCTCCGTGTGACGAACCACCCCGGGGCGGGTGCGGCACCACTGCCGCACCCGCCCCGATGCACGTCAACCGGCCCCGTCAGTCGGCCAGTTCGGCGCGCAGCAGCCGGGCTGCGCCGACCAGTCCCTCCAGCGAGGCCCGGGTCTCCGGCCAGCCGCGGGTCTTCAGCCCGCAGTCCGGGTTGACCCACAGGCGCTCCGCCGGGATCGCGGCCAGGCCCGCGCGCAGCAGCGAGACCACCTCCTCGGTGCTCGGGACGCGCGGGGAGTGGATGTCCCAGACGCCGGGGCCGACCTCCCGCGGGTAGCCCGCCTCGGCCAGTTCACCGGCCACCTCCATGTGCGAGCGGGTGGCCTCCAGGGAGATGACGTCCGCGTCCAGCTCGTCGATCGCCGTCATGATGGCGCCGAACTCGGCGTAGCACATGTGGGTGTGGATCTGGGTGTCCGCCCGGACGCCCGAAGTGGCCAGCCGGAACGCCTCGGTGGCCCACGCCAGGTACGCCGGGCGGGCGGCGGCGCGCAGCGGGAGGGTCTCGCGCAGCGCCGGCTCGTCGACCTGGACGACGGCAGCGCCCGCCGCTTCCAGGTCGGTGACCTCGTCGCGCAGGGCGAGGGCGACCTGCCGGGCGGTGTCGGCCAGCGGCTGGTCGTCGCGGACGAAGGACCAGGCGAGCATGGTGACCGGGCCGGTCAGCATGCCCTTGACCGGGCGCACGGTCAGGCCCTGGGCGTAGCCGAACCACTCGGTGGTCATCGGGTGCGGGCGGGAGATGTCGCCGGCCAGCACCGGCGGGCGCACGTACCGGGTGCCGTAGGACTGCACCCAGCCGTGCCGGGTGGCCAGGTAGCCGGTGAGCTGCTCGGCGAAGTACTGGACCATGTCGTTGCGCTCGGGCTCGCCGTGCACCAGGACGTCCAGCCCGGCCTTCTCCTGGTAGCCGATGACCTCGCGGACCTCGGCCTCCATCCGCTCCCGGTAGGCCGCCGCGTCGATCCTCCCGGCGGTCAGGTCGGCGCGGGCGGTGCGCAGTTCGGTGGTCTGCGGGAAGGAGCCGATGGTGGTGGTGGGCAGCAGCGGCAGGCCGAGCCGGGCCCGCTGGGCCTCCGTCCGCTGCGGGTAGGCCTGGGCGCGGCGGGTGTCCTCGGCGGTGACGGCGGCGGCGCGGGCACGCACCGCCGGGTCCCGGGTGATCGGCGAGGCCGCACGCGAGGCGAGGTCGGCGCGATTGGCGGCCAGTTCGGCGGTGACCGCGCCGATACCCTCGCGCAGGCCCCGGGCGAGCAGCACGGCCTCCCGCGCCTTCTGCTTGGCGAAGGCCAGCCAGCGCGCGATCTGCGGGTCGATGTCGCGTTCGGCGGCGGCGTCGATCGGCACGTGCAGCAGCGAGCAGGACGGCGCCACGTCGACCGTGTCCGCGAGGCCCAGCAGGGTGGCCAGGGTGGCGAGGGACTTCTCCAGGTCGTTGATCCAGATGTTGCGTCCGTCGATCACCCCCGCCACCAGGCGCTTGCCGGGCAGCCCGCCCACCGCGGCGAGGTCCGCCAGGTTCGCGGCGGCCGGGCCGGTGAAGTCCAGTGCCAGACCGTCGACCGGGGTCTTCGCCAGCACCGCCAGCGCCTCCCCGAGCCGGTCGAAGTAGCTCGCCACCAGCAGCTTGGGCCGCTCGGTGAGGGCGCCCAGCTCGCGGTAGGCGCGGGCGGCGGCGTTCAACTCGGCGGGGGTGCGGTCCTGCACCAGCGCGGGCTCGTCCAGCTGCACCCACTCGGCGCCGGCGTCCTTCAGCTCCGCGAGCAGTTCGGCGTAGACCGGCAGCAGCCGGTCCAGCAGGGTGATCGGCTGGAAGTCGGCGGCCACCCCGGGCGCCGGCTTGGCCAGCAGCAGGTAGGTCACCGGCCCGACCAACACCGGCCGGGCCCGGTGGCCGAGCGACAGCGCCTCCCGCAGCTCGCCCACCGCCTTGGACGGATCGGCGGCGAACACCGTGTCCGGCCCCAACTCCGGCACCAGGTAGTGGTAGTTGGTGTCGAACCACTTGGTCATCTCCAGCGGCGGCACCTGCTGGGTGCCGCGCGCCATCGCGAAGTACCCGTCCAGCTCGTCGGCGGCCACCGCCGCCCGGTGGCGCGGCGGGATCGCCCCGACCGCCACGCTCGTGTCGAGCACGTGGTCGTAGAGCGAGAAGTCACCGGTCGGGACTTCCTCGATCCCGGCCCCGGCGAGCTGCTGCCAGTTCGCCCGGCGCAGGTCGGCCGCGGTGGCCAGCAGATCCTCCGCCGTGACGGCGCCCTTCCAGTACCCCTCGATCGCCTTCTTCAACTCACGGTTGCGGCCCTGGCGGGGGTAACCGTGCACGGTGGCCGCGGCTGCGGACTTCGTGGTCAAGGGACTCTCCTTCGCGAGCCTGATTCCTCACATGACCGGTGACGGCCCGAGGACGCGAAGGGTTGACGGACCGGGCGGTCGCCCGCGCCCGTGCGCGGCCCCGCCTGGTGTGGTCGCCGACCCGCCCACGAGGTCACCGGATGGCCGCACGCGAACGGTCGCGTACGGGCAGTGGCAGGTCTTCGGACTCGCGGGCACGGCCGCCCTGGTTCCAGGGCGGACACCTACTGGCCGTCGCTTCCCAGACCCGTCCCGGGTCCAGTGCGTATGACGGCGGTCGTTCCCGCTCACCGCTGCGGGGCAGTCCCGGATTCCCACCGGGTTCCCTCTTGCGACGCGCCTGCCTGGCGGGCAGGGCGAACCAGCTGCCCCGCCAGCTTAGAGGCAAAACGACGGCGTGGAAGCGGAAATCTCGGAAGGCGTCTGCATGGTGAGACGGCTGGGCCGTGAGGGGCTGCCCGGCCCATCCGCCGCGGGACTGCCCCGGCCCGTCCGCCGAAGGGCTGTTCGGCCCGGCCGCGCGGGGTTATTCCGCCCGGCCGCGCGCCGCCGCGGCCCGACGGGCCCGGCGCTCCTGTGCCGCCCGGCCGCGCCGCTGGTCCTCGGCGCTCTCCAGGACCAGCTCAGGGACCTGGTGCGGCCGGCCCTCCGCGTCGACCGCCACGAAGACGAGTTGTGCCGTCGCCACCGTGGTGACGGGCCCGGTGAGGTTCCACCGCTCCGAGGTCACCATCACGGCCACGTCCATCGAGGTCCGTCCGACGTGCTCCACCCGGGCCGCGACGGTGAGCAGGTCCCCCGCCCGGACGGGCGCGAGGAAGGACATCTCCTCGACCGAGACGGTGACGGCGGGAACGCCGGCGTGCCGCCCGGCGGCGGCGGCCGCCGCGTCGTCGATCAGCTTCATCATCACGCCGCCGTGCACCGACCCGTAGAGGTTGGTGTCGTGGTCGCTCATGATGTGGGCCAGGGTCACCGCCGACTCGGCCGGAGTGCGGGAGACGATGGAGGGAGTGGTCACAGCGACGGCCCGCCCGTCATCGCCTCGTGGAGATCGTGGTCGGCGTTCCGCTGCACGGAACCCTCCTTCGTGAGCTTGCCCACCCCGGGCACGCGAAGGAGCGGGCGGCCGTCCGGACCCGGATCCGCCCGCACCGCCGGCCCGCCCTCGGGGTGGTGGTGGGCCGCGCGCCACCACGGCACGCGGGCAGCGGCAGGTCTTCGGACACAGGGCGGCGGTCGTTCCCGCACACCGCTGCGGGGCCGCCCCGGTTTCCCACCGGGTTCCCTCGTGACGACGCCCCGCCCGGCGGGCGGGGCGAACCAGCTGCCCCGCCAGCTTACGTCCATCCGCGCAGCTCACAGGCACCGGCCGCCTTCCCGGGCGGCCCTGGGCCCGGCACACCGGGCGGACGGCAGAATGTCCCCCATGCGGCACATCTTCGTCATCGGCATCGGCGCGGGCGATCCCGACCACCTCACCCTGCAAGCGGTCAAGGCCCTCGGCCGTACCGACGTCTTCTTCATCCTCGACAAGAGCGAGGAACGGCAGGACCTGATCAGGCTGCGGCGACGGATGCTGGCCGAGCACGGACGCCCCGGGCACCGGGTGGTCGAGGTGCCCGACGCGGAGCGGGACCGCGCCACCCCCGCGTACGCGGCCGCCGTGGACGACTGGCGCGTCCGCCGCGCCGATCTGGTCGAGCGGCTGTTCGCCGAGCACCTGGCCCCCGGCGAGAGCGGCGCGTTCCTGGTCTGGGGCGATCCGGCCCTGTACGACAGCGTCATCGCCGTGGTGGCGGACGTGTCCGGCCGTGGCCGCGTGCCGTTCGAGTACGAGGTACTCCCGGGCATCAGCAGCGTCTCGGCGCTCGCCGCCCGGCACCGCACCACGCTGACCAGGGTCGGCCGCCCGGTACAGATCACCACCGGTCGCCGCCTGGCCGAGGGCTTCCCCGAAGGGGTGGACGACGTGGTGGTGATGCTCGACGGCCGGGCCGCCTTCACCGAGGTCGACCCCGAGGGCCTGGAGATCCACTACGGCGCCTACCTCGGCACCCCGGACGAGGTGCTGGTCTCCGGACCGCTCGCCGAGACCGCCCCGCGGATCCGCGAGCTGCGCGATCAGGCCCGCGAGCGCAAGGGCTGGATCATGGACACCTACCTGCTCCGGCGCACGGACGGCTGACGGAAGGCGGTGCGCCGCCCCGGGAGAGCGGGGCGGCGCGGCCCGTCAGCGGTTGGTGAACTCCGGGGGGCGCTTCTCGGCGAAGGCCGCCATGCCCTCCTTCTGGTCCGCCGTGGCGAAGGTGGCGTGGAAGAGCCGGCGCTCGAAGCGGACGCCCTCGGCGAGGGTGGTCTCGAAGGCGCGGTTGACGCTCTCCTTCATCATGACCGCGGCCGGGGTGGACATCGCCGCGACCGTCTCGGCCAACGCCAGGGCCTCGCCGAGCAGTTGGTCCGCCGGGACGATCCGGGAGACCAGCCCGGCCCGCTCGGCCTCCTCGGCGCCCATCATCCGCCCGGTCAGGCACAGTTCCATGGCCTTCGCCTTGCCGATGGCCCGGGTCAGCCGCTGCGAGCCGCCGATGCCGGGAATGACACCGAGCTTGATCTCCGGCTGCCCGAACTTGGCGGTGTCCGCCGCCAACAGGACGTCGCACAGCATCGCCAACTCGCAGCCGCCGCCCAGCGCGTAGCCCGCCACCGCCGCGACGACGGGCTTGCGCAGCGCGCCGAAGCGGTCCCAGGCGGCGAACCAGTCGCCGAGGTAGGCGTCGACGAAGTCGAGCGACTGCATCTCCTTGATGTCGGCACCGGCCGCGAAGGCCTTCTCCGAACCGGTGACCACCAGACAGCCGATCTCCGGATCCCGGTCGAACTCCACTGCCGCGGCCACGACTTCGGTCATCAGCCGGGTGTTCAGCGCGTTGAGGGCCTTCGGCCGGTCGAGGGTGATCAGCCCCACCCGGCCCTTGCGCTCGACCAGGATCGTCTCGTAGCCGGTCACTTGCCGTCCCCCCTCAGGGTGGTGATGATGGCGGAGAAGTCCAGCTCGCCGGCCTCGCCCTGGGCGAAGGCCGCGTACGACTCGGCTGCCCGACGGCCGAATTCGGCCGGCACACCGGAGGCGGTGGCCGCGTCGGCGGCCAGCCCGAGGTCCTTGGCCATCAGGACGGCGGCGAACCCGGCCGCGTACTCCCAGTTGGCCGGGCTGGCCGGGACGGGCCCGGGGACGGGGCAGTTGGTGGTGAGCGCCCAGCACTGGCCGGAGGCGGTGGCGGCGACGTCGAAGAGCGCCTGGTGGCTGAGCCCCAGGCTCTCCCCGAGGGCGAAGGCCTCGCTGACCGCGATCATCGAGACGCCGAGGATCATGTTGTTGCAGAGTTTCGCGGCCTGCCCGGCACCGGCCGGGCCGCAGTGCACCACCTTGCGCCCCATGGCCGCCAACACCGGCTCCACCTCGGCGAATTCGGCGTCGGAGCCACCCACCATGAAGGTCAGGCTCGCCGCCTCGGCCCCGGGCACCCCGCCGGAGACCGGCGCGTCCACCGCCCGGTGCCCGACGGTGTGGGCCAGGTCAGCGGCGACCCGGGCGTCCCCGACCGCGATGGTGGAGCAGTCCACGAACAGCGCTCCGCTCGGCGCTGCCTCCGTCAACTCCCAGTAACACTCCATGACATGGCGTCCGGCCGGGAGCATGGTGATGACCACCTCGGCCTCCACGGCGGCCTCCGCGGCCGATCCGGCCACGGCCACACCGTGCCGGGCGGCCCGCTGCCGGGCGTCCGGCGACAGGTCGTAGCCGGTCACCCGGTGCCCGGCCTTGGCCAGGTTGGCGGCCATCGGGCCGCCCATGTTGCCCAGTCCGACGAATCCGATCGTGTGAGTCACCAGCGCTCCAGAGGTGTGGTGGTGGCGAGCCCGAGTTCGCGCTCGCCGAGCGGGGCGAAGTAGCGGGCCACCGCGGCGGGTTCGACGGCGCCGAGCGCCGCCGGCTGCCACCTTGGCGACCGGTCCTTGTCGATCACCTGGGCCCGGATGCCCTCGGCGAGGTCGGGGGTGGCGAGCGCCGCACAGGAGGTGCGGTACTCCTGGTCCAGCACCGCCTCCAGCGGGCCGAGGGCCCGGGCCCGGCGCAGCGCGGCCAGCGTGGCCTTGACGGCGGTCGGGGAGTTGGCGGCGATCCGGTCCGCGGCCTTCTTCGCCTCGGGTTCCCCGCTCTCCCGGAGGCGGTCGAGGATCTCCTCCACGGTGCCGGCCGCGTAGCAGTCGTCGATCCAGCCGCGCTGCGCGTCCAGCACTCCGGCCGGGGCGGCCTCGACGTGCTGCCGGAGGGTGTCGTGCACGGACAGTTCGGCCAGGTCGTCCAGCAGGGCCGGGAGCCGCCGGGCGGGGACGTAGTGGTCGGCGAGCCCGCACAGCAGCGCGTCCGCGGCGCCGACCGAGCCCGCGGTGAGGGCGAGGTGGGTGCCCAGCTCCCCGGGGGCGAGGGCGAGCAGGTAGGTGCCGCCGACGTCCGGGACGAAGCCGATGCCGGCCTCCGGAAGGGCGACCCGGGTGGTCTCGGTGACGATCCGGACGCTGCCGTGGGCGGATACACCGACCCCGCCGCCCATCACGATGCCGCTCATGACCGCGACGTAGGGCTTGGGGTAGCGGGCGATCCGGGCGTTGAGGCGGTACTCGTCCCGCCAGAACTCCTCGACCGCGCCCGGGTCTCCGCCGGTGGCGGCGCGGTGGATGGCCACGATGTCGCCGCCCGCGCAGAAGGCCCGCTCGCCGGCCCCGGTGATGACGACGGTCTCGACCCGGTCGTCCCGCTCCCAGTCGTCCAGGGCGTCGGTGATCCGCCGCACCATGGCGTGGGTGAGGGCGTTCAGGGCCGCGGGCCGGTTGAGGACGAGCAGGCCGACCCGGCCCTCGCGCTGGACGATGACCTCGTCGGGGCCGGCGTCGACCATCGGGCCGCCGTCGGCGATGGGGTCGCGGACGGCCGCGGTTTCGCGGTCGGCGATGGGGTCGCGGCCGGTCATCACGCGGCTCCGGTCAGGCCGCGGGCGACGATGACGCGCATGATCTCGTTGGTTCCTTCCAGGATCTGGTGCACCCGCAGGTCGCGGACGGTCTTCTCGATGCCGTACTCGGCCAGGTAGCCGTAGCCGCCGTGGAGTTGGAGCGCGGCGTTGGCCACCTCGAAGCCGGTGTCGGTGGCGTACCGCTTGGCCATCGCGCACAGCTCCGGCGCCCGGGGGTCGCCCCGGTCCAGGGCGGTGGCCGCCCGCCACAGCAGCGAGCGGGCCGCCTCCAGCTCGGTCGCCATGTCGGCGAGCCGGAACTGCAGGGCCTGGGCGTGCAGCAGGCGGGCGCCGAACGCCTCGCGGTCCGCCAGGTAGCCGGTGGCCCGCTCCAGCGCGTCCTGCGCGCCGCCGAGGGAGCAGGCGGCGATGCCGAGCCGCCCGCCGTTCAGGCTGTTCATGGCGATCCGGAAGCCCTCACCCTCGCCGCCGAGCAGCCGGTCGGCGGGCAGCCGGACCGCGTCCAGCAGCACCTGCCGGGTGGGCTGGGCGTTCCAGCCCATCTTCTTCTCGTTCGGCCCGAACGAGACGCCCTCGTCGTCCCGTTCGACGACGAACGCGGAGACGCCCCGGGCGCCCGGCCCGCCGGTGCGCGCCATCACCACGTACACCTGAGCGGTGCCCGCCCCCGAGATGAACTGCTTGACGCCGTCCAGCACCCAGTGGTCCCCCTCCCGGCGGGCCCGGGTGGTCAGCGCAGCGGCGTCCGAGCCGGCGCCCGGCTCGGTCAGGCAGTAGCTGCCGAGGTGTTCGGCCGAGCAGAGCGCGGGCAGCCAGCGGGAGCGCTGGGCCTCGCTGCCGTACCGGTCGATCATCCAGCCGACCATGTTGTGGATGGACAGGTAGGCAGCGATGGACGGGCAGCCGGTCGCCAGCGCCTCGAAGACCAGCACGCCGTCGGCGCGGGTGAGTTCGGATCCTCCGCCGTCTTCGCGGACGTAGACGCCGGCCAGGCCGAGGTCGGCGGCTTTGCGCAGCACGTCCACCGGGAAGTGCTTGGCCTGGTCCCACTCCACCGCGTGCGGCTTCAGGCAGTCGGCCGCGAACTCCCGGACTGCTGCCGCGATGGCGAGTTGATCGTCCGTCAGATCACTGCTGTGCACGGCGTTCACCCCATCGTCGGCATGGTGAAGCTCGCGCCCTCCTTGACCCCGGAGGGCCAGCGCGAGGTGACGGTACGGGTCCGGGTGTAGAAGCGGATCGAGTCCGGTCCGTGCTGGTTGAGGTCGCCGAAGGCGGAGCGCTTCCAGCCGCCGAAGGTGTGGTAGGCGATCGGCACCGGGATCGGCACGTTGACCCCGACCATGCCGGTGTTCACCCGGCGGGCGAAGTCCCGGGCGGTGTCGCCGTCCCGGGTGTAGATGGCCACGCCGTTGCCGAACTCGTGCTCACTGGGCAGCCGCAGCGCCTCCTCGTAGTCGGCGGCGCGGACCACGGTGAGCACCGGGCCGAAGATCTCCTCGCGGTAGATCCGCATCCCCGGGGTGACCCGGTCGAACAGCGAGGCTCCGAGGAAGTAGCCGCCCTCCTCCGGCGATTCGAACTCGCGCCCGTCCACGACGAGTTCGGCACCCTCCCGGACGCCGATGTCCAGATAGTCGCGGACCCGGCCGAGCGCGTCGGCGCCGACCAGCGGGCCGAAGTCCGCCGCCGGGTCGTCCGAGCGCCCGACCTTCAGCGCGGCGATCCGCTCGACCAGCTTGGCCACCAGGGCGTCCGCGGTCTCCTCCCCCACCGGGACGGCGACCGAGATCGCCATGCACCGCTCGCCGGCCGAACCGTACCCGGCGCCGATCAGCGCGTCCGCGGCCTGGTCGAGGTCGGCGTCCGGCATCACGATCAGGTGGTTCTTGGCGCCGCCGAAGCACTGCGCCCGCTTCCCGTTCGCGGCGGCGGTGGCGTACACGTGCTGCGCGATCGGCGTCGATCCGACGAACCCGAGCGCCTGGACGCGCGGGTCCTCCAGCAGGGTGTCCACGGCCTCCTTGCCGCCGTTCACCACATTGAGCACGCCCGGCGGCAGCCCGGCCTCCAGGAACAGCTCGGCCAGCCGCAGCGGCACCGAGGGGCAGCGCTCCGAGGGCTTGAGCACGAAGGCGTTGCCGCAGGCCAGCGCGGGCGCGGCCTTCCAGAGCGGGATCATCGCCGGGAAGTTGAACGGGGTGATGCCGGCGACCACGCCGAGCGGCTGGCGCATCGAGTACACGTCGATGCCGGTGCCGGCGTTGTCGCTGAACTCGCCCTTCAGCAGGTGCGGGATGCCCGCCGCGAACTCGACGACCTCCAGGCCGCGTTGGAGGTCCCCGTGGGCGTCGGCCACGGTCTTGCCGTGCTCGGCGGAGAGCAGCCGGGCGAGGTCCGCCTTCTCCCGCTCCACCAGTTGCAGGAAGCGCAGCAGCACCCGGGCCCGCTTCTGCGGGTTCCAGGCCGCCCACTCGGGCTGGGCCTGCGCCGCGTCGGCGATCACCGCATCGACCTCGGCGCGGTCGGCCAGCGGCACCCGGGCCTGCACCCGGCCGGTGTTGGGGTCGAAGACGTCGCCGTACCGGCCGGACGTCCCGGCGGTGTGCTTGCCGCCGACGAAGTGGGTCAGTTCACGGACCATCGGTTCCTTCTCTCGTCAGGATTCGGGAGAGGAGGAATGGAGCGCACCACCGCGCACAGATCGACACATCGACCGTGCGGGGTGGGTCAGTTGACGAACCGTCAGAAGCAGTGGGCTCCGGCGGTCGGCAGCACGGCAGCGGAGCGGGAACAGCGGCCCGGAGTCATGCGTGTCGTCTCCATCCTCGTGGAAAACACGAACCATCCGCGGCCGGTATCCTGACTCCCGGATCCACGCCCGCCCCCTGGCCTTCCCGGCTGGCTGCCAGTGGCCCTCTGTCGCATGAGGACGGACTCCCCGGTCACAGTGGCGGGACCGTGCCGGACTCACACCGGCTTCCCTGACACCGCGGACCTGCCATCGACCATATAGTTGGACGTCCTAGTAAGTCCAGGGCGACAGCCGGCGAACCTGGCCAGGGTGCGTGAAACGGCGTGAAACGCCGGAATCCCGCGGGCGCCTGGGCACCCACGGGATTCCTCCGTGCTCGTCGTCGGGGGCTCGGACGGCCTCGGACGGCCTCGGACGGCCGAGCCCCGCGGGTCAGGCCTTCTTGACCACGCTGGACTTGAGCTGCATCGCGCCGAAGCCCTCGATGCGGCAGTCGATGTCGTGCCCGTCGACGCCGTCCACCAGGCGGATGTTGCGCACCTTGGTGCCGGCCTTGATGCCGGAGACGCTGCCCTTGACCTTGAGCGCCTTGACCACGGTGACGGTGTCCCCGTCGCTCAGCACATTGCCGACAGCGTCCTTGATCACCCGCTCGCCGACCGGCGCCCCGGCCTGGTCGGCGCCGCCGGGCACCCACTCGTGGGCGCACTCGGGGCAGACCATGAGGGCGTTCATCTCATAGGTGTACTCGCTGGAGCACTGCGGGCACGGGGGAAGGTTGTCGCTCATGAGTTCAGCTTATCCAGGATGTTCGAGGGCGATCTACGGGACGGGTGAGGAGGTCAGCGGGGGTTCCGGCCGACGCCGTGGCCGACGAGGGCCGCCCGGTCGTGCAGGTGGGCCCGGGCGTGGGCGATGGCCTCGGGGGTGGTGGCGAAGACGTGTCCGTCGGCGCGCAGCGGGTCGAGCACGCCGAGGGCGTCCAGCGGGCGCTGGTGCTCGTCGCGGATGCCGGAGACCAGGACGAGGGTGCCGCGCCGCCGGAGTGCGGTGATGGCGTCGCCGAGGACGGTCGCGCCGCTGGCGTCGATCGCGCTGACCCGCGACATCCGCAGGATCGCGACGTCGGCCTCGGCGGCCTCGGTGAATTCGAGCAGGAAGCGGTGCGCGGCCGCGAACAGCAGCGGCCCGTCGATGCGGTAGGCGACGATGTGCTCGGCGAGCAGCGCCCGCTCCTCCGCGTGGTGGTCGGCGGGCGGCAGGTCGGCGCGCAGCGGGACCTGTTCGACTCGGGCCGCCCGGGCCACCGCGGCGAGCGCCAGGACGCCGGAGACCAGCACGCCGATCACCACCGCGGTGACCAGGTCGAAGGCCAGCGTGGCGACGGCCGTCAGGGCCAGGACGGCGGCCTCGCCGCGCCCGGTACGGGCCAGCGCCCGCAGCGATCCGACCTGGACCATCCGGACGGCGGTCGCGATCAGCACCCCGGCCAGCGCCGCCGGCGGGATGCCCGCGACCAGCGGCGCGGCGGCGAAGACGATCACCGCCAGCACCGCCGCGTGCACCAGGGCGGCCAGCCGGGAGGCGGCGCCGGAGCGCACGTTGACGGCGGTCCGGGCGATCGCGCCGGTCGCGGCGACGCCGCCGAACAGCGGGGCGGCCAGGTTGGCCAGGCCCTGGCCGAACAGCTCGCGGTCGCTGTCGTGCCGCTCCGAGGCGCTCATCGCGTCGGCCGCCGTCGCGGACATCAGCGACTCAAGCGCGGCCAGTGCGGCGACGGCGAACGCGGAGGGCAGCAGCGCGGGCACGGCGGAGAGGTCGAGGAAGCCGAGCGAGGGCGCCGGCAGTCCGCTGGGCAGATGGCCGATGGTGGCGACCGGCAGGCCGGCCAGCTGGGCGGTGACGGTCGCGGCGACGACGGCGATCAGCGAGTACGGCAGCGCGGGCCGCAGCCGTACGCCGCCCAGCATCACGGCGGCGACGGCGAGCGCCACCCCGACGGAGGCCCAGTGCGGTGTGGCGGCGAAGTCGCGCACGGCCCGGGCGGCCACCACGGCCGGGTTGTCACCCTCGGGCTTGGGCACCCCGAGCGCGCCGGGCACCTGCTGGAGGGCGATCACCCCGGCGATGCCGAGCGTGAAGCCCTCGATCACGGGCACCGGCACGTACGCCATCCAACGTCCGGCCCGGAGCAGGGCGAGGAGCAGCAGGAGCACTCCGGCCAGCAGGCCCACGGTCAGCACGCCGTCGGTGCCGTAGCGGGCGACGATCGGGACGAGGACGACGGTCATGGCACCGGTCGGCCCGGATACCTGGAGGTCGGAGCCGCCGAACACGGCGGCCAGCGCCCCGGCCACGACGGCGGTGGCCAGTCCGGCCTCGGCGCCCGCCCCGGAGGAGATGCCGAACCCCAGGGCCAGCGGCAGCGCCACGATGGCCACGGTGAGGCCGGCCAGCAGGTCCTTGCGGGGGGAGCGGCCCATGGTGGCGAGGATCGCCCGGGTGGGCAGGACGCCTCGTACCCGTTCGCGCACCGCGGCGGCGGGGCTCATGCCTTGCTCTCCCTCGTCCGACGGCGCTCGGACGCGCCTTCCACCGGTTCAACGGCATGACAGCATGTATGAACTTGAAGAATTTTTCAAATCACTTGTTTCGCATGTGGTGGATCCCGACCGTAGTGACCACGGGGCGGTGGCGGTGCACAGCCTCGGGCCGCAGGAGTGGCGGGTGGCGGGCCGACCGCCGAAGGAGACGGTGCCGCCGGCCAGGTCCTCGCCGGTCACGATGATCCCGGGGCCGCCGCCGACCGGGCCCGCGGGGGTGTTCAGCCGGGAGGCCGCCTTGGCCACCACCCCGTACAGCCGGCGCAGCCCCCTCATCGACCGTTGAGGACACATCAGGACACCAAGGGCGCCTCCTCCGACTCGGTCAGCGTCACCGTGCACAGGCCGCCGCGCTCGGCCCGGACGTCCGTGACCTCCAGCCGCGTGCCCGGCAGCAGGATGAACTCCTCCTCGCCGGTGAACGCCGAGAAGCTCTGGATCCCGGCGGCCCGCCGCGGCCGCACCTCGAAGAGCGTCCGCTTGCCCCGGCTGCCGAGGAAGGACTGCGCCACCCCGAGCTTGGAGGTGCAGGAGGAGACGCCCCACCACGTCACCGTCCTGCCCAGCGGGTACTGCCGCCGCAGGTCCAGCGACACCCCGCGCCACAGCGGTGCCGTCCGGGCGGGCAGCCGCGACACGGCCGCGAACAGCAGCCGCAGGTACGGCAGGTAGGGCACCAGCCGGCCGCGGTCCGGTGAGCGCAGCACCGCGTTGATCTCCCGGTAGAACGCGGACTCGCAGGTGTACAGGTACAGCACGGCGATCTCGTCGGCGGACAGGCCGGCGGCCGCCTCCGTCATCCGCCGCTCGCCGAACTCCTGCGACCGCGACACGTGCCCGCCCAGGCCCCGCAGCAGCTCGGCGACCGGCGCGACCGCCTCCCGGAAGCCCATCAGCGGGGTGTCGAACACGCCGGTGATGGCGGGCAGGACGAGACCCTCGTCCTTCACCCCGGCGAGTCGGTCAAGGTAGAGCTGGTGCAGCTCCATGGTGGAGGCGATGAAGGCGCCCATCCGCTCGGCGACCTCGCCGTCCGCCCCGTCGCCCTGCGCCGACCGCGCGTTCCACCCGGCGCTGGGCAGCCAGTCGACCTCGTCGGCGCCGAGCGAGGCGAGGGCCGCGTTCACCGTGGCGAAGTGCTCGCCGTCGCAGAAGAGGTCCCCCTGGGCCGCCGGGTTGGCGTGGTCGATGTGGCGGACCTCGACCTCGGGGTACTTCTCCTGCAACCGCAGCACCACGTTCTTCAGGTTGCGCGCGTGCGCACCCCACCACGCGAACACCACGAAGCGGTCCTCCTCGGCGGCCTGCTGCTTGGCCCGCAGGATCTCCTCCACGATCCGCTCGGCCACCGGCCGCCAGAAGCCGGTGTGCTGGTCGGGCCCCATCGCGCCGTCGCTGCTCGCGGTCAGCGCGGCGTTCAGCAGCAGCACGCCCTGGGTGAGCATCGCCTGGAACCACTCCGGCGGCTGGACCGTGTCCTCCTTCTTCAGCAGCGCCCGTATGTCGGCGATCGGCGTCTTCTTGGGGATGCCGTACTTCCACATCGCCGCGGCCTTGATCAGGCAGCGGATGCTGATCACCCGGCCGAACTGGCTGTCCTTCCAGTCATGGAAGGTGTTGTCGAACATCGCGATGCCGGTGGCGCTCTCCGGCCGCGGGTACGGGTTCTGGCCGAAGACCACGACCTTCCACTTGTGCGGCGCGTGCGGCTTGAGCGCCTGGAAGGTCAGTTCGCGGACCGGGACGACCTCCGGGCCGCGGGCGGGGCCGATGAACGAGGCCGCGCCGGGCTGCGCCTCGATGACCGGCTTCAGCAGCGGCAGCCACGGCTCGCCGCCGCCCGTGAAGAGCTCCGCGAGGGCCAGCGGGTCGCTCGGGTCGTGCTGGGTGGCGGGGGTGTCGACAGCGTTCATGGTGGTGCGACTCCGGCTGGTCGGGACCGTACGAATGACAGACGAACGGCAGGTGATGGACCGTCAGCTTCCCTGGCGGACACCACAGTCCTACCAGTGGGGTCCGACAATCCCGGCCGCGCCGACCGGCGCCGGACCGGGGCGGACACGACCGGACGGATTGTCAGTGCCGTGCGCTAGCTTCGTCGGCGTCATCAAGGAACCGGCCCGACGGGCCCACCCGACCGACAGGAGCCCAGCATGACCACGGACCGCACCCAGTCGCCGCTCACGGTGGTGCTGACCGACCTCAACGCCACGGTCGTGGAGTCCTGGCGGGCCGCCTTCGCCGACACCCCCGGCGTCGAGGTCCGGCACGCCTCCCTGCTCACCGCGAAGGTCGACGCCTGGGTCAGCCCCACCAACGCCAAGGGCCGGATGGACGGCGGGACGGACGCGGCGATCAAGCGCCACCTGGGCGCGGGCATCCAGCTGCGGGTGCAGAGGGCGATCCGCGAGCGGCACGCCGGCAGCCTCCCGATCGGCAGCGCGGTCTGCGTCCCGTCCGGCGCCGTCAACCCCAGGTTCCTGATCTCGGCCCCGACCATGCAGACGTCCTCGCAGGACGTCAGCGAGACGTTGAACGTGGCCCTGGCCTGCGCCGCCGCCTTCCAGGCCGTCCACCGGCAGAACCGCCTGGAGCCGGGCAGCATCCGCTCGGTCGCGCTGGTCGGCATGGGTGCCCGGACCGGCCGGGTCCCGGCCCGGGTGTGCGCCAACCTGATGTGGTCGGGGTACACCCTGTTCACCGACCACCACTTCGAGGACGACGACGACCTGCGCGCCACCGTCCTCGCCCAGCTGGACGACCTGGAGCAGGCGCCCGCCACCGAGCGGGTCCGGATAACGCCGCCCACCCGCCGCGGTGCGCCGACCGGGCGGGCCTGACCCGCCCCGGAGCGGCCGGCCCGCCGAGTCCGGAGCCGCCCCGCCTCAGCCTCGCGAAAGCACTCAGCCCGCCGTGAGCGCGAGGCGGATCCAGCGCTCGGACTCGGCGGCCGCCACCCCCACATCGAAGGCCGCCGGCGCGGCCGCCGCCTGCACCACCAGCCCCTTGAGCAGCCCGACGAAGGCCAGTGCGAACGCCGCCGGCTCCACGCCGGGGCGCAGCTCCCCGTCCCGCTGCCCCTGGGCGACCACCTCGGCCGTCCACTCCCGGGTCCGAGCGTCCAACTCCGCCACCGCGACGGTCAGTTCCGAGGCCCCGGCGAGCGCCTCGGCGCCCAGCACCACGAAGGCCCGGCCCAGATCGGTCGGGTTGCGCACCCCCTCCAGACACCCGCGCGCGAAGCCGCACAGCTCGTCCACCGCACCCGCCCCGCTGCGCTCCGGCGCGGCCGCCGCCATCGCCTCGGCCAGCGCCGCCTCCTGGAGCCGGGCCAGCAGCGCGGCCTTCGAGCCGAAGTAGTGGGTGGCCAGGCCCCGGCTGAAGCCCGCCTCCTCCCCGACCCTGGCGAGCGTGACCCCGGTGCTGCCGTGCTCGGCGATCAGCCGGGCGGCGGCGGCGAGCAGCGCGGACTCGGCCCGGGCCCGCCGTTCGGCCTGGGTCCGGCGCGCCGGCGCCTCCCGGAGCGTCCCGGCGCCATCGGCCCGGAACTCATCGTGCGTAGACATAACACCATGCTAGTGTCGAACTTGCTTGTTGGATAACAAGTAACTTCCGGAGTGGCGGGCCCTCCCCCGATCCGCCGCCCCCGCGAGAAGGGAAGTACCGATGACCGCCACGATGCTCGCCGGCCGGCTCGACGTCGCGAAGGGCTCTTTCGCCGTCGAGGAGGTCCCCGTCCCGGTGCCCGGCCCGGGCGAGGTGCTGATCAAGGTCGAGGCCGCCGGCGTCTGTCTCTCGGACGTCCACCTGATCGAGGGCATGCTCAAGCCGCTCTATCTCAAGGGCGACAAGGTCACCCTCGGCCACGAGGTCGCGGGCACCGTGCACACCCTCGGCGAGGGCGTGACCACCGCGGCCGTCGGCGACCGGGTGCTGCTCCAGGCCGGCGAGACCCGCGACGGCGTCGTCCACACCCGCGGCGTGGACTACGACGGCGGCTGGGCCGAGTACGCGCTCGCGACCGCCACCACCCTGGTGCCGATCCCGGACGAGCTCCCCTTCGAGCAGGCCTGCTTCATCCCCGACGCGGTCTCCACCCCCTGGGCCGCCATCACCGCCACCGGCGCCGTGCGCCCGGCCGAGGCGGTCGGCGTCTGGGGCGTCGGCGGCCTCGGCGCCCACGGCGTGCAGCTGCTGCGGGCGGTCGGCGCCTTCCCGATCGTCGCCGTCGACCCGCTGCCGGCCGCCCGCGAGCGCGCCCTGGCCTTCGGCGCCGACGCCGCCCTCGACCCGACCGACCCCGCCTTCGCCAAGCGGCTGCGCGAGGCCACCGGCGGCCGCCCGCTGTCCGTCGCCTTCGACTTCGCCGGCGTCGCCCCGGTCCGCGAGCAGGCCATGGCCACCCTCGGCAAGGGCGGCCGCCTGGTCCTGGTCGGCCTGACCGACAAGCCGCTGACCGTCACCAACGGCACCCGGGTCAGCTACCTGCGCCAGGAGATCCGCGGCCACTACGGCTCCGAGGGCGAGGACGTCGTCGACCTGGTCAACCTGGTCCGCGGCGGCCGCCTGGACTTCTCCCGCTCGGTGAGCGGCACCTTCCCGCTCGCCGAGGCCGCCCGCGCGGTCCAGGCGCTGGAGCACAAGGAGGGCAACCCCATCCGCCTGGTGCTCAAGCCCTGACCCACGGCCCCACCGACCCGGCGCCGCACCTCCCGGACTGAGCCCGGCAGGTGCGGCGCCGCGCTGCCCCGCGCCATTCCGCCTCGGAGACGCGCAGCACCGGCCCCGCCGCCACCACCCCACCGGCACCAGCCCAGAACCACCGCCCGGCGCCCTCAACTCCGCGCTGCCGTACGGGAAATGGCATGCACGCCACTAGCCATCCGTCCGCCGGGCCCCTACCGTCGACTCTCCGCGACTTCGACGGAGGAGTCCGCCTTGCGTCCACGCCAGCGCCCCCGCCCCCGCTCCCTCCGACTCCCGGCCGCCGCCCTCGCCTCGGCCCTGCTCGTCACCGCCGCCCTCGCCACCCCCGCCGCCACCGCCGCGCCCGCCGCGCCGGCGACGGCCGCCGCCGACTACTGCGGCGGCGGCTGCGCCGACATCCTGCCGCCGGGCGAGAACGGCAACGCCACCCTCGCCGAGATCCTGCTCAACCGGGCCTTCGGCACCCGCCCCGCGCACACCGACGACCAGCTCGGCCCGTACGCCGCCCTCGCCTCCGGCTACCCCGGCCTGACCGAGGCCAAGCTGCGCGACTTCTTCAACGACGCCTCCTTCGGCGTCCCCGCCGACCAGGTCGCCAGCAGCACCAGCCCGCGCGCGGACGTCACCATCGTGCGCGACAAGGCCACCGGCGTCCCGCACATCACCGGCACCACCCGCTACGGCACCGAGTTCGGCGCGGGCTACGCCGCCGCCCAGGACCGGCTCTGGGTGATGGACCTCTTCCGGCACGTCGGCCGCGGCCAGCTGTCCGGCTTCGCGGGCGGCGCCGCCGCCAACCGCCGGCTGGAGCAGACCTTCTGGCAGGCCGCGCCGTACACCGAGACGGAGCTGCAACAGCAGATCGACGCCATCGCCGCCCGCGGCGGCCGGGCCGCCCAGGCACTCGCCGACGCCGGCGCCTACCTCGACGGCATCAACCAGTACGCCAAGGAGTCCTACAACGCCCGTACCTTCCCCGGCGAGTACGACCTGACCGGGCACATCGACCCGATCACCAACGCCGGCTCGATCGAGCCGTTCAAGCTGACCGACCTGGTCGCCCTCGCCTCCGTGGTCGGCGCGCTGTTCGGCTCCGGCGGCGGAGGCGAACTGGCCTCCGCCCAGGTCAAGTCGGCCGCCGAGGCCCGGTACGGCAAGGACACCGGGGACGCGGTCTGGAAGTCGCTGCGCGAGGCGGACGACCCGGAGGCCGTCCAGACCCTGCACGACGGGCAGAGCTTCCCGTACGCCACCGTCCCCGACCACCCGCAGGGCGAGGCCCTGCCCGACCCCGGCTCGGTGCGGCCCGAACGGGTGATCTACGACGCCACCGGCTCGGCCGACTCCGCGATCACCGCCGCACCCGGTGTCCTCCCCGGCAACCTGCTGAGCGCCAAGCACGGCATGTCCAACGCCCTGCTGGTCTCCGGCGCGCACACCGACGACGGCCACCCGGTGGCCGTGTTCGGCCCGCAGACCGGCTACTTCGCCCCGCAGCTGCTGATGCTGGAGGAGATCCAGGGCCCCGGGATCAGCGCCCGCGGCGCCGCCTTCGCCGGCCTGAGCTTCTACGTACAGCTCGGCCGCGGCCAGGACTACGCCTGGAGCGCCACCTCCGCCGGGCAGGACGTCACCGACACCTACGCCGTCCCGCTCTGCACCACCGACGGCTCCCCGGTGACCACCGCCGCCAACTCCTACCTCTGGCACGGCCAGTGCCTGCCCTTCGACCGGCTGGAACGCAAGAACGCCTGGAGCCCCACCACCGCCGACTCCACCCCGGCGGGCTCCTACACCCTGGTGATGTACCGCTCGAAGTACGGCCTGGTGACGGCCCGCGGTACGGTCGGCGGCTCCCCCGTGGCCTTCACCTCGCTGCGTTCCACCTACCGCCACGAGGCCGAATCCATCATCGGGTTCCAGGAGTTGAACGACCCGGGCGCGGTGCACGACGCGGCGGGCTTCCAACAGGCGGCGCAGGACATCAACTACACCTTCAACTGGTTCTACGCCGACTCGCGCGACATCGCGTACTACAACTCCGGCAGCAACCCGGTCCGCGCCCCCGGGGTGGACGCCGGGCTTCCGGTCCTGGCCCAACCCGCCTACGAGTGGGCCGACTTCGACCCCACCGCCAACACCGCCCGGTACACCCCGGCGGCCCGGCACCCACAGTCCGTCAACCAGGACTACTACATCTCCTGGAACAACAAGCAGGCGAACGGCTACACCTCGGCCGGCTTCGGCAACGGCTCGGTGCACCGCGGCAATCTGCTGGACGACCGGGTCAAGTCCCTGCTCCGCAACGGCGGGAAGGCGAGCCGGGTCTCGCTCACCCAGGCGATGGAGAGCGCCGCCCTGGCCGACCTGCGGGCCGAGGACGTGCTGCCCGACCTGATCCGGGTACTGCGCGGCGCGCCCGTGACCGACCAGGTCACCCTCACCGCCCTCCAGCAGCTGGAGGCCTGGCTGGCCAACGGCGCTCAGCGGAAGGAGAGTTCACCGGGAAGCCACGGTTACGCGGACGCCACCGCGATCCGGGTGATGGACGCCTGGTGGCCGCTGGTCGCCGACGGCGTCATGCGGCCGGGCCTCGGCGACCCGCTGTTCGGCGCGCTGACCGGTGCCCTCCAGATCAACGAGTCCCCCTCGGGTGGCCAGACCGGAGCCGCCACCGGCCCGGCGAGCGCCAACGAGGCCATCCCGCACAAGGGTTCGGCCTTCCAGTACGGCTGGTGGAGCTACCTGGACAAGGACCTGCGCGCCGTCCTGGGCGACCAGGTGGCCGGCCCGCTGGCCCGCCCGCTCTGCGGCGGGGGCGACCTCACGGCCTGCCGGACCGTCCTGCTCGACACCCTGAAGCAGGCCGCCGCCCAGACCCCCGCCCAGGTCTACCCGGGCGACGCCGACTGCGCGGCCGGCGACCAGTGGTGCGCCGACACGATCATCCAGCGCCCGCTGGGCGGGGTGACCGACGCCAAGACCACCTGGCAGAACCGGCCGACCTACCAGCAGGTGGTGCGGTTCCCCGGCCACCGCTGAACCGAGCCGCCCCTGAACCGAGCCGCCGCTGCGCCGAGCCGCCGGGCCCCACCCCACGGGGCCCGGCGGCCACCCGCCCCGGCCGCCCATCCCGCCCAACCCGGCGCGCGGCCCGTCACGACTCCCCCTAGCGTGGTCCGGGGACCGCCCGACCACCTCCGGCCGAGGTTCCGAACCACCGAGACCAGAGACCAGCCATACAGGAGGCACGCCGCCCATGACCGCCAACCTCGCCGAGCTCACCGGCGACTACGCCCTCGATCCCACCCACACCCGGATCGGCTTCGTCGCCCGCCACGCCATGGTGACCAAGGTCCGCGGCGCGTTCCACCGCTTCGAGGGCACCGCCCACCTGGACGGCAACGACCCGTCCCGCTCCACCGCCCAGGTGGTGATCAAGGCCGACAGCATCGACACCGGCGTGGAGCAGCGCGACCAGCACCTGCGCACCAACGACTTCCTGGACGCGCCGAACTTCCCCGACATCACCTTCCGCACCACCGCGATCGAGGCGCGCTCCGGCAGCGAGTACCGGGTCACCGGCGACCTCACCATCAAGGACACCACCCGCCCGGTCACCATCGACTTCGACTACACCGGCAACGCCGTCGACCCGTACGGCAACCTGCGGGTCGGCCTGGAGGGCTCGGTCACCATCAGCCGCAAGGACTACGGCGTGACCTGGAACGCGGCCCTGGAGGGCGGCGGCGTCCTGGTCGGCGACAAGGTCACCCTGGAGTTCGACATCTCCGCGATCCGCCAGTAGCAGATGTCCGGCCGGTGACATCGATCCGGCCCGCCTGGCGCGAAACCCGGAAACCTCCGCGCCCCCCGGCTAGTCTCCCGGACATGCCGACAGAAGACTCCCTCGCGACCGGCCAACGCTCCCTCGGCGACCCTGCCCTCCACTACCCGCTCTGGCCCCCGCTCACCGCCGGCTGCCCCCGCACCGGCTCCGAGGACGTCTCCTACCCCGTCGAGGTCGACTACGCCTACGCCAAGGCCGAGCCGGCCGCCCTGTTCACCCCGGCCCCGACGCGCACCGGCCTGGAGCGCTGGGCCCCGCTGCTGCCGCCGCTGCTCGCCCCCGGCCTGGGCGAGGGCGCCACCCCGCTGGTGGAGATCGAGCCCGGGGTGTACGTCAAGGACGAGTCCCGCAACCCCACCTGGAGCCACAAGGACCGGCTGAACCGCTGCACCACCAGCGCCGCCGTGGGCGTCGGCGCCCCCGGCCTGGCGGTCGCCTCCTCCGGCAACCACGGCGCCTCGGCCGCCGCCTACGCGGCCCGCGCCGGGCTGCGCTGCGTGGTGTTCACCGGCCCGGACACACCGCCGAACGTCGACGCCTTCCTCAACGCCTACGGCGCGGTGGTGCTCCCGGTGCCATGGGAGGCCCGCTGGCCACTGCTGCGCCAGGTGGTCGACCGGCTGGGCCTGCACCCGGTCAGCAACCTGACCGCCACCCACACCGGTCACGCGTACGGCCCCGAGGGATACAAGACCGTCGCCTACGAGATCTTCCAGGACGTCGGCCTGCCGAGCGCGGTGTTCGTCCCGACCGGCTACGGAGAGCTGCTGTTCGGTGTCTGGAAGGGCTTCTCCGAGCTGCGCCGGCTGGGCCTGACCGACCGGGTGCCGCGCGTCCACTCCTGCGAGTCGGCCGCCTCCGGCCCGCTCGCCCGGGCCGTCGCCGAGGGCCTCCCGACCGCCCGGGTGGCGGTCGGCCCGAGCGACGCCTACTCGATCAACTCCCCGGTGAGCGGCTACCGCGGCGTGCTCGCGGTCCGCGAGAGCGGCGGCCGGGCGCTGACCGTCACCGACGCCCAACTCTCCGACGCCCAAGGGGAGCTGGCCCGCGCCGGACTCTGGGTGGAGCTGTCCTCCGCGGCCGGCCTGGCCGGTCTGCGTAGCCTCGGCGACGGCCTGCCGGACCTCTCCGAGGGCCCGGTGGTCTGTGTGTCGACCTCCAGCGGCTTCAAGGACAAGGGCGTCGGCACCCGCCGCACCGAGCCGGTGGCCCCCGACTGGGAGGCGGTCAGCCGCCGCCTGCGCGCGGCCGGGATCACCGGCTGAGCCGATCGTAGGCCTGCTGTTCGCCGGCCCGCCCCTCCTCGTAGGGCCGTCGTAGGGCCGGTGTTCGCCGAGCGCCAGCAGGCTGACACACCTCCGTCAACTCCCCCACGCCGAAGGGTAGCCACCGTGCCGCGTTCCCTCCGCCGCCTCCTCCCGCTGACCGTCGCCGTCGCGGCGGTGCCCGTGCTCGCCCTGCCCGCCGTCCCGGCCGGCGCGGTCACGTACGGCACCCCGACGATCACCTTCTCGGCCGGCTACCTGTCCGGCGCGGTCGGCGCCACCGGCGACCCGACGGTGACCGTCTCGGTCGCCCAATCCGGCGCCGACGCCTCGGCGTTGACCGTCGCCGCCTCCGCCACCACCCGCAGCGCCGTGGCCCGCACCGGCGACGTCACGGTGAGCGGCACCGGCGGCAGCCGCACCCTGGCGGTCGCCGCCCAGGGCGTCGGCTACGCCGACCTCACCATCAAGGTCACCGGCCTCGGCGGCAAGAGCGCCACCCGCACCCTGCACTACGCCGCCTCACCCGCTGTCCAGTACTCCGCCACCAGCCGCTACCTGACCGGCTCCAGTGACGCCTCGGCCGCCGTGGACGCCGGTGGCGGCTACCTGGTGGTCGGCGACGACGAGTCCAACACCCTGCGCCTGTACGACCGCGACAACTCCGGTGCGCCGGTCCGCACCTGGGACTTCAGCTCGGCCCTCGGCGTCTCCAAGGAGATCGACATCGAGGCCGCCACCCGGGTCGGCAACACCATCTACTGGACGGGCTCGCTGGGCAACAACAAGGACGGCGCGATCAAGCCCGACCGGCACACCGTCTTCGCCACCACCATCACCGGCTCCGGCGCCGACACCCAGCTGTCCCTGGCCGGTTCGTACCACGGCCTGCGCGACGACCTGATCACCTGGGACAACGCCCACGGCAAGCGCTACGGCTTCGCGGCCGGCGCCGCCGACGGCCAGGCGCCCAAGCAGATCGACGGATTCAACGTCGAGGGCCTGGAGTTCGCCCCCGGCAGTACCGGCACCGCGTACATCGGCTTCCGCGCGCCGCTCACCCCGGCCGTCACCGGCGGCCGCGCGCTGCTCGTGCCGGTCACCAACTTCTCGTCGCTGCTGAACGGTTCGGCCGCGCACGCCACCTTCGGCGACCCGATCGAGCTGGACCTCGGCGGCCTGTCCGTCCGCGACATCCGCCGCAACGACCTCGGCCAGTACCTGATCGTGGCCGGCTCCTGGGCCGCCGAGGACAACTCCGCCCCGTACGCGCTCTACCGCTGGGACGGCCGGCCCGGCTCCCGGCCGACCAAGCTGATCGACCTGCCGACCAGCGACTACGGCGCCTGGGAGGCCATCGCGGACGTCCCGGACCTGGACGCCCCCGGCGCCCGGGTCCAGCTGATCACCGACGACGGCTCCGCGGACCTCTACAACGACGCCACCGCCGCCAAGGACCTCACCCACCCCGAGTGGAAGAAGTCCCGCAGCACCTGGTTCACCCTCAACTGACACGGCCAAGGCCCTTCGGCGACCACGCCGAAGGGCCCCCGCCAGTGGATCAGAGCTCGACCAGCACCTTCCCCCGGCTCGCCGAACGGTCCAGGTAGAGGCCGCGATAGGCCTCCGGAATGCTGTCGAAGCCGTGGTGCACCGTCTGCCGGTGCTTCAACTCCCCACTGCGGACCAGCGGCCCGAGGTCCCGCCGCAGCGCGGCCCAGTTCTCCTCGACGAACCACTCCAGCGAGAAGATGCCGCGGATCGTGGTGCGCGGGAACATGATCATCGGCAGCAGCCGCGGCCCCGCCCACTCACCGCCGACCTGGCTCCCCCACTGCCAGCAGACGGCCACCTTGCTGTCCACCGCGAGCATGCCGAACACCACGTCCGTCAACGACCCGCCCAGGCTGTCGAAGTAGCGGTCGATGCCCTCCGGCGCCAACTCGGCCAGCTCCCTCCGCAGTTGATCCGGCGCGTCACCGTCGCGGTACACCAGCACCGCGTCGTAGCCCAGCTGCCGCAGCCATTCGACCTTCTCCGGTGTCGCCGTGGTGCCGATCACCCGTGCGCCCCGCCGCTTGGCCAGCTGCCCGACCAGCGAACCGACCGACCCGGAGGCCCCGCTGACCAGCACCGTCTGGCCGGGCCGCACGTCCAGGAACTTCTCCATCGTGCCCCAGGCCGTCATCCCGGGCCCGCCCAGGATGCCGAGCGCGGTGGACAGCGGCAGCGCCTCGTCGTAGTCGGCCGGGTCCAGCCGGCGGAAGGCCGGGAAGACCATCGGGAAGGTGCCGGTCTGCCAGAGCCTGGGCTCGCCGTTGCTGATCAGGTGGGTGCGCCAGCCGCCGAAGCCCTGCACCAGGTCGCCGGGCGCGAAGCGCGCCTCCGGCCCGGCCTCCAGCACCTCCATGATCGAGTCCGCGCCCATGTGGTCGCCGATCGGCGTGTCCAGCGCGATGCCCTGGAGGTACGGGTCCACCGAGACGTACCGGGTGCGCAGCAGCATCTCGTCCGCGGCGAGCCGGACGTCCAACTCCTCCACGACCTTCCGGTACACCCGCTCGATGTCCGGCACGCCGTCCTTGTGCTCCTGGACGACCCACTTCTCGGCTTTCACGACGTGACTCCAAACTGGCGGTCGGCGGGGCCGACTCGATCGATGAGCAGGGTGGGCGGCGGCGCGCTGTCGTCGACTTCCGCGGTGAAGGGCTTGCCGTCGTCCCGGCAGATGAACTGGACGACGTGCCGGCCGGCCGCCGCCGCGCGGATCAGCCCGCCGGTGGTCGCCCAGACCCCGGAGAGATAGAAGTTCGCCAGGCCGGGCAGCCCCGGGCCGTTGCGTTTGATCTCCTCCTCCAGCGTCTCGCCGCTCTCCACGAACGGCTGCCAACCCAGCACGCTGCCGTCGTAGTTGCCGGTGTACCGGACCTGGGTGAGCGGGGTGGAGACGTCCTTGACCGACACCGCGTCCCGCAGCCCGGGGTGGTGGCCGTCCAGGAATTCGACGATGGTGTCGCGCACCCGGCGCTTCTCCCGCTGGTACTCCCGCCCCCGGCCGACCGGCAGGGTGTGCAGCTCCTCGCCGCGCCGCATCCGGGCCGACTGCTCCGGTCCGGTGCTCAACTCCCGCCAGGGCGCGATGTCGCAGAAGTAGCTGGCGTACACCACGGTGGTGTCGGCGGGCGACAGCTCCGGGTAGTGACGGCTGCGGAACTGGACGTTGATGCTCGGGTGCCGGATGCCGGTGAGCCGCGCGGCGACTTCGTCCTCCAGCAGATAGGTGGTGCACGGGTCCCCCGCCGGGAAGGGCCGGCGCAGGCCGAGGAAGACGGTCACATAGCCGGGGAAGACCATGCCCGGCTCGGTGATGGTCTGGGTGTACAGCCGACGGTAGGTGTCGCTCAGGTAGCGGCCCTTGAGCAGGTCCATCATGGTGGTCCGGCCGTCACAGGCGGCCACCACGATGTCGGCCCGCACCTCCTGGCCGTCGCTCAGCCGCACCCCCACCGCCCGGTCGTCCTCGACCAGGATCTCGCTCACCTTGGTGTTGTAGCTGATCTCGCCGCCCAGCCGCAGGTAGCGCTGCTCGATCGACTGGGCCAGCCCCAGCGAGCCACCCTCCGGCACCCCGGCCGACTGACCGGCGTGGCAGGCGAGTTGGAAGTAGTTGGGCAGCACCGGGAAGTTGGGGTGCTTCTCGTACAGGATGAAGTTGAACGCCTCGCGCAGCAGCGGGCTCCTGAACCGCGCCGAGTAGTCGCTCATCAGCACCGTGATCGAGCGCCGGATCACGTTGAAGTACGGCAGGAAGGAGGCGAGCATCCGCATCCGCTCCCACCGGCCCATCAGCCCGACCGGCTTGAGAAACGGGTAACGGGCCAGCGCCAGGCGGAACTTGCGCAGTCCGGAGCAGAACTGCCGGATCTGCCGGGCGTCCTCCGGGGCGAGGTCCAGCAGGTGGGCCTCCAGCCGGTCCGGGTCGGAGTAGAAGTAGACCGCCCGCCCGTCCCGGGCGCGCACCACGTTGAAGACGTCGAAATTGCGCATCCGCTTGCCTTGCAGCGCGCCGAGTTCGAGCCAGATCTGGTGCATCTCGTTGCCCGGCCCGCTGCCGAGCAGCCAGCTGATGCAGCAGTCGAAGGTGAACTCGCCGCGGTCCCAGCCGGTGCAGCAGCCGCCGGGGATCTCGTGCATCTCCAGGATCCGGGTGCGGTAGCCGTTCATCTGCGCGAAGCAGCCGGTGGACAGGCCGCCCAGTCCTCCGCCGATGATGAGCATGCTCTGCCGGGTCGTCTCACTGGTGGTCATTCCGCCACTCCCACTTCCGGCAGCCCCACGGTGGCCCGGTCGAGTTGCGGCAGCCGGCCCCACTTGCCCGGGTGCCAGGGTTCCTGGTTCTCGCTGGGCCAGGCCCGGAACGGCCGGCCCAGCTCCTGGCAGAGGTACTGCGCGGCGAACCGCCCACTGGTGGCGGCCCTGATCAGCCCGCCGAGCACGGTCCACTGGCCCGCCATCGAGAAGCCGCTCAGTCCGGGCAGTCGCATCCGCTCCCGGTTGACCAGCCGGTTGGCGGCGTCCTCGGCCTCGGAGAAGGCCTGCCAGGCGAGGATGCTGCCGTAGGTGTTGCCGGTGAACCGCTCGGTGGTCACCGGCGAGGCGACGTCCACGAGTTCGATCCGCCGGCCGAGCCCGGGGTACGTCCGCTCCAGGAACTCCCGGACGAACGCGGCGACTTCCTGCTTGCGCGCCCGGTAGGCCCGGCGGTCGCTGGTGCGCAGGTCCTTCCAGGAGCGGTAGTCGCTGAAGTAGGTGCAGTGCAGCACCGACTTGCCCGGCGGCGCGAAGCCGTCCGCGTAGGAGGAGCGCAGCTGCACCACCAGGCTGCGCTGGAGCGAGCCGGGCAGCCGCTCGCCGTCCTCGGGCGTCAGCAGGTAGGTGGTGCTGTGCGGCTCGCCCTCGGGCAGCGGGCCGTCGATGCCGACGAAGGCGGACACCACGGCCGGGTACAGGTTGCCCGGCTTGTCGAGCAGTTCGCCGTACAGCCGCTCGGTGGACGGGCTGGAGTAGCGCCCTTCCAGCAGCCGGTCCAGCACCGTCGGACCGTCGCAGGCGGCCACCACGTGGTCCGCGAAGTGCTGTGAGCCGTCCCGGAGTTCCACACCGATCGCCCGGCCGTCCTCGATCAGGATGCGCTCGACCCGGCAGCGGTAGCCGATCGTCCCGCCGAGCGAGGTGTAGCGCTCCTCCACCGAGCGGGCCAGGCCGAGCGAACCGCCCTGCGGGAAGCCCGCGTTGCCGTTGTGCGAGGCGGCCAGGGTGTACAGGTACGGCAGCAGCGGGAAGCCGGTCGGCTCCTGGAGGAACATGTTGGGGAAGGCCCGCCGCAGCAGCGGGTCCTGGAAGCGCTCGGCGAAGCCGCTCATCGGGGTGGTCGCGGTGCGCCAGAACAGCCGGAACGCGGGCAGCACGGCGCGCAGGGTGCGCAGCCGTTCCGCCGTGGTGCGCAGCGGCGGCGGGGTGAGCTCCCAGGGCAGGTCGATCGCGGCGAAGCGGCGCAGGTCCCGGCAGAAGGCCCGGATCGGCTTGGCGTCGCCGGGCGCGACCTCCAGCAGGTGGGCCTCCAGCCGGTCCGGGTCGCCGAAGAAGGTGACGGCCCGGCCGTGTTCGTCGACGACCCGGTTGAAGGTCTCGAAGCGGGTCACCGACTTGCCGTCCAGGGCGCCGAGTTCGCTCCACACCTGGTGCGCTCCGGTGCCCTCGGCGGTGCCGATCAGCCAGTCGATGCAGTAGTCGAAGAGGTAGCCGTGCCGGGACCACGCGGCGCAGCAGCCGCCGGGCAGGACGTGCTTCTCGAAGATCCGGGTCTCCAGGCCGCTCATCTGCGCGTAGCAGCCGGTGGCGAGGCCGGCCAGGCCGGCCCCGATCACGATGACCCGGGGCGGGCCGTCGCCGGCCCGCTCCCTGGTGGACCAGTCCGGTCCCCGGTCAGCCGCGGCCATCGGCGGTGCCTCCGGCCAGGATGGCGCCCGCCAGTTCGGCGTTGCGGGCGGCGAACTCGCCGTCGAGCATCTCGGCGTGGGTGCCGTGGCCGACGTACACCGCGGTGCCGGTGGTGGAGGCGCCGTGCCAGGAGCCCGGCTCCCCGCCCACGTGTACCGAGAGCCGGTCACGTTCGCAGACCACGTCCAACTGGGCTTTCACGGTCCCGGTGTTGGGCGTGCGGCTGCTGAACTCCAGGTAGTCCCTGGCCTGTTCGAGGGTCTCCTGGGCGACGATCTTCGAGCCGGTGTGGCGGTGCAGGTGCTCGTGGAGTTCGCGTTCGAAGACGGCCAGGTGCTCGTCACCGAGGTCGAAGGCCTCGGTGACCCGGTAGGCGTCCACCAGGAGCACCGAGTCGACGGTGCGCCCGCGCCGTTCCAGCTCCTTGGCCACCTCGTAGGCGAGGTTGCCGCCGAGCGAGTAGCCGAGCAGCGCGTACGGCCCGTCGGGGTGCAGTTCCTCGACCAGGTCCGCGTAGCGGGCGGTCTTGTCGTCTCCGGTCAGGTAGTTGAAGGAGGCGATCCGGTGCTCCGGCAGGTGCGCGGCGAGCTGCCGGTAGACCAGCCCGTGCCCGCCGGCCGGCGGGAAGCAGAAGACCGTACGGCCTTCGGGCGCTTCGGAGTTGAACCAGAGGTAGGGCTCGCCGCCGGCCACCTCGCCGGTGATGATCTGTTCGACGGTGCGGGCCATGCCGTGCAGGGTGGTGACCTTGAACAGCAGGCCGACCGGGATGCTGATGTTGAACTCGCTCTGGAGGTGGTGGATCAGCTCGATGAGCCGGATCGAGCTGCCGCCGAGTTCGAAGAAGTCGTGCTGGAGGCCGACTTCTTCGAGGCCGAGCAGGTTCCGCCAGTGCTCGGCGACCCTGGTCTCGTAGAGCGTGACCGGCGGTTCGTGCTGGGCCCCGGCCGTGTCGGCCTTGGGCTCGGGCAGCGCCGCGAGGTCCACCTTGCCGTTCGGGGTGAGCGGCAGGGCGGGCAGTTCGGTGAGGTAGGAGGGGATCATCACGGTGGGCAGGTGCTCGGCCAGGTGGCGGCGCAGCTCGCGGCGGTCCAGCGCGGTGCCCTCGGCGGGCACCACGTAGGCGGCCAGCGTGGCCTCGCCCCGGGCGTCCTGGCGGACCGCTACGCAGGCCTGGGCGAGTTCCGGGCGGGCGGTGAGGTGGGCCTCGATCTCGCCCAGCTCGATCCGGTGGCCGCGGACCTTGACCTGGTTGTCGATCCGGCCGAGCAGGTGCAGGGTGCCGGCGGTGTCCCAGTGGCCGAGGTCTCCGGTGCGGTAGAGCCGGACGGTCGCACCGTCGAGCTCCCGGGTGACGAAGCGCCGGGCGGCCTGCTCCGGGTCGTTGGGATAGCCGGCCGCGACGCCCGCGCCGCCGATCCACAGCTCGCCGGGCACGCCCGCCGGGACGGGCTCGCCGTAGGGGTCGAGGACGTACACCGCGCTGTTCGGGAACGGCCGGCCGATCGGCACCATCCGGCCGGGTTCCAGGTGTTCGGCGACGCCCTCGTAGTAGGTGCTGTCGACGCTGGCCTCGGTCAGCCCGTAGGAGTTGACCAGCCGGGTCTGCGGGCCGCACAGGGCGCGCAGCCGCTGGTGCTCGGCGGCCTTCCAGGAGTCGGAGCCGACGATCAGCAGCCGCAGGAAGTCCAGTGTGAGGCCCTCGCGTTCGCAGTGCGCCAGCAGTGCGCGGGCCACGGCGGGCACGAACTCGCCGCCGTCCACGGCCTCTTCCCGCATCACCCGGTAGAGCCGGGCGGTGTCGAAGAGCAGCTCGCGGTCGACCAGGACGAGGGTGCCGCCGGTGCTGAGCGCTCGGGCGAGGTCGCCGGAGAACACGTCGAAGGCGGTGCCGGCCATCTGGAGGTGCGCCCGGACCTCGGTGTCCAGCCGGTATTCGGCGCGCCACCCGGCCGTGACGGCGGCCAGGTTGCGGTGGTCGACCCGCACCCCCTTCGGGCGGCCGGTGGAGCCCGAGGTGTGGATCACGTAGGCGGCCCGGTCCGGGTCGGCGGCGGGCAGCGGCAGGGCGGCCCCGGCGGGCCGGTCCAGCTCCTCCAGGGTGACCGGCTCGGCGGGCAGTTCGGCCGCGAGCGGGCGCCGCTGGTCGATCACCACCAGCGCCGCTCCGGCGTCGGCCACCTGGTGGGCGAGCCGGTCGGCGGGGTGTCCGGGGTCGAGCGGCAGGTAGGCGGCGCCGGCCCGCCAGATCGCCAGCAGGGTGGTGATCAGCTCGGGTGACTTGTCCAGACAGACCGCGACCACCGAGCCCTCGCCGACGCCGAGTTCGCGCAGCCGTACGGCGAAGCGGTGGGAGCGTCGCTCCAGTTCGCCGTAGCTCAGCCGATGGATCATGTCCCGGCCGGGTGCGACCACCGCGACGGCCTCGGGCCGCTCGGCGGCGGCCTTGGCGAACAGCTCCGGCACCGGGGTGTCGTGCTCGATCCGGCGTTCGGCGCCGCTGAAGCCGGTGAGGATCTCCCGGCGCTCGGCCTCGCCCAGCATCCGCAGCCGCCCGACCGGCTCGCCCTCGGCGGCGCGGGTCATGGCGTCCAGCAGGTTGCGGTAGTGGGCGGCGAGCCGCTGGACGGTGGCCGGCTCGAAGAGGTCGGAGTTGTACTTGAAGACGCAGTGGAAGCAGCCGTCCGAGCGGTCCTCGTAGGCGGACAGCGTCAGGTCGAACTGCCCTTCCTCTTCGGGGAGTTCGATGTACTCCAGGCGGTAGCCGAAGCGCTCCACGGCGACCTTGTGGGTGAGCAGGATGAACATCGCCTGGAACACCGCGGACCGGCTCGGGTCGTGCTGGAGCCCCAACTGCTCGACCAGCAGCGGGAAGGGGTAGTCCTGGTTGTCCAGGCCGCCGAGCACGCTGCCCCGCACCCGGGCCAGCAGCTCGGTCACGGTCGGCTCCCCGGCCAGGCTCACGTGCAGCGGCAGCGGGTTGACGAAGTAGCCGTAGACGGAGCCGAACTCCTCCTGGGTGCGGCCGGTGACGGGGCTGCCGACCACGATGTCCGGCTGCCCGGACCAGCGGTGCAGCAGCAGGTAGTAGGCGCTGAGCAGCACCATGAACGGGGTGGCGCCGTTCGCCCGCGCCAACTCGTGGACTCTGGCGGTGAGTTCGGCGTCCAGCCGGAAGAACTCGGAGGCCCCGTTGTGGGTCTGCACGGCCGGGCGCGGCTTGTCGGTGGGCAGCGCCAGCACCGGCATCTCGGCCGGCAGGTGGCCGCGCCAGTAGTCGAGCATCCGGCGGGCCTCGGGCCCGGCCAGGAAGCGGTTCTGGTGGTTGAGGAAGTCCAGGTAGCGGGCCGGCACCGGGGGCAGCTCCGGGGTGCGGCCCTGGCGCAGCGCCTCGTAGACCTCGAACAGCTCCTCGATGAAGGTGAAGGTGGAGATCGCGTCCGAGACGATGTGGTGGACGGCCTTCATCAGCACCCAGCGGTCCGGCCCGCGCCGGAACAGCCGCAGCCGGACCAGCGGGTCCCCGGCGAGATCGTACGGGCGCCGGTACTCGCGGACGATCAGCTCGTGGATCTCCTCCCACGGCCGGCCCTCGACGTCGAACAGTCCGGTGTCGGCCTCGGCCTCCTCCCGGATCCGCTGGACCGGGCGGCCCTCCTCGGCCGTGAAGGCGGCGCGCAGCTCGGGGTGCCGGGCGACCAGGAAGCGGAAGGCCTCGAACATCAGCTCCGGGTCGATCTCGGCGCGGACCTCGACGGCGCCGCCGATGTTGTACGCGAAGCCGTCCGGGTGCAGCAGGCGCAGGAACCAGAGCGCCTGCTGGTTGTGGGTGAGCGGGTAGCGGGACTCGTCGGTGTACAGCTCCACCTCGGCCTGGGCCGGGCCGCCGTCGGCGTCGAGCCGCTCGGTCAGGCCCTCGGTGAGCAGGTCGACGAGGTCGCCGACGGTGCCGTTGCTGAGCAGGGCGACCACCGGCAGGGCGACGCCCAGTTCGCCGTGCACCCGGGCGCGCAGCTCCATCGCGAGCAGCGAGTCCAGGCCGTGCGCGCCGAGCCTGGTCTCCGTGTCGATCCGCTCGGCACCGATCCGCAGCACGGCCGCGGCGGCGGCGGTGAACCGCTCGGTGACCAGCTCCCGGCGGGCCTGCGGGTCGGCCGCGCGGTAGGCGTCCAGGAAGCCGCCGGTCTCGGCCGGGGCCTGTTCGGCGGCGTTCGCCGCCAGGTCGGCGACCAGCGGCGGCGGCGCCGGGTACCAGGCGAGGAAGGTCGGCCAGTCGACCACGGTGGCGACCAGCAGCTGGGCGCGGTCCTGGCCGAGGACGCGCTCCAGGACGGCCGTCCCGGCGTCCGGCGGCAGCGAGCTCATGCCGCGCGCGTCGCGGTAGTGGGCGACCAGGCCCAGCTCCTCGATCATGCCGGTGGCCCAGGGGCCCCAGTCGAGGCTGAGACCGGGCAGGCCGTCGGCCCGGCGGTGGTGGGCGAGGGCGTCCAGGAAGGCGTTGCCGGCCGCGTAGTTGGTCTGCCCGGCGGTGGTGAGCAGCGAGGCGACGGAGGCGAACAGCACGAAGTGGTCGAGCGGTTCGTCGCGCAGCAGCCGGTGCAGCAGGTGGCCGCCGACGACCTTGGGGGCGTAGCCGGCGTCGAAGGCCGGCCGGTCCATCTGGGCCAGCAGGGTGTCCTTGACCTGCCCGGCGAGGTGGAACACGCCCCGGATCGGCGGGCGTTGGCGCTGCCGGTAGTCGGCGAGCCAGTCCGCGAGGGCGGCCTCGTCGGTGACGTCCACCGGGGCGAGCAGCGGTTCGGCGCCGAGCGCCTGGAGTTCGCGCAGGAAGGCGATCCGCTCCCCGGCGGGGCTGTCCGGGTCGGTGTGCGCCCACTGGGCGCGCTCGGGCAGGGCGGTGCGTCCGACCAGGATCAGTCGGCGGGCGCCGCGCCGGACGAGGGTGCGGCAGAGCAGCCGGCCGAGGGCGCCGAAGGCGCCGGTGACGAGGTAGCTGCCGTCGGGGCGCAGCACGGGCGGCAGCGGGCGGGTGAGGCCCTCGGCCTGCCGCAGCCGGCTGGTGAGCCGGGCGCCGGCCCGCAGGGCGATCTCCTGCTCGTCCCCGGCGGCGAGTTCGGCGAGCAGTGCCTCGGCCTGGGCGGTGGCGTCGGCGGCGGGGTCGAGGTCGATCAGGGTGCCGCGCTGGGCGACCAGCTCCTGCTGCCACAGCACCCGTCCGATGCCCCAGGCGGGGGCGCCGAGCGGTTCGACCCGGTCGCCGGGGGCGGCGGGCTGGGTGCCCCGGGTGACGATGTGCAGTCGGCCGTCCGGGCGGGCGGCAGGCAGGGCCTGGGCGAGGGTGATCAGCGAGTAGGCGCCGAGGGTGGCGAGCGGGCCGAGCCGGTCGGCGGTGGCGGTGTCCAGGGCGGGCAGGTCGAGGTTCCAGAGGTGGACGACGGTGCCGAAGCTTGAGTCGAGGTCGGCGAACAGCCGCCGGACGTCCTCGGCGGAGTCGGGCCGTACGGTCGAGTGGTCCTCGCCGTGCCGGTACTCGGTGCCGGGCCGCACCAGGTGGCAGCGGGCGCCGCGGGCGGTGGCCAGGGCGGCCAGCCGTTCGCCGAGGCCGCCTTCGTCGGTGAAGAGCAGCAGGTCGCCGGGCGTCTGCTCGATGGTCGGCTCGGGCGCGGCCACCCAGGCGACCTCGGTGAGCCAGCCGTCGATGGTGGCCAGCCCGACGGAGGCCGGGGCCTGGGCGACGTCGGCGACCTTGAAGCCGGTGACCTTGCCGACGGGGGTGCCGTCCTCGGTGTAGAGCGCGAGGTCGCCGACGAGCTCCTCGCCGCTGTCGCGGGTGACGGTGGCGTGCACCCAGAGCGGGCGGTCGCCGATCTCGTCGAGCCTGACCTCCTCGATCGAGACGGGCAGCCGGACGCTGCCGCCCTCGGGGGTGTGCAGCCGGGTGGTGAGCAGGGCCTGGAAGCAGCCGTCCAGCAGGACCGGGTGCAGGTGGTGGGCGGCGGCGTCCGGGCCGAGCTGCTCGGTCGGCCGGATCCGGGCCAGTGCCTCGTCGGGGCCGGCCCAGACCTCGGCGATGGTCTGGAAGGCGGGGCCGTAGTCGTAGCCGAGTTCGGCCAGCCGCCGGTAGCAGTCCGGGCCGTCGAGCCGCCGGCCCCGGGCGCGCAGCGCGTCCAGGTCCGGTGCGGGCCCGTAGGCGCGGCGCTGGCCGGTGCGGACCCGGCCGGCGGCGTGCACGCCGGGTTCGCCGCCCTCCGGGGTGGAGGCGATGGTGAAGCGGGCGTCCTCGGTCGCGTAGCCGAGCTGGACCGGGACGGGGTCGGTCTCGGAGAGGAACAGTGCCCGGTTCAGTTCGATCTCGGCCAGCGTCACCACGGTGGCGCCGGTCAGGGTGCGGACGGCCTGGGCGGCCATCTCCAGGTACCCGGCGGCCGGGAAAACCACCTGGCCCTCGATCCGGTGGTCGTTCAGGTAGGGCAGCCGCTCGGGGTCGAGGGTGCCGGTCCAGCCGGGCTGGGCGCTGGCGGTGCGACGGCCGAGCAGCGGGTGGTCGAGCCGTCCGAGCCGGACCTGCTCGACCGCCTTGGGCTCCACCCAGTAGCGGTCGCGCCGCCACGGGTAGGCCGGCAGCGGCGTCGGGCGGCCGGCCGGGTGCAGCGCGTCCCAGCTCAACTCGACGCCGAGGGTGTGGAGTTCGGCGAGGCTGCGGGCGAGGCGCTCGGGTTCGTCCTGCTGCCGGCGGATCGACGGCAGGGTGTGCGCCTGCTCGGCGCACTCGCGGATCGCGTGGCCGAGCACCGGGTGCGGTCCGAGCTCCAGGAAGAGCCCGTGCCCGTCCTCGGCCATCCGCTCGACGGCTGCCCGGAAGCGCACCGGGTTGCGGACGTTCTGCCACCAGTACTCGCCGTCCAGCTCCGGCCCGCGGGCGAGCCCCTCGCGGGCGGTCAGGTAGAGCGGCAGCCGCGCCTCCTGCGGCTTGATGGTGGCGAGCGAGGCGACCAGCTCGTCCCGGATCGGGTCCATCCGCACGCTGTGGTACGGGACTTCGACGTCCAGCAGCCGGGCGAAGACGCCCTGCTGGTTCAGCTCCTCGGCCAGTTCGCGCAGCGCGTCGGCGTCTCCGGCCAGGGTCACCGCGGAGGGGCTGTTGACGGCGCCGAGCGAGATCCGGTCGCGGTACGGGCGGATCCGGCGCTCGGCCTCCGCCTCCGGCAGGCCGACGGCGAGCATGGTGCCGGTGCCGGCCAGGCGCTGCTGGAGCCGGCTGCGGGCGAGCACCACCTTGACGGCGTCGGCCAGGTCGTAGACCCCGGCCTCGTGGAAGGCGGCGACCTCACCGGTGCTGTGGCCGACCACCGCGTCGGGGCGCAGGCCGTGGCTTCGCCAGAGCGCCGAAAGGCCCACCTGGACGGCGAAGTTGGCGGGCTGGGCGAGCCAGGTCTCGGCCATCCGGGAGTCCGCTTCGCTGCGCTCCAGCTCGGTCAGCAGCGACCAGCCGGCCTGCTCGCGGATCTCCCGGTCGACGGCCCGCACGGCTTCCCGGTAGACCGGCTCGTGCTCGTACAGTCCCCGGCCCATCCCCCACCACTGGGGGCCCATGCCGGTGAACACCCAGGCCAGGCGCCGCTGTTTGCGTTCCCGGGCGCGGCCCTGGACCACCCGCGGGTGCTCCTCGCCGCGCTCGTACGCGGCCAGCGCCTCGTCCAGGTCCTGCCGGGTGGAGTAGACCACCGCGAGCCGCTCGGGCAGGTGCTGGCGGCGGTGCGCCAGGGTGTGGCCGAGGTCGGCGAGCGGCGCCCCGTCGGCGAGCTCCTGCCGTACGGCCGCGGCCAGTTCGGGCAGTCCGGCGGCGTCCTTGGTGCTCAGCGGCAGCACCGTGCGGACCGGCTCGGCCACCGGCTGGTCGGACTCGGGCTGCGGCGGCTCCTCCAGCAGGACGTGGGCGTTGGTGCCGCCGAAGCCGAAGGAGTTGACGCCCGCGCGGGCCGGGCCCACGTGCTCGGGCCAGACCGTCGGGACGGTCGGGATGTCGAACGGCAGCGCGTCAAGGTCGATGCCGGGGTTGGGCCGTTCCAGGTTGAGGTGCGGCGGGATGCTGCGGTGCTTGAGCGCGAGCACCGTCTTGATCAGCCCGGCGACGCCGGCCGCGGCCTCGGTGTGCCCGATGTTGGTCTTGACCGAGCCGACGTAGCAGCGGTCCCCGGGGCGGCGGCCGATGCCGAGCACCCGGCCGAGGGCGGCGGCCTCGATCGGGTCGCCGACCGGGGTGGAGGTGCCATGCGCCTCGACGTACTGGAGACTGCCGGGCACCACCCCGGCCTCGGCGCAGACCCGCTCGATCAGGGTGACCTGGGCGTCCGCGCTGGGGACGGTGATGCCGTTGGTGCGGCCGTCCTGGTTGACGCCGCTGCCGAGGATGACGGCGTGCACCGGGTCCCCGTCGCGCAGCGCGTCGGAGAGCCGCTTGAGCACGACCACACCGACGCCCTCGGCCCGGACGTAGCCGTCGGCGGAGGCGTCGAAGGCGCGCGAGCGGCCGTCCGCGGAGAGGAATCCGCCCTTGGTCTCGGCGATCGTGTACTGCGGCGTCATGTGCAGCAACGCCCCGCCGGCCAGGGCGAGTTCGGTCTCGCCGCGGAGCAGGCTCTGGCAAGCGAGGTGGACGGCGACCAGCGAGGAGCTGCACGCGGTGTCGATCGAGACGCTGGGCCCGCGGAAGTCGAAGCAGTGCGAGATCCGGTTGGACACCATCGTCATCATGGTGCCGGTGGCGGTGTGCGCGGCGATGGTGGAGAAGTCGAGGTCGGCGAACTGGAGGATCTTCCAGTCGAGGGTGAAGGCGCCCATGTAGACGCCGACCTCCCGGCCGGCCAGTTCGTCGGGGCGCAGGCCGCCGTCCTCCAGGGCCTCCCAGCTGACCTCCAGGAGCTTGCGCTGCTGCGGGTCCATGTGTTCGGCCTCGCGCGGGCTGATCCCGAAGAAGTCCGGGTCGAAGGTGTCGAAGCCGTCGATGTAGCCGCCCCGGCCGCCGATCAGCCGCCCCGGCTTGGCCCGGTCCCTGCTGCCCAGGGTGCCGGTGTCGTAGCGGTCGGCGGGCGTCTCGGTGAGACAGTCCCGGCCCTCGATCAGGTTGCGCCAGTAGGAACGGTGGTCGTTGGCGTGTCCCGGCAGGCGGCAGCCGATACCGGTGATCGCGATGCGTTCGCGGGGCACGGCGAAGGGCGAGGAGGTCATGATCCAATCCGAGGGTGATGGCGTGGCGCCGGGGACACGGGCAAGTGGGGGCGGCCTCGCGGGCCGGGGTTCAGACGGACTGTTCGGTCGTCTTCACCCGGCGCCAGGGATGCAGCAGGGTGGCGCCGAGCTCCCCTGTGGCGGGGAACGCGGCCGGGTCGGTGAGGCCGACGGTCTTCGGCGCTCTGCCGGGCCGCCACGTGAAGCTTCCGAACACGTGATCCCAGAGCGAGAGGTCGGAGGCGTAGTGGCCGGCTTCGGCGAGGTCGGTGCTGTGGTGCAGGCGGTGGAGTTCCGGGCCGGCCAGGACGTGGCTGAGCGGGCCGATGCGGACTTCGATGTTGGCGTGGACGAAATACCCCTGAGCCAGGACGAATATTCCGACCACGAACACCGAATCCGGTGAGAATCCGATGAGCGCCAGCGACAGTTGGACCACGGACTGCGCGACGAAGACGTCCAGGAAATGGTTCACGCCGTTGTTCGCGACGTTCACCTTGTCCGGGACGTGATGCACGCCGTGCAGCCGCCAGAGCCACCGATTGCGGTGGGACCACCGGTGCACGAGGTAGTCGCCGAGCGAGCCGACCAGCAGCGCGAGGGGGATCTCCACTGCGAACGGCAGCGCCGGATGGGCCGGGCCGAGCACTCCCACCAGCGTCGCCACCAGCCCTTGGGCCAGTGCGCCGCCGACCATGCTCAGCACGAAGTAGACGCTGTACCAGCGTAGTTCACGCCGACTCGGATGCCAGTCGATCCGGTACGGGATCACCCGTTCCAGGACCGCCAGATATCCGATCAGGGCTATCAGGAAGAGCGGCGAGACCCGATCCGGCGCCCAGTGGAAGTGCAGGGTGGCGATGGCCGTGCACAGCACACCCACGAGCAGGAGCGGATGGGCGAGCCGGCGGGCAATGGCTGACAGCACGCGCCCCCCGTTCTTCGCGGACTAACGACTGGAAACGTCAGAGACTCTAGGCGGAGTAGGACCGTCGTGACAGTCATTCGACGTGTTAACTCCATGAATGACCCGATCGGCGGACTATACGCGCACGAAGTTGACGTCTGTACGGCGCGAAGGGGGCGCATTTTCGAGAAGTAACGGGAGTTGACGGGGCGTGGACGCGACCGTGCCACCTTTCGGGCGCTGTTGCGCGCCCCTCCTGCGCCGGTCTGCGCCGCGACCGATCCGGCCAACCCTCCGCCCCCGGTCAGGAGCGGGCCGGCTCCGCCAATCGGTGCGCGGCACTGGGCGCGCACGCCGTGAGGCGGTCGCGCAGGCCGCGCAGCTCGTACTCGACGAGGGCGGGCAGGGCGGTGGCCCCGGTCGCCTCCAGTGCGGGGCCGAGCAGTTCGACGGCCGCCGCCGGATCATGGGCGCAGGCATGGCAGTCGGCCGCCCGGACGATGAACAGCAGTCGACTGGACGGCAGTTGGTTCGGACCGAGCAGGCCGAGCGCGGTCTCGGTGGCGCTCAACGCCCGGCGGGCCAGCCGGGGATCGTCGGTGGCCGCGGCGAGGTCGCGCAGTGCGGCGGCCGCCGCGGACTCGACCCGCATCCGCATCGAGGCGATGGAGAGCCAGGGCACGTCCAGTTCGTCGTCCGCGCCGATGTGGTCCAGGTGCGCACGGGCCAGGCCGATCTGCCGGACGGTCGCCGGCACGTCCCCGGCCAGCGCGTACGCCCGGGCCCGGCTGATCCGGCCCATCGCGCCGGCCCAGTGCCGGTCCGGGGCGACCCGGTCGATCTCCCGGGCGTAGCCGAGGGCGGCCGCCGGGTCCCCGTCCAGCCGGGCCAGGATGCTCATGTCGCTGAGCGTGCCGACCTGGGTGGCCTGGTCCGCGGCCAGCCCGGCCCAGGTGAGCGCGCGGTCGTAGCAGGCCATCGCGGTGGCGTTGCGGCCGTCCTGCATCCTCAGCGCACCGGCCGCGTGGGCGTGTTCGGCGGCGAGCCGGACCAGCGGGCCGCGCTGTGCGGCGGGGGCGGCGGCGAGCCGGGCGAGCACGGCGTGCAGGGTGCGTTCGACGGCGGCGGCCAGGCCGGGCCGGTCGCCGGTCTCGCCGGAGCGCAGGTGGGCGGCGAGCAGCCCGGTCAGCGCGTGCGCGGTGGCGGCGTCCAGCGGTCGCGCCGCGGACGGGTCGGAGAGCGCCCGTGGGGCGCAGAACTCGGCGTGCAGGGCGGCGATTTCACCGGGTTCGGGGACGGTGCAGCCCGCGGCGCCGTGCAGCGGGCAGAGCAGGCCGTAGTCGGGCAGCCGCAGCGGCGCCGGGGCGGGGACGGGCGCACCTGACGACGGTTCGCCCGGCAGCGGGTGGCGGAGCAGGGCCGGTGCGAGGGCCTCCAGGAAGCAGAGTTCGGCGCTCTCGGCGCGCTGGCAGGCGGCGCTCAACTCGCCGCCCGCGCCGAGCAGCTCGTCGATCCGGTCGGCCATCCGGGGAGTGACCCGGCGGGCACCGTGCTCGATCTTGCTGACCGCGGTGTGGTCGTAGCCGATCCCGGCGCCGAGCTGCGCCTGGGTGAGGCCGGCCCGGCGTCGCCAGTGCCGCATCCGGGCGCCGAACTCCCGCCAGGCGTCCCGCCCCCGGCCGGTCGGCGGTGCCGGCACCGCTGCCACAGGGGCCACCCGGTTGCGCTGCACGGCTGCCTCCCCGGGCGCGGCGCCCCGGCCGGTCGCACGGCCCGCCGACGATTCCAGTGGTTCCGACGACTCCGATGACGAGGACGGTACTCGATGGAGACCCGCCCCGTACATGACGTGGTCTCAACCACTTGAAGAAAACCCCAGCTTGACGCAAAGCCGAACCGGCGGGCTTGACGGAATTTGCCAACCCTATGCCCCGCGCGCACCGGCCATTGACCTGATCATGACGCCGTGTGAGGGTTCGGGCACCCGAGCGCGGACGGCCCGCACGGTCACCTCCCCCAGACCCGGCCCTGCGGTGCGCCACCAGCCTTGCCGTCCGCGGTCGAGGACCCCCACATGCGAGGAGCCTCGATGCAACGCAGAGTTTCCGCAGGTCGGTTGCTGACCACGGCGACCACCCTGACCGTGCTGGCCGGCATGATCGCCGCCACCGCCGGGCCCGCCACCGCCGCACCCGCCCCGACCCCGGCGCCGCCGAGCGCCCTGGCCGCCGCCGTGAACGCGGCCGACGCCGCGGCCGCGGCCGGGCTGGACGCGCTGGCCAAGGGGCCGGACGAGACCTACGAGCGCAAAGCCGTCACCCCGTGGGTCGGCGGCCTCTACTCCGTCGCGTACGAGCGCAGCTACCGCGGCCTGCCGGTGGTCGGCGGTGACGCGGTGGTGCTCGCGGACGGGCAGGGCAAGGTCCGCGGGCTCCAGTCGGCGGCCTCCGGCCCGGTCGGCGGCTCGACCAAGCCGCAGGTCAGCGCGGAGCAGGCGGAGAAGACCGCGCGGACCAGGCTGGCCACCGTGGACGCGGTGGAGTCCCGCCGCCTGGTCGTCCGGGTCAAGGACGGCGGCAGTGGCCGGCTCGCCTGGGAGACCGTGCTCACCGGGCGCACCGCAAGCGCCCCGAGCCGGCTGCACGTCTTCGTGGACGCCGCCACCGGCGAGGTGATCGACAGCTACGACGACGTCCGGGCCGGCACCATCAACAGCGAGTGGAACGGCCCGGCCCCGGTCACCATCAGCACCACCGGCTCGGGCGGCTCGTACTCGCTGCGCGACCCCAACCGGCCCGGTCTGTCGTGCTCCGACTACAGCACCGGCCAGGTGTTCTCCAAGTCCAGTGACTCCTGGGGCACCGGCAGCGCCTCCAGCAAGGAGACCGGCTGCGGCGACGCGATGTTCGCCGCCCAGAAGGAATGGGACATGCTCCGCGACTGGCTCGGTCGCAACGGGCACAACGGCAACGGCGGCAGCTGGCCGGTCAAGGTCGGCCTCAGTGACGTCAACGCCTACTGGGACGGCAGCACGATATCCATCGGCCACAGCCAGGCCAACAAGTGGATCGCCTCGATCGACGTGGTCGGCCACGAGTTCGGCCACGGCATCGACCAGTACACCCCGGGCGGCGCCAACAACGAGGCCGGCCTGGGCGAGTCCACCGGCGACATCATGGGCGCGCTCACCGAGGCGTACGCCAACGAGCCCGCGCCGTACGACAGCCCGGACTACACCGTCGGCGAGATGATCAACCTGGTCGGCAGCGGCCCGATCCGCAACATGTACAACCCCTCGCTGGTGAGCAACAACCCCAACTGCTACTCCGCCTCCATCCCGCAGACCGAGGAGCACGCGGCGGCCGGCCCGCTGAACCACTGGTTCTACCTGCTGGCCGAGGGCTCCAACCCGGGCGGCGGCAAGCCCACCAGCCCGACCTGCAACAACTCCTCCGTCACCGGCATCGGCGTCAAGCAGGCCGGCCAGGTCTTCTACGGCGGCATGCTGCTCAAGACCAGCGGCATGACGTACAAGCGCTACCGCACCACCACCCTGACGGCGGCCAAGAGCCTGGACGCGAGCTGCACCTTCTTCAACCGGGCCAAGGCCGCCTGGGACGCGATCAGCGTGCCCGCGCAGACCGGTGACCCGACCTGCACGCCGTCCGGCAACAACGACTTCTCGCTCTCGCTGAACCCGGCCTCCGGCACCGTCCAGCCCGGCGCCTCGACCTCGGCGACGGTGGGCACCGCCGTCACCTCGGGCACCGCGCAGAGCGTCAGCCTGACCGCCTCCGGCCTGCCGTCCGGCGTCACCGCGAGCTTCAACCCCTCGTCGGTGCAGGCCGGTTCGTCCTCCACCCTGACGCTCGCCGCCTCCTCGGCCGCGGCCGCCGGGACGTACCAGATCACCGTGACCGGCACCGCCGGCACCACCACCCACACCGCCCAGTACGGCCTGACGGTCGGCGGCGGGGGCAACCCCGGCGGGCCCGCGCCCGACATCGACGTCGCCAAGGTCCAGGCCCACCTGTCCCAGCTGAACAGCATCGCCAACCAGAACGGCGGCAACCGCCGGGCGGGCAGCGCCGGGCACAGCCAGTCGCTGGCGTACATCAAGGGCAAGCTCCAGGCTGCCGGTTACAGCGTCACCGAGCAGACCTGCACCTCCTGCACCTACCAGTCCAACAACCTGATCGCCGACTGGCCCGGCGGCCCGTCCGACCAGGTCACCATGTTCGGCGCCCACCTGGACAGCGTCTCGGCCGGCCCCGGCATCAACGACAACGGCTCCGGCTCGGCCACCCTGCTGGAGAACGCGCTGGTGCTCGCCCAGCAGAACCCCAGCCTGACCAGGCACGTCCGGTTCGCCTGGTGGACGGGTGAGGAGCAGGGCCTCCAGGGCTCCCAGTCCTACGTCGGCCAGCTGGGCTCCGCCCAGCGCTCCGCGATCAAGGCCTACTACAACTTCGACATGATCGGCTCGACCAACGCCGGCTACTTCATCAACAACGTCTCCTCCTCGGCCTCCGCGCCGATGAAGGCCTACTGGGACTCGCTGAACCTCCAGCCGGAGGAGAACGTCGAGGGCCAGGGCCGCTCCGACGACTACTCCTTCCAGCAGGCCGGCATCCCGACCTCGGGCTACGCGGCCGGCGCCAGCGCCGTCAAGACCTCGGCGCAGGCCGCCAAGTGGGGTGGCACGGCGGGCCGCTCGTACGACTCCTGCTACCACCAGTCCTGCGACACCACCGGCAACGTCGACGCGACGGTGCTCAACCGCAGCGCCGACGGCGTGGCGTACACCATCTGGAAGACCTCGGTCGGCGGCAGCACCCCCGCCAACGACTTCTCCCTCTCGGTGAACCCGGCCACCGCCACCGTCGCGCCCGGGGACACCGCCACCGCGACGGTCGCCACCACGACCACCTCCGGCTCGGCCCAGACGGTCAACCTGACCGCCTCGGGCGCCCCGGCCGGTGTGACGGTCTCCTTCAGCCCGTCCTCGGTGCAGTCCGGCGGCTCGGCGACGCTCACCGTCGCCACCTCCGCCTCGACCGCCGGCGGCACCTACAACATCACCCTGACCGGGACCGGCTCGGCCACCCACAGCACCAGCTTCTCCCTGGTGGTGGGCAACGGCCCGACCAACCCCGGCGGCACCTGGACGCCCGGCACCACCTACCAGGCGGGCGACGTGGTGACCTACAACGGGGTCGGCTACCGCTGCCTCCAGGGCCACACCGCCCAGGTCGGCTGGGAGCCGCCGATCGTCCCGGCGCTCTGGCAGCAGGTGTGACCTAAACCTGCCGGTCAGCGGCTGCGCCGCGGTCCGTCGAGGGGGACGGACCGCGGCGCAGCCGTGTCCGCGGGCGGGCGCTCAGCCGGCGTGGAAGGCCACCCTGGCGTTGGCGTCGACCGGCAGGACCAGCACGTTGCCGGTGGCCCAGGTCCATTGCCGCGGGATCAGGAACATCCGGTTGTCGGACTGCGCCAGCAGCCGCAGGCCTTCGTAGCGGTACCGGAAGTGCGCCCCCGCGCCCTCGGCCGGCAGCGGCGTCTCCCGCACGCCGGACCAGTCCAGTGCGAGCCGCTCCGACGTGTCGAGCATGACGGCCGGCCGCACCTGGAGGTTATGGGAGAGCGCTTCGGCCTCGGCCTGCCCCTTCTGCTGGGCGTAGTTGCCGACCGCCCAGTAGGCGCACAGCGCGAGGATACCCACCGTGACGCCCAGCGCCACCCGCTCCCCCGACACGGGGAACGCCGCGCCGGCGCCCCGCACGTACAGCAGCCGCGCCAGGAGGGCGAGCAGCAGGGCGCCGCCGATCAGCAGCGGGGTGCCCATCGGGCCGGCCTCGATGACCTCGAACCCCGCCGCCACGCCGAGCACCAGCAGCACGGCCGTCGGCAGGACGGCGGCGAGGCACACCCGGCGCAGCGCCCGGGTGGCGCCCGGGCCGCGGCGGGCGACGCCGGACACCAGCGGGAACGTCAGGGCGGCCACCAGCACCCCGGTGAGCGCGACCTCGGCGGGCACGTAGAGCGCCGAGGAACTGCGCAGGAGCAGTTCCTGGGTGGAGAAGCCGATCGTCGCGGCGTCGAGGCCGAAGTAGCCGTAGTACGCGTCGGCGTAGGCGTAGCCGAAGAAGAAGAGGAGCGCGGTGACGAAGGTGGTCGGGGCGATCCAGCGCGCGGCCGCGGTGATCCACCCGCCCCACGGGCTCGCGGCGGGCGGCTCCGCGGCGCCGGACGGCCGCGCCGCCGCTTCGGCGGGCCGGTCCTCCCCGGCAGGGCTCAGTGGGGGCTCCCGCTCTCGGGGCCGGTCCCGCCACCGCTCTGGTACGAGGTCGCGCTCGCGGTGCCGGTCACCCCGCCGCTCTGGTACGGGGTCGCGCTCTCACTGGGGCTGGTCGATTCGGTGCCCGGAGCGGTCGCGCCGGTGATGGGCGCGGTCGGGCTGGGAGACGTCGTACTGAGGACCACTCCCTCGGCCTTGAGCTGCCGGCTCTCTCCGCCGATGGTCACCGTGTAGCAGATCGGCCGGTTCTTCTCGCTCTCCGTCGGGAGGGCGAACGCCAGTGGTTCGCTGCCACTGGAGGTCACGGTCGTCGTGGCCTGGCTCGGGGTGGCGGGCACGGCGTTGACCGTGCAGTCGGTGACGTCACTGACGACGGCCTGGACCGGGGTGGGCGTGGAGCTCTTCAGCGTGACGACGGCCCTCGTGCCCCAGCCCCGCCCGGCGGCGGACACCGAACCGGCTTCCTGGAAGCTCGCGTCGGTCGCGCGGACCTCGGTCCGCTGCTCCTCGGGCGGCGGGCTGGTGGTCTGCGCGCCGGCAGTCTGTCCGTTGCCGGTCTGGCCGTTGCCGGTCTGGCCGTTGCCGTTGCCGTTGCCGTTGTTGCCGGAGCCGCCACCGCAGGCCGCGAGGGCCGGTACGAGCAGGGCGGCCACCAGCCACCAAACCGCCCGGCCGGTCGGGCCGCCTCCGAAGTGCCGGGTCCCGGGCATGCGTTCTCCCATCCGCGCAGCGCGTCAGGGCCGGTCGGCCCCGCCGCACGGTACCCGGGCCGGTCCCGTATGGCGGGTCACCGCGCTGCCCGGGCCACCGCCCGCCGCCCGTTCGGCGCAACCCGGGCCGGGCGGCCGTGGCATAGAGTCGGACGGTCCGTCAGTGACCGGAAGGAAGCGAACCGTGAGCACCGACACCCGCCCGGTACCGGAGCTGGCCGCCCAGATCGTCGAGCAGTGGCGGGCCGAGGAGGCCGAACTCGTCGACCTGCTGGCCCGCGCGCAGCGCGGCGTCGGCGGCGTCGCCGCCTTCCGGCTCGGCCCGACGCCGACCGTCCTGGTCACCGACCCGGCCGCCGTGCAGCACGTCCTGGGCCGCCACCCGGACCGGTACGTCAAGCGCTCGCACCGCGCCCGGATGCTGGTCGGGGACGGCATACTGTCCGCCACCGGGGACGCCTGGAAGCGTCAACGTCGGCGGCTGCAGTCACAGTTCACCGGCACCGGGATGCGCCGCTACGAGCAGCGGATCGCCGCCGCCGCGCGCCGCACCGCCGAGCGCTGGGAGGAGTACCGGCGCACCGGGGCGACCTTCGACGTCGCCGAGGAGATGCGCGGCTTCGCCCTGGACACCGTCTGGCGGGCGCTCACCGGGATGCCCCTGGACGACCGGACGGACCACGAACTCCGTTCGGTGGAACGGGTGGTGGCCGCGATGCCGACACTGCCGAGCAACGCGGCGGACGCCCGGGACGCGGTCGCCGAGGACCTGGCCCGGATCGACGCGGTGGCGCACGCGGCGATCGACGCGGCGCGCTCGTCGGGTTCGGCCGGCTCGACCGAACCGGCCGGGCTGCTTCGGGAGTTGGTCGAGGCGGGTGAGCAATTCCCCGAGTACACCGACCGGTTGATCCGCGACGAGCTGGTCACCCTGCTCGTCGCCGGGCACGAGACCACGGCCACCACGCTCACCTGGCTCTTCCTGCTGCTGGACCGCCACCCCGAGGCCCGGACGGCCGATCCGCAGACGCTGGTGAGCGAGACCCTGCGGCTCTACCCCTCCGCCTGGCTGCTCCCCCGGCACGCCATCGAGGACGACGTGATCGCCGGGCACCACATCGCGGCCGGGACGGACGTCCTGGTCTGCCCGTACCTCACCCACCGCGACCCGGCGCTGTGGCCCGACCCCGAGCGATTCGACCCGGCCCGCTTCGCCCCCGGCGCGGACCGCCCCGGGCAGCTCGGCGCCTACTTCCCGTTCGGCCTCGGCGCCCGCGCCTGCCTCGGCACCCAGTTCGCGCTGCGCGAGACCACGGCGCTGCTGGAACTGCTGCTGCCGATGGGGCCGTTGACCTTCGAATCCCGGCCGAAGGGCGCCGCGTACAGCATCACCGTGCGGCCGGACGGGCCGACTCCGGCCGTGCTGCGCTGAGGATTCCCGCTTTCTCCGGTGACGCATGCAACCTTCCGGGCGCGCGCCGCATCAGGGGGGTGGGCCGGTCCGACTGTCGACCGAGCACCCGTCTCGGCATAGGCTGATCCGCGCCCGAACGGACGTCCGTCCGTCGTCGGGCCTGGGGGGCCGATCCGCCGCAGGGGCGCGGGCCCGCAGTCCACGAAGGATCGCAGGGGGGATGGAAGCGTGTTCGAGGAGAACCGGGACAACCGGCACGACGGCTACCAGGAGTTCGACCAGCTCGCGGACGACGATGCCGGGTACGACCGGCACGCCCCGCACGGCTCGTACGACCCGCACGACTCCCATGACGCGGAGGAGGACGGCGACGGGCGCCCGCGCGGCTCGACCGCCCGCCGGGCCGTGATGGTGGCGGCCGGCGGGGTGTTCGCCGCGCTGCTGGCGGTCGGCGGCTACGGCGCCTACAACGTGATGAACGCCGTGTCGGACGGCGGCTCCTCCGGCGACGGCGGCCACCAGACCTCCGACACCGCGGCGAAGGCCCCGCAGTCCCCGCCGACCGCCGAGCAGGCCGAGTCGGCGGCCAAGGAGTTCCTGGCAGCCTGGGGCCGCGGCGACCTCACCGCCGCCGGCGGACTGACCGACCGGCCGGAGACCGCCCGGGCCGCGCTGGCGGCGTTCCACGACCAGGTGGGGGCCCGCGCGCTCACCCTCACCGGGACGGGCCGCGCGCCGGGCGACAGCCCCGGCGAACCGGCCCTCGGCTTCCGGGTGAAGGCGGAGTTCGAGGGCGTCCCGAACGCCTGGGAGTACGACAGCGTGCTCAGCTTCGTCCGCTCCGAGGAGGGGCGGGCGGTGGTGCGCTGGAAGCCGACCGTGATCCACCCGCAGCTCACCGCGGGCCGGACCATCGCGGTGAAGGCACTGCCCAACGCCGTGTCCAAGCCCGTCGACCGCAAGGGGCGGCCGCTGGACGCCTTCCCGTCACTGCGCACCGTCCTCCCCCAGATCGCCCCACCGGACGGCTCCGAGATCGTCACCGGCCGGGCCGTGGTGCTCTCGGGCGCGAGCGGCGGCGGTACCGCTGCCGACACCGGCACTGGCAGCGAATCGGAGCAGCTGTTCGTCCTGACCCCGGGGAGCGCCCCACAGGTCAAGCTCACCCTGGACGCCGACCTCCAGCAGGCGGCCGAGGACGCCGTCAAGCAGCAGTCGGCGAACGGCAATCCGGCCTCGCTGGTGGCCATCCAGCCGAGCACCGGCAACATCCTGGCGATGGCGTACTCGCCGCAGGGCGGGTTCAACCGCGCGGTCGCCGGCGGCCAGGCGCCCGGATCGACGATGAAGGTGATCACCTCGGCCGCCCTGCTGGAAGCCGGGGTGAGCCCCGACACGGCGGTGCCGTGCAAGGCCACCACCTACTCCCCTCGCGCCTGGCACAACGACGAGCCCGGCGACTTCCCGTCCTACACGCTCGCCGACGACTTCTCCCACTCCTGCAACACGGGCTTCATCGACAAGGGCCTGGAGAAGCTCCAGCCCAGCGTCCTCGGCAAGGTGGCCCGCGAGCAGTTCGGCCTCGGCCTGGAGTGGCACATCGGCATCCCGAGCCGGGACGTCACCATTCCGACGCCAGGGAACAAGGACGAGGCCGCGGCCCAGTACATCGGCCAGGGCCAGATCCAGGCCAACTCGCTGGCGATGGCCTCGGTCGCCGCCACCGTGCAGAACGGGACGTTCCACCAGCCCGTCCTGCGCGAGGACGCCAAGCGCGTGACGGCGCCCGGCAGGCTCCCCGCCGATGTCGCCCAGGGCCTGCGCGCCATGATGGCCAAGACCGCCACCCAGGGCACCGCCCGTACCCCGATGGCCGGCCTGTCCGGCCAGATCGGCGCCAAGACCGGCACCGTCGAGGCCGGCGGGCAGGCCACCAACAGCTGGTTCATCGCCTACCGCGGCGACCTCGCCGTCGCCGCCGAGGTCGAGGGCGGCGGCCACGGCTTCAGCGCGGCGGGGGTGGCCGCCGCCCAGGTGCTGAAGGAGGGCGGCAAGGGCTGAGCGGCAAGGGCTGAGCGACAGGGGCTGGGAGGCCAGGGCTGGGAGCGGCGGACGGCCGGGCCTGACCGAAGGGGTCGGACCGGAGACCTCAGGCCCGGCCTTCGCCCTGGATGAGGCGGAGGTTGGGCAGGCCGGGGAGCAACGGGGTGCGCTCCCCGGCCTGCCGGATGTCCTGTTCGGCGGCGTGCTCGTCGGCCAGGTCTTCGAACATCCAGGCGCCCCACGCGCGGAAGCGGGCCTTGCTCCCCTCGTCGGCCTCCTCCTCCCCCGGGTAGGGGACGACGTGGACGACGCCCTGTTCGCCGCCCCAGGTGTAGCCGCGGTACGGCGGCAGGTGTTCGGGCTCGTCCGTCATGGGGTGCCTCCGGTGGGTGTCCTCGGGTGGGTGTCCTCGGGTGGGGTTGACCCGGGGTTTGGGTTTCCTCGGCTGATGTGCCGCCGCGGGAAACGATTCGGGAGCACGAAGGGCCCGCCGACGCAGCGCGATTCCCTCTTCCGGTGCGGGCGGTTCAGTCGCTCGTGACGCGGAAGACCGGGTAGCCGGGGGCGATCCGGAGCAGCTCCTCGGCCGGGGCGTCCGGGCCGGTCCCCTCGAAGAAGGTGCTGACCTCCCAGTTCCAGCGGCGCAGGTAGGCGCGGAGGACCTCGGGCTTGTCGGCGTCCGGGAGTTCGATGGCGTGGAAGACCTCGGTGCGACGGCCGACCCGGAGTTGGCCGGTTCCGGCCGCTCGGAGGTTGCGGACCCACTGGGTCTGGCCGCGCGGGGCGACGAGGTAGCGCTCGCCCTCATGGGTGAGCAGGTTGACGGGGGTGGTGCGCCACTCGCCGCTCTTGCGGCCGCGGACGGCCAGCACCCGGGAGCCCCAGAGGCTGACCCCGGCCTTGGTGAGGGCGGCGACCATGTTGTTGAGCAGCTTGCCGGCCGCGACGCCCAGGCGGCTGGTCGGCATGATCAGGCGAGTGGTGGGGCTGGGCAGGTGCTCGGTGCGGGACATCGCGGCTCCTCGATTCCGTGAGTACTGCTTCCCTTCGCGACTGCCGCTCCTGATTGCGACTATCGCTTCCTTTCGAGAGCACTGCTCTCGCTTTCGGCGCCCTCAGCATGTCACGAGCAGCGACATGAAACAAGAGCAGTGCTCTCACTTGCGTGCGGCGCTCCGAAATGTGGCAGGCTGTCCCCATGCCAGCGATCCGGACCGCCCGCGAACGGGCCCGCGAGGAACTCACCCGCGAGATCAAGCAGGAGGCCCGCCGCCAACTCACCTCGGTGGGCGCCCAACAGCTGTCGCTGCGCGCCGTCGCCCGCGAGCTGGGCATGGCCTCCTCCGCGCTGTACCGCTACTTCGCCAGTCGCGACGAGCTGCTGACCGCGCTGATCATCGACGCCTACAACGAACTCGGCGACGCCGCCGACCGCGCCCTCGCCGCCACCGCCTCCGGCACGGCACGCGAGCGCTGGCGCGCCCTGTGGGCGGCCACCCGCGACTGGGCCCGGGCCAACCCGCACGAGTTCTCGCTGGTCTTCGGCACCCCCGTGCCGGGCTACGCGGCGCCGCAGACCACCATCCGGCCCGCCGCCCGGCTGCCGCTCGCCCTGCTCGGCGTGGTCCGCGACGCCCGGCCCCGGCCGGCCGCGCCCGTCCCGCCCCCGCGCGGCACATTGGCCGGGCAGCTGTCCCGGCTCACCGAAGAACTCGGCCTCGACCTGGCGCCGCACATCCTCGCCCGGAGCATCGGCGCCTGGGTGCAGCTGATCGGCCTGATCGGCTTCGAGCTGCACGGCCACCTGGCCGGCCCGATGGAACCGGCGGACGACTTCTTCGCCTGGACCGCCGAACAGACGGCCGACGCGATCGGGCTCTGAAGCCCGGCCGGCCGCCCCGCCCAGCAGGGCGGCTCACGCCCCCGGCCGCACCCGGCCCGCCCGTGCCTCCAGGTACCGGCGCTCCGTCAGGCTCGCGGTGGCCCGGGCGGCGCGCCGGTAGTGGTCGTACGCCCCGAGCGCGTCGCCGGTCCGCTCCAGCAGGTGCGCCCGGACGGACAGCAGCCGGTGGTGCCCGGCCATCCGGGCGTCGGCGTCCAGGGTGGCGAGGAGCGCCAGGCCGGCCTCCGGACCCCCGATCTCGGCCAGGGCGATCGCCCGGTTGAGGGTGACCACCGGGTTGGGCGCGATCCGCTCCAGCACCAGGTACAGCCCGTGCACCTGCCGCCAGTCGGTGGCCTCGGCGGTGGCCGCGTCGGCATGGGTGGCGGCGATCGCGGCCTGAAGCCGGTACGGGCCGAGCTCGGGCTCCGCCAGCGCCTCCTTGACCAGCGCCGTTCCCTCCGCGATCAGCGCGCGGTCCCAGCGCGTACGGTCCTGCTCGGCGAGCGGGACGAGGTCGCCGGAGGCCGTGGTCCTGGCCGCGCGGCGGGCGTCGGTCAGCAGCATCAGCGCGAGCAGCCCGGCCACCTCGCCGTCCCGGGGCAGCTGCGCGCGCACCATCCGGGTCAGCCGGATCGCCTCCCGCCTGAGGTCGAGTCGGTGCGCCTCGGCGCCCGAGGAGGCGGTGTAGCCCTCGTTGAAGATCAGGTAGAGCACCTGGAGCACGACCCGCAGCCGCTCCTCACGCTCACCCGCCGGCAGCGCCCCTTCGGGCAACGCTCCCTCGGGCGGTGAGAACGAGCCGGCCGCCGCCCTGATCCGCTGCTTGGCCCGGCTGATCCGGGCCGCCATCGTCGCCTCCGGCACCAGGAAGGCGCGGGCGATCTCGGCCGTGGTCAGCCCGCCGACCGCCCGCAGCGTCAGGGCGGTCTGCGAGGCGGCGGTCAGCGCCGGGTGGCAGCACAGGAACAGCAACAGGAGCGTGTCGTCGGTGTCGGGCACCTCCTCCGGTGCCACCTCGGCGGCCGCCGTCGCCAACTCCCGTTCACGCCGGGCGCGGTCGCCGCGCAGCTGGTCGATCAGCCGCCGCCCGGCGACGGTCACCAGCCAGCCGCGCGGGTTGTCCGGCATCCCCTCGGACGGCCACTGCACGGCGGCGGCGAGGACCGCCTCCTGCACCGCGTCCTCGCAGCCCTCGAATCTGCCGTACCGTCGTACCAACGTGCCGAGGACCTGCGGCGTGAGTTCACGCAGCAGGTCCTCGAAGTCCGGTGCCGTCATGCCTCCAAGTGTCCGTCGCAGAACATCACCTGGCGCACCTCGACGCCCAGCCCCTCGATCGCGGTGTCGGGGATGCGGGTGGCCACGTCGATCGCGCGCTGCTTGTCCTCGCAGTCGATCAGGTAGAAGCCGCCCAGGAACTCCTTGGCCTCCAGGAACGGTCCGTCGGTCACCACCGGCTGACCATCACGGACGGTCACCACGGCGGCCTGCGAGGGGTCGGCCAGTGCCTGGGTGAGGATGAACTCGCCGGACGCCTTCAGCTCCTCGATGAACCGGCCGTGCCCGACCCCGAGCGCCGCCCGCTCCTCGTCGGTCAGCGCGTCCAGCACGGCCGGGTTGATGTGCAGGCTGATCAGGAACTTCATCTCGTCCTCCTCGGGTGCGCGGGCCCCGGGCCGGGCCGCCTTCGAGCGGTGGTCGGAGCGGGCGCCGCGATCTCGACGTCCTCCGAGGAGGAATCTCGCACGAATCCGGGAAGCGAGGGCCGGGCGAGGGCCGAGCGAGGGCCAGAGGCTACGGCTCACAGCGCCGGACGGCCCTCGCCTCGGCCCGTTCCACCGTCGCCCGCCCGTAGACGTGCACCAGCGCCAGGTGGAACAGCGACGGGGCCACCGGGGCCCAGCGGTGGATACGGTCCGGGTGCAGCAGGTACGCGGCCACCGTCGCGGCGCGGAACGGAACGCCGTCGATGCTCTGGTGCTCCCACCGGTCGGCGACCCCTCGGCCCAGCCGGGTCCGGAGCCCCTGGTGGGTCAACTCGGTCAGGCGCGCGTAGAAGTGGGCGCTCCACTGGCGCTTCTCCACGTCCAGGACGAACGCCAGGAGTTCGAGGGAGTACTCGTGCGGCTCCAGGGCCAGTTCCTCCCGCATGCCGCGCCGGGCGACCGCGTGGAGGACCGGCGCGCTCCTGCCGGAGGAGTCGATGTGCCGGGACACACCCTCGTTGACGGAGGAGTTCCAGATGCCCGGTGCCGTCCGGACCCGGTCGCTGCGCCGGCTGACGACCAGCATGTCGTCGGCGGTCACCACGGCTATGTTGACGCCCAGGCTGCACTGGAGGAACGCCGGAGCGTCCAGCGGACGGTCGGGGTCGAGGTGGCGGGAGCGCAGGGTGGTGCCCTACTACACCTTCCTCGCCGCCCAGCAACTCGACCGCCGGCTGCCCCGTGGTGCGCAGCGGGCCCAGCGAGAAGGTCGTCCACGAGGGGCCGGGCTCCTCCCGGGACCGCAGGCTCCGCACCGTGCCGAACCAGCACCTGCGCACCCTGAACCACGAGTCCTGGAGGGGCTGTTGGAACAGCACGGCGACCAGCATCCCGAGTACGGCCCCGGCAACGCCGTTGACCAGGTCTATTCCGCCCATGCCGCGGAGCGTAGCGGGGGCGGTCGCCCCTCGGGCGGCCTTCGCCTTTCCTTTACCTCGCCCCCTTTACCCGGCCCCTCTACCCGTCCCCCTTGCCTCGGCGCTCCTTCGACCCGGGCCGACCGCCGTTGCCATCACGACCTGTCGCCGACGGGTTCGGCGGTGAACGACGCCCTCGGGCGACCACCATCACCTCCTGGAAGGGTTTCTGACGGATGGACGGATCCGTTCACCACGAGTCCTGGCTGCGCGGCGTCGCGGCCAACCCCGGCGCGCCGTCCGATGTCCTGCTCCGGTTGCTGGCACCGGCCGGGCGGGCGGCCGTCGACCGGGTGCTCGGCCCGACGGGCGGGGGCGTCGGGCCGGTCGACGAGATGATCGACGAACCGGAGCTCGGCTGGTACGAGGCCTGTGCGGGCTCGCCGCACCCGGGCCTGCGGCGGGTCGCCGCGACCTGCCCCCGGCTGCCGGAGGAGCTGGTGCACCGGCTGGCCGGGGACCGGGACGACCTGGTCCGCCATCTGCCGGCCTGCAACCACCCGCCGGCGCCGCCCGCGACCGTCCTGGCGGCGTTCCTCGCCGTGCCGCGGCAGCGCCCGTACCTGCTCTCGCCGGCCCGGCTCCCCCGCACCGGCCTCGGGCACCTGCTGGACCACGAGGACCCGGAGGTGCGCGCGCCGGCCGCGGCCGACACCGGCCTCGCCGAGCCGCCGGTCCGGTTGCTCGGCGATCCGGATCCACGCGTCCGCCGGGCCGCCGCGGCGAACCGGCTGCTGCCGCTCGGACTGGTCGAACCTCTGCTGGAGCAGCGCGAATTGGCGGAGGGAGCGGCCGCCAACCCGGGCCTGTCGGAGGCCCGGCTGCACGCGCTGCTCGACCGCGCCGGACTGCCCCGGATCGCAAGGCAACCCGGCGGTCAGTAGGCCGGCAGGTCGAAGTCCAGGGCCTTCCGGAAGGCCGCCTCCAGCGCCGGGTCGGACTGTCCGAGGTTCACGACCGTCTCGGCCCGGGCCCGCCGGTCCCCGGTCACTTCGAGGATCGCCTGGTTGGCGGCCACGTGGTCGCGCAGCAGCCGCTCGTACGCGGGGTAGGCCGTGCGATGGTCGCCGTCGGCCGCGCGCAGTTCGCCCGCCAGGACGTAGGCGGCGGTCAGGGCCACGCTGGTGCCCTGGCCGGTGAGCGGGGAGCAGCAGTACCCGGCGTCGCCGAGCAGCACGACGCGGCCCTTGGCCCAGCGTTCCATCCGGATCTGGGCGATGACGTCGTAGTGGAAGGCGTCGGTCTCCCACATCGCCGGGAGGAAGCGCGGCAGCTCCCAGCCGGCGTGGGCGGAGCGCTCGGCCACCAGCCGGCGCTGGCGGTCCGGGTCGCGCGGGAGCATCCGGTCGAGCGGCTCGTCGGTGTGGAAGCCGACGAAGACGCGGAGTTCGCTGTTGTCCCGGACGGTCATCGCCATGCAGAACCAGTTCGGGTCGCTCCCGTCGCGGTAGCCGATCTCCCAGCGGTCGAGGCCGAGGTGGTTGGGCACGCTCCAGCCGGCGAGGTAGGCGCCGATGGGGTGCAGGTAGTCCGCTTCGGGGCCGAAGACGAGGCGGCGGGTGTTCGAGTGCAGGCCGTCGGCGCCGACGACCAGGTCGAAGGACCGCTCGGTGCCGCTGCGGAACCGGACCTGGACGCCGTCCGGGTGCTGCACCAGGGTGTCGATGGCGTCATCGAAGCGGTAGTCGACGGCGCTCCTGTCCGCTCCGGCGCCCTTCCCCCCTCCGGAGCCCTTCTCCCCTCCGGCGTTCTTGTCCGCCGCGACGATCAGTTCGGCGAGTTCGTCGCGCAGGATCTCCACGTCCGGGCCGCCGACCGGACCGCCGGTGGCCGTCCACTCGGTGGTGCGGCGCAGCTCGCGGCCGTCCGCGTCGACGACGGACATCCCGCGCAGGCCGGTCCGGCGGGCCCGGACGTCGTCCAGCAGGCCCATCCGCTCGACCACCGTCAGGGCGGTGCCGCGGATGTCCACGGCCTGGCCGCCGCCGCGCAGCGAGGGGGCCCGCTCGACGACGGTGACCTCGAAGCCGTAGCGGTTCAGCCAGTAGGCGAGGGCGGTGCCGGCGATCCCGGCGCCGGAGACCAGCACCGAGGTGGCGCGGGCGCTGTTCGACATGGGGTACCTCCCGTGGGTCGCTCTGTGTCAACACCACTGTGCGGGGCGGCACTTGCAGGATGCCTACAGGGCACTGTCACCGCTGACAGGACGGCGACAGCCCCTGGTTCACCGGCACCGTCGGCCGCTCTCCAGGGTTGGCGCCATGCCGAGAACCACTCCCCCGCGCCCGCTCGACATCGAGGCGCTCTTCCCCGAGCCGGCGCAGCACCGGGGTACCACCACCCGACTCCATCCGCGCCCCGGCCGACCGGACGCCATGGCCAGTTCCGTCGACGGTCCGCTGCTGCGGCCCGCGGCCGAGCCCTGGCCGGTGTGCACCGATCCCCATCCGCACGCCCGCGGTCTCCGACCGGCGGGCGTCCACGAGAGTCACGTTACGGCTTGACAGGGTGCGTCATACTGTAACGCGCTGTCGCCCGACGGCTCCCGGCCCCACCGGGCCGCCGGGCCCCTCCCCCAGCGGCTCGGAGCACGCCATGCACCCCTTCCTCGACCACCCCGGGCCGCTCGCCTTCGCCCACCGGGGCGGTGACCTCGGGCGCCCGGAGAACTCGCTCGCCGCCTTCGAGGCCGCCGTCGCGCTCGGCTACCGCTACCTGGAGACGGACGTGCACGCGACCGCCGACGGCGTGCTGGTGGCCTTCCACGACGCGCGCCTCGACCGGGTCACCGACCGCACCGGGGCGGTGGCGGAGCTGCCCTGGGAGGCCGTCAGGCGAGCCCGGATCGGCGGCGTCGAGCCGGTGCCGCTGCTGGCGGACCTGCTCGGCGCGTTCCCCGGAGCCCGCTTCAACATCGACGTCAAGGCGGCGCCGGCCGTGGGGCCGCTGGTCGAGGCGATCCGCCGGACCGGCGCCTGGGACCGGGTCTGCGTCGGCGGCTTCTCCGACACCCGGCTCGCCGCCGTCCGCGCCGCCGCAGGCCCCCGGCTGGCCACCTCGCTGGGGCCGCGCGAGGTGGCGCGGCTGAGGCTGCGTTCGCTGGCCGAATCGTTCCTGCCCATGCTCCGTCCGGCGCAGGGCTCGCCGTACGCCGGGCTGTGCGCGCAGGTGCCGGAGCGGCACCGGGGCGTCCGGGTCGTCGACCGGGCCTTCGTCCGCACCGCCCACCGGCTCGGCCTCCAGGTGCACGTCTGGACTGTGGACGATCCCACACGGATCAGGTCTCTCCTTGACCTGGGTGTGGATGGCATCATGGCCGATCGCATCGACGTCCTGCGGGACGTCCTCGGCGAGCGCGGCTGCTGGAGCGACGGCAGCACCGGCTCCAGCACGGTGATGGGGACCCCATGAGCACCACGAACTCGGCGACGCACCTGCCGGACGATCCACCGTCCGGCCCGACGTCCACCGCCACCGACGACGCCCGCGCCCTGCGCCGGATGCAGTTCGGCTGGTACGTCAACGACTGGGCCAACGCGGCCTTCTCGGCCACCGTCCTGACGGTGTTCCTGGGCCCGTACCTGACCACCGTCGCCAAGGACGCCGCCGACGCGGCCGGCAACGTGCACCCGCTCGGCCTGTCGATCCGCGCAGGATCGTTCTTCCCGTACACGGTCTCCTGCTCCGTGCTGCTGTCCGTCGGGGTGATGCTGCTGACCGGCACCGTCGCCGACCGCACCGGGCGGCACAAGGAGCTGATGTGCGGCTTCGCGTACGTCGGCGCGCTCGCCACGATGGGGATGTTCTTCCTCAGCGGCGACCGCTACCTGCTCGGCGGCGCGCTGCTGGTGGTCGCCAACATCTCGTACGCGGTCTCGGTCGCGCTCTCCTACGCCTACCTGCCCGGCCTGGCCTCCCCCGACGAGCGCGACAAGGTGTCCTCCAAGGGCTGGGCCTACGGGTACGCGGGCGGCGGACTGCTGCTGATCGTCAACCTGGCGCTGTTCCAGGGGCATGACGCCTTCGGTCTGGACTCCGGCACCGCCGTACGGATATGCCTGGCCTCGGCCGGCCTGTGGTGGGCGCTGTTCACCGTCGTCCCGCTGCTGCGGCTGCCCTCCCGGGCCGGTGTCGCTCCCAGTCCCGCCACCGGGACCGCCCCGGACGGCAGGGCCGCCGGCGGCAGCCTGCGCGAACTCGCCCGCACCCTGCGCGGCATGCGCGAGCACCCGCTCACCCTGCTCTACCTCGCCGCCTTCCTCTGCTACAACGACGGCATCCAGACCGTCGTCTCCCAGGCCTCGCTCTACGGCAGCGAGGAACTCGGCATGGAGCAGACCTCCCTGGTCATCGCCGTGCTGCTGGTCCAGATCGTGGCGATCGGCGGCGCGCTGCTGCTCGGCCGGATCGCCCACCGCCACGGCGCCAAGCGGACCATCCTCGGCTCCCTGGTCGGCTGGGTCGTCACCCTCGCCCTCGGCTACTTCATGCCCGCCCATCAGCCCGTCTGGTTCTACGCCCTGGCCTGCATGATCGGCCTGGTGCTGGGCGGCAGCCAGGCGCTCTCCCGCTCGCTGTTCTCCCACCTCATCCCGCCGGGCCGGGAGGCCGAGTACTTCAGCTTCTACAAGGTCAGCGACCGGGGCACCAGTTGGATGGGACCGCTGGTCTTCGGCCTCGCCTACCAGCTCACCGGAAGCTACCGCTCGGCGATCATCTCGCTGCTGGTCTTCTTCGTCATCGGCTTCGCGATCCTGCTGAAGGTCCCCGTCCGCCGCGCCATCGAGGCCGTCGGCAACCCGGTCCCCGAGCGCCTCTGACGGCCGGACCGACCCACCGCGACCGAGGAGCCCCGCCAGGTCCGGCGGGGCTCCCGCGCGTCGCGGGTCGGCGTCAGCAGCTGATGTAGCGCATGGAGATGCCGGTGATGTGGGTGCCCGAGGGGGCGTAGAGGGTGATGGCGCGGGACTTGCCCTTGCCGCCGGCCCAGTCGCTGTCGACGTGGTTGCCGTTGGAGAGGCTGCCGCGCACGTAGGGACAGCGGCCGTCCGCCTTGGTGTCGTGCACCGTGCCGACGACCTTGGTGTTGTAGTTGCAGTACTTTCCGTTCGCGTAGCCCTCGCCGGAGCTGACGCTCCAGTTGTGGGTGCAGGAGTCCGCGGGCGGCGCGGCGTGGGCCCCGGCGGCCGGGAGGATCAGGGAGGCGAGGGTCAGGGCGGCGACGGCGATTCCGTGGACGGCAAGACGGCGCTTGGGCATGGCGGTACCTCCACACGGGGTGTTCGATGGACAACCGGGCCGGGCATCGGAGCGACACGTCACACAGTCAACAGCCCGGCCTCGTCGGTCCATTGAGCCTGACGTGTTCGAACAACCATCGTCAACCGGTTAGTTGGATACTGTCGACTTTCCGCCACCCCTGCGACACCGGGGCGGCCGGGCGGCTCAGGGGCCCGTCCCGCACCACGCGGGTGGGTCCGACTGGTCGTCCACCCGCTCGAACCACGGCCCGAAGTTCGGCAGTTGACCCACTGCCGACCGAACCTCACAACGCCTCCCCCCTCCTGCGCCCGGTGCACGGCGAGCCGGACCCGGGTGGCGCAGCGCCGGTGGACAGCGGCCCCAGGGCCTGGACGGCGGTCAGCGGCCGGTGGTGAGGACCATGCGGAAGCGGGCCCGGCCACTGGCCATCCGGTCCACCGCGGCGGCGGCCTCCGTCAGCGGCACTTCCTCGATCCACGCCCGGACGCCCGTCCGGGCCGCGAAGCGCAGGGTGTCCTCGGTGTCGAGGGCGACCCCCGAGGCGTGGCCGTAGACCCTGCGGCCGCCGGCGATCAGCTGCAGCGGGCTGATCGCCAGCCGGTCGGTCGAAGCACCGAGGATGACGAGTTCGCCGCGCCGGCCGAGCCCGTCGACGGTGGCGGACATGGCGTCCGCGTTGGCGGCGGTGGCCAGCACCACCTTCGCGCCGCCGAGTCCCTGGAGGGCCTGGGCGACGTCGACCGCGGTGCTGTCGATGTAGTGCTCGGCGCCGAGTTCGCGCGCCAGCGGCTCCTTCGCGGCACCCCGGGCGATGGCCACGGTACGGAAACCCATCGCACGGGCGAACTGCACGCCCAGATGGCCCAACCCGCCCAGGCCCAGGACGGCGACCGTGTCCCCGGCCTCGGCGGCGGAGCGGCGCAGCCCGTTGAAGACGGTGATCCCGGCGCAGGCCAGCGGCGCGGCCTCGGCGGCGCTCAGCCCGTCGGGGATCGCGGCCAGCGCCATGGCCGGGACGACCACGCTGTCCGCGTACCCGCCGGGGTAGGCCGCACCGGGGACCTGGAGCCGCGCGCAGTGGATCGCGTCCCCCGCGCGGCAGTCCTCGCAGCGCCCGCAGCTGCCGCCGTACCAGCCCACGGCGACCCGGTCCCCGACCTGCCGGCCCTCCACTCCCTCGCCGAGGGCCTCGATCCGGCCGGCGATCTCATGACCGGGGGTGACCGGAAAGCTCGTGCCGGGCAGGGCGCCGCCGGCGATCAGGAGGTCCGAGTGGCAGACGCCGCACGCCTCGACGGCGATCCGCACCGCCCCGCGCCCCGGCTCCCGGACCGGGACCTCGGACAGTTCGAGCGCCGATCCGGGCGCGGCGACCCGCACGGCGCGCTGCATGCCGCCGGAGGAGGTGGACGAGGTGACAGCCATGGCGGAGAACCCTTCGCTACGGGAGACCCGGGCGGTGCGACACCCGCACCCGCCGGTCCCACCAGCTTCGTACGCCCACCGCCGTTTGTCCGCGCACGGCCGCTCCGCCGGGTGCCCCCGGCCCACCCGCGCCCTCCTGCCGCGACCGGCTCCGGCCGGGTGTTCACTCGCTGCGCCCATGCCCGCTTCCCCCGCATCGGTTGGAACGTGTCACCTCGGATGCCGGACAGGCCGCGGCCCTCGGCAGCCATCCGGTACCGGTTCGAGACCATCCTGCACGCCATTTGAACGCGTTCAATTCTGCCTCGGGGTCGACTTCACTCCCAGCGCCCGCGGTGGCTCACCCGCCGGACGGGCAACGAGGCAGGGGCTACCCGAGCCGTCGCACGCCCGCTTCACCTACGCTGTTCGGCGCCCCGGCCCACCTCGGGCGGGGCGCCTTCCCGCCGACCGCCCTTGGAGCCCGCCGTGCCCGTCGCCCCGCTGTTCGCCGCCCTCGACATCGGGGGCACCAAGATCGCCGGGGCGCTGGTCGACACCACCGGACGGCTGCGGCACCGGCTCCAGCTGCCCACCCCGGCCGCCGATCCCGGCGCGGCCGTGCTCGCCGTGGTGCACCGGGTGCTGGACCGGCTCGCCGCGGCGCCCGACTGGGCCGCCGTGACGGCCGTCGGCATCGGGAGCGCCGGCCCGATCGACCTCGTCGGCGGCACCGTCAGCCCGGTCAACATCCCCGGCTGGCGCGGCTTCCCGCTGGTCGCCGAGGTCGCCGCGCACCCGGCGGTGGCGGCCCGCGCGATGCCCGTCCGGCTGGCCGGGGACGGGGTGGCGATGGCCGCCGCCGAGCACTGGCAGGGCGCGGCCCGGGGCGCCGACAACGCGCTCTGCCTGGTGGTGTCGACCGGCGTCGGCGCCGGGCTGGTGCTCGACGGCACGGTACGGCCCGGCCCCAGCGGCAATGCCGGGCACCTCGGCCACATCACCGTCGAACTGGACGGTGAGCCCTGCCCGTGCGGTTCGCGCGGCTGCCTGGAGGGCCTGGCCAGCGGCACCGCGATCGCCCGCCGGGCCCTCGCCGCGGGCTGGCGACCGGCGGACGGCGATCGGACGGCCCGCGCCGTCGCCGCCTCCGCCGCCGCGGGAGACCCGGTGGCGCTCGCCTCCTTCGACCGCGCCGCCCAGGCGCTGGCCGCCGGGATCGCCGCCACGGCCGCCCTGGTGGACCTCTCCCGGGTCGTGGTCGGCGGCGGTGTCGCCACGGCCGGGGACGTGCTGTTCACCCCGCTCGCCCGCCACCTGGACCGCTACGCCGCGCTCTCGTACGTCCGCGGCCTGGACGTGCGCCGGGCCGAACTCGGCACCGACGCCGGGCTGATCGGCGCGGCCGCGCTCTGCCGCTGAGCCGCGCCGAAGCCGGGCACGGGCCTGTCGCGCGCCCATCTCCGGGGAGTGGGCGTCGAGTTGACGGCCCCACCCGCCCGGCCCGGGGCGGCGGGCTCAGGCCGGGGCAGCGGGCTCAGGCCGGGGCGGCGGGCTCAGGCCGGGGCAGCGGGCTCAGGCCGGGGCAGCGGGCTCAGGCCGGGGCCGGGTGGCCGAACAACAGGTCGTAGCCGTCCGGGAGTTGCTCGATCACCCGGTCCATCAACTCCTTCGGGACCAGGTCCTCGACGGTGCTGAGCACGGCCCCGATGTCCCACTGCGCCGTCGCGGGCGTGGCCCCGTTGATCCACCCCACCACGGCCTGCACGAAGCGCTCGGCGGTCAGTGGCTCGGCGGTGGGCCGGGCGTCGCGCAGCAGCGGGGCGTAGGCGAGGGGCAGCGCGTCGGCGAGCTCGGACGACTCGGAGCCCACCAGGTGCTCGCCGAGCAGGGCCAGCACGACCCGGGCGGCGTGATCCGCCTCGGCCTCGCCCCGGTACTCGCCGCGCTCCACGACGCGGGCGAGGAAGTCCTCCCAGGAGATGGTCATCGCGTCCTCCTTCCGGTCGGCGGGCTCCGGCCGGACCGGCGGCGGTCCACCCCCGGGCCAGGAGGGAGATCGCAGCGCGTGACCACCGTGGGACGTACCGGTGCCCGTGCTGCTCAGGGTAACTCGCCCCGGCGCCCACGGAACCGGCCGCCTACAGAATCGGCCGCCTACGGCACCGGCGCCCAGGGAACCGGCCGATCGGCCCGGACGCACAAGGCCGACCATGCGAGCCGGGTCCGGGTCCGGGTCACCCCATCGAGGCGTGGCACCGCCTGCGCGGCCGGCGGAACGGCACCACCGCACCGGCCGGTACGCGCTGCGCCGGCGGGACCGCCTGCGCGGCCACCGGCGGAGCCGGGGACACCGTCGGCGCGGTCACGGTCGCCGCGGTCACCGTCGTGGCCGCCAGGGCGGCCCGGTCGCGGGCGGTGTCCGTCATGAACGCCGAGAGAAAGATCCGCTCGGCCGGGCTCAGCGCCCGCGAGCGGCCGGATTCGCGGTCCCGCGCGACCACCACGGTCCGCGCCCGCATATAGATCAGCCCGTCCCGGCAGACATTGACCTCGATCTGCGTGGAACTCCGGCCCAGCCGCTCCACGGTGAGCCGCACCGACAACGGCTCCGGCCGGTGGTGCAACTGTTCCAGGTAATCGATCTCGTGCCTCGCGATAATGAACCCGGCGGAGAACAGCGATTCCCGGACGGCGGTTTCGTGGTGGCGGAGCAGGTCGTAAATCCCCTCCTGGATGTAGCCGACCAGACGGGCGTTGTTGATGTGACCGTTCTCGTCGACGTCGCTCCACCTGGTCGGGCAGGACAGCACGTGGGCGCCCGTCTGCACCGTGTTCACTGCCGGGTCAGCCCGGCACCGGCGGGGAGCAGCGCGCGCTGCAACCTGGCGTAGTAACCGGAGTGTTCGGCCGCCATCCGGGCCGCGGTCCAGCCCTCCTCGGCCGCCTCGGCCGCCGCCTGGACGACCAGGCTGTCCAGCACCGTGTCGACCGCCCGGCACAGCTCGTGGACGGCCGCGAGCCGTTCGGTCACGTCCGCCCCGCTCCCTGCGTTCCGGGACGGGAAGGCGGCCAGTGATTCCATCGCGAGTTGAAGGTCGTCGACCCCGTCTGGCCGGTTTCCCACAGGGAAATGCCGCATGTTTTTCTCCATGACTCATTCGGCCTTACGGCCCAGTAGCTAGCGTTCGAATACACCGGATCGGTGTCGACCCCCCGACCCCACGACGCTATCCCAGCCGAAGGGGGTCAACTGATGGTTTGCGGACCTCGACGGGAAACTGACCACCATCGGAGTAGTTTGTCGGTGTACACAATATGCCCCGTCAGTCGAATGCCGTCCGCAATTCGGGTGGTATCTCCGACGCGCGCGCCAGGATCGACGGCCCTGGGGCCAAACTCTGCTACTGGCGTTCTCGTCCGCACGCCTTCACCGTCGTCGCTGCGAGCCGCCGCCGCTCGGCGATGCGTCCGAACGGACGATCGATGCGCCGGCGGCGCCGACGTGCGGATCCCCTGGACTGAGTACCGGACGCGGCCCCGAGCTCAGCGCCCCGAGCTCAGCGCCCCGAACTCGGTGCCAGACTCGGTGCCACGGACTCAGCGCCCCGAGACGAGGTCCGCGACCCGGGCGATCGGCGAGGTGGTGGCCCGGCCGGCCGACTCCTGCCGGTCGGCGGCGTGGTACGCGGCGTACATCGCGTGCACGCCCAGCCAGCGCAGCGGTTCCGGCTCCCAGCGCCGCACGGTGTGGCCCACCCATGGCAGCCGGGTCAACTCGGTGTCCCGGCCGAGCACCAGGTCCCGCAGGGTGCGCCCGGCCAGGTTGGTGGTGGTCACGCCGCTTCCGACGTACCCGCCCGCCCAGCCGAGCCCGCTCGCCCGGTCCAGCTCGACGGTGGCGCACCAGTCCCGGGGGACGCCGAGCACGCCCGCCCAGGCATGGTCGATCCGGGCGTGCGCGGCGGCGGGGAAGAACCGGTTGAGGATCCGCCGGAGCTGGCGCACCGTCTCCACCTGGGTGCTGCCGTCCGAGTCCGTGCGCGAGCCGAACCGGTACGGCACACCCCGCCCGCCCAGCGCGATCCGGTCGTCGGCGGTGCGCTGCGCGTACATGTACGCGTGCGCGAAGTCGCCCAGCACCTCGCGGCCCTCCCAGCCGTACTCCGCCCAGAACTCGGCGGGCAGCGGCTCGGTGGCGACCATCGCGGAGTTCATCGGCAGCCAGGTCCGCTTCTCGCCGCGCAGCCCGGCGGTGAACCCCTCGGTGGCGCGCAGCACTTGGCCGGCGGTGACGGTGCCGTACGGGGTGACGGCGCGGGGCTTGCGATGGGCGTCGCCGGGCAGGATCGCGGTGACCGCCGTCCCCTCGTACACCTCGACGCCCAACTCGCGTACGGTGCGGGCGAGTCCGCGGGCGAGCCGGGCGGGCTGGATGCGGGCGCCGTACCGGGTCCAGCAGCCGCCGATGGTGCCGGCGACATCGATCCGGGCGGCCGCCTCCTTGGCGCTCAGCAGCTCGACGCGACCTTCGCCGTAGGCCCGTTCGGCCTCGACGTGCTCCCGCAGTCGGTCCAACTGGGGCTTGCTGCGGGCGACTTCGAGCACGCCGCCGCGGACGATGTCGGCCTCGATGCCCTCGGCCTCGGCGATGCCGATGACCTCGCCGACCGCCTCGTCCATCATCCGCTGCATCGCCGCGGCGCGCTGCTGCCCGTACCGCTTGGCGAACGCGCCGCGCCCCGCGAAGCCGTTGTACAGCCAGCCGCCGTTGCGCCCGGAGGCGCCGTAGCCGCAGAAGCGCTGTTCGAGGACGGCGATCCGCAGGGAGGGGTCGGCCTTCTTCAGGTAGTAGGCCGTCCACAGTCCGGTGTACCCGCCGCCGACCACGCACACGTCGACGTCCCGGTGCCCCGGCAGGGCGGGCCCGGCCTCGGGCACCCCGTCCGCCGCGTACCAGAACGACACCTCACCGTTGACCGCCACCGGAACCCTCCCACACCCTCGCTGACCTGCCCGGACGCTATCTCTGACAGGGTGGCGGGGCCACCCCTCACAGTGCAAGGATCGCCGGGCCCGATCAGCCACCCTGTCAGTCCCGCAGCAGCTCCAGCGCCCCCGTCCAGTCGTACGAGCCGGGCGTGAAGTCCGCGATCCGCACCCCCATCCGCCGCAGCTTCGCCAGGCTGTCCCGGTGCGCCGGGTGCGCCGCCTGGGCGGCGCTGAGGCACGGCTGCACGGCGACGGGGATGCCCCAGCCGTAGGACTCGCAGAGGATGCCGAGGGCGAGGGTGTCCGAGATCCCCAGGGCCCACTTGTTGATCGAGTTGAAGGTGGCGGGCGAGACGACGATCGCGTCCGGGTCCGGCAGCGGCCGGGGCTCCCCCGGCTTCCGCCAGGCCGAACGGATCGGGAACCCGGTCTGCGCGACGATCGCGTCCGCGTCGATGAGCGCCATGGCGTCGGGAGTCGCCACCACCCCGACGTCCCAGCCCTGCTGCCGGGCCTCGGAGATCAACTCCCCCACCCCGCCCGCGACCCCGGCCGCGCACACCACGACGTACAGCATCGGCTTCTTGGCCATCCCCGGCCGTCCCCTCTGGTCACCGCCGGCCCACGACCGGGCCGGCATGCACCACCTTCCCAAACCGCCCGGCACCGCACCCCGGCGGCCCGGGAGCCGTTGCCCGGGAGTCGGCGGCCGCCGTCGGACGCCGACTCCCGAACCGCCTCACACCGACGCCGCCGCGAGGTCGGCCGCGGCGTCGGCACAGCCCCAGCTGAGGGTGACCCCGGCGCCGCCGTGGCCGTAGTTGTGGACGGTCCGCCCGTCCGGTTCCGCCTCCAGGCGGGGCCCGCCGTGGCGGGCGGGCCGCAGGCCGACGACGTGGTCGATGACCCGAGCCCCGCGCAGCTCGGGGACGTGGGCGGTGCACCGGGCGAGGATGGCCTCGGCGGTGGCCGGGTCGGGCGCGGTGTTCCAGTCGTCCGGTTCGAAGGTGCCGCCGAGGACGACGTCGGCGCTGCGCGGGTGGATGTAGGTGTAGCCGGCCGGGTCGTCCTGGATGCGGGTCGAGGTGGGCAGTCCGGGGTTGCGGACCAGGACGAGCTGGCCGCGCACCGGGTGCACGGCCCGGTCGTCGCAGAGCTGCCGGGCGCCGATTCCGGTGGCGTTGACCACCACGGGCGCCCAGACCCGGGCCTGGTCGAGGACGTCGAGGCGGCGGTGGACGATCTCGCCCCCGTTGTCGATGAACCGGCCGAGCAGCCAGGGCAGGTAGAGCGGCATCTCGATGGCGGGGGCCGTGAACGACCAGCCGTCCGCGCACTCCGGTCCGCGTTCGGCCGCCGTCAGCCGTCGCAGGTCCGGGACGGCGGCGCCCCACCAGGGCTCGCCCGGCTCCCGCTCGTGCGACAGCATCCGGGTTCTGCGCATCGAGACGCCGGGGACGCCGTCCGCGGCCTGCCGGACGAACTCGGCGAACGCGACCGCGGACCAGTGCGCCACCTCGCTGCCGGTGCCCGTGGCGACCGGGAACCAGACGGCCGCCGCCACCGCCGAGGTCGTCGACAGCAGGCCGTCGGCCGTCACCACGACGACCCGAAGTCCCTTCTCCTGCAAGCGGATCGCCGTGGTGAGCCCGATGACTCCGCTGCCGACCACGACGACGTCCACCGCACCATCCATCGCGTACTCCTCCTCCGAAGGGCCGCCCGCTGGGGTGGCGGCATCCGTCTCCAGGAAATCCGGCCGCCCTGGAATCCGTCCAAGACCGGTTCTGTCCGGAGCCGATCAGCCGCGCTTATCATCGCCGGATGGATCTGCGGTTGGACCTGCGCCGGATGCGCTACTTCTCCGTGCTGGCCGAGGAGTTGAACTTCACCCGGGCCGCCGGCCGGCTGCACCTGGCACAGTCGGCGCTCAGCCAGCAGATCAAGGCGCTGGAGCGGCAGCTCGGAGTCCAGCTGATCGAACGCACCAGCAAGGGCTGCCTGCTGACCCCGGTCGGCCGGGCGGTCGCCGAGGAGGCGCGGCGGGTGCTGGGCGAGGTGGCGGCGGCCGAGGAGCGGGTCGCCGCGGTGGTACAGGGGCGGGAGGGGCGGCTGCGGGTGGCATACACCCGCTCCTCCCGCGGCGGGGTCTGCGACGCCCTGGTGACCGAGTTCCGCAACCGGTACCCGCGGTTGGACGTCGCGTTGCAGACCGGCTGGACGTCGCACAACGTCGGGGAGCTGCTCGCCGGGCGGTTGGACGCGGCCTTCGTCCGGCCGCCGCTCGACGTCCCCGGGCTCGACTGCCGGATCATCGCCGAGGAGGAGCTGCTGCTGGCCGTACCGGCGGGCCATCCGCTCGCCCGTAGCCGCGCCAGGATCGGCCTGCACCGGATCGCCGACGAGCCGGTGGTGCTGTGGCCGCGCGAGAACGGGCCCGGGATGCACGCGCTGATCACCGGCCAGCTGTGGCCCGGCCGCTCGCCGCGGATCGTCCGAGAGGAGCCGGACGACGAGCAGTTGCTGCTGGCGGTGGCGGCGGGTTACGGCATCGCGCCGATCCCGGAGGGGCGGGCCCGGGTGTTCCGGATTCCCGGGGTCTGCCTGCGCCGGCTCACCGCACCGGTGCCGACCGTCTCGCTGGGGCTCGCCCACGATCCGCGGACCGCTCCCCCGGCCGTCCAACTCCTGCTCGCGATGGCCCCGCCGCTGCCGGCGGGGCCACGCCCGGAGCCCGGCTCCTAGCGGGCGAGGAAGCCGGTGAGCGGGGCGTCGAGCTCGATCGTCTTGCCGTTCAGGCCGGTCTTGACGAACTGCCAGCTCAGGCCGTTGATGACGCCCTGGCCCAGCGGGGCGAAGGTGGCGAAGGCGGGCTGGCTGAGGTCGATGTGGGTGGAGTCGCAGGAGGGACACTGGTCCTTCACCGGGACGGTGATGGTCTTGCCCTGGTAGCTCACCTTGACCGAAATGCCCTGGCAGACCGGGTCGTTGTTCGGGTTCGCGGTGGTCCACCAGGCGCGCGAGACCGCGACCAGCATCTGGGTGGAGGCGTTGATCTGGGTGCCGCAGGCGCCGTAGCCGGAGTCGGTGTAGTAGGTGGCCTTGCCGGCCATGGGCGTGTTGAGCGGTATCGCGGCGCTGGCGGAGCCGGCCGTGAGGGCGATGAGGGCAGCTGCGGCGAGCGGGGCGCCCGCGAGGATCCTGAGGTTCTTGCCGATGGCGCGCATGGTCGTTCCCTCCGGTTGCAGTGCTGGTGACTGTCATGGGCATGACAGTGGCAAGTCGACGCGTTCGCACGACTGTTCACTGCTCGAACGCCCTTGGGGAGGAAAGGTATGCGTCGCCCCGCATCGCGGTCCAGACCTGTGCCGCATCAGCAGCAACACAAGGCCGGAATCCGCCCCTGATGCGGCCGAAGGGGCGAAGATCCGTGACCGCTTCGCCACGGAGGGTGTTGACAACCCGTCACCCGATTCCCCGGAGGCTCCCTCAGATGCGCACCTCGCTCGCCGCCCTGCTCCTCGGCACCGTCCTGCTCCCGACCACCGCCCCCGTCGCCGCCGGCGCGGCGCCCCGCGAGGCGATCCAGGCGCCGCACGACGCGAGCCAGGCACCGCGCGATGCACGCCAGGCACCCCGCGCCGTGAACGGGGGCTACAGCATCCCGGTCGCCGGTGTGACCGACCTCGGCGCACTGCCCGTCCTCGGCAGCCTCGGGCTGGACTTCGCCCGACTGCTCACCAAGTAGCGTCCGACACCGCCGTCACCGAACGTCACGGACGCGCCGGGTCGCCGGACTCCGGGCAGGCGTCGACCCCGGCGACGGGAACCGCCCGCGCCGGCCCGGATTTCTTCCGCTCCGAAAATTAGTAACCCCACACCCCGGGCGACAAGCCCGAACGCCCGCCCGCATTGCGCCCGCCATCCCCCCGTCATCCGCCGCAACACGCCGCAACGCGCCGCAAGAAACCGCAAGCGGCCGAAACGAAGCGGCAACACCCTTTCTCACCAGCCAAGATGACGATTGACAGAAGTCCGCACGGTTCAGCACGATGAGGCCCGAGCCCATCCAGCAGCGACCCGGAAGGAGGGCCGATGCACACCGCCGTCCGCCCCGCCCCCTGCCGCTGCCCGCGCCGCTGTTGTCGCGGCGCGCTCGCGCTCTGACCGTCCGCCGCAGCGGACCACCGCGCCCGTGCGCCGCGCCCCGCCCTGCGGAGCCGTACGCCCCCAGCTGCCCGGGCGCCCCTCACCTCATCACTTGCCGTCACCACGCCCGTCCCGAAAGGGCCCCGTCATGACCACTGCCACCTCCAGCCCGACCATCCTTCGCCTCACCCCCGTCGCCGGCCGGATCGGCGCGATCGTGCACGACATACGCCTGGCCGGCGACCTCCCCGCCGAGACCGTCGCCGCCGTCGAGGCCGCCCTGTACGAGCACAAGGTGCTCTTCTTCCGCGGCCAGCAGCACCTGGACGACGCCGAGCAGGAGGCCTTCGCCCGGTTGCTCGGCCGGCCCGTCGGCCACCCCACCGTGCCCAGTGTGGACGGCCGCTACATCTTCGAACTGGACGCCACCAAGGGCGTGCGCGCCAACAACTGGCACACCGACGTCACCTTCGTCCCGTCCTACCCCAAGGCCTCGATCCTGCGCGCCCTGGAACTCCCGTCGGCCGGCGGCAGCACCGCCTGGGCCAACACCGCGGCCGCCTACCGGGACCTGCCCGCCCCGCTGAAGGCGCTCGCCGAGAGCCTGCGCGCCGTCCACACCAACGACTACGACTACGCCGCCCGGCTCGCCCTGCGCCCCGAGCTGGCGAACAACCCCGAGGTCGCCAAGCTGTTCCGGGACGTCTTCGTCTCCACCGCCTTCAAGACCGAGCACCCGGTGGTCCGGGTCCACCCGGTGACCGGCGAGAAGACCCTGCTGCTCGGCGCCTTCGCCCAGCGCCTCCAGGGCCTCTCGGGCGACGACAGCAAGGCGCTGATCGACCTCTTCCAGCGCTACGTCGAGCGGCTGGAGAACACCGTCCGCTGGGACTGGCAGGTCGGCGACGTCGCGATCTGGGACAACCGCGCCACCCAGCACTACGCGGTCGCCGACTACGGCGACGAGCCGCGCCTGGTGCGGCGGATCACCCTGGACGGCGATCTGCCGGTCGGCGTGGACGGCGTCCCCAGCCGGCTGCTGGAGCCCACCGACCCGCCGCGGGTGCCCGGCCTGGTGCCCGCCGACGAGCTGGAAGCCGAACAGCTCGGAGCCCAGAAGTCCGAAGCGGCCAACTGACGCCCAGGGCCCGAGGAGCAGCACGTCCGTGACCACGTCCACCGCCCCGCGCGCCGGCGACGACCGCCGGGACGCCAACGCCGCCGCCGTGCTGCGCACGGTGCTCGACCACGGGCCGATCGCCCGCAGCCGGGTCGCCGCGCTCACCGGGCTCAGCGCCTCGGCCGTCTCCCGGCAGGCGGTGGACCTGGTCGGGCTCGGACTCCTGTACGAGCGGCCGGAGTTGGCGGTCGGCGGCGCCGGCGCGCTGGGCCGCCCGCAGCTCCCGCTGGACCTCGACCCGGACCGGCTCGCGGTGGCGGGGCTGCACATCGCCGTGCCGTTCACCACCGTCGCGCTGCTCGACCTGCGCGGCCGGGTGCTGCGGCGCAGGGAGATCCCGCACCGAGGCCGGACCGGACCCGAGCTGCTGAAGCCGCTGCTGGCCCGGCTGCCCCGGCTGATCGAGACCCTGCGCGGACACCGTACGGTGGTCGGGCTGGGCGCCGTCACCGGTGGCGCGGTCGACCCGGCGAGCGGCCTGATCGTCCGGCACGGCCCGCTCGACTGGCACGACCTGCCGCTGCGCGAACTGCTGGCGGACGCCACCGGGCTGCCCGTCCGAGTGGACAACCACGCCCGGGCGCTCGCCCAGGCGGAGATCCTCTTCGGCCACCCGGCGGCCCGCCGCAGCATGGTGCAGTTGTTCGTCGGCCATGTGGTGGACGCGGCGCTGGCGGTCGCGGGCACCGTCCACCTGGGCCCGCTCTCGGTCACCGGCGACCTCGGCCACCTCCCGGTCACCGGCACGGTCACCGATCCGGACGCGGACAGCCGGGAGCGCTGCCACTGCGGCCGGCGCGGCTGCCTCTCGGTGGCCGCCTCGGACACCGCGCTGTTCGCGGCGGCCGCCGCCGAGGGCGTCACCGCCGAACCGGACCGGGCCCAGCTGATCGCCGCCGTCCGCCGGGGCGACCCGGCGGCGAACCGGCTGGTCCGCAACCGGGCCCGGATCATCGGCCGCGCGCTCGCCCTGCTCGCCGACGTGGTCAACCCCGACCTGCTGGTCCTGACCGAGCACTTCACCGCCCTCGATCCGGCCCATCTCGACGTCGTCCGGTCCGAGTTCGCCCGGCGCTCACACCTCCACCGGGACGCCGGCCTGCTGATCTCCCAGCAGCGCGGCCCGGACGTGCTCGCCGTGGCCGCCGGAGCGCCGGTGCTCGGCGAGCTGTACGCCCGGCCCGTCCACGCGCTGGCCCCCACCGCGTGCCGTCTGCCACCACGATCCCCCGAAGGACCGCCATGACCGCGCCGCCCCGCCTCCCCACCGCCCCGAGCCGCCGCGCCCTGCTGCGCGCGGGCCTCGCCGGTGCCGGTCTGCTGACGCTCGCGGGCTGCCGGTCCGCCGTCGAGCACGCCCGGAACGCGGCCGGCGCCGCGGACGCCGGCCCGCCGCGCCGGGGCGGCGTGCTGACCGTCGCCACCGGCATCGACGTCACCCCGAGCCTGCTCTTCGCCCAGAGCGCCAACACCCTGATCCAGCGGCTCGTGTTCAACACCCTGACCAGGTACGACGACCGGCTGCGCCCGCAGCCCGAGCTGGCCACCGCCTGGGAGGTCTCCCCGGACGGCCTGAGCGTCACACTCAGGCTGCGCGAGGACGTGCTCTTCCACAGCGGCCGCCGGTTCACCGCCGAGGACGTCGTCTTCGCCGTCCGGAACCTCCAGAACCCGGCCCGCTCCGCCCAGTTGAGATCCACCGCCGCCGCCGTCACCGACTTCCGCAGGAACGGGGACTTCGAGCTGACCCTGGTGCTCGCCCATCCGGTGAGCAATCTCTTCGACCTCTTCGAATTCATGATCATCCCGGACCGGGACAGCGTCGAGGACGCCGTCGCCGGCACCCGGCTGATCGGCACCGGCCCGTTCACCCTCACCGACCGCAAGCCCGGCTCCTCGCTGGCCTTCGCCCGCAACGACCACTACTGGAACCCCGGCCGCCCGTACCTGGACGGCGTGGAGATCCGGATCATCCCGCAGGCCGAGTCGCTGCTGTCCTCCCTCAGGACCGGCCAGACCCACCTCTCCTACAACGTCCGCGGCAAGGACGTCGCCACCCTGCGCACCGACCCGCAGTTCCGCATCCACCCGTACGACACCGGCTCCGGCGCCTACTACATCGGCGTCAACACCACCGCCGAGCACGTCGGCGACAAGCGCGTGCGCCAGGCCATCGCCTGGGCCATCGACCGCGACCGGCTGGTCCAGCAGGCCCTCGGCGGCTACGGCAGCGTCTCCTCGGCGCCCTGGCCCACATCCTCCCCGGCGTACACCGAGGCCGGCGCCACCCACTACCGGCACGACCCGGATCGGGCCCGGGCGCTGCTCAGGGAGGCCGGCGCGGAACGCCTCACCCTGCCCTTCGCCCACACCAACGAGGCCGGGCCGACCGCCGTCGCGCAGATCCTCCAGTACGACCTCCAGCAGGTCGGCATCGACACCGTGCTCCAGCCCACCGACTCGCCGACCATGCAGAAGCAGCTCATCTCCCAGTCCATGCCCGCCCTGTGGTCGCTCAGCCACGGCTTCGCCCAACTCCACCCCGCCACCCTCGCGGTGAGCGCCTACCCCTTCAACGAGGCCAAGAACAGCTCGCGCTTCACCTCCCCCGCCTACACCGACGTCGTGCAGCGGGCCTGGAACCGCAGCGACAGCGACAGTCCGGAGGCCCTGGAGCTCTACCAGCGGATCACCGACGTGCTGCTGGAGGAGCAGTTCGTGATCAACCTCGCCATCGCCGGACTGATCGAGGTCGCGGGCCACCGGGCCCGGGGCGCCACGCTCAACAAGTTCGGCTACCTCAACCTCGACGACGCCTACCTCACGGCCTGAGCAGGACGGCCCCCGGATACCCATGCGCACGTTCCTCCTGAAACGCCTCCCCAGCGGACTGCTCGTCCTGGTCCTCGCCTCCTTCCTCGTCTTCCTCATCCTCCGGCTGATCCCCGGCGACCCGGCCACCACGCTCGCAGGACCGGACGCCGGCCCCGCCGCCATCGAGGCCATCCGCTCCGAACTCGGCCTCGACCAGCCTCTGTTCGGCCAGTACGCGAGCTGGCTCGGCCGCCTGCTGAGCGGCGACCTCGGCCCGAGCTACGCGATCGGCGGCCAGGTCACCGACCTGATCGGCAACGGCCTCGGCGCCACCGCCCAACTCACCCTCGGCGCCCTGCTGCTGGTGGTGCTGATCGCCCTGCCGCTGGCCGTGCTCGGCGCCACCAGCAGACGCCGCCCGGTCGCCGCCGCCGTCCAGGCCGTCACCACCGGGGTGCTGGCGATCCCACCGTTCGTCACCGGCGTGCTGCTGGTGCTGGTGTTCGCCGTCGGCTTCGAACTGCTCCCGGCCGGCGGGCACGAATCCCTGCTGGCCGAGCCGGACTTGGCCGTGCAGTACCTGGCGATGCCGGCCCTCTGCCTGGCCCTGCCCAGCGCCGCCGTCCTGGCCCGCTACCTCAAGGACGGCATCGAACGCGCGCTCGCCGAGGACTACGTCCGCACCGCGACCGCGCTCGGCGTCTCCCGGCGGCGGATCGTCTGGCGGCACGCGCTGCCCAACGCCCTGCCCTCAGCCGTCACCGTCCTCGGCCTCCAGATCGGCCACCTCGTCGCCGGGGCCGTCCTGGTGGAGCGGATCTTCGCCTGGCCGGGCCTCGGCCAGCTGATCGAGCAGGGCGTGGTGCGCCGGGACTACCCGGTGGTGCAGGACCTGCTGCTGCTCGTGGTGGCGGTCTACGTGGCCGTCCAACTGCTCACCGACCTGGCCTACACCTGGCTCGACCCCCGGATCCGCTGGGAGTGACCCGATGACCACCACCACGATTCCCCGCAAGTCAGCTGCCCCGGGCGGCCGTTACCGCGCCGCCCTGCTGAGCGCGCGCGGCCTGACCGGCCTCGCGCTGGTCGGCGTCGTCGCCCTCGCCGGGCTGCTCGCACCGCTGCTCACCGGCACCGACCCGAACGCCCAGAGCGCCCTCGCCCTGGCCGGCCCCAGCGCCGAACACCCCTTCGGCACCGATGACTTGGGCCGTGATCTGTACAGCCGGGTGCTGCACGGCATCGGCACCGACCTCGCGCTGATCGTCACCGCCGTCCCGATCGGCGCGCTGCTCGGCTGCTCGGCCGCCCTGCTCGCGGCCAGCTCCCGGTGGGCCGACCTCGCCGTCCAGCGGGCCTTCGACCTGCTGCTCGCCTTCCCCGGGCTGATCCTCGCGCTGGCCGTCACCGCCGTCCTCGGCCCGGGCCGCTGGCCGGTGGTGATCGTCATCGCGCTGGCCGAGATCCCGGGCTTCGGGCGGCAGTTGCGGGCGGGCATCCTGGTCCAACGGGAGCGCGAGTACGCCCTGGCGGCCCGGGTCGGCGGGGCCTCCCGGGCCCGGGTGCTGCTGCGCCACGTACTGCCCAACGCCGTCGACCCGCTGATCGTGCAGACCGCCGTGGCACTCTCGCTCGGCGTGTTCATCGAAGGCGCGATGAGCTTCCTCGGCCTCGGAGTCCGCCCACCGGAGCCCACCCTGGGCAGCATCCTCAGCCAGTCCGTCGCCTACCTGGCCACCGATCCGGCCTTCGCGGCCGTCCCGCTGGCCGCCACCACCGCGCTGGTGCTCGGCTTCACGCTGATCGCCGAGGCCCTGAACCGGGGGATCCGCCGATGACCACCGTGCTCCGAGTCACCGACCTCACCGTACGGTTCGACGACCCCCCGGGCGCCGCCGCGGGTACCGCCCCCGCCGCCCCCGCCGTCGACGGCGTCGGATTCGACCTGGAAGCCGGCGACACCCTGGGCATCGTCGGCGAGTCCGGCTCCGGCAAGTCCACCACCGCCCTCGCGCTGCTGCGGATGCTGCCGCCCGGCGGCCGGATCACCGCCGGCTCGGTCGAGCTGGCCGGGCAGGACCTGGCCGCCCTCCCCGAGGACGCGCTGCGTGCCCTGCGCGGCCGCCGGATCGCCATGGTCTTCCAGGACCCGATGTCCTCGCTCAACCCGGTGCTCACCGTCGGCCGCCAGCTGGACGAGGCGCTGCGCGCCCACGGCGGACGGCCACGGAAGGCCGAACGAGCCGCCCGAGCGGCCGAGTTGCTCGACCTGGTCGGCATCCCGGACGCCACCGGACGGCTGCGCGACCATCCCCACCAGTTCTCCGGCGGCCAGCGCCAGCGCATCATGATCGCCCTGGCCCTGGCCCACGACGCCGAGGTGCTGGTCGCCGACGAACCGACCACCGCGCTGGACCCGACCGTCCAGCGGCAGATCCTGCGCCTGCTCGCCCGGATCAACCGGGAGACCGGCACGGCGCTGGTGGTGATCAGCCACGACTTCGGGGTGATCGCCCAGACCTGCCGCCGGCTGCTGGTCATGCGGCACGGCCGAGTGGTCGAGCAAGGCGCCACCGCCGAGATCCTCGCCCGGCCCGAACACCCCTACACCCGCGAGCTGTTGGCCGCCGTGCCACGCCTGGCGGAGCCCTCCGGGGCGGCCGCCAACAGCACCCCGGGCGACCAGCCCCTGCTCACCGTGCGCGGCCTGACCAAGAGCTACGGCTCGCGGCGGCGCGCCTTCACCGCGCTGCACGGCATCGACCTCGACCTGCACCCCGGCGAGACGCTGGGCCTGGTCGGCGAGTCCGGCTCCGGGAAGTCCACCCTGGCCCGGGCCCTGGTCCGGGCACACCCGCCGTCCGGCGGCAGCATCCGCCTGCGCGGCGAGGAGATCGGCCGCTCACCGCGACGCGACGTCCAACTGGTCTTCCAAGACCCGTACTCCTCGCTCAACCCCCGGATGACCGCCGGGCAGATCATCGCCGAGCCGCTGATCGCCCACCGTCTCGGCGACCGGGAGCAGCGCGCCGCCCGGGTCGCCGAACTGCTGGAGCAGGTCGGGCTGGACCCGGCCACGGCCGACCGCCACCCGCGCGCCTTCTCCGGAGGCCAGCGCCAACGCATCGGCATCGCACGGGCGTTGGCCCCCGAACCGAGCGTGCTGATCTGCGACGAGCCGGTCTCCGCACTGGACGTCTCGGTGCAGGCCCAGGTGATCGAGCTGCTCGCCCGGCTCCAGCGGGAGCTCGGCCTGGCCATCCTGTTCATCGCCCACGACCTGGCGGTGGTCCGCCAGGTCAGCCATCGGATCGCGGTGATGCACCGCGGCCGGATCGTCGAGACCGGGCCCGCCGACCGGGTCGTCACCGCGCCCGAACACCCCTACACCGCCGATCTGTTGGCCGCCGTTCCGGGCCTGGAGCCGACCGCGGCCGCCCGCTGAACCCGCCCACCCCCTTTCGGAGCCGTCCCATGAGCGTCACCCCCGAGCCGAACCCGCACCGCCGCGACCCGTACGCCGGCTTCCCCGGCACCGTCGGCCGCACCTTCGCCGAGTCCTCCCCTCACTGGCCGCGGCCCGTCCGCCCGCACGAGGGGGCGCCCAACATCGTGGTCGTCCTGATCGACGACATGGGCTACAGCGACATCGGCCCGTTCGGTGCCGAGATTCCCACCCCGACCCTGGACCGCCTCGCCGCCACCGGCGTCCGGCTCGCCAACTACCACACCATGCCGCTCTGCTCGCCCGCCCGGGCGGCCCTGCTCACCGGCCTCAACCCGCACCGGGTCGGCTACTCCTTCGTCGCCAACGCCGATCCGGGGTTCCCCGGTTACGGCATGGAGGTCGCCGGGGACATACCGACCCTGGCCGAGCTGCTGCACGACGCCGGGTACGCCACCTACGCGGTCGGCAAGTGGCACCTCACCCGGGACTCCGCCTCCAGCGCCGCCGACGACCGCGCCAACTGGCCGCTCCAGAAGGGCTTCGACCAGTACTACGGCGTCCTGGAGGGTCTGACCAGTCTCTTCCATCCGCACCAACTCGTCCGCGACAACAGTCCGTTGGACATCGATGAGTTCCCCGACGGCTACTACTACACGGATGACATCACCGACCAGGCCATCGCGATGGTCAAGTCACTGCGCGCCCACGACTCCGACAAGCCGTTCTTCCTCTACCTCGCCCACAACGCCGTCCACGGCCCGCTCCAGGCCAAGCCCGAGGACCTCGCCCGCCACCGCGGCCGCTACGACGGCGGCTGGGACGAGCTGCGCCGCACCCGCTTCGCCCGCCAGCTGGCCGCCGGCCACTTCCCGCCCGGCACCGAACTGCCCGAGCGCAACTCCGAGGCCGGGCACGAAGTCGGCCCCTGGGGCGAACTCACCGATGTCCAAAAGAAGCTGTACGCCCGCTACATGGAGGTGTACGCGGCGATGGTCGACAACGTCGACCAGAACCTCGGCCGGCTCGCCGACACCCTGGCCGCCCTCGGCGAACTCGACAACACCATCATCGTGTTCACCAGCGACAACGGCGGCACCGGCGAGGGCGGCGCCGAGGGCACCCGCAGCTACTTCAGCCGCTTCGTCCACCACCCCGGCCTCCCGGACGACTGGAACCCGGACGTCCAACGCGAGATCGACCTGATCGGCGGCCCGCAGAGCCTGGTCCACTACCCGCGCGGCTGGGGCATGGCCTCCAACACCCCGTTCCGCCTCTACAAGGGCCAGACCTACGCGGGCGGCGTCCGCGTCCCGTTCGTGCTCTCCTGGCCGGCCGGCCTGCCGCGCGCCGAGGGCGACACCGGCATCCGCGCCCAGTACCAGTACGTCACCGACATCCTGCCCACCCTGCTCGAACTCGCGGGCGTGGCAAGGCCACTGGAGCGCCGGAAGCAGCCCGTCCAGGAGCTAGACGGCATCAGCTTCGCCTCCGTACTGCGCGACGGCGGCGCGCCCAGCACCCACCACGAGCAGTACTGCGAGATGACCGGCAACCGCAGCTACTACCGCGACGGCTGGAAGCTGGTCACCCTGCACCGCCCCGGCACCCCGTACGACGACGGCGAGTGGGCGCTGTACGACCTGCGCACCGACCCCACCGAGATCCACGACCTCGCCGCCGAACACCCAGGCCTGGTCAAGGAGTTGTCCGCCGCCTGGGAGGCCGCCGCCTGGCGCGACGGGGTCTTCCCGCTCGCCGACGGCAGCGGCGCCCTCGCCCTGCGCGGCCCGGAGGCGGAGCGGCTGCGCCGCCCGGTCACCCTGCTCGCCGGCACCCCCGAGCTGGAGCGCTACCGCTCCTCCCGGCTGGTCTCCTTCCGCTCCTTCACGGTCGAGGTCGCGCTCGACGGCTACCGGGACGGCGACCAGGGCGTCCTGGTCTCGCACGGCGACCAGGGCGGCGGCTACAGCCTCTACGTCGAGGACGGCCGGCTGCGCTTCGCCTACAACCAGTACGGCGAACTGCTGGAGGCCGACGCCGGCCCGCTGCCGGTCGGCACCCGGCGGATCACCCTGGCGGCCACCGCCGTCGCCGACCTCAAGTGGGAGTTCCGGCTGCTCGTCGACGGCCGAGTGGTGGACGGCGCCGTACTCGGCCCGGTCCACCAACTGATCGGCATGGCACCGTTCCAGGGCATCAGCGTCGGCATCGACCGCAAGTCCCCGGTCTCCTGGCCGGTGCACGAGCGTCACCGCTCCTTCCGCTACACCGGCGCCCTGCACTCCGTCACCTACCTGCCCGGCGAGCCCGCGCCCTACGACCCGGAGACGGTCGTCCGGGCCCTGCGCGAGGCCGCGGCCGCCTTCGAGTAGCCGGCCCGACCGGCGGCAGGTACCCGATCCGCCCACCAAGATCCGCCACTCGGGTTACCCTCGTCCCGCGCGGACGACCATCCACGCGGACTTCCGAGGGGGGAACGAATGATCGCGGACCTGCTGCCGGACGTCGTGGTGACCGAGGTGGCCTACGACGACCCGCCGGAGGCCCGGCTGGAGCCCGAAGAGGAGCCGGCCGTCGCCCGGGCCGTCGAGAAGCGGCGCCGGGAGTTCACCACCGTCCGGCACTGCGCCCGGGCCGCCCTGGCCCGGCTCGGCGTCCCGTACCGCCCGCTCGTCCCTGGCCTGCGCGGCGCACCGAGCTGGCCGGACGGCGTGGTCGGCAGCCTCACCCACTGCGACGGCTTCCGCGCGGCCGCCGTGGCCCGGTCCGGGGACCTCGCCTCCCTCGGCATCGACGCCGAGCCCGCGCTGGCGCTGCCCGAGGGCGTGGAGGAGGCCATCGCGCTGCCGATCGAGCGGCAGCGGCTCGCCAAGCTGGCCGCCGAGCACCCGGACATCCCGTGGGACCGCATCCTGTTCAGCGCCAAGGAGTCGGTGTACAAGGCCTGGTTCCCGCTCACCCTGCTCTTCCTGGACTTCAGCGAGGCCGAGCTGGACCTCTCCCCCGACGGCACCTTCACCGCCCGGCTGCTGGTCCCTGGCCCGACGGTCGGCGGTCGGCGGATCGACGGCTTCGACGGCCGGTGGGTGGTCCGGGACGGGCTGCTCGCCACCGCGATCGCCGTCACCCCCTGACCGGCCGGCGGCCCGGCATATCCTCGTCCCCGTGACGGTGACCTATGTGATCGACGGCGACGGGATCAAGACCCTGGAGGACTTCTGGGACGCGGTCGGGCGGGCGATCGGGGTGGACGGCTACTTCGGCCGCAACCTCGACGCCTTCGCCGACTGCCTGCGCGGCGGCTACGGCACGCCCGAGGACGGTGACTGGGTCATCGAGTGGCGCCACCACGAGGTCTCCCGCCGCAACCTCGGCCACCCGGAGACGGCCCGCCAGCTGGAGCTGCGGCTGGCCCGCGCCCACCCCACCAACCGGGCGCACATCTCCGCCGAGCTGGCCGCCGCCCGGGCGGGCCGGGGGCCGACCGTCTTCGACCGGCTGGTCCGGATCATCGAGCAGGAACACCCGGGCGGCCTGCGCCTGGCGTGAGCCTCGGCTTCACGGCTGTTCTCGGCAGGCCTGTTCATGACGCCGATCGATCGACACGTCCGTTCACGGCACATCCGTCGGCCGACACGCCCGTTCACGGCACATCCATCGGCGACAGGTCCGTTCACAGCACGTCCGAGAGCCGGACGAAGCGCCGCCCCGCCGCCAGCAGCTCCGGCACCGCCGCCGCCACCCCGGGGGCGGTGCCGCCGCCCGGGTGGTTCAGGTGCCCGATCACGATCGCGCCCGGCGGGGCGGAGCCGAACTCCTCCCGCACCTCGGCGGGCCGCAGCGTCGCCCCGCCGTCCCCGTTCACGGTGAAGCCCGCCACCTTCTGCCCCAGGTCCGCGACCACCCGGGTGGCGACGTCGTCGTAGTGCGCGGTGCCGGAGCGGAAGAACCGGGGCCGGCGCCCGAGCAGCCCGGCGAGTTTCTCGGCGTTGCCCGCCACCTCGTCGTACACCTCGCCGACGCCTCCGGTGCCGGCGATGCCATAGGCGGAGCGGCCGGTGACCGAGAGCGGGCGGTGGACGGTGCCGTGGTTGCCGATCTCGAACAGCGGGTCGGCGGCGAGCTGCTCGAACTCGTCCGGGTTGGCGTCGATCCAGCGGGCGTTCAGGAAGAGCGTCGCCGGCACCTCGTACGACCTCAGGACGTCGATCAGGTCGGCGTCGTAGCCGTTGCCGCCGGAGCCGCCGCAGGCGTCGAAGGTGAGCGCCATGGCGGTCTCGCCCTCGGGCAGCTCGGTGATCACCCCGGAGACCTCCAACCCCCACTCGCTCGGGGCCAGGGCGCCGTACCGCTCCACGACCTCGTCCCGGGTCGGCTCGGGCGCGGGGGTGGCCTGGCCCGTCGGCGAGGCGGCTTCGGCGGGCCCATCGGCCTGGCCCGCGGACGGTATCGCCGAGGCCGGGGCGGAGCCGGACGCCGAGAGCGACGGCAGGGCCGAGCCGGCGCCGGACGACCCGGTGCGGCACCCTGCCAGCGCTCCTCCGGCCACCGCCAGGAGCAGCGTCCGCCGACTCACCGACACGCCCGTCTCCCATTCGCGTGATTGCTCACATAATCCGATGACATGACTATGAACCGACCATTCATCACTCCCCGCAACTCGCCCCCACCCCCACCCGGCCCCTCTTCACCGGACCGCCGCACCCCCGTGGGCCGCGACTCACCCCCGGTTCACTCACCCGGGTAGGCACGCGAGCGACCCGCCCGCCCCGAGCCGCCCCACCCCGATCCGGAGGCCTCGATGCCGATCGAGCCCAGCGCCCCACGCCCCGACCAGCCGAGCCACCAACCGACCTCACAGACCACCGATCAGCGCCCCGACCAGCCCGCCCGCCGCGACCTGCTCCGCACCGGCCTCGCCACCGGCGCCGCCACCGCCCTCGGCCTCGCCGCCACCACCGGCCAGGCACACGCCACCCCCGCCGACGCCCCCGACCCGGGCGCCACCCCCGTCGCCGCCCCCGCCGACCGCACCCTCACCCTCACCGGTCACCTCCCCACCGGCGCCCCCGACTTCGTCCACCTCCCGGTCGAAGTCCCCGCCGGAGTCCGCGAGATCGCCGTCTCCTACGGCTACGACAAGCCGCCGGTCCCGCCCGGCACCCCCGGCAACTCCTGCGACATCGGCATCTTCGACGAGCGCGGCACCGACCTCGGCGGCCCCGGCTTCCGCGGCTGGTCCGGCGGCTTCCGCACCGAGTTCGTCCTCGCCCGTGACACCGCGACCCCCGGCTACCTCCCCGGCCCGATCAACCCCGGCACCTGGCACGTGGTCCTGGGCCCCTACCAGGTCGCCCCGCAGGGCCTGGACTACCACGTCCAGGTCACCCTCCGGTTCGGTGCGCCCGGCCCCCGGTTCACCCCGCGGTACCCGGCGGAGCGGGCCCGCGGCCGCGGCCGGGCCTGGTACCGCGGTGACTGCCACCTGCACACCGTCCACTCCGACGGGCGGCGCACGCCCGAGGAGGTCGCGGCCGGAGCCCGCGCGGCCGGCCTGGACTTCATCGTCTCGACCGATCACAACACCAGTTCCTCGCACGCCGCCTGGGGCCCGCTGGCCGGCCCGGACCTGCTGATCGTCCCGGGCGAGGAGATCACCACCCGCAACGGCCACTGGCTGGCCCTCGGCCTGGAGCCCGGCCAGTTCGTGGACTGGCGCTACCGTTCGCGCGACGGGCAGTACCCGCGCTTCGTCCGCCAGGTCCACCGCGCCGGCGGTCTGGTGGTGCCCGCGCACCCGTACTGCCCGTACGTCGCCTGCCAGTGGAAGTTCGGCTACGAGGAGGCCGACGCCGTCGAGGTGTGGAACGGCCCCTGGACGTACGACGACGAGTCCGCGGTGGACACCTGGGACGGCCGGCTCGCCGTCGCCCTGCGCGAGGGCCGCTCCTGGCTGCCGGCCATGGGCAACAGCGACGCCCACAGCGAGCCGCAGCCGATCGGCTCCCCGCACACCGTGGTGCTGGCCGAGGACCTCACCCGGGCCGCGGTCCTCGACGGGCTGCGAGCCGGGCGCAGCTGGCTGGCCGAATCCTCCGCGGTCACGCTGGAGTTCACCGTCACCGGGCACGGCCGCCGGGCGGGCATCGGCGAGGAGCTGACCGTCCCGGCCGACGCCCCGTTGGACGTCCGGCTCACCGTGTCCGGGGTGCCCGGCGGGACGGTCCGCTTCCTCACCGACGAGGGGCAGCTGCACCAGGAGTCGCTGCCCGCCGACGGCTCCGGCACCGTGGTCTGGCGCACCACCGCCTCGCTCGCCGCCTACGTCCGGGCCGAGGTGCGCCACCCGAAGGCGGACGGCACGCCGGGCAGGGGCAACGCGATGGGTCCGGACCTGCCCTGGGGCCCGATGGCCGCGCTCACCAACCCGATCGTGCTGCGCACCGGCGACCGGTAGCAGCCGGCGAAGCCCCCGGGCACCCCCGCGACCCGCCCAGGAAGCGGGTGGGGGACGACTCGGACCACCCGTTTGGACTAGGTTGATCCCCGAAACGCATCAGTCATTGGGACGAGGCGGTCAGTTGACCGACACGGGCCGACCAGCCCCTTCGCACGCCGATCGCCCCGCCCCCGGCTACCCGCCCGTCCCCGGCCCGCGAAGGGATCAGCAGCTGTGAACCGTACGACCGTAGGTGGGCCGGAGCTCGGGGGCGGCCGGGGCGCCGGGGGCGTCCTCGTCCTCGTCGACCCGGACGGGGCCGGGAACAGCCCGGTCGCGGAGCTGCTCGCCCGGGATCTGACCCCGAGCGTCCACCTGCGGACGGACGACTTCCTGCGGGTCATCCGCAGCGGCCACCTCCCGCCCCACCTGCCCGAGGCCGCGCACCAGAACACCACCGCCCTGGCCGCCGCCGCCCAGGCCGCCTTCGCCTACGCCACCCGCGGCTATCAGGTCGTGGTGGAGTCCCCCGCCGTCCCGGCCGCCCTCGACACCTTCCGCCGCGAGAGCCGCACCACCGGCGCCGCCCTCCACTACGTCGTCCTCCACCCCGGCCCGGCCCCCGAGGACCTCACCCACACCCTCGACACCACCACCCACACCCCCGAGACCACCGCCGCCGCCGTCCTCACCGCCCTCGCCCAGCACACCCATCTCCTCGGCTGGTAGGAGCGACTCAGGCGCCCGTCACGCCGTCGATCGCCTCGCGCAGGAAGTCCGCGTGCCCGTTGTGCCGGGCGTACTCGTGGATCAGGTGGAGCATCACCAGGCGCAGCGACACCTCGGCGTCCCACCGGGCCTGGTAGCCGGTGATGTCGAGGGATTCGGCGGCGAGCTCGATCCGGCGGGAGTGCTCGACCTCGGTCTGCCAGGCGGTGAAGGCCTCGGCCCGGGTGGCGCCGGTGGGGTCGTACGCCGCCTGGTAGTCGCCGTCCTCGGACCAGACCAGCGGCACGTCCTCGCCGTCGATCACCCGGCGGAACCAGGTGCGCTCCACCTCCGCCATGTGCCGGACCAGCCCGAGCAGGCTGGTCGTGGAGGGCGGGCTGGAGCGCAGGCGCAGCTGCTCGTCGGTCAGGCCCTCGCACTTCATGGCGAGGGTCGCCCGGTGGTAGTCGAGGAAGCCGCGCAGCATCTCGCGCTCGCCGCCGGTCAGCGGCGGGGCCGGGCGTTCGTCGGGGACGGTCACGGTGTCGTTCTCCTCACGGTGGCCCGACAAGGCCGGACGGCCGTCGGGGCGGAAATCCCCGCGGACTGTAGCGGACGGTCCGTCCCATCCGGAAAGGCTTTTCCGCGGCGGCCGCACCTCCGTCTGTCACATCCGCCCGCCCTCCGGTGTCTCCATGTCCGGCAACCCGGACAACCCACCGAACTTGGGAGGACACCATGGCACTGCGACTGCCGAAGGCCCAGCTGCCCGCCGAGCTGAGCGAGAACATGATCAAGGGCTTCGGAACCGTCTTCGAGCCCGTCGAGGTGGTGTGGCACAGCCCCGCGGTCGCCACCGCGAACCTGGAGTTCTCCGGGAAGGTCGCCGGGTGGGACGTGCTCGACGAGGGCCTCAAGTCCTTCGCGCACATGGCGGTGGCCGCACTGGTCGGCTGCGGCTGGTGCCTGGACATCGGCTACTTCCAGGCGCGGAACCGGGGCCTGGACCCGGCCAAGGCGAGCCAGGTGCCGAACTGGCGGGCGTCGGAGGTGTTCACGCCGCTGGAGCGGGAGGTCATGGAGTACGCCGAGGCCATGACCGCGACCCCGCCCGCCGTCACCGACGCGATGTACGGGCAGCTGCTGGACGAGCTCGGCCCGGCGGCCATGGTCGAACTCACCGCCTACGTCGCCTTCGTCAACATGGCCACCCGGAACAACATCGCGCACGGCGTCAGTTCGCAGGGCTTCTCCGACTCCTGCGCGGTCCCCCTGGCCACGCGCGCCTCGACCGGAGCGTCCCCGGCATGACCGAGGAACCGCTCGTCGCGGAAGACCCGCTCATCGCGGAGGACCCGTTCGTCGTGCACCGCGGCCTGCTCTTCACCGTCGCCTACGAGCTGCTCGGCTCCGCCGCCGACGCCGAGGACGTGCTCCAGGAGTCCTGGCTGCGGTGGGCCCGGGTCGACCGGCAGCGGGTGCACGACCCGCGCTCGTACCTCATCCGGATCGTCACCCGCCAGGGCCTCAACCGGCTGCGGACGCTCTCCCGCCGGCGCGAGCAGTACGTCGGCGAGTGGCTGCCGGAGCCGCTGCTCACCACCCCCGACGTCGCCGAGGACGTCGAACTCGCGGAGAGCGTCTCGTTCGCGATGCTGACGGTACTGGAGACGCTCGGGCCGACCGAGCGGGCGGTGTTCGTGCTCCGCGAGGTCTTCGAGCTGCCGTACGAGGAGATCGCCGAGGCCCTCGGCAAGACCTCGGCCGCCGTACGGCAGGTCGCCCGGCGGGCCCGCGGACACGTGGCGGCCCGCCGGCCCCGGGTGCGGGTGACCCACTCCGAGCAGCGGCGGGTGGTGGAACGGTTCCTGGAGACCCTGCGCACCGGCCGCTTGCAGGACCTGATGGAGGTGCTGGCGCCGGACGTCGTCCTGATCGCCGACGGCGGCGGCATCGTGGCGGCCGCGGTCGCGCCGGTGCACGGCGCCGAGGCGGTGGCGGCGCTGCTCGCGCGCGCCGGCCGGCTGCCGGTCTCGCTCGCCGCGGTGTGGCTCAACGGCGCACCGGCCGGCCGGATCGACATCGGCGGCGAACCCTCGGTGGTGAGCCTCGCGGTGGAGGACGGCCTGATCACCCGGGTCTACGTCGTGCGCAACCCGCGGAAGCTGACCCGTCTCAACTCCCCGGCCGACCTTGCCCGATAGCCGAGGGGGCGCGCGATGGCGGTTCAATCCCCCCGTACCGCCACCGCACGCCCCCTCCGCTCCCTGGACACCGGACGATCACGTACCGTGTTCGGACCACCACAGGTTTGGGTACGTACCTCGGCGCACCCGATGGCCGGGCGCCCACCGAGCAGGAGACCCAGCGGCCCATGGACCACAACCGCATCCCCCCGACCGTGCGCCAGACCTATGGCGTCGACGACCTCTCCACCGCGCCGTCGTTCGCCGGAGGTTTCATCAACTTCGGCTACTGGCAAGGGATCGACCTCGCCGCCCCGACCCCCGAGGATCGTGTGCGCAGCCAGGAGCAGCTCTACCGGCGGGTGCTGCGGGAGTTCCCCGAGCCGCGCGAGCAGCTGCGGCTGGCGGAGGTCGGCTGCGGCCGCGGGCTGGGGGCGGCACTCGCCCTGCGGGAGTTCCGCTTCGCGGCGGTCACCGGGGTGGACATCCACCCCGACCAGATCCAGCGCGCCCGCGCCGTCAACGCGAGAGCCCTCGCCACGTACCCCGATCGGCTGGCGTACACCCTCGGCTCGGCCGACGAACTCCCCTTCTCCGACGCCTACCTGGACGGCGTCTTCTCCGTCGAGGCCGCCCAGCACTTCCGCGAACTCACCGGCTTCGCCCGCGAGACCTCCCGCGTCCTGCGCCCCGGCGGCCGGCTCGTCGTGACCACCTTCTTCACCGCCCCCGGCCCCGAAGCCGCCGAACGCCTCAAGATCCTCCTCGCCAGCTTCGCCGACGGCCTGGACATCGCCCACCCCCTGGACGACTTCACCGCCGACCTCACCCGGGCCGGCTTCACCGACATCACCACCACATCCATCGGCGCCGACGTCTGGCCCGGCCTCGACCGCTACCTCGCCGACACCGTCCCGCCCGCCCACTGGACCCGCCACTTCCTCCCCGCCTGGCGCGACAGCCTCATCGACTACCACATCGTCACCGCCACCCTCGCCTGAGTCGGGGACCGCACAGGGCGGCGGGCGGGGATCTCGGATCCCTGCCCGCCGCCCTGGGGGTGCGGTCGCGCTCCCGTCAGCGGAGCCAGGCGTGGTAGTTCGGGTTGTCGACGCAACCGGACTCCACCAGTGAGGCGGTGTCCCGGTCGACCGGGCAGGCGCGGCGGATGAAGTGGCGGTCCACGCCGCCGGGGAAGGCGACTTCGAGCTGGTCGGCGTACTTGTGCTGGTCACCGATGGTCGCGTTGACGTCGATGCCGCCGGGGGCGTCGATGAAGTAGCTCCAGGGCACCTTCTTCCACTTCTTGTAGAGCGCGGGGTCGTAGGTGGTGCTGACGAACGGCGAGGGCTGGTTCTGGAGGACGTAACTGGTGATGTCGTACTGGCCGCTGACGTCCTTCGGGGCGAAGCCCTGGTCGAAGATGACCGACGGGTCGCGGCCGTCCGAGCGGTAGAGCTGCCGGCAGCCCTTGCGCCAGTGCGGGGTGGGGGTGGTGCGGGCCACGTCCACCTTGCGGTCCACGGCGGCGTACAGCGGGTCGGGGCCCTTCGGGAGACCCTCGAAGGCCGCGGCGGGGAGGGTGACGGCCGGCCGGTCGGCGCAGCCGTCGGCACGCAGCTCGGCGTCGTCGGCGTAGTCGATCCGGCGTCCGTCCAGAACGATGGCGACGGCGCCGGTCCCGAGCTCGTGGACGACCAGGCCGTCGCACTGCGGGCCGCTCCAGAGCGCCTTCCCGCTGGGGTCGAGGCAGCGGAACGGAGCGGCGCCGGCGGCGGCCGCGGGAGCGGCGAGGGCCTGACCGGCGGGGGCGAGGACGACGGCACAGACGAGCGCAACTGCACTGGCGGCAGCGCGAGTTCGAATGGTGATCATAGGCATTACTCTGGCTTCCCGCCGCCCTTGGGGCACCGCATCTCACCTGATCGAGGGCGCGTCCACAACCTCGGTTGACGCCGCCCGGTCCAGTTCCGCCAGCCGCCGCCGGCTGGCCCGGCGCTGGAGCGCGCCGAGGCCGACGGCCGCCGCACCGAGGCCCAGCCAGCCGAACGGCCCGGCCACCATCACCACGCCGGTCAGCAGCAGCGGCCCCGCCGACTTCTGCACCGACTGGGACATCCCGGCGACCCCCAGGTACGAGGCCCGGGCGCCCGGCGGCGCCAGCACGACCGCCAGCTCCCAGGAGCTCACCGAGCGCATCAGCTCCGCCAGGGTGACCAGCAGCGCCGCGGCCAGCAGCGCGACCGAGGCCACCCACGGTCCGGCGTCGGTGGCGAGCACGATCAGCAGGCAGCTGCCCGCCACCGTCACCCCGTACCAGCGCAGCGCCGCGGCCGCCCCGCGCGGGCCCTCCGCCCAGGCCGAGAACCGCAGTTGCAGCAGCACCACGAGCACCGTGTTGAGCACCAGGAAGACCGGGACGACGGCGTGCGGCGCGCCGGTGTGGTGGACCAGCCAGAGCGGCAGGCCGACGTTGAGGATCGAGTCGTCCAGGTTCAGCGGCATGTCCAGCAGGACGAACAGCAGGTACCCGCGGTCGCGCCAGGGGCTCGGCACGGCCGACGGCTCCCCGCCGGCCACCGCGCCGGGCTCCTCCCCGGCCTTCACGGCGACCAGGCCGCGCCCGGACGGCTCCCGGGTGCGCCAGACCAGCGCGGCGGCCAGCACGTAGGACAGCCCGTTGGCCGCGATCAGCACCCGGTAGGCGCCCGCGGTCCCCACCGCCGGCCCGATCGCCGCGACGCCCGCGCCGAGCGCGTACCCGGCGTTGGCGACGCTGCGGAACAGCGCCTGGTAGGTGGCCCGCCGCTCACCCGCCACCCGGGTCGCGAACAGCATCTCCAGCGTCTTGGCCGCCCGTTCGGCCAGGCAGATCAGGGCCACCACGGGCAGCAGCGCGGCGAAGTCGTCGACGACCAGCAGCAGCCCCATCGCGCCCAGCCGCAGCAGGTGGCAGCCGATCAGCAGCCGGCGTACCGGGACCCGTTCGGCCGCCCGGCCGGCCAGCGGGGAGCCGGCGATCCCCGCCACCGCCCCCACCCCGAGCAGCAGCCCCAGCTGCCGGGCGTCCATCCCGCACGCGTAGGTGAAGTACAGCACCGAGGCGGCCGCCCACACCCCCGTCCCGGTCCGGTCGACGCACTGCGCCAGCAGCATGATCCGCGCGTCCCGCCCGCCCGGCGGCCGCCGCAGCTGCGCCAGCAGTCCGTTTCCCCGCATGGCAAGCCCCCGTCGCGTCAGTCACGCAGTCGCGTGATCGGCATTAATCTCGACATCAAGATACTTCACGTCAAGAGACCTGCGGAACCCCCGAAGACGCCGGCGGCGCGACCCTCGACGCACGACGGGCCGTGCGCCACACTCTCCCCAGCAGCACCCGCGCTCCCAACGCACCGGCACGACGCCATGACCACCGCACAACGGAGAGCCCCACGGTGACCACTCGTCAACTGCTGGAGATCGCCTTCTCGTCCGGACGCAGCGGGTCCGGACCGGCCACCTGGGGCCAACGGGCCGTCTGGGACGCCATACGGCGGCTGCCACCCGCCGACGCGCCGCGCTACAACATCACCACCGCGGCACCGCTGGACCCGGGACTGCCGCTGCCCACCCTGCTCGCCGCACTCGGGCAGCTGCTGCACCTGCACGACTCGCTGCGCACCCGACTGCTCCCGGAGGAGGACGGCAGGCTCCGCCAAGTCCTCGACGCCGACGGCACCCTGGGCGTCCACCTGCTGCCCGCCGAGGAGCACCAGGACCCCGCGGAACTCGGCGCCCGACTACACGGGGAGCCGGCGGCCCAGGCCTTCGACACCGCCACCCAGTGGCCGATCCGGATCGGCGCGGTGACGGCGGCGGACGGGCTGGTCCGGCACATCAGCCTGGTGCTCTCGCACACCGCGGTGGACGGCTCCGGGATGAGCCGCCTGGTCGCCGACCTGTCCGCGCTCTGCCTCGGCAACTCCCCCGAGCAGCTGGACAAGGCCCGCGACCCCGCCCAACAGCCGCTCCAGGAAGCCGAGTTCCAGATCTCCGAACGAGGCCTACGGCGCGATGCGGGGGCCCGCAAGCAATTCCTGCGCAAGCTCCGACCGGGCCCGGCCCGACTCTTCCCGCCCGCCACCGAGGAGCCGGCCACCGAAGAGCCCGCCCGGTTCCCGAACGCGGTGCTCCGCTCCCCCGCCCTGCCGCGCGCCCTGGAGCGGGTGGCGGCCGTCCACCGGGTCAGCACCGGCTCGGCCCCGCTCGCCGCGACGGCCGCGATGACCGCCCGGCTCTCCGGCTCGCCCGAGGCCGTGCTGAACGTCGTGGTCAACAACCGCTTCCTGCCCGAGCCGGCCAACGCGGTGAGCGTGATCGCGGGCGACGGACTGTTCCATCTCCCGGACGCCACAGCCGAGTTCGGCGATGTCGTCCGGCGCACCCACGCCGCCGCGATCGGCACGTACCGGCACGCCTACTACGACAAGTCGGCGCTGGACGCCGAGATCGCCCAGCTGGCCGCCGAAGGCATCCAACTGGCCGACCGGTCCTGCGTGTTCAACGACACCCGCGAGCTGCTCCCGGCCGCGCCCGACCCCGGCACCGACCGGACCACCCTCAGCTGGCCGGTGGAGTTCGAGCCGCGCCCGGGGCTGACCTACGCCCTGGACGCCCTCCAGTCCGAGGAGGCCCTGAGCCTGGCCATGACGGCGGACCCGGCCCTCCTCCCGCGCGCCGCGATGGAGCGCTTCCTCTACGGCATCGAGGAATTGATCCTCACCGAAGCGCAAGCCGGGAGCGGGACGGTGAGCACGGCCGAGACCGGAGCCGAGACCAGAGCCGAGTCCGCGGACTGACGGAGGGTACCCCCGCCCTGACCGATTGTCAGTGCCACGCGCTATGGTCGACCCCGAACCATCCAGCACCAACAGCACCGCCGTCATCAGGGGGCACCATGACCACACCGAGCACCGGCCCACTCACCACCGCCGACCTCGTGGAGGGCTGGCGCCGGGTGGGCGTCCGCGACGGCATGGCGCTGATCGTGCACTCCTCGCTCTCCAGCCTCGGCCGGGTCGAGGGCGGCGCGGCGGCGGTCGTGGCCAGCCTGCGCGAGGCGGTCGGGCCGGAAGGCACCGTCGCCGCGCCCGCCTTCACCTCCGACACGGTCCACGACCCGGTGCCGGGGCACAGCGGCCCGCCCACCGCCGAGGTCGCCGAACGGCGGGCCGCCGTCCCGCTGTTCCACCCCAGGCTCCCCTCCGGCATGGGCGCGGTCGCGGAGGCGCTGCGCACCCTGCCGGAGAGCCTGCGCAGCTCCCACCCCCAGGTCTCGGTCGCCGCGGTCGGCGCGCACGCCCGGGAGGTCACCGCCCGTCGCTCGCTCGGCTTCGCCGTCGGCCGGGAGTCGCCGTTCGGCGCACTGCACGACCTCGGCGGGTACGTGCTGCTGGTCGGCGTCGGGCACAACCGCAACACCTTCCTGCACTACGCCGAGACCTTCGCGCCCAACCGCCGGCTCAAGCTCCGCCGCTTCCCGATGGCGATCCAGGGCGAGCGGGTCTGGATCGAGGCGCCGGACGTGGCGGACGACAACGACACCCACTTCCCGGTCGTGGGCCGGGAGTTCGAGGAGCACACGGGCATCCGCGAGGTCCTGGTCGGCACCGCGCCCTGCCGACTGGTCCCGGTCCGCGAGCTCATACCCTTCGCCGTCCGCCGTCTCACCGAACTCCTGGCGGCGGACGGCCCGGGAGTGGCGTAGCCCTGACCCCGACCGACGGTTCCCGCCGTACGCGCGAACCATCGGCCGGAGGCGCCGTGCCGTGGCTGCCGTCGGTGCCGTCAGCGCCGCGACTCGTGCACCGCGGTGGCCTCCTGGATCTTCTTCCAGGACTTCGGCTCCGTCGGAAGCTGCGCCTGTGCCTGGCCCGCCACCAGCGGGGCAGCGACCGCCGCCCCCGGCGCCACCGGCCCGACGGCGGGCTTGCCGGGGGTGAACAGCCAGGTGTTCAGCAGGTCGCCGAGCTTCTGCCCGGAGACCTTCTCCGCATACGCCTGGAAGTCCTGGATGGTGCCGTTCCCGTAGCGGCGCTCGGTGGGCCAGCCCTTGAGGATCCGGAAGAACTTCTCGTCCCCGACGGCGTTGCGCAGCGCCTGGATGGCCATCGCGCCGCGGTAGTACACGGCGGCCGCGAACTGGTGGTCGGCACCCGGGTCGCCCGGCTTCACGCTCCAGAACGGGTCACTGGCCGGGCGGGCGGCGTAGAGGTAGTCGACGAGTTCCTGGGCGGTGCCCTCGTTCTCGTGCTCCGACCAGAGGAACTGCGTGTACTCGGCGAAGCCCTCGTTCAGCCAGATGTCGCTCCAGCGGTTGAGCGAGACGCTGTCGCCGTACCACTGGTGGGCCAGCTCGTGCACGACCACCGAGGTGTTGGAGCCGTCGCTGAACGCCCCGGGGCCGTAGCGGACCCGGGTCTGGGTCTCCAGGGCGCCGCCGGAGTCGATGTTGGGGACGTAGCCGCCGACCGAGCTGAACGGGTACTCCCCGAAGTAGCCGCTCAGCCAGTCCACCAGCTCGCCGGTGCGCTCCACGCTCGCCCTGGCCGCGGCGGCGTTGTCGCCGAGGTCCTTGCTGTACGCGTTGTAGACCGGGATCCCGCCGACCGTGGTGTCCTGGGTGATGTCGAACTTGCCGATCGCGAGGGTCGTCAGGTAGGTCGCCTGGGGCTTGTTCTCCCGCCAGCTGTAGCGGGTCCAGCCCGCCTGGGAGGAGGTGCCGGTCAGCACCCCGTTGCTGATCACCTGGGTGCCGTTCGGCACCTGCACCGAGACGTCGAAGGTCGCCTTGTCGCTCGGGTGGTCGTTGCTCGGGAACCACCATCCGGCCGACACCGGCTCACCGGCTGCGACCGCACCGTCGGGGGTGCGGCGCCAGGCGGTGTAGCCGTCGTACCTCTCGACGGTGGACGGCACATCCTTGTAGCGGACCACCACGGTGGCCTGGCTGCCCTTGGCCAGCGGCCGCGCGGGGGTGATCTCCAGCTCCTGGTCACCGCTGGTGGCGAAGGTCGCGGGCCGCCCGTTGACCAGGACCTCCGAGACGTTCAGCACGAAGTCGAGGTTGAACCGGGAGAGGTCCTGGGTCGCCGTGGCGAGAATGGTGGTGGTGCCCTCCAGCTCGTCGGTGGCGGGCTGGTACTTGAGCCGGATGTCGTAGTGCGAGACGCTGTACCCGCCGTTGCCGAAGGTCGGATAGTACGGGTCCCCGACGCCGTCCGCGCCCGGTCGGAAGTCGGTTGCCGAGGCGGGGACGGCCAGGAGCAGGCTCAGCGCACTGGCAGCGGAAACGATCAGTCTCTTGCGCACATGGTCCTCCGAAGATCGTCGAAACGACGGGGTCGAACCGATCCCTGTCCCAACAGCCCCTCAGCCATTCCCCGATCGCAAGATTTTCGTGAGAAGACCATGCCGACATGACGGCTCCGCGGCGATGCCGCGGAGCCGTCACGGTCGACCGGAGCGACGTCCCGTCAGTGATGCGTGTCGTGTACCGAGTTGCTCTCCTGGATCTTCTTCCAGGACTTCGGCTCCACCGGAAGCTGCGCCTGCGCCTGGCCCGCCACCAGCGGGGCAGCGACCGCCGCCCCCGGCGCCACCGGCCCGACGGCCGGCTTGGCGGCGGTGAACAGCCAGGTGTTCAGCAGGTCGCCGAGCTTCTGCCCGGAGACCTTCTCCGCGTACGCCTGGAATTCCCGGATGGTGGCGTTGCCGTAACGGTGCTCGGTGGGCCAGCCCTTGAGGATCCGGAAGAACTTCTCGTCCCCGACCGCGTTGCGCAGCGCCTGGATGGCCACCGCACCCCGGTCGTAGACGGCGCCGGCGAACTGGTCGTCCGGGCCCGGGTCGCCCGGCTTGACTGTCCAGAACGGGTCCTCGGCCGGGTGCGAGGCGTAGACGTAGTCGGCCAACTCCTGGGCGGTGCCCTCGTTCTCGTGCTCGGACCAGAGGAACTGGGCGTAGCGGGCGAAGCCCTCGTTCAGCCAGATGTCGCTCCAGCGGGAGAGCGAGACGCTGTCGCCGTACCACTGGTGGGCCAACTCGTGGACGACCACCGAGGTGTTGGAGCCCTTGGCGAACTGCCGGGGGCTGTAGAAGATCCGGGTCTGGGTCTCCAGCGCGTAGCCGGTCGTCACGTTGGGGACGTAGCCGCCGACCGAGCTGAACGGGTACGCGCCGAAGTAGCCGCTCAGCCAGTCCACCAGCTCGCCGGTGCGCTCCACGCTCGCCCTGGCCGCGTCCGCGTTCTCACCGAGGTCCTTGCTGTACGCGTTGTAGACCGGGATCCCGCTCGCCGTGGTGTCCGTCGTGACGTCGAACTTGCCGACCGCCAGCGTGGCCAGGTAGGTCGCCTGGGGCTTGTTCTCCCGCCAGCTGTAGCGGGTCCAGCCCGCCTGGGAGGAGGTGCCGGTCAGCACCCCGTTGCTGATCACCTGGGTGCCGTTCGGCACCTGCACCGAGACGTCGTACGTCGCCTTGTCGCTCGGGTGGTCGTTGCTCGGGAACCACCACCACGCCGACTCGGGTTCGTTGGCCGCCACAGCACCGTCCGGGGTGCGGTGCCAGCTGGTGAAGCCGTACTTCTTCACCGTGGACGGCACGCCCTTGTAGCGGACCACCACGGTGGCCTGGCTGCCCTTGGCCAGCGGCCGGGCGGGGGTGATCTCCAGCTCCTGCTCACCGCTGGTGGCGAAGGCCGCCGGCCGGCCGTTCACCCGGACCTCGGAGACGTTCAGCGCGAAGTCGAGGTTGAACCGGGACAGGTCCTGGGTGGCGGTGGCCAGAATGGTGGTGGTGCCCTCCAGCTCATCGGTGGCGGGCTGGTACTTGAGCCGGATGTCGTAGTGCGAGACGTCGTACCCGCCGTTGCCGTAGGTCGGGTAGTAGGAGTCACCCACCCCGGCCGCGCCGGGTTGGAAGCCTGAAGCCGAGGCGGGGACGGCCAGGAACAGGCTCAGGGCACTGGCGGCGGAGACGATCAGCCTCTTGCGCACGTGGTCCTCCAGGGATCACACGGGACGATGGGTCGGATCGAATCCTTGTCCCGGTGGCCCCCGCTCCACTCCCTGATCGTGAGATGTTCATGAAAAGAAACGCGCCGAAATCACACCGTCGCAGTCACGCCCCGAGCGCCACCGGCGCCCTCACCAGCGAGCCGTACTCCGTCCACGAGCCGTCGTAGTTCTTCACGTGCGGGTACCCGAGCAGTTCGGTGAGCGCGAACCAGGTGTGCGCGGACCGCTCGCCGATCCGGCAGTACGCGATCACCTCGCGCTCCGACTCCACGCCCTTCCCCCCGTACAGCGCCCGCAGCTCCTCGGCCGACCGGAACGACCCGTCGTCATTGGCCGCCTGCGACCAGGGGACGTTGACCGCGCCGGGGATGTGGCCGGGCACCTGCGCCTGCTCCTGCGGCAAATGCGGCGGTGCGATCAGCTCGCCCCGGAACTCGGCCGGCGAGCGGACGTCCACCAGCACCGCGTCCGCCCCGGGCTTGGCGAACACCTCGGCCTTGGCCAGCACCTCGTCCCGCAGCGCCCGCAGCTCCGGCCGCTCGGGCCCGCTCAGCCGGTAGTCGGTGTGCTGGTAGTCCATCACCTCGCGGGTGAGCTCCCGCTGCTCCAGCTCCCACTTCTTGCGCCCGCCGTCCAGCAGCCGCACCGGCCCGAAGCCGCGCAGCCGCAACAGCCAGTAGGCGTAGGCGGCGAACCAGTTGTTGTTGCCGCCGTACAGCACCACGGTGGTGTCGTCCTCGACCCCGGCCGCCCGCAGCAGGTGCTGGACGCCGTCCCGGTCGATGTAGTCCCGGCCGACCTGGCTGTGCAGATCGGTGGTCCAGTTCCAGCCGACGGCGCCGGGGATGTGGTCCCGGTCGTAGGCCTGTGTGTCCTCGTCCACCTCGACGACCCGGATCGTCCCGTCGTCCAGGTGGTGGGCCAGCCACTCGGTGTGGACCAGCGCCTCGGGGTGTGCGTAGCCGTTGCCGGTCATCCCAGGCCCTCCTTCGCTCCTGCCCAGGGCTCGGCGCCCGACCACGGGCACAGCGGGCCGCACGACTACGGCAGGGCGTACGGGCACGGCGAGGCGCCGGCGACCGGGCCGGACAGTTCGAACCTACGCCGACCGTCCGGCCCGGGCCACCCCGCGCCGCCCGCCCCTCGATCCCCGCCCTCGGAGGCCGGCCTCAGGAGAAGACGACCGAGCGCAGCTTCAGCCGGTCGCCGAGCTTCTTGCCGGGGTTCATCGCGTAGAAGACGTCGCCGTTGCAGTCGAAGTCCAGGAAGACCGTGGCCGTGGAGCGGGTGAGGTTCTCCGGCGCGAAGGCCGGCTCCTGCGTCGTCGCCTCCGGAATGTCGATGCACTTGCCGCTCGGAGGATTGAACAAACCGCTGGTGGAGCCGAAACCGTACTTGTAGCCGAAGTCGCCCTGTGCGGCGTTGGCCGAGTACGGAACGGCGAGGACGAGGGCGATGGCGCTGGCGGCGGCCAGCACGGCGTTGCGGAGACGCATGGGTGAGGGCCTTTCAGGTGGTACTCGGCGGTACCCGGTTTCATTGGTGCGAGATCACCCTAGAGCCCTCAAAAATGAAGAAACGCTTCTCCTAATCCACCCTTTCGGGTGGTTTAAACCTCAAAGCCGCTACCCTCTGCCACCGGATGATCCACTCAGTTCGGCGGCGCCGTGAAGGAGTACCCCTCGTCGATCAGCACCGGAAGGTAGGCCTTCAGCGCCGCCACTGTCTGCGACCGGTCCCCGCCGCCGTCGTGGTTGAGCACGATCGCCCCGGGCCGGACGTTCTTGAGGATGGTGTCGATGATCGACGAAGTCCCCGGCCGGGCCCAGTCCCGCGGGTCCACCGACCAGGCCATGTTCCGCATCCCGAGGTCGGCGGCGACCTTGAGCGAGTCCGCGGACCAGTCCCCGCCCGGGGCGCGGAACCAGGTGGGCTGCCGGCCCGTGGTCCGTTGCAGCAGGTCGGAGGTGCGCTCCAGCTCGTCCCGCACCTTGGTCTCGGACAGGTGCCGCAGGTCCGGGTGGGTCCAGGTGTGGTTGGCGATGTGGTGGCCGCGGTCCGCGATCTCCCGCACCAGGGCGGGGTGCTCGACCGCGTTCTCGCCGATCAGGAAGAACGTCGCCCTGATCCCGTGCTGCTCCAACAGCGCCAGCACGGTCGGCGTGTGCCGAGGGTCCGGGCCGTCGTCGATGGTGAGCGCCACCACCCGCTGCGCCGGGTCCAGGTCGTACACCGGCTTGGCCTCCGCCTCGGTGAGCACCCGGCGCACCGGCACCGTGCTCGGCACGGTGGCCGACGGGGAGCCGGACGGCACGGCGGCGGACGACGAGGCAGCAGACGGCGCCGCGGCGGACGACGAGGCAGCGGACGGCGCCGCGGACGGTGGCGGCGGCGAGGCCACCTCGAACGGCACGTCCGCCGGAGCCGCCGGGGCGGACGGGGCGGACGGAGCGACGGCGTCGGTCGCGCCCGCCCCGGCGCCGTCCGACCCGCCACCCTCCCCGCCACCCCAGGGGTTCCGACAGCCGGCGGCCGCCCCCAGAAGGGACATACCAGCCGCAACCAGCAGCAATCTTCGCGAAGTAATCTGACGATCTGACAGCATTCTGGATGCTTCCCCCGCCCGTCACCGCCCTTCCCCGGGGGCAACTCCGACGGACCCGATCACCACTCCGACGGCCCAAGGGCGCCGCCCGCACACTCCGCTTCCCGCGTTCTTCCATGGATCTTCCCCGACCGGACGTTCCACCTCCGCTGAGGACCGCTACGCTGTGCCTTCCCCCAGTGTGATGATCTGCCATCAGAGGACGTGGCCATGACGACAAGTCAGGACTCCCCCAGCCAGGGCCCGCAGGACGACGCCGCCGAGCTGAGCCAGTGGGAACGTTTCGGTGTCGACACCACCGCCCCGCACTCCGCCCGCGTGTACGACTACTGGCTGGGCGGAAAGACCAACTTCCCGCCGGACCGCGCCATGGGGCAGGCCATCGAACAGGCCGTGCCGAGCGTCAAGGAGATGGCCAAGGCCAACCGCGCCTTCCAGGGCCGGGCCGTCCGCTACCTGGCCCAGGAGCACGGCATCCGCCAGTTCCTCGACCTCGGCACCGGCATCCCGACCTCGCCGAACACCCATGAGATCGCCGAGGCTGTCAGCCCCGGGACCCGGGTGGTCTACGTCGACAACGACCCGATCGTGCTCGCCCACGCCCGCGCGCTGATGGTCTCCAGCCCGGCCAGCCGCACCACCTACATCCACGCCGACCTGCGCAAGCCCGAAGAGCTGTTCGCCGACCCGGCGCTCACCGCCACCCTCGACCTCACCCAGCCGGTCGGGCTGCTGATGATCGCCGTGCTGATGCTGATCGCCGACGCGGACGACCCCTGGGGCCGGGTCGCCGCACTGCGCGACGCCCTGCCGGCCGGCAGCTGCATCGCCCTGACCACCCCCACCCCGGACTTCGACCCGGAGGCCGTCGGCCAGGTCGCCGCGGCCGCCCGGGCCGGCGGGATGACCCTGGTGCCGCGTGGCTACGCCGACGTGGTCCGCTTCTTCGACGGCTGGGAGCTGATCGAACCGGGCGTCACCCCGGTGCTGGCCTGGCGCCCGGACGGCGAGCCGCCGGCCGACCCGAAGGCCGCGTACTACTGGGGCGGCGTCGCGATCAAGCGCTGACGCGCCACCGGGCGGGGCGGTACCGCCTGAGCCGTCCCGCCCGGGAGGTCACTTCAGCAGCCGTGACAGCCGCCGATCCGCCAGTGGTTTGCCCCCGGTCTGGCAGGTCGGGCAGTACTGGAGGGAGGAGTCCGCGAAGGACACCTCCCGGATGGTGTCCCCGCACACCGGGCAGGGCTCGCCGGTCCGGCCGTGCACCCGCAGCCCGAGCTTCTTCTCCGCCTTCAGCTCCCCCGCCGCCAGCCCGTGCGAGCGCTCCACCGCCTCGCGCAGCGTGCCACCGAGGGCCTCGTACAGTCGGGCCACCTCCTCCTCGGTCAGGCTCGCGGCAAGCTTGTACGGCGACATCCGGGCCGCGTGCAGCACCTCGTCCGAGTAGGCGTTGCCGACCCCGGCCAGCGCGCTCTGGTCCCGCAGCACTCCCTTGAGCCGGCGCCGGTCGTCGCGCAGCAGGGCGGCGAAGTCCGCCAGGGTGAAGGCCGGGTCCAGCGGGTCCGGGCCGAGGCGGGCCACCCCCGGCACCTCCGCCGGGTCCCGCACCACGTAGACCGCGAGCCCCTTCTTCGATCCGGCCTCGGTGAGGTCGAAGCCGTCCGCCGCCCCGCCCTCCAGCCGCAGTCGCAGCGCCAGCGGGTTCCGCGGGCTCGGCCGCGGCGGCTCGGCGGGCAGGCCGTCCTTCCAGCGCAGCCAGCCGGCCCGGGCCAGGTGGACCACCAGGTGCAGCCCCTCGGCCTCGATGTCCAGGAACTTGCCGCGCCTGGTCACCCGACCGACCGTCCGCCCCTCCAGCGCCGTCACCGGCGGGTCGTAGGTCTTCAGCGCGCTGATCGCCACCGGCTGCACACGGGCGATCACGCGCCCGGTCAGCCGCTCGGACAGGAAGGCGCTCAGCGCCTCCACCTCGGGCAGCTCCGGCATGCGCCCAGTCTCCCGCAGCCGTCCCCCGACCGCTCGCGCTCACTTCCGGCCCCCTTGTGCCCCCCCCCCACCGCCACCCGTCCCCCTTTGCCCGCCCCCACCCCGAGGCGCAGGCTGGAACCGAGGGAGGTGCCGCGCCACCATGAGCACCCTTGAGGAACAGATCGACATCGCCGCCCCCGTCCTCGCCGCCTGGGAGCAGCTGCACCGGGTGCACGAGTACCCGCAGTTCGTCGACGGCGTCCGCAGCGCCCATCCGCACGGCCGGAACCTCGCCCACCTCGGGGTGGCCGTCGGCGGCGCCGAGCGCTCCGTCGACACCGAGATCACCGACCGCGGCCGGGGCCGGGTGATGGCCTTCCGGACGCTGGACTCCCTCCGGCTGCGCGGCGCCTTCGCGCTGCGGCCGCTCGACGCCGGGCACACCCGGGTGCAGATCCGGGTGGAGTACGACCCGGAGGCGGTGCACCGGGAGTTCGGCGGGCCGCGCGGCTTCGCCCAGGCCGGGGCGATCGAGCGGGCGGTGCGCGAGGACCTGGACCACTTCCGGCAGCTGGTCGAGGCCCGGGTGAACACCCCCGACCATGACGCACCGGACCTCGCCCCCCACCCGTAAGCACCGTATAAGCCCAGCTCAGCGCGGGTGGTGAGGCTGTTCACAGCGCGCCGCCGGGCAGACCGTTCCACTTTCAACCTGTGGCAGACTCGGGTGCCATGGACAACGGCCCGGTCACCAGGACGCTCCGCGCGGCGGTCTTCGCCGCGCTGGTCGTGCTGCTCGCCGGGCTCGGCCAGGTGCTGGTCACCGGCCGTGCGCTGCCGGTCGGCCCGATGCTGCTGGCCTCGGCCGCCGTCTTCGCGGTGGCCTTCGCGCTGGCCGGCCGCGAGCGCGGCTACCCGGCGATCGCGGCGGTGTTCCTGCCGCTGGAGCTGGCCGCCGGCGCGCTGTTCGACCTCGCGCAGAGCTCCTGTCCCTCGCTGCCGCCCGGCGCCGGGCACGGCCTCCAGCCGCTGCTGTGCGGCGGCGGTTCGCTCGGCGGCTTCCTGCTCGGCCACGGCGTCTCCCCGCAGGTCGGCGTCCTGCTGCTCGTGCTGCTGCACACGGTGATCGCCCTGGCCGGCGCCTACTGGCTGCGCCGCGCGGACGCCGCGCTGTGCTGCCTGACCGGCGCCGTCCGGATGCTGGGCGGGTTCCTGCACCGCCACCTGCCGGCCGCCGCCCGCTGGCTGCGTCTGCTGGTCGCACCGCTGCCGGCCCGGCCGGTGGCGCGGGTGCCGTTCCCCCGGGCCAGCCGGACGCTGGTGCCCGCCGAGGACGTCGTCGTCCGCCCTGCCGTCCGGCGCGGTCCGCCGGTGTTCGCCCTGGCCGTCTGAGCCCCCGAGCCGCGGCACCGAGCCGTGGAGCTCCCGCCCGTTCAGCCGGCTGTCTCTCCGCCGCGCACGCCCCCGACCGGCCGCGCGTGCCTCCCCGTACACCCGAGAGCACAGGACGACGACACCCATGAGCAACACCCGCAAGACCGACCGGAAGACCTCCGCCACCGACCGGATGCGCACCGCCCGCGCCCAGGCCGAGCGCGCCGACAAGATCCGCCGCCGGGTGGTGGTCGGCGGCGCCTCCGCCGCCGTGCTCGCCCTGGTGGCGGGCGTGGCCTTCGCCGTCGGCGGCTCCTCCGGCTCCGGTGCGAGCGCCGCGAACGGCCCGCTGGTCGTCCCGGCCAACGCGAGCGGTCCGGGCGGCACCGTGATCACCTACGGCAAGGCCGACGCCCCGCACACCCTGGAGGTCTACGAGGACTTCCGCTGCCCGTTCTGCGAGCAGCTGGAGACCACCACCGGCAAGGCCGTGCAGCAGCTCGCCGACGAGGGCAGCTACAAGATCGAGTACCACCTGGCGACGTTCCTGGACAACAACCTCGGCGGCAAGGGCTCGCGCACCGCGCTGGCCGCCGCCGGCGCCGCGCTGAACGAGGGCGTGGACAAGTTCAAGCAGTTCCACGACGTGCTGTACGCCAACCAGCCGGACGAGCGCAGCGACTCCTTCGGCGACGTCAACCACATCCTGGACCTGGCCGGCCAGGTGCCCGGCCTGAAGACGGACGCCTTCGTGAAGGCCGTCCAGGACGGCACCTACGCGCCGTGGGCGGCCAAGGTCAACGAGGAGTTCAACAAGAGCGACGTCACCGGCACCCCGACCGTCAAGCTGGACGGCAAGAAGCTGGACGTCCTCACCAACGGCAAGGCCGTCTCCCCCGAGCAGTTCACCGCGATGGTCAAGCAGGTGACCGGATGACCGCCGGCGCCCCCGCCGTACGGCCCTCCTTCGGCGCGAGTCGCCCGTTCGCCTGGCTGCTGCTGATCGGCGGCGCGGTCGGTCTGTTCGCCTCGACGGTCCTCACCCTGGACAAGATCCGGCTGCTGAAGGACCCGTCGTACGTCCCCAACTGCAACATCAATCCGATCATCAGCTGCGGTTCGATCATGCGCAGCGAGCAGGCCGAGGCCTTCGGCTTCCCCAACTCGCTGATCGGGCTGGTCGCCTTCGGGGTGGTCATCGCGGTCGGCGCCGGGCTGCTCTCGGGCGCGGCGTACCGGCGCTGGTTCTGGCTCGGCCTCCAGGCCGGGACGGTGTTCGGCGTCGGCTTCGTGACCTGGCTGATGTACCAGGCGCTGTACCGGATCGGCGCGCTCTGCCCGTACTGCATGGTGGTGTGGGCCGCGGTGATCCCGCTGTTCTGGTACACCACGCTGCACAACCTGCGCAGCGGCGTCATCCCGGTGGGCCCGCGCCTGCGGGTGGTCGTCCGGGAGGCGGCCCGCTACCACTGGGTCGTCCCGGCGCTCTGGTACGCGGTGATCGCGCTGCTGGTCCTCAACCGGTTCTGGTACTACTGGAGCACCCTGATCTGATCCCCGTCCGCCGCCCTGCCGTTCCCCTGGGGAGGGCGGCGGACCATCCTCCCCGGTGGGATGCCATGCGACGCAGGATCGTTCTCTTCGTCTCCCTCTCGGTCGACGGCTACTTCGAGGGCCCGGACCACGACCTCGGTTGGAACCTCGTCGACGACGAGGTGCACACCCACTTCAACCGGGAACTCGCCCGAATGGGTGGTTTCGTATCCGGCCGGGTGACGCACGAGCTGATGGCCTCCTTCTGGCCCACCGCCGACCAGGATCCGGACGCCGACGCCCCGATGGCCGAGTTCGCGGGCATCTGGCGGGAGATGCCGAAGACCGTCTTCTCCCGGACCCTCGACCACGCCGACTGGAACACCACCATCGCCCGCGAGGTCACCCCCGAGTCGATCGCCGCCCTCACCGCCGGCCCGGGCGGCGACCTGTGCCTCAGCGGCGCGAACCTGGCCGAGTCCTTCCTGGCCCACGACCTGATCGACGAGTTCCGCCTCTACGTCCACCCCGTCGTCCTCGGCCGCGGCACCCGCTTCTTCCGCCCGACCGACCACCCCGTCCCGCTCGCCCTGAAGGACACCCACCGCTTCACCAACGGCGTCACCCTGCTCCACTACGAGCGCGGCGGCCCGTCACCCCTGGACGGGTGACGGGCCGCTCGCAAGCCGCTCCGAGGCTGCTCGGAGGCCGATCGGAAGCCTGCTCAGAAGACGTACGCCTCGACCTCGGCGAGGAGCTCGGCGCGGCGCCGCTCGTCGATGAAGGAGGCGCGGAAGGAGTTGGCGGCCAGCAGGCGCAGGGTGTCCTCGTCGAGGGCGAGGGCCTCGCGGACGGCGCGGAAGTTGTCCTCCACGTAGCCGCCGAAGTAGGCCGGGTCGTCGGAGTTGACGGTGACCAGCAGGCCGGCCTCCAGCATCTCGCCCAGCGGGTGGTCGGCGATCGTGTCGATGCAGCGTAGCCGGACGTTGGAGAGCGGGCAGAGGGTCAGCGGGATCTGCTCGCGCACCAGGCGGGCGACCAGTTCGCCGTCCTCCAGGCAGCGCAGCCCGTGGTCGATCCGCTCGACGCCGAGGACGTCCAGCGCCTCGGTGATGTACGAGGCCGGGCCCTCCTCGCCCGCGTGGGCGACCCGGCGCAGCCCGGCCTCGGCGGCCCGGCGGTACACCTCGCGGAACTTCACCGGCGGGTGGCCGACCTCGGCGGAGTCCAGGCCGATGCCCGCGATCCGGTCGAAGTACGGGCGGGCGGCCTCGAAGGTCTCCAGCGCGGACTCGGCGGACTCGTCCCGCAGGAAGCACATGATCAGCTGGGTGCTGATGCCGTACCGCTCCTCGCTGCGCTCCAGCGCCCGGGTCAGCCCGTCGACCACCATGCCCAGCGGCACCCCGCGGGCGGTGTGCGCCTGCGGGTCGAAGAAGATCTCCGCGTGCCGCACACCCTGCTCGGCGGCCCGGGCCAGGTAGGCGTCGGCGAGGTCGGCGAAGTCGTCCTCGGTGCGCAGCACGGCCATCAGCGCGTAGTAGAGGTCCAGGAAGGACTGGAGGTCGCTGAAGGAGTAGGCCTCGCGCAGCGCCTCGGTGTCGGCGTACGGCAGCTGGATGCCGTTGCGGGCGGCGAGCGCGAAGGCGAGTTCGGGCTCCAGGGTGCCTTCGATGTGCAGGTGGAGTTCGGCCTTGGGAAGCGGCATGTGCGATCTGTCCGAGCGTGAGCGGGCTGGACCCTCAGGTCTTGGAAGATTCATCCTATGAGCTGCCGGGCACCGGGGAGCGTTCTGGTCATCTCCCGCCGAAGGGTCGGCGCGGGGACGAACGGGTGCACCCTCGGCGGTCGGCAGGCACCCTGTAGGAGGGGACTTCCGCCGAGGAGGCACCGAGATGCGGCACGCCGACGACCCGCACATCCGGCCCGCGGGCATCTCCGCGCACGCCCTGGGCAACGACACGCTCCTGCACGAGCTGGAGCAGCTGCACCGCACGCGCCACGAGACCTTCCTGTACGGCTCGGAGGAGGCGCTGAAGCGCCACACCCTGCGCACCGGGGAGCTGGAGGCCGAGTACCTGCACCGCTTCCCCCACCGGCAGACCACCGCCGGACGGACCAGGGCCGGTGCCCGGGCCCGGGAGGCGGCGGCCCGGGTGGAGTCGTTGCCGGAGTAGCCGGAGCAGCGGAGTAGCGGAGTAGAGGAGTAGCGGAGCGACCGGGACCGGGCGCACACCGACGGCGCACCGGCCGAACACCGGCCGCACGCCCGCCCGACGGGACACGCCGGGCGCGCCGTGGCGTGCCCGGAGCCGGGCCGTCGGGGAGGGTGTGAGGGCAGACGCAGCGGACCCTGACCGCACCGGACCCGAACCCCTCCTGGGAGCCCCGCATGCCCATCGCCAGCGTCAACCCCGCGACCGGCGAGACCGTCAAGACCTTCGAACCCCTGGACGCGGCCGGCATCGAGCGACGGCTGGCCCGCGCCGAGGCCGCCTTCCACAGCTACCGCGGCACCTCCTTCGCCACCCGCGCCGCCCTGCTGCACCACGCCGCCGATCTGCTGGACCGGGACCAGGAGGCGGTCGCCCGGATCATGACCGAGGAGATGGGCAAGCCGCTCGCCGCCGCCCGCGCCGAGGCCGCCAAGTGCGCCAAGGCGATGCGCTGGTACGCGGACAACGCCGAGGCGCTGCTCGCCGACGAGCACCCGGCGCCGGCCGACGTCTCCGACTCCGGCGCCGCCCGCGCCTACGTCCGGTACCGCCCGATCGGTCCGGTTCTTGCCGTCATGCCCTGGAATTTTCCGTTCTGGCAGGTGATCCGGTTCGCCGCTCCCGCCCTGATGGCGGGCAACGTCGGCCTGCTCAAGCACGCCTCCAACGTGCCGCGCACCGCGCTGGCGCTCGAAGAGCTGTTCCAGCGGGCCGGCTTCCCGGAGGGCTGCTTCCAGACCCTGCTGATCGGCTCGGGCGCGGTCGAGGGCGTGGTCCGGGACAGCAGGGTCGCCGCCGTCACCCTCACCGGCAGTGAGCCGGCCGGGCGCGCGGTCGCGGCCGCCGCCGCGGACGTGGTGAAGAAGGCCGTCCTGGAGCTGGGCGGCAGCGACCCGTTCGTCGTCCTGCCGAGCGCCGACCTGGACGCCGCGGTGCGCACCGCCGTCCGGGCCCGGGTGCAGAACAACGGCCAGTCCTGCATCGCCGCCAAGCGCTTCATCGTGCACACCGACGTCTACGACCGCTTCACCGCCGCCTTCACCGAGGCGATGCGCGCGCTGAGGATCGGCGACCCCATGGACGAGGGCACCGATGTCGGCCCGCTGGCCAGCCGCCAGGGCCGGGACGACCTGGAGGAGCTGGTCGAGGACGCCCGCACCCGCGGCGCCCGGGTGGAGTGCGGCGGCAGCCGCCCGGAGGGCTGGGACACCGGCTGGTTCTTCGAGCCGACCGTGCTGACCGGCATCACCCCGGCGATGCGGATCCACCAGGAGGAGACCTTCGGCCCGGTCGCCACCGTCTACCGGGTGGCCGACCTGGACGAGGCGGTGGCGGTCGCCAACGACACCCCGTTCGGGCTCAGCGCCAACGTCTGGACCACCGACGAGGCCGAGCAGGAGCGCTTCGTCCGGGACATCCAGGCCGGCGGGGTGTTCTTCAACGGGATGACGGCCTCCCACCCGGCGCTGCCGTTCGGCGGCGTCAAGCGCTCCGGGTTCGGGCGGGAGCTGTCCGGGCACGGGATCCGGGAGTTCTGCAACGTCACCACGGTGTGGATCGGCTGAGCCCTCCCGGATCCGTGCCCAGACCCCTACCGGATCCGTGCTCAGACCCCTACCGGGTCCGTGCTCACCCCGGCCGGGTCAGGACGCCACCCGGTGCCTGCCCGGTCCGGGGGTCATCCAGCGGGCGACCACCCCGCCCATGGCGATCACCGTCAGGCCCCAGAAGATCGCCATCGGCACCAGCACCGGCAGCAGGCTGACCTGGACGGCGATCATGGCGAGGCCGATCGAGAGCGCGATCATGAACGTCACCACGGTGGGGCTGAGGCTGAGCAGCCAGTGCCAGACCCGGTGCCCGAAGCCACGGCTCCGCCGGGCTTCGGGGCCGGCGTGGGCTTGGGCCTCGGCCTGGGCGTCGACTTCCTTGTAGGTCAGCAGGTCCATCGGGATCGCCTCCAATGCCGGACGGCTGGATGGGAGGAACGCCTGGCCCCGGGGAGGGTCAGGAGGCCTTGCGGGGGGTCGTGGACTTCCGGGTGGTGGTCTTCTTCGCCCCCGAGCCCTTCCCCGAGCTCTCCCCCGAGCTCTCCCCCGAGCTCTTCGAAGCCGCCTTCGGGGCGGCTCTCCCGGCGGTCTTCTCGGCGGGCTTCCCGGTGGCCTTCCCCCCGGTCTTCCCCGCTGCCGGGGCGCGCCTGCGCGGCGCGGGTTCCCCCTCCTCGGCCTCCGCCCCGGCGCCCCGCCCGCCCTTGGCCTGCCTGAGGCTGCTGCGCAGCGCCTCCATCAGGTCGATCACGTTGTCCGGCGCCTCGCCCGGCTCCTCCTCGTGCGGGACCTCGACGCCCTCCAGTCGCGCCGTGATCACCTGCTGGAGCGCCTGCTGGTAGTCGTCGTGCAGCTGGGAGAGGTCGAAGTCCTCGGAGAGGGTGTCCATCAGCGACCGCGCCATCTTGAGCTCCTGCGGCCGGACGGTGACGTCCTCCTCGGGCCCGATGCCGGCCGACGGGCGGACCTCGTCGGGCCAGATGCAGGTCTGGAGCACCAGGGTGTTGTCGTGCACCCGCAGCACCGCGGGCGACTCCCGGGTGCGCAGCGCGATCTTGGTGACGGCGATCTGCCCGGACTCGGTGAGCGCGTCGCGCAGCAGCGCGTACGGCTTGGCGGCGGCCTTGTCGGCGACGCCCACGTAGTAGGCCTTGGAGAACATCAGCGGGTCGATCTCGCCCTCGTCCACGAAGGCCAGTACGTCGATGATCTTCTTGCTGGGCAGCGGCAGGTCGGCCAGGTCCTCGTCGGAGAGCGTGACGGTCCGCCCGTCGGGAGACTCGTACCCCTTGGCGATCTCCGCGTACGGGACCTCCTTCTCCTCCCGCTCGCAGTACCGCTTCATCCGCACCCGGCCGCCGTCCTTCGCGTGCACCTGGTGCAGCGGGACGTCGTGCTCCTGGGTCGCGGAGTACAGGTGGACGGGGATGCTGACCAGCCCGAAGCTGATCGTCCCCTTCCAGGTGGTCTGCATGGGGCCGCTCCTCCGACATGCCCCCGACGTCATGCCCCCGGGAGTCCCACTGTGCCCGGATTCGCGCGGATCGGCCACACCGCACCGACGGCGGTTCGGTCACACCGCGCCGACAATGGGCCGAGGAGGTCGATGCGGATGACCGTCCGGAGCGGGGAGGACCCGGCCCAGGCGCCGCCGCCGGAGCGGTACGGCTACCTGGTGACGTACGCGGTGCGGGGCGAGCCGGGCGTCCGGCGCGCGGAGGTGACGGTGGTGCCCGGATACTCGCAGGAAGAGGACATCCCCCGGATCCTGGCCGCACGGCTGACCGGGGACGCGGCGGACGCGGCCGCACTCACCGTCCTCGACCTGTGGCCCATCTGACCGCCAGCCGCGGCCGATTTGAGCCCCTACAGAGCTTGAAACCCATTGGATCACTGACGATGTGTCAGATCTGAGGTTTTCATGCCACCTTTCCATCCACTCTGACCAGGCCTTTTATGTCCGGTAAGCGAACAGTTACCAAATGATTGTTCCGATCATCGGCACATAGAAGTTAGGTTGCGACGCAACGCGTGGGTTTGTCCCCCACCCTCCGGTGCATCGAGCCGAGGGATACACCGCGCGCTGGAAAGGCACAGGGCACCCTAGATGAGTGCGGACACCACCAAGCCGATGACGGCTACCAAGGTCCCCCACCAGCCGAATCCGGTCGGACACGGCGGCGACGGCCACCTGAAGGCCGGACTCAAGAACCGCCACCTGTCGATGATCGCCATCGGCGGTGTGATCGGCGCCGGCCTCTTCGTCGGCTCCGGCGCGGGCATCGCGACCACCGGCCCGGGCATCCTGCTCTCCTACACCATGGCCGGCGTGCTGGTCGTCCTGGTGATGCGGATGCTCGGCGAGATGGCCGCGGCCGACCCGCAGAGCGGCTCGTTCTCGGCGTACGCGGACCGGGCGCTCGGCCGCTGGGCCGGGTTCACCATCGGCTGGCTGTACTGGTTCTTCTGGGTCGTGGTGCTCGCGGTCGAGGCGACGGCCGGCGCGAAGATCCTCAACGGGTGGATACCCGGCGTGCCGCAGTGGGGCTGGGCCCTGATCGTGATGGCCGTGCTGACCGCCACCAACCTGTTCTCGGTGGCCTCCTACGGCGAGTTCGAGTTCTGGTTCGCCGGGATCAAGGTCGTCGCGATCGCCGCCTTCCTGGTGATCGCCACCCTCGCCGTCTTCGGCGTGCTGCCGGGCACCCACGCCGTCGGCGCCACCAACCTCACCGGCCACGGCGGCTTCCTGCCACACGGGGTGGGCGCGGTGTTCACCGGCATGCTCACCGTGGTCTTCGCCTTCATGGGCAGCGAGATCGTCACCCTGGCCGCCGGCGAGTCGGAGAACCCGGAGAAGGCGGTCAGCAAGGCCACCAACAGCGTCATCTGGCGCATCGGGATCTTCTACCTGGGTTCGATCCTGCTGATCGTCACCCTGCTGCCGTGGGACTCCGCGGACGTCCAGGCGAACCCGTACGTGGCCGCGCTGAACCACATCGGCATCCCCCACGCCGGCCAGGCGATGGACGTGATCGTGCTGACGGCCGTGCTGTCCTGCCTCAACTCCGGGATGTACACCGCCTCCCGGATGGCCTTCTCGCTCGGCCAGCGCGGCGACGCCCCAAAGTCCTTCGCCACCGTGACCTCGCGCGGCGTGCCCCGGGTGGCCATCCTGGCCTCCGTGGTGTTCGGCTTCATCGCGGTGTTCCTCAACTACACCTCGCCGGACACGATCTTCGCCTTCCTGCTGAACTCCTCCGGCGCCGTCGCGCTCTTCGTCTGGCTGGTGATCTGCTTCTCCCAGCTGAAGATGCGCAAGATCATCGAGCGTGAGCAGCCCGAGCGGCTGACCGTCCGGATGTGGCTGTATCCGTACCTGACCTGGACGGCCATCGGCATGATCGGCTTCGTGGTGGCGTACATGTTCACCGACGCCGGCGGGCGCAAGCAGATGTACCTGTCGCTGGTCGCCGCAGCCATCGTGCTGGCGGCCTCGGCCGTGGTGGGCCGACGGCGGCGGGCCGCGGCGGCGGTGGCGGGCTCCTGACCCGCCAACCCCGCGCGGAACGCCGGGCCCGGGAGTCGATGCGGAGACTCCCGGGCCCGGCGCCGTCTTCCGGCCCCGGCCCGGTCACAGGCCCGTGGCCGCCCACTCACGCTGCGTCGACATCGAGCCGGTAGACGTGTGAGCCCGCCCACAGGGGGTTCGCCATCCACGATCCCCGATAGTGGACGAGCGGCCCTCACACCCCTCCCCGGCACCGCCGAGGCCGTCCGGCTCGGCCGTCCACGGCCGCGCCGCGCCTGAAGAACGCAGGCCATCGCGGCCGTCGCCCTTGTGTCCCGCTGCCGCGCGCCCGTCTCGACCCCCATTGGACAATTCGGGCAAACATCACCAATCCACCGCCGGGACCCTCCGCGAACACCCCACGGCCACTACCCGACGTAGTAGCGAACGCCTTTGCCAGCCGCCGCCGGCCCTGCCAAGAATGGCCCGTCGCCAGGCAGCGCCGGCCGGCCATCTCCGCCGCGCAGCCCGTCCGCCCCGTCGCTTCCGCCGGGGCACCACGGCCGTCCAGGGCGGCCGCACGATCCCGCTCACCCGGGGTCCACGCGATGCCCCGCCCCCGGTACCACCGGCCCGGCCCCCGACGGAGAAGGATCGTCCGCTTCATGCAGCTCAGCACCAAGCTCGGCAAGCTCAGCCATGCCCGCCGCAACTCCCTGATCACCGGTGTCGCCACCCTCGTGGTCGCCGGCGCCGCCACCGCCGCCCTCGCCATCCCGCAGGTCGGGAACCCCGCCGAGGCCGCCCCCGTGGCCGCCGTCTCGGTGGACGGCGAGCTGGTCGCCGACCAGGGCCAGGCCGACACCGCCGCCGCCGAGCAGGCCGCCCAGGAGGCGCGGGCCAAGGCCGAGGCGGACGCCGCCCAGGCGCAGGCAGACGCCCAGGCCCAGGCCGAGGCGCAGGCCCAGGCGGACGCCAAGGCCAAGGCCGACGCCGAGGCCGCCGCCTCCCGCTCGCAGGAGCGCCAGAACCTCGACGCCGCCCCGGCCGCGTACTCCGGCACCCCGCAGCAGATCGCCGCGCAGATCGTCCCGGCCGGCCAGCTCCAGTGCTTCAGCAACATCGTGTACCGCGAGAGCAGCTGGAACCCGCTCGCGGTCAACGCCTCCTCCGGCGCCTACGGCCTGGTCCAGGCCCTGCCCGGCACCAAGATGGCCTCCGCCGGCGCCGACTGGCGCACCAACCCGGCCACCCAGATCAAGTGGGGCCTGAACTACATGAACACCCGCTACGGCAGCCCCTGCGCCGCCTGGGCGTTCTGGCAGACCCACCACTGGTACTGATCGTCTCCCCGGGGCCCGCGACGCACCCCGCGTCGCGGGCCCCGGAACGCCATCCGCCCGAAGGCCGAACACCCCCTGGCCCGTGAACAGACGCGAGACGCGCCCCGCCCACGGTTCGGGTCAGAGGGTGCTGGTGATCATGGTGCCGGTGTGGTTTCCGGGGATGGAGGTGAGGTCGAGGGTTTCGGGGGCGGCCCAGGTGCCGTCGGCGTGCCGGGCGGTGAGCAGGACCTTGTTGTCGCTGGTGGCGATGGCGAACTGGGCGTCGGTGTCGACCGGGGCGGCGCTGATGCTGGTGCCGGTGATGTTCCCGATCACGCCGCCGAGGGAGGCGATGGGCTGCCAGCTGCCGTTGGCGTAGCGCAGGGTGTGGTACTGGCCGTCGCTGGCGATGAGGGCGAGGTTGAGGTCGCTGTTCTGGCGGGAGATGGCGACGGCGGTCACGGGCGCGGTGGCGCCGGCGGCGTCGGCGACCGATCCCCACCTGCTCCAGTTTCCGCCGGCGTTGCGCAGGGTGTGGTAGACCTTCCCGCCCGACACGGCCGCGATGTGGAGTTCCCCGCCGGCGGCTCCGGCGGCGGAGATCGAGGTGATGCCGGTGAGCGGCCCGGTGACGTCGGTGACCACCTTGAACGAGGTCCACTGGCCCCCGGCGTTGCGGACGCTGTGGAACAGGATGCCGTCCGCGACGACGACGACGTGCAGGTCGCCGCCGACCGGGGAGATGGTGACCTGGGTGATGTTGCCGAGGTCGGAGACGGTGGTGTTGAGGTCGACGAACTTCTGGCCCCAGCCGCCGTCGAGGTTGCGGATGGCGTAGTGCAGGTGTCCGTCGCCGCCGAGCGCTATGACATGGGTGTCGGCGTTGATGCCGGCCGTGGAGACGGCGCGGACGCCGCCGATGTTGCCGGCCGTGGCCTGGACGTCCTCGTACGGGGTCCACGAGCCGTCGTACAGACGGGTCGCATGGTAGAGGCTGTTGTTGCTGCGGATCAGGGCCTGGGTCTTCCAGCCCATGGCCTTGGCACGGGTCTGCTGTACCCAGCCGGCGATGTCGTCGACGCGGGTGTTGTAGGCGCCGGTGCGGGTTTCGGTGGCGGGGGTGCCGAGGCAGCCGCCCTGCCAGGAGCGGGAGGCGACGGCGACGAGCTCGGCCTTGCCGTTGACCTCGCGGATCACGGGGGCTCCGGTGTCGCCCTTGCAGATCGCGGCGCCGCCGGTACCGGTGGTGCCGATGCCCGCGGGGTTCACCGTGTCGACCGAGAACGCCCCGGTGTGGAGCTTGAACGGCACCCACTCGTCCTTGGTCCGCCCGTACCCCGGTACCCGCAGCGTCTGCCCGACGGCGGGTGCGGCAGCGGCGACCTTCACCGGGGCGATGCCGTCGACCGGCGTGGCGAGGCGAGCCATCACGAGGTCCCGGTCGGCGTGCGGCACCAGCTCGGCGATCTCGGAAGTCCTGCCGCCACCCGTGGCCAGGTCGGTGCGGCCGACAGTGGCGATGGTCTTCCACTTCGGCGCGCCGGCCGCCAGGGCCCGCGGCTGCGCGGTGTCGTCGGCGAAGCAGGAGGCGGCGGTGAGCACCCAGTTCCGGTCGACCAGTGCACCGGTGCAGGCCCGCAGGTTGTCACCGATCGCCAGGTGCGTGGTGAAGGCGTAGGAACCGTCGGCGGCCACGCCACCGGAGACGGCACCGGCCGGGGCGAAGGTGGCCACAGTGGCGGCAGCCGTGGCTGCCGCCAGCACGCCGGCCCGCCGGGAACGGGACGGGGACTTGTGGGACATGAGCGGGTTCTCCTTGCGACGCTCGGGAGGGGCACCCCACGGGTACGGGGGTGTGGACGGGTTCATCGAGGATGGTGCTCGGGTCGGCTCCGCGCCCACCGGAACACGGCCCGCCCTGCGGGCGGCAGGGCGGGCCCACCGGGTCTGCTGCGAGTCAGGACGCGGCGTGGGGCGGGTCAGCCGGTGGTGGCGGCGGTGATGGCCTTGACGCCGGCGGCACCGCCGGGGACCTCACCCCACGGAGTCCATCGACCGGCGTTGTAGTCGGCGTCGCGGTTGTAGACCTTGTCGTCCTCGTTGATGACGACGACGTGGACAACGTTGCCCTCGGCGCTGCTGGTGATGGCCTTCAGCTTGTTCTCACTGATCTTGGTCCACGCAGGGTCCCACCGGCCGGCGTCGAAGTTGCCGTTGGTGCTGTAGAGGGAGCCGTCGGAACCGATGATCTGAAGGTCGACGATGTTGCCACGGGCGGCCGCCGTGATGCCCTTGACGTCGGCGGCACCGCCGGGGATGTCGCCCCATCGGGTCCAGCTACCGTCGAGCTTGTTGTCGCGGGTGTAGACGTGACCGTCCTCGTTGATGACGAAGACGTGGACGACACCATCGGCGGTGGCGGCGCTGGTGACGGCCTTCAGGTTGTTGGTCTCGACCCGTTCCCAGGAGCCGACCCACCGACCGGCGGCGTAGTCCGCCCGAGTGCTGTGGAGGGAGCCATCGGAACCGATGATCTGCAGGCTGACGGTGTTGCCACGGGCGGCCGCCGTGATGCCCTTGGCCCCGGCGGCGCCGCCGGGGACCTCACCCCACGGGGTCCAATTGCCACCGACCTTGCCGTCCCGCGTGTAGACGCGGCCGTCGGAGCCGATGACGAAGACGTGCACGGTGTCACCGATGGCAACCGAGTCCACGGCGGTGATCGCACCGCTCGGGACGGGCGACCAACTGCCGAGCCAGCTCCCGGCCTTGTAGTCGGCGACGGTCTCCCACAGCCTGCTGTCCGAACCGATCGCCTGCACGTGCAGGCCAGGCTTGACTTCCACCGTCCGGGAGCGCAGGACGTGCACCCAGTCGCCGAGGTCGTCGACGCGGGAGCTGTAGGCGCCGGTGCGGGTCTCGGAAGCGGGCACGCCCAGGCAGCCGCCCTGCCACGAGCGGGAGGCGACGGCCACCAGCTCGGCCCTGCCGTTGACCTCACGGATCGCCGGAGCGCCGGTGTCGCCCTTGCAGACCGACGAACCGCCGGTACCGGTGGTACCGATGCCCGCCGGGCTCACGGTGCCGATCGAGAAGACACCGGTGTGCGGCTTGTTCGGGATCCACTCGTCCTTGGTCCGCCCGAATCCGGGAACGCGCAGGCTCTGCCCGGCGGCCGGGGCGGCGGTGGCCAGGGGCAACGGGGCGATGCCGTCGACGGCCGTGGCGAGGCGGGCCATCACCAGGTCACGGTCGGCGTGCGGAGCCAGCTCGGCCACCTCCACGGACTTGGAGCCGACCGTCACGGTGGTCCTCCACTTCGGGGCACCCCCCGCGAGGGCCTGCGGCTGCGCCGGATCGTCGGCGAAGCAGGACGCCGCGGTGAGCACCCAGTACCGGTCCACCAGGGAACCGGTACAGGCCCGCAGGTTGTCACCGATCACCAGGCGCGCGGTGAAGGCGTAGGTGTCGTCGGCCGCCGCGTCACCGGAGACGGCACCGGCCGGGGCGAAGGTGGTCAGTGTGCCGACGGCAGCGGCAGCGGCCGCGGCCAGGGCGCCTGCCCGACGGCAGCGGAACGAGGAGTTACGAAGCATGGGTGTTGTTCCAACCATGAGGACGAATAGAGGGACGGCTGTCAGCCGGTGACGGTCAACTCGACGACGGCCGTCGGGCTCGCACCGATGCCTTCACCGACTCCCTTGAAGCCGTCCTTGGCGACGTCGAGGGTTTGCGTGGCTCCATCGGCGGTGAGGCCGACCCGGACGGCGCGGCCGTCGGCGGTCTGGACCGCGAACACGTCGGCCAGTTGGAGGGAGAGAGACCCCGTCGCAGCTGCGACGGTGAAGCAGATCTTGTTGTCCGGGTTGCCTGGGGCCCGGGTCCAGATCTGGATCTGCGAGGGCTCCGCGCAGTCACCGAGGCGGATGCGTCCGTCGCCGCGCAGCAGCTTGACGCGGGAGACCGTGTCGGCACCGGGGTACGAGAAGTCCTCGACGGCCGACGGCGCGGTGGAGTTGTCGGCCACGGGCGGAGCGGTATCCGCTGAGGCGAGTTGAGAGGCTCCTCCGACCGCTGCGGCGGTCACCGCAACGACGGCCAGCCACCGGCCCGCCACCGTACGGCCGAGCTTCCTCGCCTTGCGGAGGGGATTACGGGTCACCTGGGACTCCATCAGAAAAGTGAGCGGGAAGCCGGAGGAGGTCAGCCGGTGACACGCAGTTCGAGCAGCGTGGTCGGCACACGGTTGGAGCTGCTTCCCATGCCGATGCTGGCGGTGTCGTTCTTGGGGACGTCGACGGTGCGGGAGACCCCGTCGGCCGTCACCTTCGCGTTGACCGGGCGCCCCTGCGTGGCGATCAGGAACGTGTTGGGAACCTCGACGGCGAGGTAGCCGGTGCTCGACGTGGCCCGGAAGCAGATCTCGTTGCCCTTGTCGTTCGGCACGTCCAGGCTCAGAACCCGGATCTGCCATGCGGTGGCGCAGTCGGTCAGCATGATGTGGCCGTCTCCGCGCAGCAGCTTGACGTTGCCGTACGGGGACTCGCCGGGGTGGGCGAAGTCCTCGACCGCCGGCGGCGCTGCGGAGTTGTCGGCCGGGGTGACGTCCGCGACCGCGAGAGCCGTCGCCGCGAGGGTGACGCTCGTCGCGACGGCTCCGGCCGCGAACCACCTGGCTGCACGAGAGTGCATGGAATTCCTCTCAATGGTCGATCGGGCGCCTTGCCAACCGGCTCTCCCGATCGATATCCGTGATCTTGCGGTGCCTGACAGATCCTTCGTGAATGTTCGTCCAGGAAGGAAGCTGATGGTCAGGCCAAGATGGCAATGTGCAGGCAAATGATAGGCCATCAACAGCACCAATCTGACGCACCGATGCCGAACAGCGGAGCCCTGACCTGCAGCGCATGCAAGTTTGACCACTCAAGGAACTATATGTGCAGAGTGTCCGATTTGATCGGTTTTCAGCCGGTCCCCCGACTCTCGGATCTGACCTGAAGTCAAATACCCGAGGCCGTGATTATCGATATCACTCAGCTCCGGTATACGCTCCGCGGCGACGGATAGTCAGTCAAAGATTGCAGCGGAGGACCCCCATGCGAAGCCTTAACGTTCGTTCACGCAGAGGGGGGAGGAATGGGATTTTGACACTACGTGCACTGTGTCTTCGGCTCGTGCCCTTGACACTTGTGAGCGGCCTGCTCGGCAGCGGCCTGCCGGCCCTCGCTGCCGAGCCCTCGCCTTCGCCCGGGTCCCAGGAGAGCGACCGGGCTCGCACCGTGGCTGCCTGGCTGTCCGGCGGCCCGACCGTCCAGACGCTCGCCGAGGCGGCGCTGGTCGGGTCGGACCAGGACGTACGCCGCTTCCTCGACACCGAGCTGGCGGGCGCCATCCACACCGACCAGCTGCTCAACGTCGCCCAGATCCTGGACATCGGCGGCCCCAAGGTCCGCGAGCTGGCCAACAAGGCGATCGCCGGCAGTCCGGCAGAGCTGAACACGTTCCTGGACAGTGGCTGGAAGCCCGCCCTGGAAACCGACCAGCGAGTCTGGACCGCCCGGACCATCGACGGCGCGGGCCCCGGGGTCAGAGCCGCGGGTCAAGCGGCCCTCAACGGCACGATCGACGACGTCAAAGCCTTCCTGAACGAAGGTCAGTACGTAGCTCGCGAGGCGGACGACCGCGTCAAGCTGGTCCAGATCCTCAGCGCCGGTGGGTCGAACACCCAAGCCGCGGCCCGCGCTGCGCTCAACGGCTCCATCGAGGACGTCCGGGAGTTCCTGACGTCAGGGCAGTACGTGGCCCAGAACCGCGACCAGGAGCGGGCGAGCATCGCTCAGCTCGCCCTGCAGGCCCAGAGCGCCAGCGACCAGGCGGTGAACGAGACCAAGGCGGCGGTCGAGGCCTCCAACAAGGCCGTCGACATGGCCCAGCGGGCGAAGGACGACGCCGCCAAGGCTGCGAAGGAGACCCAGGAGGCGGGGAACGACGCCGTCAAGGCCGGCATCGCCGCCGACCGGGCCGCGGACGCGGCCACCCGGGCCGCCAGCGCCTCGCAGACGGCCATCGTCGCTGCCCGTGCGGCCAACGGCTCCGCTCGCACCGCCGCCCACGCAGCCTCGCAGGCCGCTGCCGCCGCATCTGCGGCTTCGCAGGCAGCCGCCCGCGCACGCAGCGCCGCCGCCGCCGCGGCAGGCGATGCGAGCAAGGCCGCCGCTGCCCGTGAGGCCGCCGAGGCCGCCGACGCCGCGGCCAAGATCGCCAAGGACTCCGACACCGCACTACAGCACGCCCAGAACGCGGCGAGCGAGAGCAAGAACGCGGCCGCGGCCGCCTTCAGCGCCGGTGGGAACGCCGACGCCGCCGCCGGCTCGGCAGCGCAGGCCGGCGCCGCCGCCAACCGCGCGGGAGCCCAGTCCACCAAGGCCCAGCAGGCCGCCCAGGCCACCCAGCGCCACGCCGCCGAGGCGACCCGCGCCGCCGCGGCCTCGCAGACCCTGGCAGGCGAGGCCGCTCAGGCCGCCGCCGACGTCAGGACGCTCCTGGAGTCCGCCCGGTCCCACGCCGCGGCCGCCGCCCAGGCCGCCCGGAGCGCCGCCGACCACGCCGGTCAGAGCGCCAATGCCGCACAGGACTCCACTGTCCACGCGGACGCGGCCGCAGGCTTCGCGAAGGAGGCCAAGGAGGCTGTCGACAAGGCCAACACGTTCCAGGGCCTGGCCCGCCGCACCGAGGCCGAGGACCTCAGGAGCCGCACCGCCGCCGCGACCGAGGTGGCCGCGGCCGAAAAGGTCGCCGAGTCCGAGAAGCGGGACGAGGTCGAACGGGCCCAGCAGGAGGTGCAGAAGGCCAAGACCGAGGCCGTCCGTCTCGCCCAGGCCTCCGCGCAGCCCGGCGCCACCCCCGAACAGGTCGCCACGGACGGCCGGAAGCTCGCTCTGCTCTCACGCAAGATCTCCGGCCCCTGGGGAGCCGCTGCTGCCGAAACGGCGTTGTCCGGCCCCGACACCGCCGTTCTGGCCTACGTCAAGTCCGGCCGTGCCAAGGCAGCCGAGCAGGACGACCGGGAACAGGCCGCGCATCTGTACGAGACCTCGGAGAACCCCGCGGTTCGCGCCGCCGCCTTCACCGCCCTCGAAACCGACGCCGCCGGCGTCACCGCGTTCGTGACCACCGGCCAGTACCAGGCCGCCGCACCCGAGAACCGCCTTCAGATCGCCAGGGTCATCGACAAGGCGGGCCCGGCCGTCAAGGCCGCCGGTCAGGCCGCCCTGGCGACCAACACGCCCGAGGCCCTGCGGGACTTCCTCGACAAGGGGCTGACCGACGCCCAGGCCGCCGACGACCGCCTCACGGTGGCCCAGCTCCGGGACTCACCCGGCGACGAACGCAGAGCGGCGGCCCTCATCGCCCTCAACGGTACGACGGCCGCACTGCGCGCCTTCGTGGCCGAAGGCCAGTACACCGCCCAGCGCAAGGATCAGCTGGCAGCCGTTCACGTCGCCGACGTGACCGCTCTGATCGCCCAGGCCTCCGCCGCCTCCGCCCGCGCCCAGCAGGTCGCTGCCGAGGCCCAGCACGCCGCCGCTGTTGCCCGCGACGCCTCGGACCAAGCCAACGGCTACGCCGCCGACGCCCGGCAGGCAGCCAGTGCGGCCGCTGACTTCGTCGCCACGGCAAAGGCCGCCGCCGACCGGTCGCAGGCCGAGGCCGCGAAGGCAGCCGCGGTCGCCAAGGCAGCCAAGGCGGCCGAGGCTTCGGCCCGCCGGAGTGTGGCTCAGGCCCTCTACTCGGCCAAGCAAGCGGAGTGGTCCGCGAACCGCGCACAGCTGAGCGCCAACGACGCGTACGGCTCCGCCGCCGCAGCGAGGGCATCAGCGGTCGCCGCCGGCAAGGACGCGACTGCCGCTCAGGCGGCTGCCGAGGAGGCGTTCGGCGCTTACCAGACCAAGTACGAGGCCGAGCAGCAGGCCGCCTGGGAAGCCGAGCAACAGGCCCAGCTGGAGGCCGATCAGCAGGCGATGGACGAAGCGGCCGCCAAGGCCAAGCAGGACGCCGTCGCGGCGATCGAAGACGAGATCAAGAAGCAGAAGCAGAAGAACGACGACGCGAACTCCCTCTACCGCATCATCTCGGAAGGCATCCACTTCACCCTCGATACCATCGGCGGTGTCGGCGGTATCTTCGCACCGGGTCTCGCCGACATTGCGGACCTGATCAACTGCGCCTACTACGCGGTCGAGGGGAAGGCCGGCAAGGCTGCGGAATCCTGCCTCGGCGCCATTCCCATCGTCGGCGACGCCGCGGCGGTCGCCAAGTTCGTCCAGTGGACGAAGAAGTTCGGTGGCTGGGGCAAAAAGGCAGCCGAGTTCATCGAGAAGCTCTTCGAGCGCGTCCCGAAGTCGTGCCCGATTCCGGTTCGGAACAGCTTCCCCGCAGGTACGCGGGTGCTCATGGGAGACCGCACCAGTCGCCCCATCGAAGCGGTCAGAGCCGGAGATCTGGTCCTGGCCGCCGACCCGCGAGCCACATCGACGGCGTCGCGGCGGGTCGAGGCCACCATTTACACGCCGGACGACCAGGACTACACCGACATCACCCTGTCGGACGGTGGCTCACTCACCAGCACGGACCACCACCCGTTCTGGTCCGACAGCCGCGGGGCCTGGACCGACGCCGGCGATCTGAAGCGTGGCGACACGGTCCGCGACCCTGCCGGGCAGTCGTGGCGGATCGAGTCCGTCCGGCACCACAGCACCCTTCAGCCCGCCTACAACCTGACGGTCGAAGGCCTCCACACGTACTACGTGCTGGCCGGGGCCACGCCCGTACTCGTTCACAACTACAACGTCACCGGTGTCGGCTGCGGCGATGTGCCCGGACTGGGAGGCTCGATCCCCACCCGCCAGCCGGCCACTGTCGGAAACGCCGGTGGGAGCACGAACTACCGTCAGACGTTCTACAACGCCAACCCCGGAAGCCAGGGGAATGTCTGGGTCCACCACGCGATCGAGCAGCAGGTCCTGACCCGATACCCGAACCTGTTCTCACCGGACGAGATCCACTCGCTGGAAAATCTGCGCGGCATTCCCAAGGGCGTGGTGAACAGCCGGGTCCACCTGAGCGCCATTCGAAACATGTGGAATGAGTTCTACGCATTGCACCCGTCGCCGTCGAAGAAGGATGTGCTAGATTACGCGACCAGGGTCGACGACGAACTGGGGCAGTGGTTCGCTCCCCGAATACGGTGAATGGAGCCCTTGTGGGTACGCACTACCTGGTGAATCCCGAGGTCGCCGGAGGACTTGGACCGGAGACCGTCATGGACTCCACCACCCACCCTCCGAAGGTCTCGCGACTCCACTACGAGGTCATCGACTGGCTGGGCGACTCCATCGTCCAGACCTTCCCCTGTTACCTCGTCCTGCGCGGCGTCGCGCGCCGGTTCGAATCGGAAGGATTCACGGGATTCCGCACGAGCGAGGCGACCGTCTCGGCGTCCGAGGACTTCCACGAGCTGAATCCCGAAGGCGAGATCCCCGACCTCGTGTGGCTGCTCGTCGACGGGGAGCCCGGGGTGGCCGACCTCGGACTGACCGACAGGGCGCAGCTCGTCGTCAGCGAGCGGGTCCTCGACGTCCTGAAGTCCGAGGCCCTCAGCGTCGGCACGTTCTCCCCCTGGACGACGTGATCACGCCGGTAAAGGCACAACAGAACTGAACATCTCCCGAGGCCCCGCCGACCACGGCGGGGCCTCGCCGTCGTTCCGGTCGCCGCCCCGCTCGGCACCCGCGGCCCCAGAGAGTCCGCGTCGCGGGCCCCGAGGCGCATCGCCGCAGGTCGGAGCCGTGGACACGGCCGGAAGGCGGCGTGAAGATATGGCGCACGCCCGGACGGTTTGCCATGGTTCGCCCCGAATCACCCACCGTCGCGGCTTTGCCACCGTTCGCACGCCCTCTTACGCTCCGGCGTCATGCCCTCACCCCTGATCAGCGTCGTGCTCCCCGCCTACGACCAGCACGGACAGCTCGCCGACTGCCTGGACTCGCTGCTCGCGCAGTCCCTGGCCGACATCGAGGTGATCGTGGTCGCCGACCGCTCCCCCGAGACGGCGGCCGGGCTCGCCGAGGCCTACGCGGCGCGGCACCCGCTGGTGTCGGTGCTGCACCTGAACGCGGCGGTCGGGGTCGGGGCCAGCCGCAACGCGGGGGCGGCGCGGGCGAGCGGCGAGTACCTGCTGTTCCTCGACGCCGACCACCTGCTGCCCCGGGACGCGCTGCGGACGCTGGCCGACCGGCTGAAGCAGACCGGCCCGGTGGACGTGCTGCTGTTCGGCCACTCCCGTCGGCACCAGGACCGCGACTGGCCCGGCGGGGCGGCGGCGCTGCTCGCCGAGGCCGGCCCCGAGCCGTTCGCGCCCTTCGACCGCCCGGCGCTGTTCGGCGCCCCGCCGCTGGTCTGGGACCGGCTGATCCGCCGCGGCCACTGGGCCGAGCTGGGCCTGGCCTTCCCGCCCGGCCGCTACGAGGAGGTCCCGGTGGCGCACGCTTCGCTGCTCGGCGCCCGGAAGGCCGCCGTGCTGGCGCGCGAGTGCGTCCAGCTGCGCCGCCGGGAGACCGTCCACCCGGCGGGCGGCCCGGGCAGCGGCGTCTTCGACCTGTTCGACCAGTACGAGCGCAGCTTCGCCCTGCTGACGGACCAGCCGCACCTGTACGCGGTGCGCGACGCGCTGTTCGTCCGGATGGTCCGGCACTACCTGTTCGTCTTCGACCTGGCCGGCTGCGTACCCCGCGCCGAGCGGCCGCAGTTCTTCCACCGGGCCGCCGAGCACCACCGCCGCTTCCAGCCGCCCGGCCACCGCCGGCCGGGCGGCCGCGAGGGGATCAAGTTCTCGCTGCTGGCCGGCGGCGCCTACCCGGCCTTCGAGGTGGCCAAGCTCTCCCACATCGCGCGCGGCACGCTCACCGGGCGGAAGTGAACCGGGTCAGGCGTGCGCGGTGCCGCCCCTCGCAGTACGCGGTGCCGCCTCAGGCGTGCGCGGTGCCACCCTCGGCGGCCATCGCGGCGGCGATCCGGCGGGCCCGTTCGGCCGTGACATCGGCGGGCAGTGGCGGCAGCACGTCCATCCACAGCGGCAGGGTCGAGCCGCGCAGCTGCATCACGCCCTCGGGCCGGGCGATCAGCCACAGGTGCAGGTGGGCGGCGCCGTCGCCCCAGCGGTTCACATGGACCCGGCCGATGCCGCCGAGCGACAGCACCGCCCGCTCGACCCGCTGGAGCATCGGGCCCAGCGCCGCGGAGAGTTCGACCGGCAGGTCCAGCAGGTCGTGGTGGGCGCGGGGCTGGAGCAGCAGGGCGGCGGGCAGGCCGGTCGGCTCGTCGGTGGCGCTCAGCCGCCAGTGCTCGTCGGTCCACAGGAAGTCGGAGTCCGGGCGGACGCACTGGGAGCAGCTCGCCGGGCCGTCCTCGCCGTGGCGGGGCGGCTCGGGCAGCTCGGGCGCCCGGAGTTCACGGACGGTCAGTTCGCCCTCGTACGGGAAGATCTCCCAGGACGGCGCGCCGTCCGCCGGGAAGGGCAGCGGCTCGCCGATCGGGAGGCGGGCGAGGTAGGCGTCGGGGCCGGCCGGGTCCACGGCCGCGGGTTCGTCGATCATGATCGCCGAGGGTGCCACATGACACCCCGTCGGCGGTACCCCCGTCGCGCCCGGTACCCGGGAGGCCGGGCGCCTGCCATCATCGGCGGAGCCGTCGCCACCTGCCCGGGAGGTCCCTGGTGAGCCGTCCGTCCGCCGTCCCCGGGGCCGCGTTGGCCCGCGAGCTGGCCGCCGTGCTGCGCGGCGAGGTCCGCTTCGGCACCGCCGAGCGCACCGTGTACAGCCAGGACGCCTCCAACTACCGGCAGTTGCCGCTCGGCGTGGTCAAGCCCGCCGACCTGGACGACGTGCGCACCGCGCTGGCGCTGTGCCGCGAGTACCGGGTGCCGGTGGTGGCGCGCGGAGCCGGGACCAGCATCGGCGGGCAGGCGATCGGCCCGGGCGCGGTGGTGCTGGACTTCCGTCGCCACCTCGGCGCGGTGCTGGAGCTCGATCCCGAGGCCCGCACCGCGCGCGTCCAGCCCGGCACCGTACTGGACGACCTCCAGCGCGCCGCCAGGCCGTACGGGCTGCGCTTCGGGCCGGACCCGTCCACCCACAGCCGCTGCACCCTCGGCGGCATGATCGGCAACGACTCCTGCGGCTCGCACTCGCTCGCCTGGGGGCGCACCGCCGACAACGTCGAACGGCTGGAGCTGCTGCTCGCGGACGGCACCGAGCTGACCGTCGGCGGGCGGCTCACCGCCCGGGAGCGCGCCGCGCTCGCCGAGGAACCCGGGCGGGCCGGCCAACTCCACGCCCGGCTCCAGGAGTTCACCGACCGCAACCTCGCCCTCATCCGGCAGGGCATGCCCCGGCTGCCCCGCCGCACCTCCGGCTACCCGCTGGACGCGCTGCTGCCCGAGCACGGCCACGACCTGGCCCGGTCGCTCACCGGCACCGAGGGCACCTGCGCGCTGCTGCTCGGCGCCACCGTCCGCCTGGTCGAGGACCCGCCCGCCCGCGCCCTGGTGGTGGCCGGCTACCCCGACGAGGGCGCCGCCGCCGACGCCGTCCCGGAGCTGCTGCCGTACGGGCCGCTGACCGCCGAGGGCATGGCGGCCGACCTGATCGCCGCGCTGCTCGCCGCCGGGCGCCGGCCGCCCGCGCTGGACCGGCTGCCGGCCGGGGAGTGCTGGCTGTTCCTGGAGACCGGCGGCGCCACCCCTCGGGAGGCCTACCAGGCCGCCCGACGGCTCGCCGACGCGGTACGCCGCGAGCGCTCGGCCGCCGTCGCGCTGGTCACCGACCCGGTCGAGCAGCGCCAGCTGTGGGCCGTCCGGGAGGCGGGCGCCGGAATCGTCACCCGGCTGCCCGGAGGCGGCGAGGCCTGGCCCGGCTGGGAGGACTCCGCCGTCCCACCCGAGCGGCTCGGCGACTACCTGCGCGACCTGCGCGCCCTGCTGCGCCGGCACAGCCTGCACGGCGTCCCGTACGGGCACTTCGGCGACGGCTGTGTGCACCTGCGGATCGACTTCCCGCTGGGCGAGCCCCAAGGAGTGCTGGTCTTCCGGGAGTTCCTGGAGCAGGCCGCCGATCTGGCGGTCTCGTACGGCGGTTCACTCTCCGGCGAGCACGGCGACGGCCAGGCCCGCTCGGAGCTGCTGCCGCGCATGTACCCGCCCGAAGTCATCGATCTGTTCGGCGAGTTCAAGCGGATCTGGGACCCGGAGAACCTGCTCAACCCGGGCGCCCTGGTCGATCCCCGCCCGCTCGACGCCGACCTGCGCTTCGTCACCGCCCCGCGCGCCACCCTGCCGCTGGCCCTTCCGTACGAGCAGGACGGCGGCAGCCTGGTCAAGGCGGTGCACCGCTGCGTGGGCGTCGCCAAGTGCGTGGCCCCGGGCGGCGGGGTGATGTGCCCGAGCTACCTGGCCACCGGCGAGGAACGGCACTCCACCCGAGGGCGGGCCCGACTGCTCGCCGAGATGCTGCGCGGGGAGGCGATCCCGGACGGCTGGCGCTCGGAGGAGGTCCGGGAGGCGCTGGACCTCTGCCTGAGCTGCAAGGGCTGCGCGAGCGACTGCCCGGTGCAGGTCGACATGGCAACGTACAAGTCCGAGTTCCTGCACCAGCACTACCGGCACCGGCCGCGCCCGCTCGCGCACTACTCGATGGGCTGGCTGCCGCTCTGGCTGCGGGCCGTCGCGCTCGCGCCGGGCGCCGCCAACACGCTCGCCCGCTCCCGGGCCGGCTCCCTGCTCAAGCGGCTCGGCGGCATCGACCCGCGCCGGGTGCTGCCGGTGTTCCCGCCGGAGACCTTCACCGCCTGGTACCGGCGCCACCGCGCCACCCACCCGGCCCCGGCGGGCGCCCGGCCGGTGCTGCTGTGGCCGGACACCTTCTCCGACCACCTCCAGCCGAACGTCCTGCGCTCGGCCGTCGTGGTGCTGGAGCACCTGGGCTTCGACGTCCGGCTGCCCTCGGGCCCGGTCTGCTGCGGCCTCACCTGGTACTCCACCGGTCAACTCGGCACCGCCCGACGGGTGTTGCGGCGCAGCCTGGGCGCACTGGCGGCCGCGGACGGGGTCCAGGCCGACACCCCCGTGATCGGCCTGGACCCGAGCTGCACCGCCACCCTGCGCGAGGACCTGCCCCGACTGCTCGGCCCGGAGGGCCGGCCGCTCGCCGATCGCACCCGCACCTTCGCCGAGTTCCTCGACGAGTACGCCCCGGACGCCCCGCTCCCCCGGATCCGGCTGGACGCCGTCACCCAGACCCACTGCCACCAGCACGCGGTGCTCGGCAGCGCCGCCGACCGCCGGGTGGAGGCCCGGCTCGGCCTCAACAACCGTGTACTGGACGCCGGCTGCTGCGGCCTGGCGGGCAACTTCGGCTTCGAGCGGGGCCACTTCGAGGTGTCCGAGGCCATCGCGGAGCGGGTGCTGCTGCCCGAGGTCCGGGCCGCCGGGCCGGAGACGGTGCTCCTGGCGGACGGCTTCAGCTGCCGCACCCAGATCGCCCAACTCGCCGACGGGCGCCAGGCCTTGCACCTGGCGGAGCTGATCGCCCGGGAGCTGCGGGCCCCCGGAGGCCAGGGTTAGGCGTGCGCCGCGAGGAAGGCCCCGGCGTGCGCCGCGGCCTCCTCCCGGCTCCGGTGGCCGGCGCCGGCAGCGCCGAGTTCACCGTCCGCACCGGTGGCCGTCCAGCGCCAGCCATCCGCACCCTCCACCAACTCGACTGCGCCACCCAAGAGTTCGAGTGATCCCGGCCGCGCCGCCGGACGACTCACGGCCTCCGGCCACTTCTTCCGGGCGTCCTGCCGGGTGATGCCCCAGGCGGCGCCGAGCTGCTCATAGCCGGCGCCGTAGGAGCCGGCGGTGGCGGCCGCGCCCGCGGTGAGCCGCTTGACCTCGGCGTCCACCAACTTCCAGGCGGACAGCATCGAGAGCGCGACCTCGACCGGCTCGGCGTTCCACATCCGTTCCGCGGGCAGGCCGGTCGCGCGGGCGCGCACGGCGGCGGCGAGGGGGTCGAGAGCGTCGACCAGGGCCTTGGCCAGCTCGGCCCGCTCCTCATGGGTGATCTCCACGATCGCCATGGCGACAACCACAGTTACCAGACACAGGCTTGACAACCAAAGTTACCGGCGGATCCGATCCAGCGGACCAGACCCCTGCCGCTCCGGCGCGAACGGCGCCCCCGAGGTGAGCCCCCGGTAGCCGACCACCAGCGCCTCCCCCAGGAAGCCGACACCGATGGACAGTTGAACCGGACGGGCGTCCGCCGCCAGGCCGAAGTGCGCGGCGAGCGCGGCGAAGCCGGCCATCACGGCGAGCGAGACCCCGGCGACCAGGAAGGTCCGGCCGGTGTAGCGCTGCCACAGCACCCCCTCCCGCTCGTAGACCCGGATGGTGGCGCCGCGCACCGCCCCCAATGCCACGCCGAGCGCCGCCCCCGCCGCGATCCAGCCGTAGTCGCCCGCACCGAGGCCGTGCCGCTGCGCGACCGCCCAGACACCGAGGCCGGTGAGCACCACCGGCGCGCCGAACAGGTCCCGGGCGTTGAGCGGTTCGCCGCGCAGCCGCCGGATCACCACCACCACGACCACGGCGGCGATCAGCCCCGCATGCACCCAGCCGTTCATCCCCACACCCCTTTTGTAGCTCGACTGTGCTAAATCAGCAATTTAGCTCGGCCGTGCTATAACGGCAACATGCCGAAGATCGTCGACCCCGTGGAACGCCGCCAGGCCGTCGCCGACGCCGTCCTGCGCGTCGCCGCCCGGGAGGGGCTGGAGCACACCTCACTGCGCAACGTCGCCGAGGAGGCCGCCCTGGCCGTCGGCTCGGTGCGGCACTACTTCGCCGGCAGCTCGGAGCTGATGATCTTCGCGATGAGCGAGCTGGCCCACCGGATCGAGGCCCGCATCCGCGTCCACGCCGCCGCCCTGCTCGACCCGGCCGCCGTCGACACCGACCGGCGCGAGCGGACCGTCCGGCTGCTCGCCGAGACCCTCCCGCTGGACGCCGAGCGCCGGGAGGAGTCCGCGCTCTGGCTCTCCTTCGTCACCGCCGCCCGCACCCGGCCCGACCTGCGGCCCCGCGCCGCCGAGATGCAGGCCGGGCTGGACGACCTGGTCCGCCGCGTCCTGGCCGAGTGCGAACGCGCCGACGCCCTGCTCCCCGGCCTCGATCTCGGCCTGGAGACCCGCCGGCTCTCCGCCCTGCTGGACGGCCTCACCCTCCAGGCCGTCCACCACCCCGAGCTGGTCGGCCCCGACGAGCTGCGCGCGGTGCTCCGCCGCCACCTGGACACCCTGGCCGCTCCGACCTCCTGACACCGCGCCAATGCCCCCGGCACAATGGCGCGATGACCCTCACCACCGCCGAGGCCGACAAGCTGCTGGCCGACCACTTCGCCCCCTGGGTGCGGGACCTCGGATTGTCGACCGTCGAGACCGGTGAACGCCACGCCGTGCTGCGGCTGCCCTGGTCCGACCGGCTCGCCCGCGAGGGCGGCGGCATGTCCGGCCAGGCGCTGATGGCCGCCACCGACACGGCCTGCGTGATCGCCCTCTCGGCGGCCCGCGGCGGCTTCGGCCCGATGACCACCGTCCAACAGTCCACCACCTTCCAGCGCGCCGTCCTCGGCCAGGACGTCCTGGTGCACGCCCGGATCACCAAACTCGGCCGCCGGATCGCCTTCCTCGACATCACCCTCACCGCCGAGAGCGGCGCCGAGGACGCCGAGGACCCCACCGCCCACGCCACCGCCGTCTACGCCCTGGGCTGACCGCCGGCCCACACCCGGCACCGGTACGGACCGCCCCGGGTGTCACAGCACCGCGCCCGCCGGTGTCCTGATGCCACCACGTCATCGGACACGGCAGGAGCACACCCATGAGCAAGGTCTGGTTCGTCACCGGTTCGTCCCGCGGCCTCGGCCGCGCCTTCGTCGAGGCGGCGCTGTCCCGCGGCGACCGGGTGGCCGCGACCGCCCGGGACACCGGGCGGCTCGCCGGACTGGCCGCCGCCCACGGCGACACGATGCTCCCGCTCCCGCTGGACGTGGCCGACCGGGACGCCGTCCACCACGCCGTCCACCGCGCCCACCGGCACTTCGGGCGGCTCGACGTGCTCGTCAACAACGCCGGCTACGGCCTGTCCGGCGCCGTCGAGGAACTCACCGAGGAGCAGCTGCGCGACCAGCTGGACACCAACCTGTTCGGCCCGCTGCGGGTCGTCCAGGCGGCGCTGCCCCTGCTGCGCGCCCAGGGCTCCGGGCACATCGTCCAGATCTCCTCGGTCGCCGGGGTCGCCGCGTTCCCGCTCGGCGGCGGGTACTGCGCCTCCAAGTGGGCCCTGGAGGGCCTGAGCGAGGCGCTCGCCCAGGAGGTCGCCGGGTTCGGCGTCAAGGTCACCGTGGTCGAGCCCGGCAGCTACGCCACCGATGCGATCGCCTCCGCCGTGCAGGCCAAGGAGGACCCGCACTACGACGGGCTGCGCGCCGCCTTCGCCGCCCACGCCGAGACGCTCGACGTCGGCGACCCGGCCGCGGCCGGCCGGGCCCTGCTGCGACTGGTCGACGCCGAGCGGCCGCCGTTGCGGGTGTTCTTCGGCACCCAGGGCCGGCCGATGCTCCGGCAGGTCTACGCCGACCGGCTCGGCACCTGGGCCGACTGGGCGGAGCTCTCCGCCGAGGCGCACGGCCCCGCCGCCTGACCGGCACGGCCCCCGCCCCTGGAGCGGGGCGGGGGCCTGTTGCCCGCGGCTATCAGCCCTGGGCAGCGCCCGCGGGCGCCTCCTCCGCGCAGACCGCCGCGACGAACTCGGCGACCCTCGCCTGCGGCAGGCCGCGGGCGATGTCCGCCTCGGTGATCATGCCGACCAGCTTGTGCTCCGGGTGGTTGATCACCGGCAGCCGGCGCACCTGGTACTGCTCCATCACCCGCAGCACCTGGTCGCAGTCCTCGTCCGCCTCCACCGTCATCGGCCGCCCCTGCGCCAGTTCGCCCGCCGTCACCGACGCCGGGTCCCGGCCCTCGGCGACGCAGCGCAGCACGATGTCGCGGTCGGTCAAGATCCCCAGCAGCTTGTCGCCCGGCCCGCAGATGGGCAGGGCGCCCACATGGCGTTCCCGCATGATCCGGGCGGCGGCCGCGAGCGTCTCGTCCTCGCGGATGCACTCCGCGCCCGGGTGCATGATGTCGCTGGCTCTGGTCATGGTCCGCCTCCTGACCTGGCTTCCCTTTCCCCTCGTCCATCGTGGTCCGGGCGCGGGGCCGACGCCAGCGGGGCCGCCGGCAGCGGGGCCGGGGCGCTCAGTCCGCTCCGCCCCGGTCCGTACGGCCTGCCGCCTCGACCGGCCCGTCCGGCGATTCCGGGCCGCCCAGCGGCGACTTCTCCAACACCTCTTCCAGCGGTGGGAGTTCGTGCCTGGACGGGTCCGGTTCGAGTTCCTCCTCCGGGACCTCGCCGCTCTCCACCGCCTCCTCGGCGACCTTCGCCCCGGCCGCGGCCGCCGCGGCCGTCAGCAGGCTCCGCTGCTGGACCTCCGTCGCGCTGTCCAGGAAGCGCAGCAGCTCCACCGGGAAGGGCAGCACCAGCGTCGAGTTCTTCTCCGCCGCCACCTCGACCACCGTCTGCAGCAGACGCAGCTGCAACGCCGCCGGGGTCGCGCTCATCACCGCCGCCGCCTCCGACAGCCGCTCCGAGGCCTGGTACTCGCCGTCCGCCGTGATGATCCGGGCCCGCCGCTCCCGCTCGGCCTCCGCCTGCCGGGCGATCGAGCGCTTCATCGACTCCGGCAGCGCCACGTCCTTGATCTCCACCCGGTCGATCTCGATGCCCCAGCCCAGCGCCGGGCTGTCGATCATCAGCTCCAGCCCCTGGTTGATCGGTTCGCGGTTGGCCAGCAGGTCGTCCAGCTCGCTCTTGCCGATGATCGAGCGCAGCGAGGTCTGCGCGACCTGGGAGATCGCGAAGTTGTAGTCCTGCACATTGACCGTGGCCTTCACCGGGTCCAACACCCGGAAGTAGACCACCGCGTCCACCCGCACCGTCACATTGTCCCGGGTGATGCCCTCCTGCGCGGGGATCGGCATCGTCACGATCTGCACGTTCACCCTGCGCAGCCGGTCCGCGACCGGCATCAGCACCACCAGCCCGGGATCGCGCACCTCGTCGCGCACCTTCCCGAAGCGGAACACCACGCCCTTCTGGAACTGCTGGACGACCCTGATGCTCAGGCCCGCGACAATCGCCCCGAGCCCGACCAGCCCTCCGAGCGCCCCCAGCACCGCATCGACGATCATCGCGGCCTCCTCGCGGCCTGCGCGCACACCGGCGCGTCCGGCCGCCGCCGACCCGGACCGGCCGGGGACCGCCGGAGCAACTTCTTCCACGCTACGCCTGCCCGAACGGCGCGGGAACGAACGTCCCCCGGCCTGCGGGAACCCTAGGATTCTGACCATGCGCGACTCCGCCGCCGACGACCCCGGCGACCCCCGCCACCCCGCCGAGGCCTCCGCCCGGGCCGGCGGACTCGCGGCCCTGGACCGCGTCGTCACCGGCTGCCGGGCCTGCCCCCGCCTGGTCGCGTGGCGCGAGGAGACCGCCCGCACCAAGCGCCGCGCCTACCAGGACTGGGACTACTGGGCCCGCCCCATCCCCGGCTTCGGCCCACCCGACGCCCCCCTCGTCCTGGTCGGCCTCGCCCCCGCCGCCCACGGCGCCAACCGCACCGGCCGGATCTTCACCGGCGACCCCTCCGGCGACCTCCTCTACGCCGCCCTGTACGAACTCGGGCTCGCCAACCGCCCCGAGTCCGTCCGCCACGGCGACGGCCTGGAACTCCACGGCGTCCGGATCACCGACCCGGTCCGCTGCGCCCCGCCCGACAACAAGCCCAGCACCGCCGAACGCGACACCTGCCGCCCCTGGATCACCCGCGAACTGGAGCTGATGCGGCCCACCGTACGCACCGTCGTCGCCCTCGGCGGCTTCGCCTGGCAGGCGATGCTCCCGGTCCTCGCCGACGCCGGCTGGCAGGTCCCCCGCCCCCGCCCGACCTTCGGCCACGGCGCCCACGTCACCCTCCCCGCCACCGACGACGGCCCACCCCTCCAGCTGTACGGCTGCTACCACGTGAGCCCGCGCAACACGAACACCGGCCGCCTCACCACCACGATGCTCCGGGACCTCCTGCGCGAGGCCGCCCGCTCCGCGGGCCTCCACCCGAAGTAGCGCGGCTCCCGGTGGGCCCCCTTCGCGGCGCGCGGGCTCCCGACGACCCGCCACTACCACCCGAACCCCGGGCCGCCGATGCCCGTAGCCCTCAGTGGCGGCGCGAGCGTCAGGTGCAGGGCGTCCCGTTACCCGAAGTGCGCCAGCTTCCGCTTGGCCGCCCGGCGCCAGATGGCCGGCAGGCGGTGGCGGGCGGTTTCCTGGGTGGCCAGCTGGCGGGCGTAGAGGGCGCCGTAGCCGAAGGGTTCGCCGCCGGTCGGAGCATGGGTGGCGAGCGTGGCGGCGGCGACGACGGCGTCCTGGTGCTCACCCAGCACTTCCTGGACGGCCTTCATCCGCGCCGCGTAGCGGTCGGCGCGGGCGCCGGCCACCGGGGCGGCGGTCTCGCCGGCGTAGCGGGCGCGTTTGGCCGCCTTGCGGGCCTCGTGGAGGGCGAGGCTCCGGTCCTCGGGGGTGGCGGCGAGGGCGGTGCGGACGCGTTCGGCCGTGCGGCGTTGTTCCCGGGCGGCGATCCGGGAGAGTTCCGGGAGGGCCTTGCGGGCGGCGCGCCGGCGGAGCGGCGGGTCGGCGAGGAGGGTGGCGAGGGCTTCGCCGAGGGCCCGGCGGCGGGGGTCGTCGAGGGCGGCGACCACCTCGGGCCAGACCTCGCGGTACTCGGCCTCGCCCCACCGCTCCAGCGCTGCGGCGACCCGTTGCGGCTCGCACTCGTCGGGCAGCTCGCGGGCCTCGGCGGCCAGCCGCTGGGCCAGCACCTCGCGGTCCCGCGCCCCGCCGAGGGCAGCCGCGAGCCAGCGCAGGTCGGTGACCAGTTCGTCGGTGGCACCGGGGGTGAACAGCCGCCGGAAGGTCCGCAGGGCGCTGCGCAGCCGCCGGCAGGCGACCCGCATTCGGTGCACGGCGTCGGGTTCGTCCGCCCGGACGGCGTCGTCCAGTCCGGCCAGCACCACGGCCTGCGCCTCGATCCGGGCCAGCAGTACCTGCCCCACCGTGGTCTCGGGTGTCGCCATGTGCGCTCGCCCCCTCGTCGGGTCAGCGGGAACCTCTTCCAGGCTAGTCGGGCGGAGCGCCCCGCAGGCCAGTGAGGCCGCGTCAGCCGGAACAGGGACCTACGGGCCCTCGTGCCGGGTGTGAGGGCCATGGCATACTCCGGAGCGTGACGATCTCCTCCCATGCGACCAGGGCCCTGCGGGCCGCGGTGTTCACCGCGCTCGCCGTGCCGATGGCCGCGTTGGGTCAGGTGGTCATCACGGGCCACCCGCTGCCACTGTCGCTGGTGGCCTCGGCCTGTGCCGTCGTCTTCCTGGTCGCGGCCGTGCTGGCCGGCGGGGAGCGGCGGATGCTGCACATCTCCGGCGTGATGGTGCCGGTCGAGCTGCTGCTCAACACCACGTTCAACCTGGGCCAGACCAGCTGTTCGCCGATGCTGACCGGTCAGGTGCCCGCCCGCGGTGTGAACCTGCTGGTCTGTGGCGGCGGTTCGGTGGACGGCTCACTGCTGGGCGGCCCGCTGGGCCACATCGGGCAGTTGGCGCCCGCCGCGACCCAGCTGCTGCTCCTGCTGACGCACGTGGTGATCGCGCTGGCCGCCTCGGCCTGGCTGCGGATGGGCGATGCCGCCCTGTCCGGCCTGGGCCGGGCGCTGTGCGCGCTGCGCACGTCGCTGGCCGGCCCGCTGCGCGCCCTGGTCGTCCTGCTGCTCCCGGCCCCGGTGCGTCCGGTGCTGCGGGTGCCGCTGCCGGTGTCGGACCGCGTGCGGCCGCGCCGCGAGGACGTGGCGCTGAGCCCGGCGCCCCGGCGTGGCCCGCCCGCTTTCGCGCCTGCCTGCTGATCGACTCTCCCTCCTGATCATCCGCGTGCCCGGCCGGACGGCCCGGTACGCCCGCAGGCAGTGCGCCCGACTCCCGCGTTCACCCGATCCCGCCGCACCAAGGTGCGGTTGCCCGCGCGCACCCGCGCGCCGCGTACAGGAGTTGACTTCCCCATGTCGCAGGACAAGAACAAGAAGCGCGTCAGTGCCCGTGAGCGGATCCAGGAGGCGCAGCGGCGCGAGCAGCAGGCCGCCAAGCGCCGTCAGCGGATCGTCGTGGCGGTCTCCGCCGTCGCCGTGCTGGCCCTCGCGGGCGGTGTCGCCGTCGCGGTCAACTCGGCTTCGGCCAAGGACGACAAGAACTCCGCCTCGGCTTCGGCGCAGCTGGTCGTGCCCGCCAATGTCTCCGGCGACAACGGCACCGTGATCACCTACGGCAAGGCCGACGCCCCGCACACCATGGAGATCTACGAGGACTTCCGCTGCCCGGTGTGCAAGCACTTCGAGGCGGCGAACGGCGAGACCGTGAAGAAGCTCACCGAGGACGGCCGGATCAAGGTGAACTTCCACCTGGCGTCCTTCCTGGACAAGAACCTCGGCGGCAAGGGCTCGCGCACGGCGCTGGCCGCCGCCGGCGCCGCGCTGAACGAGGGCGTGGACAAGTTCAAGGCGTTCCACGACGTGCTGTACGCCAACCAGCCGGACGAGCGCGAGGACGGCTTCGGCGACGTCAACCACATCCTGGAGCTGGCCGGCCAGGTGCCCGGTCTGAAGACGGACGCCTTCGTGAAGGCCGTCACCGACAAGACCTACGCCCCGTGGGCGGCCAAGGTCGCCGACGCGTTCAACGACAGCGGTGTGACCGGTACTCCGACGGTCAAGGTGGACGGCAAGACCGTCAACCTGTTCGTCGGCAACTCGGTGGCCACCCCCGAGCAGTTCACCGCGCAGGTCAAGCAGGCGGCCGGCCTCCAGTAAGGCCGCGCCGCCGGACCCCGCACGTACGGCACCACCCGGCCCGGCCGAACTCCCGGCCGGGCCGGCTCCTCCCAGCCAGCTACCGGAGTGTGCTGCCATGACCGCCGCTACCACCGTGCACCCGTACAGATCCGCCCCCGACGGTGCCGAGGACACCGGCCGGGCGCCGGTCGGCGCGAGCCGGGCCCTCGCGTTCCTGCTGTTCCTCGGCGGGCTGGTCGGGCTGGCCGCCTCGGCCGTCCTGACCTTCGACAAGCTCCGGATCCTGGAGAACCCCTCCTACATCCCCAGCTGCAACATCAACCCGGTGATCAGCTGCGGCTCGGTGATGCGCACCGAGCAGGCGGAGGTCTTCGGCTTCCCGAACCCGTTGCTCGGTCTGGCCGCCTTCGGCGCGCTGGCGGCGATCGGTGCGGGGCTGCTCGCCGGTGCCGCGTACCGGCGCTGGTTCTGGCTGGGCCTGAACGCGGGCACCGCGGTGGGCGTGGTGTTCGTGCACTGGCTGATCGACCAGGCGCTGTACGACATCGGCGCGCTGTGCCCGTACTGCATGGTGGTGTGGGCGACGGTGGTGGTGCTGTTCTGGTACACCACGCTGCACAACCTGCGCACGGGCGTGATCCCGGTGGGCCCGCGGCTGCGGGTGGTCGTCCGGGAGGCGGCCCGCTACCACTGGGCGCTGCCGGTGCTGTGGGCAGCAGTGATCGCGCTGCTGGTGCTGAACCGGTTCTGGTACTACTGGAGCACCCTCCTCTGATCAACCGTCACCCCACGTACCCGGCCGAGTGCAGCAGCGTGGCGGCGCCCGTCCGCCGGGCCTCCAGGGCCCCGGTGAGCCGGCGCGCCGCACCGGGGTGCAGCAGGGCGACCGCCTGCGCGGGGGTGAAGTAGCCGTAGTCGGCGATCTCCTCGACCTGCACCCGGACCGCCGACCCGGCCGCGACCGTCCCGCCGTCGAACATGAACTGCACGGCGGGATGGGCGTGTTCGCCCTGGTCGGGAATGGCGTCGCGCCACTCCACGACGAGCAGCCGCAACGGCCCGGCCAACAGCCCCGTCTCCTCGTACAGTTCGCGGGCCGCGCACTCGGCGGGCCCCTCCCCCTGGTCCATCCCGCCGCCGGGGAACTGCCACTGGTCGCGGTAACCAGCCTTCAGCAGCAGGACCTTGCCCGCCTCGTCGGTGAGCAGCACGCTGCATCCGACGTAGGCGCGCACCAGCCCGGCGAGCCACTCCTCCTCCGTGAGTGTCCAGGTGTCCGTCATCGCGCCTCCTCGCCGACCGCCGCCCTCGGGGACAATCTGCCGCGATCCCCGCTCGGCAAACGGCCGTTCGCGTCGATCCACCCGAACGAGTGCTATCCGAAAACGGCTTGCCGGAAGGCGTTGCGCAGGTCGGTGAGCTGCTGGATGCCCCGGTCGTAGTGCACCTTGTTGGTGAGCAGCAGTGCCCAGCGGCCGAGCCGCCGGGAGACCCAGAAGCCGGTGCCGGTGAAGCCGTAGTGGACGAAGGTGCCCTCGGCCGGATCGGTGCCGGGGGCGTACAGCCAGGACAGGCCGCGGGCGGGGGTGAGGCCGCCGGTCTGTTCGCGCAGCGACTCCTCGATCCACCCACCGCCCCAGGGCAGTTCGGGCGGCGGGGCGAGCAGTGCGGCGAGGAAGCGGGCGAGGTCGCGGGCGGTGGAGAAGGCCCCCGCGTTGCCGCAGACGCCGCCGAGCAGCCGGGCGGAGGGGTCGTGGACGACGCCGCACAGATGGGTGCCGGCCCGCTCCTCGTACTCGGTGGGCGCGGTGCGGGCGGCGAGTGCGGCGCCGAGCGGGCCGTACCGGGTGTCGGCCATGCCGAGCGGCCGCCAGACCCAGCGCTCGGCGAGTTCGTCCAGCGGCCCGCCGCCGAGGTCCTCGACCAGGTGGGTGAGCAGCACGGCGGCCCGGTCGGTGTACTCCACGGCCGTGCCCGGCGGGCGGTGCAGCGGGGCGGCGACGACCCCGGACCGGATCGCCTCGGGATCCCTCCCGTAGAGCCGCTCGAAGCGGGTGTACGGGAGCATCCCGGCAGTGTGGGCGAGGAGTTGACGAGCCGTCACCGCACCGGCGGGGTGCCCGGCGGCGGGCTTCCACCAGCGGCCGAGCGGTTCGTCCGGCGGCAGCCGACCGGACCGCCACAGCACCCCGGCGCAGGGCCACAGCGCGACGACCTTGGTGAGGCTGGCGAGGTCGTACAGCGTGTCCGGCCCGGGCCGCAGCCGTGCGTACGGTCCCTGCCCGAGCACGCCGTGGCTGCCGCCGCCCAGGGTGCCGCCCGCGTCACCGACGGCCCAGACGGCGCCCGCGCCGACGGTGCGGGCACCCTCGCCGACCAGCCGGTCCAGCTCCCCGCCGGACGCGGCCAGGACGGGGAGCCGGTCGGCTCCGGGTGCTCGATGGCTCATCCGTATCCCTCCCGAGGCACGAGGCCCGAGGGCCGACGGAGAGCCTTCCCCGCGCGGGGGCGGGTCAGACCGCCGGAGCCAGCTCCTTGCCGAGGCAGATGCTCTGCGGATGGTCCTTGTAGATGCCGAACTTGCGGATCGCGGCGTAGCCCTCGGACTGGTAGAGCCCGACGGCCTCGGGCTGCTCGGTGCCGGTCTCCAGGATGACCCGGGTGCGCCCGGCGTCGACGGCGGCCAGCTCCAGGCGCCGCAGCATCGCGCGGGCCAGGCCGCGGCCGCGGGCCTCGGGGACCACGAACATCCGCTTCAGCTCGACGTCACCGTCACGCAGGTCGTCCGGGCCGGCCTGCTTGACCCGCCAGCCGCCGCAGGCGACCGGACGGCCGTCCAGGTAGGCGATCATGAACAGTCCGGCCGGCGCCTCGAAGTCCTCGGGGTGCATGACGGTCTCGTCCGGGTCGCCGTAGCGGCGCACGTACTCCTGCTGCACCTCCGCCGACAGGGCCTGGGCGTCGGGGTGGGCGTAGCCGGTGACGCGGAACTCGACGGTGCCGGTGTCCTGGGTGGCGCTGGTGCTCATGGTGGAAGAGCCTACGGGCCCCGCTCAGCGGGCCTCGAACCGGGCGACCAGGTCGTTCTTGCCGAACATCCGGGCGGTGTCCACGGCGCTCGGGGTGCCGGCCCGCGGGTCGGCGCCGCCGGCCAGCAGGACACCGAGGACGTCCTCGGCGCCCTTGAAGACGGCGCCGGCCAGCGGGGTCTGGCCGCGGTCGTTGGCGAGGTTCGGGTCGGCGCCGTGCCGGAGCAGTTCCGCGACGGTGGCGGCGTGGCCGTGGTAGGCGGCGAGCATCACGAGGGTGTCGCCGCGGTCGTTGGTGAGGTCGGCCGGGGCGCCGGCGGCCAGGTAGCCGGACAGGGCGTCGGTCTCCCCGGCCCGGGCGGCGTCGAAGAGCTTCCCGGCGAGCGCGATCACCTCGGCGTCGAGGACGGCGGGGGCGTCGGCGGGCTGCCGGCTGGCGGCGTCGGTCATGGCGGGAGGCCTTTCCGGTCGGGTCGTCGGGCGGTCACGGGCTGCGCAGGGGCACGGTAGCGCGCGTCGCGCAGCCATTCGAGCGAACTTCCCGGACCCCCCGGAAACTTCCCGCCCTCCCCGAGGGAATGCCTCGGCTCACCGATTCCCCGCGGCCCCGGCCCGCACCCCCGGCCGGTTCGCACCATTCAACGGCGAAATCACCCATTTGCACCGTTCCATCATCTATTACTTTTTGTCACGATTAGTGCACTTTCCGTGACACCCCCGCTTGTCCCCCTTCCTGAGGAGCGGAACGTGATCCTCTCGATTTCCGGCATCGTCCTGTTCGGCACCATCGCCTTTCTCTTCTTCCGCCGGGACGGACTGAAGGTCTCCCACGCCATCGTCTGCGCCCTGTTCGGCTTCTACATCGCCGGCTCCTCCATCGCGCCGAGCATCACCGCGGGCGGCGCGAGCCTCGCCAGCCTGCTCAGCGGCATCAGGTTCTGACCGCCGCCACTCCCCGTACCGGCCCGGGCGCGGATCCCACCGCCCCCGGGCCCCGTCGTTCCCCACCTGCGCACCCCACCCGTCCCACCCGCCCGGGGAGTCAAGGAATGCCGCTCCACCGCCACCTCAGCAAGGGCCGCGCGATCGCCCGGACCGCCGGGGACCACGCCTCCGACATGTTCGCACCGCTCACGGTCATCGGCCGCGGCCTGCGCCACCACGCCGACTGGGCCAAGTCCCGCTGGCGGGAGACCCCCAGGGAGCGCCGCGGCCCGACGCTGTTCCTGACCGCCGCCATGGCGATCGGCGTCTACCTGATGCCGCACGGCCTGCTGTTCGCGCTGGTCGCCCTGATGGCCAGCGCCGCCTGGGCCGGCCGGTCCCCCAAGGCGCCCGCCGCGCCGGCCTCCCCGGACGTCGCCGACGTCAAGCTCGGCGCGCTCTACGCGGCCCTCACCCCGTACCTGTGCGGCCCCGAGGACGCCAACCCCCTGTACCACTTCGAGGGCAGCTACAAGAGCGCCTTCAGCGCGTGGGAGTTCGACGCCGAGGGCCGGCTCGCCCGGCTGGACCTGAGCTACCCGGCGTACTTCACCGACACCGAGCCGGCCGCCCGGGCCCGGATCGAGCAGGTGATCCAGGGCAAGGCGGGCCGGGCCCGGGAGTACCGCTTCGACTGGGACGAGGAGTCCAACCGGCTGCGGATCACCGCGCTCGCGCCGCTGCCCACCGACATCGCCGCCCAGCGCTTCGTGGCCGCCCCCGGCGAGATCGTGCTGGGCTTCACCGACGAGGACGGCAGCGCCCGCACCATCCCGGTGGTCCGGGGCGGCGCCGCCGTCCAGCAGCCGCCGGTGGTCTGGCGCACCGGCCCGCGCTCCTCCGAGCCCCACCTGCTGGCGCTCGGCGTCACCGGCTACGGCACCTCCAGCCTGCTGCGCTCGGTCGCCCTCCAGGCCCTCCCGTACGCCGACCTGGTGGTGGTCGACGGCGCCGGCACCGGGGAGCACGCCTGCCTGGTGAACCGGCCCGGCGTGCACACCGTGGAGACCAGCCTGCACGGCGCGCTGGCCGCCCTGGGGTGGGCCGCCGACGAGACCGAGCGGCGGCTCACCGCGCTCAACGCCGCCCGACACGCCGGCAGCGCCCCGCCCGAGGACGTCACCCGGCCGCTGTGGCTGCTGCTGGACCACCCGACCGAGCTGAGCGAACTGGCCCAGGCCGAGGGCCGGCCCGACCCGCAGGACCTGCTGGAGCTCCCGCTGCGGCACGGCCGGGCCGCCCGGGTCACCGTGGTGATCGCCGACGACCTGGAGGCCCGGGACCGGATCACCCCCACCGTCCGCGCCACCACCCGGGCCCGCGTGGTGCTCGGCCCGGCCGGCCCCGACGAGGGCCACGCCGCGCTCGGCGCGCCGCTGGACATCGCCCCCGCCGCACACGCCCCGGCCGGCCGCGGCTACGCCCCGGCCGGCCGCGGCTACGCCCGGATCGGCAACGGCGTCCCGGTCCGGCTCCAGGTGCCGGCCACCGTCGACCCGCTGGACGACGAGGCTCCGGCCCCGCTGCGGGACGCGGTGATCGCGCTGCTGCCGCACCGGGACAGCCGCACCGAGGCCGCCGCCGTGCCGCCCCGCCCGGAGCACCCGCCGGTGGTCCCGCCCACCGATCCGGCCGCGCCTGCCCGCCCGGTCGACCTGGCCAAGGGCGAGCCGATGATCCGTTCACGCCCGATCTCCTGACCCCCGCGGGGTGGGGTCGGGCGCCGCCGCGGAATGTCTTCCCGGTACGCTCGTCACAGAAAGTCCGCACCATCACCAGATGTGAAATACGTGACACCTGGGGTGATATCACCGGCCAGATGTGACAAATCGGGCGCGGGTGGGTACAAACAGGGGCGGCACGACAGACGACGCATGTCCCGGGACGGGAATCTTCGTCGGAAGCCGAGCGTTGACCGAACGACGAAGAACAGCGACCACTAGTCCTGTGGGCCATAAGCCCGGGAGGCACGATTCATGAGCGAGCGAGCTCTCCGCGGCACGCGACTCGGGGCAACTAGCTACGAGACCGACCGTGGTATCGATCTGGCTCCCCGCCAGACCGTCGAGTACGCATGTCAGAACGGACACCGATTCGAGGTTCCTTTCTCGGTCGAGGCGGAGATCCCCGCGACCTGGGAATGTCGCTTCTGTGGCCAGGAGGCGGCACTTCTCGATGGTGACGAGCCGGAGGAGAAGAAGACCAAGCCGACGCGCACCCATTGGGACATGCTGATGGAGCGCCGGACGCGCGAGGAGCTGGAGGAGGTGCTGGCCGAGCGGCTGGCCGTGCTCCGCTCCGGTGGGATGAACCTCGCGGTGCACCCGCGGGACACCCGTAAGAGCGCCTGACACCTCGCTTCCGCCGCGGCGGAAGGACGCGAAAAGGGACCCTGGTCACCAGGGTCCCTTTCGCGTTGTCCGCGCTTCGGTGTCCGCGCTCCTCCGCACGGGAAGGAGCCCTCGGATCGGGGGCGGCGCGTGCCGCCCCCGAGGGCTCCTTCCGGGTCAGCCGGCCAGCGGCGGGCGGTAGCCGGTGTCCGGGTCCTGCGGGCCGCGCGGGCCCGCCTCCGGGTCGACGACTTCGCCCTGGATCACCTTGCCGTCCGGGCGGTGGATGCGCATCTGCTCCTGGAGCCGCATCGCGTCCGCCAGCGGGTCGGTGCCGGCGGTGGAGGAGGCGCCGCGCAGCACCTTGTCCGCCGCCCGCCGCCCGGCCAGCCGCCACAGCGCCCGGGTGGGCGGGAAGAGCAGGGTCAGGGCGACCACGTCCGACAGGAAGCCGGGCACGATCAGCAGCAGACCGGCCAGCACCGTCATGCTGGTGCCGGTCTGCGGCTGCTGGGACTGCGGGTTCTTGCTCTGCTCGATCGCCGCCGACAGCGCCTTCAGCCCGGCCCGCTTGATCAGCGAGCCGCCGACCAGGACGCCCGTGATCAGCAGCAGCACGACGGTGAGGCCGCCCAGCCATGAGCCGACCTGGACCAGCAGCCAGATCTCCAGCACCAGCCAGGCGGTGAACAGCAGCGGCAGCACCCGCCGGAGCCTGCTACGCGGGGCCGGACGGGTGGGGGTAGCTTGCTGGGTCACGGTACGAATCCACTCCAAGCGGTGCTCTGCGCGCCGCACGGGAGGTCCGGGCCGGCTACGGCACCACCTGGTCCAACGATTCCCGCTCGGCCGGTGTTCCGTTCGAAGACTTCTTCCGGCGGCCGATCGCGACGGCTGCGCCGCAGGCCAGCAGGCCTCCGAGGGCCAGCGTCCACTCCGGGGCGGCGCCGACCCGGTCGGCCACCGTGGTGCCGTCGCGCAGCGGGACGGTGGCGGACAGCTCGGCCGCGGTCAGCTCCTCGGTGCGCTGCTGGACGCTGCCGTCCGGGGCGATCACCGCGCTGATGCCGCTGGTGGCGGCGATCAGCACCGCCCGGCCGTGCTCGACGGCCCGCAGCCGGCTCATCGCGAGCTGCTGCTCGGGCTGGCCGGTCTTGGCGTAGGTGGCGTTGTTGGTCTGGACGACCAGGACCCGGGCGCCGCTGTCCACCGTGTCGCGGACGATCTCGTCGTACGCCACCTCGAAGCAGATCACGTCGCCGATCCGGGCCGGGCCGAGCTGCATCACGCCGTTGTGGTCGCCGGGGTAGAAGTCCCGGGCGACCCGCTGGAGGCGGGTGATCACCTTCATCAGCTGGGCGCGGAAGGGCACGTACTCGCCGAACGGGACGGGGTGCTGCTTGGTGTAGGAGGCACCGGGGCCGGTGACCGGGTCCCAGACGATGCCCTCGTTCTGGACGTGCTGCGCGTCCGGGCCGTCCACCAGGGTGCCGACCAGGGTGGGCACGCCGACCGCCTTCACGGCCTCGTCGATCCGCTCGTGGGCCAACGGGTCGCTGAACGGGTCGAGGTCGGAGGAGTTCTCCGGCCAGATCACGATGTCCGGGCGCTCGACCTTGCCCGCCTTGATGTCGGCGGCGAGGCGCTCGGTCGCCGCGGCGTGGTTGTTGAGGACCATCATCGGGCGGCCGAGGAAGTCCATGCCCGGGTTGGGCACGTTGCCCTGGATGATGGCGACCTTGACGGTGTCGGACGCGGCGGTGGGCACCGGGACGAGATACCCGGCCAGCAGCGCGGCCACCGCGCCGAGCGCCGCCAGCGCCGCCGCCTTCGGGGCCTTCCCCGGTCCGCGCAGGCGCAGCGCGGCCCAGGCCAGCAGCGCACCGGAGAGGGCGACCGCGAAGGTCACCAGCGGCGCGCCGCCGAGCGCGGCCAGCGGGGTGTAGGGGGTGGCGGTGTTGGCGAAGGCGAGCCGACCCCAGGGGAAACCGCCGAACGGCAGCCGGTCCCGGGCCCACTCCTGGGTGATCCACAGGCACGCCGCCCAGAGCGGCCAGCCGGGCAGCCGGGAGGTGACGGCCAGGGCGCCGCCGAGCAGGGCGAGGAACAGCGCCTCGATGACGGACAGGCCCACCGTGGCGTCCCAGCCGACCACCCGCAGCCAGCTGAGCAGCATCAGGAAGAACGGCAGGCCGAAGGCGAAGCCCGTCCACAGGCCCTGCCGGAAGGTGCGGCCCCGGGTGAGCAGCGAGAGCGCGGCGACACCCAGCAGCGACAGCGGCCACAGGTCGTACGGCGGGAAGGCGAGGGCCAGCAGCAGGCCGGACAGGGCGGCGAGGCCGGTGCGGGGCAGCCCGGCGCGGACCTTGGCGAGCGCGCGGGCTCCCCGGCCCGGTCGGGGCACCTCCGGCTCCTGGGGCTCGGGCGCGGTCCCGGACCGCTCCTGGGTGACGGGAGTGGCCACCGGCGCACCATCTTCCTGGGGCTTGCTGTTCGGACGCTGTGCCAAGAAGGTACCCCGGAAGGTCAACGGCCCGTGAGGCCAGGGTGACGGGCCGGGTCAGCGCGGGGCGTAGCGGAAGTCGCGCAGCGGCCAGTGGTCGGTGAGCCAGTCGGAGACGGCGCGGTGGAGCGGGGCGTCCAGGTGGGCGCGGTCCGCCCGGACCCAGGAGCTGACGGCGACCACGGACGGGTCGTCACGGTCCCGGCAGATGTAGACGCAGCCGATCACCTCGTCGCCGTCCGGCTCCAGCACGGTGTAGGTGAAGGCGGTGCGGGCCTCCAAGTCGGCGGCGTGCCGGCGCAGGTCGGCGAGGTTGCGCTCCAGGGGCATGCCCTCGGCGGGCGGCCAGCGGCGGTCGGCCCAGCCGGGGGTGGCGCGGATGTGGGCGACGCTGCCGGTCCAGGCGGCGTGGTCGGAGGCGTTGTGCCGCTCGCCCAGGGGCTCCAGGCGGAACTCCGGGGCGAGCAGCTCGCGCGGGACGGTGAAATCGGCGGGCACCAGGTCGGTCATGGTGGTCGACCTAGAGTCTGGCGGCCCGCCGTTCCACTGGGTTACCGCTGGTACACCGTGCGGCCGCGGACCACGGTGCGCAGGCAGGTCGGCAGCGGGTGGCCGGGGGTGAGGTCGGGCAGGCCGGGGGTGCCGGAGCGCGGGTCGGTGGACCAGCCGGCCACCCGGGAGTCGGGGGCCTGGACGACCAGGTCGCCGGCCGCCCAGATGGCGAAGCTGGCGACCGCGCCGGGCACCAGCACGCCGTCCTGGTCGCGGCCGATGGCGCGCCAGCCGCCGCGGGTGTGGGCGGTGAAGGCGGCGCGCACCGAGATCCGGTGCTCCGGGGTCCGGTGGAAGGCGGCCGCGCGGACGGTGCCCCAGGGGTCGAGCGGGGTGACCGGGGCGTCCGAGCCGAAGGCCAGCGGGATGCCGGCCCGCAGCAGGGCGGCGTAGGGGTTGAGGGCGGCCGCCCGCTCGGCGCCGAGGCGCTGGACGTACATGCCCTCCGGGCCGCCCCAGGCGGCGTCGAAGGCGGGCTGGACGGAGGCGGTCAGGCCGAGTTCGGTGAAGGCGGCGATGGACGCGTCGTCCAGGGCCTCGGCGTGCTCGACGCGGTGGCGCAGCGCCTTCACCCGGTCGGCGCCGACCCGCGCGCCGGCCGCCCGGACGCCCCCGATGACCGCGGCGACGGCCGCGTCGCCGATGGCGTGGAAGCCGGCTTGGAGTCCTGCCTCGGTGCAGGCGGCGACGTGGTCGGCGACCTGCTCGGCGCTCAGGTAGGCGGTGCCGGTGTGCTCGGCGTCGGCGTACGGGGTGTGCAGGCAGGCGGTGTGCGAGCCGAGCGCGCCGTCCACGAAGAGGTCGCCTCCGGCGCCGACCGCGCCGAGCTTGCGGGCGGTCTCGACTCCGCCCAACTCGCCCCAGTAGCCGAAGACTTCGGGGCCCTCGCCGTCGGCGGCCAGGTCCAGCAGGGCGGTCAGGTCGGCCTCGGAGGAGATCTCCGGGCCGGCGCACTCGTGCAGGGCGCCGATGCCGAGTTCGGCGGCGCGGGCCAGGGTGGCGCGCTGGGCGCTGCGGCGCTGCTCGGGGGTGAGGCGGGCCAGCGCGGTCTGCCGGACGGCGTGGTGGGCGGCCTTGGTGAGCGGGCCCTCGGGGTCGAAGCCGGGCGCCTCGGCCAGGCCCTCGGTGAGGGTGCGCAGCGCGGTGGTGGCGAGCGCGGAGTGCACGTCGGTGCGGGAGAGGTAGAGCGCGGCGCCGCGGGCGGCGGCGTCGAGTTCGGCGAGCGTGGGCGGGCGGCCTTCGGGCCAGCCGGTCTCGTCCCAGCCGTGGCCGATCAGCACCCCGCCGGACTCGCCCTGGGCGTCGACGAAGGCGGTGACGGCGGCCAGGGTGGCGGCCAGCGAGGCGCTGCCGGTGAGGTCGAGGCCGGTGAGCGCCAGGCCGGTGGCGGTGGCGTGCACGTGGGCGTCGACGAAGGCGGGGGTGACCAGGGCGCCGTCCAGCTCGACGATCTCGTCGGCGATCGCGGCGTACGCCTCGGCGGCGCCGTCGCTGCCGACCCAGGCGACGTGCCCGCCTTCCACGAGCATCGCGGTGGCGAAGGGGTCGGCGGGGCTGTAGACGGCGCCGCCGCGCAGCAGGACGGTCCGTGGGCCCCTCCTGCCCGAGGGCGGGCACGGAGGGAGGGTGCGTTCGGTCATGCCGCCAAGTCTGCACCCCACCGGTTCGGGGTCAGAGCTTCGGGGGTCGCGCCTCGTACGGGGTGGACAGGACGACGGTGGTGCGGGTCGAGACGCCGGCCGCGCTGCGGATGCGGGCGAGCAGGTCCTCCAGGTCGCCGGGGGCGCCGACGCGGACCTTCAGTATGTAGTTCTCGTCGCCGGCGACGCTGTGGCAGGCCTCGATCTCGGGCAGGCCGGCCAGGCGCTCGGGGGTGTCGTCGGGGGCGCTCGGGTCGAAGGGTTTGACCGAGATGAACGCGGTCAGCGCCAGGTCGACGGCGTCGGGGTCGATGATCGCGGTGTAGCCGCGGATCACCCCGCGCTGTTCGAGGCGACGCACTCGCTGGTGCACCGCCGAGGTGGACAGGCCGGTGGCCTTGCCCAGGTCCGTGTAGCTCATCCGGCCGTCTTGGAGGAGCAGCTGGACGATGCGTTGGTCGAGATCCTCCACAGTGCGCAAACCTACCGGGTCGGGAGCACGGGGGGCGCACGAGGTGGCACGGGGAAGGATCGCAGGTGCCAGGCGGGCACATGCCGGGTGAATGTGGCACTGGATGTGGCCAAGGACACACCCGGTGCATCACGGTGCACGTCAGCGCAGGGTTATGAGTCCGAATCGCAGGGAAGTGCTGGTTGTGGCCCTGGATGACCACGCCGGGCCCGATCCTAGGGGGATCCTCATGCCTGCTACTGACCAGCGCGTGCTGGGCGCCGACGAGACCGACGATATGACCGACCGCGAGGACCTCGCGGTCGACCACATGCCGGGCACCGACCCCGGCGAGGCGGACAGCTGGGACATCTTCCGGGTGCACTGCCCCGAGTGCCGGCGCCCGATCGCGCTGCTGGGGGACGAGGAGCGGCTGCCGCAGCACGCGCTGCTGCCGACGGCCTGGAACCCGTTCGCCCCCGCCATCTGCCCGGGTTCGGGCGCGACGACGGACGAGCTGGCCGAGGTCGAGACCCCGGAGGACGCCGAACCGGCCCGTTTCGAGGCGCTGTTCAAGCTCCCGAACGGGCTGGACTGGCGTACCCAGCCGTTCTCGCACGCGGTGGCGCACCGCGCGGTGCGGCTCGCCGCGGTCGCCCAGGAGACGCCCGCCGCGCCCGCCGCGCCGACCGTCGCGGCGCTCCGGTCCGCCATCCCCGAGCAGCGCCGCCGCTCCGCGATGAACGCCCGCAACGCCCGGACCGCCCGCGCCGCGAAGGCCAGCTGAGCCGTCGCCGGGAACGCCTCCGGCCGTCACTCCGCACCCTGGAGTGACGGCCGGAGGCCGTAGGGGGAAGGCGTCAGGCCTTCGTGAGGTGGCGGCCGATCACCAGGCGCTGGATCTGGTTGGTGCCCTCGACGATCTGGAGCACCTTGGCCTCGCGCATGTAGCGCTCGGCCGGGAAGTCCTGGGTGTAGCCGTAGCCGCCGAGCACCTGGACGGCGTCGGTGGCCACCCGCATCGCCGTGTCGGTGCAGAACAGCTTGGCCATCGCCGCCTCCTTGGAGAACGGTCGGCCGGCGTCCTTCAGCCGGGCCGCGGCGAGGTAGAGCGAGCGCCCGGCCTCGATCTGGGTGGCCATGTCGGCGAGCATGAACGACAGGCCCTGGAACTCGGCGATCGGACGGCCGAACTGGCGCCGGGTGCGGGCGTAGTCGACCGCGAGGTCGAGCGCGGCCTGGGCGACGCCTATGGCGCAGGCGGCGATGCCGAGGCGGCCGGAGTCCAGCGCGGCGAGCGCGATCTGGAAGCCCTGGCCCTCCTCGCCGATCAGCCGCTCGCGGGGCACCCGGGCGCCGTCGAAGTGCAGCTGCGCGGTCGGCGAGGAGCGCATGCCCATCTTGTGCTCCGGCGGGGCCGCGGACAGGCCCTGCTGGGTGCCGGGGACGAGCAGGCAGCTGATGCCCTTGGGCCCGTCGACGCCGGTGCGCACCAGGGCGCTGTAGAAGTCGGCCTGGCCGCCGTGGGTGATCCAGGCCTTGGTGCCGTTCACCACGTACGCGTCGCCGTCGAGGTCGGCGCGGGTGCGCAGCGCGGCCGCGTCGGAGCCGGACTGCGGCTCGGAGAGGCAGTAGGCGCCGAGCTGCTCGCCGGAGAGCATGCCGGGCAGCCACTGGTCGCGCTGCTCATCGGTGCCGAAGGTGCCCAGCGCGTGGCAGGACAGGGTGTGCACGCTGACGCCGAGGCCGATGGCCAGCCAGCCGGCCGCGAGCTCCTCCAGCACCTGGAGGTACACCTCGTAGGGCTGTTCGCCGCCGCCGTGCCGTTCGTCGTAGGGCAGCGAGAGCAGACCGGCCTCGCCGAGGGTGCGGAAGACCTCCCGTGGGAAGCGGCCGGCGGCCTCGTCCTCCGCCGCGCGCGGCTGGAGTTCGCGCTGGACCAGGTCCCGGGTGAGGCTCAGCAGCTCGCGGGCCTCCTCGGTGGGCAGCTGGCGCTCCACGGCTTTCACAGGGGAGGTGGTCATGGCGGCGGGAGCCTCCTCGATCGGGCGCCGGACGCAGGTGTCGACCGGTCCGGCGCGGGTGTGGCAGATCGGCCCGACCGGCACCGGGTCGCGGTGAACGGCCGTTCACATTCGTGGCGAAGGCGAGTATGCCCGAAACCCGCGCTGCCGTCACGACCTGCACAGATGTTCTGTCCGCAGTGGCGGGCTACGGCACCGTAGGGTTGACGTTGTGGCTGCATCCGAACTTCTTCCGCCCTCGCCCGGGCCCGCCCCTCCCAGATTCCGGCCCGCTCCGAACCAGCGGCTGACCGCGCTCGCGGCGGAGCTGCGCGCGCTGCCGCCCTCCTGCGGACCGGTGCGGCTGGTCGCGGTGGACGGGCACGCGGGCTCCGGCAAGACCACCTTCGCCGGACGGCTGGCGGCGGCGCTCGGCGGGGCCCCGGTGGTGCACCTCGACGACCTGGCCACCCACCGCGAGCTGTTCGGATGGGCCGACCGGCTGCGTGAGCAGGTGCTGGAGCCGCTGGCGGCCGGGCGGGACGCCGAGTACCGGGTGTACGACTGGACGCTGCGGCGCTTCGCGGGCACGGCCGCGGTGCCCGTCGCCCCGGTGGTGCTGGTGGAGGGGGTCGGCGCGGGCCGGCGCGCGGTGCGGCCGTGGCTGGCCCGGGTGGTCTGGATGGAGCTGGACGCCGCTTCGGCCCGGCGGCGCGGCGAGGAACGGGACGGGCCGGAACTGGCCGAGTTCTGGGCGGGTTGGGCTCGGGCCGAATCGGCGCATTTCGCCGCCGATCCGAGCCGCCCGTACGCCGTGACACGGGTCGACGGGGTGACCGGCCGGATCCTGTCGGGCACCGTGGGTGAACCTTCCGTCCGTTCCTTGACCTGCGACATCGCCGGGACCCAGGTTCTCCCCGCCTCCCGGAGTCAGGGATTCCGGCTGTCTTGAACCCGGCGCCCTCGGCTTGTTCCCCCGTGGGCCGGGGGCGCCGTTCGGCTCCCTTCCGAAACTCGCTCCCCCACCGCCCGTTTCGTCACCCGTGTCACCACCCGGACGCCCAACAGCCGCCCACCCGGTGGCATTTGACCCTGTACGGCACCCTTACGGATCAGCCCCGCGCCGGTACGATTCCTGGCAGGCGCAGTTGCGCCACAGGGGGTCGACGACCACCGGCCAGGCAAGGCGCAGGCGACTCGCCGGCCGAGCCCCGGGCCGCACCGCGGGGGGCGTGAGTGACGACGGTGGACAGTTCCGACAGCACGGCGGGCGGGCCGGACCGGCTGGCCGACCTTGCCTGGCTGCGCGCCATGGACGCCTACACGGCCGGCGCCTATGCCCGGGCCGAGGAGGAGTTCCGGGCCGCCGTCCGGTTGGACCCGGGCATGGCCGACGCCTGGCTCGGCCTGCACGCGCTGCGCAGCGACACCTCGGCGGCACTGCTGGCCATGCACCGCCACCAGCAACGCTTCGGCGAGCAGCGGCGGTTGCACCGACGGCCACTCAGTTCCTGGTACTGGCTGGGCTGGTGGGTGCAGCCCGTCCTGGAGGATGCCCGAGACCTCGCGCTGGCGCACGCCTCGCACTGGTTGGACGGACGCCATCTGGCCGAGCTGGACCGGGCGTTGGAGCACTGCCCGACACCTGCCGAGGACCCGTCCGCCCGCTTCCTGCACGCCTGCCGCTCCTACCTGTTGAAGGACTGGGAGCAGCTGATCCGGGACACCGACCGGCTGTTGGACGACCCGCTGCTCGGCATCGAGGCCGGGCTGTTCGCCGGCATGGCGCGGGTCCGGCTGGACATGTGCGCGCAGGCGCAGGCCCCGCTGGCCGCCTCGCTGGCCCGCTGCCGCTCCGAGCAGCCGCAGCGCAAGGAGCTGCGGTACTGGCTGGCGCGGGCGTACGAGGGCGCCGGGCGCAGTGCGGCGGCGCTGCCGCTCTACCGGGCGGTGCACCGGGCGGACCCGGCGTTCATGGACACCGCGACGCGGCTGGCGGCCATCGCGGCCGAGGACTCCCTCGCGGACGGGCTCACGGACGGATTCGCGGACGGGCTGTTCACCGGCGGGCTGCCGGTGGGTGGGCGCTCGGGTGCGGCCGACGGTTCCGCGGCCGACGGTTCCGCGGCCGACGGCAGTGCGGGCGACGGCAGTGCGGGCGACGGCGCTCCGGCGGGCGGGCCGGGCATCGAGGTCGGCTACCCGGAGGACGGCGGGTTCGCCGGACTGTCGGGATTCGGCGAGGAGTTCGCGGACGCGGACGGCCCGAGCGGCGCGACCGTCTCCGGCGACGGGGTGGTGGGCGGCGGGCTGTCCGGCGTGGCCTCCGGTGGCGCGCCGACCGGCGGCGCCCTGCTGGACGGCGCGCCGCAGGCCGCCGGGGAGCGCTCCGGCTGGAGCGCCCAGCCCGGACCCGCCGCACCGCAGCTGCCCGACCGCGGCCAGGCGCAGCCCCGCACCGCCGCCGCGCCCGAGCCCCGGACCGGCGGCGACGAACGGGAGTTGGACGCGGCCCTGGCCGAACTCTCCCTGATGGTCGGTCTGGAGCCGGTCAAGCGCCAAGTTCGGGCGCTGTCCGCCCAGTTGAGGATGTCACGGCTGCGGGCCGAGCAGGGCCTGCCGGTCCAGCCGCCGAAGCGCCACTTCGTCTTCTCCGGCCCCTCGGGCACCGGCAAGACCACCGTCGCCCGCATCCTCGGCCGGGTCTTCCACGCCCTCGGCCTGCTCTCCGGCGACCACCTGGTGGAGGCCCAACGGTCGGACCTGGTCGGCGAGTTCCTCGGTCAGACCGCGGTGAAGGCGAACGAGCTGATCGACTCCGCGCTGGACGGCGTGCTGTTCATCGACGAGGCGTACAGCCTCTCCAACTCCGGCTACACCAAGGGCGACGCGTACGGCGACGAGGCGCTGCAGGTGCTGCTCAAGCGCGCCGAGGACAACCGGGACCGGCTGGTGGTGATCCTCGCCGGCTACCCCGAGGGCATGAACCGGCTGCTCGCCACCAACCCCGGCCTCAACTCCCGTTTCACCACCCGGGTCGACTTCCCCAGCTACCGCCCCGGCGAGCTGACCGCGATCGGCGCGGCGCTGGCCGGCCGGGACGGCGACGGCTGGGACGAGGATGCGACCGAGGAGCTGGCCAGCATCTGCGCCCACGTGGTCCGCGAGGGCTGGATCGACGAACTGGGCAACGGCCGGTTCATCCGCACCCTGTACGAGAAGTCCTGCGCCTACCGGGACCTGCGGCTGGAGCAGCTGCGCGAGCCGCCGGGCCGCGAGGACCTGGCGACGCTGCGGCTGCCGGACCTGGTGCAGGCGTACGGGGAGCTGATCGACGGCCGGGGGTGACCGACACGCCCCGACGGTTCAGCCGTTGAGGACGGCGTCCTCCCGCTCCCGGTCCAGCCCGACCCTGACCCGGTCCGAGCGCTGCGGCGCGCGGCCGCCGATCGACCGCAGCCAGGCCCAGGTGTCCTCGACGGTCTCGGCGACCGGGCGGCAGCGCAGCCCGGCGCCGAGCGCGCGCTCGACCGAGCCGCCGTGCATGAAGTCGCAGAGCTCCCCGGGCGCCAGCCAGATCGGCAGCTCGGTCCACGGCTCGATGCCCGCCGCGAGGATCCGCTCCGGCGCCGTCCAGCGCAGCTCGGCGTCCGAGCCGGTGACTCGTACGCAGGCCTCCAGCAGTTCACCCATGGTGGCGTGGCCGGACGGGCCGACCAGGTTGTACGGCCCGCCGAGCCGGGCCGCCACGGCGTCCAGGGTCCAGGCCGCGAGGTCGCGCACGTCGATGTACTGGAGGCCCAGCTCGCGCGGCCCCGGGGCGAGCACCGGGCCGCCCTCGGCGATCCGGTCGAGCCACCAGGGCAGCCGGCCGATGTCCTCGTACGGGCCGAGGATCAGCCCGGCCCGGGCCAGCAGCGCCTGCCCGCCGTACTCCGCCTCCAGGGCCAGTTCCGCGCCGCGCTTGGTCTCGGCGTACGGCACCTCGCCGGTGAGGTCCGGGGAGGAGTCGACGACCGGCGCGCTCTCGTCGGCCCCGCCCGCCACCGGGTGGTCGTACACCGACCGGCTGGAGATGTAGGCGTAGTGGCCGACCCGGCCGTTGAGGAGGCGGGCGCTGTCGCGCACCGCCGCGGGGGCCCAGGACCAGGTGTCCACCACCGCGTCCCACTCCCCCGCGCCCAGCGCCGCGAGCCCGTCCTCGGCGGTGCGGTCGCCGACCAGCTGCCGCACACCCTCGGGCGCGGGTCGCGTGCCGCGGTTGAGGGCCGTCACCTCCCAGCCCCTGGCCAGCGCCTCCTCGGCGACGGCCCGTCCGACGAACTTGGTCCCACCCAGCAGGAGAAGTCTCATGCCCACCACCCTGAGGCCAGGGTGGTGGGCATGGAAGTACCGCATGCTCTCAGCGGAATCGCCGGGAGCGAACGCGCCGTCAGGCGGTGGCGCGGTGGTCCGGGTCGTGCATCTCGCCGACCAGCTCCTCCAGCACGTCTTCCAGCATGACCACGCCGAGCGTGCGCCCGTCCTGGTCCAGCACGGCGGCCAGGTGGCAGGCGGCCCGGCGCATCGCGCCGAGGGCGTCGTCCAGCGGGAGGCTGCCGCGCAGCACCGTGATCGGGCGCCACAGGCGGGCCGGGACGGGCGTCGAGGGGTCCTCCACGTCGAGGATGTCCTTGAGGTGGAGGTAGCCCAGGTAGCCGTGGCCGGCCGGGTCGCCGTCGGTGACCGGGAAGCGCGAGAAGCCGGTGCGCAGCGCCAGCTGCTCGACCTCGGCGGCGGTCGCCTTGGTGTCCACGGTGACCAGCTGCTCGGGCTTGAGCAGCACCTCGGTGACCGGGCGGCGGCCCAGCTCCAGGGCGTCCTCCAGGCGCTCCTGGCGGCCTTCGTCGAGGAGGCCGGCATCCCGGGAGTCGACCAGCAGGTACATCAGCTGCTCGGTGGTGAAGACCGACTCGACCTCGTCCTTGGCGTCCACCCGGAACAGCTTCAGGATGCCGTTGGCGAAGGCGTTCAGCACCCGGATCACCGGGGCGAGCCAGCGGGCCAGCCGGTCCAGCGGCGGGCCGAGCCAGAGCGCGGCCTTCTCCGGGCCGGCCATGGCCATGTTCTTCGGCACCATCTCGCCCATCACCATGTGCAGGAAGACCACCACGGCGAGCGAGATCCCGTAGGAGAGCGGGTGCATCAGGCCGGACGGGACGCCGATCGCGTGGAACGGGCCCTCCAGCAGCGAGGCGATGGTCGGCTCGGCGAGGGCACCGAGTCCCAGCGAGCAGACGGTGATGCCGAGCTGGGCGGCGGCCAGCATCGCGGAGACGTTGGACAGCGCGTGCAGCACGGTGCGGGCGCGCTTGTGCCCGGCCTCGGCGAGCGGCTCGATCTGGCTGCGGCGCACCGAGACCACGGCGAACTCGGCGCCGACGAAGAAGGCGTTGCCGAGCAGGAGCAGCAGCGCGACGGCCAGTTGCAGGGCGGTCATCGGCTCTCCTCCCCGTGCTCGTCGAACTGCGCGGGCGCGGTGGTGCGCGCCACCCGCACCTCGGTGGTGCGGTGCCGGTCGACGCCGGTCACGGTGAAGCGCCAGCCGGGCAGCTCGGCCTGCTCACCCACCTCGGGGAGCTTGCCGAGCAGGTCGGCGACCAGACCGGCGAGGGTCTCGTACGGGCCGTCCGGGGCGCTCAGGCCGATCCGCTCCAGCTGGTCGATCCGGGCGCGGCCGTCGGCCGCCCAGACCGGCAGGCCGTCGACGGGCGGCAGCGGGAGCAGTTCGGGGTGGTCGTCGGGGTCGTGCTCGTCCTGCACCTCGCCGACGATCTCCTCGACGATGTCCTCGACGGTGACGACGCCGGCGGTGCCGCCGTACTCGTCGACCACGATGGCCATCGGCTGGAGGCGGCGCAGCTGGTCGAGCAGCCGCTCGGCGGGGAGCGTCTCGGGCACCAGCAGCGGCGGCGAGGCCAGCTCGGCGACCCGCACCGTGCCGCGCCGGGCGGCCGGGACGGCCAGGGCGTCCTTGAGCGTGACGATGCCGGTGACCTCGTCCACGCTGTCGGTGTAGACCGGGAAGCGGGACAGGCCGGTGGCCCGGGTCAGGTTGATGACGTCGGAGGCGGTGGCGTCGTGCTGGAGCGCGGCCACGTCCACCCGGGGGGTCATCACGGACTCGGCGGTCAGCTCGCCCAGGCCGAGGGTGCGGACGAACAGCGCCGCCGACTCCTCGTCTATCGCGCCGGCCTTGGCCGAGTGGCGGGCCAGCGAGACCAGCTCGTCCGGGGTGCGGGCGTGCCCCAGTTCCTCCTGCGGCTCGATGCCGAAGGCCCGGACGGTCCGGTCGGCGGCGCCGTTCAGGAGGCTGATCAGCGGGCGACAGGCGAAGGAGAACGCCATGTGCGGGGTGGCGACCGCGCGGGCCACCTGGAGCGGGCGGGAGATCGCCCAGTTCTTCGGAACCAGCTCGCCGATCACCATCTGGACCACGGTGGCCAGCACCATGCCGACGACCACGGCGACGCCGCGGGCGGCCGCGTCGGGCACGCCGATGCCGGACATCACGGGTGCGAGCAGGGTGGACAGGGCCGGCTCGGCGAGCATGCCGACCACCAGCGAGGTGACGGTGATGCCGAGCTGGGCGCCGGACAGTTCGAAGGAGAGGTGCCGCAGGGCCCTGGCGACACGGTGGGACTTGGCGTCGCCCGCCTCGGCGGCGCGCTCCACCGCCCCGCGCTCGACGGTCACGAAGGCGAACTCGGCGGCCACGAACAGGCCGTTGGCGAGGATCAGGAGAACGGCTGCGAGCAACAGCAGCCAGGCGGTGATCACAGTGCCGCCTGCCTTCCGGAGATCGGAAGTGAGGCGGCGCAGGTACTACTACCGGACGGATCGTCCATCGAGGGGGAGTGTCACTCCTCAGGTCGGTTTTCGGGCTCTCGATTTCGGGCAGGGCGAACTTTGCCCTGCTTTTACCAGCGTAGACCATACCCGGACGGGCGTAAGGTGCCCGTCCGGCCCGCCGGGGGCGGAGAACCCCAGGTGGGGGGCGTCCCGGCTTCGGGTCCCGGTGTCCTGGGCGGTCCCGGTGTCAGACCTGGGCGTGGTGCTCGACCAGGTCGCGCAGCGCGCGGGCGTCCGCGATCGCCTGGTCCCGGCCGACACCGGGCTGGATGCCGACCGCGGCGAGCGAAGTGCCGTCGGCGAGGTCGAGGGTGGCCCACGGGTCGCCCTGGCGGAGGTTGACCCGCACGATCTCGGCCCACGCGAGCCGGCGGCGGCGGACGAAGTTGACCACCGTCACACCCTCCGCGTCGGCGCTCACCCGCGGGCGGGCCAGCATCAGGCCGACGCCGGCGAACAGGAGGCCGCTGGCCGTCATCATGATCCGGTCGTTGAGCTGCCAGTTCTCCGGAAGCAGCACGGCCATCACGGAGAACAGCACCACCAGCAGCACGCAGACCGGCAGCAGCACGGCGCGGGTGCGGCGCGGCGCCCAGGTGACGGGGAACTCGACGGACGGCGTGGACACGTGGGTCTCCGGGGGTGGTTCTGGTGTGCGGCGGCTCTGGTCGCGGCAACGCGACGGGGCGGGGACGCGGTCGGCGTCCCCGCCCCATTGAACCGTTCTTTACTCGCGGACGGGCGAGCAGGTCACCCGAGCGGCGGGGTCAGAGGCGGCAGGCGTGGATGTTGGTGACCAGGATGGCGCGGGCACCGATGGCCCACAGGTCGTCCATGATCTGCTGGGCCTCCTTGCGCAGCACCATCGACCGCACCGCGACCCAGCCCTCGGTGTGCAGCGGCGAGACGGTCGGCGACTCCAGGCCCGGGGTGAGCGCGACGGCGGCGCTGACCTTCTCGGCGCGGATGTCGTAGTCCATCAGCACGTAGCGGCGGGCCACCAGCACGCCCTGGAGGCGGCGCAGGAACTGCTCGACCCGCGTGTCCTCGCCGGCGCCCTTGGGCCGGATCACCACGCTGTCGGAGACCAGGATCGGCTCGCCGAACACCTCCAGGCCGGCGTTGCGCAGGCTGGTGCCGGTCTCCACCACGTCGGCGATCACGTCGGCGACGCCCAGCTGCACCGCGGTCTCGACCGCGCCGTCCAGCTTGGTGACCGTCGCCTTCACGCCGTGGTCGGCCAGGTGCTGCTCGACCAGGCCGGTGTACGAGGTGGCGATCCGCAGGCCCTCCAGGCCCTTGACGTCCTCCACGTCGACGCCCTCGGGGCGGGCGAAGCGGAAGGTCGACCCGGCGAAGCCGAGGGCGAGCACCTCCTCGGCGTTGGAGTGCGAGTCCAGCAGCAGGTCGCGGCCGGTGATGCCGACGTCGAGGCGGCCGGAGCCGACGTAGACGGCGATGTCCCGCGGGCGGAGGAAGAAGAACTCCACCTCGTTGTTCGGGTCGACGAGGACGAGCTCCTTGGGGTCCTTCCGCTGGCGGTAGCCGGCCTCATGGAGCATCTCCGCCGCGGGACCCGAGAGAGAACCCTTGTTGGGGACGGCGATGCGCAGCATGGGAAGTGCTTCCTTACCTGTTGGGAGGGGGTGTGCTCGTGCTCGTGGGGTACGTGCGGCGGGGTGTCTAGAGGTACTTGTAGACGTCGTCGAGGGTCAGTCCGCGGGCGATCATCATCACCTGAACGTGGTAGAGGAGCTGCGAGATCTCCTCGGCCGTCTGCTCGTCCGACTGGAACTCGGCGGCCATCCAGACCTCGGCGGCCTCCTCGACGACCTTCTTGCCGATCGAATGGACGCCCTGCTGGACGAGCTGGGCGGTGCGGGAGGACGCGGGGTCGCCGGTGGCGGCCTTCTGCTGGAGCTCGGCGAAGAGCTCCTCGAATGTCTTCGAAGCCATGATGGGAGCCACCATACGGCGTGTGGGCTGACGGGCGGTAAACGGTCCCGGAGGGTGGACAGTCCGTGGACGTCCGTGGACTGTCCTGCGGCTTTCCACGCTCCGGGACCGCGGGGAGGGCTCGGGCCGCCTCAGAGCGCGGCGCGCAGCACCGCGGCGGTGGCGACGGCGGCGGTGACGGCCTCGTGGCCCTTGTCCTCGGCGGAGCCCGGCAGGCCCGCGCGGTCGATCGCCTGCTCCTCGGTGTCGCAGGTCAGCACACCGAAGCCGACCGGGACGCCGGTGTCCACGCTGACCTGGGTGAGGCCGCTGGTGGCCGCCTGGCAGACGTAGTCGAAGTGCGGGGTGCCGCCTCGGATGACCACGCCGAGGGCGATCACGGCGTCGTAGCCGCGCTCGGCGAGGCGCTTGGCGGCGACCGGCAGCTCGAAGGTGCCGGGCACCCGTACGACGGTCGGCTCGGCGATGCCCAGCTCCTTGAGGGCCCGGTGGGCGCCGTCCAGCAGGCCGTTCATCACCTTGTCGTGCCACTGGGCGGCGACGACGGCGACCTTGAGGTCGGCGGCGCCGTCGATGGTCAGCTGGGGGGCTCCGTGGCCGCTCATGTCTGTCTTCCGTTCTCTGGTGCGGGACGTCTCGGACGCAGGACGTTTCAGGGGTTCAGGAGTCGAGGCCGGGCAGGTCGTGGCCCATCCGGTCGCGCTTGGTGCGCAGGTAGCGCAGGTTGTGCTCGCTGGGCGCGATCTCGACCGCCTCGCGCCCCTTGACCTTGAGCCCGTGCTCGGTGAGCGCGGTCAGCTTCTCCGGGTTGTTGGTGATCAGGCTGAGCGAGCGGACGCCGAGGTCCACCAGCATCTGGGCGGCGATGCTGTAGTCGCGGGCATCGGCGGGCAGACCGAGGTCCAGGTTGGCGTCGACGGTGTCCCGCCCCTGCTCCTGGAGCTCGTACGCGCGCAGCTTGTGGGCCAGGCCGATGCCCCGCCCCTCGTGGCCGCGCAGGTACAGCACCACGCCGCGCCCGGCCTCGGCGACCCGCCGCAGCGAGGCCTCCAGCTGGGGGCCGCAGTCGCAGCGCAGCGAGCCGAAGACGTCGCCGGTCAGGCACTCGGAGTGGACCCGCACCAGGACGTCCTCCCCCTCCGGCAGCCGGCCCTGCGCGTCCAGGCCGCCGGCCACCAGCGCCAGGTGCTCGACGCCGTCGAGGGTGCCCTTGTAGCCGACGGCGGTGAACTCGCCGTGCGCGGTGGGCAGCGCGGTGACGGCGGCCCGGTCGACGTGCAGCTCGGTGCGGCGGCGGTAGGCGATCAGGTCCTCGATGGAGATGATCGCGAGGCCGTGCCGGCGGGCGAAGGCGACCAGTTCGGGCAGCCGGGCCATGGTGCCGTCGTCGTTGACCACCTCGGCGATCGCGCCGGCCGGCGACAGCCCGGCGAGCCGGGCCAGGTCGACGGCGGCCTCGGTGTGGCCGGGGCGGACCAGCACGCCGCCCTCGACGGCGCGCAGCGGGAAGACGTGCCCGGGGCGGGTGAGGTCGCCGGGCTCGGTGCCGGGCGAGGAGAGCAGCCGTACGGTGCGGGCGCGGTCGGCGGCGGAGATGCCGGTGTCGACCCCGTCCCTGGCGTCCACCGAGACGGTGTACGCGGTGCCCTTGCGGTCCTCGTTGACCTGGGTCATCGGCGGGAGCTTGAGGCGGTCCAGCTCCTCGCCGGTCATCGGGACGCAGATCACGCCGGAGCTGTAGCGGATGGTGAAGGCCATCAGCTCGGGGGTGGCGGCGGAGGCGGCGAAGACGAGGTCGCCCTCGTTCTCGCGGTCCTCGTCATCGACCACGACCACGGCGCGGCCGAGGGCGATGTCAGCGATCGCCCGCTCGACCGGATCGAGGACGAGTTCGAGGTCCTCGGTCTCGCCGGCGCGGGTCTGGTTCTCGGTCATGCCGTGGCTCCTTTCGGGACAGTGACGGAGTTGACGCGCGGTTCACGGGTGCTCAGCCACCAGGAACGCAGGCCGAGCAGCACCAGGACGAAGTAGACGGAGTAGGTGAGGCCGGAGAAGGTGTAGCCGCTGTTGAAGGCGAACGGCACGCCGACCGCGTCGACCGCGATCCAGGCGAACCAGAACTCCACCCAGCCGCGGGCCTGGGCGACCATCGCGGCCAGCGTGCCGACGAAGATGTAGGCGTCCGACCAGGGGCTCCAGGACAGGCTGGGGAAGGACGTGAAGAGCAGGGCGAGCGCGACCGTGCCGACCGCCGTGCCCGCCGCCAGCGCGATCCGCTCGCGCCAGCTCGCGAACCGGACGGCGATCGTGCCGCTGTCGCGGCGGCCCCGCCGCCACTGCGCCCAGCCCCAGGAGGCGGTGACGATCACGATCAGCTGCTTGCCGATCAGGCCGGGGACGTGGCCGCCGAGGTAGGCGGCGATCAGCACCGCGCCGGACAGCAGCTGGACCGGCCAGCTCCAGACGGAACGGCGCCAGCCGAGCGCGAGCCCGCCGAGGCCGAAGATGTTGCCGATCATGTCGGCCCACTTGACGTGTTCGCCGAGGACGGTGAACGCCTCGCCGCTGAGCCAGCTCATCGGGACTCCCCCTGGGTTCCTTCGGTCGGCAGGTCGGACAGGTTCGGGACGGCGGGGAGGGTGCGGGACTCCAGGAGCCGCTCGACGTACTTCGCGAGCACGTCCACCTCCAGGTTCACGCTCTCGCCGACGGTCTTGATGCCCAGCGTGGTCAGCGCGAGGGTGGTCGGGATGAGGCTGACGGTGAAGCTGTCCCGGGCGGCCTCCACCACGGTGAGGCTGACGCCGTCGACCGTGATCGAGCCCTTCTCCACCAGGTAGCGGGAGATGGTGTCGGGCAGCGAGAACCGCAGTACCTCCCAGCGCAGTTCGCCGGCCGCGTCACGCTCGCCGGGCTCGCGGCTCAACAGCCGCCCCGTGGCGTCGACATGGCCCTGGACGAGGTGGCCGCCCAGCCGGGCGCCGAGCGCCATGGCGCGTTCCAGGTTGACCCGGGAGCCGGGCTTCAACTCGCCGAGGCTGGAGCGGTTCAGCGTCTCGGCCATCACGTCGGCGCTGAACTCACCGGTGCCGGCGGCCAGTTCCTCCGGGCCGTCGACGACGGTCAGGCAGACGCCGTTGACCGCGATGGAGTCGCCGTGACGGGCACCGGTACAGACCACCGGGCCACGCAGACGGATGCGCGAGGAGTCGCCGATCTCCTCGATCGACACGACCTCGCCGAGCTCTTCGATGATGCCGGTGAACACCCGGGTTCTCCTCGCGCTTGGGCGCGGACTCCGGGGCGGCATGGGAGATGACACGGACGGGCACCGGCACACGGGCGGCGGACGCGACCCGTCACCGGGATGCCCGAAGCCACCGGGAGATCGCTCGCCCGGCACGGGAGACACCGCTCCCGTCGATACACCTGACCGAGGCCGAGGGAAGGCTGCGCCGACCGCTGGACCACGGGTACTGCTCTTCGTCCGCCCGCGCACGCCTCCCATCCGGACTTTAACCGTCGGTCCAGGAATTTCACCTGGTCAACCGGCCGCTGGCTGCGGACGGGTCGCGGACTGTAACCGCCGGTTCGGATTTTCACCGACCCCGGAGTGCGCTGAACGTCACTGCTTGATGCCGACATTGTGCCACGGACGGCTCAAGCCGGGGAGGGCCTGTCGCTGTGGCCTGATTCACGGGCCGGCCGGGAATGCGCGCCTCGGCACTCTCGGGGACCCTGTCGGGCCGGAGGCCTCAGAGGGCGGCCTGGGCGGTGATCGACGTGAAGTGGGTGACCTCCGGAGGGTGGGCGAGGTAGCGCAGCTCGCCCTCCGACCAGACCGGCCGGATCCGCCACATCGGCCCCGCGTACCCGCGCAGGGCCTCCTCGTCGCGCCAGCGGCTCACCACGAGCACCCGGTGCCCCTCCTCGGACATCGAGCGCAGCAGTTCACCGCCGAAGCAGCCGTCCGTACGCCCCAGCTGCGGGATCACCTGGCCGACCAGGTGCGCGCAGAACTCCTCGATGCGACCGGCCAGGACCTGCCCGGCCCAGATTCTGACGATCACGACCACCACCTCCGGCTGCGGCTGGCGTCCCTGGCCCCATTATGAGCGGAAAACCGCTGGTGGGGAGGGGTGGGGACCGAGATCTTCCAGGGGGCCTCCGGGGGGTGCGGCGCGGGGTGCGGCGCGGGGTGCGGCCGGGGTGCGGCGAGCGGCCTCGACTACATTCCCGGTATGACGATCACACCGGAATCTGCCGTTCCGTCAATCATCGGGCCGAACCCGCCGGGCGGGCTGTTCGACGCCCTCCGCGCGGGCGCGCTCAGCGACCCCGAGCAGCTGCGCGAGGTGTACGAGCAGCCCGGCGAGCACGCGCGCCGCAAGCAGGTCGACCACCTGCACGAGGTCGCCCAGCGCCTGATCGCCTGCTCCCCGCTGGTGTTCGTGGCCAGCACGGACGCGGCCGGGCGCTGCGACGTCTCCCCGCGCGGCGGACCGGCCGGGCTGGTCTCGGTGCTCGACGAGTACACCCTGGCCATACCGGACGCCACCGGCAACAAGCGGCTGGACACCCTGCACAACGTCGTGGAGACCGGCCGGATCGGCCTGCTCTTCGTCGTCCCGGGCCGGGACGCCACGCTGCGGGTCAACGGGCGGGCCTGCGTCTCGACCGACCCGGAGCTGCTGCGGCAGCTGACCGCCGTCGGCAAGCCGCCGCGCAGCGCGATCGTGGTCGCGGTGGAGGAGGTGTACGGGCACTGCCCGAAGGCCTTCCTGCGCTCCTCGGCGTGGAAGCCGGAGAACTGGCTCGCCAAGGACGCCCAGCCGAGTTCGGCGGAGGTCACCCTCTCGCACCTGCGGGACGAGTCGCTGACCGTGGAGATGATCGAGCAGACCGAGCGGGAGGCCCTGCTGTACCGGTACGAGTGAACCGGTCGGGGCGGGATGCCGGGGGCGGGCCCCCGGGGCGGGCTTCGTGGGGGTGCGGCGACGGCGGCCGGTGGTTTGAATGGACGGATGGACTGCGTCTTCTGTGCGGTGGTGGCGGGCGAGGAGCCGGCGCACCGGGTGCTGGACGACGAGGTGGCGGTCGCCTTCCTGGACCGTCGGCCGCTGTTCCCCGGACACGTCCTGGTCGTGCCGCGCGCCCACCACCCGACGCTGGCCGACCTGCCGGCGACCGAGGTCGGGCCGTTCTTCCTGCGGGTGCAGCGGGTGGCGGCGGCCGTCGAGCACGGCCTGGGCGCGGCGGGCAGCTTCGTGGCGGCGAACAACCGGATCAGCCAGTCGGTGCCGCACCTGCACGTCCACGTGGTGCCGCGCAATCCGAAGGACGGGCTGCGCGGGTTCTTCTGGCCGCGCCGGCGGTACCCGGACGAGGCGGGGGCGGCGGAGGTCGCGGCCCGGCTGCGGGCGGCCCTGGAGGGCTGAGCCTGTCGTTCGTACGGCGTGGGGAGCAGCGGGACGTACCTCACCGGGAGCATCGGCGGGGATCGAAATCCTTTTCCGGGCTGACGATCCGGCCGGTGGGGGCGCCTAGGCTCACGAGCATGAACGAACTCTCCCGCCTCGTGCAGCAGACGGCCGACCGACTCGCGGGCCGACACGTCGGGGCGGTGGTCGCCGGGCTGGCCGGCGGTGGCGTGGAGATACGCGGCGCGGGGCGGGTCGGCCCGGGTGGCGGGGCGCCCGGACCGCGCACGCTGTTCGAAATAGGCTCCGTCACCAAGGTGTTCACCTCGCTCGCCCTCGCGGGGCTGGCCCTCGGCGGCCGGGCCGGCCTGGACGAGCCGCTCGCCGAGGTGCTCACCGGGCCTGAAGGCGGGCCGGCCGTCGTCCCGGCCAGGGGCGCGCAGCCGATCACCCTCCGGCACCTCGCCACCCACACCTCGGGGCTCCCCCGACTGCCCCGGGGCATGCTGGCGACGTCCCTGCTGGCGCCCAACAAGCCTGATCCGTACGCCGATTGCACCGCCGAGCGGGTGCTCGACGGGCTCGCCCGGACGCGGCTGCGGGCCGTGCCGGGCCGCAGCTTCCGCTACTCCAACCTCGGCGCGGGGCTGCTCGGCCTGGCCCTCGCCCAGCGGTCCGGCAGCGGGTACGAGGAGTTGGTGGCCCGCGAGGTCTGCACGCCGCTGGGCCTGGTGGACACCTGTGTGCGGTCGGACGCGGAGCAGTCCGCACGGCTGGCGCACGGGCACACCCAGGGCGGTCGGCCAGTGCCGTACTGGGACTTGGCGGCCATCCCCGGCATGGGCGGGCTCCGGTCGACGGCCGCCGACCTCGCGGTGTTCCTGCGGGCCCAACTGGCCGCCGGGCAGGGGCCGGAGGGGCCGCTGTCGCCCGCGATCGCCCTCACCCGGGAGACCCGCCACCGGGTCAACCCGTTCGCCTGGACGCATCTGGGCTGGCTCGGCCACCGGCTGCACACCCAGCAGGGCGGGCACCTCCAGATCTGGCACAACGGGGGCACCGGCGGGTTCAGGTCCTTCCTGGCCTTCGACCCGGAGAAGCAGGTGGGCGTGGTGGTGCTGGCCAACACCCGCCGCCCGCCCGATCCGGTCGGCACGGCGCTGCTGCGCAGACTCCAGAGCGAGTTCGCGCCGGCGGGGTGAGGGCCGGGCGGCGGCCCACCACGGGAGGCGGAGCCCGGCGTCGCCGCTGTCCACCCCGGTGGCGAAGGGTTCCGGTCGGGGCGAGATGATGGCGGAGGCGTTTCGGTCCACTATGTGCCGATTGGCACTGTCGGCGGAGGCACCGAGCCATCGATGCCGGGAATCCGGCAAGGGAAGCCGGCAGTAACGGTTCCAGCGGGGAACTCCGCCGAACGAAAGGGGGGCCGACATGGCGGTGACGTGGTCGCCGACCCGGGTGCGATCGGTCGGTGCCGTCGGCGCGACCGGTTCGGTCGGCCCGGCCGGTCGGCTCGGCCCGGTGGTGCGGGTGTACCGGCGGTTGCGGCCGCTGTCCCGACGGGCCCGGGTGTGGCTGCACTCCTGCGGGGTGGCCTTCGCCCTGATGGTCTGCCTGGTACTCGGCGAGTGGTGGCCCGCGGCCGTACTGGCCGCCGCCGCGGTGGTCGCGGTGAGCGGGTACGAGCGGCTGCGGCCGGTGCCCGGACTGCGGTCCGTACGGGTCCACGAGGGCGGGGTGGTGCTGGTCTCGGCAGGCGGGCGCGAGAAGCCGCTGCCCTGGAGCGCGATGGAGGCCACCGAATACTCCCCCGGCGGGCCGCGCGGGGCGTGCGAGCACGGGCGAATATGGCCAGCGGGCGCGGACGAGCCCGTGGAGCTGGCGCACCTGCGCGGACTGGACGGGCTGTTCCGGGAGCTGGAGGAGCGCCTCTCCCCCCGGCTGCGGGCCGCTCTGCACGAGACGCTGCGCACCGAAGGGAGCGTCCGCTTCGCCCGGGGGCGACTGACGGTGACGGCCGGCGGGCTGGTGCACCGGCCGCCGCACCCGCTGGCCGCGACGGAGTCCTACCGCTGGACGGAGGTGCACTCGGCCCGGGCGTCCGGCCTCGGCGAGTTGGAGATCCGGACGCACTCGGCCGGCCTTCCGCTCACCTTCCCGGTGCCCAACGCCCGTGCGGCCGCGGGCTTCCTGGAAGGCCTGCGAACGGCCGCCGGGTACCACCCTTAGGGGTACAGCGGGCCATCCCCGGAAGGGATCGATACCTCCCTGAGCGGACGTCAACTTCCTTGCCGGAGAATTACGGTCGCCGACATGATCCGACTTCGCACGACCATTGCCGCGACAGCCTTGCTGCTCGCCCTGCCGCTGTCCGTCGCCGCTGCCGTTCCCGCTCTGGCCGTTCCCGCTCCGGCCGCACCCGCCCTGACCGCGCCGCCCGTCAACTCCGCCTCCGCTGCGGCCGATCCGGCCACCCGGACCGCCGCCCGGATCGAACTCCCCCGCCCCACCGGGCCGTACGCGGTCGGACAGGAGGTGCTGCACCTGGTGGACCAGGACCGTCCGGACCCGTGGGTGCCCTCCGCCGGTCCGCGCCAGCTCATGGTCTCGATGTACTACCCCGCGCACGCCGGGACGGGCACCCCGGCGCCGTACATGACGCCGGACGCCGCCCGGGCATTGCTGGACGGGAAGCTGCCGGGCAACACCATCCCGACCGAGGCGGTGTCCGGCACCCGGACGTGGGCGGAGTCCGGGGCGCGCCCGCAGGGTGGCCACTACCCGCTGGTGGTCCTGTCGCCCGGCTTCACCATGCCGCGCGCCACGCTCAGCGGCCTCGCCGAGGACCTGACCAGCCACGGCTACGTCGTCGCGGTGATCGACCACACCTACGAGAACACCGGGACCACCCTCCCCGACGGTCGGACGCTCCCCTGTGAGGCCTGCGGAAAGGTCGACGGTGACGAGGCCGCGGCCCGACTGGAGGAGGGCCGGGCGAAGGACGTCTCCTTCGTCATCGACCGGCTGACCGACCGCCCGCACCCGGCCTGGCGCTACGCCCGGCTGATCGACCGCGACCGGATCGGCATGGCCGGGCACTCGGTCGGCGGCGCCTCCACCGTCCCGGCCCTGCTCACCGACGACCGGATCCGGGCCGGGGTGAACATGGACGGCAGCATGTTCTACCTGGTGCCCCAGACCGGCCTCAAGGGCAAGCCGTTCATGATGATCGGCCACCCGCTGGACGACGGCGGCGAGGACAAGAGCTGGGTCACGAGCTGGGCCCGGCTGGACGGCTGGAAGCGCCTGCTGACCGTCGACGGGACCGACCACGGCAGTTTCACCGACTTTCCGCTCTTCTTCGACGGTCTCGGCCTCCCCAAGGGCCCGCACACCACCATCGACAGCGAGCGCGCCGTCGACCTCACCCGGCAGTACGTCGGGGCGTTCTTCGACCTCCAGCTGAAGGGCGTCCCGCAGCCGCTGCTGGACGGGCCGAGCGCCGCCAACCCGGAGGTGCGGTTCACCCCCTGAGAGGAGCCCGCCGGCCCCCGTCCGAGCGCCGTCGGGCGGGGGCCGGCCCGGGGCACGGGGAGCGGGTGAGCGGGGCCGGTGCGAAGATGGCAGGGCTGGTGGGAACGATCTCCCGACGGTTTCTGGGACGGTTCTCTGACCATGGTTGACGACTATGTGCAGCGCCCGGGGCAGTCGCGGCAGGACGCCCTGCTGATGGTGCCGATCGCCACGGCGCTGATCGATGCCGACGGGCGGATCCTGCACTGGAGCAGTGACGCGGAGGCGCTGCTCGGATACCGCGCGCAGGAGGCGGTGGGAGCGCGGGCGGCGCAGCTGCTGGCCTCGGAGGAGAACCTGCCGGAGGTGCTCCGGCTGTTCCGGCAGATCCTGGGGGGCCAGTCGTGGTCCGGGGTGTTCCCGGTGCGCCACCAGGACGGGCACCTGGTGAGCCTGGAGTTCCGCACCCACCCGATCCGCGGCCCCGGCGGCTCCCGGATGGTGCTGGCGGTGGCCTCCGAGATGACCACCCTGCACCGGCTCCAGACGGACCTGGCGCTCCTCGACGGGTTCTTCACCCAGTCCCCGGTGGGCATGGCGGTGTTCGACACCGAACTGCGCTTCGTCCGCTTGAACGAGGCGCTGGCCCAGCTGAACGGCCTGGGCCTGGAGGAGCCGCTGGGCCGCCGGATCCCCGAGGTGCTGCCCGGGATCAACGGTCCCGAGTCCGAGGAGATGGTCCGCCGGGTCCTGGCGACCGGCGTGCCGGTGGTGGACGACCTGGCGCACGGCCGAACCCCTGCCAATCCGCACCACGACCGCGCCTGGTCGGCCTCCTACTTCCGCTTGAAGGACCGCGGCGGCCGGGTGCTCGGGGTGTGCGCCACGGTCATCGACATCACCGAGCGCTTCCATGCCGACGCCCGGGCGGCCCGCGCCCAGGAGCGGCTGGCCCTGCTGGTGGACGCGACCGCCTCGATCGGCACCACGCTGGACCTGCGGCAGACCGCCCGGGAGCTGGCCGACGCGATGGTGCCCAGGGTCTCCGACATCAGCGCGGTGTTCGGGCTGGAGGAGCTGGTGGCCGACCGCAACGTCGAGCCGCCCGCGCCGGACGCCCCGCTGCTGGTGCGCCGCCTGGCGATCACCTCCTCCGACGCGCTCTACCCGGCCGAGGTGCCGCCGGTGGACGCCGTCTACGAGCTGCCGCCGGACTCCCCGTACGCCCGGGCGCTGACCACCGGACGGACGGTGGTGGTGCCGTCCTGGGAGCTGGAGATGCTCAGCGACGGCATCAACGAGAGCCGCCGCCAGGCCTACCTCGGCGACCGGCCGCGCTCGGTGCGGATCACCCCGCTGGTGGCGCGCGGCACCACGCTCGGCATGGTGGTCTACTCGCGGCGCGGCTCGCGCGAGTCCTTCGCGGAGGCCGACATCACGCTGGGCGACGAACTCGCCTCGCGCGCGGCCGTCGCGATCGACAACGCCCGGCTGTACCTGCGCCAGCACCAGACCGTGCTGGCCCGGCAGCAGGCGCTGCGCGAGGCGAGGGCCGCGCAGGAGCGGCTGGCGCTGGTGAACGTGGCCTCCACCCGGATCGGCACCACCCTCGATCTCACCCAGACGGCCCAGGAGTTGGCGGAGGTGGCGACGCCCAGGCTGGCCGACGCGGTGGTGGTGGAGGTGCTGGAGGACCTGGTCCGCGGCGAGCGCGAGGCGACCGCCCCGGCGGACGGTTCGGCCCTGCTGCGCCGGATGGCCTTCCACGCGGAGAACGGCTCGACCCTGGCGCCGATCGCCCGCACCGGCAACCTGCACCGCTTCGTGCCCGGCTCGCCGTACGCGTGGTGCCTGGCGCACCGCGAGCCGGTGGTCATCCCGCGGATGGACGAGGAGGGCATGGCCTGGTTCGCCGACGACCCGGTGCGCACCGCCGCCGTACGGGAGCAGAACGTGCTGTCGTTCATGGTCGTCCCGCTGATCGCGCGCGGCAGCCCGGTCGGCGTGGCGGGCTTCTACCGCACCCTGGACGATCGCCCGTACGAGGACGACGACGTGGCGCTGGCCGGGGAGTTGGCGGTGCGGGCGGCCGTCTCGATCGACAACGCGCTGCTGTTCACCCGCGAGCGCGACGCGGCCGCCGCCCGGCAGCGGGCGCTGGACGAGGCCTGGGCCGCCCAGCAGCGGCTGTCGCTGCTGAACGAGGCCAGCAACCGGATCGGCACCACCCTCGATCTGCACCGCACCGCACGGGAGTTGGTGGAGATGGTGGTCCCGCGCTTCGCCGACTTCGTCACCGTGGACCTGCGCGACGCGGTGCTCAGCGGCGAGGAGCCCGGCCCCGTCCCGGCCGAGGGCGGGGTGCTGATGCGCACGGTGGCGGTCAGCGACCCGGGCCCGGACGCGGGCCCCGGCATGCAGGGGGCCGCCGACCTGGTCGGCGAGGCCTCCCAGTCCGCCCAGTTGTACGCGCAGAGCCTGCGCACCCGGCGCTCGATCCTGGTCGCCGAGGTGACCGAGGAGGAGCTGCGCCGGATCGTCGCCTCGCCCGACCGGGTGAAGCCGTGCCTGGACTCCGGGGTGCACTCGTACCTGATGGTGCCACTGGTGGCGCGCGGACAGGTGCTGGGCGGCGCGGAGTTCGTCCGCACCGGCAACCCCGCGCCGTTCGGCCCGGCGGACCGCTCGCTGGCCGAGGAGCTGGCCGCCCGCACCGCCCTGGCGATCGACAACGGCCGGCTCTACCGCCGCGAGCGGGACACCGCGCTCACCCTCCAGCGCAGCCTGCTGCCCCAGGAGGTGCACCGCACCCTCGGGCTGGACCTGGCCTACCGCTACCTGCCCAGCAGCGTGGTCAGCGAGGTCGGCGGCGACTGGTTCGACGTGGTGCCGCTGTCCTCCGGGCGGGTCGCGCTGATCGTCGGCGACGTGATGGGCCACGGCATCCGGGCCGCCGCCACCATGGGCCAACTCCGCACAGCGGCACGGACGTTGATCACCCTGGACCTCGATCCGGCACGGGTGCTGTACCGGTTGGACGAGGCCACCGGGACGGTCGGCGAGGGGCAGTTCGCCACCTGCGTCTGCGTGGTGTACGACCCGGTGGACCGCCGCTGCGTCGCGGCCAGCGCCGGGCACCTGCCGCCCGTGGTCGCCGACACCGAGGGGAACGCCCACCTGATCGAACTGCCCTCCGGCACCCCGCTGGGCGTGGGCGGAGTCCCGTTCGAGACGGCCGAGTTCACCCTCCCCGAGGAGGGGATCCTGACCCTCTACACCGACGGGCTGGTCGAGCGCCGCGGCCAGGACCTGGACGAGGGACTGGAGTTGCTGTGCCGGATGGTCGCCGACCGGCGCGGCTCGCTGGAGCAGACCTGCGACGCCGTCCTGACCCGGCTCACCGAGACCACCGGCGAGGACGACATCGCCGTCATCATGGCGCAGGTCCGCCCGCAGGGCGCGGACCGGATCGCCACCCTGCCGCTCACCGGCGACCACGCGATGGTCGCCCACTCGCGCCGCTTCACCCGCGAGACCCTGGCCGCCTGGGGCCTGGGCGCACTCGCCGACTGGGCCGAGCTGCTCACCAGCGAGCTGATCACCAACGCCCTGGTGCACGCCGGATCGCCCACCCAGCTCAGGCTGTTCTGCAACCGGGTGCTCACCGTCGAGGTCGCCGACCAGGAGACCGAGATCCCCCGGATCCGCCGCGCCCGCAGCGAGGACGAGGGCGGCCGCGGCATCCACCTGGTCAACGAACTCGCGCACCGCTGGGGCAGCCGCCGGACCCAGGACGGCAAGGTGGTCTGGTTCGAGCTGGAACTGCCCCCGGGCTACCGCTAGGAACGCCCTGGCCTGCGCCGACAACGGGCGGTTGTCGACGGGGTGCCGCGGTTGTTCGCCCGCGCCCCGGCCGCGGGGATGTGCTGGTGCCACGGCGGGACGGCCCCGACCGGACGGACCACAGGAGCCCACCACCATGCAGCACGCCGACGCCCGTACCGTCGTCACCGACTACGTCACCCTCATCGCGGCGGGCGAACGCGAAGCCGCCATCGCCCTGTTCGCCGAGGACGCCACCTGGAGCTACCCGGGCAGCCTCGCGCTCTCCCGCACCTGGCGCGGCAAGCGGGAGATCTTCGGCGACTTCCTCGGCCGGATCGGCGTCCTGTTCGCCGCCGACGGCCTGCCGCAGATCACCCTCACCCAGGTCCTCGCCGACGGCCCGCAGGCGGTGGCCGAGTGGACCACGGTCGGCACGGCGGCCGACGGCTCCGCCTACCGGAACCACTGCCTCGGGGTGTTCACCGTGACGGACGGTCTGATCACCGCCGTCCGCGAGTACCTGGACACCGACCACGTGGCCCGCACCCTGCTCGCCTGAACCCGGCGGGCCCGCGGTGCGGGCGGGTGGCGGAGCGGGCGGCTCTCCGGCAGGATCGCCCGCATGATCTCGGTGGTGCAGAACGTGGCGATCGACTGTTCGGATGCCTATGGGCTGGCGCGGTTCTGGAGCGAGGTGACCGGCTGTCCGCTGGATCCGCAGGACCGGCCGGGCGACCGGGAGACCCAGGTGATGCTCCCGCAGGGCCCGGTGCTGTACTTCAACCAGGTGCCGGAGCCGAAGACGGCCAAGAACCGCGTCCACCTGTGCCTGCGCCCGTCGACCTCGCGCGAGCAGGAGGTCGAGCGGCTGCTGGCCCTCGGAGCCACCATGGTCGCCGACCGCCGGGAGCCCGACGGCACGGGCTGGACCGTCCTCTCGGACCCCGAGGGCAACGAATTCTGCGTGCTGCGCGGCGAGTCCGACCGCGCGGCGCGGGGACTCTAGTCGGCGGCCCAGCCCTGCGGGTCGGTCCAGGCGGCCAGCGTGCGGCGGGTCTCGAAGCGGCGTTCGCGGCCGGTCAGCGGGTCGGTGAACTCGATGGTGGAGGCGAGCAGTTGCAGCGGGCGGCGGAAGTCGTCCGGGGCCGGTTCGGGCAGCACCTCCGGGTAGACCGGGTCGCCGAGGATCGGCAGCCCCAGACCGCACATGTGCAGCCGCAGCTGGTGGGTGCGTCCGCTCAGCGGCCGCAGCCGGTAGCGGGCCAGGCCGTCGCGGCGCTCCAGCAGGTCGATCCGGCTCTCGCTGTTCGGCGGCGCGTCGATCTCCCGCGCGGCGATCACCCCGCGCTCCTTGACGATGTGGCTGCGCACGGTGCGCGGCAGGCTCACTTCCGGGCCGTACGGGGCGACCGCCCGGTACTCCTTGCGCACCAGGCGGTCGCGGAACAGCGTCTGGTAGGCGCCGCGGTCCTCGGGGCGGACGACGAACATGGCCAGGCCGGCGGTGAGCCGGTCCAGCCGGTGCGCGGGGCTGAGCGCGGGCAGGCCGAGGGTGTGCCGCAGCCGGGAGAGCGCCGTCTCGGTGACGTGCCGGCCGCGCGGGGTGGTGGCCAGGAAGTGCGGCTTGTCGACCACCACCAGGTGCTCGTCACGGTGCAGCACGACCAGCTCGAAGGGGACGCGCACCTCCTCGGGCAGGTCCCGGTAGAACCACAGGTGGGCGCCGGGGCGGAACGGTTCCGCCGGGGCGATCGGGCCGTGCTCGCCGACGATCTCGCCGTCCCGCAGGGCCGCGTCGATCCGCTCGCCCAGGGCGGCGGGCAGCCGGTCCACCAGGTGGTCCCGCACCGTCGGCCAGGGGCCTTCGAGCGGCAGCCGGAGGTGCACCGGGTCCACGCCGTGGCGCTGCGGGAGGGGGGAAGTCGGGCGGCGGCTCTTGCGTCTCATCTCCCGGCCCAGCGTAGTGCGCGCCGGCCCGCGGCCCGCCGCCGAGGTGCTGACCCGGGGCTCGGCAGGGAGAGTGGACGGAAGGCCCTCGCTCCGCCGGGGGCCCGCGACCGTCCGCCGGGCACCCTGCGGACGGTCTTCCGATGTCTTCCGATGGACCGCTTCCGGCCCATCGGCCGTGAACGGACCCCTGGAGGACGCGTGACCGCCGACGGCCCGGACGGGGTGCCGCCGCTGCACCTGCCGAGGCGGACCCGGCTGCTGCTCTACGGCGCGCTCCTGCTGCTGGTCGCCGCCGTGGTGGCCGCGCTGGCCATCGGACCCGGGACCACCCTGGCACCACTGCTCGCGGTGGCCCCGGTGCTGGCCGGGGCCACCACCCGCAAGGCCCGGTTGCCGCTGCTGGTCGGCGCGGTGGCGCTGCTCTCCGTCGGGCTGCTGGAGTCGGCCAACGCGCAGCTGCCGCTCTCGGTGCGGATCAGCGTGCCGGTCACCGTGCTGGCCTCCACCCTGGCCAGCGCCGCCAGCGTCGTCCTGGTGGCGGCCCGCGAGCGGGAGCTGTTCCAGGTCCGAACGGTGGCCGAGGCGGCGCAGCGGGCCCTGCTGCGCCCGCCGCCGGAGCGGATCGGTCCGCTGCGGCTGGCGGTGCGCTACGTCGCGGCGGCGGCCGAGGCCAGGATCGGCGGGGACCTGTACGCCGTGGTGGAGACCCGTTTCGGGGTACGCATCCTGCTCGGGGACGTCCAGGGGCACGGGCTCCCGGCGGTGGAGACGGCGGCGGACGTCCTCGGGGTGTTCCGGGAGGCCGCGCGGACCGAACCCGATCCCGGACGGCTCGCCGAGCGGCTGGACGCGGCGCTCGCCGCCCGGCAGACGGACGAAGGGCGGTTCGCCACCGCGCTGCTGCTCGACGTGGCGCCCGACCGGGGGCCGGTACGGCTGGTGAACTGCGGCCACCCTCCGCCGCTGCTGCGCCGGGCGGGCCGGGTCAGCGAGCTGGAGCCCCCGTTTCCGGCGCCGCCGCTGGGGCTGCGCGGGCTCACCGGCGACGTGTACCAGGACCGGAAGTTCGACCCGGAGCCGGGCGACCTGCTGCTCCTGCACACCGATGGCGTGTCGGAGGCCCGGGACGCCGGGGGCGGGTTCTACCCGATCGCCGACCGGCTGCCCGGCCTGCACGGCGGCACCCCGGCGGACCTGTTGGACGCCGTGCTGACGGACGTCGGCGGCTGGGTCGGGGACGCCGGGCTGGCCGACGACGCGGCGGTGCTGGCGATCCGCTGGGAGCCGTGACCGGCCCGTGCCGGGCGCGGCCGGCCCTCGACGTGTCCGGCACCCACACCTACGTTCTGGAGTACGAGCTGGGCTGACGCCGTCCGAGCGGGCCGGGGAGGCCCGGGCGGTCCGGGCGTCAGGGGGCGGGCTGGCCCGCCTCCAGCCGCTGGATCGCGGTCCGTGCCGCGGTCACGCAGCTCCAGAACAGCGGCAGGGTGTTGGCCGCCCACTCGGTGCGGGTGTGGTTGCCCTGGGCGAACATCGCCCTGCGCAGCTCGGTGGTCAGCTCCAGCTGGGCGCCCATCCCGAGCAGGTTGCGGTTGCAGATGTTCTGCGGGGCGGTGCCCGCGAACGCCTCCTCGTCGGGGACCGGCACGGCCCGGATGCCCACCGCCGCGAACTCCTCCATCAGGTACCGGCGGAAGGTGGCGTTCCGGCCGCCGACCAGCACGGCCCGGGCGCCCGCTTCCAGCCCGGCCCGGCCGGTGGCGGTGCAGCCGTGCAGCGCCAGCACGTTGAGGCTGCCGGCGCACATCGCTCGGGCCACGCCGTCATCGCAGTGGGTCGAGGTGACGTGCAGCTCCCGGTTCCCGGTGGAACGCAGGCCCTCGAACATCCAGAAGTCGTGCACCGGCCCGGTTTCCGGGGTCGGGGTGAGGTCGGCCGGGTGGTAACCGGCGACGGCCAGGCAGAGTTGGGAGGTGCCGGCCTCGATGCCGCCGCCGTGCGGGGCGATGACGGTGGTCCGGACGAACGGGGTAGGGCCCTGCGGGCTCTGGCCGTCGATCAGGTGCCGGCGGTAGCGGCGGTCGTAGTCCACGCCCTCGACCAGGGCGGGGTCGGCGTACAGGGCCGTGTTGGAGGGGTACAGGTCGGCGACGCTCGCGGAGGTGCCTCCGGGGACGAGCCCGGCGGTCGGGGTGCGACGGTTGATCACGGTCGGGGACCACGGCAGGAGGTGAGGGGTCGACGGAATCGGAACAAGGCCTCGGCCACGTCAACGCCGTGCCGCGGCGCGTCAGCCTGATCGTGTGACACCGGCCCGACGGACGCGTGCTTCGCCCACCGGGCACACGCCCATGGTGTCACGATGACCCGATCAGTGCACGATCGGCAACGGAGGGCGGAACATGCCCGGCACGGCGGTGGATCGTACGACGGCGGCACTCGGGCAGGCCTCGGCGCTCGGGACGGCCGCGGCACTCGGGCAGGCCTCGGCGCTCGCGCGGGCGGCCACGGTCGGGCAAGTGGTCGGCCGGCTGCGGGAGATCGGGGCGGGGCTGCCCCCGGCGGACGGGGTGGCGGTCTTCAACCGGCTGTACCTCACCGTGACGGAGGCGGTCCGCGACCGGCTGGGCGGCGGCTGCTTCGCCGACCCGTCGGCGGTGGCCGAGCTGGACGTGGTGTTCGCCGGGCGGTATCTGCGGGCCGTGGCCGCCGACGCGGCCGGGCAGCGGCCGCCCGCCTGCTGGCGGCCGCTGTTCGCGCTGCGTGCCCACCCCGGGGTGCACCCGGTCCAGTTCGCGCTGGCCGGGATGGCCGCCCACATCCAGCACGACCTGCCGCTCGCCGTCGTGGACACCTGCCGTCGACGGCGCTGCGCGCCCGCCGACATCGAAGCGGACTACCACCGGATCAACGGGGTGCTCGCCGAGGTGGAGGCGGCCGCCCGGGAGCAGCTGCTGCCCGGGGCCGACCTGCCGGAGCCGGCCGAGCCGCTCACCCACCTGCTCGGCGCCTGGTCGGTCGAGGCCGCCCGCGAGGGCGCCTGGGACGCCGTCGAGGCGCTGTGGGAGCTGCGGCACCTGCCGAGCGCCGCCCGGACCTTCGCCACCGCGCTGGACGGCTCGGTCGGGCTGCTCGGCCGCGCCCTGCTGCTCCCGCTCGGGCCGTGCGGCGAGCGGGACTGCGGGCCGGGCGGCGGCCAGGACTGCGAGCGGGACTGCGGGCGTGCCGCCGGCCGGGAGGCCCCCGCGACGGACGCGGGGACCGCCCGGCCGGCGGCCGGCGATCAGGCCCAGCTGGAGTGCAGCGGCTTGCCCTCCGCGTAGCCGGCCGCGCTCTGGACGCCCACGATCGCCTTCTCGTGGAACTCCTCCAGGGTGCTGGCGCCCGCGTAGGTGCAGGAGCTGCGCACCCCGGCGATGATCGAGTCGATCAGGTCCTCGACGCCCGGGCGGGCCGGGTCCAGGAACATCCGGGAGTGCGAGATGCCCTCCTCGAACAGCGCCTTGCGGGCCCGGTCGTACGAGGAGTCCTGGGCGGTGCGGTTGCTCACCGCCCGGGCCGAGGCCATGCCGAAGCTCTCCTTGTACTGGCGGCCGTCGGCGGCGGTCTGGAGGTCGCCCGGGGACTCGTAGGTCCCGGCGAACCAGGAGCCGATCATCACGTTGGAGGCACCGGCGGCCAGCGCCATCGCGACATCGCGCGGGTGGCGCACGCCGCCGTCCGCCCAGACGTGCTTGCCGAGCCGGCGCGCCTCGGCGGCGCACTCCAGCACGGCGGAGAACTGCGGGCGGCCGACGCCGGTCATCATCCGGGTGGTGCACATGGCGCCCGGTCCGACGCCGACCTTGAGGATGTCGGCACCCGCCTCGACCAGGTCGCGGACGCCGGCGGCGGCGACCACGTTGCCGGCCACGATCGGGATCTTCGGGTCCAGGCCGCGCACCGCGCGCAGCGCGCTGATCATGGACTCCTGGTGGCCGTGCGCGGTGTCCACCACCAGCACGTCGGCGCCGGCCTCGATCAGCGCCGCGGCCTTGCCCGCGACGTCGCCGTTGATGCCGACGGTGGCGGCGATCCGCAGCCCGCCGTTCGCGTCCACGGCCGGGGTGTAGAGGGTGGCGCGCAGGGCGCCCTTGCGGGTGAGGATGCCGACCAGCCGGCCCTCGCCGTCCACCACCGGGGCGAGCTTGCGGTGCGCCTCGGTGAGCTTGTCGAAGGCGGCCCGCGGGTCGATGTGCTCGTCCAGCAGCAGCAGTTCGCGGGACATGATGTCGGCGAGGCCGGTGAAGCGGTCCACGCCCTGGCAGTCGGACTCGGTGACCACGCCGACCGGCTTGCCGTCCTCGACCACCACGAGGGCGCCGTGCGCGCGCTTGGGCATCAGCGAGAGCGCCTCGGCCACGGTGGCTCCCGGGGCGAGGACGATCGGGGTGTCGAACACCAGGTGGCGCCGCTTGACCCAGGAGACCACCTCGGCGACGACCTCGGTCGGGGTGTCCTGCGGGATGGCGACCAGGCCGCCGCGGCGGGCGACGGTCTCGGCCATCCGGCGCCCGGCGATCGCGGTCATGTTGGCCACGACCAGCGGGATGGTGGTGCCGGTGCCGTCCTGCGAGGAGAGGTCGACGCCCTGCCGGGAGCCCACGGCGGAACGGCTGGGGACCATGAAGACGTCGTCGTACGTCAGGTCGTACGAGGGCTTGAGGTCGTTCAGGAAACGCATGAAAGGGCTCTCTGGCTGGGAGGAGGTACACCTCGGGCGCGGTTGCGGCAATGCCGCCGGAGCGCACTCGGGCGCCCGGCACCCAGCGTTCGATTTTCCGTGAGAGCAGGGGCAAATGCCAGTTCGAGGAACATTGCTGGGGCTGTCCACAAACCGTGATCAATACTCCGCGCGTAGACCTGGAGGATCATCCAAAGCCCCCCTCCGACGTCGGCTTTTCGCCCTGGTCCGGACCGCTCCCGTAGCATTCACGCGGTAACGGGCACGGCTTCACGCGGTAACGGGCGTGGCGAACGGGAAAGCGACAGCAAGCGTGGGCATCGGGCAGACGGACATCCAGCATGGCCAGGACGAGGGCACCGAGGAGGAGATCGACTACGGTCCCGGTCTCGACCCCGAGCGGCTGAAGCTCTGCCTGGAGGTGCTCGCCGAGCTGGACGAGCTGCACGTGGACCACCCGGACGCGATCACCGTCCGCCAGGCCGTCGGCGGCATATTCCGGACCCTCAAGCAGCGCCGCCGCCAGGAGACCCGGGCCCGCAAGACCGCCAACGACCGCGAGGTCACCGCCCGCACCGCCACCGGTGCGCCCAGCCGGATCGACGACGAGACGGCCGGCGCCTTCGGCCTGACCACCGTCACCACCACCGAGATCGCCGGCATCCTGGAGCGGCCCCGCTCCTGCTACACCTGCAAGCAGCGGTACGTCGAGGTCGACGCCTTCTACCACAACCTCTGCCAGGACTGCGCGGTCAAGAACCGCTCGCACCGGGACGCCCGCGCCGACCTCACCGGCAAGCGCGCGCTGCTCACCGGCGGCCGGGCCAAGATCGGGATGTACATCGCGCTGATGCTGCTGCGCGACGGCGCCCACACCACCATCACCACCCGCTTCCCCAACGACGCGATCCGCCGCTTCAAGGCGATGCCGGACAGCGACCAGTGGATCCACCGCCTCAAGATCGTCGGCATCGACCTGCGCGACCCGGCCCAGGTGATGGCGCTGGCCGACGAGGTCGCCGCCGACGGCCCGCTGGACATCCTGATCAACAACGCCGCGCAGACCGTGCGCCGCCCGCCGGAGTCCTACCGCGAGCTGGTCAACGCCGAGACCGCGCCGCTGCCGGCCGGCGAGCTGCCCCAGGCCACCACGATCGGCCGCTTCAACAGCGGCAGCGTCCACCTGCCCGCGCTCCCCCACCAGGCGAGCGGCGACGCGCAGCCGATCGCCCCCGAGGACGTCACCTCGCTCGCCCTGGTCACCGGCTCCGCCACGCCCGAGCGGATCGCGGCCGGCACCGCGATCGACGCCGGCGGCCTGGTGCCCGACCTCGCCGACACCAACAGCTGGGTGCAGACCGTCTCCGAGGTCGGCCCGATGGAGCTGCTGGAGGTCCAGCTCTGCAACTCCACCGCACCGTTCATCCTGATCAGCCGGCTGCGCCCGGCGATGGCCGCCTCCACGTCCCGGCGCAAGTACGTCGTCAACGTCTCCGCGATGGAGGGCGTCTTCTCCCGCGGCTACAAGGGCGCCGGCCACCCGCACACCAACATGGCCAAGGCCGCGCTCAACATGCTCACCCGCACCAGCGCGCAGGAGATGTTCCAGACCGACGGCATCCTGATGACCGCCGTCGACACCGGCTGGATCACCGACGAGCGGCCGCACCCGGACAAGATGCGCCTCGCCGACGAGGGCTTCCACGCCCCGCTCGACCTGGTCGACGGCGCGGCCCGGGTGTACGACCCGATCGTGCGCGGCGAGGCGGGCGAGGACCTGTACGGCTGCTTCCTCAAGGACTACGAGCGCTCCAACTGGTAACCGACTGAAGGAGACGGCGAGTTGAGCACCACACCAGTCGCACCGCCCGCACCGCTGCTCGGCGCGGGGGTCATCGTGCCCACCGGGGACGGCCGGGTGCTGCTCGGCCGCCGGATCACCGCCGGCGAGTCGCCCACCTGGAGCCTGCCCGGCGGCAAGGTCGACCTCGGAGAGTCCTTCGAGCAGACCGCGGCCCGCGAACTCGCCGAGGAGACCGGGATCGTGCTGCCGGCCGGGCGGATGCGGGTGCTCGCCGTCCACCTGGACCACGAGCTCGGCCGGCCCCGGCTGACCGCCGCCGTACTGGCGCCGCCGAGCCTGGCCGAGGCGGTGGTCACCGAGCCGCACGCCTGCGCCGGCTGGGAGCGCTTCCCGGTCGACGCGCTCCCGGAGCCGATGTTCCACCCGTCCGGGCTGGTGCTCGGCAGCTGGCTACCCGGGCTGGACGTGCGCCGCGCGGACAGCACGCACGGCTACCCCGTCGCCCGCTGAACGCGGACGACGGGGTGGCCTGAACGGGCCTCAGCCGTTGCGGGCGGCCTCCGGCCCGGTGATCCGCTTCAGCAGCGGCAGCGTGGAGGCGATGATCCCGAGCGAGGCGACCAGCCCGAAGGCCGTCAGCCCGTAGTACAGCGCGCCCGGGGACACCAGGTCGTAGTCCATCTGCGCCTTGAGGAACATCGCCGCCGCCGCGAAGCCGGTGCCGATCGCGAGCGCCGAGACCACCAGCAGCGGCAGCGCGCTCTCCAGCCCGACCACCCGCTGGAGCAGCCGCAGCGGCGCCCCGGTCAGCCGCAGCATCGCGAACGGGCGGCGGCGGTCGGAGAGCCCGGCCACCGCGCTCACCGCGAGGCTGCACCCGGCGATCGGCAGGGTGGTCAGCAGCACCACGTCCGCCAGCCGGCGCCAGCCCTGGAGCTTCTTCTGGCCCTCGGACGCCCAGTCCCCGACCTGCCGTGTCTGGTACCTCGGGAACTCCTTCATGAACAGGGTCCGCAGCTGCTCCTTGGCCGACTCGGAGCCGTCGGTGGTCGCGTAGAGCAGCCGCACCGGGAGCTTGGCGACCTCCTCTGCCGGGATCGGCGCGGTCGGCCACTCCGTCGCCGAGTCCTCCTGGAGATCCGTGAACCGGAACAGGTCGACCGCCGCGACGGCGGCCCCGGGTGCGCAGTGACCGACCACCGGGATCTGCGCGAGCTCCGAGCAGCGCACCAGGGTGGGGACGAACCGTCGTTCGCCCTTCGTGACCCCCCCGATCCCGGCCGGATTGTCGTGCACCAGCGCCAGCCCCCGGAACCCGGGGACGGCCCTGGCCCGCGCCACCACGCCGTCGGGCACCGCGGGCAGCACGTCCGCTCCCTCCAGATCGCCGAACGGGGTGTCGGCCACGGCCTTGCGCACCTCGGGTGAGCCGAACAGGACGCCCTGGGCGTCGTTGATGGTGCCGATGATGCCGAGCGTCGCGGTGGTCACGAACAGGGCCAGCACCAGACCGGCCACCGAGCGGAAGCCCGCCCTCGGGTCGTCCGCCAGCCGGCGCATCGCGATCAGCGAGGCCGGCCTACTGGTCCGCCGGGCCACCGCCCGGGCGGCCGCCATGGTGAGCCACGGGCCGGCGATCACCAGGCCGAGCATCACCAGCACGAACCCGCTCAGGTAGGCCAGGGACTGCGCGTTGGTGGTCGTCGGGCGGCTGCCGACGAAGTAGCCGAGTTCCGCGAGCCCGGCCACCAGCGGGACCACCCGCCAGGTACCCGGCGGCTTCGGGGTGACCCGCCGGGAGACCCCGAGCGGCGAGACGGTGACCCGGCGCAGCGCGAACCGGGCGGCGAGCGCGGCCGCGACCGGCACGGCCACCACCATCCCGCCCGCCTGCCACGCGTTCAGGCCCAGGTCCTCGGCGAAGAAGCGATCGCCGGTGAACGGCACGTCGGCCGTCAGGGGCTTCAGCGCGACGTACAGGCCGAAGCCGAAGACCGTACCGATCAGCGCGGCCACCGTGGACTCCACCGCCGAGACCACCGCCACCTGGCCCGGCGTCGCACCCACCAGGCGCATCGCGGCGTAGCGCTGCTCCCGGGTGGCGGCGGACAGCCGGGTCGCGATGCCGATGAAGATCAGCACCGGGAAGATCAGGGCCCCGGCCACCACGGTGAGCACCAGGACCAGCGAGTCGCCGTGCACGCCCGAGCCGTAGCAGTCGTACGGGCAGTCGGCGGGCATCGCGGTGGCGATGCTCGTGACGGCAGCGGCCCTCGGCATGGCCTCGACCTGGTCCGCCGTACGGCCGATGACCACCGCCAGGGTGTCCGGGGAGGGCAGCGCGTCGTCCCCGATGACGCCGACCATGCGGCCCGGGAAGCGGTCGCCGAGCTCGACGGCCGGGGTCTCGCTCAGCAGTTTCCGCAGGGCGGGCGAGGCGTAGTACTCGCCGGGAGCGGGCAGCCGGGTGAGGCCGGGCAGCATGGGTGAGGTCGGCCCGGTGGGGGCGACCTGGGCCTGGAGGACGCTCTTCCCCCGGTAGTACTCCATCCGGGCGCTCCACCAGAGCGGGTCCACCGGGGCGGCCGAGGTCGCGCCCTTGGCGCCCGTGTTCATCCAGAGCTGCCGCTGGTTGGCGCGGTCGATCGCGTTCAGGCTGGAGAAGGTCGACAGCAGCAGCCCGACCCCGATCGCCACCGCCGCCGCGATCATCAGCAGCCGGGCCACCGCCTCCCGGCCGCCGCTGACGGCCAGCCGGAGCGAGAAGGGGATCACGAGGCCACCGTTCCCGCGGAGAGGGTCCGGGCCCGGCCGTCCCGGACGACCGCCTCGCGGTCGGCGTACGCGGCGACCCGGGCCTCGTGGGTGACCAGGATGACGGTGGTGCCCTGCTCGCGGGCCGAGCCCACCATCAGCTCCATCACCTGCTCGCCGGTCAGCGAGTCCAGCGCGCCGGTCGGCTCGTCGGCGAACAGCACCCGCGGCCGGGCCACCAGGCCACGGGCCAGGGCGACCCGCTGGGCCTGACCTCCCGACAGCTCGCCGCAACGGCGCCTCTCCAGGCCGTCCAGGCCGAGCCGGGCGAACCACGGCCGGGCCTCGGCCAGCGCGGCGGCCCGGCGGACCCCGTTCAACAGCAGCGGCAGGGCCACGTTCTCCTCGGCCGTCAGCTCCGGCACCAGCTGGCCGAACTGGAACACGAAGCCGAACCTGTCCCGGCGCAGGGCGCTGCGCTGGGCCTCCGACATGGTGTCCAGGCGCTGCCCTTCGAACAGCACCTCCCCCGCGTCGGGCACCAGGATGCCGGCCAGGCAGTGGAGTAACGTCGACTTGCCCGAGCCGCTGGGGCCCATGATGGCAAGCACCTCGCCGGCCTGGACGGACAGACTGGCCCCGCGCAGGGCGGGGGTCTCGCCGAAGGCCAGGGCGACATCGCGGGCCTCGATGATCGATGTCATGCCGTCACCTCGGCGGCGAGCGCGTCCAGCCGGGCGGCGGTGAGGTCGATCCAGCGCAGGTCGGCCTCCAGGTGGAACAGGCCGTGGTCGGCGAGCAGGGAGTCCACCAGGGCGCCGGTGCGGCGCAGTTCGGTGAGTTCGCGCATCCGGCGCAGGTGGGCGGCGCGCTGGGTGTCCAGGTACTGCTCGGCGTCGCGGCCCAGCATCAGGGCCAGCACCACCTTGGTGAACAGCACGGACTGGAGGTTGGGCTCGGGCGCGACCGGCTCCTGGAGCCAGGTCTCGAACTCGGTCGCCCCGGTCTCGGTGATCACGTACCGCTTGCGCTCGGGCCCGTCGCCGGGCTCCTCGCCCGCGACCACCTTGCCGTCGCGGGCGAGGCGGCCGAGGGTCGCGTAGACCTGGCCGTACGGGAGGGGTTTGCCGCGGCCGAAGAGGGCGTCGTAGTCGCGCTTGAGGTCGTAGCCGTGGCTCGGCTCCCGCTCCAGCAAGCCCAGGAGGGTCAAAGGAACACTCATGGGAAGCAACATACACCCGACGTATACTCCGAGTGTATAGCTGGGAAGAATACGGCCCCGACCTGGGACGTCGTCAGTTTCCGGTCACGGCACGGAGAACAGGAGAACCGGTTCGGGACAGGCAGGGGGTGACCCCACGACCACCCCCTGCCCCGAACCTCGGCCCGAAACCCCCACGGTCACACCGGGCCACGGCCACGCCCTGGCACGGGGGCGCCGCCGGTACCAAGACTGCCCGGGTCAGGCCGTGCCTGCCGAGGGCCGAACGTCCCGGATGCGGGGCCGAGCGGCTCTGGCGGTGCTACGAGCGCGCACGACTCTTGTGCGCGAGGGGCCGACGGGTGGAGATTGGGGGCGGAACCCCCGTGTGTCCCCGCGCCCCTGAGGAGCCCTCACCGTGTCCAGCACCCCCCGTCCGGCCAGGCCCGCGTCGCTCCCGCGCCGCACCGGCCGTCAGCTGCGGCGGGCCTTCGGGGCCCGGCACGAACCGCTCGCCCGGCCCGTCGACCGCTCCCGGGCCCGGGCCTGGCTGGCCGCCGCGCTCGGCGCGGTGCTCGCCGTCGCGGTGACCGCGGGCGGCGCCCTGCTCCTCTACCGCTCCACCGCACCCCGGGCCGACGCCGACCGCGGACGGCTGTCCCGGGTCGACGCCGTGGTCCGCGGCGTCCCGGACCACACGGCCGTCAGCGGCAGCCGCTTCTCCGGCGGGTACACCACCCGGGTCGACGTCGACGCCGCCTGGACCGCCCCCGACGGCAGCGAACACCTCGGCAGCGTCCAGGCCGCGCGAACCGCCGTCGCCGGCAGCCACGTCCCCGTCTGGATCGACCCGGCCGGCGAGGTCGCCGCTCCCCCGGCCGACCGGATGGCCCTCGCCGTCTCCGCCGCCTGCACCGGCGCCGGCGCCCTCCTCACCCTGCTGGCCCTCCTCGCCCTCGGCCTCCGGCTACGCCTCCACACCCTCGAACGCCGCGCCGAGAACGCCTGGACCTCCGACTGGGCCCGCCTCGAACCCCGCTGGAGCGGCCGCGCCGGGCACCGCCGGGAGGACTGAGCCGACAGTCGGCCCGTGACGCCCGGAACGCAGGCCCGGCCCGCAGATGACCACGCAGTCGCTCTCGCCCCCCGCTCCTCGGCCGCCCGACGGGCCGAACACGCCCGCAGAACCGGGGCGGCCTCGGCCGCAAGGCCCATCGCCCCCGGGCATGGCGCCTCAGCCCCTCACGACCCGCCGGACGGGCCGCACCCAGGCCGGGCCGGGTGGGCTCGACGGCGCGGGAACCCACTCTCGACGGACCGGATCCGGAGGCCCTCGCCGGGGCGCAGGGCCCGGGTGAGCAGGGATGGGACGGGGCTCGCAGGTCGCCGGAGGGCTGTGGGTCCAGCCTGGGTGAGCAAGTGGTCCGATGGGGGGCGGCCGCCGACGAGCCGGGCCGAGGTTGGCGAGGAACCTACCGCCCCACGGGCCGGGGCCGGAGGCCCGGGCGGGGCGGCGGGGCCCGGGCGGGCAAGGCATGGGGGGCGGCGGCTCACGGATCGCCAGGCGGGGGGGTAGGTCCAGGCCGGGGTGGCAGGACGCGGCCGCCGAAGGGCCGTCAGACGGGCCGGGTCCAGGCGGGGGCCGGGGTGGGTTTGGCGGCGTGGTGGGTGTAGGCGGCGACGGCGAGGAGGAGGGTGAGGGTCAGGGCGAGGGCCACCGGGACGTTGGCGTGGAGGACGAGCAGGGCGCCGAGGAGGGCTCCGACGAACATCCAGACGGCGGAGGCGAGGCGGCGCGGGCCGGTGCGGTCGGCGGCGAGGGCGGTGATGGTCATGGTGAGCACGGTGGTGGTGAGGTCGGGGACCTTCAGCGCGCGGACCACCGCGTTCTGGCCGCCCATGGCGAAGCCGAGCAGCCCGATCAGGGTGTAGCGGGCCGGGTCCGAGGTGTGGCCGGCCAGGGCCGCCAGCGCGGTGGCCGCCGCGACCAGCGCCGACTGGACGGCGACGGCGGCGGTCAGCAGGCGCCCGCGGTGGCCGGGCAGTCGGCGGGCGAGGTGACCGCCGGTCAGGGCGCCGAGCAGGAAGGCGGCGAGGGCGGCCAGCGAGGCGGTGGCGGAGAGGTTGGCCGCGCCGGCCAGGGCGAAGCCGAGGAACACCACGTTGCCGGTCATGTTGGCGACGAAGACGTGGCCGAGTTCGAGGTAGCTGACCGCGTCCACCACTCCGGTGACCACGGTCAGCACCAGCAGCATCGGCACCAGCGGCCCGTGCTCGGGATCGGGGGTCGGCATCGGGCCTCCAGGCGGTTCGGGTGACGGCGACAGTGGCGGTGCCGTGAGAGTGACGGCCCTTCCGTTCTACTCCTTCAGGCCAGCGCCGGGTTGTCCGGGTCCTCCGGGTCGTCCTCCAGGTGCCAGTGGAGGTCGCGCACGCCGGGCTCCAACGACAGCCGGGTGACGACCTGTTCGAGCGCCGGGGCGACCCGCCCGGTGATCGCGACGGTGGCCCGCAGGCTGGCGGCCTCGCCGCCGTCGGTGCGGCGGGCGCGCAGCCCGGTCGGGGCGAGGCCGGAGGCGGTGAGGGCCTGGAGCAGCAGGGCCCGGATGTGGGTCTCGGCCTTGCGGTCGCACTCCAGGTGGATGGTGGCGCGGCAGGTGGAGTCCGGGTCGCTGCCGGACTGCGGGGCCCGGTCGAGCAGTCGCCCGGCCGGGCGCAGGACCAGGTGGACGACCAGGACGGCGAGCGTGCCGAGCGCCGCGAACTCCAGTTCGCCGGAGGCGGCCAGCACCCCGACGGCGGCCGAACACCACAGCGTGGCCGCGGTGTTGAGGCCGCGCACGCCGGCGCCGTCGCGCAGGATGACGCCGCCGCCGAGGAAGCCGATGCCGGAGACGACGTACGAGGCGACCCTCGTGGGGCTGGCGGTGTCGCCGACGGCCTCGCTGTAGAGGACGAACAGGGTGGCGCCGGCGGCGACCAGGGCGTTGGTGCGCAGGCCGGCCATCCGGGCCCGCCACTGGCGTTCGACGCCGATCAGCGCGCCGCAGGCGACGCCGGCGGCGAGCCGGATCAGGAAGTCGGCGGTGGTCAGGTTGTGCACGACGGCACCTCCTTCACGGGAGGAGGGGTACGGGCGGTGCGGACGACCTTGATGGTGCGGACGCCCTTGATGATGACCAGCGCCCCCGCGACCGGCGGGGAGGCGCGCAGAGCGCGGGAATCCGGGCCCGACCGAATCCGATCCCCTCGATCGGGAACCACCCGACTTCGCATCACGTCCTCCGACATATACAGTTCACCGACATATGCAGTTGAGCAGCTCACAAAGGGGGAAGTGTGTCCCACACCGATCCGCCCCGGCCCGCACCCGTCCTGCGCCTGGCGGGCGTCACCCGCGTGCACGGGCGGGGCGCCGCCGAGGTGCACGCCCTGCGCGGCATCGACCTGGCCGTCCACCCGGGCGAGTTCGTCGCCGTCATGGGCCCGTCCGGCTCCGGGAAGTCCACCCTGCTGAGCCTGGCCGGCGGGCTGGACCAGCCCAGCGACGGCGAGGTCCTGGTGGAGGGGGTCACGCTCGGCGGCCTGCGCCGCGGCAAGCTCGCCGACCTGCGGCGGCGTTCGATCGGGTACGTCTTCCAGGACTACAACCTGATCCCGGCGCTCACCGCCGCCGAGAACATCGCCCTGCCGCGCGAGCTCGACGGTGTCCCGGGACGCCGGGCCCGCCGGGAGGCGCTGGCCGCGCTGGAGGAACTGGGCATCGGCGAACTCGCCGACCGCTTCCCCGACAACATGTCCGGCGGCCAGCAGCAGCGCGTCGCGATCGGCCGCGCCCTGATCGGCGAGCGCCGCCTGGTCCTCGCCGACGAGCCGACCGGCGCCCTCGACTCGGCCACCGGCGAGGCGGTGCTCGCCGTCCTGCGCGCCCGCTGCGACGCCGGGGCGGCCGCGATGATGGTCACCCACGAGGCGGCGCACGCCAGTTGGGCGGACCGGGTGGTCCACCTGCGGGACGGCGCGATCTCCTCGGAGACCCCCGGCCGCCGCTCCGCCGCCCGCCTCGCCGCGGTGCACGCTGTCGGCGAGGTGGCGCAGTGAGGCTCGGAGCCTGGCGGGTCGCCCTGCGCATCGCCCGCCGTGACGCGCTGCGCGCCAAGGGCCGCAGCGCGCTGATCGTCGCCATGATCGCGCTGCCCGTCCTCGGCGTCACCGGCGCCGACGTGGTCCACCGCAGTGGGCAGCTGACCCCGGCCGAGCGGGTGGAACGGGTGGTGGGCGGTGCGGACGCCCTGGTCACCGCGCTCTCCCCCGGCCAGTCGGTCGAGCAGGCCCCGATCGCCGAGGACGGCGCCTTCGTCGTCCCGCCCCGGCCCGATCGGCAGCCCACGGAGGAGCAGCAGAAGGGCGCGAGCACCGACCCGGTCGCCCTGATCGGTTCGCTGCTGCCGCCCGGCAGCGCCCTCACCCCGGCCCGGCCCGGTCCGGAGGCCGGCGCGACCTCGCCCGAGGGCCTGGTCCGCGCCCTCACCACCGAGGCCGACCTCGGCGACCCGATCTGGCGCGGCCGACTGGACCTGGTCGAGGGCCGCGCCCCGAGCGCCCCGCGTGAAGTCGCCGTCACCCGAGCCTTCTCGGACCGCTCCGGTCTCGGGCTCGGCGCCACCACCACCCTCCAGGGCCTGGAGCGCACCACCTACACCATCACCGGCGTGGTGGAGCACCCGAGCGAGCTGGGCCGGGTCGAACTCGTCGCCCGGCCGGGCGAGTTGATCGACCCGCTGAGCGAGGCGCTGGCCGCCGCCGGGCCCAGCGCGGAGAAGCCCCCGACCACCCGGTCCGGCTGGCTCGTCCGGCTGCCCTCCGGGGCCGCCGTCGACTGGGCCGCGGCCCGACGGTTCAACGCCCACGGCTACACGCTGACCGCACGCTCGGTGGCCGTCGCCCCGCCGCCGGAGCAGGCCGTCCCCTACTACCGTGACTCGTTCCGCTACAGCGACCCGGCGCCCGCCAAGAACACCGAGATCGTCGCCGCCACCGTGACCGGCATGGCACTGCTGGAGGTCGCCCTGCTCGCCGGGCCCGCCTTCGCGGTCGGTGCCAGCCGCTCGCGCCGCCAGCTCGCCCTGCTGGGCGCGGCCGGCGGCAGCCGCGCCCACGTCGGCGCGGTGGTGCTCGGCGGCGGGGTGGTGCTCGGCGCGACCGGGGCGCTGGTCGGCGTGGTGCTCGGCACCGCGGTGGTCACCGTGCTGCGGCCGCTGATCGAGCGGATCGGCGGCGTGCGCTTCGGGCACCTCGCCGTGCCCCCGCTGGAGCTGCTCGCGATCGCCGGGATCGGCGTGTTCACCGCGCTGCTCGCGGCCGCCCTGCCCGCCCTCCAGGCCGCCCGTCGCAGCGTCACCGCCGGGCTCACCGGTCGGGACTCCGTCCGCGGGCCCAGCCGCTGGGTCACCGTCGCCGGTGCGGCACTGGTCGCCCTCGGCGCCGGGCTCGCGGTGTACGGCGCGAGCGCCGTCCCGCGCGAAGAGGCGGGCGTGGGCGGCTACGGCACCCGGGTGCTCACCGTGCTCGGCGGTTCGGTGGTCGCCGAACTCGGCCTGCTGCTCTGCACCCCGATGCTGATCGCCCTGATCGGCCGGGCCGCCGGCCGACTGCCGCTCGGCCCCCGGCTCGCGCTGCGCGACTCCGCCCGGCACCGCTCGCGCACCGCCCCCGCGGTGGCCGCGGTGATGGCCGCGGTGGCCGGCGCCGTCGCCATCGGCGTCTACACCACCAGCACCGACGCCGAGAACCGGCGCGACTACGAGCCGGAGGCCCCGTACGGCGCCGTCCAGCTGGTCAGCCACCTGGACGGGCCGCGGCTCGCGAACGAACGCGCCGAGTTGGAGCGGCAGTTGGCCGGGCTCGGCGCGCGCGGCGACCTCGGCGAGGTGGAGTACCGCTTCTGCGACAACTGCTCCAGTACCGTCCAGTTCAAGGCCCCGCCGATGCGGCGCGGCCTCGGCGCCCCGCCGCACCTGGCCGCCGGGGACGCGAACGTGCTGCACAACCTGTTCAACGTGCACGACCCGGCCGCCGAGCAGGCGCTGGCCGCCGGCAAGGTGCTGGTCTTCGACCGGTCCGCGGTGGGCGCCGACGGCAAGGCCGTGATGCTGCTGCGCGGCGGCGGCGCTCCGGTGCAGCCGGGCGAGGTGCCCAAGCCCGAGCTGCGCGAAGTCCCGGTCGACGTGGTGCTGGTGGACAACCCGGCCGCCGCCAGGCTGGCCCAGGGACTGGTGCTGCCCTCCACCGTCCCCGGCATCGAACCCGGGCTCGCCGCCCGGCCGACCGGCTCGGTCTGGCTGCCCGCCACCCCGCCCGACGGCAAGGCCCAGCAGCGCGCGGAGGCCGCCGCCGTCCAGCTCGACCGCTTCGCCACACTGCGGGTCGAGCGCGGGTACCAGCCGAAGAACGACGCGCTCACCCTGGCGCTGACCGGCTTCGCCGCGCTGGTGGTGCTCGGCGCGGCCGGGATCGCCACCGGGCTGGCGGCCGCCGACTCCCGGCAGGACCAGGCCACCCTGGCCGCGGTCGGTGCGCCGCCGCGGATCCGGCGGAGCATGGCGGGCCTTCAGTGCACGCTGATCGCGCTGCTGGGCGCGCTGCTCGGGGCGGCCAACGGGTTCGTGCCGGCGGTGGGGCTGCTGAAGTCCCGGGCCGGCGGGTTCGGGGCCAAGCCGGCGCTGATCGCCGCGCCCTGGGTGGAGCTGCTGCTGATCGTGCTGGCGCTGCCGGTGGTCGCGGGGCTGCTCGCGGCGCTGTTCACCCGCTCCCGTGTCCCCCTGGGGCGGCGGCTGTCCTGAGTCCCGGCGCCCGGCGCCGGACACGTCTTCGACACCGACTGAGCACCACCCGGCCACCGGCCGGGCCCGAGCGCCGGGCGCGCGTCCCCTTCGACCGGGGGCGGGCGCCCGGCGCTCGCCGTACCATGGGGCCGCGATTCCGGCGGGCCGACGGCTCGGGGCTACGGCCTACGGGCCGAGCCACCGGTGCTTCGGTGATCAGTGGCCGGCTCGGTTCGGCTCGGTTCGGCTCGGTTCGGTTCGGCGAGGGAGAAGAGGGCGGTGCTACGGGGGTTCGGCGATCTGGAGGCCGAGATCATGGACCGGCTCTGGTCCTGGCACCGGCCCGCCACGGTGCGCCAGGTGGTGGACGACCTCCAGCGCGGGCGGGCCGTCGCGTACACCACCGTCACCACGGTCGCGGACATCCTGCACACCAAGGGCTGGCTGCGCCGCGACAAGGTGGGCCGCGCCTGGGTGTACGAGCCGACCTGCACCCGCGAGGAGTACACCGCCCGGCTGATGCACCAGGCGCTGGAGACCACCCCGGACCGGGCGGGCGCGCTGCTCCACTTCGTCGACCGGATCAGCGGAGCGGAGGCCACGGCCCTGCTCTCCGCCCTCGAACGGGTGAGGTCCCGGGCAGCGGGGTGACGCCCGGCGGGCCCGCCGGCGCCTGGGTGCCGACGGGCCCGGGAGCGGAGGTCCGTGAGATTTGCCGGTACCTTGACCCGCGCGGTTGAACCCCCGCGCGGGCCATGCCGACCTACCGGTGCCGCAGGTACGCCCCCGCCGTCTCGCGCAGCCGGGAGTGCAGACCGTCGTAGGCGCGGGCCCGGCCGAGCAGGTTCTTCGGCAGCTTGGCGACCATCGTGTAGTTGGTGTCGCAGACGTTCGCCGCCGGGGCCAGCCCGGCCTGGCTGACCAGCTGGTAGGCGTCGAGCTGGTCCAGGCCGAGCAGTTCGCCCGTCCAGCCGACCAGGTCGTGCTGGCTGATCCGGAACGCGTCCTCCAGCGGACGGGCGGAGCCGGTGCTGATCAGGAAGTCGTCGTTCTCCAGCCGGGGCCAGGCCGGGCCGCCGCCCTTGACCAGGTCGACGATCACGGTGGTGCGCATCGCCGCCTCCACCGCCGTACCGCACACCTCGCCCTCGCCCTGGCGGGCGTGGCCGTCGCCGATCGCCAGCAGGCCGCCCTCGACGTTGACCCCGAAGTAGGCGGTGGTGCCGGCCCGCATCTCGGGGGTGTCCAGGTTGCCGCCGTGCGCGCCGGGGGTGATCGAGGCCAGCACCTCGCCGGCCGCCGGGGCGACGCCGACCGTGCCGTGCATCGGGTCGAGCGGCAGATCCACCGTGAACTCGCTGTTGCGGGCGCGGAATCGGCAGCTGCCCGCCTTGACGTCCAGCTCGTAGACCCAGACCCGCTCCTCCAGCGCCGGGTGCAGCATCGCGGTGTTGTGGGTCGCGGTCAGCGCGCCGAAGTGCGGGAAGGTACTGGAGATGCCGTGGTCCCGGGCCGGGGTGATCTCCACGAAGTGCACGGCGAGGACGTCCCCGGGCTCGGCGCCCGCCACCGCGATCGGGCCGGTGACCGGGTTGAGGTACGGGAAGACGCACACCTGGCTGGGCAGGTCGCCGGTGCCGCGCACCTTGCCGCCGAAGCAGTCCTCGGTGGTCAGCTCGATGACGGTGCCGGGCTGGACGGTGACCAGCGGGGCGCGGCCGCCGAAGGTGTACGCGTAGTCCTCGGGGGTCGGGGACAGCTTGACGATCTCGGGCAGGCTCACTGGTTCTCCTTGAGGGTGGTGGCGGCGTTCGGAGCGGTGTCGGTGGCCGACTCGGCCTCGGCAACGGCCAGTCGGGGCTTGCGGCCGGTGGCCACCAGCCCGATGAGCACGATCCCACCGACGAGCAGCCAGACGAAGCCGAGCCGCTGGGCCGCGATGTTCGCGTTGACCACCACGTACGCGAGGATCGCGAAGCCGAGGGCCGGGGCGATCAGGTGCCGCCAGTAGTCCTTGCTTCGCTTGCGGACCAGGTAGTGGACGACCACGGCGACGTGCAGCACCAGGAAGGTGCTCAGCGCACCGAAGTTGACCAGGGTGCCCAGCAGGGTGATGCCGTCCTCGCGCGAGGCCATGTAGAGGCCGAGCACCAGCGAGATCCCGGCGGTCAGCAGCGTCGCGTTGACCGGCACCCGGCGGGTGGGGTGGATCCGGGCCAGGAAGGCGGGCAGCTGGCGGTCGCGGGCCATCGCGTACAGCAGCCGGGAGGTGGCCGCCTGGGCGACCAGCGAGTTGGCGAAGCCCCAGGCCACGGCGGTGGAGGCGGCGGTCAGGGTGGCGAGCCAGCCGCCGGCGGCCGTCCGGGCCGCGTCGTAGAAGGCGGTGCCGTTGGCGTCGCCGTCCCGGATCAGCGCGTCCGGGTCGGCGACCAGCAGCGAGGCGACCCAGGTCTGCACGATGAACAGGGTGCCCGCGAGCAGCAGCGCGGCGACCATCGACCGGCCGATCGCCTTGGCGGAGTCCCGGTTCTCCTCCGAGAGGGTGGAGATGCCGTCGAAGCCCAGGAAGCTGAGCACCGCGATCGAGACCGCGCCGAAGGCCAGGCTCCAGGAGAAGGTGTGCGAGTTGTACAGCGGGGTGAAGTCGAAGCCCCGGCCCTTGCCGTCGGCCAGGGCGATGACGCCGACCACCACGAAGACGGCCAGCACGACCAGTTCGCCGATCAGCATCGCCTTGTTGACCTTGTTGGTGGTCTCGATGCCGAGGTAGTTGACCACGGTGTTGAGCAGCACGAAGCCGATCAGCCAGAGCCAGACCGGGATCGACGGCACCAGCGAGTTCATCGCGACGCCGGCGATCAGGTACAGCAGGCCGGGCACCAGCACGTAGTCGAGCAGGATCATCCAGCCGGACAGGAAGCCGACCGGGGCGGCGATGCCGCGGCCCGCGTAGGTGTAGACCGAGCCGGCCATCGGGAAGGCCCGGGACATCTGGGCGTACGACAGGGCGGTGAACATCATCGCCACCATGCCGAGGATGTAGGCCAGGGCGACCATGCCGCCGGAGCCCTGGAAGACGCCGCCGAAGATGCCGAACGGTGCGATCGGCACCATGAACACCAGCCCGTAGACGAGCAGGTCGGTGAAGCTGAGCGAGCGGCGCAGTTCCTGCTGGTAGCCGTAGCTCTCGATGCCCTGGGGTGCGGGTGTGTCAGCCATGGTGCTCTCTCTCCGTGACGACCCTGCGAGGTGGTTGGGGAGACTGTAGAGGCAACTATTTCCAGATGGAAGGGTTTTGTTTCGACGTTTCACCTGATGAGAAAGGGGAGGACGGTGCGCCAGTGACGAGCCTCCGGATTCGTGACGGCGGCTCGCTTCGTGACGGCGAGTCGCTTCACTGCCGCGAGTCGCTTCGCTACGGCAGGACGGCGAAGCCGAGGCCCTCGGCTCGGGCGAGGTGGATCGGCGCCCGTCCCGCGCCCGCGCGGCGCAGCAGCCGGTCGGCTGCCGCCAGCAGGCCGTCCGGGGCCAGGGCCTGGCGGGCCGCCAGGTCGGCGAGCAGGTGGAGGCCCTCGTACAGGCCCACCGCATAGGCGTCCAGGACCGGCGCCCACGGCCCGCACAGCGCCCGGTGCCGTTCGGCGAGGCTCTGCCGGCGCTCCTCGGCCAGCGTCGCGAAGGAGGGCATCGCCGCGTACAGCGTGCCGGTGTCGTCGCCGCCGAGGGCGAGCAGGCCGTTCTCCTCCAGGGCGCCGGAGAGCCGCACCAGCCGGCGGTCCAGTCCGCTGCGCCGCAGCGCCCGGTTGAAGTGCACCAGGTCGCGCCCGATCAGGCTGAGCAGCAGGGCGTCCGCGCGGGCGGCGCGCAGCTCGTCCAGCAGCGGTTCGAGCCTCCCCTGGACCGCGCCGAACGGGAGCCGCCGATCCAGCACCACCCGGGCGCCGGCCCGTCCGGCGAGCCGCTCGGCGGCCCGGTGGACGGAGCGCGGCCAGATGTAGTCGTTGCCGATCAGCGCCCATCGGGCGATTCTATGACGCTCCGTCAATTCGCGCACCGCCGAGCTGAATTGACGGGCCGGGTCGATGCCGGTGCAGAGCACGCCGGGCAGTCGGGAGCCGCCCTCGTGCGGCGGGGTGAAGACGTACGCGGTGCGGCCCGAGGCGACCGTCTCGACCGCCCGGTGCACATCGCTGGTGTGGCACCCGGCGAGCGCGTCCAGCGCCCCGGCGTCCAGCAGCCGCCGCACCTCGCCGGCCACCCGCTCCGGGGTGCCGCCGCCGTCCACCAGCACCAGGTCCAGCGGACGGCCGAGGACCCCGCCGCCCGTGTTGACCTCGTGCGCGGCCAGCAGGGCGCCGTCCAGCGCGGACGGTCCGGTGAGCCCGAGCGGGCCGGACTGCGGCACGACGAGGCCCACCCGAAACGCCGCCTCCTCCCGTACCGAGTGCAGCGCGTCGAGCGGATCGATCACTCTGACCTCGACGCTCACAGTGCGAGTATCGTCGTACCGCCGATATCGGCAAAGGCCGGGAAGGGGAGGGTCCGATGACCGCAGCTGGTGCCGCGCCGGAGGTCGAGGGCCGCAGCCCCGACACCGCCGGAGGCTCGCCCACGCCCGAGCCGCTGCTGGTCGAACTGGTGACGCTCGCCCACCGCAGGCTCTCCGGCGGCCTCGCGGCCGCGCTGGCCGAGGAGGACTGCACCGTCGACCAGTGGCGGCTGCTGCGCGCCCTCGCGGACGGCCGCGGGCACGCGATGGGCGAGCTGTCCCAGGCCCTGCTGCTCCCGCCGGCCAGCCTGAGCCGGCTGGTGGACTCGCTGGCCGACTCCGGCTGGGCCTACCGGCGCCAGGGCGACCAGGACCGCCGCCGGATCACCGCCCACCTCTCCCGTCAGGGCCGCGTCCGGCTGACTCGGCTGGACGCGCTCGCCGCCGCCCACGACGCCGCCGTCCGCCAGGCCTGCGGGCTCACCGACCCGGACCACCTGCTCCGGCGCCTCGCGGCCCTCTGACCGGCCCGGTCGGGGGCTCCTGGAACGGCGAAGGCCCGCCCCCGCCGCAGCGGGAGCGGGCCACCGTCGGGGACGACCGGGGATCAGGCCGGACGGACGGCACCCTTGTAGGGCATCGCCGAGATCGGCAGCACCTCGATGTTCTTGCCCGTGCGCGGGGCGTGGATCATCTTGCCGTCGCCGATGTACAGACCGACGTGGTGGATGTCGTCGTAGAAGAAGACCAGGTCGCCGGGCTGGAGGTTGGCACGGTCGACGTGCGGGCCGTCGTTCCACTGGTCCTGGGACATCCGGGAGAGCTTGACGCCCGCCGCGCGGTAGGCGGCACCGGTCAGGCCGGAGCAGTCGAAGCTGTTGGGGCCGGTCGCGCCCCAGCCGTACGGCTTGCCGAGCTGGGCCTGGGCGAAGGCGATGATGGTGGCGGCCCGGCCGCTGGCGGCCGGCACCGGGGCGTTCATGTCCGGGCGGTCGGTGCCGCGCGAGGCGCGGTCCTTGGCGGCCGAGGCGGCGGTGGCGGCGGCCTGCTGGGCCTCGGCCTTGGCCTTCTCCGCGTTCTGCTGGGCGTTGATCTTGGCCCGGTCCTCGGCGCTGAGCTTGTTGAGCATCGCCTGGGCCTCGGACAGCTTGCCCTGGATGTCCTTCTTCTGCTCCGCCAGCTGGGTGCCGACCGAGTCGAGCGCGGCCAGGGTCGCCGTCGCCTCGGCGCGGTCCTGGTCGAGCTTGCGCTGCTCGTCCTGGGCCTGCTTGAGCAGGTTCGCCTGGGAGTCGGAGACCTGGTTCTGCACCGCGGCGCGCTCCAGGTAGGCGGACGGGTCGGAGTCCAGCATCAGCTGGACCGACGGGTCGATGCCGTTGGTGCGGTACTGGTCGGCGGCGACCGCGCCGAGCCGGGTCCGCAGCTCGTTCATCGCCTCCTGCCCGCGGGCGACCTTCTCCTGGATCAGGTTGGCCTCGCCCTGGAGCTTCTGCTGCTTCTCCTGGAAGCCGTTGTACTTCTCGATGGCCTGCTCGGCCTGCTCGTTGAGCTGGTCGACCTGTTCCTTGACGGAGGCGAGGCTCGGGGCGGGCTCCGCGTGGGCGGTGCCCGACGCGAGGACCGCGCCACCGGCCGCCATGGCCGTGGTGAGGACCGCCATGCGGGCCCTGCTCGGGGGGCTGGGCTTGCGGCGCTTTCCCATGGAGCTCGGCTCTCCTTCGGGGGAATTCGGTGGACGGCTCGGGCGGGGCCGGGGGACGGCTCGGGCGAGTGCCGGGGGACGACGAAGGCGGGCAGGACGGCAACGGGGGGTACTGCCCCGCCCACCTTCTTCGAAGTAACTTAATAGATGAGGGCCGGGGTTCCGCAATCCCCCTGATCATGAAGCATCAGGAACATGACGGAACATCGATCGCCAACCATCCCATCGGCGTTGACCACGGACATGCCCGGACACCTTCGGACACGCGTGGACACCGTCGGACGATCCCGTCCCCACCGTCCCCCTGGTCGTGGCACCCCTATCCACCCCTGGTGTCAGCCGCCCCGCGCGGCCCTGGCACTCCCCACCTGGGAGAGTGCTCCGACCAGCCCGATCGAGGGAAAGGTCACACGGAATTACCCTCCTGCAGCCCCGCGCACGGACGCTAACCTGCGCACATGAAGGTCCCGCCCGAAGGGCTCCCCCTCGCAGCCGAGTTCCCGGCCGCGCACCGTGAGCAGTGGCAGCAGCTCGTCCAGGGCGTGCTGCGCAAGTCCGGTGCCCAGCCCGAGGACGGCCCCGCCGCCGAGCAGGCGCTCACCACCCGGCTCCAGGACGGGCTCAGCGCCCGCCCGCTCTACACCGCCGAGGACACCGCCGCGGACCCGGGCTACCCCGGCTTCCCGCCGTTCGTGCGCGGCGGCCGGCCGCAGGGCTCGGCCGTCGCCGGGTGGGACGTACGCCAGCGGCACGCGGACCCGGACCGCCGGCGCGCCAACGAGGCCGTGCTGGCCGACCTGGAGCACGGCGTCGGCTCGCTCTGGCTGGAGCTGGGCGGCGCGGGCCTGCCGGTGGACGCCCTGCCCGAGGCGCTGACCGGGGTGTACCTGGACCTGGCCGCCGTGGCACTCGACGCCGGCGCCGAATTCACCGCCGCCGCCGAGCAGTTGTTCGCCCTGTACGAGCAGCGCGAGGTCTCCCCCGGCGACGCCGCCGGCAACCTCGGCGCCGACCCGCTCGGCCTGCGGGCCCGGACCGGCTCCGCCGACGCCACCGACACCCTGCTCGCCGAGGCCACCGCGCTGGCCGTCCGCTGCGCCGCCGAATACCCGAACGTCAGGGCGCTCACCGTCGACGCGCTGCCCTACCACGAGGCCGGCGCCTCCCCCGCCCAGGAGTTGGGCTGCTCGCTGGCCACCGGCGTCGCCTACCTGCGCGCGCTGACCGCCGCCGGGCTCTCCGTGGACGCCGCGCTCGGCCAGCTGGAGTTCCGCTACGCGGCGGACGCCGACCAGTTCCTCACCATCGCCAAGTTCCGTGCCGCGCGCCGACTTTGGGCCAGGATCGCCGAGGTCTCGGGGGCCGGGGCGGAGACCTCCGCGCAGCGCCAGCACGCCGTCACCTCCCGGGTGATGATGACCGCCCGCGACCCGTGGGTGAACATGCTGCGCACCACCGTCGCCTGCCTGGCCGCCGGGGTCGGCGGCGCCGACGCCGTCACGGTGCTGCCCTTCGACAGCGCGCTCGGCCTCCCCGACGCCTTCGCCCGCCGGATCGCCCGCAACACCCAGGCGATCCTGCTGGAGGAGTCCCACCTGGCCCGGGTGATCGACCCGGCCGGCGGCTCCTGGTACGTCGAGCAGCTCAGCGAGGAGCTGGCGCAGGCCGCCTGGGCCTGGTTCCAGGAGATCGAGCGGGCCGGCGGGATGCGGGCCGCGCTGGACTCCGGCCTGGCCGAGGAGCGGATCGCCGCCACCTGGGCCGAGCGCTCCGTCCGGCTCGCCAAGCGGCGCGAACCGATCACCGGCGTCAGCGAGTTCCCGCACCTGGACGAGCAGCCGCTGGTCCGCGAGCCGGCCCCGGCCGGGCTCGGCGGCGGGCTGCCGCAGGTGCGCCGCGCCGAGGCGTACGAGGCGCTGCGCGACCGCTCGGACGCCTGGCTCACCGCCACCGGCGCCCGTCCGGTCCTCTTCCTCGCCTCGATCGGCACCGCCTCCGCGCACACCGCGCGCACCACCTTCGCCGCCAACCTGTTCCAGGCCGGCGGCATCGCGACCGTCCCGCACGAGTCCGCCGACCCGGCGGCCTTCACCGAGGCGTTCCGATCCTCCGGCGCGACCGTCGCCTGCCTCTGCTCCAGCGACGCCCTGTACGCCGAGCACGCCGCCACGGTAGCCGAGGCGCTCAAGGCGGCCGGCGCCCAGCGGGTGCTGCTGGCCGGCCGGCTCGGCGAACTCCCCGCCGGAGTAGACGAGTTCATCTTCGCGGGGGGCGACGCGGTCGCCGTCCTGACCTCCCTGCTGGACCAGATCGGAGCCGCTCGATGATCCCCGACTTCACCGGAATCGGGCTGGACGGCGCCGCCGCTGGCGTCAACGACGCCCAGTGGCAGGCCGCTTGGCGCCAGTCCACCGGCAAGGACGTCGACGAGCTGCTCTGGGACACCCCCGAGGGCATCGCCGTCAAGCCGCTGTACACCGGCGCCGACCTCGCCGGGCTCGACTTCCTGGAGACGTACCCCGGCGTCGCCCCATACCTGCGCGGGCCGTACCCCACCATGTACGTCAACCAGCCCTGGACGGTGCGCCAGTACGCCGGCTTCTCCACCGCCGAGGAGTCCAACGCCTTCTACCGCCGCAACCTCGCGGCCGGCCAGAAGGGCCTGTCGGTCGCCTTCGACCTGCCGACCCACCGCGGCTACGACAGCGACCACCCGCGCGTCACCGGCGACGTCGGCATGGCGGGCGTGGCGATCGACTCGATCTACGACATGCGCCAGCTGTTCGACGGCATCCCGCTGGACAAGATGTCGGTGTCGATGACCATGAACGGCGCCGTGCTCCCGATCCTCGCGCTGTACATCGTCGCGGCCGAGGAGCAGGGCGTACCGCCCGAGAAGCTCGCGGGGACCATCCAGAACGACATCCTCAAGGAGTTCATGGTCCGCAACACCTACATCTACCCGCCGCAGCCGTCGATGCGGATCATCTCGGACATCTTCGCGTACACCTCGCAGAAGATGCCCCGGTACAACTCGATCTCCATCTCCGGCTACCACATCCAGGAGGCCGGCGCGACGGCCGACCTGGAGCTGGCCTACACCCTGGCCGACGGGGTGGAGTACCTGCGCGCGGGCCTGGACGTGGGGCTGGACGTGGACGCCTTCGCGCCGCGGCTGTCGTTCTTCTGGGCGATCGGCATGAACTTCTTCATGGAGGTCGCCAAGCTGCGCGCGGCCCGGCTGCTGTGGGCCAAGCTGGTCAAGCAGTTCGACCCGAAGAACCCCAAGTCCCTTTCGCTGCGCACCCATTCGCAGACCTCCGGCTGGTCGCTGACCGCCCAGGACGTGTTCAACAACGTCACCCGCACCTGTGTGGAGGCGATGGCCGCGACCCAGGGCCACACCCAGTCACTGCACACCAACGCCCTGGACGAGGCGCTCGCGCTGCCCACCGACTTCTCCGCCCGCATCGCCCGCAACACCCAGCTGCTGCTCCAGCAGGAGTCGGGCACCTGCCGGGTGATCGACCCGTGGGGCGGCTCCGCGTACGTCGAGAAGCTCACCAACGACCTCGCCGCGCGGGCCTGGGAGCACATCCAGGAGGTCGAGGCGGCCGGCGGCATGGCCAAGGCCATCGACGCGGGCATCCCCAAGCTGCGCGTCGAGGAGGCCGCCGCCCGCACCCAGGCGCGGATCGACTCCGGCCGCCAGCCGGTGATCGGCGTCAACAAGTACCGGGTGGAGAGCGACGAGCAGATCGAGGTGCTCAAGGTCGACAACTCCTCGGTACGCGCCCGGCAGATCGAGAAGCTGCGCCGGCTGCGCGAGGAGCGCGACGAGACCGCCTGCCAGGACGCCCTGCACGCGCTCACCCGGGCCGCCGAGGCCGGCCCGCAGCGCGGCGGCTCTCTGGACGGCAACCTGCTGCACCTGGCCGTCAACGCGGCCCGGGCCAAGGCCACCGTCGGCGAGATCTCCGACGCCCTGGAGAAGGTGTACGGCCGCCACTCCGGCCAGATCCGTACCATCTCCGGTGTGTACCGAGACGAAGCGGGCCAGTCGGCCCCCCTCCAGCGCACCCGCGACCTGGTCGAGCGGTTCGAGCGGGCCGAAGGGCGCCGACCCCGCATCCTGGTCGCCAAGATGGGCCAGGACGGCCACGACCGCGGCCAGAAGGTGATCGCCACCGCCTTCGCCGACCTCGGCTTCACGGTGGACGTCGGCCCGCTCTTCCAGACCCCGGCCGAGGTCGCCCGCCAGGCCGTCGAGGCGGACGTCCACATCGTCGGCGTCTCCTCACTGGCCGCCGGCCACCTCACGCTGGTGCCCGCGCTGCGCGCCGAACTCGCCGCGGCGGGACGGGAGGACATCACCATCGTGGTCGGCGGGGTGATCCCCCCGCAGGACTTCGACGCCCTGTACGAGGCCGGCGCGGCGGCGGTCTTCCCGCCCGGCACGGTCATCCCGGACGCGGCGTACGACCTGTTGAAGTCCCTGGCGGCCGACCTCGGCCATTCGCTGTGATTGTCTGATCGCATGCCTCCACGGACGATCGACCTCGACAGTTATGTGACGGGCGTACTGGACGGCTCGCGCGCCTGGATCGCGCGCGCCGTCACCCTCGTCGAGTCCTCCCGCCCCGACCACCGCGCGCTCGCGCAGCAGCTGCTCCAGCGGCTGCTGCCGCACGCGGGCGGCGCCGTCCGGGTCGGCATCACGGGCGTGCCCGGCGTCGGCAAGTCCACCTTCATCGACGCCTTCGGGACGATGCTCACCGGCCAGGGCCACCGGGTCGCGGTCCTCGCCGTCGACCCGACGTCCAGCCGCACGGGCGGCTCCATCCTCGGCGACAAGACCCGGATGGAACGGCTCGCGGTCGACCCCGCCGCCTTCGTCCGGCCCTCGCCCACCTCGGGGACGCTGGGCGGGGTGGCCAAGGCCACCCGGGAGTCGATGGTGGTGATGGAGGCCGCCGGGTACGACGTGGTGCTCATCGAGACGGTGGGCGTCGGCCAGTCGGAGACGGCGGTAGCCGGCATGGTCGACACCTTCCTGCTCCTCAGCCTCGCCCGGACCGGCGACCAGTTGCAGGGCATCAAGAAGGGCGTGCTGGAGCTGGCGGACGTCATCGCCGTCAACAAGGCCGACGGGCCTCACGAGACCGACGCTCGCGCCGCCGCTCGCGAACTCGCGGGTGCGCTAAGGCTGTTGCAGGCCCCCGACGCGGCGTGGACCCCGCCGGTGCTGACCTGCAGCGGGCGCGACGGCAGCGGGCTGGACGCGCTGTGGGAGCGGTTGCAGCAGCACCGCAAGGTGCTCGACGCCACGGGCGCGCTGGCGGCGAAGCGCCGGGAGCAGCAGGTCGAATGGACGTGGGCGATGGTCCACGACCAGCTCTACGCCCGGCTGCACGAACACCCCGAAGTGCGGCGGCTCTCCGCCGATTTGGAGACTCAGGTGCGCGCCGGCACCCTCCCGGCCGGGCTCGCCGCCCAGCAGATCCTGGACGCCTTCTTCGGCTGAGCCCTCGCAACCACATCGAGCGCCGTGCCCCACCCATACGTGGGGCACGGCGCTTCGCTCGTCTCGGGGTACTCGAACCACACCACCTTGCCTTCCGTGGTCGGGTACCACCCCCAGGCACTCGCCAGCGCCTCTACCAGCAGGAGTCCTCGCCCGCTCGTGGCCCCTTCGTCGCGCTCCCGGTCCTCCAATTCCCCACCCCGATCCGCGACTTCCACCCTCACTCGTGCGCCACACCAATGGATGGTGACGACACACCGTTCCCTCGTGTGCACCAGCGCATTCGCGATGATCTCGCTCGCACACAACTCAAGCTCCCCAAGTGCGACTTCGGAGAGCGGCACCCTCCACTCCCGCAAGATCGCCACCACCAACCGCCGCGCCGCCGGAACCGCGCTGGGCCCCGGCCGCCCACCCCACTCCATCGGCACCGGGAACCGCGCATTGCTCAACGGACTGACCACGGTGGACATCCGACATCCGACCTGCCCAGACATCAGGCCACCCTCTCGGTCTCGCAAAGGGAGGCAGCCCATTCCAGGGCGCTCGTGATGTGCTCCGGCTGGATGCCTGTTCGCGGATCCGGCTGAATCAGCAGCGTCGGGTTACCGAAGGCGCTACGGTCGGCGGCCCACTGGTGATCCAGCGGGGTGAAGTCATCGTCGATCCAGACGGCCGGAGCGGTGGCCAGCCAGTCCGCGACGTGGTTCCGCTTCCAGAGGTAGCCGTCGGGGTGACTGGTCGTGATCGGCAGCTTGGGCAGCTCGATGTGGTCGAAGTCCGGCACACCCAATAGCGGGGCGACGATGCGGCGGGCGTCGGTGCGCCAACTCGTGCACCACACGGGACGGACGAGGCCGGAGTTGACGGCCTCGGTGATCAGCGCGCCGTGAGCCGGGTCGAGCCAGACCCAGAACGGCTCGGCAACGTCGTCGATGTGGACCTGGTGGCGCATGTGGGTGGTCGGCGTGCTGCCATCGGCAGCGGGGAACGGGATGAGGACGCCGTCGACGTCCAGCAACAGGAACGGGGTGGCAAGCACTGTGGCCTCCGGCTGTCAGGGCTTCCGTGCGGTGATCAGGAGAGTGGTCGGCCGTCGCGCATCGGCCGGTGCACAGAGGTGGTGCACCCCGGTGACGAGCAGACCGGAACGGTTGAGGGCACGCACCCAGGCGGCCGGGGCGGCGTCCCAGCGCTTCACCACGGCTGAGGTACCGTCGGGCAGGATCAACTGCTCGCGGGTGCGGGGGTTCACCGGAACCGCACCGGTCCGCTGCGGGTGCGGGACAGAAAACGCGAGCACGCCATGGCGGTTGAGGCTTCGGGAGCAGGCGTAGAGGAGCTTGAATGGCTCGGCCAGGCCGATCGCGCCGAAGACCGACACGACGGCGTCCAGCCGACGCCGATCATGGCTGAGGTGCGCGCTCGCGGTGGAACAGGCGAACTCTGCTCCGGTGTACCCGTAGTGGGCGGTTGCCCGGTGGATCTGGCCACGGGAGCTGTCGATCCCCACGGCCACGGCACCAAGGCTGGCCAGATAGGCGGTGTTGTGGCCAGGGCCGCAGCCGAGTTCCACGATTCGCCGCCCGGCCAGGTCATCTCCGAGGATCTCCGCGCCTGGACCGATCCCGGACCGTTGGGTCCACTCCATCCTGCCGGGCGGAGGAAGGCGCCGGGGTGGTTCTCCGGCCAGGCGCTGGGCGGCATGAGCGTCCCAGACGTCCACCGTCACGCCTCCAGCAGGCGAACGGCCGTGGCCAGGTGCCGACGCACGACCTTGACGTAGAGCGGGTCGTCCTGCGGATTGTTGATCCACTTGATGGACTGCTCCATGAACCACTCGACGGCCCACACGCGGTGCCAGCCGAGCGCCCACTGCTCGGCCGCCAGGCCACCACGTTCGACGAGCGCGTCCTTCGGGCCGCCGGTGGCGACATAGGCCTCGATCAACATCCGCAGCCGAGCGGGATCCGGGTCACCGGTGGTGCCGTGCCAGGAGGCAAGGTCGAGCAGGCCGGGGCCGGTGAACGCGCGGGCGAAGTCGAGCAGGCACCAACCGTCCTCACCGATGTGCAAGCTGGTGGGGTGGAACTCGGAGTGCACCCAGCCGAACGGGGCCAGGTGCGCACCACTCGCCCGCTTGGGGGCAACAACCGCGAGTGCTTCGAGCATGGCGGTGATGTCTGCGGTGTCCTCGCGCCAACGACCGTTCTCGTGCAGGCGACGGAGGTGGCCAAGCCCCCGCGCGGGAAGGCCGGCGAGCACGTCCTCGCCGAGGACCGGCAGGAACTCGGCGATGGGGGCCTCGTGGAGGGCGACGGCGGCCACGATGCCGTCGGTGTCGCCCGGCTCTCGGAGCGGCTGGCCCAGGTCCTCGATGATCATGCCGAACATGCCCCTGCGGGCGATGGAGCCGAGGACCTGCGGCACCGGAATGCCGAATCGGTTCGCCGCGCGAAGGATCCGGTCCTCGCGGTCGAACGGCTCGACGGCGTACTTGTAGACCGCGGTACGTCCGTTGCCGAAGCGCAGGCGCTCGACTCCGGACATGCCCCACACTCGCATCGGTTCGCGGGCGGGTACGGAGTGTCCGGTGTTGAAGCAGATGTCGGCAAGGATGGTGGTGACGAGCGTGCTGTCCAAGGGAAGTGGTTCCGTTCTGGCTGGTGGACGGGGCCGGTGAGGTCCGGGGCGGCAGCGCGCTTGCCGCCCCGGACCGATGTCGACGCGGGGGTCAGTCGACGGTCACTCGGTAGGAGTCGACCTGCTCGATCCACTCCTTCTTCATCCCGGCCAGTTCCTCGCGGAAACGGGCCATGGACGCGCCGTAGGGGGCGACGACGCCACCGGACTGGTCGGGCACGGACTGGCAGCCGTGGACCAGCCGACCGCCGAGGGCGGTGTGCGCCTTGATCCCCTCGATCCGACGGTGCTCGTTGAACCAGCCACCGTGGTAGACCTCGTCCAGCATCTGGCCGTCCTCCTCGGAGAGGTCGAAGACCACGCCGGTGGCGGAGGGGAAGAACCAGCACGGGCCGACGTTGGAGATGTGGCCGTCCAGCTCGACCTTGTTCAGCGCCATGAAGGTGGCGGCCTCGCGGAGCATCCGCAGGTGCTCGGCGGTGACGCGCGGCAGGCCGAGAGCGGCCAGGTGCTCGTCGCGGAACACGTACGAGTAGACCTGGTACGCGATGGCCAGGACCTCGCCCGGGTCACGGGTCGAGCGGCCGTGGGTCTTGATGAACTCCAGCGCCATCTGCTCGACGCTGGCCTCCTCGGTCTCGTCCACGCCCAACAGCCCGTCCACGACGGTCTGCCAGTCGATGACGAGCCAGGAGCGGGCCTCGAACCGGAAGAAATACTTCGCCGGGTCGAGGCTGATCTGCTTGCCGTCCACGGTGATGCCGGGGAGACGGTTCCAGCGCGGGTCGAACGCCTCGGGCAGCTCGACGGTGATCGTCGCGGTGTCGACGGTGGTCACCTGATTCTCCGTTCCAGGTCGCGGCACCGGGTCAGTGCCGATCGGGTTGACCTCCCCTCAGGCGTCGAAGAACCAATCGCCTGGGCGGCCACTGACCACGGTGGCCCCTCTGGGTAACTACTTCCATGCCGGGCCGTGGTCTCTCGCATACGTGAGATACATAGATCGGCAGACACTGACCGTGTCGATTCATATACCCTTGGTAGGCCAAAGTTGGTGCGAGCAGATCGGGCGGCGAACGTGTCGATCAGGAACGACCCCACGCCCCCGTGTCGGCGATGCGGCGCACTGCTGGCCACAGATCACCGAGGCGTGGTCTGCTCCCCATGCCAGGCGGCGGGTCGCAGCCACATCGGTTCTCAGCCGCCAAGCCTTCCAGCCGAGTTCTGGACTACACAGACATTCCTTGAGGCCTTCCGGGGCCGCCACATCGGTCGGGTGCTACGCGCCTATCGGCTCCACCAGCATCACCGGGCGGAATATGGGCCGCGTGGAGTCCCTCAGAGCATCGTCGGCCAGTGGCTGGGCCTTACACAGGCTCAGATCAGCCGGATCGAGACCGGATCACCTGTGACCGACTTGGTCTCCCTGATCCACTTCGCTCGGGTGTTGCACGTGCCTGCCGAGCAGCTGTGGTTCAGCCTCCCCGAGAAGGCGCCGGCACCACGAACCTCATCGTCCCTCATGGCCGAACCCGGCACACCGGTAAGCGAAGTAGTTGCCAGCCAGCAGTCATGGCGCTCCACTCGTCAATACCTCAACGCCAACCGCGCGCAGCTCTCGCAAGCGGCAAGCGCGCTGTATCCCAATGAGATTCACGTACCAGGCACTGCCCTATTGATGCCACCAGCTTGGACACCTCCGGCTCCCGTGCCCCTTCACCGCGTTCTCCTCAAGTGGGCCGACGCCGCACCGAAGTTGCCGCTGGTCGACGGTAGAGAGGTCGAGGCTCGCGAGACCTTGCCGCTGTACAGCCCCAGCCGCTCGTTCGAGCGTTATACCCAGGCTGTTCGGTACATCGACTCGCCGGCCCTGTTCGAAAATCGCCCGAGCTACCGGCTGACTGACATCAAATGGAATCAGGACGGTGGCGGCGAGCTCTCCTTCAATCTGGCCACCTACTTCGACAAGCTCGACGTCTGCGAAGCTGTCGGGCATGAGTTCGCTTCCGCCACCCAAGGGAACGCCGCCAGCTGGGCCCGTCTACCCCTGCGGCGCTTGCTGAACGATCCGTTCGACCTGGAGCTGCGGGCCGTCACGCCAGCCATCACCACCCTGTTGTTGCGAGTTCGAGCTTCTGGTGAGGCCAGGTTTCTGCTGCACTGGCGCGATCCACGCAAGGTGGCCACTGCTGGGGGCCTTTACGACACCATTCCGGCTGGAGAGTTCCAGCCCAGCACGATCTCGGGGGATCCAACCGGCAATGACTTCAGCCTCTGGCACAACATCGTCAGAGAGCTCAACGAGGAACTGCTGGGCGCACCAGAGTACGACGGATCCGACAGTCGGCCTCTCAACTACGATCGCTGGCCGCTCTACCGGTCGCTTGAGCGCGCTCGCCGAGCCCAGCAGCTCCGGGTTTACTGCTTTGGTGTCGGCTGTGACGCGCTCACCCTGGCAGCGACCATCCCCAGCGTGCTGGTGATCAACGACGACGTGTTCGAGGAACTCTTCGGCGAAGTAGTCAGGACCAACGCCGAGGGTGTTACGGTCACCGAGTGGAACGGCCAGGACACCTCAGCTGGCATCCCCTTCATCGAACGGAATGTCTCACAGTTCATCAGGAATGAGCCCATGGCGCCGCCGGGCGCGGCATGCTTGGCGCTGGCCTGGAAGCACCGCGACATGCTACTCAACTCATAGCCAGGCACGAATCGTCGCACACGGTATGCAAAACAAGGAGCATCGTGCCTAGCACGTCCGCGGCAGATGACCGGTCGAGTTCCATCAACGGCACCGAACAGTGGCGGCGGGCTCGGGAGTACCTGAACGATCACCGCTTCGATTTGACCGGCCAGATCTTGACCAAGGCCGCTCCCGAACACCTTGTTCCAGAGACGCCCCTACTGGCGCGACCTTACTGGATTCCGGAACAGCCCGTGCCTCTTGAGCGCATCCGGCTGCGGTGGCAGCCGGATGCGCCGGATGCCCTCCTGGACGGGAGCGAGTCGGAGCTCGACCACATTCGGCCACGCCGGGAGGATGGCACCCCGTATCTCTATTACGCGGATGCTGTCAGGGAATTGGCCAGGCCCCGGCTGTTCGAGAATCGAAGCTGCTACCGGCTACTGAACGTCGACGGCCTGACGCTGACCTTCGGGCGGGGGCAGTACTTCGACGTCATCAACATCTGCGAAGCCGCCGCGCACGAGTACGCTTCATTCGTCCTGGGTGAAGCCACCGATACCCCCTTCCGAGCGGCCGTCGGCGATCCGACCGACCTCGCGCGGCGTCCCGTCATGGCGGCCACCAGCACCCTCGTCATCCGCCACGAACGCCGCACCGGCGACGCCGAGTTCGTCCTTCACTGGCGCGACCCCGCGAAGGTCGCCAGCGGGGGCGGCCTCTACCAGGTGATGCCCGTCGGGATGTTCCAGGCCTCGCACGACGCACCCTGGAACGAGGCCAATGACTTCGACCTCTGGCGCTCCATCCTCCGTGAACTGAGCGAGGAACTCCTCGGCGCCACCGAGGACTACGGGAGCGACAAGGCCCCCATCGACTACGCCTCCTGGCCCTTCGCCCAAAAGCTCAGCACCGCACGGGAGTCCGGCAGCCTCCGCATGTACTGGCTGGGCCTCGGGATGGACCCGCTGACCTACGTCACCGACATGCTCACCGTGGCCGTCTTCGACTCGGAGCTGTTCGACGAGACGTTCCAGCGGATCGTCTCCAGCAACGACGAGGGCCGCCGCGTGGGACTGGAGGATGCCACCGGGAGCTCAACCGGAATCCCCTTCACCGCCGTTCAAGTGGATCGCCTCACCACCACGGAGCCGATGCAGCCCGCCGGGGCGGCGCTCCTGCGGCTGGCCTGGCGGCACCGGGACGTACTCCTGTAGCGCCGACCCCACTGCTGTAAGTTCCAGAACGAAACTTACAGAACATCGGGGGGCGAACGTGGGGACAGGAGCGTTCTGGCGGTACTGGGCCGCCTCGACCGTCAGCCGGCTCGGCGACCAGGTGACGGCGGTGGCGCTGCCGCTGATCGCGGTGGTGGTGCTGCACGCGTCGGCGGTGGAGGTCGGGCTGATCACCGGGGCCGGGTACGTCGCGTGGTTGGTGCTGGGGTTGCCCGCCGGGGTCCTGGTGCAACGCTTGCCACTGCGCGGCACCCAGGTGGCGATGGACGTGGTGCGTGGGCTCGCGGTGGCGTCGGTGCCGGTGGCGGCCGTGTTCGGGGTGCTGGGGATGCCCCAACTGGTCGTGGTGGCGCTGCTGGTGGGCGCCGCGAGTGTGCTGTTCGACGTGGGGAACCAGACCTTCCTGCCCTCGATCGTCGCCAAGGAGCAGCTGACCGCCCGCAACAGTCTGATCGCGAGCAGCGTGGCCGCGACCGAGCTGGCCGGGCCGTCGCTGGGCGGTGTGCTGGTGCAACTGGTGGGCGGGGCGGCGTCGATGGTGCTGGACGCGGCCAGCTACCTCGCCTCGGCCGCGCTGCTGGGCGGCCTGCCGCGCGGAGCAGAGCGGCAGGCCGCGAAGGCCGCGACGGCCGGACAACAGATCCGCGAGGGTTGGCAGTTCGTCGTCCGGCACCCGGTGATCCGGGCGTACACCGCCGGGGCCACCGCCGTGAACGTCGGTTACGGCGGGCTGATGACGCTGACTCCGGTCTTCCTGGTCCGCACGCTCGGCGCGCCGCCCGTGGCGGTCGGCGCGCTGATGGCCACCGGCGGGCTCGGCAGCGTCATCGGGGCCTCGCTCACGCCCCGGCTGGTCGCCCGGTTCGGCAGTGCCCGGACGCTGTGCGGGGCGGCGGTGTGCGCGAGTGCCTTCCTCCTGCTGCTCCCGTTGGCCGGGCCCGGTTGGGGGGCGGCGGTCTTCGCCCTCGGCAGCGCGGGGTACTACGGCGGCGTCGTGGTCACCGCCGTCGTCACCCGTACCCACCGGCAGGCCCGGACTCCGCCGGAGTTGCTGTCCCGGGTGGTCGCCACCTTCCGGTTCGTCTCCTGGAGCACCATCCCGGTGGGCGCGGTCGCCGCCGGGGCCGCCGCCTCGGCCTTCGGCCCCCGCACCGCTCTCGCGCTGCTCGCCGTGGCCGGGGTGGCGAGCCCGGTCATCCTGCTGGCCGGTCCGGTCCGTCGCCTGCGCGAGCTGGCCTGAGCACGGGCAGCGCGAGAGCCCGTGGCAAGTCGCGCGCTACCGCAACGTGCGGAAGGCGGTGCGGAGTTCCCGCGCCAGGAGCTGCGGCTGCTCCCAGGCGGCGAAGTGGCCGCCGCGGTCGACCTCGTTCCAGTGGACGATGTTGCCGTACGTCCGCTCGCCCCAGCTGCGCGGCGCGGGGTAGATCTCACCGGGGAACACGGTGACCGCCACCGGCACGTCCGGGATCGGGACGGCGTTGAACGGGCCGCCGCCGGCCTGGTGGCCCTCCCAGTACAGCCGCGAGGACGAGGCCCCGGTGTCGGTCAGCCAGTACAGCGAGATGGCGTCGAGCATCTCGTCGTACGTGAGGACCTTCTCCGGCTCGCCGCCCGAGTCGGTCCACTCCGCGAACTTGTCGTAGTAGTAGGCGGCCATGCCGACCGGCGAGTCGTGCAGGGCGTAGGCGATCGTCTGCGGGGTCTCGTTCATCATCGCCGCGTAGCCGAAGCCGTCGCGGTAGAAGTGCAGCAGGCGGTCGTACGCCGTCACCTCTCGCGCCGAGAGGCTCGCCGGGGCGGGGTCGAAGTTGCGCAGGTGGGCCAGGATGTCCGGCGGGACGGTGCCCGGCATGTTGATGTGGATGCCCAGGAGTCCGGCGGGCCGCTCGGTGGCGAGGATCTCGGAGACGATCGCGCCCCAGTCGCCGCCCTGGGAGACGTAGCGGCGGTAGCCCAGGCGCTGCATGAGGGTGTGGAACGCGTGCGCCGTCCGGGCCGGGTTCCAGCCGGCCTTCGTCGGCTTGCCGGAGAAGCCGTAGCCGGGCAGCGTCGGCAGGACGAGGTGGAAGGCGTCCTCGGCCCGCCCACCGTGCGCCGTGGGGTTGACCAGCGGGTCGATGACCTTGAGCAGTTCGATGACGGAGCCGGGCCAGCCGTGCGTCATGAGCATCGGCAGGGCGTCGGCGTGCGGCGAGCGGATGTGGGCGAACTGGATGTCCAGGCCGTCGATCTCGGTGATGAACTGCGGCAGGGCGTTGAGCCGGCGTTCGGCCTTGCGCCAGTCGTACCCGCTGCCCCAGTACTCGACCAGCGGGCGGAGTTTGGCCAGCTGCGCGCCCTGGGAGCGGTCGGACACGGTTTCCGGGTCGGGCCAGCGGGTCATCCGGATGCGCTGCCGAAGCTGCTGGAGGTCCTGTTCGGCGACCTTGATGCGGAACGGCCGCACCCCGGCCGTCTCGGGCACCGGGGCGTACCCGCTCTGCCCACCGGAGGCGTGCGCCGTGCCGGGCGTCGCGAGCTGGGTGGCGGCGACCAGGCCGCCCGCCGCGCCGGCGGCCAGGCCCAGGAAGCGGCGGCGGTCAGGGCCGGGCGCGGTGGAGTTGTCGTTCGTTCCCATGACGGGTCCCCTCTCTCGGGTCACTCATCGGCTCGCGCGGCGCGGCCGGCCGAAGCCGGACGTGTACGGCGGAGCCACTGGCCCGAGCCTGCCGCAGCGCCGCCGACGGAACATCCGTCATCTGACGGCCGTCATCGAGGTCGAGTGGCGGGGTTCGGTCGCACTGCCGGGCAGTCAAATGACTGATGCCACGGGTACGACCGCGAAGGGATCGGCGCCGGGATCAGCGGCGCCCGACGGCCTGGCGGGTGCGGCGGACGGCGCGGTGGAGGCGCTGGAGGGCGACGAAGCGGTGCATCCGGCCGGCCGCCGTCAGGCGGTACTTGAGGCGCAGCTGGGGGCTGAGGCCGGCCTGGGCCTCGGGGCCGATGGCGCGCAGGAGGCGGCTGACGTGCTGCTGGTAGGCGGCGCGGTAGGCGTGGTCGCCGTCGGGGACGGTCCAGAAGAACATCGGGATCTCCTCGACCAGGCAGTTGCGGTCGTAGGCGCGCAGGTGCTCGGCGAAGGCGGGTTCGGGGCGGGCGAGCAGCCATTCGCGGACGAGTTCCATCGAGCGGACCCGGTCGACCAGGCCGCGTGGGTCGGTCTTCTTCTGGGTGATGGAGAGGTCGCCGTCCTCGCGGACGCGCCAGTGGTAGATCGGGTCGGCGAGGACGTCGACGCGTTCGGCGAGGAAGTGGTGGGGCACGCTGACCGGGGCGTCCTCGTAGAGGATGCCCTCGGGGTAGCACAGGCCGGCCGTGTCGAAGAAGGAGCGCCGGTAGACCTTGTTCCAGGCGGTGCGGTCGGTGATCAGGGCGGGCAGTTCGCTGACGTGGGTGCGCAGCCGGGTCTCGCGGAACGGGCGGCGGTGGGCGTGCGAGGGGGTGAGGCCGGTGGTGCGCAGGCGCAGGGCGTTGCCGGCGGCGAAGTCGGAGCCGGTCTCGCCGAGCGTGCTGATCATCAGCTGGTAGGCGTGCGGCGGCACGATGTCGTCGCTGTCGACGAAGGCCAGGTACTCGGTGCCGGGGGTGAGGTGGCGCCAGCCGGTGTTGCGGGCGGCGCCCAGGCCCTGGTTCTCCTGCCGGACCAGCCGGAAGCGCCGGTCCCGTTCGGCGTGGTCCTGCGCGATGGCGGGGCCGTCGTCGGTCGAGCCGTCGTCGACCATGACGCACTCGAAGTCCTCGAAGGTCTGGGCCGCGATCGAGTCCAGGCACTCCGGCAGGTAGCGCTCGACGTTGTGGATCGGGACGACCAGGGAGAGACGCGGGGCCATCGGGCGCCCTTTCGCTCGGCGGCAGCGGCGGCGGCAGCAGCAGCGGACGGGCCGGGGCCGTCAGCGGCCGGCACCGGCGGTGGTCCGAGCGAGCGTAGGGAGCCGACGCGACCGGCAGGCGAACGGCGGGTGTCGCCCGGCCTGCGGCGGGGTGCAGCACCCGTCCCGTTCGTCAACTCCCGTCACGGGAGCACTCATTGGCGGAAGGACCCGGACCACCCGACCGGCCCGGGTCCTTCCGTCACCCGATCAGGAGATCACCTGACCGGGAAATCGCCCGATCCGGAGATCAGGCGCCCTGGACGGCCGCGAAGCGGGCCGACACGTCCTGCCAGTTGACGACGTCCCACAGGCGGGTGACGTAGTCCGGGCGGACGTTGCGGTACTGGAGGTAGTACGCGTGCTCCCAGGCGTCGAAGGCCAGCAGCGGGGTGGTGTTCTGGCCGACGTTGCCGTGGTGGTCGTAGACCTGCTCGACGATCAGACGCTTGCCGAGCGGCTCCCAGGACAGGATGCCCCAGCCGGAGCCCTGCACGCCGGTGGTGGCGTTGGTGAGCTGCTTCTTGAAGGCCTCGAAGCTGCCGAAGTGCTCGGTGATGGCGTCGGCCAGCTCGCCCTCGGGGCGGTCGCCGCCCTCGGGCGAGAGGTTCTGCCAGAACAGCGAGTGCAGCACGTGGCCCGACAGGTGGAAGGCGAAGGTCTTCTGAAGGCCGACCAGGCCGCCGAACTGCTCCTTGTCGCGGGCCTCGGCCAGCTGGTCCAGGGTGTCGTTGGCGCCCTTGACGTACGCGGCGTGGTGCTTGGAGTGGTGCAGCTCCAGGATCTCGGCCGACATCGCCCGCTCCAGCGCGGAGTAGTCGTACGGCAGGTCGGGAAGCGAGTAGGTGCCCATCAGGACACGGCCCCTTTCGGCGGGTTGAACCGTGGTGAACGGTCGTGGACGGTGCTGATCGTGACAGCGGTGATCGTGCCGGGACAACACTATTGCGTATCAGTTGCAACAGCGCAGCATGGGCTCCTGCTTATTCCTCACGCCCCGTCGGGCACAATGGTCCCCGTTCCGCGTAATGACCGACAAGGGTGAGTGACCATGACAGAGTCGCCGGTGGTACTGGGCATCGAGTCCTCCTGCGACGAGACCGGCGCGGGCCTGGTGCGCGACGGGGTGCTGCTCGGGCAGGCGGTGGCCTCCTCGATGGACGAGCACGCCCGCTACGGCGGGGTGGTCCCGGAGATCGCCGCCCGGGCGCATGTGCACGCGATGGCGCCGGTGGTCCAGGAGGCGCTGGACCGGGCCGGGCTCACCCTGGCGGACGTCGGCGCGGTCGCGGTGACCACCGGTCCGGGGCTGGCCGGGGCGCTCCAGGTGGGCGTGGCCGCCGCCAAGGGGTACGCCTTCTCGCTCGGCGCGCCGCTGTACGGCGTGCATCACCTGGCCGGGCACGTCGCCGCGGCCACCCTGGACGGCGGGCCGCTGCCCGACCCGTGCGTGGTGCTGATCGTCTCCGGCGGTCACACCTCGCTGCTGCTGGTCCGTGACCTGGCCCGCGACCCGATCGTCCACCTCGGCGACACCCTGGACGACGCGGCCGGCGAGTGCTTCGACAAGGTCGCCCGGATCCTGGGACTCCCCTACCCGGGCGGGCCCGCCATCGACCGCGCGGCCCGCACCGGCGATCCGACGGCCGTCCGGCTGCCGCGCCCGCTGACCGGGCCGAGGGACGACCCGTACGCGTTCTCCTTCTCCGGCCTGAAGACCGCCGCCGCCCGCTGGGTCGAGGCCCAGCGCGGGGCGCGGAGCGAGACCCGGGTGCCGGACGCGGCGGCCGCGTTGCAGGAGGCGATCGCGGACGTACTGACCCGCAAGGCGGTCCGGGCCTGCGTCGACCACGGGATCGGCACCCTGGTGGTGGTCGGCGGGGTCGCGGCCAACTCCCGGGTGCGGGCGCTGGCCGAGCAGCGCTGCGCGGCGGCCGGGATCGCGCTGCGGGTGCCGCCGCTGCGGCTGTGCACCGACAACGGCGCGATGGTGGCCGCGATCGGGGACCTGCTGGCCCGCTCGGGCGCGGCGCCGGCCCCGGCGGACCTGTCGGTGGACCCGTCGGCGCCGCTGGAGTTCGCGGCACTCACCCCGCGGCCGTAGACCGCAGCGGACCTGACAACGTTTCGGTCTCGCCGGGAGGCAATCCGCTCCCGGGCCTTCCCTCCGCTTTCCCAGCTGTGCCATTTTACATGTCACACGTCATGGCCCATCCCCACCTCGCACGGGCCGCCCCCACCCTCGACCGGCCCCGGAGGCCCCACCGATGCACCCCTCCAGGCACACCCGGATCTCCCGGATCCCCCGCATGACGAAGGACGGCGCACGCGGACTCCCCGCGCTCGGCGCCGCCCTCCTCCTCGCCCTCGGCCTGCTCACCCCACAGGCACAGGCCCACGCCGCCGAGAACCCGACGGTCAAGGCCCCACAGGCCGCGAAGAGCGCGCCGCGCTCGATCCCCGCCCCCAAGTCCCCCGACACCCCCGAGGACGCCCGGCCGCTCGCCGCGGAGCAGCGGGCCAGGGCCGCCGCCCCGACGGCGGGCAGCTCCGTCGGCGCCGTCCCCGCGGCCCGGCAGCCGGCCGCCGCCTGCGACGTCTCCGCCTTCGCCGGCACGTCCGGCGCCGCGCTGGTCCAGCAGGTCAAGGCGGCCGGGCTCGACTGCGTCAACTCGCTGTTCCAGCTCACCGGCAACGACGCCAAGGGCGCCTTCGACGAGGCCCAGATGACCACCGTCGCCAACGCCCTGCGCGACACCTCCGCCGCTTACCCCGGCGACAACTCCACCTCCGCCGGGCAGCTGGTGCTCTTCCTGCGGGCCGGCTACTACGTGCAGTGGAACCACGCGGACGCCGTGGGCCCGTACGGCGACGGCCTCAGGACCGCCGTCCGCGGCGCGCTGGACGCCTTCTTCGCCGCCCCGCGCACCCGGGACGTCACCGACGCCAACGGGGCCACCCTCGCCGAGGCCGTCACCCTGATCGACAGCGCCCGGGAGAACGCCCGCTACACCGGCGTGGTCAAGCGGCTGCTGAACGACTACACGGGCAGCTGGCCCGCCGCGATGACCTCCGCCGTCGCCAACACCGAGACGGTCATCGAGCGCGGCTTCGACCTGCCGGAGTTCGTCTCCGCCCTCCAGGCCGACCCGACCTTCGCCACCACCGTGTCGTCCTTCGTCACCCGCAACAGCGCTCTGATGAACGGCGGCGACCTGGTCACCAGGATCGGCATCCAGCTCGGGAACCTGGTCGCGAGCGACGCGCTGCGCGCCCAGGGCCGGCCGCTCGTCAAGGACCTGATCAACCGCTACCCGCTGGTCGGCAGCACCGGCCCGCTCACCATGAACCTGCTCTGGTTCACGGAGAAGAAGGACGCCGGCAACTGCTCCTTCTACGGCACCTGCGACGTGCCCGCCAAGCTCGTCCCGCTGGTGCTCACCGTCGACCACACCTGCAACGCCGACCTGCGCATCCGCGCGCAGGAGATGACCGCGCAGCAGCTCGCCGACACCTGCACCAGCCTGATCGAGCAGGACGCGTTCTTCCACCCGATCGTCAAGGACAACGGGCCGGTCAAGGACGACCACAACACCAGCCTGGAGGTCGTCGTCTTCGACGACTACTACAACTACAGCCTGTACGCCTGGGAGATGTACGGCATCGCGGTCGACAACGGCGGCATGTACGAGGAGGGCGACCCGGCCAAGGCCGGCAACCAGGCCCGCTTCATCGCCCACGAGGCCTCGTGGCTGCGCCCGCAGTTCCAGATCTGGAACCTCAACCACGAGTACACCCACTACCTCGACGGCCGCTACGACATGTACGGCGACTTCGAGGCCGGCATGACCACCCCGACCGTCTGGTGGGTCGAGGGCCTCGCCGAGTACGTCTCCTACGGCCACCGCGGCGCCCACTACGACGCCGCCGTCACCCAGGCCGGCAAGGGCACCTACGCGCTGAGCACCCTGTTCGACACCACCTACGACAACGCGGACTCCACCCGCGTCTACAACTGGGGCTACCTGGCCGTCCGTTACATGCTCCAGTCGCACCCGCAGGACGTCTCCGCGCTGCTCGCCCAGTACCGCGTCGGCGACTGGAACGGCGCCCGCACCCTGCTGAAGACCACCATCGGCACCCGCTACGACGCCGACTTCGCCGGCTGGCTCAAGGCCTGCGCCGCCGACAACTGCGGCTCGCTGCCCACCGACCAGGCCCCGCTGTGCACCGCCGCCGACACCCGGCAGTACGACCGGAACTGCCGCCGGGACGGCGTCGCGGCCACCACCGGCAACTACGCCTACAGCTTCCTGTACCTGCCGGCCGGTGTGCACCAGTTGACCATCACCACCGGCGGCGGCACCGGCAACGCCGATCTCTACTACAACGGCGGCGCCTGGGCCACCACCGGCTCGTACCTGGCCAAGTCGACCAACGGCGGCAACGGCGAGACCCTGACCGTCGCCGACCCGCCGTCCGGCTGGGTGTACTTCAGCCTGTACGGGCAGCAGGGCTTCGACGGCGTCACCGTCACCACGACCTACAACTGACCGACCCGCGCCATTCACGCGCAGGAGGGCCCCGCGGCACCGCGGGGCCCTCTCCCGTTTCCCCGGGCAACTCCCGCTTCTCCCAAGCAATTCCGGATTCGGTTATAACGATTGGAAACCGAATAGCCCGTCAACACTTCGCAAAGGATTGAATATTCCCCTCCAGAGGGGGTTCTCGGAGGCCTCTGATTCGGTTAGGGTCCTGAGCCAGATGAACCGTCCGGCGCCTGCTCAGGGAATGCCGGACACCACCTCAGGCTCAGGTCCGACGATTTCGCCGTACCGAAATGCCGCCATCACGGAATGGAGAGCACTCATGAAGATGATCAAGTCGATCGTGAAGAAGTTCAAGAAGAACGAGGACCTCGCGAACCACGCGTGGGTGCTGCACGTCATCTGACGTAGCCGCTCTCCGGCGGGGGTCGTGGGTCGGCCACGCCCCCGCCGGCGCCGCACCGAAGGCATTTCACCGCCATTTCGAAATGGAGGACCGATTCCCATGGCAGAAATGGCACCGGCGATACCGCGCAGCCATTCCGTCGTCTTCGCCCCGAGGATTCAGGAACTGCTGTCCAGGGACGAGAAGGTATTCCGGATCGACCCGACGAAGGTCGGCGTCGCGGACTCCCGGCTGATGGCCGAAATCGTCGCGGCCCGCCCCGTGCTCGCCACCGAGCGCTCGGTCTACAAGCCCGCCGCCGGAGCCGAGATCCCCCACGACAGCGCGACCCGCACCATCCGGGCCCTCGGACAGGACGCCATGGCGGGCATCCGCAAGCCCCCGCCCCCGGGCCGCGGCATGTCCGGCTCCTGGCCCTACGCGGGCACCTCGTACCTGCGCCGCTGGCTGTTCGGCGCCGACCCGCTGCCGGTCTCGCTGCTGTCCAAGCGCGGCATCACCCGCTCCGACGCCCTCTCCCGGCTCGTCGACCACGCCGTCACCGTCTTTCCCGGCGGCGCCGAACAGGACGGACGCACCGCGCTCGCCGGACTGATCCGCGACGCCGCCGACCCGCTGGAGCGCAAGCAGGCCGTCGCGATGTACCGGCGGGCGACGGCCACCCTCTGCGACGGCGTGGCCGCCCTCGCCGGCAACGCCCTGTGGCTGATGGGCCCGGAGCGGGAACGGCCGGAGAGCCTCACCCCCGTCCTCTGGGAGACGCTGCGGCTGCTCCCGCCGGCCTGGATGCTCTACCGCAACGGCGGTACGGCGTACACCGCGCTGCACCCCGAGATCCGGCCCGAGGACGATGTCGTGCTCCTCCCGCTGCTGATGCACCGCCACCCGGACTACTGGCCGGACCCGCTGGAGTTCCGGCCCGAGCGGTGGGACGGCGTCGCGGACCCGGAGAAGACGCCCGCGTTCATGCCCTTCGGCTACGAGGGCGCGCGCTGCTGGGCCAAGCACCTGGTCGTACCGCTCGCGGAGCGGCTGCTGACCGCCGCCCTCGACAGCCGGATCGTCATCCGCAGCCCGCGACAGGACGCGGAAGTGCCGCTGCGCTCGCTGCTCTCGGCACGTTTCGAGGCTCGGGCCGGGGCATGAGCGACACCACGGCATCGCCCACGCTCGCCGCCTGGGTCGGCGACGTCGAGGGCTTCACCCGTCGGCAGTGGCAGCGCGAGCCCGCGCTCTTCGCTCCTGACGCTCTCGCCCCGGCGTTCGACCTCGACGAGCTGGACGCCGCCTTCGAGGGGGGCCTGCTGCGCACCCCGTACCTGGAGATGGTCCGCTCCGACAAGGTCACCATCCCGCCCGAGGCCTTCACCACCGCCCGCGCGATCAACGGCGTCACCCACCACGGCTTCGCCGACCGCGCCAAGGTCCTCGCCCTGCTGCGCCAAGGGGCGACCCTGCTGCTGCGCCGCGTCGATCAGTGGCACCGCCCGACCGGCGAACTGGTGGCGCGGCTGTCCGAGGAGCTGGACCGGCGGGTGGAGGCCTTCTTCTTCGTCACCCCGGCCGGCGGCCAGGGCCTCGCGGTGCACCGCGACGACGCCGACGTGTTCGTCCTCCAGGCCGACGGACGGAAGACCTGGTACGTCCACGACGCGCCGACGGCGGCGGACTGGCGGCTCGGCGAACTCCCGGACGACGAGCACTCCCCGCTGCGGCTGCACGGCGTCCTCGAACCCGGCGGCGTGCTCTACATCCCGCGCGGCTTCGCCCACCGCGCGGTCGGCGCCGGCGGGCTCTCCGCCCACCTCTCACTGACCGTCCGCGACCTCTCCGTCCAGGACCTGCGCACCGCCCTGGAACGGGAGTTGGCCGAAGGCCTGGCGCTCCCGGCACGCCCGCTCGGCGAGGCCGCGATCGCCGACGCCTGCGCCGCCCTGCTCGACCACGTCCGGGCACGGCTCGACGCGATCGGGCCGGAGGAGCTGCTGCGCGCCGCCCGCGCCGCCGAGGCGTCCGGTCCAGCGACGACGAAGCCTGAGACCCTCGCCGCGGCCGCCCGGACCTGGGAGCCCGGTGCGCCCGTCGCCGGACGCACCGGGCCGGCCTTCGTCAGCCGCACCTGGCGCAGGCTGCGCGACGCGGCCCGCGCCTGAAACCGCGCCTGACCGCCGTACGGATCAGTCGGCCTCCCCCGCACCCGTCCGCTGGGCGGGCACCGCGCGGTCCCGCTGGAGGTCCAGCAGTTCACGGAACAGGCCGTCCGGGCGGGCGGCCAGCTCGGACCAGGTGCCGGACTGGACGATCCGGCCCTGGTCCATCACCAGCACCCGGTCCGCGACCGCCGCGTTGGCGATGTTGTGGGTGACCAGCAGGGTGATCCGGCCCGGGGCGAGGTCGCGCAGGGCGTGCAGGATGCGGTGCTCGGCGCGCGGGTCCAGGTCGGAGGTCGGCTCGTCCAGGATCAGCAGGCCGGGGCTGCGCACCGTACGGTAGAGCGCCCGGGCCACCGCCGCGCGCTGCCAGCCACCGCCGGACAACTCGGCTCCGCCCCACCAGCCTTGGGCCAGCAGGGTGCGCCAGCCGGAGCGCAGCCGGGCGACGATCTCGTCGAAGCCGGTGCGCGCGGCCGCGGCTTCGACGTCGGCCATCAGCCGCTCGGTGGGGTGGCCCAGGTGGACGTTCTCGGCGGCGCCCAGCGGCCAGCGGGCGAACTCCTGCGGCACCCGGGCCACCCGGGACCACATGCCGTCCGCGTCCAGCTCCTCGACCGGCACGCCGTCCCAGGTGATCCGGCCCGACTGTGGCAGGTAGAGGCCGGAGAGCAGCTTCAGCAGGGTCGACTTGCCGCTGCCGTTCTGCCCGATGACGGCGACCACCTCCCCGGCCCGCAGGGTCATGCTGATCCCGCGCAGGGCCGGCTCCTGCTGTTCGCCCGGGTAGCGGTGGATCAGGTCGGTCACTTCGACCGACTGCGGTGCGCCGGGCATCAGTCGGCCGCGCCGGATGCGGTGGCCGCCGGCCTCGTCCAGGAAGGTGAAGTAGTCGTCCAGGTAGAGGCCCATCCGGTACAGCCGGGCGCCGTTGCCGACCAGGCCGTGCAGGCCGGAGGCGGCGGTGCGCAGCGCGAAGGTGGCGGTGCCGGCCGCGGCCAGGTCGATCCGGCCGGCGCCCACCAGGTAGAGCAGGACGCCCCAGATCAGCGCGCTGCCCGCGCCGGTGCCGAGCGCGGCCAGCAGCGACACCTGGGCGGCCTGCCGGGTGGCCCGGTCGGCGGCCGCGACGATCTTCTCCTCGGCGCGGCGGTACTTGGCCATCAGGAAGGGCGTGACCTGGTCCGAACGGACCTGGTCGGCACGGTTCTTGTCGATCAGGTACCACCGGTAGACGCGCAGCGCCCCGCGGTCCTCGTCGGTGGCCACCGCCGCCAGGTAGTGGATCCGGGCGGTGCGCACCGCGCCCACCCCGGTGGGCACCGAGCCGAGCAGCAGCAGCGGCACCAGCCAGGGGTGCAGGGTGGCCAGGACACCCGCGGCGGCGGCCAGCGAGACGGTGGAGGCGATCACGTCCTGGGCGTTGGAGAGCAGGTCGGGCGTGGTGGAGGCGCCCCGGTCGGCGGCCTCCCACTGTTCGTTGTAGGCGGGTTCGTCGTACGCCTTCAGCTCGGCGGCGCAGCCGGCCGCGATCAGCGCCAGCTCCGCCTCCCGGGTGATCCGGGGCGAGACCCGCCCGGACAGACCGACCACGGCGATGCCCAGCACGGCGCGCAGCGCGGCCGAGACGGTGAGCAGCAGCAGCGAGGGGGCGGCGGTGCGCAGGTGCTCGGTGACCGGTCCGGGCACCAGCAGCGCGCCCAGGGTGCCGGTGGTGGCGTACAGGGCGAGCGCGCCGAACACGCCGGCCAGCGCCTGGCAGACCAGCAGCAGCACGCTGGAGGTCCGGTCCGCCGCCCAGGCCAGCATCATGGCGCGGCGCACCAGGTGCGGCAGGCGGCGCAGCATGGCGCTCGCCGACATCGAGGCGCCGGCCTGGGCGCGGCGGTCGCCGGGGAAGCGCAGCCGCAGCTCCTCGTCGTGCGCGCTCTCGTTCTCGTCCGTCCTGACCTGGGGTTCCTCGGGTTTCACGACCTGCTGGGACACAGTGTTCCTCCCTGGTACGGCGGCGGGTGGCCGCGGCGGATCCGCACCCGGGCAGCCCTCACCGCCGGGTGTGGGCGCGGTGGGTCGGCAGCGGTGCCGGTGGGCACTCTGCGGGGGTGGTCTGCCGGTGCGGACCCCGATCCTGGCAGCGGTCCGCGGGGCCGTCCGGCGTGTCCGGGCCGGTCTCACTCGATCCGGGTAAATCCGTGTCGGTGACGGCGAGTTGGTGGCTATCGATCACCGGGGAGGTCCGCTGTGTTCGATTCCGGGAGCGGTCGGGGCGGACCGCCCGGCATGCGATCGGACGATCCGATGGTCAGGATGGAGACCCGACCGTCCTCGTCCCGATCGGAGCGCGATGAGCGAGCAGCACAACGTCGTCCTGCTGACCTTCCCCGACGCCGCCGCCTGGCAGCCGGCCTTCGACGAGGCGAAGCACCTGCCGGGCCTGCGGATGGCGGCCGCGATGGAGCGCGGCGCCGACGGGCTGCTGGAGATCGAGGACACCTTCACCCGGGGCGCGGGCCTGGCCACCGTCGGCTCCAGCGTGCTGGGCGGCCTGATCGGGCTGCTCGGCGGGCCGGTCGGCGTCCTGCTGGGCTTCGCGGCGGGAGCGGCGATCGGCAACGCGGCCGAGGAGCACCAGGCGAGCGAGGGCGGCGCCGGGCTGATCCTGCTCTCGCCCCGGGTGCCGGACGGCGGGGCGCTGCTCGCCCTGGAGGTCCGGGAGGCCGCGCCCGGCCCGGCCGACGAACTGGCCGCCCGGCACGGGGCCTCGGTCGAGCGGATCGACGGCCACGCCTTCGCGGAGCAGGTCCGGGCGGCCGAGAAGCGGGCGGAGCAGGACGCGGAGCAGGACGGCGGCGGGACCGGGTGAGCACCCCCGGTCCCGCCTGACCGCCTCCGCCCGACCAGGACGTCCGCCGTCACTCCGCCCGCAGCGCGTCCACCGTGCGCGCCCGCGCCGCCCGTACGGCCGGGAGCAGGGCGCCGAGCAGGGCGATCAGCACCCCGCCGAGGGCGAGCAGAAGCAGCGCCGGGGTGCCGAACACGTCCAGCGCGGCGGCCGGGAAGTTCAGCCCGGCGCTGCGGCCCATCGCGGGCACCGTCACGCCGTGCAGCGCCAGGCCCACCGGCAGGCCGATCGCGCCGCCGACGGCCCCGACCAGGACCACCGAGGCGAGGACGACGCCGACGGTCTGCGCCGGGGTCATGCCGAGCGCCTTGGCGACGCCCATGTCCCGGGTGCGCTCGCGGATCTCCAGGACGACGGTGTTGAACACCCCGAGCCCGGCGACCACGAGCAGCAGCAGGGTGAGCGTGGCGGTGAGCGAGTTCAGCGCCGCGATCGAGTCGCTGGAGCCGTGCGGTCCGCCCGTGTCGACGGCCATGTGCGCCGGGGCGAGTGCGGCGCCCACGGCGGTGGCGTAGCCGGCGCGGTCGGTGCCGGGCTTCAGCTCGACGGTCCAGAAGTCCGGCCTCGGGGCCGCTCCGGCCGGGTAGTTCACGGCGTCGGTGAACAGCTCGTTGGTCTGCACGTGCGGGTCGAAGACCTCGCCGACGATCCGGACGGTGACGGCCCGGCCGTGGGTCGTGAAGGTCACCTGGTCGCCGAGCCCGACGGAGGCCTCGGTCAGGAAGGTGGCCGGGGCGACGGCCTCGCCCGGACCCCGGTACCAGCGCCCGGCGGCCATCCGGTAGCCGGCCCAGGAGGAGTCGCCGTCGAAGGCGGTCACCAGGGTGCTGCCCGCCACCCCGGGGACGGTGGCCTCCTCGGTGCCGGTGCCGAAGTAGGCGGCCGTACCCGGCTGGGCGTCCAGCGCGGCCCGCACCACGGCCCGGTCGGCGGGGACGGGCCGGTCCACCGGCATCGCCCCGGGCGGGCCGTCCGGGCGCGCCGGGTGCACCAGGACGTCCCCGGCGTCGCGCGACTTCGCCTGCTGCACCCAGCTCATCGTCCCGCCCATCCCCACCGCGAAGACGGCCGCCGCCGTGCCGAACAGCACCGCCGCGAGCATCCCGGCGGACCGGGCCGGGCGGGCGAAGGGCTGGGCGAGGCCGAGGCTCAGCGGGCGGGGCAGCGGCAGCCGGGCGGCCAGGGCTGCGGCCCGGGCGGCGAGAGCGTCCCGCCGGGTGCCGCCGCCGGTACGGCCGACGGCCAGCGCGTCCACCGTGCGCAGCCGTCCGGCCCGAGCGGCGGCCGCCCAGGCGACCAGCGCGACGGCGGCCAGCGTTCCGCCGGCCACCGCGACGTCCACCCAGGGGGCGAGGCCGGAGGTGTCGGTGCCGTACAGCGAGCCGGTGGTGGCGAGCACCGGGACGGTCAGCGCGTTGCCCGCGACCACCCCGAGCAGGGTGCCGACGGTGGCCGGGATCAGCGCCTGGGCGACGTACGCCCGCACCACCTGGGCGGGGGTGCAGCCGAGCGCCTTGAGCACGCCGATCCGCCGGGTGGCGGTGCCGACCGCGCCGGCCACCACATTGCCCGCGACCAGCACCGACATCGCCATGCCGAGCAGGCCGAAGGCGACCACGAAGGGCAGGAACAGGGCGGTGTTGCGGTCCGAGCCCTGCTGGGCGGTGAGCCAGGACTGGGCGCCGGTGAGCGCCCCGGCGGGGGCGGCGGCCGCGACGGCGGCCCGGTCGGCCTCCATCGCGGCGGTGCTGCCGGCGTCGGTGAACCGGTAGAGCATCGTGTAGCCGGAGGCGCCGCCGAGGGCCGTGGCGGTGTCCGGGGTGACCCAGGCGTCCGAGGTCCGGCTGACGGAGCGGGCGAAGCCGACGACCTTGAGGGTCGGCGCTCCCGGCAGGCCGGGCAGGCGCAGGCTGCCGCCCGGCGACGAGGGCCGGTCGCCGTACCGGTCGTCGATCACCACCTCGCCCGGATGCTGCGGCCAACTCCCCTGGGTCAGCGTGATGTTGTCGATGCCCGGGGCGGCCGAGGCGCGTCCGGTGACGGTCATCGGCGCCATCCTCGCCCCGGGCGGCAGGTCGTAGCCGGGGCCGGGCTCCGGGTCGACGCCGACGGTGCGGTACGGCCCGGCGGCGTCCGCCACCCCGGCGGCGTGGGCGGTCGCGGCGAGCTGCTCGGCGCTCGCCCTGGCGCCGTCGAAGCGGGCGGTGAGGTGAGCGCCGCGCTGACCGGCGAAGGCCTGGTCGAAGGGGTCCTGGGAGGCGACCAGCAGCGAGCCGCCGAGAACGGAGCACGTGGTGGCGACCAGCGCGGCCAACCCGACCGCGACGGACTGCGTCCGGCGCCTGCGCACACCGGCCCGCACGACCCTGCCCAGGGCGCTCATGCGCCCACCTCGCTGCGCTCGGCAGGCGCTTCGCGCAACGCGCACCCCTTGATGATGAGTTCACTCCGCTCACTCATGCGCCCACCCCGCTGCGCTCGGCAGGCGCTTCGCGCAACGCGCACCCCTTGATGATGAGTTCGCTCCGCTCACTCATGCCTGCGCTCCAAGAGCCGAAACCGTCGCCGAGTCCGCCTCGACCCGGCCGTCCCGCATCCGGACCGTACGGGTGGCGCAGTCCTCGGCCAGCGCCAGATCGTGGGTGACCAGCAGGATGGTCTGCCCGTCCGCGTGCAGGTCCCGGAACAGTTCCTTGACGTCCTCGCCCGAGGCCGAGTCCAGCGCGCCGGTCGGCTCGTCCGCCAGCAGCAGCGCCGGCCGGTTCATCAATGCTCTTGCCACCGCGACGCGTTGGCGTTCGCCGCCGGAGAGCCGACCCGGGTGGGCACGGGTGTGCCGGTCGATGCCGAGTGCCGCCAGCAGCTCGGCCGCCCGCCGCCGGGCCTCGGCGCGCGGGACTCCGGCCAGTTCGCCGGCCAGCACCACGTTGTCGGCCACGGTGAGGTCGTCCAGCAGGTTGAAGAACTGGAACACCATCCCGATCGTGCCGCGCCGGTAGCGGGCCGAGGCCGCCTCGCCCAGCCGGTCCACCCGCACCCCGGCCACGGTCACCGTCCCGGCGCTCGGCCGGTCCAGCCCGGCGACCAGGTTCAACAGGGTGGACTTCCCGCTGCCGGAGGGGCCGAGCACGGCCACCGACTCCCCCGCCCGCACGCTCAGCGTGACCTCGTCCAGCGCCGCCCGGGCGCCCTGGTAGTGGCGGCTCACACCGCTCAGTTCGATCACCGGATCGCTGTTCATGTCCCCGCTCCTCGTCGATTCCCGTCTGGCGACGAGGACGAAGGTAAGAGCGGGCCGTCCGCCCCCGCGTCCGCCGTCCGCGGCAAGTTCCGTACCGCGTCGGGTGTAGGGCCGCCGGCGTCATCCTTCCGATGTAGTCGCCCGATGTAGCGCCCGCCCGCCGCCCGTGGGGCTGTTCCGCGGGGCTCCCGGCCAGCACAATGTCCCGGTGATCAACCATCCGACGGTACGCCGGCTGTGCGCGGCCATCCGCCTGGCCGGCGGCCCGGGCGCGGCGCCGCCGCCCCGGCCGACCCGGCGCGGCCAGGCCTTCGACCTGGCCCTCGCCCTCTTCCTCGCGCTCACCGCCGGACGCTACGCGGCCATCGCGCAGGACCCTGGCCAGCCGGACCCGCACGGGCTCCTGCTCCTGCTGGTGCCGCTCGTCCCGCTGCCGCTGGTGCTGCGCCGCCGCTACCCGCTGGCGGTGCTGTGGGCGGTGCTGCCGGCCGCGCTGCTGGTGCGGCACGAGTCCGAGGACATCGCCTACTCGGCGGGCGTGGCGGTGATCGTCGCCGCGTACAGCGCCGCCGCGTACGGGCGCCGGCCCGAAGCCCTCGCGGTGAGCCTGCCGGCCGCGACCGTCGCGCTGGTGCTGGTCTTCACCGAGGCCAAGCTGCCGCACTTCCCCAACGGGGTGATGGCCGTCCTGGTGCTGCTGCCGGTGTTCGCGGTCGCCTACGAACTGCGGATGTGGCGCCGCCGGGTGGACGAGGGACGGGAGCGGCTCTCCGCCCTGGAACGCGAGCAGCTGGCCGCGCTGCGCAACGCGGTGGAGCTCGAACGGGCGCGCATCGCCCGGGAGTTGCACGATGTCGTCACCCACAACGTGAGCATGATGACGATCCAGGCCGGGGCCGCCCGCAAGATCCTCGACACCGCCCCGGACAAGGCCCGCGAGGCGATGGCCGCGGTGGAGTCCGGCGGCCGCGCGGCGATGACCGAACTGCGGCAGGTGATGGGCCTGTTGACGATCGACGCAGCGACCGGGGATGCCCCCTCCACCGATGTCGACCTCAGCCCGCAGCCCGGCCTCGCCCGTCTGGACGCCCTGGTCGCGGGCGTCCGACAGGCCGGGCTGCCGGTCGAGTTGACCGTCCGCGGCGAGCGCAGGCCCGTCCCGCCCGGGGTCGAGCTGGCCGCCTACCGGGTCGTCCAGGAGGCGCTCACCAACACCGTCAAGCACGCGGGCGGCGCCGCCGCCGAGGTGACCGTCGAGTACGCCCCCGACCGGCTGCGGGTGGAGGTCACCGACACCGGCGGCCGCCCCACCGGCGCCGCCGCCACCGGCAACGGACGCGGCCTGATCGGCCTGCGCGAACGCCTCGCCGTCTACGGCGGCACCCTGCACACCGGCCCCCGGCCGCGCGGCGGCTACCGCGTCACGGCCCTTGTCCCCTTGGAGAGTTGATGAACGAGCAGCCGCTGCGCGTGGTGGTCGCCGACGACCAGGCGCTGGTGCGCACCGGATTCCGGCTGATCCTGGAGTCGGAGGGGATCGAGGTGGTGGCCGAGGCCGAGGACGGCGAGCAGGCCGTCGCCGCCGTCCGGCGCAGCAGGCCGGACGTGGTGCTGATGGACATCCGGATGCCCGGCCTGGACGGACTGGAGGCGGCCCGCCGGATCCTGGCGGACGGCGCGCAGGAGCCGCCGCGGATCATCATGCTGACCACCTTCGACCTGGATCACTACGTCTACGCGGCGATGGCCGCCGGGGCCAGCGGCTTCCTGCTGAAGGACGTCACCCCGGAGCACCTGGCGGCCGCCGTGCGGCTGGTGCGCACCGGGGACGCGCTGCTCGCCCCCGCGATCACCCGCCGCCTGGTCGAGCGCTTCGCCCGCCCGCAGGATCCGGCGGCCGCCGTCGCCGCACCGCACCGCGAGCTGGGCACGCTCACCCCGCGCGAGCTGGAGGTGACGGCGCTGCTGGCCCGCGGCCTCAGCAACGCCGAGCTCGCCGCCCGGCTGGGGCTGTCCGAGGCGACGGTGAAGACCCACGTGGCCCGGATCCTCGGCAAGCTGGGCCTGCGGGACCGGGCCCAGGTGGTGGTCGCGGCGTACGAGACGGGGCTGGTCAGCGTGGGCTCGACGCAGCCCCGATGACAGCGCGGGAGCCCGGGGACGAAGCACCCCGGGCTCCCGCGCTCAGCCGGTACGGATCACGCGAGGTCGAAGCGGTCCGCGTTCATGACCTTGACCCAGGCGGCGACGAAGTCCTCGACGAACTTCTCCTTGGCGTCGTCGGCCGCGTACACCTCGGCGACGGCCCGCAGTTCGGCGTTCGAGCCGAACACCAGGTCGGCGCGGGTACCCGTCCACTTCACCCGGCCCGAGCCGTCCCGGGCCTCGAAGGTGTGGGCGTCCTCCGAGGTGGCCTTCCACGTGGTGTCCAGGTCCAGCAGGTTGACGAAGAAGTCGTTCGTCAGCACGCCGGGGGTCTCGGTGAGCACCCCGTGCGCGGCCCCGCCGTGGTTGGCGCCCAGCACCCGCAAGCCCCCGACCAGCACGGTCATTTCGGGCGCGCTGACGCCCAGCAGGTTGGCCTTGTCGAGCAGCAGGAACTCGGCCGGCAGCCGGTTGCCCTTGCCGACCCAGTTGCGGAAGCCGTCCGCCTTGGGCTCCAGCGCGGCGAAGGACTCGGTGTCGGTCAGCTCCTGGGTGGCGTCCACCCGGCCGGGCGCGAAGGGCACCTCGACGGCGAGGCCGGCCGCCTTGGCGGCCTGCTCGATGCCGACGCCGCCGGCCAGCACCACCAGGTCGGCGATCGAGACCTGCTTGTCGCCCGCCTGGGCGTTGAACTCCCGCTGCACGCCCTCCAGGGCCCGCAGCACGGTGGCCAGCTTGTCGGGCTCGTTGACCTCCCAGCCGATCTGCGGCTGGAGCCGGATGCGTCCGCCGTTGGCGCCGCCGCGCTTGTCGCTGGAGCGGAAGGAGGACGCGGCCGCCCAGGCGGTGGAGACCAGCTCGGAGACGGACAGGCCGGTGGCGGCGATCCGGCGCTTGAGGTCGGCGACGTCGGCCGCGCCGATCTGCCGGTGGCCGGCCTGCGGCAGCGGGTCCTGCCAGAGCAGGTGCTCGCTCGGCACCTCCGGGCCGAGGTAGCGGACCACCGGGCCCATGTCGCGGTGGGTCAGCTTGAACCAGGCGCGCGCGAAGGCGTCGGCGAACTCCGCCGGGTTCTCCAGGAAGCGCCGGGAGATCGGCGCGTAGACCGGGTCGAAGCGCAGCGACAGGTCGGTGGTGAGCATGACCGGCGCGTGCCGCTTGCCCGGGTCGTGGGCGTCCGGGACGGTGCCCTCGCCGGCGCCGTCCTTGGGCTTCCACTGGTACGCGCCGGCCGGGCTCTTGGTGAGCTCCCACTCGTAGCCGAACAGCGTCTCGAAGAAGCTGTTGTCCCAGGTGACCGGGGTGGCCGTCCAGGTGCCCTCCAGGCCGCTGGTGATCGCGTCGCCGCCGACCCCGGAGCCGAAGGTGCTCTTCCAGCCGAGGCCCTGCTGCTCCATCGGCGCTTCCTCGGGGGCGGCGCCGACGTGGTCGGCCGGGCCGGCGCCGTGGGTCTTGCCGAAGGTGTGGCCGCCGGCGATCAGCGCGACGGTCTCCTCGTCGTTCATCGCCATCCGGTAGAAGGTCTCGCGGATGTCGCGGGCGGCGGCGAGCGGGTCCGGGTTGCCGTTGGGGCCCTCGGGGTTGACGTAGATCAGGCCCATTTGGACGGCGGCCAGCGGGTTCTCCAGCTCGCGGTCGCCGGTGTAGCGCTCGTCGCCGAGCCAGGTGTCCTCCGGGCCCCAGTAGACGTCCTCGTCCGGCTCCCACTCGTCGACCCGGCCGCCGCCGAAGCCGAAGGTCTCGAAGCCCATGCCCTCCAGCGCCACGTTGCCGGACAGGACGATCAGGTCGGCCCAGGACAGGGCGCGCCCGTACTTCTTCTTCACCGGCCAGAGCAGTCGGCGGGCCTTGTCCAGGCTGGCGTTGTCGGGCCAGCTGTTCAGCGGGGCGAAGCGCTGCTGGCCACCGCCGGCGCCGCCGCGGCCGTCGCTGATCCGGTAGGTGCCGGCGCTGTGCCAGGCCATCCGGATGATGAACGGGCCGTAGTAGCCGAAGTCGGCCGGCCACCAGTCGTGCGAGGTGGAGAGGGCCTCCTGGATGTCCCGCTTGACGGCCGGGAGGTCGAGGGCCTTGAAGGCGGCGGCGTAGTCGAAGTCCGCGCCGAGCGGATTGGCCACGGCGGGGTTCTTGGCGAGGATCTTCAGGTTCAGCCGTTCGGGCCACCACTGGCGGTTCCCGCCGCCCTGGGTGGGGTGCGGCGCCCGCCCGTGGATCACCGGGCAGCCCTCCGCGTTCGCCGCGCCGGTTGCATCGTGGATGTCAGACATGGGAATCCTTCCCTCACAAGGCGGATCACGGTGTCTACTCAGCTACCTGGGGCACCTGCTGTTTCTCTCCAGGCTAGCGCCGGAGCCGATCCTACGATGGACGGAATCCAAGTCAAGAATGACGCCAACCCCATATCCGATCGGGAACCGGAAGCCACCGAATGTGCATTGGTAAACTTCGGCCCTCCCCTTGACCTGAATAGGTGAACCGATATGAGTGACCTGCTGGAGCGGCTGCGCGGGCGCGGCTGGCGCCTCACCTCCCAGCGGCGTGTCGTGGCCGAGGTCCTGGACGGTGAGCACGTGCATCTGACCGCCGACGAGGTGCACGCCCGGGCGGCGGAGCGCCTGCCGGAGATCTCCCGGGCGACCGTCTACAACACGCTGGGCGAGCTGGTCACCCTGGGCGAGGTCATCGAGGTATCCACCGACGGGCGTGCCAAGCGTTACGACCCGAATGCGCACCGTCCCCACCAGCACCTGATCTGCACCGGCTGCGGCGCCATTCGCGACGTCCAGCCGCTGGGCAATCCGCTGACCGACCTGCCGGCCGAGCAGCGCTTCGGGTTCTCGGTGTCGCAGGCGGAGGTCACCTACCGGGGCCTGTGCCCGGACTGCGCCCACTGCACGGGCTGATCCGCCCGGCGCGGGTGGCGTGCAGCATCGACACAAAGGTGGGCGCTGACGGTCAAGCCCGCCGCACCGTTCGGCCCTAGCGTTCCAGTCACAGGGAGTGAGGGGCTCTCCTGGGACCGCCCGGCGACGCGACCGCCCCCGTACCGTCGCGTCGTCGGGCTTCCCCTCGGCCCTCTCCTCGACAGCGTGCGACGAGCGGGGTGCGATGAGGCGAGCAGGTGATGCGTCGATGACCGGGAGCGACGGCGGAGGAAACGACACCGCGAGCGGCTCGGCCTGGTCACCGCTGCGGCGGCGGGTCTTCCGTGACCTGTGGCTGGCCCAGTTCACCTCCAACGTCGGCAGCTGGATGCAGACCGTCGGCGCGCAGTGGCTGCTCCTCGGACACGGCGCCGCCCAGGTCTCCATGGTCCAGCTCGCGGCCGGTCTGCCGGTGCTCTTCCTCGCCCTGCCGGCCGGCGTCCTCGCGGACCTCGTGGACCGGCGCCGGCTGCTGCTGGCGATGCAGGCCGCCATGGCCCTGGTGGCCGCCGCGCTGACCGTACTGGCCTTCACCGGGCAGCTCGGGCCCTGGACCCTGCTGGGCCTCACCTTCCTCCTGGGCTGCGGCAACGCGCTCAACGGCCCGGCCTGGCAGGCGGTCCAGCCCTCGCTCGTCCCCCGCGAGGAGTTGCGCCAGGCCGCCGCGCTGGGCGCGGTGAACATGAACCTGGCGCGCGCCGTCGGCCCGGCCCTCGGCGGGGTCCTGGTCGCCGCCCTCGGGGTCGGCTGGACCTTCGCCGTCAACGCCGCCTCCTTCCTGGCGATCCTGGCCGTGCTGGCGACCTGGCGGCCCGGCGCCGCCGCGCGAGCACCACGACCGGGGCAGGAGCGCGAGCATCTGATCGCCGCCCTGCGGGCGGGCGGCCGGTACGTCCGCAGCGCCCCCCGGATCCGCCGGATCCTGCTGCGCAGCGCCCTGTTCGTGCCCGGCGCCTCCGCCCTGTGGGCGCTGCTGCCGGTGTCCGCCCATGAGTCCCTCGGCCTCGGCGCCGCCGGCTACGGCCTCCTGCTGGGCGCCGTCGGACTGGGCGCGGTCGTGGGCGCCGCGGTGCTGCCGGCGATGTCGGGGCGGCTCGGCGGCAACGGCGCGCTGGCGCTCGCCGGGGCCGTGTTCGCGGGCGCGCTGGTGACCCTGGCCGTCAGCCGGAGCGTGCCGGTCGCCTTCCTGGCCCTGGCGCTGACCGGAGCGGCGTGGATCGCCGCGCTGTCCACCCTGAACGCGAGCCTGCAAGTCGCCCTGCCCGCCTGGGTACGGGCCCGTGGCTCGGCGTTCTACCTGCTCGTCTTCCAGGGCGGCAACGCCCTGGGCTCGCTGGTCTGGGGGCAGCTCGCGCAGCACGTCGGCGTGTCCCTGACGATGGCCCTGGCGGCGCTGGCCCTCCTCGGCGGGGTGCTGTCGCTGCGCCGCCTGCCGCTGCTCGGCGGCAAGGCCGATCCCTCGCTCTCCGAGGCGTGGCCCGAACCCCGGCTGGCCGTCGAACCGGCGCCGCAGGACGGGCCGGTCCTGGTCACCGTGACCTACCGGGTGCGGGAGGAGCGGGCCCTGGCGTTCGTCGCGGCGATGCGGAAGGTGGAGTCCTCCCGGCGCCGCACGGGCGCCGTCTCCTGGGGCCTGTACCGGGACGCCGCCCAGCCGGAGCAGTTCGTCGAGACGTTCACCGTGACGTCCTGGTCGGAGCACTGCGCCCAGCACCACGGGCGCTACACCGGCGCCGACCACGCCTTCGAGACCGAAGCCCGCGAGCTGCTCGCCCAGAAGCCCGTCGTCGCCCATGCCATGACGGTGCGTCAGCTCGACGATTGACGCACGGAACCGCACCTGAAGGCCGGCCTGTCCACTCGGACCGGCCGGCCTTGTTGCCGCCTCCGGGATGCCGAACGCTCCCGACATCACCTCGGTGATGTCGGGAGCGGGTGCGACCGCCGCGGGCGGGTGCCCGGTGCGGTCAGTGGAAGCCGAGCGCGGAGGGCGTCAGCGTCGGGCCGTCGGCCGGCCGCGGGTTCGCCAGGGCCGCGAGGGTCAGCGCCGCGAGCTCTCCCCCGGCGCGCTCGATCCGCCCCGGCAGGCTGCCGGTGTGCGAGTCGCCGGTGCCGCCCCAGTCCTCGGAGGCCGCGAAGACGGCGGTCGGGGCGACCAGGGCGTGCTGGTAGGCGAACAGCGGGCGCAGCGCGTGCTCCAGGGCCAGGGAGTGGCGCGCGGTGCCGCCCGTGGCGCCGATCAGCACCGGCTTGTCGGCCAGGACACCGGGGTCGAGCAGGTCGAAGAAGGACTTGAACAGGCCGCTGTACGAGGCGGAGAAGATCGGGGACACGGCGATCAGCGCGTCCGCCGTGCCCACCTCATCCAGCGCGGTGCCCAGCGCCGGCGACGGGAAGCCGGAGAGCAGGTGGTGCGAGATCGGGGTCGCCAGCGGGCGCAACTCGTGCATCAGCACCCGGACTTCACGGCCGGAGCGGGCCAGCGCGACGGAGGCGGCCTCGGTGAGGCGGTCCGCGAGCAGGCGGGTGGACGAGGGCTGGCTGAGCCCGCCCGAGACCACGGCGAGCGTGATCGGCGAGGTCGGTTCCATCGGGGACTCCGTCCTGGTCAGTCGGCGGCGGGGGCGGCGCCCCGGAGCGAGGCGTGGGTGGGGGCGTCCGGCACGGTCGTGGGCCGGTTCTTGGCGAACTCCTTGCGCAGCACCGGCACGACCTCCTCGCCGAGGATGTCGAGCTGCTCCAGCACCGTCTTGAGCGGCAGGCCGGCGTGGTCCATGAGGAACAGCTGGCGCTGGTAGTCGCCGACGGCCTCGCGGAAGCCGAGGGTGCGCTCGATGACCTCCTGGGGGCTGCCGACGGTCAGCGGGGTCTGCTCGGTGAACTCCTCCAGCGAGGGCCCGTGGCCGTACACCGGCGCGTTGTCGAAGTACGGGCGGAACTCGCGCACCGCGTCCTGGGAGTTCTTGCGCATGAACACCTGCCCGCCGAGGCCGACGATCGCCTGCTCGGGCGTGCCGTGCCCGTGGTGGGCGAAGCGGGTGCGGTAGAGCTCGATCATCCGCCGGGTGTGCTCCTGCGGCCAGAAGATGTTGTTGTGGAAGAAGCCGTCGCCGTAGTAGGCGGCCTGCTCGGCGATCTCGGGGCTGCGGATCGAGCCGTGCCAGACGAACGGCGGGACGCCGTCCAGCGGGCGCGGGGTGGCCGTGAAGCCCTGGAGCGGGGTGCGGAAGCGGCCCTCCCAGTCGACCACGTCCTCGCGCCACAGCCTGCGCAGCAGCGCGTAGTTCTCGACGGCGAGCGGGATGCCCTGGCGGATGTCCTGGCCGAACCACGGGTAGACCGGGCCGGTGTTGCCGCGTCCGAGCATCAGGTCGACGCGGCCGTCGGCGACGTGCTGGAGCATCGCGTAGTCTTCGGCGATCTTCACCGGGTCGTTGGTGGTGATCAGCGTGGTCGCGGTGGACAGGATGATCCGCTCGGTCTTCGCCGCGACCCAGCCGAGCATGGTCGTCGGCGAGGACGGGACGAACGGCGGGTTGTGGTGCTCGCCCATGGCGAAGACGTCCAGGCCGACCTCCTCGGCCTTGAGCGCGATGGCCAGGATCGCCTTGATCCGCTCGCTCTCGCTCGGCTCCCGTCCGGTGGTCGGATCGACCGTCAGGTCACCGACGCTGAATATCCCGAACTGCATGGGGTGTCGCCTTTCCTCGGGGTGGTGGCGGCCGGGATGGGCCGCCCAGCGAAACCTAGGCAGTCGGCGACGCGGGACGGACTTCGCAGCGCATCACCGGTTGCCCGGCAGCGCACTCGGTGCCCGTCGGCCGTGCGCCGCCGTAACTGAAACGGGCTCGGGCCCCGGACGGATCTTCCCGTCCAGGGGCCCGAGCCCGCATGCACGCGGCGGCGACTCAGTCACCTCAGAGCGCCTCAAGGCGTCTCAGAGCGCCTCAGGGCGTCTCAAGGCGTCTCAAGGCGTCTCAGGGTGCCTCAGAGGCCGAAGCGCGCCCGGTGGGAGGCCGGAACCAGGTCGGAGTACTCGGGGTGCTTGGTCATCCAACCGCGGATGAAGGGGCAGTAGGGCAGCACCGCGAGCCCCTGCTCGCGCGCCGCGTCCAGGGCTGCGCGCGCCAGTCGGCTGCCCAGGCCGCGGCCCTCGAAGCGGGGGTCGATCTCGGTGTGGATGAAGGCGATCTCGTTGCCGGACCGGTGGTACTCGGCGAAGCCTGCGAGCTCCCCACCGTCGCTGATCTCGAAGCGGGACTTCTCGGCGTTGTCGCTGACGGTCTGGTCCATCGTTCCTCCTGAGGGTCGCGGCTGGTCGCCGCGGGTTCCGAACTTACTATAGTTTAATCATCAACAATTGTCGCGCCTCGGAGACACCCCGGGACCCGCCCCGGAGATCTCCGGGTTCGCAGCGGGCACAGGCGCGACAACATCCGTACACATCAGAACAAGTCCAGCTCCACCCTCGCTCATAGCCTCGATCGAAACCGGGCGGACGCCCCGGGGACACCACGTATCGACACCAAGGAACGAGATGACGGTGGCAGCAGCAACGGAAGACCAGCACGTGCGCGAGCCGGGCGGGACGATGACCGACACCGAACCCGAGCCGTACTTGCACGCCATGACCCGGGTCAACCTGCGGCCCATCGCCACGCCGATGCCCCTGGGCTTCTTCACGGTGGCCATCTCCTCCACCGTGGCCAGCAGCCTCCAACTCGGCCTGATCGACCACGCGCACCGGCAGGCCGTGGCGCTCACGCTCTTCTCCGCCTTCGTGCTCCAACTGCTGGTCAGCATCCTCGCGTTCGGCGCCCGTGACGTCATCGCGGCGACGCTGATGGGCGGATTCGCCGGCGCCTGGCTGGCCAACGGCCTGGTCACGGCGACGAATTCACCCGGCGGGGCGCAGGTGCTGGGCGTGATGAACCTGGTGTTCACCGTCTTCGCCGCCCTGATGGCCTCGGTGGCGAGGCCGAAGAAGGTGCTGTGGATCCTCCTGATGATCGCGGTGCCGCGTTACTTCGTCGCCGGCCTCTACGGAGTCACGGACATCACCTGGCTGGGCTACGCCGCCGGCGCCCTCGGCATGCTCCTCGCGGCGGTCGCGATGTACGTCGCCTACGCCCTGATGCTGGAGGAGCTCCGCGGCAAGGAGGCCCTGTGGATCGGGCGCAGCGGCCCCGTCCTGGACGCCATGCACTCGGGGCTGGCCGGCCAGCTGCACCGGTTGGAGCAGCAGGCGGGCGTGCGCCGGACCCTGTAACCCCGGCGCGGGGCCGGGCCCACTCGAAGAACGGGCCCGGCCTCACGGTCAGTTGGCGACGGACCGGACGGCCTTGCGGATCACCTCGGCGACGCAGCCGGGGTGGGAGAGCATCACCAGGTGCGAGGAGTCGATCTCGACGGTGGCGGCCCCGGCGCGCTGGTAGCCGAACCGCTGGACGTCGGGGTTGAGGGTCTTGTCGGCGCCGGCGACGATTCCCCAGGACGGCTTGGTCTTCCACGCGGCGGTGGGCGCCGGCTCGCCGAACGCCGCGGCGGCCAGCGGCCGCTGGGTGACGGCGAGGACCCGGGCCAGGGCGGGGTCGACATCGGCCGCGAAGATCGCCGGAAGCCGGTCGACCTCCACCGAGACGTCGGTGCCCTCACCGCTGCCGTCCTCCAGCGGGAACGGGCTGTACACCAGGGCGGAGGCCAGGTCCGAGTCGGGGAAGCCGCCCTGGAGCTCGCCCAGGCTCTCGCCCTCCTCCAGCGCGTAACCCGCCAGGTACACCAGGCCCTTGACGTTCTCCTCGGCACCCGCCACGGTGATCACCGCGCCGCCGTACGAGTGGCCGACCAGCACGACCGGCCCCGGAATCCGCCGGACCACCGACGCTATGTAGGCCGAGTCCCCGATCAGGCTGCGGTTCGGCACGGCCGGCGCCACCACGCTCAGGCCCTCGGCGAGCAGCTCGGGGATCACCCGGGCGAAGCTGGAGGCATCGGCGAAAGCGCCGTGCACCAGCACGACGGTGGGCGTGTCATTGGTCGTCATGACTGAAGTCCTTCTATTGCTGGGTGTGTTGGGGCCGCCCGCGCCACGCCTGCGGCCCGGCGCCGCTCGCCAGCCTAGGAAGGCGCGGGCCCGCGGCCTGTTCCGACGACGCACCGACTGCGGTCGGTCCGCGTACGGCCCCGCCCTCCGGGGGCGGGGACGCCTCAGCCCCAGCCTCAGCCCCAGCGGATGCTCAGGTTCTTCAGCCCGTTCTGGAAGTTGGACACCAGCCGGGTCGGCCGCGCCCCCGGCACCAGCTCCAGGCCGGGCAGCTCGGCGACGACCCGCCGCAGCAGGGCCGAGAACTGGATCCTGGCGAGTTGCGCCCCCACGCAGAAGTGCGGGCCGAAGCCGAAGCTGACGTGGTCGTTCGGCCGGCGGGTGAGGTCCAGCCGGTCCGGGTCCGGGAAGACCGACGGGTCGCGGTTGGCGGAGGCGTGGTAGACCACCACCTTGTCGCCGCCCCTGATCCGCCGGCCCGCCAGCACCACGTCCCGGGTGGCCGTACGCCGGAACTCCAGGACGGGCGGCCAGAATCGGAGCAGTTCCTCCACCGCCGAGGCGGTCAGCTCCGGCCGCCGGCACAGCAGGCGGTACTGGTCGGGGTGGGTGAGCAACGAGTACAGGCCGCCGGGCAGGCCGTTGCGCAGCGTCTCGTTCCCGGCGACGGCGAAGAGGAAGAACATCGTCTCGAACTCGGCCGTGCTCAGGCCGGCTTCCAGCATCCGGGCCACGATGCTGCCGGGCGGCGGCTGCTCGGCGAGGGCGTGGGCGTAGCCGAACATGTCGGCGAGGGCGGCGCGTGAGCGCGGGTTGACCGGGCGGCCGTCGGGGGTGGTGACGGCGGTGGGGCGGCGGGCGAGCGCGGCCCGGCCCGGCGCGGTGAGGAGGGCCGGGTCGGCGGTGGCGGAGTCGGCGTAGTCCGGGTCCTGGTAGCCGATCACCCGGTTCGACCAGTCGACCAGCAGCTGCTGGTCCTGCTCCGGCACGCCCAGGATCCGGGCCAGCGTCCACACGGGCAGGTCGGCGGCCAGCGGCACGAAGTCGACCTGGCCCAACGGCCGCACAGCGGTGACGAGTTCGTCCGCCCGCTGCTCGATGGACGCGGCCAGTTCGCGCAGCGCCCGCGGGGTGAAGGCGGCCGCGACGGCCCGACGCAGCCGGGAGTGGTCGGGCGGGTCCTGGTTGAGCATCATCGTCCGGGCGAACTCCAGGTCCGCCGGGGAGTCGGGGTCACGGATCTGGGTCGCGCCCAGGTGCGAGGAGAAGTCCTCCGGGCTGCGCAGCACATGCTTCACGTCCGCGTGCCGCAGCACCGCCCAGTAGCCGGGGCCGGCCGGCCAGTCCCCCACCGCCGGCTCCTCCACCCAGCAGACCGGCGCCTCGGCCCTCAGCTCGCGGAACAGCTCGTACGGCACCCCCTCGGCGTACGTCTCGGGGAGGAAGATCCGGTTCGCGCGCGCCTGATCGAAGCCCATACCGACCGACCGTACGCCGGGCCCCGGCGGCCTGCCAGAACGCGGCCCGCGGCGAGCTGCCGCGCCCCGCGGGTCGAGGCTGCGCCGATCGGCCGTCGGCATCCCGTAGGGTCGGCCGAATGGCGAAGTACTTCGATGTGCATCCAGAATCCCCCCAGCCCCGCACCATCGGCACCGTGGCCGACAGCCTCCGGTCCGGCGCCCTCATCGCGTACCCGACCGACTCCTGTTTCGCCCTGGGCTGCCGGCTGGACAACCGCGACGGCCTCGACCGGATCCGCTCGATCCGGCGGCTCGACGAGCGCCACCACTTCACCCTGATGTGCGTGGACTTCGCGCAGCTGGGGCAGTTCGTCCAGCTCGACAACAACGTCTTCCGCGCCGTCAAGGCCGCGACCCCGGGCGGCTACACCTTCATCCTGCCGGCGACCAAGGAGGTCCCGCGCCGCCTGATGCACCCGAAGAAGAAGACGGTGGGCGTCAGGATCCCCGACCACGCCGTCACCCGGGCCCTGCTCGCCGAGCTCGGCGAGCCCCTGGTCTCCAGCACCCTGATCCTCCCCGGCGAGGAGGAGCCGATGACCCAGGGGTGGGAGATCAAGGAGCGGCTGGACCACGTGCTGGACGCCGTGGTGGATTCGGGTGACTGCGGCACGGAACCGACGACGGTCGTCGACTTCTCGGGCGGCGCACCGGAGATCGTCCGGCGGGGGGCCGGCGATCCCGCCCGCTTCGAGTGACGCACGCCCGACTGTCGGTGGGGGCTCCTACTCTCGGTAGGAGCCCCTGCTGTCGGTAGGGGCTCCTACCGGTGGCGGCTCCGTCTGCCGGTAGGGGTTCTTCGGGGCCCGGCTCTTCTTGTACGAGCTGTACGCTGACCATGCGTTCGAACAGTGCCGAAACTGTTCGACTTCGAACACATTGTGCGTGGGGGGAATCGGTGCGTCATCGCCGAATCGTGGTTCTGGCTGCCGTCGTGGCGGCCGGTGTGGGCATCGCGCCCGGGATGGCCCAGGCGGCAGGTCCCTCGGGTGCTTCGACTCCTTCGGGTTCCGCGTCCGCTGCGGCTTCCGCCGACAAGGGCGCGGCGGCCGTGAGCGCGGCGGACGCGGCGCGGAAGCTTCCGGGCCGGACCTTCAGCAGCCCCGGCGAGCGGACGGTGGTCTCGCCGAAGGCCGACGGGCGGACCGGGCCGGCGGCGCCGGCGCAGGGCGCGCGGGCCGCGCAGGGTGAGTGGAACCCGATCATCGATCTGTACGCCGTGACCCCCGACGCTCGCGGGCTCGAACTGCGGACCATCATCCATCCGCCCTACGGCAGCTCCCCCACCATGGACGTCACCATCACCTGGGGCGACGGCAAGACGGACACCTTCTCCGCCACCCCCGACGGCACCGGCAGCGACCTGCGCACCACCAAGCACCGGTACGCCTCGGTCGGCACCTACGACGTCAAGGTCACCGTCAAGGACACCGTCCAGGGCCTTGAGGCCTCCAACCAGGTCCAGGTCGTCACCGCCGGCGCCGAGTTCACCCCGCACGCGCCCACCCGGCTGCTGGACACCCGCTCGGGCATCGGCGCCCCCGCCACCAAGGTCCCCGCCCGTGGCACGGTGGCCCTGAAGGTCGCGGGCACGGCCCAGGTGCCGACCGGCGTCTCCGCCGTGGCGCTCAACGTCACCGTCACCAACACCACTGCGGACGGGCACATCTCGACGGCGGCCTGGAAGAACCTGGCCGAGGAGTCGGATTCGTCCAGCCTCAACTACGTCGCCGGCCAGACCGTCCCGAACATGGTGCTCTCGGGGGTCGGCCAGGACGGCTACGTCTACCTGTTCAACGCGGGTTGGCAGCCGGTGGACCTGCTCGCCGACGTCACCGGCTACTTCACGCCCACCGTCGCCAGCGGCTACAAGGCGGTGACGCAGACGCGCGCCGTCGACACCCGCGAGGGCCTCGGCGCGGCCAAGGGCCAGGTCCCCGGCCTGAGCACCTTCGACGTCCAGATGACCGGCCGCAACGGCGTGCCGACGGCCGGGGTCACCGCCGTCGCGCTCAACCTGACGGCCACCGGCCCCCAGGACGCCGGCCACCTGATCGCCTACCCCAGCGGGCAGGCCGCGCCGACCACCTCCAACCTGAACTTCACCGCCGGGCAGACCGTCGCCAACGCGGTGATCGTCCCGGTCGGCGCGGACGGCAAGATCACCATCCGCAACGGCAGCTGGAAGCCGACCGACGTGGTGCTCGACGTCGTCGGCTACTTCACCCCCGACAGCCGCGCCGCCCTGGTCTCGGGCTACGCGCCGCTCCGGCTCCTCGACAGCCGCAAGGACGGCAGCTGGGGCGGCCGCAAGGCCGGCCCGCTGGCCGCCCGCAGCTTCTTCGCGATGCGGCACGAGGCCGACACCCACGAACCCCGGGTCGACGCCTGGGTGCTGAACACCACCGTCACCAACACCAGCGGTCCGGGCTTCCTCTCGGTCACCCCCGACCCCAACTTCTGGTCCGACTACCAGAACGGCACCCCGACCGTGCCGCAGCGACCCGTCTCCTCGACGCTCAACTGGGAGGCCGGCCAGACCGTCGCGGGCGTCGCGCAGACCCCGGGCGGCAAGGGCGGCATCGTCGACATCTGGAACCAGGGCTGGCAGGACATCGACTTCCTGGTCGACCTGCTCGGCTACTACCAGTCGATCTGACCTGCTGGTAGGCCTTGGGATGGGGCGGTGTTCCGTGACGGAGCACCGCCCCATCGACCATGGAGGCCACCGGAGGGCGAGGAGCGGGCGCGGGCAACAGGCGTGGCAGGCCAGGATCGGCATCGACGGCGGCACCGTCCACGCGATACGCGTCACCGAGGTTGATTCCCGGCCTGGGCCTCGGAGTGGAGCCGCTCAGCTTCTCACGGCCGACCCGGGAGGCTCCTGACCAGTAGCCATTCCCTGACGCTCGGGGAGCTGTCCAGGAGCTGGCTGACCTTCATGCCCTCGTCCCGCGAGGTGACTCTCGAAAGAGGGGCGAAGTCACCAGGCAGGACGTCCAACAGGCTCATCACGCACTCCCCCGCATGAAGCGCGATGAGCAGTTCGCAGCGCAACTGGCGTGGAACGCCGGGGCGGTGGGGCAGGCTGTTCCAAACGGCCGGCCACAGGTAGTGCACCCCATCGGGCGCAGCATTCGCCCGCACCCATGCCGGGTCCAACCGCTGGTTGAGCCGGAGCCCACATGCCCGTTCCTCAAGCCTGACCAGCGAGGCCGTATCGAGGGCCTTCAACTCCCGAGGCACCGGCTCTTCCGAGTTCATCACCCCCATGCTGCCTGACCACACCCGGAACCGCCCCCTCGGAGATCATTTCGTGAGGAGCCCCAAGCCCTGGCCTCGGCGCTGCATCGGCCCCTCCCTCGTTCGGTTCTGCTCAGTGGGCGGTACAGCTGTTGTTGCCGGAGTGCAGGCCCGTCAACGCGCTTCAGCGAATCACCCGATCGAATGGCCTTGCTGGCGAGCGGGCGGCACGCTCCGCACACGCCGCTATCGTCAACGGCGAACCCTCAGGCCCGCCTCGGCGCGCTGCGCTGTGGCACCATCCAAGGAGTGGCCATCATGCGTCGTACCGTCGCCGTGTTCGCCGGAGTCATCGCCCTCTCGGCCGTCTTCACCGGCCAGGCCGCCGCCACCCCGACCGAGATCATCGCCCCCAACGCCAGGGCCGCCGCCGCGGTGGACTTCCACGGTGACCTGCTGCGACAGAAGAACGTGGTCGAGAGCTTCGAGACCGTGCACCCGGGCGTCTACTGCGTCATCGTCAATCCCAGTGCCGGCATCAACCTCCCCAGCGCCCTGATCCTCGCCAACGGTGGGGTCGGCACCACCAGCGTCGAAGTGTTGGGGGCCCCCACCACGTCGTGCGACAGCCGCCGGGACGCCATCACCGTCGTCCCCGTCAACAACGGCCACCCCGTGCGCGCGTCGTTCACCATCGCCGTGCTGTAGGACGCGGTTGGCGGGCCCCGGTCTCCCAGCCGAGCGTGCCACGTGGGCGGCCGGGGCGTCACCGCCGCGACGGGTACCGTTCAACCGGTGAGCACCCCACGGTGCACGGCGGCGCCTTCCAGCCGGGTGAGATGACCGTCAACCCCAGTGCTCCCGCTTCCTTCGACAGGCCCGGGAAAACCACCCTCCCGAACGGGAATCGCGGACGCCGCCGGGCGGTTGGGCCAAGGCGACGGACTGATCACGCACTCGCGAAGAGGGACTTCCCATGAAGATCGGCATCATCGGCGCGGGCAACATCGGCGGCAACCTCACCCGGCGGCTGACGGCACTGGGGCACGAGGTGGCGGTGGCCAACTCCCGTGGCCCGGAGACGCTCAAGGCGCTGGTCGAGGAGACCGGGGCGAAGGCGGTGACGGCCACCGAGGCCGCGCGCGGGGCACAGGTCGTGGTGGTGACGGTGCCGCTGAAGAGCGTGCCGGACCTGCCCGCCGGGCTGCTGGACGGCGCAGCCGAGGGCGTTGCGGTGATCGACACCGGCAACTACTACCCGAAGGAGCGTGACGGCCGGATCGACGCGATCGAGGACGGCGGGGTCACCGAGAGCCGGTGGACGGAGCAGCACCTGGGGCACAAGGTGGTGAAGGTGTTCAACGGCACCTACGCCCAGGACCTGTTGGAGCGGCCGCGCCCGGCGGGCGACCCGGAGCGGATCGCGGTGCCGGTGGCCTCGGACGACGAGGCGGCCAAGCGGGTGGTCCGGGCGCTGGTCGACGAGTTGGGCTTCGACACCGTGGACGCGGGCGGGATCGACGAGTCGTGGCGCCAGCAGCCGGCCACCCCGGTGTACGGGCTGCGCGCCGGTGTCGAGGCGGTCACCCGGGCGCTCGCGGAGGCCTCTCCGGAGCGCCCGGACGCCCACAAGGCGTAACGGACGGCTACCTGAGCCGACGCGCCCCCTCCGCCGGGACGGCGGTGAGGGTGCGCGGTTCGGTGTACCCGGCGGCGCGGAACGCGGCGGTGACCTCGGCGGCGACGCGTTCGGCCGCGTTCGCGTCCACCAGGGCGATGACCGAGCCGCCGAAGCCGCCGCCGGTCATCCGCGCGCCGTGGGCGCCGGCGGCCAGGGCGGCTTCGACGGCGAGGTCGGTCTCCGGGCAGGAGACCTGGTAGTCGTCGCGCAGTGAGGCGTGGCCGGCGGTGAGGATCGGGCCGAGCGCGGCGAGGTCGCCGGCGTCCAGGTGGGCGACGGCGGTCTCGACGCGTGCGTTCTCGGTGACCACGTGGCGCACCAACGGCACAAGTTCCGAAGGGAGTTGGGCGATCGCTTCGGCCAGTCCGGACGACTGGAGCGAGCGCAGCGCGGGCAGCCCGAGCAGCGCGGCGGCCCGCTCGCAGCCGGCCCGCAGCGCGGCGTAGGCGCCGTCCCCGAGGTCGTGTTTCACCCGGGTGTCCAGCACCAGCAGCGCGAGGCCCGCCCCCGCGAGGTCGACCGGTACCTGACGCACCGTCAGATCCCGGCTGTCCAGGAACAGCGCGGCTCCCGGGCGACAGCACATCGAGGCCATCTGGTCCATGATCCCGCAGGGCACGCCGACGAAGGCGTTCTCGGCCCGCTGCGCCAGCACCGCCAGCTCCGGCGCCGAAAGCCCGAGCCCGTACAGCTCGTTGTAGGCGGCGGCGACGGCGCACTCCAGCGCGGCGGAGGAGGAGAGCCCGGCTCCGCTGGGCACGTCGCTGTCCAGCCGGACGTCCGCTCCGCCGACCGGATGTCCGGCCTCGCGCAGCGCCCACACCACGCCCGCCGGGTAGCCCGCCCAGCCGGCCCCCTCGGGCACCGAGCCCGGGGTGAGGTCGTCGACCCGGAGCACCACGGGTTCGCCGCCCCGGGACCAGAGCCGGAGCCGCCCGTCCGCCCGGCGGGCCGCCTGGGCGCGGACGGCCCGCGGCAGGGCGATCGGGAGGACGAACCCGAGGTTGTAGTCGGTGTGTTCGCCGATCAGGTTCACCCGGCCGGGGGCGGCCCACTCCCCCTCGGCCGGACGGCCGTACAGCTGCTCGAACGTCCTCATGCGGCGACCTCCCGCAGCCGGCGGGCCGCGTCCTCGGGGGTGACATCGTTGACGAAGGCGTCCATGCCGGACTCCACCCCGGCGAGGTACTTGAGCTTGTCGGCGGTGCGGCGGATGGTGAACAGCTCCAGGTGCAGGGCGAGTTCGTCGCGCTGCCCGGCCGGGGCCTGGTGCCAGGCGGAGATGTACGGGGTGCGGCCGCCGCCGAAGAGCCGGTCGAAGCGGCGCAGCAACTCCAGGTAGAGGACGGGGAATTCGCTGCGCTGCCGCTCGTCCAGGGCGGTCAGGTCGGGCACCCGGCGGTGCGGGTACAGGTGCACCTCGTACGGCCAGCGGGCGGCGAAGGGGACGAAGGCCGTCCAGTGGTCCCCGGCGAGGACGACGCGTCCGCCCTCGGCGGAGAGTTCGGGGGAGCGTTCGGCGGAGAGGCCGGCGGAGCGTTCGGCGGCGAGCAGGTCGTCGAAGAGGTTGCGGCCGGTGGCGGCCCGGTGCTCGGCGGCGCGGGCGGCCATCCGGGCAGTGCGCGGGGTGGTGAACGGCAGGGCGTAGATCTGGCCGTGCGGGTGGGCGAGGGTGACGCCGATCTCGGCTCCCCGGTTCTCGAAGCAGTAGACCTGCCGGACGCCGGGCAGTGCGGAGAGTTCGGCGGTGCGGTCGGTCCAGGCGTCCAGGACGAGTCGGGCGCGTTCGGGGGTGAGGTCGGCGAAGGACGCCTCGTGGTCGGCGGTGAAGCAGACCACCTCGCAGCGCCCGGCGCCGGGGCCGCTGGTCCACAGGCCCTCGGCCGCGGGGGCCGAAGTGCCGGGCGGACCGGCCAGCGAGGGGAAGCGGTTCTCGAAGACGGCGACCTGGTAGTCCTCGGCCGGGATCTCGCTGAGCCGCCCGCCACGGGACGGGCAGAGCGGGCACTCCTCGGCCGGCGGCTGGTAGATGCGCGACTGGCGGTGGGCCGCGATGGTGACCCAGTCGCCGGTGGCCGGGTCCAGCCGGACCTCGGAGCCGGGGGCCCGCGGGTCGAGCGGCCGTTCGTCCACGGTGCGCCGGGGAGCGGTGGCGCCGCTGTCGTAGTAGATCAACTGCCGACCGTCCGCGAGGGTGGTCACGGTCCTGACGGTGGTGGGCTGGGTCAGGGACGTCCCGGGCATGGCCTTCTTCCTTCGAGTGAAGCCATTGGAGTCTTAAGCCATTGGAGTCATCGGAGTCATCGGAATCAACATAAAGCTACACTCTCGAACACTATCCACCAGAACCGCTCACCGAGCCGATCACCAGAACGAGGAGGCCCCCGATGGCTGACAGCGCCCAGCCCCTCGCCGGTCAGCGCCGCGTGCTGATCCTCGAACAGGTCCGCGTCCGCGGCGGGGTCCGTGTCGCCGAGCTGGTCCGCGACCTCGGGGTCTCCGACATGACGGTCCGCCGCGACCTGGACGCGCTGGCCCGCCGCGGCCTGGTGCACAAGGTGCACGGCGGCGCGGTGCGGGTCGACGCGCCGGCCACCGGCGAGCCCGGGTTCGAGGCCAAGACGCGCTGGGAGCTGCCCGCCAAGGAGGCGATCGCCCGGGCCGCCGCCGCCCTCGTGCCGCCCGGCTCGGCGGTCGCGCTGGCCGGTGGGACGACCACCTTCGCGGTCGCCCGGCAGCTGCGCGCGGTCGACGGCCTCACCGTGGTGACCAACTCGCTGCGGATCGCCGAGCTGCTGGAACAGCCCGCCGAGGACAGCACCCCCGCCACCGCCACGGTGATCCGCACCGGCGGCGTCCGGACCCCCTCGGACGCGCTGGTCGGGCCGGTCGCCGACCAGGCGATCCGCTCGCTGCACGTCAACCTGCTGGTCCTGGGCTGCCACGGGCTCTCCCCCGAGGCCGGGCTGACCACCCCGAACCTGGCCGAGGCGGAGACCAACCGCGCCTTCCTCCGCTCCGCCCGCCGGGTGGTCGTCGTGGCCGACCACACCAAGTGGGACGCGGTCGGCCTGGCCTCCTTCGCCGCGCTCGACCAGCTGGACGTCCTGGTCACCGACGACGGACTGCCCGCCGAGCAGCGGGCGGCGGCGGCCGAACTGGTCGGCGAGCTGATCGTGGCGCCGGCCGGCCACACCGGCTGACCGGCTCCGGCTACCGAGAGCCCGCCGCAGGACCTTCCGCCGAGCCCTCCACCGAGCCGGCCGACGGGCCCTCCGCCGGGCCTTCCGCCGGGTCGAACACCGTCCCCGGCGTGACCGGAATCCCGCGGGACATCGCCTCGAAGTCCAGGATCGGGTGGGTCAGGATCTCCTCGACCTCGTCGGTCAGCAGATTGCCCAGGATGAACTCCTCCTCCGGGCCCGACCCGAACGTGACCACCTGCCCGCTCGACTGGATCATCCAGTTCAGCAGCTCCCGTTCGCTGCTCTCCGCGAGGTGGATCTCCCGGTCCGGGAAGTCGCGCCGGATCGCCGCCAGGACCGCGCGGACGTCCTCCACCGCCACCCCGAGCCTGCGTACCGTGGCCGGCGACGCCCGTCGCCCCCACCACTGGAAGACCACCCACTGGGCGACCGACGGGTGGGACATGATCTCGGCCGCCAGTTCCGGCAGTTGGTGCAGGTTCTCGGCACTCGCCACGGTGTGGACGCGCACCCGGTCGAAGCCCTCCGCGTCGCACAGGGCGAGGGACTCCAGGAGTGCGTCGAGCAGCCTGTCGTCCGGGCTGCGGCGGAAGGCGCGCTGCACGTCCGCGGTGACGGCGTCCAACGGCAGCCGCAGCGAGGACAGTCCGCGCAGCCGGGCCAGCTTCTCGGCGGTGAGCGTGTAACCGGTGGTGTCCAGGCCGACCTTGAGGCCGGCGTCGATGGCGTGGTCCACCACGTCGAAGATCGGCGGCCAGAGCAGCGGGTCCCCACCGGCCAGCACCAGATCGGTGGTGCCGTGCGCGGCCAGCTTCCCGATGATCCGATCCGCCTGGGCCAGGTCGATCTGCTCCGCGGCGAACGGGTTGTAGCAGCCCTGGCAGGACATCGGACAGCGGTTGTTGATGGACCAGTTGACCCGCCGGACCCGCCGGCCGGTGCGCGGCAGCTCGGCCCGGCCGCGGATCCCGGCCACCAGGTGGGCCAGCCGGACGGCCTGCGGAAGGGTGGCGCCGGCCAGCAGCTCCCCGGCCCGTTCGACGGCGGCCGCGGTGGCGTTGTTCTGGAGCAGCAGGAACGCCAGCCGCCAGCGCATCGTCTCGTCCGACGGCTGTTGCCTCAGGGCCTGTTCGACCCGCACGGTCAGGGCATCGAGGTAGCCGGGGGTGAAGTTGCCAGGCTCCAGGCGCCGTTGGAAGTCGTCGGCGATCGACCCGCGCTCCAGGGACCGGTCGTAGCCGGCCCGCAGCGGGTGCGGGGGAAGGATCTCCACATGCTGCCGGGTGGACATGAAGTGCTCTCCGGTCGTGGTCAGTTCGGGACGGACGGCAGCAGGACGACCATCGAGTCGGCGGACGACAGGCCCATGCTCTCGACGAAGACGGCGTCGCGGACGATCTGCGCGATGGCCGGATGCGTGGGCGCGTCCAGGTAGCGGGCGGTGGACTCAAGGGGGGTGATGCCGCGCTCGGCGACCAGCGCGCCGAGCGCTCGTGGGAGGTTGTCCAGGTCGTCGCGGATCAGCGCCAGGTCGAAGCGGTCGGCCAGCCGCAGCGCGGCCTTGCGGGCCTTGGCCAGATTGGTCGCCGGGTCCACGATCGTCGCCTTCGCCAGGTAGTACGGGACGGGCTGCGTCATCCAGGCCAGCGCCGTCTGCGAATCGTCGTCGCCGGGCAGGTCGAAGCCCTCCGGTCCGAGCCCGAGGCCGTCGCAGAACCACTCGGGCCGCATGCTGATCCGGTAGTGGGCGTGCCCGGCCCGCCGGAACGCCGGAAGCCTGGCGATCACGGACGTCGTCTCCAGCCGGAAGCCGTCGGCGATGTCCCGCATGATCGGGCCCACTTCGGCACGGATCGCCGGCACATCGGCGTCATCGGCCACGACATGGACCAGATCGAGGTTGGAGAGGATCTCGGCACCGGACTCGGTGCGGAAGTCACCACGCGCGAGCGACCCGGTCGCCGCCACCGACATGCCGGTCACGTCCGCGAATCTGCGGGCCAACTCCTCGAACAGTAAGGGCAGATCATCGGTTCTCACGTGGCTCCTCAGGTGTCGTCAGGCGAACCTTCACGCCCTGTTCCAACGTCGGTCGCATCCCGATGAGCGGGGATTCAGGCGCGCAGCCTAACAGCGCCCCGCCACAAATGGACGCGCTCGCACCACATTTCTCACACATCCCAGCCGACGAACCGACAGAAGCGATCTCATTCGGCCACCTCGGAGCCACGGCCCCGCACACCGCCGAGAACCCTGGCGAATCGATCTTCGGAATGATTGGATCGCCCGGAAGGACGATCTTGGTGGTGGATCGGGCAGCCGACACAGGGTTGCGGAGCCCCCGCCCGAACGAACGGAGGCCCTGATGGCGGCTGCCGGCGACTTCTCTCCGTCTCGATTCCTCAAGGACATCGAGGCCACCACCGACCTGCTGGGCATCGACCACTCCCCGCCCATGACCCGCCGGGTGCTCGACACCTACGAGGAGAGCTTCCACCGGGGAGCGGTCCTGTGGCGCACCAACGACAAGCCCGGCGGTGCGCTGAACTACCGCTTCTACGACCGCGTCCCCGTCGACACCGTGCGCATCGGGGTGCGGGCCGGCCTCCTCCGTCCCGACAGTCCGAGCGTCGGCCTGATCTCCGCCTGGAGCTCCCGGTACGAGGGCTCGACGGAGCTGTGCGACTTCGACGCGGTCCACGGCCTGGTCAAGACCTGGGTGTACCTGGGCGGGATCCGGCCGCTGGACGAGATCCTCGATGTCCCCGGGGTTCCGGACGCCATCCGCCGGCATCGCGGCCGCCTCCACGAGCTGGGCCTGACATCGGTGCGGCACGTGGCCGTGGACTACCAGCACGACACGGCCAACCTGTACTTCCGCACCCGGGAAGGCCTCGGTCCGAAGGTGGCGGAGCGGCTGCTCGCCCTGTCCCGGGCCGGGGTGCCGGACGAGACGACCCTCCAGGACATGGTCGCCTTCACGGCCCCGGACGGGCACACCTTCTCGGTGACGCTGCGGATCTCCACCGGAGCGATCGAGCGCGTCGGCATCTACGCCCTCCGGCTGCCCGCCGGGCGGTTCCCGCGCGTCAACGACCGGCTGGCCGCCTTCTTCCGCGGCACCCCCTCCCACGACGAGGAGGAGATGAACGCCATCGCCTGGTCGTTCGGCGCGGGCGGCGGCAGCTACGTGAAGGCGGAGCGCAGCTACTGCGGCCGGCTGGTCGCGCTGATGCGCGAGTGGAACAGCCCGATGACCGACCCGGGCCGGCGGCCGTGAGCGTCCTCCATCCCGCCGACGCCGCCGAGTTGGACGGACTGCTGCGCCGGGCCGCCGACACCGACGTGCCCCGGGTGCTGCGCGTCCTGGCAGGTGGGCCGGACATCGACGGGGAGGCCGTCGGCACCATCGCCGCGCACTGCCGCGTCGACCACGTCGCCACCCTCGTCTTCCCGGCCGCCGTGGACGACGTCCGTACGTACCTGCTCGGACGCGGGTGGAGCCCGGCGCCCTCGGTGCCCAGCGTCGTCGTGCGCCGTCGTCTCGCGGACCGCTACGGTCTCGGCCAGGAGCTGCTCGACGTGACCATCGTCCACGCCTTCAGCCCCGACTCGGCCGGGGCGGAGGTCTTCTGCCTGCCGCCGACGTCCGCCACCGAGCCGGTGGTCGACGGTGAGCGCCGGCACCACTGGGAGCGTCACACGGCCCTCATGGTCGACGCCCCGAGCGAGCGCCTGCTCGACGACCTGCGGTCACTGCTCACCGCCGCTGCGGCCATGCGCCCGGACGGCGGGGGCTACAACCCCCACGAGGACCCGGAGGCCGGCGGCCGGACCGTGCTCTACTTCCGCTCCCCCGCCGGCAGCCGCCTGGAGCTGACCTGTGCCGGGGACTTCACGCCCGTCGTGGCCCGACACCTGGAAGGTGAACGATGAGCTCCCCGGTCTACCAGGACTGTGTCCTCGCCCACGGCACGCGAGGCGAACGCGAACGGCTGCGCCTGCTGGAGGAGCTCAGCGATCCGAGCACCATCGCCGTCCTCGAACGGCTCGGTGTCGCCTCGCACTGGCAGTGCGTCGAGGCCGGGGCCGGCCACGGTTCCATCGCCCGCTGGCTGGCCGCCCGCTGCCCCGACGGCTCGGTCACGGCCACCGACCTCGACACCGCGTTCCTGGAGGAGTCGCCCACGCCGGTCAACATGACGGTCGCCCGGCACGACGTGACCCGCGACGACTTCCCGGCAGGCTCCCGGAACCTGGTGCACGCACGGGCCCTGCTCGGCCACCTCCCCGATCCGGAGCTCGCCCTCGACCGGATGGCCGACTGGCTCGCGCCCGGAGGATGGATCGTGGTCGAGGACCCCACCTACCTCCCGGCCGCCGCGTCCCCGTATCCGCAGTTCGCCGCGCTGCTCGAAGCCTGCCAGACCCTGCTGGCCCGGACCCACGGGACCGACCACTCCTGGGCCCGCCGTATCCCCGCCGCCATGGCCCGTGCCGGCCTCACCGACATCGGCATGACCATCCGGGTCGCCGTGTGCGGAACGGACGAGAAGGAGAACGCGTTCTGGCGCCGGTGCTTCGCCCAGGCCACCCCCGGGCTCATCGCCACCGGGCTCATGACGGCCGAGCAGATCGCGGCGGCGGTCACGCACCTGGACGACCCGGCCTTCACCGACACCGCCTGGATGATGGTCACCTGCTGGGGGCGCCGACCGTCCTGAGCCCGACGCCTGGACACACCTGCGCGAGAAGTCGGCCGGGCCGACTTCTCGCGCTGTCCTCGCCCTCTCAGGCGTACGGGAACACCGGCTTCAGCACCTCGGCCAGGCGCGCCTTGACCGCGTCGCCGTGGGCGAGCGGAACGGGCCGGCCGCCGCGCTCCGTCGGCACTCCGAGGTCCGCCAGGACGTACAGGGCCAGCAGGGTGCGGCTCGTGTTGGAGGCCCAGACGGGCATCGGCCCGCGCTCCATCCCGACGAGGGCCTCCCCGATCGTGGACAGCCAGCCGGTCGACCGCTCCGGCGTCAGGTCGGGGCGGGTGAGGACGAGGGCGAGGGCCCTGGCGAGCCGGTTGTCCTCCCGCTCCGCGAACAGGTACTCGGTCGGCGCGAGCAACCGCTCGGCGGCCAGCGCGAGCAGCGGTGCGGGGTCGACCTCGGGCCGCTGACCGCAGGCCGCCAGCAGGTCGGCGCCGTGCGCCACCGCGTGCAGCCAGCCGAGCTCGTCGTCACGGCCCCGCAGGTCGCTCTCCGAGCGGTACCAGACGGCGAACGCGTCGAGCCACTCCGGCCGGAGGTGGCCCTGGCCCACGATCATCCCCAGAACGAGCGGGGCGAACGTCCGGGCCTCGATCCGCGGATCGGTGAAACGTTCCGCCATCAGATCGCCGAGCGCCAGACACCGGTCGGCGTCGATCACCCCGCGCCGGATCCAGCAGTCCAGCACCGCGTACGGGTAGCCGTCCCTGACCTCCGGGTCAGGGTCCCCCAGCGCGTCCGCCAGCTCCGCCACCAGGTCGTCCAGCTCGCGCCCCGCCGGGAACGCGCAGTCACTCTCGTAGATCTCACACCAGTTCGTCACCCGCCGGACCCTACCGGCGGCGGCGACCCCTTTCACCTGCATTTTTCGACCACGGCCGTGCGCGGGAAGTCGGCCGGGCCGACTTCCCGCGCACGCGCGTCCCTCAGCGGCCGACTTCCCGCAGCCGGAAGTCCTCCACCGTCTCCCGGCGGATCAGCAGCCGCGCCCGGCCGTCCTTCACCGCCACCACCGCCGGGCGGCCGACCAGGTTGTAGCCCGACGCCATGGACAGCTGGTAGGCGCCGGCCGCCGGCATCGCCAGCAGGTCCCCCGGGCGCAGGTCGGCGGGCAGGGCGGCGTCCCTGACCAGGACGTCGCCGGCCTCGCAGTGACGGCCGACCACGTCCGCCCGCGCCTGCCCCGCCTCCGAGCGGCGGCCGACCAGGCGGACCGTGTACGGCGAGCCGTACAGCGCCGGGCGCGGGTTGTCGCTCATGCCGCCGTCCACCGCGACGAAGCTGCGGCCGTCCGCCGTGTGCTTGACGGACAGCACCCGGTAGACCGCCACCGCAGCCGGTCCGGCGATCGCGCGGCCGGGTTCGACGATCAGCCGGGGCACCGACAGCCCGGCCTCGGCACAGCGCGCCGCCAGTCGGTCGGTCACCCGTACGGCGAACTCGGCGAGGTCCAGTTCGGTGTCCCCGGGCAGGTAGCGGATGCCGTGGCCGCCGCCGAGGTCCAGCTCCGGGAACTCCACGCCATGCCGGTCCCGCACCGCCGCGAGCAGCCGCACCAGGGCGTCCACCGCCTCCAGGTACGGTTCGAACTCGGTGATCTGCGATCCCAAGTGGCAGTGCAGGCCGGTCAGTTCGAGCCCCGGCTGGTCGAGCACCCGGGCGATGGCGTCCGCCGCGTCACCACCCTCGATCGGGAAGCCGAACTTCTGCCCGCCGACGCCCGTGCGCACCGCCGTGTGGTGCCCGGCCGCGATCCCCGGGACCACCCGGACCAGCACCTTCTGCGGTGTGTCGGCGGCCACCAGCGCGGCCAGCCGGGCGATCTCCGCCGGGCCGTCGATGACGATCCGCCCCACCCGCAGCCGCCGCGCCAGCCGCAGCTCCTCCGGGGACTTGGCGTTGCCGTGCAGCAGGATCCGCTGCGCCGGGAAGCCCGCCGAGACCGCCAGCCACAGCTCGCCCGACGAGCACACGTCCAGACCCAGGCCCTCGCTCTCCACCCAGTCGGCCATCGCGCTGCACAGGAACGCCTTGGCCGCGTACAGCACCTCGGCGTGCGGCAGCGCCCGCCGGTAGGACCGGGCGCGGGCCCGGACCTCGGCCTCGTCCAGCACGTACAGCGGGGTGCCGAACCGCTCGGCGGCCTCGGCCAGCCCCACCCCGCCGACCAGCAGATCGGCGGCTCCCCGGCCGGGCCGCGCCGAGGCCGGCCAGGGACCGCCGAGGGCGTCGACGGGGGCGGAGGCGTCGACGGGGGCGGAGGTGGTGCCGGGAGCGGCGGGGACGGGCGGGGCGATGAGCTGGGTCATGGCGGCTCCTCCTGGGGGCGGACGGGCGGGTCGGAGGCGGATCAGTCCTCGTAGTGCACGGCGAACCGGCAGTGCGCCGGGCGGGTGCGCGCCCGGTCGGCGGCCGGGGACGGTTCCGGCGGCTCGGGGTGGTCCTGGCGCCAGGCGACGGGGGTGAGGCGGACGGTCCGCTCCAGCGGTTCGTCGACGTCGATCACGGCGGTGGCGGTGGTCATGGCAGGTCCCTTCGGCAGGCTTTCGTTCGACAGGCTTCGACAGGCTTCGACGGGCGGGCGGCCCGTACGACCGCCCCCTTCCAGTGGAGGCCCTCCGCACACCGACCGCACCCCTCCTTGACGCAGGGCGTACGTCCCGGCCCCGATCCTTGACGCCTTCCTGACAGCGGCCCGCCCGGCGGCGCCCGGGAGTCGTCAGGAACGGCCCGGCGTACGGGCGTTGGGCGCGGAGCCGGAGCGCCCGACCGGCCTGTCAGGGGGCCGTCAAGATGTGGGGGACCTGCGTCATGACGGTGTCAGCGGCGGTGCGGAGGACCCGGTTCCGGGGTTCACTGGACTCATCCGAAGCAAGGAGTTCCGAACCGGAAGAACCCGAACCGGCAGCACCCGACGGAGAGTTCTGCCGGAGAAGTGGAGGCGAACGGCCATGACCGGGACCACCCGAGTGATCGTCGGCCTGAGCGGATCACTGAGCAGTCTGGCCGCCCTCTACCACGCCGTCGGCGAGGCGGCCCGGCACCAGGCGGTGCTGGTGCCCGTCGCCGTCTGGGCCGTGAACGAGCGGGACGGCCTGCGCCCGCGCTCCGAGCTGGAGCACGCCGCCCGCCGGCGCCTCGACGTCGCCTTCGAGCAGGCCTACGGCGGCTACCCGTCCGACCTGGTCATCCACCCGCTGGTGGTCAACGGCGAGCCCGGCCCCGCGCTGGTCGGCGCCGTCACCGGCCCGCAGGACCTGCTCGTCCTCGGCGCCGCCACCCGCCGCCGACTGGACCGGCTGCGGTACGGCTCGGTCGCCCGCCACTGCCGCCACCGGGCCGGCTGTCCGGTAGTCGAGGTCTCACCCTCGGCCCTGCTCACCCGCCTCGAACTCCCGGCCCGAACCGGCGCGCCACTGCCCCTGTTGGCCCGCTGAAGGCCTGCTGAAGGCCCGCTTGAACAGCGCCCACCCGCTCGGACCCGGCCGTCACACCGGATCACGCAGGTGGGCGCTGAGCCATGTGAGGGCGGGCGGGAGCAGCCGGTCCCAGGTGGTGAAGTTGTGGCCGCCGGTGTCGACCGTCTCCTGGGCGACCACCAGCGGCGGGCGGGCGGCGGCGGCGAAGGCACTGGAGGCGGCGTAGGTGCCGCCGTCTTCCTTGCTGTCCGCGAGGAGCACGGCGAGCGGCGGCATCGGCAGGTGGGCCAGCCGCCAGTTCAGGTCGGCCTCGGCACGGCGCTGGGGGCTGCCCGCGAAGAGGTCGCCCGTGGTGGCGTCCTCCGCCGCCTTGAAGTACCCGGAGAGCGAGACCGCGGCCGGGAAGACCTCCGGGTGCTCCATGCCCATCTTGACCGCGCAGTAGCCGCCGGTCGAGTCGCCGACGATGCCCAGGCTTCCGGTGCCGTCCAGCACCCGGTAGGAGGCCCGCAGGTCGGCGGGCACGTCGGTGGTGAAGTAGCGCTGCGCCTGCGGGCCGTTCGGGATGTCCTCGCACTCGCTGTCCCGGGGCATGGTCGGCGAGGGCCGCATCAGCACCAGGATGGTCGGTCGCATCGCCCCGTGGCGCAGCAGGTCGAGTTCGACGGCCGGGTAGCGGAGCTTGGTGACCAGGTTGGTGGCGTCGCCGGGGAAGCCGGTCAGCACCAGCGCGGCCGGGAAGTGCCGTGTCTCGCCGCCCGGTTGGAAGTACTGCGGGGGCAGGTAGACGTAGCCGTCGGTGCTGAGCCCGGTGGTCGCGCCGGGCAGTCGCACCCGCTCCAGCACCCCGATCCGGGCCGGATCGCGGCTGGCCGTCCCCACGCCGGTGATCTCCGCCGGGCCGAGCACCTGGACGCCGGCCCGGCTCGCCCCGGCGCCCGCGGCCTGTTTGATCACCCCGGTGCCGTGCTCGTGCCCCAGCAGGTCGGACCAGCTGGAGTAGAAGACGAAGTAGTCGTTGACGGCGAGCCCCAGGGTGAACAGGAGGGCCAGCTGGGTGACGGCGATGGTGCCGAGCCGCAGGAACATCGCGGGCCAGCTGCGGACGGCCAGCCGGGGCCAGACCCACAGCGTGCCGAGCACCGTGAACACCGCGAGCAGTGCCATCAGTGCCAGCAGCTTGTGGCTGGTGAGTCCCATCGGTCCCGGCCTCCCCTACCACTGTGGACCACAGCAGGGGAACCGGCGCCCCGCACGCGGGGTGACCGGGGCGGCACCCGGGACGGCGCCGGGGCGGGACCCCTCGGGGCCGCCGTTTCCGGGGGCGTCCGGCAACTTCGACAAGCCTGTCGAAGTTGGCATGCTCGGGCTATGCTGACCGGGAGCCATGGCACCATGAAACCCGTCGACGAACGCACCACACAGGCGCGATCGACCGGAAGGAGGCCATATCCGAGCCTCCAACATTCGGCCAACGCGCCGTCCGCCCAGCACACTTGACGCACCGTCAACTCAGATTCGCGATTACGCCACCTGAGCCGTGCCGCGTGCCCCGGGCCGCCCACCGGCGTTGTACGGAAGGTGAATCGCCGCGCCCGCCCGAAACCCCCGGCCGCCCTGCCGAGGAAGAGGTTCCGCATGACGACGCCCCGGACCCACCCGCGCCCCGCCGAGGCCGCGGTCCTGCTCACCGTGCTCGGCCTGCTCGTCCTGGAGGAGATCGCCCTGGGCATGGCCGAGGAGGAGGACCGCCCGGTCATCGGCGGCATCCTGATCGGCGCCTCCGGCACCGGCCTGCTGGTGGTCGGCGCCGTGCTGCTCAGCCGCTGGCTCGACCTCCGCCGCCCGCTCCCGCTGCCCCCGCCCGGCCCCAACGGCCGCGAGTACAGCGCCCGCGCCCTCGAAGGCTTCCCGATGGAAGCCGTCCGCCCCCTGCTGCTCGCCGAGAACGCGCCCCAGCTCGGCCACCTGTACTCCGCCTGGATGCTCGCCCGAGCCGGCCGCCCGGCCCCCTGGATCGCCCGCCGCCTGGCCATCCCCCCGGACGCCGCCCAGCTCCTGGTCGACGCCGCCCACGCGACGAGACTCGACCGGGCCTGATCAGCGCCGCCGCCCGTCCACCGCGCTCGCCTGCGCCAGCAGGTACGGCAGCAGCCCGCGCTCCGCCAGCGCCGACCGCCAGGCCTCCCGCGCCAGCACCAGCTCATCCGGCCCGCCCGCCACTTCCCCGGCCTCCGCCCTCTTCGACCGGGCCGTCCCCAGCAGCCCCGCCCCGCCCACCAGCAGACTCACCGCCGCCGCCCCGGCAGAGACCCATCCGGCGTCCACCAGCGCCCGGGAGAGCACCTCCAGGTCCTCGGCCAGCCCCAGCAGCGCGCCCAGCACCAGGAAGATCAGCGCCGCCCCGACCGCGATGACCGGCACCACCAGCCCCAGCACCCCCCACCACCCCGACGCCCGGTCCCGCGAAGGAGCGTCCACCGGCAGCCGCGCCACGGCGTCCGCATCCGCCCGCAGCACCACGTACCGCTCGTACTCCGGCGCCGCCGCGGCCAGCACGAACTCCGCGCTCTCCCGCGCGGTGCGCCGCAGCCGCTCGACCCCGTGGACCTCGTCCCCGCTGGCCCGCAACGCGGCCCGCACCTGCGGAGCGGAGAGCGCCCGCCCGAGTTCGGTCTCGAAGTCCGCCCGATCCTGCTGCGGCAGCCGAAGCGGCCTGTCCATGCTCGTCCCCGATCGTCGCCCCGTGTAGTTCTACAGAACTGTAGAACAAGGAGGCGCGTTGCAGCAGCCCTGTTCACGGGTGAATTCGGTGGTCAGGCGGGGTCGGCCATGGGGACGCGGGCGAGCGCGTCGCGGATCGCCTCGGCGATGTCGGGGACGTCGATGCCCCACTCGCGGTACCAGTCGACCATCTGCGGGATCGATCGGCCGGTGCGCCGGGAGATCTTCAGGAGCGGCGCCAGCCACATCGGCCTGTGGGCCGTGGAGGGCAACTCGTCCACCAAGTCGAAGGCCTGTCGATGCGTCAGTTCAGCCGGAAGGGCATCAGTGGACACGGCGATGCCCCGGGACTTCAGATGGCGGGCCAGTTCCTCCGGAGTCCGGTGGAGCTCGTGCGCCGCCGTGATCAGCCTGGCGAAGGGAATTGCCTCCCCCATCGCGAAGGCGCCCCAGTGAAGGGCGCCGTTGAACCGGAACAGCTCCCGATCGAGGCGCGTGGCCGGGCCCGGAAGGAACATCGGCGAGCCATAGGAGCGATACCGGCCGACCACCTCTTCCAGGGTTCGCTCTCCTGATCTCAAGAGACTGAAGACGTGTCGGAATTCGACGTCCGCGGGCTCTCCCCAGCCGCGCGTTCCATTGAACAGGCTCAGATCCTCCGTCGTGGCATCCCGTGGCATCCGAGGAATCGGAAACCCGAGCCGTGCAAGAGCCCTGAGCGCCTCGGCGACATCGGTTCCCGTCGCGTCTGCCGCGCGCAGCACGTGCGCGGCGGGAACCGTGTCCGCCCGGCTCAGCCAGGGCCACGTCCCGTTGAGATGGCGGCTGAGTATCACCGCCACGTCATCCGAGGGCAGATCGGGAAGTCCTTCAAGGTCGGCTTCAAGTCCGTACGCCGCCATGCGCTCGGCGACCTCGGCGACGGGAAGACCCGTCGAGACGCTGATCCTCGCCACGTACCCAGGGGCGAGAACCTCACCGGGCTCCGGCCACCCCCAGATCCTTCGCCCCTCCTCTGCCCCTTTCAGGAACAGCGGATCGGACTCGACGGCAAGCGCCAGGTCGAGCACAGCCCGGGGAACACTCGCACCATCCCTCGACCAGTCCGCGGCCGCCTCGGCGACAGTCCGTCCGTCCGCTGCCGCCACCAACGCGCTGACCGTCACCGTCTGACCGCCGCCCCCGCGGACGGCAGACCTCCGGCGGCGCGGCGGATACCCGCTCCGGTGATTGTGGATCCTCATGGAGGGCTGATCGGAGGGCGCCGCCACACGGGGACGGCCCGCCGTCTCAAGCGCCGGCCAGATCTCCGCGAGTGCCGTCAACTCCTCCTTCCGGTCATGCGCCAGGAGCCTCCAGAGAACCACTGAATCGTCCGGCACACCGCGCAGAGGGAATCTGTCCCTGCCGAGCACCGGAACTCCCACCGCATCGAGCAATTCGACATCCATGGGGCAACACCCTGTCCGCGGAGTGTCGAATCCGCAGCCTCGATACTCGAAGTATCGACCTTGCCGAACGCACTCGGCAGCCACGATGTCCGCGAGGTCGGCATTCGCGGCCATCACCTCCGCGAGCCATTCCATACTGAGCAGTTCTGAGTCCGCCTCGACCAGATCGACAGCCGCCGATGTCAGGAGCCGGCGAATCGGGTGGGATACGTCGTCGATGGCAAGGCGACGGTCGACTGACAACTTGCTCGGCGACCACTCCCCCGAGAGGTTCACGACGACGCCGGCCAGTCCGCTCCCAGGGCCCACCAGCTCCCCCGGAGCCGAGGGCTCGACGAACAGGCCGTCCACCAGCAGGGCTCCGCCGTCCTCGCACCAGGTCACCTGCGCGCCCTCGGGAGCGTTCTTCCAGGGGGCGACCGTGCCCGATGCGTGGTACCCGAACTCCTCCCTCGACGACTTCTTCCTGGTCCGCAGCACCTTGGGCTCCCACTCGACATGTCGCTCGTCGTGGTCGGCCGTGGTGCGGAACTCCGCGATCCCCAGGACACGTTCGAGGACATCGAGCGCCGACCAGGACTCCCCGAGGTCGATGTCCTCCCGCAGGTACAGCCGCACCGTGGTGCCGGGCTTCCCCGCCGACTCGGGCAGCGGGAGGATCCGGAACAGGTGGCCGGGCCCGTAGATGGAGACGTCCAGGTTCGGGCCCAACCGGCCGTCCGCGTCCATGCGGCAGGTCGTCACCCGGATCTCGTCGGCGAGCATGAAGTAGCTCAGGACGCCGATGCCGAAGCGGCTGTTGGGATACAGCTCGACGGGCGGCTCGGCCTTCCGCCACTTCGCGCGTTCGAGTTTGAAGTCCAGCTGCTCCGCGAAGCGGGCGCCCGCGTTGGAGAAGACGCCTCTCAGCTCCTCCTCCCCCATGCCGACGCCGTTGTCCTCGCACTCCAGGTAGGCGCGGCCGTTCTCGTCCACGCCCTGGCGGAACCGGATGAGGCCGTCATAGGAGAGCGGACCACTCAGCCAGGAGTTCCGCGACCGGTCCAGGTACTGCACCCGGGCTCGGGCGTACCGGCAAGCGTCCAAGGCGTTCTGATAGAGCTCGCGGACGGCCAAGTCCCGGTCACGGTAGAGCTCGACGCCCATCAGCAGGCTGCGCACCCGGCGTTCGTCCAGGCGGAAGCGCGCCCAGCCGGTGAAGGCGCCGGCGGCGGGGGCGGCTTCGTCCGAGGTGAGGCGGGTGGGGAGCGGGTGCGAGGTGAGGACGCGACGGACGGCGTGGAGGAGTTCGTCGGTCCGGGCCGTGTACTCGCGCAGGCCTTCGACCACCGCTTCGTGGTGGCACTCGGCGCGCAGGACCGGCAGGTCGTAGGAGCCGCCCCACGCGGCCTCGTCCAGCGTGCGTCGCAGGCCGGCGAGGTCGACCTCGTGCGGGATGCCGAGGTGTTCGGCCACGATCTCGGGCAGGGCCGTCATTTCGATGGCGGTCCCGTAGGCCAGCGCCAGCAGCAGGGCCAGCCGCTGTTCCTGGAGGTGCTGTCCGCCCGGCGCCCGGAGGTGGTTGTCCACCCGCAGATGTGCCAGGTGGTCGCGACTGCCGACGTCGGGGCCCCGGCGCAGGCCGTGCAGCAGGGTGCACACCCGCTCGTTCGCGAAGGTCTCTTGGAGGGTGGCGAGCATCGGCAGCCGGTCGAGGATCTCCTGCACTCCCTCGGGGTCGGCGAGGTCCTCGTGCTGGTCGAGCCAGCGGTGGAAGAGCCACCAGCCGAGCGGAGCGGCCGAGGCGCGGCGGGTCAGCAGGTCGTATGACTCGATGAACTGCTCGTAGGAGGCACGGGCGCTGTCCGCCTCCGCCGACGGTCGGAAGTCGGTCGGGCGGACGGAAGCCCGGGACTCCGCCAGGCGCAGCGAGCGGACCCGGTAGAGGAACGGCAGCACGGCCAGCAGCGCGGCCTCGGCCGGGTAGAGGTCCAGGCGGTCGTCGCCGAGCAGCCAGTCGACGCGTGCGGCGAAGCGCACGGCGATCCCCGGGTCCTGCCAGGGGTCGTCCTTCAGGTCGGCCGAGTCCCGCATCCGGGCCAGCTCACCGACGGCCTCCAGCGCGACGCGCCGGTACGGCTCGACCTCCCGCCCCTCCTGGATGTGCTTCCAGACGTGCGAGTCCGCGGCCGCACGCACCCACTCGTCGGCCTCGGCAGCAGGCGCCTGGTCAACGCCCACGCCCACGTAGACGTTCTCGATGTACTCGGCCTGCACGTTCGTCCCGTGCACCGTGCCATTCATCGTGTTCGACGAGTTCTCCACCACCGCTTGCGCCCTCCCCATGTGCAGGGCACGAGCGTAGGGCAAGCGCCCCTCACCCCACCGTCAGAATGCCGCGCATGAAGTGGTGGAAACCGCACACGTACGCGTACGCCCCGGGCTGGCCGGGCGCGGTCAGGGAAACGGCGGCCCCCGGGGCGACGGGCCCGGTGTCGAAGCTGCCGTCCTGGGCGGTGAGGGTGTGCGCGGTGGTGCCGGTGTTGGTCACGGTCACCACCGCACCCGGGCTCACGGTGAAGCCGGCCGGGTCGAAGGCGAAGTCACGGATCGCCGCCGTCCCCGCGAAGGGGCTGGGCGAGTCGGCGACCGGAGACGGCGGCACGACCGCGACGGCGGAGCCGCTGGTCTCCTCCGGCCCCGGCACCATGAACGCGCTGACGCAGCCGGTCAGGGCGGGACCGGCTGCGAGCAGCAGCGTCAGGGCGATGGCCCGGACGCGGGAGCGCCTCACTCAGCGGCGACCAGGGTGACCCGCTTGGCGTCGGCGGCGGCGGGCGGGGTGGCGCCGATGTCGGAGATGGTGCTGGTGACGATGGCGTCGATGTCCGGGAGCCAGTTGTACGTCTTGGACTGGACGATGACCTCCCGGGTCTGCGGTGTCCCGTCGCAGACGATGTCCGTCTCCGCCGTCCGGCTGGAGCCGAAGGCGGTGGCGGTGGCGTCCTCCGGGTTCTTCTGTTCCACCGAGACGGTGAGCGAACGGGCTTCTTCCGTGTTCGTGCACACGTAGCCGACCTCCACCCGGACCCGGCCGGCGGCGTTGGGGTCGATCCTGGCCGCTTCGCCGAGGGTGACGCTGGTGGCGGCCGGCTCGTCGTCGGCCCAGGCGGGCGCGGCGGCGCCGGTGAGGCCGGTCAGGCCGGTGAGGGCCGAGGTGAGTACCGCCAGAGTGATCCACCGCTGCACTGCGAACCTCCTGGTCCGAGGACGTGTTGCGGCCGACGCTAATCTCCCCGCCGAGTGCCCGCGCGCCGGGCCGTCCGAACGTGCTCCGCTACCGCGCCAGGCCCCGCCGGGCGAAGCCCCGCCGCCGCCACACCGCCCAGGTCAGCGCCGAGCAGCCCGCGTACGTCAGCAGGAACCCCGCGTACGCCGTGTCCCCGTTGCCGCCGGCCAGGAAGGACTGCCGGAACGCCAGGTTCACCAGCACCCCGCCGAACGCCCCGACCGCCCCGACCGCCCCCGCGAACCCGATCAGTGCGGCGGACCGCCGCCAGGTGCACGCCCTCACCTTCACCAGCGCGTCCGCGATCGCCGCGCTGCTCGCCATGGCCAAGGCCGAGGGCGCCTACGAGCCGTTGCTCGGCGCCCCGCGGGCGGACGTCCTGCCGGTCTGCGTCGGCGCGCTGTGCGCCCGACCGCTCACCGCACTCGGCCTGCCCGCCATCCACCCCGAGCGCGGCCGGATCGGCTCGCTGGTCCGACTGATCGAGGACACCCTGCCATGCCACTCGCATCGCGAAGTCCCGTTACCGTTAGGTCTGTTGACCCTTCATGGGAACGCCGCCCCGGTCGACGGCGAGAGCCACCAGCACAGCCCGCGCGGCGCCGCCGCCGACCTTCAGGCGGCCGGCCACCCCCGGGTGGCCCTCGCCAACTACCTGCTCTCCCCCGGCTTCTTCGCCCGCCGCGCCCGCGCTGTCCCAGCCGCCTGGACGAGCGCCCCGCTCGGCGCCCACCCGGCCCGGCCGTGGCCCAGTTGGCGCTGCGGCGCTACGACGAGGCCCGGGTGGCGACGTCGCTGCGCTCAGCGGCCTGAGAGCATCCCGTCGATGAAGCCCAGCAGGCGGTCGTTGACCGCCTCGGGCTGCTCCAGGTTGAGCCCGTGCCCGGCGCGCTCCAGGATCTCCGCCCGCACTCCGGGGATGCAGGCCGTGACCCGCTCGACCACCTGGCGCGGCCGCAGCAGCGCGCTGCGCCTGCCCACCAGGACGGACACCGGCAGCCGGATCGACGCCAACTCCTCGTCCGTGAACGGCCTGGCGGGCGGACGGCTGCTCGGCTTGTAGCCGCGCATCGCGAGCATCAGCGGCGCGATCATCTCGCGCGGCGCGCTCAGCGCCGGGTTCGCCAGCAGCCGCCCGACCGCCGGACGCAGCGGGCGCGGAGCGAGAAGACCGAACAGGCCGCCGACCATGTGGAGGTAGAACCGGGCGGACACCTTCTCGATCCCGCCCGGGTCGAGCGACGTGACCGAGGCCAGCCGCTCGGGCGCGTGAATGGCCTGGTTGAGCGCCAGCCAGCCGCCGTACGAGACCCCGACCAGGTGCACCCGCTCCAGGGCGAGGCCGGTCAACACCTCCCCCAACCACGCCGCGTTCTCCGCCGACCCGGCGGCCACGGCGCGCTGCACACTGCGACCGGGGTCGTCCAGGGTGTCGATCGCGTACACGGGGTGGTGCTCGCCGAGCGCCGCTACCTGCGGGTACCAGTTGGACGGGTGCCCGGCGTGGCCGTGCAGCAGCACGACCGGCTCACCGGTCCGGGCGCCGTAACGGTGGACGTGGACGGTGCCGTAGGCGGTCTCGACGTCCAACTCCTCGCGCGGGCCCGGCCACAGCTCCATCGCCCGGTCGTACGCCGCAAGGAACTTCGTCCGGGCCGACTCGCTGACGAAGTGTCCGACGCTGGTCCTGGTCATGATCCCTCCCCCTCGTTGATGGTATGGTTGTACCACAAAAGGATGCGAGGGGACCCGATGCCGAAACTGGTGGACCACGAGGAGCGGCGGGCCCACATCATCGACGCCCTGCTGCGATCGGCGACGAACAGCGGATTGCATGCCGTCACCATGCGGTCGGTGGCCGTCGAGGCGGGCGTGTCGGTGCGGCTGGTCCAGTACTACTTCGACACCAAGGAGCAGCTGCTCCTCGCCGCCATGGAGCGCCTCGCCACCCGCATGGGCGAGCGCGTGCAGCGTCGGGTGCGCGCTCGCGGCGGTGCGACGGACCCGCGCGGCATCATCGAGGCGGTGCTGCTGGAGGCCGTGCCCACGGACGAGGAGAGCCGGGCCTTCCACCTGATCTACACCGAGTACGCGGTGCTCTCCGTGACCGATCCGGGGCTGGGAGGGCAGCAGTTCCTGGCCGCACCGAGTGAGATGGAGGCGTTCCTGGCCGCCCAACTCACCGCCGCCCAGCGGGATGGGGCCGCCGCCCCTGGTCTGGATCCCCACCAGGAGGCTGTTGTCTTGCTCGCCGTCTCCGCCGGCCTCGGCCTCAGCGTGCTCCTCAACCAGCGGACGGCGGACGAGGCCGTCGCCGTGCTGCACTACCACCTGGGCCGCATCTTCCCCACCCCGAGCCGCGGCGCCTACGCGTGAGGGCCCGGCGGTAACGGTTGGCGCCAGCCCGCCAAGGGCGGCTGCGCGATGACCACCGCGGGCATGCGACACAGACACATAGGATGCTCCGCAGGCCCTTTGACACCTCAACAGCTCCACACGCTTTAGACGTGCAAAGAAATCGCAAAGCCGCCACATCGCCCCAGGTCGCGAAGGGTCCTCCCCGCACTCGCGGGGGTCAGCCGAACGGGCCGCCGCCACCGACCCCCGGCGCTGGGTCCTCCCCGCACTCGCGGGGGTCAGCCGTCGTTGGCGGGTGACCTGTCCGACGCCCGGCAGTCCTCCCCGCACTCGCGGGGGTCAGCCGTAGGAGAGGCGGGCGAGACCGGTGTCCGGGCAGTCCTCCCCGCACTCGCGGGGGTCAGCCGATCATCTGGGAGTGGTTGGGAGATGATCTTGAGTCCTCCCCGCACTCGCGGGGGTCGGCCGTCAGCAACTCGGCGTGGCTTGAACTCGGCGCTTTCCCGGTAATCGCGCTGCTCTGGGCCGCCCTCCAAGCCCGGCTGCGCCACGTCCCGCCGACCGCCGCCGAGCTGGCCAAACTTGTTGAAGCGATTTACAGCGATCAACCAGCGGAAGCTCCACCTCGGTTGAACCCAATCAAGCCTGGAGGGGCCCGCCAGCACGGCGGGCCCCTCCACCATGAAGACTCCAGCTACGCCGCCAGGTGGTCGAACTCTCCGGCCTTCACTCCGCCCAGGAGGTCACGCAGCTTGGCAGGCGACGTCGTGATGATGACATCAGGCTCATCGCTCTCACGCATCTTGACGGTGCCGTCGGGCGCCGCCGTGACGTAGACGCAGTTGGCGGTGTCGCCACTGAACGAGGACTTCTGCCAGCTCTCAACAATCATGGTCTTCCCGTCTCACATGCTTCGGGCGATACGGCGGATGACGTCACGGGACGCCTCGGGCTTGAGCGCAGTCGCCTCCAGCCGATCCAGCACGGCTCGATACTTGATCAGCTGCGGCTCAGCGTCAATGAACTCGAATCGATCCCCATCGACCTGGACAGTATCCAACCGGGCAACCTCAGCGTGGATGTATACGATTCCGGCGCCGGAGCTGGGGAAACTGCCGGTCCCGAACGGAATCACCCGCAGGTCGATGTGAGGATGCTCGCTCATGGTCAGCAGATGATCCAGCTGATCAAGGGCAACCTCCGGACCGCCGAAGCCCATACGCAAGGCGGTCTCATGGACTATCGCCAACAGCGGCATCGACTGCTCGCCGTAAAGCACTGATTGTCGCTTGATGCGATGAGAAACAAGGTGCTCCACCTCAGGTGGAGACAGGGGCGGGACTACGTCCCGGAAGAGTGCGCGAGCATGCTCAGGGGTCTGGAGAAGTCCAGGGATGTGAACCACCGAGGCAATCCGCATCGATCGCGCATGATGCTCGACTTCTGCCAGGTCGAGCGCTCCGGCCGGGAGGATCTCGCGGTACTCCTCCCACCAGCCCCGAGTGCGACCGCCGGTCATCCGGGTCAGCGCCTCGACCAGGGCGTCGTCCGCGCACTCGTAGAGACGCGCCAGGGCCCGCACCCGGTCCGCGCTCACCGGGTATCCGCCGGACTCGATGTTGCTGATGCGGGACTGCGTGGCGCCGTGCAACTCTCCGGCGCGCGTCACCGACAGTCCCGCTTGCTCGCGCAACCGGCGCAGTTCTGCGCCGAGTCGCCGTTGCCGGATGCTCGGCGGGATCTTGCTGGGCGGCATCCGCGTTCCTTCCCTCACCGGCCGTGGCCGGCGCCGTTCACTCGTTGGGGTGGAGGTGCCATCAATCCCTCAATGGCGGTGGACTACATTCCACCGACTGGCTATTTTTGATCCTGCGTCAGGGAGGATCGCTGCCCGTGGTGGGGGATGGCAGCGGGCCCACCCAACTCCCCTTCACGTAGGAGAATTCCATGACTGCCGCGCCCCCGCAAAACTCCAATCCCGCCAAGCCCCTGCCGACCGTCGACACGGCCTTTGACCAGGAACTCTGCGGGCTCGTCCTCGACATCGCACCCCGCCTCTTCGCCGTCGTCCAGGTGTGCGACCTCGGTCTCCCTGACGCCGACGGCTGGGTCGCGGCCTGGGGAATCGTCGACAGCAGCGGCTCCACCCATGTCACCAGCCTCACCGGCCGAACGCAGATGACCCTCACCTCCCCCGACCGCGCCGTCCACCACTTCTCCCGCCGGCCGGGCATCACCGCCCGCCTGGTCTGGCTCGCGCAGCCGACCTCCGCCGTGACGGACCACCCCGAAGCCGCCTGACCCCACCTACCCGACCGGCTGGCGCGGCTCCCCATGAAACACCTGCCGCGCATGCCACTCCCGGTGCCGCTCCGCCACCGGCGCGACCCCCGCCTGCGGCCCGATGACCGTACGCCCGGACAGCGCGAGTACATGTCGCCGACTCGCCTCACTGCGGCCGACGAAGCGCCGGGACACCAGAATGCGATGCCCCTCCCCCAGCCCCAACACCCCTTTGTCGAACAACTTGTGGTGCAGCGAGCACAGGCACAGCCCGTTGTCGACCTCATCCGGCCCGTCATGCGACCACCACCGCACATGAGCCGCCTCCAGCCCGACCACGCTCCCCCCGAGCGCCCCGTCGTACCCGCAGAACGCACACTGGAACTCGTAAGCGGTGAGTATCAGTTCACGCATCCGCCGGTCCCGCTGCCGCCGGATCCGGGCTTCAACTCCGCCCTCGGCCTGCTCCAGATCCAGGCCCACCGCCTCACAGAGATCGGCATGCAGCGACACCGGGAAGTGCGCGTCCAACAACGCCCTCCCCATCCGCCCCAGGAGCGCCGGCTCCTCGCCAAGTGCCGTCCGCAGCGCGGGCGCCAGCCGTCCGGTGGCCCCGCTCGACCGGAGCGCCCCGACCGCACTGCCGGGGCTCCCCAGCCCCTGATCGGTCCGGACCTCCCACACTCCGTCGCTGACCAGGTGGTGGAACGGATACCCGGGGGTCGTCGGATTCGCCGGCCCGTACTCGGCCAGCAGTCGCTTCAACTCCCCCTCCACCGCGCTGTATCGCAGTCCGCCCTCCGTGTCCTGCTGGTACCTGCCCAGCGCGTACAGCAGCAACAACGGCTTGTGCGGCGCCCGCACGCCGTCCTTCGTCCAGCGCTTCAGCCGCACCACCTGATCGAGCCAGTCCATGCTCGGCAGCCTAAGTGATTCTTTCCAGGGGATTCCGTGGCCATAGGCTGTCGGAACGCACAGGAAGCACTGGCGAGGCACACGATCCGAGGAGCCGTCGATGTATGCATCCGAAGAAGACTGGCGCGAGGTCGACGCCTACTTCGTGGACACGCTCGTCCCCGAGGACGAGGCGCTGATCGAGGCCCGCGAATCCGGCCGGCGGACCACGATGCCGCAGGCGGAGGTGGCGCCGAACCAGGGGAAGCTCCTCGCGATGCTGTGCCACATAGCCGGTGCGACACGGGTGTTGGAGTTCGGCACCCTGGCCGGCTACAGCACCGTGTGGCTCGCGCGCGCCGTCGGCGAGAAGGGGCGCGTCACCTCGCTGGAACTGGAGGAGCACAACGCCGCGATCGCCCGCATGAACCTTGAGCGCGCGGGCGTGGCCGACCGTGTGGACGTCCTCGTCGGTCCTGCGGCGGACTCGGCCCACCGACTCATCGAGGACGGCGCGGAGCCGTACGACTTCGTGTTCATCGACGCGGACAAGCCCAGCAACCCCGAGTACCTGAGGGCGGCGCTCGCGCTGACCCACCCCGGGAGCGTGATCGTCATCGACAACGTCGTGCGCAACGGCGCCGTCACCGATCCGGACAGCCCCGATGACCGGGTCCAGGGCGTGCGCACCGTTCTCGCGGACATCGCCCAGGACGCCCGCCTGGAGGCGACCGCGCTCCAGACGGTGGGCTCCAAGGGCTGGGACGGCTTCACGATCATCCGCCGCGCCCACTGACGCCGGGCGGCAACCCCAAGGCCGTCAGGCCGGGTTAGCGGTGATGTCCACGGTGATCGTGAGATAGCGACCCGTCATGCCCTTGGCCTTGGTGATCCCGAAGGCGTACCGGTCGACCATGGCGATGCCCCGGGCCGTGAACCCTCGCCCGTCGAAGGCGATGGACTCAACGGTGACGGCGCACGGCCCGGTGGTTCCCCGCACGGTCAGCTCCCCATCCAACAGCGCTCCCGCGACCGAGCGTTCAAGGCGTGCGCTGCGGAAGCCGATCTCGGGATGCCCGTCCGCGTCCAGGTAGTCGGCGGACCGGACATGGTCGTCACGCTGTCGATTGCCGGACTCGAACCCGGCGGCCAGGATGACGACGTCCACCGACGACTCCTCCACGGCATCGGCGACGGTGATCAGGCCGCGCCCGACGGTGAGGGTGCCCCGGACTGGGAGCAGCCCGAACAGGGCCCGGGTCTCGAAGCGAACCGACGAGCCCATCGGGTCCATCTCGTACGTTCCCGGAGTCACCATGATGTCGTAATCACCTTACGTTGAAGAGCAGTTCGCCCGATCAGCCTCTCGCGCCCAGACGCAGTGCACCAGTCCTCACAGGACCCGCTACGTATCCACAGCGTTAAAAGTGGAGCCGCCGGGATGTGAGGGGGCCCGCCGTGCCGAGCCGCACGGCGGGCCCCACGTCGGCTACTGCCGCAAAGCGGCGGCGAGTCGGGCGTCCTCGCCCTGGTCGTCGTCTTCCGCCCAGCCGTCGCTGCGGTCCCGGTACAGGGTGAAGCGGTCGTACAGCACCGGCGTCGGGAGCGGGTTCGCGGCGGTGGCCGGGACCGAGTGGTAGTAGCTGACGGTGATGGTGGTGCGGCCGCCGGGCAGCAGGCCCGGGTCGACGTCGAACACCGCGACGCCGTACGGGTAGTGGGTGTCCGGGTCGGTGACCGCCGACCAGTGGGCCTTCTCCTTGGCGTCCGGGTCGGCCTTGTAGGTGAGGCGCTGGGTGCGGACGAAGCCCTCGCGGACGCCGTCGGCGCCGGCGGGGAGGTAGACGTCGTCGTGGCCGGCGGTGCCGCCGCCGCCGAGGATGAGGTGGACGGTGCCCTGCGAGGTGTCGATCTGCCGCAGGTCGTCGGCGACGACGGCCGGGGTGAGCAGGCCGCCGGGGGCGGTGCCGCGCACGGGGTGGGTGCGCTCGTAGTCGTGGTCGTGGCCGGCCAGCACGAGGTCGACGCAGTGGCGGTCGAGCAGCGGCAGCAGCTTCTCCCGGATGCCCATGTCGCCGCCGTGGCTGGCGGCCGAGGTGGACATCGCGAACTGGTGCAGGTAGACCACGATCCAGTCCACCGACCTGCCGCTCCGGGCCCGCGACAACAGCCGGTCCAGCCAGCGGAGTTGGGCGCCCTCGCTGTAGCCGCTGATGTAGATGGAATGCCCGGTGGCCGGGTCGATGCTGGCGTCGTCCTCGACCGCGATCTCGTTGCCGTCCAGGCTGACGAAGAGCACCGAACCGACCTGGAAGCCGTACCAGTTGCCGCAGTGGTCGCGGGTGCCGTTGTCCGGCAGCTCGAAGCGGGTGAGGTACGAGGCGTAGCCGAGGTCGCCGCCGCCGGCCTCGACCTCGTGGTTGCCGGGCGTGGGCATCCAGGGGCGACGGGCGGCCGAGGTGGCCATGTTGTTCATGAACGCGTTCCAGGCCTGCGGCTGGCGCTGCGGGTTGTTGTTGGCGTACGCGAGGTCGCCGTTGAGCAGGTGGAACAGCGGGTCGAACTGCTCGACCTGGCGGACGGCCGCCGCGCCGTGGATGGAGGACTTGCTGAACACGTTGTCGCCGGTGCCGAGGTCGCCGAAGCTGGTGAAGCGGAACGCGGCCCGCCCGCACGCCGGCGCCGTGCGGAAGGTGCCGCGCACCGGCGTGGCGCCGTCGTGCAGCACCTCGTAGACGTAGGTGGTGTCGGGCCGCAGGCCGTCCAGGCGGGCGTGGTGGGTGAAGGTCTCGACCTTGTTGAGGCCGTCGACGTAGCTGCGGCTGCGCGCGTCGACGGTGCGGCCCGCGCCGCCGCGCGGGGTGCCGATCCGGACCCGGGGGCGGCTCACCGAGGCCGCCGTCGCCCAGGAGACCGTCATCTCGCGGGAGGGTTCGTCGCCCCACTGGAGGTGGATCTGCTCCGGGCCGGGGGTGCCGGCGACCGCCGGCTGCGTCCACAGTGCGGTGGACGCGGCGAGCGTGCCCGCCGCCGCTCCTGCGCGCATGACCGTTCTACGGGAAGGACCTGCCACCACTGCCGCCTCCTGGGATCGGGGAATCGCCCAGGAGGCTCCCAGCCGAACCGCACGGCCGGATCACACCCGGCCGTGCGGACGGCGAACGGCAGCTGAACGGCGGATGGCCGGGGACCCTCGGTATACGACCTTCGGCGCCACGGCCGTCAGTGCGCGGCCGTCAGTGCGCGGCCTTCTCCCGGATCAGCCGCGCGGCGAACAGCCCGGAGGCCGCGGTGAGCACGGCCGCCGCCACGATGGTGGCGCTCAGGCCGAGCGCGTCGGCCAGCACCCCGGCGAGCAGGGCGCCCGCCGCGTAGCCGATGTCCCGCCAGAACCTGTAGGTACCGAGGGAGTTGGCCCGCCGGCTCGGGTGGGCGTGGTCGGAGACGGAGGCGATCAGCGCCGGGTAGACCATCGCGGTGCCGAGGCCGAGCAGCACCGCCGAGACGATGCCGGCCAGCAGCGGGCGGTCGAGCAGCACCAGGGCGAGGCCGAGGCCGGCGGCCTGCACCAGCATGCCGGTGACGATCAGCGGCTTGCGGCCGACCCGGTCGGCCAGGTGGCCGGTGGGGATCTGGCCGAAGCCCCACAGCAGCGGGTAGAGGCCCTTGATCAGGCCGATCGCGGCGAGGCCGAGCCCGTGGTCGGTGAACAGCAGTGGGAAGACGCCCCAGGTGAGGCCGTCGTTGAGGTTGTTGACGAGGCCCGCCTGGCTGGCGCCGCGCAGCGAGCGGTCCCGCCAGGAGGTGTCCGCGAAGGTCCGCCACAGGCTCGGCGACTCCCCCGCGGCGGGCTCGGGGTGCTGGGCGAGCTCCAGCGCGACGTGCGCCGCGGTGTCGCGGACGGCCAGGGAGAGCGCGAGGCCGGCGACGACGAACACCACGCCGATCAGCTCGGGCGTCGGCCGCAGCCCGTACGAGGTGGCGAGGTAGCCGGTGATCAGCGCGGTCGCGCCGAGCGAGGCGTAGCCGGCCGCCTCGTTGAGGCCGGTGGCGAGCCCACGGCGGGCCGGGCCGACCAGATCGATCTTCATATTGACGGTCATCGACCAGGTGAGGCCCTGGTTGATGCCGAGCAGCACGTTGGCGGCGACGATCCAGCCCCAGGACGGCGCCCAGGCCAGGACGAACGGGACCGGGATGCCCAGCAGCCAGCCCGCGACGAGCAGCTGCTTGCGGCGGAAGCGGGCGGTCAGCGCACCGGCCGCGAGGTTGGTCAGGGCCTTGGTGACGCCGAACGCGATGATGAACGAGAAGACGGCGAGGTCGCTGGCGAGGTGGAAGACCTCGGAGCCGATCAGCGGCACGGTGGTGCGCTCCAGGCCGACCAGCCCGCCGACGGTGGCGGTGACCACGACCAGCAGGGTGAACTGCAACCAGTTCTCGCGCAGGCCCAGCCTCACTGGCCGGGCCTCCTCCCGCGTGGGCGCCTCCGGGGTCGCTGTGCTCATCGGTCCTCCTGTGCTGACGGGGTGCGGCCTGCGCGCGGCTGCAGCGGCCGACGCCATCGACAATATTCCATGGATTTATGGATAATGGCCCTAGCGTACGATATTCCATGGAACCTTGGAGGAGGCGGTGACCACGATGGCCAAGACCGAAGCGAAGGCGCAGCTCTACGACGCGTTCGCGGCCAGCGGCAAGGCCCTGGCCAGCGGAAAGCGGCTGGAGCTGCTCGACCTGCTCGCCCAGGGCGAGCGCACCGTGGACGCGCTCGCCAAGGCGGCCGGACTGAACCTGACCACCGCCTCCGCCCACCTCCAGGCGCTCAAGCAGGCCGGCTTCGTCGCCACCCGCCGCGAGGGCGTGCGCATCCACTACCGCCTCTCCGGCCCGGACGTCGGCGAGCTGCTCGCCCTGCTGCGCAAGGTCGCCGAGCGCCACCAGGCCGCGGTGCCGGCCGCGCTGGACGCCTACCTCGGCGAGGACGGCGCGCGCGAGGTCGGCGCCGAGGAGCTGCGCGCCCGCGCCGAGGCCGGCGACCTGGTCGTGCTGGACGTTCGCCCCACGGAGGAGTTCCTGGCCGGGCACATCCCCGGCTCGCTCTCCATCCCGGTCGACGAGCTGGCCGACCGGCTGGACGAGCTGCCCGCGGACACCGAGGTCGTCGTCTACTGCCGCGGCGAGTACTGCGTGCTGGCGTACGACGCGGTCCGGCTGCTCACCGCCCGCGGGCGCCGGGCGGTGCGGCTCAACGACGGGATGCTGGAGTGGCGCCTGGCCGATCTGCCGGTGGCCTCGGGAGCCTCCGGGGCCTGAGTTCCCGGGCCCGGAGGGCTCGATCGTCCGCCCTCGTTCGCACCCTTCTTCGAACAACCTCGGGGGCCCGGCGGACGGCGAAGCTCACGACGAGGGTGACGGCCGATCGGCCGCGGGCCGCCGGGGTGGCACCGGGCCGCCGTGCGAGTGACCTGCCGGACGTGTCGGCGGCGAATCGCCCGACCCGGCGTGCATGGGTGGTTGTGCGCCGTCCACGGACGGTGCCAGCCCTGTCCCCGAGCTTGAGAGCCGCCCATGCCTCCCACCGGCCCCCATCTGCGCCGCATCGTCCCGACCGCGCTCTGCGCCCTGACCGTGGCCTTGGCCGCCGCCCCAGCGGCCCACGCCGCACCACCAGGCCGCGACGGCGGGTCCGACCCCGGAAAGGCGGACGGCGGCTCGTACGACTGGGACCGCGTGGCAGCCTGCGAGAGCAGCGGAAACTGGCGCATCAACACCGGCAACGGCTACTACGGCGGGCTCCAGTTCGACCAGCCCACCTGGCGCGAGAACGGCGGCCTCGGCTACGCCCCGCGCGCCGACCTGGCCAGCCGCGAGGAGCAGATCGCCGTCGCCGAGCAACTCGCCGACCGCCGCGGGCTGTCCCCCTGGCCCGTCTGCGGCGCCCACGCCGCCCGGGGCCACGACCGCGCGGCCGCCCCGCCGCCGAAGACGGCGGCCCCGGCCAAGTCCACCGCCCCGTCCACTGCCCCCTCCGCCTCCACCGCCGTCGACAACGACGACGACACCTGGACCGTCCGGCCGAACGACAACCTCGCCGACCTCGCCGAGCGCCTGCACATCGCCGGCGGCTGGCCCGAGCTCTACGAGCTCAACCGCGCGATCATCGGCAAGGACCCGAACTTCATCCTGCCCGGCCAGGTCCTCGACCTCCCGTCCTGACCCCCACCTGAAACACGGACGGCCCGTCCGCTCTCGATGAGACTCGACGAGAGCGGACGGGCCGTCGGTGCGGCCGGGCGGACGTCAGCCGACGTGCACCCGGGGCCGGCGCGAGCGGTCCGGCTCGGCCTCGCGCAGCACCTCGCGGGTGACCGGCGCGACCTCGCCCTGTCCGAACAGGAAGAACCGCAGGAACTGGGCGAAGGGGCTGCCCTCGGTCCACTCGAAGTAGAGGTGCGGCTGCTGCCCGGTACGGTCCCGGATGTTCAGCGCCAGCGCGGCGAGCGCGTTCGGGATGCTGGAGCTCTCCAGGGTGAGCACCCGGTAGCGGCCGTGCAGCACCTCGCCGCGCACGGTCAGCTCGGCCTCGAAGTCGGAGGCGTCGCGGACGGTCACCTCGACGAAGACCAGGTCGTCCTCGCCGGGGATGTCGTTGTCGGCGCGGATCTGGCGGATCTTGTCGCGGTACTCGGCGACGTCGCGGTGGCTCGGCTCGTTGGCGATCAGCCGCAGGGGGCGGTGGGCGTAGTCCCTGATGAAACGTTCCGCCACGTCATCCATCGCCACATTGGTGACGCGCAGCTCGAAGGCGCGGCGCAGCCGGGAGAGCAGCGAGACCAGGATGATGCCGGCGATGAAGCAGGCGCCGATCTTCAGGCCGTCCGGGCGCTCCAGCACGTTCAGCACGGTGGTGTAGAGGAAGATCGCCGCGATCACCGCGAAGGCGACGGTCCAGCCCCGCTCGCGCTTCTTGTGCGCGGCGATGGTCACCGCGATGGCGGCCGAGCTGATCAGCACCAGCACGCCGGTCGCGTACGCGCCGCCCTGGGCGTCCACGTTGGCGTCGAAGATCCAGGTGACCAGGAAGCCGATCATGGTCAGCACGATCACCATCGGCCGCACGGCCCGCGCCCAGTGCGGCGCCATGCCGTAGCGCGGCAGGTAGCGGGGCAGCAGGTTGAGCATGCCCGCCATCGCGGAGGCCCCGGCGAACCAGAGGATCGCGATGGTGGAGAGGTCGTACACGCTGCCGAAGGCGCCACCCAGGTACTCGTGCGCGATGTACGCCAGGGCGCGGCCGTTGGCCTCGCCGCCGGCCTTGAACTGGTCGGCCGGGATGAGCAGCGTGGTGATGAAGCTGGTGGCGATCAGGAAGCAGCTCATGATCACGGCGGCGGTGGTGAGCAGCTTGCGGGTGCCGCGGATCCGGCCGGCCGGGTCGGCCTCGGTGTCGGTCGGGTCGCCCTTGATGTGGGGCATCACCGCGACGCCGGTCTCGAAGCCGGACAGGCCGAGCGCCAGCTTGGGGAAGGTCACCAGAGCCACGCCGACCATCAGGATCGGGTTGCCGTGCTGGGCGGTCAGCGCGTCCGTCCAGTCGGTGACCACGTGCGGCGCCGAGATGATCTGCCAGAGGCCGACGACCACCACGACCACGTTCAGCGTCAGGTAGACGCCCACCAGGGCGACGGCCAGGCCGATCGCCTCACTGAAGCCCTTGAGGAAGACCGCGCCGAGCATGGCCACCAGGACCAGGGTGATCAGCACCTGCTTGCCGCCGAGGAAGCCGGTCAGGTGCGGGTTCTCCACCAGGTGCGCGCTCGCGTCGGCGGCGGACAGCGTGATGGTGATCAGGAAGTCCGTGGCGGCGAAGCCGAGCAGGGCGAGGACGAACAGCTTGCCCTTCCAGAACGACAGCAGCCGCTCCAGCATGGCGATCGAGCCCTCACCGCGCGGACTCTCCTGGGCCACCCGCCGGTAGACCGGCAGCGCGCCCAGCAGGGTGACCACCACCAGCACGATGGTGGCGATCGGCGACAGCACGCCCGCGGCGAGGGCGGCGATGCCCGGCTGGTAGCCGAGCGTCGAGAAGTAGTCCAGGCCGGTCAGGCACATCACCCGCCACCAGCGCTGGCCGGTGGGTCCGCCGTGCGCGGCCGGCTCCCCCGCCACCTCGCCCTCGGCCTCCGCGCCCTCGGACGGCGTCTGAGCGACGTTCTCCGAGGCGTCCCCCGCCGTGGACCGCTTCGCGGGCTTCGCCGCGGTCACGTCCTCCAGCAGCCAGCTGCGGAGGCGTATTCGTGCCGACGGCGCGTCCGCCTCCGCCGTCTCCGTCGAACCCGACGAAACCACCTTGCACCTCTTGTTTAAAGACCCCGTAAAAACGCCGTCGGGCGACGGCAGTGCGACAGGCTATGCGACGGGCGTTAAGAATCCGCTACCGGGCCGCGTTAAGAAAACGTCATTGCCGCGCAGGTCGGGGCGGGTGGCACGGCGCGGGGCCTCGGGTGCCGCCGGGCTCCGGGTGCGGCGGGACCCCGGGCCGGCGGTGCGGCCCGGGGTCCTTTCGCCGCCGAGATCCGGGGCTCCCTCCTCGGGGGGGGGGAGCCGGAGTTTGATCCACGGCTCCCCCGAACCGGACTTCGGAGCCGGGATCAGGCCTGGTAGCCGAGGACGGTCATCATGCCGGTCTCCGAGTGGTAGACGTTGTGGCAGTGCACCATCCACAGACCCGGGTTGTCGGCGTCGAAGTCGACGGCCAGGGTCGTGCCCGGCAGCACGATCGCGGTGTCCTTGCGCGGGCCGTCGCCGGGCAGCGCGAAGCTGTGTCCGTGCAGGTGGACGGGGTGCCACATGGCGGTGCTGTTGCGGAACTCCAGCCGCACCCGCTCGCCCGCCGCCACCGGGTGGCGCTGCGCCGGGTCGTACGTGCGGCCGTTGAACGCCCAATCCCCTTTCGCCATCCCGCCGGTGAGCTCCAGCTTCACCGTGCGGTCCGGCGCCTTGGCGGGCAGCCGCACGCCCGGGGCGGCCTTGAGCTGCCCGGCGGTGACCAGCTTGCCGTCCAACTCGGCCGGGCGGACGGCCGCGGCGGGCGCGGCGCCGCCGCCGGTGCGCAGCACGGCCAGCGCGGTGGCGTTCTTGCCCTCGGCCAGCGCGGTCAGCGGGAAGACGCCGTCCTTGGCGGTGACCAGCACGTCGTAGCGCTCGCCCATGCCCAGCAACAGCGCCTGGGTGGTGGCCGGTTCGACCGGGAAGCCGTCGGTGTGGGTGACGGTCAGCTCGTGGCCGCCGAGGGCGACCCGGTAGGCGGTGTCGCCGCCCGCGTTGATCAGCCGGATGCGGATCCGGTCGCCGGGCTTGGCGGTGAAGGTCTCGGGGGCGGCCGGGAGTTTGCCGTTGACCAGGTGGAACGGGTACGCGACGTCGCCGGCGTCACCACCCAGCAGCGGGCTCTGAGCGCCCATCAGCATCCGACTGGGGCCGACGGCGCTCGAACTTCCTTCCATCCCGGGCATCCCGGACATGTCGTGGCCGGAGTGTCCCGAGTGTCCCGAGTGGTCCATACCACCCATCCCGCCCATGCCCTGGGCGAGTTCGGCCAGGACGGCGTCCGGGGTGCTGCCGTCGATCCCGTCCAGCCAGTCGTCCAGGACGACGACCCACTCCTTGTCGTAGGCCAGCGGCTCCTTGGGGTCCTCGACGATCAGCGGGGCGTACAGGCTGCGGTCCTGCTGGACGCCGGAGTGCGGGTGGAACCAGTACGTGCCCGGGTGGCCGAGCGCGAAGCGGTAGTCGAAGGAGGCGCCGGGCTTGATGTCGGCCTGGGTCAGGCCCGGCACGCCGTCCATGTCGTTGCGCAGCGCCAGGCCGTGCCAGTGCAGCGAGGTGGGCTGCGGCAGGTGGTTGGCGAGGGTGACGGCGAGCGTGTCGCCGACGGTGGCGCGCACCTCCTGGCCGGGCAGGCGGTCGCCGTAGGCCCAGCTGCGGACGGTGCGGCCGCCGAGATCGAGGGTGGTCTCGGTGGCGGTGAGCGCGACCTTGCGCTCCGGGCCGGGGTTGCGCTTGGCCTCGGCGGCGGCGACCTCGGGGCCGTTCGGGGCGAGGTAGCCGGCCGGGTCGGCCGCGGCGCTCGCGGCGCCGTGGTTCATGGACGCGTGGTCCATGCCCTTCATGGAGCCTGAGGAGCAGGCGGTGAGCAGGCCGGTGCCGGCGGCGGCGAGTGCGGCGCCGAGGACGGTACGGCGGGTGGGTGTGCGCATGGCGGAGTGCACCTCGTGCGGTGTGTAGGTGTGCAGGACGGCGCGTCTGCAGTTCCGTGCGCGGGCGCTTCGGGGCGCACGCGGGCGCGGGACGGCGGGCGCGCGCCTACTGGCGCAGCACCGAGAGCCGGGTGAGGAGTATCCGCCCGCCCCCGGGCGGGGGCAGCGCGCGAACGGCCCGCAGCAGCCGGGCCCGCACGTCGGCGGCGGCGTCACCGCTGCGGCGCAGCAGCGGGCCGGTGAGGAGGAGCAGCAGGGTCCAGCCCGCCAGGACGGCGAGGCAGACCTCCATCGGGTCCATGCCGCCGGGGGCGGCGGGGTCGACGGCCGGGCCGTGGTGGTCGGCACCCATCGCATGCATCACGGCGACATGCGCCCCGGAGTGCCCGCTGTGTCCGCTGTGTCCGCCGCTCGGATGGCCGAGCGTGTGCATGGTCACGATGCCGAACAGCAACGCGGCGAGCAGCAGCAGGCGCAACGACCGCGCCATCCCCCGCCTCCCGTCCGCCTCGCGATCATGTACCCCCGCAGGGTATCCCGACCTTACGCCGCGGACCGCACCGGACGGCCGCACCGAACACCAGCACCGAACACCCGCGTCGGACGGCGGCAAGGTCTGGGTAATGATCCCGATGGCCCGGCCACGACCGGGCCACCACCGACCCCCGTGGAGGGAAGACCGATGCACTACCGCAGCCTCGGAGTTGACGGCCCGCCGGCCAGCGCGCTCTGTCTCGGCGCGATGACCTTCGGCACCACCGTCGACGAGGAGACCGCGACGGCGATCCTCGACCGCTTCACCGAAGCCGGCGGGACGTTCATCGACACCTCGAACAACTACGCCTTCTGGGCCCCCGGCGCCAACGGCCACGAGAGCGAGGAACTGCTCGGCCGCTGGCTCGCCCGTCGCGGCAACCGCGACGACCTGGTGCTCGCCACCAAGGCCGGCGCCCGCCCGGTGCCCGGACTCCCCTTCCCCGAGCACATCGAGGGACTCTCCGCGCCCGCCCTGCGCCGGGCGGCGGAGGGCAGCCTGCGCCGCCTCGGCACCGACCGTCTCGACCTCTACTACGCCCACATCACCGACCCGGCCACCCCGACCGACGAGACCATGGGCGCCTTCGCCGACCTCGTCACCGCCGGAAAGGTCGCCACCCTCGGCTGCAGCAACCACAGCGCCGCCGACCTCTCCTCGGCCAACGACCTTGCTGCCGACCGCGGTTGGCCCGGCTACCGGTGCATCCAGCAGCGCCACAGCTACCTGCGCCCCCGCCCCGACGCCGACTTCGGCATCCAACGCCACGCCGACGAGGCCCTGTTCTCCTATCTCGCCCCGCGCCCGTCGCTGACCCTGCTCGCCTACTCCCCGCTCCTCGGCGGCTCCTACACCCGCCCCGACCGACCGCTCCCCGAGCAGTACCAGTGGCCGGCCGCCGAGGCCCGACTGACCGCCCTCGCCGAGGTCGCCGAGGAAACCGGCGCCACCGTCAACCAGGTCGTCCTGGCCTGGCTGCTCGGCCACCCCGTCCCGACCGTCCCGATCATCGGCGCCAGCTCCGTCGCCCAACTCGACGAGAGCCTCGGCGCCCTGGACCTCACCCTCGACCAGCACCAACGCCACCGCCTGGACACCGCGGCCTGAGCGGTCCAGGACCGGCCCCGGCGGCCCCGGCGGCCCCGGAGAAACGTCACCCACGGGCCTCGAACGGTCGGGTCTCAACGTGAGGCAGGCCGCCATCCGGCAATAAGGGGCGAAGAGCCCGAAGAGGAGGAGCTCCGGCGGCGCGTCCGGGGTGGATTCGGAGCCGCCCACCACCGCGGCCTGCCGGGCGATCGCCGCCACCACCTCGTCCGCATCCGGTCCGGGAACGAGCGGGGCGAGGTGGTGGGCGACCCGGACGGCGGCTTCGCGCACCGGCTGCGCGTCCGCACCCCACGACCCCGCCGCGGGGGGTGAGCACGGGTGGAACTCGGGAACCCCCTGAGGTCAGTGCACGGCGACCGCTGCGCCCGATCGCTCGGTGGCGATCCTGACCGCGAAACCGGCCAGCGCGGTGCCCATCACGTAGCGGTGCAGGCGCTGCCAGAGCGGGTGCCGGCCGAAGAACCCGGCGACGGAGCCGGCCGTCACGATGAAGAACGCGTTTCCCGCGACCCCCACCGCGATCTGCGTCAGTCCCAACAGCAGCCCCTGGAGTGCGACATGGCCGCGCGACGGATCGACGAACTGCGGCAGCAGCGAGATGTACAGAATGGCGACCTTGGGGTTGAGCAGGCAGGTGAGGAGGCCCATCAGGAAGAGCTTGCGGGGCCTGTCCTGCTCCAACTCCTGGGCGGCGAAGGCGGATCGACCGCCGGGGCGGACAGCCTTCCAGGCCAGCCAGAGCAGGTAGCCCGCCCCGGCGAGCTTGACCGCCAGGTAGATCTCCGGCACCAGCGCGAAGACGGTGGCGATGCCGGCGGACACCGCGAAGAGGTACACCAGGAAGCCGAGGGCCACTCCGGCCAGCGAGGTCAGCCCCGCCCGGCGGCCCTGGGCGATCGAGCGGGAGACCAGGTAGATCATGTTCGGTCCCGGTGTGAGCACCATGCCGAGCTCCACCACCGCGATCCCCGCTATCGCTCCCAGCCCGATCACAGCACTACCTCCGTACGCACGTTCGCCTGCGCGCAACCTAGCAGCTCACGATCACCGCGGCTCAACCGTGACCGCCGGGACCGTCGTCGCCTCCCTGGCGCGCGGCGCCCTGGTCACACGCCGGATGCGCACGGCTCCCGGGCATGACAGTCGGTCGCCCGGGTTTGCGGATCGTGGAGGAGAAGCCGGCCGCGCCCGGCTTCCGGTTCTTCGTGCTGACGCTGCACCAGCCTGCCGACCACCGCCACCCCGAGCGGGGCGGCTTCGAGCAGCAGCTCACCCTTCTGCACCGCGGCACCGACCGCCCGACCGTGCTCTACACCAGCGGCTACGCCGTCTCCACCGACCAGTACCGCACGGAGCCCACCGAACTGCTGGACGGCAACCAGGTGACCACCGAACAGCGGTTCTTCGGCACCTCCCGCCCCGATCCCGCCGACTGGAACAACCTCGACATCCGGCAGGCCGCCGCCGACCACCACCACGTGATCGAGGCTCTGCGCGCGGTCTACCGCGCGCCGTGGATCTCCACCGGCGGCAGCAAGGGCGGCATGACCACCGTCTACCACCACCGGTTCTACCCGCGGGACGTGGCCGGATCAGTCGCCTACTCCGCGCCGAACAACGTCGACGACCGAGACGACACCGCCTACCTCGACTTCCTGCGCACGGCCGGCACCCCCGAGTGCCGCGCCGCCCTACAGGCCGCCCAGCGCGCCCTGCTGGAGCGCCGCACGGTCCTGGTCGCCCGCTACCAGGCGTGGGCGGACGCGAAGGGCGACGGCTTCGCTCTCGTCGGCAGCGCGGACAAGGCCTTCGAGATCGCCGTCCTGCGCGCGCCGTTCATGTTCTGGCAGGGGCACGGCCAGACGGCCTGCCCGGCGGTGCCCGCTCCGGACGCCTCCGACGACGCCCTCCACAACTGGCTCTCCGACGTCGCCCGACTACCGGTCTACGCCGACTCGGTGGCCTACCAGTTCGTCCCGTACTTCTACCAACTGGGCACCCAGTTGGGCTACTTCACGGTCGACACCGACCACCTGACCGACCTGATCCGCTACCCCGGCGCCACCGAACCGCGCACCTTCGTCCCCCGCGACATCCCGATGCGCTACCAGCCGCAGGCGATGCGCGACGTCGACCGCTGGGTGCGCACCCACGGCGAACACCTGATGTTCGTCAACGGCGCCGCCGACCCCTCCGTCGCCGAGCCCTTCCGCCTCGGGGCCGGCTCCCGGGATTCCTACCTCTACCAGGTGCCGGGCGGCACGCACTCGGTCCGCATCGCCCAACTCCCCGCCGCCGACGCCACCTCGGCCACCGCCACCCTGCGCCGCTGGGCGGGAATGTAGCGGTGAGCCGACGACCGGCTCGGCGCCGGCTCGCGCTGTCGGCGGGGCGTCGCCGTAGGACTCCAGCGAGCCGGTCAACAGGCCGGCGAGGTGCTCGCGGCCATGACACACTCCGACGTACGGACTCGCGCTCGCCGGCTCACCCCGACCGATCCCTGAGGATCGACCCCTAAGGGCGTAGACGCGTTCACCGGCGGGCATGGCAGGTCGTAGTACAACGACATCAGCCGTGAGAAGGTACCGAGCATGAGCGCCCTGAAATTCGTCCTCAATGTCATCTGGTTGGTTTTCTGCGGGATTTGGATGGCTCTCGCCTACGCGCTCGCCGGAATCATTTGCTGCGTACTTGTCGTTACCATCCCCTTTGGCATCGCGTCGTTCCGGATCGCCGGCTTCATACTGTGGCCCTTTGGACGGACCACCGTCGAGCGCCCGGACGCCGGGCCGGCGTCCTGTGTCGGGAACGTCATCTGGCTGATCTTCGCCGGGTGGTGGCTGGCGATCGGGCACCTGCTCACCAGCATTCCGCTGTTCCTGTCGATCATCGGCATCCCCTTCGGCTGGGCCAACCTGAAGATGATCCCGATCTCGCTGATGCCGCTCGGCCGCGAGGTCGTCTCCACCGACCAGGAGTGGGGCGCACGCTAGTCACGGACGCCGACGGCCGGCGAGGGCAGCTGCCCTCGCCGGCCGTCGGCGTTTCCGGGGGATTCAGGCGCGGCGGGTGAGGGCTCGGCGGGCGAAGTAGGCGGCGGCGCCGAGGGTGAGGACGGCGGCGCCGGAGAGGACGGAGGTGGCGGGGAGGGCGAGGGCGAGGGCGAGGCAGCCGGCGGTGCCGATGATCGGGACGGCGCGGGGCGGGCGGCCTTCGGCGGGGGTGAGGGTCCAGGCGGCGGCGTTGGCGATGGCGTAGTAGGCGAGGACGCCGAAGGAGGAGAAGCCGATCGCGCCGCGGACGTCGGCGAAGGCGGCGGCGAGGGCGACCACCGCGCCCACGGCCAGTTCGGCGCGGTGCGGGACGCCGAAACGGGGGTGGACGGCGGCCAGGAGGTGCGGGAGGTGGTGGTCGCGGGCCATCGCCAGGGTGGTGCGGGAGACCCCGAGGATCAGGGCGAGCAGCGAGCCGAGGGCGGCGACCGCCGCACCGGCCCGGACCACCGGGGCGAGCCCCGGCAGGCCGGCGGCCCGGACGGCGTCGGCCAGCGGCGCGGCGGTGTGGGCGAGGCGGTCGGGGCCGAGGACGGCCAGGACGGCGAGGGCGACGGCGGCGTAGACGACCAGGGTGATGCCGAGGGCGAGCGGGATGGCGCGGGGGATGGTGCGCCGCGGGTCGCGGACCTCCTCGCCGAGGGTGGCGATCCGGGCGTACCCGGCGAAGGCGAAGAACAGCAGGCCGGCGGCCTGGAGGACGCCGTGGAACCCGGCGTCGGCGCCGGTCGCCCAGCGGCCGGTGTCGGCTTCGCCGCTGGTCAGGCAGGTGGTGACCACGGCGGCGAGCACGGCCAGGACGACGGCGACGATCGCCCTGGTCAGCCAGGCGGCCTTCTGGACGCCGACGTAGTCGACGGCGGTCAGCGCCACCACGGCGGCGACCGCGACGGCGTGGGCGTGGGCGGGCCAGACGTAGGAGCCGACGGTGAGGGCCATGGCCGCGCAGGAGGCGGTCTTGCCGACGACGAAGCCCCAGCCGGCCAGGTACCCCCAGAACTCGCCGAGGCGCTCGCGGCCGTAGACGTAGGTGCCGCCGGACTGCGGGTAGCGGGCGGCCAGCCGGGCCGAGGAGGTCGCGTTGCAGTACGCCACCGCGCCGGCCAGCGCCAGCCCGATCAGCAGTCCGGACCCGGCGGCCCCCGCGGCGGGCGCGAGGGCGGCGAAGACCCCGGCGCCGATCATCGAGCCCAGGCCGATCACCACGGCGTCGAACACCCCCAGGTGCCGCCGCAGCTCTCCCGGCCCGGCCGCCGTCGGCGACGAACTCATGCGGTGTACCTCTCCCGTTCCGGCTGTGGTGTCGGCGCACCCTACCGGAGGGAGGGAAACGGCAGTGGTCACCCGGTGAGCCGGGCCTCCAGGGCGCGCAGATCCCTGGTCAGCGCGCCGCGCACCTGGCGGGACATCAGCGGGCCGACCAGGCAGGGGCCGCCGCGGACGCGGATGCGGGCGAAGGTGCCGGCCTGGGTGGGCTCGAAGGTGTAGGTGACGCGCATGGGCATCGGGCCGGCGACGGAGACCAGGTCGAGCACCGTCGGCGGGGCGTGGCGCACCACGCGCAGCACGTAGCTGAAGGTCCGGCCCAGGAAGCGCGCGGTCCGGGTGACCTCGGCGCCGACACCGAAGCCGCCACCGTCGGTGTCGACGCCGCCGGTATCGGCCGCCCGGGTGAGGGTGGCGCTGCGGACGCCCTCGGTCCACTCGGAGTCGTGGCGCCAGTCCATCGCGTACGCGGCGACCGTGGCGGGCGGGAGGGGGATCAGGCGTTCCACTGTGACGTCGAGGGGCATGATCACACTCTCCCGCCGGGCGGGCCGCCGCGCCCCCCGGACTCGCCCGCGCGGACGGCCCTGGATCAGAGTCCCAGGATCCGCTGGGCCTCCGCCCGCATCTCGACCTTGCGGATCTTCCCGGTGACCGTCATCGGGAACTCCTCGACCACGTGCACATAGCGCGGGATCTTGAAGTGGGCGAGCCGCCCGGTGCAGTACTCGCGCACGGCCTCGGCGGTGAGCGGCTCGGCGCCCTCGCGCATCCGGATCCAGGCCATCAGCTCCTCGCCGTACTTGGCGTCGGGGACGCCGATGACCTGGATGTCGAGGATGTCCGGGTGGGTGTAGAGGAACTCCTCGATCTCGCGCGGGTAGAGGTTCTCGCCGCCGCGGATCACCATGTCCTTGATCCGCCCGGTGATGGCGAGGTAGCCGGACTCGTCCATCACCGCGAGGTCCCCGGTGTGCATCCAGCGGGCGGCGTCGACGGCCTCGGCGGTGCGCTCGGGCTCGCCCCAGTAGCCGAGCATGACGGAGTAGCCGCGGGTGCACAGTTCACCGGGCTCGCCGCGCGGGACGGTCAGGCCGGTGACCGGGTCGACGACCTTGACCTCCAGGTGCGGCCCGACCCGGCCGACGGTGGCGACCCGGCGCTCGACCGGGTCGTCCCCCCGGGTCTGGGTGGAGACCGGCGAGGTCTCGGTCATGCCGTAGCAGATGGAGACCTGGGCCATCCCCATCCGCCCGATGACCTCCTTCATCACCTCGGCGGGGCAGGGCGAGCCGGCCATGATGCCGGTGCGCAGGCTGGTGAGGTCGTAGCTCTCGAAGGCCGGGTCGGCCAGCTCGGCGATGAACATGGTCGGCACGCCGTACAGCGAGGTGCAGCGCTCGGCGGCGACGGCGGCCAGGGTGGCGCCGGGCTCGAAGGAGGGGGCCGGGATGACCATGCAGGCGCCGTGCGAGGTGGCGGCGAGGTTGCCCATCACCATGCCGAAGCAGTGGTAGAAGGGCACCGGGATGCAGATCCGGTCCTGCTCGCTGTAGTCGAGCAACTCCCCCACGAAGTAACCGTTGTTGAGGATGTTGTGGTGCGAGAGCGTGGCACCCTTGGGGAAACCGGTCGTCCCGGAGGTGTACTGGATGTTGATCGGGTCGTCTGGGGCCAACTCGGCCTGGCGCTCGGCGAGTCGGGAGGCGTCGGCCCGCTTGCCGGTGGCGAGGACGGCGTCCCAGGCGGGGCTGCCGAGCAGCAGGACGCTCTCCAACTCGTTACAGCGGGGCCGGACTTCCTCGATCATCCTGGCGTAGTCGGAGGTCTTGAAGCGCTCGGCGGCGACCAGCAGCCGGATGCCCGCCTGGTTCAGCACGTACTCCAACTCGTGGGCACGGTAGGCCGGGTTGACGGTGACCAGGATCGCGCCGAGCTTGGCGGTGGCGTACTGGGTGAGCGTCCACTCGGCGCAGTTGGGCGCCCAGATGCCGACCCGGTCGCCCTTGGCGATCCCGAGTTCCAGCAGGCCGAGGGCCAGGGCGTCGACGTCGGCGGCGAGTTCGGCGTACGTCCAGCGGCGGGCGGTGGCCCGGTCGACCAGGGCGTCGCGCTCGGGGAAGGCGCGCACCGCGCGGTCGAGGTTCTCCCCGATGGTGTCGCCGAGCAGCGGGACGTCCGAGGTGCCGGAGGCGTAGCTGCGCGGGGTCGGCGTGGTCGACACGGGCTGGCTCCTGGGTGCGATGGTGCGGGACACGACCATGGTCCCGGCCCCGGCCCCGCGCCACCACCCCCGAACGGGGGTACGGACACGGCGCTGGGGCCGCCCCTCGGGTTCGACGGGCGGCCCCAGCGCGCGGGACTACTCGTTGACGCAGATGTTGCCGAAGGCCGGGTTGGCGAGGCCGATGATGTCGACCGAGTCGCCGCAGAGGTTGAGCTCCAGGTTGATCGGGATCTGGAACTGGTTGCCGGACAGGACGCCGGGGTTGCCGGCGTCGACGCCTTCGGCCACGGCGTTGCCGGCGGAGGCGGTGCCGGCACCGGCGAGGACCGTCACCGCGGCGAGGGCAGTGGCGGCGAGGGTGGTGCGAATACGCATTGCGTCGCTCCTTGTGAGCACAGAGGTTCGGAGTGTGACGATCACACCCGCCCACGATCACAAGGGATCCGCTCCCCCGCACGCCGGATTGCCCCGTCCTGGGGCGTGTCGCCCGCCCGCCCCTCCTCCACCTCGGTCACCGGACCGGCGACGCTCCGTGATTCCAGCAGGTCCCGGGCCGGATACGGGCCGAGTCCGACCGCCTCCGCCCCGGCCGCCGGGCCACCCGGATCCCGGTCGCATTGGATCCGACCGGCGTAACGCGGGCGTACGGACGCGGGCACGCCGAGGCCCCGGAACCCTGGCTGGGTTCCGGGGCCTCGGCCCGGCGGCGGAGAGTGGTCCGGTTGTTCCTTCGTCCGACGGACGTTCAGCGGAAGCGGCGCAGCCGGAGGCTGTTGCCGACCACGAAGACCGAGGAGAAGGCCATCGCGGCCCCCGCGATCATCGGGTTGAGCAGCCCGGCCGCGGCCAGCGGCAGGGCGGCGACGTTATAGCCGAAGGCCCAGAACAGGTTGCTCTTGATGGTGCCGAGGGTCTTGCGGGAGAGCCGGATGGCGTCCGCCGCGGCCAGCAGGTCGCCGCGGACCAGGGTGAGGTCGCCGGCCTCGATCGCGGCGTCGGTGCCGGTGCCCATCGCCAGGCCCAGGTCGGCCTGGGCGAGCGCGGCCGCGTCGTTGACGCCGTCGCCGACCATCGCGACGACCTTGCCCTCGGCCTGGAGCCGCTTGACGGTGTCGACCTTGTCCTGCGGCATGACCTCGGCGATCACGTGCTCCGGCTTGATGCCGACCTCGGCCGCCACCGCCTCGGCGACCAGCTTGTTGTCACCGGTCAGCAGCACCGGGGTCAGCCCCAGGGCGCGCAGCCTGCCGATGGCCTCGGCGCTGGTCGGCTTGACCGCGTCGGCGACCTCCAGCACGGCCCGCGCCTCGCCGTCCCAGCCGACCGCGATCGCGGTGCGGCCGGCCGCCTCGGCGGTGCGCTTGGCCTCGGCCAGCGCCTCGGGCAGCTGCTGCGACCACTCGTTGAGCAGGGACTCCCGGCCGGCCACCACGGCATGGCCGTCCACCACGCCCTGGACGCCCAGGCCCGGGACGTTCTCGAAGCCCTCGACGGCGGGCAGTTCACCGGCCTTGGCGGCGGCGTTGGCGATCGCCCGGGCGATCGGGTGCTCGGAGGCGTGCTCCAGGGCCCCGGCCAGGCGCAGCACCTCGGCCTCGGTGGTGCCGGCCGTGGTGTGGACGGCGAGCAGGGTCATCTGGCCGCTGGTGACGGTGCCGGTCTTGTCCAGGACGATGGTGTCGACCTTGCGGGTGGACTCCAGGACCTCCGGGCCCTTGATCAGGATGCCGAGCTGGGCGCCGCGGCCGGTGCCGACCAGCAGCGCGGTCGGGGTGGCCAGGCCGAGGGCGCAGGGGCAGGCGATGATCAGTACGGCCACGGCTGCCGTGAAGGCGGCGGTCCAGCCCTCGCCGGTGCCCAGCCAGTAGCCGAGGGTGGCCACCGCGAGGGTGATCACGATCGGCACGAAGACCGCGGAGATCTTGTCGGCGAGGCGCTGCGCGGCGGCCTTGCCGTTCTGCGCGTCCTCGACCAGCTTGGCCATCCGGGACAGCTGGGTGTCCGCGCCGACCCGGGTCGCCTCGACGACCAGCCGGCCGCCCGCGTTGACGGTGGCGCCGGTGACGCTGTCGCCGACCCCGACCTCGACCGGGACGGACTCGCCGGTCAGCATCGAGGCGTCCACCGCCGAGGCGCCCTCGACCACGGTGCCGTCGGTGGCGATCTTCTCGCCGGGACGGACCACGAAGCGGTCGCCGACGGAGAGGTCCGCGATCGGGATGAGCACCTCGACTCCCGCCCGTCGCCCACCACCACCCTTGTCCGAGGACGCTTCGCGCCCGCCCCCCTCGTTGCGCAGCACCGTCACGTCCTTGGCGCCCAGTTCCAGCAGCGCCTTGAGAGCGGCACCGGCGGTGCGCTTGGAACGGGCCTCGAAGTAGCGCCCGGCCAGGATGAAGGCGGTGACGCCGGCCGCCGCCTCCAGGTAGATGTTGGACGAGCCGTCGCTGCGGGCGATGGTGAACTCGAAGCCGTGCCGCATGCCCGGCATCCCCGCGTCGCCGAAGAACAGCGCCCACAGCGACCAGAGGAACGCGGCGATGGTGCCGAGCGAGACCAGGGTGTCCATGGTGGCGGCGCCGTGCCGGGCGTTGGTGAACGCGGCCCGGTGGAACGGCCAGGCGGCGTAGGTGACGACCGGGGCGGCGAGGGTCAGCGACAGCCACTGCCAGTTGTCGAACTGCAGGGCCGGCACCATCGCCATCGCGATCACCGGCACCGCGAGGGCCACCGCCGTGAACAACCGCTGGCGCAGCGGGGCCAGTTCGTCGGCCGGCTCGGCCTGCTCGCCGCTCCCGCCCTCGGTGGCCGGCGGCTTGGGCAGCGCGGCGGTGTAGCCGGTGGCCTCGACGGTGGCGATCAGGTCGGCGACCTCGATGCCGCCCTCGAAGGAGACCTTCGCCTTCTCGGTGGCGTAGTTGACGCTGGCCGTGACACCGTCCATCCGGTTGAGCTTCTTCTCGATCCGGGCCGCGCACGAGGCGCACGTCATTCCGCCGATCGAGAGTTCCACCTCCGCGGAGGCGGGTGCCTGCGTAGTCATCGTTGCTCCTCGTTCGTGACAAGTCGTGGTGCAGGGGGACGTGCGCGGCCGGGCCGTCATACCCTGGAGGGGTATCGGGCGGTGCCGAGTTCATTTATACCCCCGGGGGGTAGCGAGGGCAAGCCCTGAGGGATACCCCCGGCCGGTATTTTTCCGGGGCGGGGATCCTGCGGGGATCCACTTGACTTGATACCCCCATGGGGTATTCACTCATGGGCATCGAGCCGGCGGGCACGCCGCCCGCGCTCCCCCGTACGCCCCGCACTCCCCTGTACTTCCCGCACCGCCCGTACGCCCCGCACTCCCCCGTACTTCCCGCCGGAATCCCGAGGAGGGCCGCATGGCCGGCTACCACAACGACAAGGACCAGCTCCTGCGCCGACTGCGCCGCGTCGAAGGCCAGATCCGCGGCCTCCAGCGCATGGTCGACACCGACACCTACTGCATCGACACGCTGACCCAGGTCTCGGCCGCGACCAAGGCCCTCCAGTCCGTCGCACTGCACCTGCTCGACAGCCACCTCGCCCACTGCGTCCAGGACGCCATCGCGGGCGGCGGCACCGAGGCGGACGCCAAGGTCGCCGAGGCCTCGCAGGCCATCGCCCGGCTCATGCGGGCCTGACCTCTTTCCCCACACCCCGCTGCCCACCGCTCGCCTCGGACGTTCCAGGAGACCGCCATGAACACCCCACTGCGCATCACCGCCTTCGCCGCCGGCCTCGCCGCCGCCTTCGGCCTCGCCCTCGGCGTCGGCAACGCCACCGGCAACGGGCCCACGCCCAAGCCCGCCGCCGCACACGCGGGGCACGCGGACCACGCGGGCCACGCGGGCCACTCCGAGGAGGCCGGTGGCGCCGCCGACCATCTGCCCGGCGGGCTCCAGATCTCCGAGCGCGGCTACACCCTCAACGTCGACACCCCCTTCGTCACCGCCGGCTCCCCCACCGACCTGCGCTTCCGCATCCTCGGCGCCGACGGCAAGCCGGTCACCTCGTACCAGCAGCAGCACGAGAAGGAACTGCACCTGATCGTCGCCCCGCGCGACCTCTCCACCTTCCAGCACCTGCACCCGACGCTCGCCGCCGACGGCACCTGGAGCGCCCCGACCGCCGTCCCCGCCGCCGGGGAGTACCGAGTCTTCGCGGACTTCACCCCGACCGGGGCCAGCGAGGGCCTGACCCTCGGCGCCGACCTCCACGCCGCGGGCGACCTCCACCCCGCCCCGCTGCCGGACACCGGCCGCACCGTCACCGTCGACGGCTACACCGTCACCCTGGGCGGCGACCTCACCCCCGGCCACAGCGGCCGCCTCACCCTGAGCGTCAGCAGGGACGGCAAGCCCGTCACCGACCTCCAGCCCTACCTCGGCGCCTACGGCCACCTCGTCGCCCTCCGCGCCGGCGACCTCGCCTACCTGCACGTCCACCCGGACACCACCACCCCGGGCCCGGAGATCGGCTTCACCACCACCGCCCCGAGCACGGGCAGCTACCGCCTCTTCCTGGACTTCAAGCACCAGGACACCGTCCGCACCGCCGCCTTCACCGTGACCACGGACTCCACCGCGGCCCCCGCCCCGGCCGCCCCGGCCACCGCCGAGCACACCGAGGGCACGGACGACCACCAGCACTGAGCAGCACCCCGTACAGGCCGGGCGATCCCATGGCGGATCGCCCGGCATGGCTGTTCACGCGGACAGGCGCCCGGCGGCTTGCCGGAGCACCGCGCGCAGGAGGGCATCCGCGTTGCCCGGGGTGGCCGCCCGGAGCCGCATCTCGATGTGAGCGGCACTGACGGTGCCGACCGGGCGGGCCGAGGTTAGTTCGACGTTCACTGCGCGCCGCCGTCCGTTCCGATGATCGGCGCTCAGTGAGCAGGCGTCGAAGCAGCTGATCTCCGAAGTGGCAGGAAGCTATGAACACGGTTGATCTGACAGGAGAGTGGGCTGGTCGCTGACCAAGCCCGGCACGTTTGCGCGAGAAGTCGGCTGGGCCGACTTCTCGCACAGCTCGTCCGTCCTCGACCATCGGGTGTCGACGCAGCCGAGCTCTGTGGTCACGGGCCCGAGTTGCCCTCGAAGACACCAAAGTTGATCAGGCTCACCCGGTGGTCCCAGGCGTCCCACTTCACGAGCTTCCGCGCGCCCCAGTAGTAGTTGTCGTAAGACATGAGGTCGCCGTAGGAAACGTTTTCGTCCACCCGGGAGGGGCTGCCGAACGCTGCCAGGAATTCCTCGTAGGACGTCAGGTGGGCGAAGTGGGACAGGTGCGGGCCGTAGATCGCGAAGCCGACGACCGCCCCCGCTCGGACCTTGTAGGTGAGCTTGTCCGCGCAGTACAGGAATCCGTCCGACCGAGCGGTGTGGTCGACGACCTCGTCGAGGGTCAGCCGCCGCCCGTCGGCGTCGTGGTACGCGCTGTCGATGTCAGTCCCGCCGCTATACCGGGCGACTATCGAGGAGGACGCCTCGACGATGGTGCCGCGAGGGACGTCGGTAGCCGGTGCTCCCAGGGGCACGCCGTTCATCGTGACTGTGGTGAGGTCGAGTTGGGGCAGGGCCAGCACGTCGGGGTTGTCGAGGATCTCGATCATCAGTGGAGTGTAGGGCTCTCCCGACGCTCCCGACGGAAAATGGTTTGCCGACTGACCATCGCCTGGTGAGAATGAATGGATGATCCCCACCGAGCTGCACGGGCCTGTCGAGACTCCGCCGATCGTCACCGAACTCGCGGCCGGGCAGCCCGTACAGGCTGTGTGGCGGAACGACCTCGGCGGGTTGACCTTCCAGGTCGGACTGGGCGACGTACGCCGGTTCGTGAAGTGGACGCCGGCCAGCAGCGGGGTCGACCTGGCCGCCGAGGTGGCGCGCCTGCGGTGGGCGAGGAGCTTCACCGTGGTGCCGCGGGTGATCGGCGAGGGCGCTGACGACTCCGGGTCCTGGATCGTCACCCAGGGCCTGCCCGGGCGCTCGGCCGTGGACGACCACTGGAAGCGCGACCCCGGCACCGCCGTGCGCGCGATCGGTTCCGGGCTGCGGCAGCTCCATGAGGCGTTGCCTGTCGCGGACTGCCCGTTCGACTGGTCGGCCGAGTCGCGCCTGGAGAACGCGCGGTCCCGGGCGGCGGCGGGCCTGATCGATCCGGCGGACTGGCCCGAAGAGATTCAGCGCTTCGGCACGGTCGATCACGCGCTGGACGTGCTCGCCGACGTCCCGCCCGTCGACCGGCTCGTCGTCTGCCACGGCGACGCCTGTGCTCCCAACACCCTGGTCGGCGACGACGGCACCTGCACCGGGCACGTCGACTTCGACACGCTCGGTGTCGCCGACCGCTGGGCCGATCTCGCCATCGCCACCTGGAGCACCCGGTGGAACTACGGTCCGGGGTGGGAGGAGCCGCTGCTCGAAGCCTACGGAGTCGAGCCCGACCTCGAACGGATCGGCTACTACCGGCTGCTGTGGGAGCTGACGGACTGATCCGGCGCCGGCGCCCGCCGCTGCGCCGCCCCCACGACCAGTGCGCCGGCCGCGCCGAGGAGACAGAGCACGGTGGCGGCCAGGACGGCGTGGTCCGCGCCGTCGGCGGCGGCTTCGGGGGTGGCGGGGCCGCCGAGGCCCATCAGGGTGACGGTGATCGCCACGCCGAGCGAGGAACCCAGGTAGCGGGCGGTGTTGTTGGCGCCCGAGCCCATCGCGGCGCGGTCCTCGGGGACGCTGGTGACGGCGAGGCGGCCGAGTGCCGCGTTGAGCACGCCGCTGCCGACGCCGGCCACGGCCAGGCCGGGGGCCAGGCGGAGCCAGGAGTCGCCGGGGCGCAGCCCGATCAGGGTGAGTTCGCCGAGGCCGCAGACCAGCAGGGCGATGGCGAGTTGGGCGGTGGCGCCGATCCGCCCGGCCAGGCGCCGGGCCTGCAGCGCGGCGACCACCGACAAGCCGGACCAGATGGCGAGCACTCCCCCGGCGGCCAACGCCGAGACCCCGAGCACCCGTTGCAGCGCGGCGGGCAGGCAGCTCATCAGGCCGACCACGGCGAGGCCGGTGAACAACGCCCCGCCGGTGGCGGCGACGAAGCCCGGCTCGCGGAACAGCCGTAGGTCGAGCATGGGGTCGGCGCTGCGGGCCTCGACCGCGGCGAACGCGGCGAGCAGCAGCACCCCGGCGGCCAGCAGGGCGAGCACCACGGGTTGCGTCCAGCCGTACCGGCCCTCGGCGAGGCCGGCGATCAGGGCGGCGGTGCCGGTGCCGAGGGTGAGCACGCCCGGGGTGTCGACGCGGTGGCGGGCGGCGCTGTGGGACTTCTCCAGCACGGTGGCGGCGAGTGCGAGCAGGGCGGCGGCGAGCAGGGCGAGCCCCCAGTAGACGGAGCGCCAGCCGAGCCAGCGCTCGGCGAGCGCCGCGTACACCGGGCCGATCGCGATGCCCAGGCCCACCGCCGCGCCCCAGACGCCGAGCGCCCGCACCCGGGCGGGGCCGCTGGGGTAGGCCTCGCCGATCAGGCCGAGGCTCGGCGCGAGGACGGCGGCGGAGGCGGCGCCCTGGACGACCCGGGCGGCGAGGAAGGTGCCCGCCCCGGGGGCGGCCGCGGCGGCGGCGCTGGAGAGGACGAGCAGCAGGGCGCCCGCGGTGAAGACCCGCTTGCGGCCCCGGTCGTCGGCGATGCTGCCGGCGGTGAGCAACAGGGCGGAGAGGCCGACCAGGGCGCCGGTGAGCACCCAGGTCTGGGCGGTGGGGCCGGCGTGCAGGGCGGCGGCGGTCGGGGCGAGGGTGGTCATCGGCACGGTGTACGCGACGAGGACCAGCAGGGTGCCGTAGGCGGCGGTCGCCAGCACGCCCTGCGCGCTTCGGGTGGTCATGTCCGACTCCCGGGTGGTGAGTTGTCGTACGGTCCGGATCCGGTCAGCGGTTCGGGCAGCAGCGGGCCGTGGCGCCCCGGGCCGGCTCGGCGGGAGCGGCGGCGGCCGCGACGGCGCCGGCCAGGCAGGCGATCAGGCAGCGGGTGACGGGGTGGCGTGCGGCCCGGACCAGTGCGGCGAGTGGGTCGGCGGCGGGGGTTTCGCGGTGGGTCATCGGGGTCTCCCTACGGGTGCGGGACGGTCCAGGGTCCAAGGCCGCAGGGGCCGCGCCTGTGAGACGCGGCCCCGGTGGGGTGGACGGGGCGGGCGCCGGATCGGGCCCGCCCCGTGGTGGGACGGTGTGGACGGCCTCACATGACCGGCGCGGACTGCGCGTCGGCGGCCGTGGCGCCGGTGCTCTCGGGGCGCGGGGTGCGCAGGGTGGCCACCGCGAGCAGGCCGCCGACCACCGCGATCGCGGCGGAGCCGATGAAGGCGGCGGAGAAGCCCGAGGTCAGGCTCTCGACGGTGGTGTCCGAGGTCTGGGCGCCGGCCAGCGCGGTCATCGCGGCCAGGCCGAGTGCCGAGCCGACCTGGTAGCCGGTGTTGACGATGCCGGAGGCGAGGCCACCGTCCTCCGGGGGCGCGGCGGAGATCGCGGTGCCGAGGGAGGGGATGAAGGCGAGCGCCATGCCGATCGCGGCGAGCAGCGAGGCGGGCAGCACGTCGACCCAGAAGTTGCCGTCCGGGCGGGCCAGCGAGAGCCCGAACAGGCCGGCGCCGAGGGCCAGCATGCCGGTGACGACCAGCGCCTTGGGGCCGAAGCGGGCGATCAGCTTGGGCGCCGCGGTGATCATGATGGCCATGATGGCGACGGTCATCGGCAGCAGGGCCGCGCCGCTGGCGAAGGCGCCGAGGTGGAGCACCTGCTGGAGGTAGAGGTTCAGGAAGAACCACATCGGCACCCAGGCGGCGGCCAGCAGGAACTGGGCGAGGTTGGCGGCGCCGAGGTTCGGCGCCCGGAAGATGCTCAGCCGCATCAGCGGCTCGCGGCGCTTGCCCTGGATGACCAGGAAGGCGATCAGCAGCACGGCCGCGACGGCCAGCGTCAGCAGGGTCGAGGCCGAGGCCCAACCCGCCTCCGGGGCACGGACGATGGCGTACACCGCGGCGGCCAGGCCGCCGGTGACGGTGAGGGCGCCGAAGATGTCGATGCCGCCGCTGCGCCGGGGCACGGAGGGCATCAGCGAGGGGGTGGCGAACAGCGCGACCAGGGCGACGGGGATGTTGATGTAGAACACCCACGGCCAGCTGATGTACTGGGTGATCAGGCCGCCGAGGAAGACGCCCGCGGTGCCGCCGGCCGGGGCCGCCGCGCCGTACAGGGCGAAGGCCTTGGTCAGCTCCTTGGGGTTGCCGCCGAAGAGCATCATCAGCAGGGTGAGCGCCGCGGGGGCGATCATCGCGGCGCCGAGGCCCTGGACGGCGCGGCCGGCCAGCTCGGTGGGGACGTTCTGGGCGAGGCCGGCGACCACCGAGCCGACGCCGAGGACCGCCCAGCCGGTGGAGAACAGGCGGCGGGCGCCGAGCAGGTCGGACAGTCGGCCGCCGAGCAGGAGCAGGCCACCGAAGGCCACCACGTACGCGTTGAACACCCAGGACAGGTTCTCCTGGCTGAAGCCCAGGACGTCCTTCATCTTGGGCAGCGCCACCCCGATGATCGAGGTGTCCATGATCACGATGAACTGCGCGGCGGCGATCAGCGCCAGTGCGCGCCACCTCCGGGGGTTCGGCCCGGTGTTGTCGGTTGCCATCTCTCTTACTCCCTACCCGTTGGGGGTATCTGCCGGGGCCGGGGGAACGGCCGCCTGCAAAGGTCATCGGTCGTCAACTTCCGGCGCATGCATGGCGCATGTGCCGGTCGACGACCCCGGTGAGGACGTGTCAGAGCATACCCTAGGGGGGTAGGGTTTAACCCGTGGAAGCTGGAAGCGGGTTCGCTGGGCCTAGGGGTGGGGGGTATGTGGCCGCCTGGCCGCGAGGCCGCGTTTCAGGCCTGACCAGGCCCGGCGCACCGCCCGCAGTCACGCCTCCGACTACCCGTTTCCTAAGTAAGTTCGCAGAACTCCCTTGGCCAGGACCGGACTTGATTTCGCCATAGGCCTCCGCTCTACTGACCCTCCGGGCCTCCCCGAGACCTCCCGAGACCCCAGCGCCGAAATGAGGACCGCACGATGGACTCCACGGTGGAGCTGCGCCCGGCCCGACCGGCCGAGGCCGCCGCCATCTCCCGCCTCCTCGCGGCCTGTTGGCGCCAGGACTACGCGGAGTACCTGGGCGGCCAGCGCACCGAGCACCTGATCGCCACCTACTGCCCCGTCGGCCGGATCACCGTCGAGATCTCCGGTTCCGGCGCCGGGGACGGCTGGCTCGGCTGGCTGGTCGCCGAGCGCGCCGGAGAGGTCGTCGGCGCGGGTGCCGGCGGCATCGCCACGATCGGATCGGGCGAGGTCTACACCCTGTGCGTGGCCGCCGAGCAGCGGCGCCGGGGCATCGGAAGCGGGCTGCTCGCCGCGCTCACCGAACAGCAACGGGCGCGCGGCGCCGGGCACCAGTGGGTGAGCACCCACGACGCCGACGACCCCTCGGCGCCCTTCCTCGCCCGGCACGGCTTCGTCGCCGACGGTGCGGCGCGGCCCTCGGGTGGCGGCGTGCGGCTGCGCCGCGACATCTGAGCGCGGTACGGGGTGGGGGTATCCGCCCTCGGCCGACCCCTGGGCGCGCGGCGGAGCCAGGGGGTATCCGGCACGGTGATCGCAACTCCGGACCGTACGGGGTGGGGGTATCCGCGCGAATCCACCGTGGCGTGCACCGGCCGCGGCGCGAACACGCCGCCGCCACCACTCCCACGGCAGGCATGCCGGGCGCAGAATGAACGCACCGCCCCCAACTGCCCCACTCGGGCAGACCCTCAGCTCCCGGAGGAGCCATGCTGCTGCGCACCGCCCGCCCGGCCGGCACCCTGCGGACCGTTCCGCGCCCCACCGCCGAAACCCTCCCGCACGGCGCCGACATCCTCGACTACCTGCGCGCCGCCCGCACCACCCGAGGCCCCGTCCTCGACCTCGGCGCGGGCTGCGGACGCTTCGCCGTCCCGCTCGCCCGCCAGGGCTTCGACGTCGACGCCGTCGACCGCGACCCGGCCCGGCTCGCCCGGCTGCGCAGCTGGGCCGCCACCCTGCCCGACAGCCACCCCGGGCGGGTCACCGCGATCCGCGCCGACCTCGCCGACCTCACCCTGCCCCGCCGCTACGGCCTGGTCATGCTCGCGGGCGGGCTGATCCTCGAACTCCCCGAGCAGGTGCGGGCGCCACTGCTGCGCCGGCTCGCGGCCCACCTGACCAGGAACGGCCTGCTCGCCCTCGACTGGATCGCCCCCGACCACCGCGGCCTCACCCCGCCCACCGACCTGCGCGCCTGCGGACTGCGCACCGTACGCCGCGACCGCCGGCCGCTGCCCGACGGCCGCTCCAGCACCTTCCTGCTCTGCGCCCGCCGGGACCGATGAACGCCCGCCTTCGGCACTGACGTTGTGTCGCCGGCGCGTCACAGGACCTCGGATACCATGCCTCCACTGGTGACGCGGAGGGGGCGACATTGGCGACATCAACCGGAGGCAGATCCTCCGAGCACGCACTGTCCGTCTACCGCGCACTCCGGGCCCGCGGCTCCCACCGCTTCTCCGCGCTCACCGGCGAGCTGGGACTGACCGAGGTCCAGGCCGCCGACTGCTGGGCCGAGCTGGAGGCCCTCGGCCTGGTCAGCGGCGCCGGACCGGACGAGGACGCGCAGGTCACCGCGGTCGACCCGGAGGTCGCCCTGCTGCGCGTCCTCGCCCGCGAGGCTCAGGAGGCGCGCGCCCGCCAGCAGCGCACCGAACTCGCCTACACCGCCGTCGAAGAGCTCACCCGGCGCTACCTGCGCGGCGGCACGGCGGTGCCCTCCGAGGTCGAGGTCGAGGTGCTGACCGGCAGCAGCCGGGTCCAGCAGACCCTGGAGGGCCTCTCCGACACCGTCCGCACCGAGATCGCCTCGATGCACCCGGGCGCCCTGCCCACCGGCGAGTTCCTCACCGCCGGACTCGACCGCGACCGCCGGCTGATCGAGGCCGGCGCCCGGGTCCGGGCGATCTACCAGCAGCGTTTCCTCTCCGTCCCGGCGCTCGCCGACTACTTCCAGCGGCAGATCGAACTCGGCGTCGAGGTACGGCTCGCAGCCGTCGTCCCGCTCAACATGATCCTCAGCGACCGCCGCCTCGCCCTGCTGCCGATCGACCCGGACGACCTCGACTCCGGCGCCATCCTGGCCCGCGGCTCCGCCCTCGTCCGCTCCTACACCGCGCTGTACGACTACTGCTGGCACACCTCCGCCGTCCTCGGCCGCACCGAGGAGTACCAGCACGGCAGCGACCGCCTCACCGACCAGCAGCACGCCGCCATCCGGATGCTCGCGGCGGGCATGAAGGACGAGAAGATCGCCCGCTCCCTCGGCATCTCGCTGCGCACCCTCAGCCGGCTGCTCTCCGAGGTCATGCAGGAACTCGGCGCCTCCAGCCGCTTCGAGGCGGGCGTGCGGGCGGCCAAGCTCGGCTGGCTGGACTGACCGGGCGACCGCGCCGCCTCGGCGATCCCCTCACGAGCGGCGAAGTCACCGTCCGTTGAGGCTTCTTCGCGCTGCGCGATGGAAGTCCGGGTCTCCTGGCGGCCCACAAGGTACGATGGGACCAAATCTTTGGTCGACCTGTGGGTGGGGCTGATGGCACGCGAGACCCTGACTGCGGACCGTGAGGCCGCCACCCGCCAACTGCGGGACGTGGGGCTGCGGGTGACCGGCCCGCGGCTGGAGGTGCTCCAGCTGCTGGCCGCCGAGCCGCACCAGGACGTCGAGTCCATCACCGAGGCCGCGCGCGAGCGGCTCGGCACGCTCACCAGCCAGGCCGTCTACGAGATGCTCCGCAACTTCCTGGAGACCGGGCTGGTCCGCAAGTTCGAACGTCCGGGCCGTACCGCCGTGTTCGAGCTCTCCGGCCCGCCGCACCACCATGCGCTGTGCACCCGCTGCGGCCGGGTCGCCAACGTCGACGCCGAGGCTCCCGCCCCGCCCCGCAAGGGCCTGCGGGGGTGGCGGGTCGACGAGGCCGAGCTGGTCTTCCACGGCGAGTGCCCCGACTGCCGGGGCCGCCACCCGGCGTGAGTCATCGCCTTTGCCGCTACGGAAGTCGGCCGGCCCGGTCGACTTCGCCCCGGCCACCACGACCGCCCGACCGCCCTCCCCGTCAGCGTCGTGCGCTTCACCCCGCCCTCAGCACCGACACCGCCCCGACCGGCACCGCCCCGGCCGGCAGCCCCCGCACTCCGTGGATCTGGTGCCGGCCTCCCCGATCGAGGAGGCCGGCACCGACCGCGGGGGCGGTGCCGGGCGATCAGAAGGCGAAGAGGGGGCCGGTGGGCGGGGTGGGGCGGGTGCCGGGGCGGGGTGGGGTGAGGGGGGTCGGGGTGATCGGGGCGCCGGGTGGGTCGCCGAGGGCGCGGGCGAGGCGGGTGGCTCCCTCCGGCATGACCGGCCAGGACCAGGCGGCCAGGGCGCGGGCGACGGCCAACTGGGCGGTCAGGGCGGCGTGGTGGCGTGAGCGGTCGCCGGCGCGGTCCCGTTCGGGGGCGTTGACCAGCTGGAACTCGGTTGCCAGCCGGACGACTTCGTCCAGCAGGGCGACGGCGCGGCGCGGGTCGAAGCTCTCCGGCCGGTAGGCGGTGCGCAGTTCGGCGGCCGTGACGGTCAGCCGGTCGTGCAGGTCGGTCCAGCCGGCGCCCCCGGGTGCCGCGTCCGGGACGGCGCCGTGGCAGTCCTCGCGCAGGGTGGCGAACAGCCGGACCAGCCAGGGGTTCCACTCCTCCTCCAGCACCTGGCGGGAGCGGTCCAGCTCCTCCAGGGTGAAGTCGGTCGGCCGGCCGACCGGCCGCTGGGACAGCACGTGCCGACGCAGCGCGTCCGAGCCCGCCTCGGTGAGCGCGTCCAGGGCCCAGACCGCGTGCCGCTGCCCGGTGGACATCCGGCGGCCCAGGTAGCGGTACGGCTCGTTGACCTGGTGGCCGACCGGCACCGGCCGGCCCAGGTGCAGCAACAGGGCCGGGAGCAGGGCGAGTCGCAGGTGCGCGTGGTCGAAGCCGAAGAACTGCAGCGCCCCCTCCCGCTGCCCCTCCTCGGTCAGCAGGTGCGCGGCCGCCGCCTCGAAGCGGGAGTCCACCCGCTGTTCCTCGAAGCCGGGCACGGTCACCTCGACGCCCCAGTCCGCCGGGTGGCTGACCGCGACCTCCGCCAGGCCGTCCCGGGCCATCTGCTCGCACAGCAGGGACAGCCGCGGCGCCATCGGGGTGGCCGCCCAGTGGTCGAGCAGCGCCTCGCGGTGCGCCTCCAGCGGCAGGTAGAGCCGCCGGTGCCGGCGCAGTTCGGCCGGGGTGCCGCAGAGCACGCAGAGCGGGCGCAGCAGGTCCCCGCAGTCGTTGGGGCGGGCGCAGGAGCGACAGACGTTGCCGTCCGAGGTGGCGCCGCAGTACGGGCAGCCGCCGGTGACCAGCACACCGTGCAGCCAGCGCTCGCAGGGGCGGCAGTACGGCAGCAGCCGGCTGCGCGCCACCACCGTTCCGTCGGCGTGCAGTCGGGTGAGCAGGTCCTGCACGTGGCTGCGGTAGCCGGGTTCGCGGGCGGGTTGCAGCAGGGTGTCGAACTCGACGCCGGCCCGCTGCAGGTCCACCGTGATGCTCTCGCCGTAGCCGTCGGCGACCTCCTCGGCCTTGCGTCCCTGCGTCAGCGCGCAGAGCCGAACTGCCGTGTGGTGGTGGTCGATTCCACTGCTCAGCCGGACCGGACGGCCGTCCGACCGCAGGAAGCGCCGCAGCACGTCCGCGGCGACGTACGGGCCGGCCAGGTGGCCGACGTGCAGTTCGCCGTTGGGTACGGGTGCGGTGGCGGTGATCCGGATGGGTGTGGTGGTCATGGACGGGCCTCCTTGCCGTCGGGTTGCCCCCGTCGTCGTTCGCTCGCTTCGGCCGGTCTTCGGGGTTCGAAGCCCGGCCATCGGGTTCCGGGCCCGGTCATCGGGGTTCGAAGTGGAAGGACCGGATGAAGCAGTCCCTCGGCTGGTCGACCGCGAAGGCGAGGCAGTCGAACAGGGCCTGCGCGGTGAGCCGTTCGCGCGGACCGTGGTGGGTGTCGCCGGTGTGGCGGGTGCCGTCGCGGGTGCCCTGATGGGCGCCCTGGTGGGCGCCGTCCCACTCGGCGGCGCTCGGGTCGGACGTGGCGAAGTCGGGCGGGTAGAACGCCATCACCCGTACCCCGGAGGGCCGTAACCGGCGGGCCAGCACGTCCGCGAACCCGGCTTGGGCGCTCTTCGCGGCGTGGAAGGCGTCGTGGGCGGGCGAGCCTCCGTCGGTGTCCAGGCCGGACACCGAGACCATGTTGACGATGTCGGGGCGCGCGGAGTTCCGCAGCAGGGGCAGGAAGTGCTTGACCATCAGCACGGTGCCGGCGGCGGTCGCACCGATCGTCTCGACGATCTGCTCGTCGGAGGCGTCGTCCAGCGCGACCCCGCCGAGCCAGCGCGCGCCGTTGTTGACCAGCAGGTCGACCCGGTCGGTCAACTCGCCGACCCGGCCGGCGAAACGGGCGATCTCGGCGGGTTTGCTGAGGTCGCATCCGAAGGTGTGGATGCGTTCGCGCGCCACGCCTTCCAGCTGCCCGTCGACCACCTCCGCCGCGGACTTGGTCCGCGCCGACACGAACACCTCGGCCCCGAGGTGGGCGAACCCCACCGCCAGCGACCGGCCGAACGGGCGGGACGCGCCGGTGACGACGACCCTCAGGTTGTGGAATCTCATGGGCACGTTCCTTCTGTCGTGCGGCCGGACGCGGACACGGCGGCAGCCCTGCGGCGCGCATGGGGAAGGGCGGGGCGGAGCCCGGAACGGCCGGGCCCCACGCGCGGCGCGACACCGCGTACGACCATCGTTCCAGCCCGCTCGGCCCCGATGGCCCGCCGAGCACGGCGTGACCGCGCCGTGGCGTGTGGCCGCCACGGGGCGGCTGGCCGGCGGCGCGCCGGGTGAATTCAGGCGGCCGAGGCCACGGGCCCGCGCCAGGCCAGGGCGACCCGGCCCAGCAGCCGGGCGCGCTTGTGCGGGACGGTCACCCGGGTGAGCCGCCCGGCCTGTCGGACGGCGATGGCGGTCACCGGCCCGGCCGGGGTGAACAGCAGCGGTGCGGCGCCGTCGGCGAGGCGGTGCGGGAGGGTGCCGGGGAGGGTGAGGGCGGCGGCGAGGCAGCCGGCGCCGGTGAGGGCCAGGCCGGGGTGCCAGCCGGTGACGGTGAGGGCGCGGACGGGCAGCCCGGCGGGCTCGACGGCGCCGATCAGGGCGAGCTTGGGCAGGGCGCCGTCGGCGGGGTGGCCGAGCCGGGCGGCGGCGGCCGCGCGGATCGGGGCCAGCCGGGCCGCCGTCCGGGCGTCGGCGGCGAACAGCTCCGCGCCGCTCCGCAGGCCGAGGTCGGCGGCGGCCACGAAGGCGTACGGGTTGCCGAACGCGACCAGCGAGGCGCGGACTTCACCGGAGGCGGTCCGCAGCGCCTCGGACGCCCGGCCGGTGGGCAGCGGCTCCGCGGCCGCCTCCGGCTCGTAGTGCAGGGTGTACTCGCCCGGATCGGCGGCCTCGACCACCAGTGCGCCGCCCCTGCCGTGCAGCCGCACCGCCGCGCCAGGCCGCCGCAACTCGCGCACCCAGCCGAGCCGTTCGGCCACCAGCGCGGCCGCCAGCCCCGAGTGCCCGCAGGCCGCGCCGAAGTCGAAGCGCTCGGCCCGGCCCGGCAGGCCCTGGACGAAGCGGTAGTCGAGGTCGCCCCCCGCTGCGGCGGACGGGCTGATCAGCGCGAACTTCAGGACCTGGCCGCCGAGTTGCCCCCGGATCGCGGCCAGCGCGGGGCGCAGCCGGCACTCGTCGGCGGGCAGCAGCGCCGCGTCCAGGACGAGGGTCGGGCAGGGGGCGCCGACCGCCGATGCGAGGTGGCCGATCAAGGCCGGGCCGATTCGCCGTCCACCCAGAGCTGGTGGACCAGCAGCGCCCAGACCGCACGGGCGGTGGCGTCCTGCGGCGCGGCCGCCTGCCGGTCGAGCAGCGCGGTGACCTGCTCGGCGCGCAGCCGCCCGTCCCGGCGCACCCGGTCCGGGGCCAGCACGTCGCGGGCGAAGGCGGTGAGCGGCTGCCCGGGGGCGAGCATGGCGGCGACCGGCAGGGTGAACGGCTGCTTGGGCCGGCGCAGCACGGAGTCCGGGACGAGCCCGCGGGCGGCGGCGTAGAGCGGCTTCTTGACCTGCCCGCCGGAGACCTTGAGGTGCCCGGGTAGCCGGCGGGAGAGCTCGTGGACGGCGGGCTGGCAGTACGGCAGCCGCACCTCGACGGCCGAGGCCATGCTGAGGTGGTCGACCCGGCGCAGGTGGTAGGCGGGCATCCGCAGGCCGGTCTCGAAGCAGGAGATGGCGGCCATTCGGTCGCCTTCCTCCCTGAGCTGCGGCAACTCACCGACGCGGGAGGACAGTTCGGCCCGGTATTCGGCGGTGTACAGCCGCTCGCGCAGCGCCGTCGGCACCGCCGCCACCTCCTCCAGGTAGGCCGCCGTCCAGGGTTGCCCGGCCGGGGTGGCCAGGGCGGTGCGGATGCGGTCGTAGCCGCCGAACAGTTCGTCGGCCCCGTCGCCGGTGAGCGCGACGGTGAAGCCGGCGGCGCGCACGGCGGCGAACAGGGCGTGGGTGGAGACGGTGATCGGGTCGGCGTTGGGCTGGCCGAGGTGGGCGACGGTGCGCGGCAGCAGCTCGGGCAGGTCGGCCGGGTCGAGTTCGACCTCGTGGTGGACGGCGCCGCAGTGCCGGGCGACCTCGGCGGCGTGCCGGCGCTCGTCGCCCGGCCAGCGGCCGCGGTGGACCAGGGTGAAGGTGTGCAGGTCCGGCAGGTGCGGCGCGGCGAGGGCCGCGACCAGCCCGGAGTCCAGGCCGCCGCTGGCGACCACGGCGACCGGCACCTCGGCGCGGGCCAGCCGCCCGACCTCGCCATGCAGCACGGCGAGGGTCTCCCGCCCGGCGGTGGCCTCGTCCAGGACGTCGGACACCGGAGTGGACACCGCGCGCCGCGAGATCCGCAGCCCGCCGGACGCCGAGTACCGGGCGACGGCGGCCGGCGGCAGCACCCGTACGTGCCGGTACAGGGTGCGCTCGCCGAGCGGGGTGCGGTAGCGCAGATAGCGGTCCAACCCGGGCTCCCAGCGCTCCCGCCGTACGGTCGGGAAGGCGAGCAGCGCGGGCAGCTCGGAGGCGAACTCCAGGCCGTCCGCACCCTGGTGGTAGTAGACCGGCTTCATGCCCAACGGGTCGGTGGCGAGCAGGAGTTCGGGTTCGGCGGCGCGAAGGTCGAGCACGGCGATCGCGTACATCCCGTCCAACTGCTCGACGAAGGCCGGGCCGTACTCGGCGTACAGCGCGGGCAGCACCGAGCCGTCGCAGCGGTCGCGCAGCCGGTGGCCGCGGGCGAGCAGTCGGCGGCGCAGCTCGCCGTGGTTGTAGATCTCGCCGTTGAAGGCGACCAGGATGCCGTCGTCGAGGGTGTGGCCGAGCCGGTACGGCTGGTCGCCGCCGCGCGGGTCGGTGACGGCCAGCCGGTTGCAGCCGAGCGCCCAGCCGTCGCCGGCCAGCACGGACTGCCGGTCGGGGCCGCCGTGGTGCTGGCGGGCCGCCACCGCGGCGAGCGCGGCCCGGGTGGCCCTGGTGTCGGGGCCACCGCCCAGTCGGCCGAAGATCCTGCACATCGAGCCCACCCCTTCCCTGGTTCTGCTCAGCCGCGTCCTTGCCCTGGCCTACCGACGCCATGGCCGGTGCCCGCCAGCCGAGCCCGTTGTGAGCCGGGAGGCCGGGCGGAGAAGCTGACGTGGTCCTGCGGATGTCTCGCCACAGGACGTCCCGCCCATGGATTTCCCGCCGAAGTCCCGTCGAGAGGAGGCCCGTTGACCGCGCGCCCCGCACCCCGCCGAGCCCTGGTGGTGACCGCCCACCCCGACGACACCGAGTTCTGCGTCGCCGGCACCGTGATGCACTGGACCGCCCAGGGCGCCGAGGTCACCTACTGCGTGCTGACCGACGGCGACAACGGCGGCTACGACACCGCCCTGCCCCGGCAGAGCATCGCCCCGCTGCGCCGCGCCGAACAGCGGGCCGCGGCCGCGTACACCGGGGTCCGGGAGGTGCGCTTCCTCGGGTACCCGGACGGCCGGCTGGAGCCCACCATGGAGCTGCGCCGGGACATCACCCGGGTGGTCCGCCAGGTGCGGCCGGACGTCGTGGTGCTGCCGAGTCCGGAGATCAACTGGGCCCGGATCGCCGACGTCCACCCCGACCACCGGGCCGCCGGGGAGGCGACGCTGCGGGCGGTCTACCCGGACGCCCGCAACCCCTTCGCCCATCCGGAGCTGCGGGCACTGGGGCTGGAGGCCTGGGAGGTGCCGGAGCTCTGGCTGATCATGGGCCCGACGCCGAACCACTTCGTGGACGTCACCGAACTCTTCGAACGCAAGCTGGCCGCCCTCCAGCTGCACACCTCGCAGACCGCCAACCTGGACGACCTGCGGGCGCTGCTGCACCGCTGGCAGACCGAGCACGCCCGGACCGGCCGGCTGCCCGAGGGGCGGCTCGCCGAGGCGTTCCAGGTGGTCGAGCTGAACTGACCCACCGCTAGCGGTAGATGACCAGTTCCTCGCGCGAGGCCCCGGCCAGCCGGTAGCGCTCCGGCGCCACCGGGCGGCCGGTGTACATCCGGATCAGCGTGCCCTCGTCACAGCTCAGCTCGGCCGCCGCCCGGCCGTCCAGCACGTTGCCCAGCACCCAGTCCCCGCACGGGGTGATCGCGCAGACCCGGGGCGTCAGGCGCTCGCGGCTGACGGTGGCGAGCAGGGCGAGGGCGTCGTCCGTACCGAGGCTCTCGTACGCCCCGGGGGCGCCGATCGCCTCCCGGATGTCCCCCGCGTGCACCCATTCGCCGAGGGCGATGACGTCCAGATCGCCGCCCGCCGCCTCGATCGCCGGGCCGGCCTCGACCATGCCGAACTCCAGCTCGTCCAGGATCCGCTGGACGGGCCAGTCGGCGCGTTCGGCGACGTCGGCGGCGTTGTGCTCGGGGGTGAAGGCGGGCAGCCGCCCGTCGACGATCCGCATCAACGCGGCGCCGCAGTGGGCGAGCAGCTCGCGCACCGTCCAGTCCGGGCAGGCGGTGGGCAGCTCGAAGGCTTCGAGCGGGGTGCGGCGCAGCAGTGGCAGCAGGTTCTCGCGCTCGGCGCGCAGGAGTCTGCCAGGGCGCTCGGGGTCGCGCGTGGTGGTCATGGTGCTCTCCCGTCAGATAGGACTGCCGAGCGGTTCACATGGAGAGGTGCGGGCCGGGGCGCGGCCGCCGCCGGGGACCTGGGCGGCGGCCGCGTCTCGGCCCTATGGGCGTCAGCGGACGGCCGTGGTGAGGAAGCGCTCCTCGATGACGCGCAGGGTGCGCAGGTGGTCGACCTCCAGCGCGGTCATGTCGATCTTGCGGCCGCTGACCTGCTCCAGCAGGAAGACGAACTCCACGAAGGACAGCGAGTCGATCAGCCGGTTCTCGATCAGGTCGAGGTCGGCGGCGATGTCGCTGCGCTCGGGGTGGCGCTTGAGGATCCAGGACTTGATCGGCTCAAGGGTCTCGGACACGGTGGTGCTCCTTTGTCGTCGTGCGGGTGGGGGTGAGGGAGGAAGCGGAGGGGAGGAGCTCGGGCCGTTCAAGCGGCTCGGGCGGCTCGGGCCATTCAGGCGGCTCAGGCGGCTCAGGCGGCTCGGGCCGTTCAGGCGACCGGGATCGGCGCGCCGACCGCGACGGCGTAGTCGACGTCGTGGCTGATGCTGACGGTGATCCCGCTGACACCGGCCTCGTCGGCCAACCGGGCGGCGCGGCCGTGCAGTTCGATCAGCGGCCAGCCACCGGGCGCCTTGCGAACCTCGATGTCGAGCCAGGGCAGGATGCTGTCGGCGACCCGCAGGGTCTTGAACGCGGCCTCCTTGGCCGCGATCCGGCCGCACACGGCGAGGACGTTGATCCCGTCGGCCGTCCGGCAGTCGGCCAGCTCGCGCTCGGTGAGCAGGCGGGCGAGGAAGGGCTCGCCGTGCTCGCGGATCAGCTCGCGGACCCGCCCGGCCGAGACGATGTCCAGGCCGAGGTTCGCCCAGCCGGCGGGGGGCCCGGGCTCCGCGGCGGCGGTCATCTCAGACCGCCGTCCCGGCCTGCCGGACGGCCTGCTCGACGGCGGCGGTGGCCGCCTCCCAGCTGCCGTGCCGGCGGGTCAGGGCGGAGAGCCAGCGCTCCAGCCCGAAGGCCGCGCAGCTGGTGAAGGCGGCTTCGCCGGTGCCGGCCACGGTGATGCCGCAGCGCTCGCCGAAGAAGTTGCGGTGCACGTTGACGGAGGCGATGGCCAGGCCGTCGTACAGGAACTCCCACTTGACGGGCGAGAGTTGCTGGAGCAGCAGCCGGGCGCCGCCGCGGTCGTAGAACGGGTCGGTGGCGACCTCCTTGCTCAGCGGCAGGTCGAGCGCCTCGGCGAAGGCGGTGATCCGCGCGGTGAAGGCGGCCAGGTGCGCCTCGGTGTGCTCGCGCGAGCCGATGGCGACCACCTCCCGCATGTGGAAGCCGAGGATGCGGCGCAGGTCGTGGTACTCGGTCTCCTTGCGGAAGCACCGGCCGACCACGGTGACCAGGGTGCCGTCGGCGACCTCGGTGCCGGCGTGGGTCAGGTAGACCCCGTAGCAGGCGGCGGCCGGCAGGGCGAGCGCGCCCGGCTCCAGGGCCTCCCGGGGGAAGGACCCGGCGGCCGCGTCGAAGGGGTGCTCGGCCCGCTGGTCGAGGTCCAGCGGGGTGGCGAGGATCGCCTGGTGGGGGAAGTTGTCGTAGTAGTCGAGCCGGGCCAGGTCGGCGGCGGGCAGCAGCGCGGGCATGGTGAGCGGCGCGGCGCCCGCCTGGACGCCCCAGCCGGCGAAGGTGTCGTCGAGCAGTCGCATCAGGGCGGTGGCCTCGGGCCCGAGGGCGAACAGGCCGTCCTGGTCCGCTGCGCGGGCCGGTGGTGCTTCGGTGGGACTCATCGGTACCTCGTGGGGTCTCGGCGGTCGGAACGGACGGGGGTGGGTTCGGGGAGGTCGGGGTCAGCCGAGCGGCAGGGTGTCGTCGGCGAACAGACCGATCTTGCGGAAGAAGGCCATCGGCTTGCGGATCACCCGGCGCTCGGCGACGCGCCGGCCCGGGTCGGCGAGCACGGCGGCGCGCAGGGCGAGCGGGTCGGCGATCCCGGCGTCGCGGTAGACCTCGGGGTTGTAGAAGGAGTTGACGCTGTAGACGATGTACCGCTTGAGGTAGGCCTCGACCTCGCGCAGCCGGTCCTCGCCCACCCGCTCGCACATCAACGTGTAGAGGTGGCCGACCAGTTCGCGTCCGAAGGCGATGTGCCGGGACTCGTCCTGGTGGTGGATCGCGTTGACCTGGCGGATGGTGCGGCAGAGCCGCTCGTCCTGCCCCATCGCCATGTTGTAGTGGTCGACCATCTCCTCGAAGAACAGGACCTTGGCGAACACCAGGAAGTTCTCCACCTCCGGCTCGTACGTCGGCCCGGAGGTGAGGGCGACCACCGGCGGCCGGTAGATCTTTTTGCCGTAGCGCAGGCAGAACTCGGAGAAGAACCACATGTGTTCGTTCTCTTCGCCGATGAAGTGGTGGAAGAAGTCCGAGGGGACCTCGAAGCCCGGGGTGTGGATCCGGCTGATCACCTCCATCAGGAGTTCCCGGATGCCGTGCACGTTGAGGCTGTAGAAGTTGACGCTCTCCCACTTGGACAGCCGCTTGAGGGTGGCCTCGTCCAGCTGCTCCTGCTGGTCGGTGCCGGCCACCGAGAGCAGCTCGGGGCTCATCCACCACTGCTCCTCGTCCAGGTGGTCGGCCCAGTCGAAGCGCTGGTACGGGTTGTAGTAGTCCTCGATGGCCTTCTGGGAGAGCCGGTCGAGGAGCTCGCGGAACCGGTCGGTGACGTCGAGTTGGGGCGCGGTGGTCATGGTGCGGACTCCTTCGGGACTCGGGGCGGTGGGCTCGGGGCTCGGGGCTCAGGGCGGTGGGCTGGGGGCCCCGGGCTCAGGGCTCAGCGACGGGCCTGGTAGACCGCGCTGACGGCGGTCTCGGCGGCGCGACGCCAGCGGGTGAAGCCGGCCGCCTCGGCGATGGCGCGCAGCGCCTGCTCCCCGGAGTGGTTGCCGAGCGCGTGCGGGCCCTGCTGGGCGGCGGCCACCGGCAGGCACATCACGGCGGACAGGCTCATGAACATCCGTCCGGCCGGGTTGCGGTTGTCGGCGAGGGCGGCGGCCGCGTTGGGCTCGACGATCATCCAGACGCCGTCCTCGGCCAGCGCCTGGTGCGCCCAGCGGGCGGCCGGGACGGGGTGGCCCAGGTCGTGCAGCACGTTGAAGTAGCTGACCAGGTCGTAGTCCCGGCCGGGGAAGGCGTCGGCGGGGGCGACCTCGAAGCGCACCCGGTCGGCGAGGCCGGCCCGGCGGGCCAGTTCGCGGGCGTGCTCGATGGCGGCGGCTGAGTAGTCGAAGCCGGTGAACTCGGCCTCCGGGAAGGCCTCGGCCATGATCAGGGTCGAGTGGCCGACCCCGCAGCCGACGTCGGCGACCTTGCCGCCGGCCCGCAGCCGGTCCGCGACGCCGTCCAGCGCGGGCAGCCAGTGCCGGACGAGGTTGGCGCGGTAGCCGGGCAGGAAGAAGGCGCCCATGCCGGTGTCCAGCGCGTCGTCGTGGTCGGACCACTCGACGCCGCCGCCCTCGCGGTAGGCGCGCACCAGCTGGTCCTCGGTGGCGTAGAGGGCCTTGAGGGCGGTGAAGAAGGCGGCGACGTAGGCCGGGTCGTCCTCGTTCGCGAGGACGGCGGCGTGCTCGTCGGGCAGCCGGAAGCTGTCCTGCTCGGGGTCGTGCTCCAGGTAGTCGGCGCTGGTCTGGGCGTGCAGCCACTCGGTGGCGTAGCGCTCGTCCAGGCCGGTGCGGACGGCGAACTCCTTGGCGGTGAGCTGGCCGGCGCCGGACAGCGCGCGGTAGAGGCCGAGGCGCTCGCCGAGGGCGACGGTCAGGCCGCGGACGGCCGCGGCGGCGTCGTCGATCACCCGGTCGCGGAAGGCGGTGGTCATGGGGGGTACCTCCTGGCTCAGGGGGCCGGTCAGGCCGGGTCGGCGGTGTACAGGAAGGACCGCGGCACGCCCGGCACCTCGCGGGGCACCACCCGGTACGGCCAGCGGCCGAACTCGGCGCCATCGTCGCCGGGTTGGCGCACCTCGCGGGCCTGCCAGCCGCACTCGGCGAGGAACGTCTCGGGCTCGTCGGTGCCGAACCGCCAGGGCGCGCCGTCCTCGGCGAGGGCGTTCAGGAACGGCCTGGCCAGCGGGTTGACCAGCGAGAACTTGCTGGCGAAGTCGCCGAGCAGGACGGTGCCGGCGGCGGAGAGCTTGCGGATGGCGCCGAGCAGCCGGCGCACGTCGCTCTCGGCGAGGAAGAACGACAGGCCCTCGATCACCCACAGCGTCGGCCGGTTGGGGCGGAAGCCGGCCAGCAGCAGCATCTCGGTCCAGTCCCCGGCCAGGTCGACGGCCACCGGCTGGCGGACGATCCCGTTCGGCGGCTCGGAGTTGTCCAGCAGCTGGTCCTTGGCCAACAGCAGGGCGGGGCGGTCCAGTTCGTAGACGGTGGTGCCCTCGGCCCAGCAGTCCAGGCGGTACGGGCGGGTGTCCATGCCGGCGGCCACGAACACCACCTGGCGGATGCCCTGGTCGGCCACCGCCTTGGCGATGGCGCGGTCCAGGTAGCCGGTGCGGATCGCCAGGAACTCGACGGTGCCGGCGCCCGCGTAGCGGTCGAGCAGCTTGAAGCCGGTGTCGGCGGCGACGGTGCGGGCGTACGGGTCGACGAAGACGGCGTCTTCCCGCTCGGACTCCAGCGCGCGGGCGGCGGCCGTCCACTGGGCGGTTTTCGAGACTGCTTCCATGGGGTGGGGCTCCTTGGGGGTTGACGGTCGGCGGACGGGGGCGGCTGTCGTCAGGCGGCGGGGACGGGCGGGGCGACGTGCCCCGGGTGCACCGGGTCGACCGACAGCGGCGCGGTGCTCTGGCTCCGCCGGCGTTCGAAGATGCTGTGCAGGATCATGCTGAAGACCAACTTCCCCTCGCTGTCGACGAGTTCGCAGCGCGGCTGGACGATCCCGGTGCCCGGCCGGCCGAACGAGGGCATGGCGCCGATCACCCGCATCCGGGCGGTCAGCACGTCGCCGGGCCGCACCGGCTGGTGGTAGCGGATCTCGTCCACGCCGGGCGAGCCGACGCAGGCGCTGTCGGCGAGCAGGCCGTCGACGTAGCGGCGCATGAACAGCCCGGCCGTCTGCCAGCCGCTCGCGATGATCCCGCCGTACGGCGAGTCCTGCGCGCGGTCCGGGTCGACGTGGAAGGGCTGCGGGTCGTACTGCTCGCCGAAGGCGATGATCTGCTCCAAGGTCACGGTCACGGTGCCGAGTTCGAACACGTCACCGGGCTTGAAGTCCTCGAAGAAGTACACGGATTCCCCTGCCGGTCGGCACCGGGGGGCGGTCGGTCCACACGGACCCCGGCGCGGGCTGTCGAGACGCCTTCACGGTAGTACGGCGGGCGATGATTTGGTCAATCCAAAAAAACGACTATGTCAGAACAACCGTGGGGCGGGGTGGACGGGTTCGGGCGGGAGCGGGGGCGGGCCCGCCGGGGATCGAGGCGGGACCGGGGCGCAGGTGGGGGCGGGGCCGCGGCAAGGGCGGGGGTGGCCCGTCGTGGATCAGCCGAGGCCGCGCAGGGCCTGGGCGAGGTCCCGCCAGAGGTCCTCGACGTCCTCGATGCCCACCGAGAGCCGCACCGTGCCCGCACCGATGCCGGCCTCCTTCAACTGGGCGTCGCCCAGTTCGCGGTGCGAGGTGGAGGCCGGGTGGGTCACCAGGGTCTCCACGCCGCCGATCGACAGCGCCAGCCGGGCCAGCCGGACCGCGCCGATGAAGCGGCGGCCCGCCTTCCGGCCGCCGGCCAGGTCGAAGGAGAGCATCCCGCCGTACCCGGCCAGCAGCCGGTCCGCCACCGCCCGGTCGGGGTGCCCGGCCAGGCCCGGCCAGTGCACCGCCGCCACCGCCGGGTGCGCGGACAGCCGTTGCGCCAGCAGCGCCGCGTTCTCGCCGTGCTGGCGCATCCGCACCGCGAGGGTCTGGAGCCCCCGGATGGTCAGCCAGGCCGCGAACGGGTCCGGTGTGGCGCCGAGTTCGACCGCCCGGGTCCAGACCGTGCGGTGCAGCTCCCGGTCCGCGAAGACGGCGATCCCGCCGAGCACGTCGCTGTGCCCGGCCAGGTACTTGGTGCTGGAGTGCACCACCACGTCCGCGCCGTGCTCGATCGGGCGGCACAGGATCGGCGAGGCCAGCGAGTTGTCCACCACGCCGAGCAGCCCGTGCTCCCGGCCGGCCGCGAGCAGCGCGGGCAGGTCGCAGACCCGGGTGGTCGGGTTGGCGATGGTCTCCAGCAGGAGCAGCCTGCTGGTCGGCCGCCGGGCCGCGGCGATCTCCTCGGGGCTCTCGGCGTCCAGGTAGCTGGTCTCGATGCCGTAGCGGCGGCCGAGGTCGGACAGCACCGCGTAGGTGCCGCCGTACAGGCACTTCTGGGCCAGCACGTGGTCGCCCGGCTTCAGCAGCGACAGCAGGACGGCGCTCATCGCGCCCATTCCGGAGGAGCTGGCGATCGCCGCCGCGCCGCCCTCCAGCGTGGCGACGGCCTGTTCCAGCGCGCGGACCGTCGGGTTCCCGCGCCGGGTGTAGACGAAGTCGCCGTCCGGGCCGGCCATCGCGGCGGCGATGGCGTCCGCGTCGTCGAAGGCAAAGCCGGTGGTCTGGTGGATCGGCACGCTGAGCGGGCCGGTGCGGCCCGCTTCGCCTCCGGCCGCGTGCCGGGCGGCGGCGTGCACCACCAGGGTCCGGGGGTCGAGTTCGGGTGCGGGTGCGGCGGGTTCACGAGTCGTCATGGCGCCCAGGATGGGGCCGGACCCCCGGGCGATGGCAAGGGGGTATCCCGAAATGCCCGGCTGATCCATCGGAGTTGACATGGTCGTCGCCGCAGACTTCCCCTGATACCCCACCCCCCTACCCCAGCAGCCCCTCCCTCTCGGCGGGCCCACCGCCTACCATGTCGGACGGATCATCAGACAAAAGGACGATGAGGCGGGGGGGGGCACCGGACATGCGGCGCTTGGGGGAGCTTGAGGCGGAGATCATGAACCGGCTCTGGTCCTGGGGCGAACCGACCACGGTCCGCAGACTCGTGGACGACCTCAACACCTGCCGTCCGATCGCCTACACCACCGTGATGACCGTGGCCGAGATCCTCTACCACAAGGGCCATCTGCGCCGCCGCAAGGCCGGTCGGATCTGGCTGTACGAGACGGTGCGCAGCCGCGAGGAGTACACCGCCGCGCTGATGGCCGACGCCCTCACCGCCAGCACCGACCGCTCCACCGCCCTCGCCGCCTTCGCCGAGCAGATCACCCCCGAGGAGCGGCAGGCACTGCGCGCCGCCCTGGAGGCACTGCTCGCCGAGCGGGCCGAATGACCGTCCTGGCGGCGCTCGTCCTCGCGCTCTACGCCGTGCTGGCCGGGGTGCTGGCGCCCGGCCGGCTGGCCCGGGCCGCCTGGCCGCAGCGGGCGCCGCGCCTGGCGCTGACCGCCTGGCTCGCCCTGGCGGCCGCCTTCACCGCGGCCGTCGCGCTGACGGCCTACCACCTCGCCCTCACCGGGCCCGGAGCGCACGCCCACGGGCTGCTGGCCCTGCTGGAACCGGGCACGCGGGCCGCCGGCCCCGAGGGCCCGGCCGTCCTGGTGCCGATCGCCCTCGCCGCGGCCTGGCCGCTCGCCCGGATCGCCGCCGCCGCCCGTCGGGCCCGCCGCGACCGGACCGAGCACCTGGAGCGCCTCACCCTGGCCGGCCGCACCGACCCCGGTCTCGGCGCCGTCCTGCTGGACCACCCCACGCCGGTGGCGTACTGCCTGCACCGCGGGCCGGTGGTGATCAGCAGCGGGACGGTCGCCCGGCTGACGGACGGCCAGCTGTACGCCGTGATCCAGCACGAGCGGGCCCATCTGGCCGGACGCCACCACCTGTTGCTCACCCTCGGGGCCGGATTGGCCGACGCCTTCCGGGGGTTGCCGCTCGGCCGGGGCCTACGGGCGCAGATCGCACCGCTGTTGGAGATGCTGGCGGACGACCGGGCGGCCCGCAGCTGCCGCCCCGAGGACCTCGCGGCGGCGATGTGCGAGGTGGGAACGCCGCACCCCTCCCCCGCCACCCTGCCGGCCGGCGGCGGATCGCGCACCCTGCTGCGGATGCGACGGCTGCTGCGCCCCGCGCCCCGACCGCGGCCGGCCGTACGGCTGGTGGCGCTGGCGCTGATCGCCCTGGCGCCGCTGGTGCCGTACCTGCTCACCTGCGGCCCGACACCGGGCTGAGCCAACCCCCGTACGCGGCGCCCGGGATGGGCCCTCGCCGACCCTGTTCATTACCCTGGGGGGGTATGGTATGTTCGCAAGTGAAGCAGCCGCCCGGGCAGTCCGGCGGTGCGGACACTCACGACAGGAGCACACCCATGAGCGAGACCGCCGTCACCATCGAGTCCGCCGCCACCGAGTCCTCCTCCTGCTGCGGCTCGTGCGGCACCAACGCCGCCGCGGCCCCGGCCGCCGACTCCGCCCAGACCTCGGTCTTCCAGGTGAAGGGCATGACCTGCGGCCACTGCGTCAGCTCGGTCACCACGGAGCTGAAGAAGCTCGACGGCGTCAACGACGTCGCCGTGGACCTCGCCACCGGCCAGGTCACCGTCGGCAGCACCCAGGCGCTCGCCGACTCCGACGTGGCCGCCGCCATCGACGAGGCCGGCTACGACCTGATCGGCCGCATCGAGGCCTGACCCTGGGATCGACCCGGGCGGGCCCCCCGCCCGTCCGGGTCGGCACCGCCCGACGCGCCCCCCGGTAGAGTGAGACCACTCCTCCCCGCACAGGAACCGGAGACGGCCATGGCCAGCTACAGCTCCCACAAGGACGACTTCCTCAAGCGGCTCCGCCGCGTCGAGGGCCAGATCCGTGGCCTCCAGCGCATGGTCGAACAGGACACCTACTGCATCGACGTCCTGACCCAGGTCTCCGCCGCCAGCCGCGCGCTCCAGTCCTTCGCCCTCCAACTCCTGGACGAGCACATCGAGTGCTGCGTCCGCGACGCCATCGCCGAGGGTGGCCAGGAGGCGAACACCAAGATCCGTGAGGCCAACCAGGCCATCGCCCGCCTCGTCCGCTCCTGAGGCCTGACGCGCGCATGGGGACGCCCTCCGGTGGCAGCTGCCACCGGAGGGCGTCCCCTCGCGTCGTCACCAGGTAGGGGTATCCCTCACCGGTCGGCCGGCGTCCCCGCCAGCTGGGCCTTGATCAGGCCGAGTACGGCCGGGGCCTGGTCGGCCAGGTAGAAGTGCCCGCCCGGGAAGACCTTCAGGTCGAAGGCGCCCCGGGTGTGGCTCTCCCAGACCCGGACGTCGTCGACCGCGACCCGCGGGTCCGCGTCGCCGGTCAGCGCGGTGATCGGGCAGTCCAGCACGGCGCCCGGCTCGCCCCGGTACGTCTCGATCGCGGTGTAGTCGCTGCGCAGCGGCGGCAGGATCATGTCGCGCAACTCCTGGTCCGCGAGCACCTGTTCGCCGGTGCCACCGAGCACCACCAGCTCGGCGAGCATCCCCTCGTCGGGCAGCAGGTGGACCCGCTCGTCGCGGTGGACCGAGGGCGCGCGGCGGCCGGAGACGAACAGGTGGGCCGGGGCGTCCAGGCCGTCCTTGGCGAAGCGCAGCGCCACCTCGAAGGCGAGCACCGCGCCCATGCTGTGCCCGAAGAAGGTCAACGGCCGGTCCGCGCAGGGCCGCAGCACCTCGTACAGCCGGTCGGCCAGCTCCGCGACCGAGGTGATCCCCGGCTCGGTCCGGCGGTCCTGCCGCCCGGGGTACTGGACGCACAGCACGTCGGCGTGCGGGGAGACCGCGGCGGACACCGGGTGGAAGTATCCGGCCGACCCGCCCGCGTGCGGGAAGCAGACCAGCCGGGGCGCGGCCGCCGGCGCGGGGTGGTACCGGCGGAGCCAGCGGGTGTCGACCTGGGTGCTGTCGCCTGACATGGGGGTCCCTTCGTTCGCCTGCGCAAAAACGTTCTGCCCGTCCGTCAGATCCTCACCGACCCCACCCCGCGCCGTACAGCCCCGACGACCCCCTGTTCCGGGGCAAAACCGCTTCCGCGCCGCCGATTGCGCGCGGCAGAGTGACCGGACGCCCGGCGGTCCGGGACGCCGCGAGGGAGGGGTGCGCCGTGGTCATCGAGTTCGTCCGCCGGCTGGACGGCCTGGTCCACCGATTCCGGCCGGTCCGTGGCGCAGCTGGAAGGCCGGCAAGTCCTACCTCTACGACCTGCGCCACGTCGACGGCGAGCCGCCGCCCTCCTGAAGCGCGCCGACCCCGCCACCGCGCGCCCGCTCGTCCGCGTCGGCGAGCCACAGGTACACCGGCGCGAGCCCGAGTTCGAGCGCCATCAGCACCAGCTGGAACCAGTGCGGCCGCCCGGCTACCACGATCGACAGCACCCGGGCGAGGCCGCCCAGCAGGAAGACCGCCGCCAGCCGGCGCACCGTCCGGGCGGGCACCGGTGTCTGCCGGGCGGCCTGGATCCAGGCCACGCCGTAGCCCGCGAAGATCGCGCCCATGAAGCGGCCGAAGCTGTCGGCCGTCGGGCCGGCGTCCGCGATGCCGGGCATCGCGGCGTTCCCCAGCAGGATGTGGAGGAATCCGATCGCCACACAGGCGATCCCCATCGTCCACGCGAGCACCCGTAACGCCTTGGCCATGACCCACCCGCCTTCCGGTTGACACGTGTCTACCAAGCTAGCGCCGGACCGTGGACACGTGTCAAGTAACGTGGCCCGCATGCCAGTCCACGAACGACGCCGACGTCTCGCCCCCGCCGAGCGCCGCGCCCAGCTGCTCTCCGTCGGCGCCCTGCTGTTCGCCGCCCGACCGTACGAAGACGTGCTGATGGAGGAGGTCGCCGAGCAGGCCGGGGTCTCCCGCGCGCTGCTCTACCGGCACTTCGCGAGCAAGCACGAGCTCTTCGCGGCGGTCTACCGGGAGGCCTCCGACGGCCTGCTCGCCAAGACCCGGTTCGACCCGGCCGACACTCTGGTCGATCAGCTGATCGAAGGCATGGACGCCCATCTGGACTACTTCATCGCCAACCGGCACGCCGTGCTCGCGGCCAACCGGGTGCTGGCCGGGGACCAGGTGATCCAGACCATCATCACCGAGGAGCTGGACGCGCTGCGCTCCCGGCTGCTCGGCGTCCTCTCGCTCGCGGACGAGCGGGCGCGCCAGGCGGTGTCCCAAGTCCTGCGCAGCTGGCTGGTGTTCGTCCGGGTGCTGGTCATCGACTGGCTGACCGAGGAGAGCTGCAGCCGCACCGAGCTGCGCGACGCGTGCATAGGCGCCGTCCTGGGCGCGCTCCGGCCGCTGCTGCCCGCCGATCCGGCCCCCGAGTGGAGGCATCGAGGGCATACCATCGGTATGTAACGGGAGAAGCGCCACAAGCGTCCAATTTCCCATGACAATACGACAATTGGATGTCTTGACTCGCCTCGACCAGCCGGACCACCCACCCCGCGAAGGGACCCATGGACTCCGCCGCAGCCGACACCCGGACCACCCTGCCCCCGCTCCACCGGCTCCCCACCACCCCCGCGCAGCCGCCCCACCTCACCACCCTCCCGGACGGCACCCCCGCGTGGCTGATCACCCGCTACCACGACGTCCGGCAGGTCCTCGGCGACCCCCGGGTCACCCGGGCCGACCTCCATGACGTCGGCACCGCGGGCGCCACCGCCGACGTGGCCGCCAACCCGGCGTCACTGTTCAACCAGGACGGGCCCGCCCACCGCCGACTGCGCGGCACCGTCCAACGGGCCTTCACCCCACGGGCCATCGCCGGCTGGCAGCCCTGGGTCGCGGCCGCCGTCCAGCAGCAGGTGGACCGGCTGGTCGCCGCCGGGCCGCCCGTCGACCTGGTCGCCGCGTTCGCCCGGCCGGTGCCCTTCGCCGTCACCACCCGGCTGATGGGGCTCGACGGGGACGGGCCGGACCGCCTGGACGAGGAACGGCTGCACCGCTGGACCCTCGCCCTGCTCGCCCAGGGCGGCCCGCCGGACCAGCCGCAAACCACCGACCACGACGACACCCTCGCCGAATTCGGCCTCTTCATGGCCGAGTTGGTCGCCCGGCGGCGCCGCGAGCCCGGCGACGACCTGGTCAGCCGACTGGTCCGGGCCGCCGACCAGGACGGCGGCGTCCCCGAGGAGTCCCTCGTCTTCCTGGTCGCCGGGCTCACCGCCAGCGGCAACGAGAGCGTCGCCGGAGCCCTGGCCAACGCCCTGGTGTACGTGCTCGGCGAACGCCCCGGGCACTGGCCGCGCCTCGCCGACCCGGCCACCGCCGAGCGCACCGCCGAACGCCTGCTGCACTACATCCCGCTCGGCGACGACCAGGCCACCATCCGCCGCACCACCGCACCGGTCGAGATCGGCGGCGTCACCGTCCCGGCCGGCTCCGTCCTCGCCCTCAGCCTGAACAGCGCCAACCGCGACCCGGCCGTCTACCCCGGGGGCCTGGAGGCCGACCTCGGGTTCCCGCTGCCCGCGCCCACCCTCGCGTTCAGCTCCGGCCCGCACTACTGCATCGGCGCCTGGCGGGTGCGCCTGGAGATGCGCGAGTCCCTGCACCGGCTGGCCGCCGCCCTGCCCGGCCTGCGCCTCACCACCCCGGTCGCGGAGCTCGCCTGGCAGCTCGGCAGCACCACCAGGAGCCCGTCCCGGATGCCGGTCGACTGGTAGCGCCGTCATCTGGCCGTGCCGTCATCCTGGTCGTGCCGCCGCCTGGTGGTGGTGCCGCCGTCGCCCCGCTCGGCGCTCAGCCGTCGAGCAGGGCGCTCAGCCACAACTCCCGGCGCCGCTCGGTGTATTCGGCGTCGCCGCGCCAGACCTCCCCGTGCCCCTGCGCCCAGAGCCGCGCCCAGGGCTGCACACCGCGGCCCGCCCGGCGCCGCAGGAAGTCGTGCATGGCCATCGACCGCGCCCCCAACAGCGGTACCAGGGCCCGCCGTTCACCCTCGTCCAGCCCGTAGGCGTCGACGAAGAGGCGCAGCCGGCCCGCCGCGTCGGCGTCGGCGAGCCGCCAGTCCGGCTGCGCCGACAGCGGCAGGAACCCGTGCAGCGCGTACGCGAGATCCCAGAGCCGCGTGCCGGGGGCGGCCGTGTCCCAGTCGATGAACGACCACGGGTGCTCACCGCCGCCCACCAGGTTCCAGGGCGCCAGGTCATTGTGGGCGATGATGTCGGCATCGCCCCCGGGCGGCATCAGCGTCTGCCAACGGGCGTCCGGCGGCGGCGTGAAGCCCTGGACGGCGTCGTGGAACTCCCGGATCAGGCGCGCGACTCGGGCCAGCTGATCGGCCGGGCGCAGCAACGCGAAGCGGTCCGGCCAGAGCGCCCGGCCCGGCTGGTACGTCAGCACCTCGCGCCCCTGCCCGTCGAGGCCGAGCGGGCGCGGCGCCGCCCGGAAGCCCGCCGCGTGCAAGTGCTCCAGCAGTGCGTGCACCGCGGGCGTCCACGGGCCGGCCGGGCGCCGTACGGTGTCCCCGACGCGGACCACGCCGGCGTTCATGTTGCCGCCGGACAGCGGCAGTTCCTCTTCGCTCAACTGAACAGCCCCTCCCCCAGGGTGCCGCCCTCCGGCGCCCCCGGCAGGACGTACGCCACCGCCGAAGCCGTGTGCTCGATGAAGGAGTTGAGCGCGTCGCGCGCCGCCAGCCGCTCCTGGACCCGGGTGAACTGGGCCGGATCCCGGACGAAGGCGCAGAACAGCAGACCCCGGTCGCCCGGTCCGTCGTCGTAGCTGTAGCCCCGTCGCAGCATCCGGGCGCCGCCGTCCAGCCGGGGACTGGAGAGCCGGACGTGCGCGGTGGCCGGGATGACGTACGAGCCATCCGGGTTCTTGGTGTAGATGTCCGGCTCGTCGTGCTCCGCCGTGCCGGTGAGCGGGGAGCCGTCGGCGGCGCGGCGGCCCATCACCTGCTCCCGTCGGCCGCCGGGGAGGGCGGCGAAGGCCGCGGTGTCCATCCGGATCCGGCGGTAGACCAGCACCGTTCCGTGCTCGTGCGGGCCCGGCGGGCCCCAGACCCACTGCCCGGCCTCCACCGCGGTCGGGTTCGCCGTGCCGTCCTTGAAGCCGAACAGGTTGCGCGGGGTGGCGCCCCCGGCCGTCCGGGCCAGGAAGCCGGACTGGGTCCAGCGCACCGTCGCGCCCGCCGCCCGGGCCGCCTCGCCGACCTGCTCGGCGACCACCGACAGCGGCCAGCGGTCCGCCGCGCACAGCTGGATCACCAGGTCGCCGCCGCCGCGCGCCGGGTCGAGCCGGTCCCCGGCGAAGGCGGGCAGCGCGGTCTGCAAGGCCGCGGGAACGTTCAACCCCAGCCGGGCGGCGAGCTCCGGCCCGACCCCCACCAGGCTGCTGAGCGCGGCCGGTTCGCCGCCCCGCAGGCGGGCGTCCGCCGGGTCGGCGCCGGAGGCCTCGGCGAGCACCCGGGTCAGCTCGCCGAGCAGGCCGCGCAGTGCGGCCCGCCCGTCCGAGGTCGCGGCGGGCGTCAGATCGAGGGCCAGCAGCTGGGTGGCCGGCTGCTGCGGAGCCGTCACCCCGGACTGGCGCTCGCCGTGGAACGGGAACGCCCGCTGCTCCGGCGGCGCCGCCGGGCCGCGCCCGCCGCCGCTGCCGCCCAGGGCCAGCGCCGCGGCCCCCGCGCCCAGCCCGGCGGCCAGCACGGCCCCGCCCGCGAGCAGACCACGGCGGTCCACGCCGCCCCTGACGGTGCGCGGCTGGTCCTGCGCGGCCTTCGGGCCCTGCGCGGCCTTCGGCTCCTGCGGGTCCCGGGCCTTTCCGGATTCGGCATGCATGGGCGACATTGGAGACGATAGAACACGCCGTATGCAACTTTTGACCACACGTCACTCCCGATCCGCCACCGCCCGCACACCGCGGGCCGGGGCCCGGCGCCGCCGGCCCGCACCGGCCGCCGCCGCCCTCGCCCTCGCGCTCGCCCTCGCACCGGCCCTGGCCGGGTGCTCCTCCGGCGGCTCGTCCTCCTCCGACGCCAAGCACCCGGGCGGCACCGTCGTCCGCGTCCCGCAGAACTTCCCGACCATCCAGCAGGCCGTGGACGTCGCCCACGAGGGGGACACCGTGCTGGTCGACCCGGGCACCTACCGGGAGAGCGTGCGCCTGACCAAGCCCAAGATCGTGCTGCGCGGCACCGACCGCAACACCGTGGTCCTGGACGGCGGCCTACGGCTGGTCAACGGCATCACCGCCTCCGGCCCCGGCTCGGTGGTGGAGAACCTCACCGTCCACGGCTACCTCGCCAACGGCGTGCTGTTCACCGGCGTCACCGACGAGAAGCTCCAGCAGCACGGCGCCGGCGGCTCCGCCTACGACCCGCTGGACACCACCCGCTTCCCGGCCGTCCAGGGCTTCCGGGCGAGCGGCGTCACCGCGTACAACAACGGCCTGTACGGCATCTACGCCTTCGACGCGCGCGGCGGCATCATCGAGGACTCGTACGCCTCCGGGGGCGCCGACTCCGGCATCTACGTCGGCCAGTGCAAGCCCTGCGACACCCTGGTGCGCAACAACCGGGTCGAGCGCAACGCCGTCGGCATCGAGATCACCAACGCCTCGGACAACCTCACCGTGGTCGGCAACCGGGCCACCGGCAACCGGGTCGGCATCACCCTCAACTCCAACGACCTGGAGGCCCTCGCCCCGCAGCACGGCGCGGTGATCGTGGGCAACGTCGTCACCGACAACAACGCCACCGACACCCCGCAGCAGGCCGACGGCGGCTACGGCATCGGCATCGGGATCGGCGGCGGCACGGCCAACCAGGTGCAGCGCAACCTGGTCCAGGGCAACCGCGCGGCCGGCATCGTGATCACCGACCCGCCCGGGCACCCGGCGAGCGGCAACCGGATCGAGGGCAACCGGGCCACCGGCAACGGCACCGACCTCGTGCTGGCCTCCGTCGACCCGGCCAACTGCTTCACCGGCAACCAGCCGGGCGTCCAGAGTCCGGAGGGCCTGGAGACCCTCGCGGCCTGCGGCACCGAGGGCCGCGGCGCCCCGCCGTTCGGCCGCACCAGCACGGTCCAGTCGCCGCCCGGCATCCCGTTCAGCCAGGTGCCGGTGCCGCCCGCGCAGCCCTCGCCGCCCTCGGTGTCCGACCCGAACGCGCCCGGCCGCCCCGCGGTCGACCTCCCCGGCCCGGTGGACCTCAACGCCTACCCGCTGCCGGAGTCGGCGGACGCCCTCCCGAAGCACTGAACTCCGGCCGGGCTCACGGCCCTTCCGCCTATGGTGGTCGCCGCCGTGAGCCCTACCGGGACGCACCGCCACCGGGACGCACCGCCACCGGGACGCACCGCCACCGAGCGCAGGAGGCCGTACCCGATGCCCGACCCCTGGAGCACCGACCTCGTACTGGGTTTGACCGTCCTGCTGGGCGCCTCCGTCCAGCGGCTCGCGGGCATCGGCTTCGCACTGGTCGCCGCGCCCGTCCTGGTGCTGCTGCTCGGGCCGGGCGACGGCGTCCGGCTGGCGAACCTGGCCTCCTGCGTCATCAGCGCCCTTGGCCTGCTGGGCAGTTGGCGACAGGTCCGGCTGCCCGCGATGCTTCCGCTGATCCTCGCCGCGGCCTGCACGGTGCCGGCCGGGGCGTGGGTCGCGGCGAAGGTGCCGGCTCCCGGCCTGCTCGTCGGCATCGGCGCGCTGGTCAGCCTGGCCTCGCTGCTGGTGCTGCGCGGGGTACGGGCCGCCGCGCTGCGCGGGACGGGCGGCGCCCTGGTCGCGGGCGCGACCAGCGGATTCATGAACTCGGCCGCCGGGGTCGGCGGCCCGGCCGTCTCCCTGTACGCCCTCAACACCGGTTGGACGACACGGGAGTTCGTGCCCAACGCGCAGTTCTACGGCGTGGTGGTGAACGCCTTCTCGCTGGCCGCCAAGGGCGCGCCGACGCTGTCCGCGACCGCCTGGTGGCTGGTGGCCGCCGCGCTCGCCGGCGGCGCCGCGATCGGCCGGCTGCTCGCCGCGCGGGTCCCGGAGCGCCGGGCCCGGATGGTGGTGCTGGGCCTTGCCCTGGCGGGCGGACTGACCACTCTCGCCAAGGGCGTGTGGGGGCTGGGCTGAGGACGGTGAGGCCGTTCACAGAGCCGCCCGAAACGGAGCGAAACCCACCGGATACTCCGGGGCAGTCCAGGATCATCCCGACACCCGTACCGACACGGGCAGTTCGGGACACCCCGGACAGTTCGGAATCCGCTCGGGCGGCCCTCCGCGGACATGACATACTGCGTCGGTGACCTCAGCCGAGCTGGCCGCGAAGCCACCCAAAACCCGCCCCCAACTGGGCCGGAAGTTCCACTTGCTGTGGTCCGCGTCGGCGGTTTCCTTCGTCGGCGACGGCATGCGGGACTCCGCCCTGCCGCTGCTGGCGGTGGCGGTCTCCGAGTCGCCCAGTGCGGTCTCCGTCGTCTCCGTCGCCGGGTCGCTCCCCTTCCTGGTGATGTCGCTGTACGCCGGGGTGCTCGCCGACCGGGCCGACCGGCGGCGGCTGATGTGGACCATCGACGCCGCGCGCGCCGTCGTCGTCCTCGGCTTCGCCGCCTGGGTCTACTTCGGGGCCCCGCCGCTGGCCGCACTCGCCGCACTGGCCTTCCTGCTCGGCTGCGGCGAGACGGTCTTCTCCAACGCGGCCACCTCGGCCATCCCCGAGCTGGTCCGCCGCGACCAACTCGACGCCGCCAACGGCCGGATGCAGGCCAACATGCTGGTCGGCGGGAACCTGATCGGCCCGCTGCTCGGCTCGGTGCTGTTCGCGGCGGCCGCCGCCTCGCCCTTCACCGTGGACGGCGTCTCCTTCGCACTCGCCGCCGTCCTGGTCGCCGCCACCGGCCGCTCCACCGCCCCGCGCAGCCGGGCCGACCGCCGCCCGGTGCTCACCGAGATCCGCGAGGGCATCACCTGGCTGGTCCGCCACCGCGAGGTCCGCACGCTCGCCGTGCTCTCCACCCTCGGCGCGCTCGGCTGCTTCATGGGCACCACGATGATGGTCCTGATGGTCACCCGGGTCATCCACGCGCCCGCCGCCTCGTACGGCATCGTGCTCGCGGCCGGCGCGATCGGCGGCACCGCCGCCAGCACCCTGGCCGGCCGGCTCAGCCGCCTGCTCAACCGGGGCACCCGGATCGCCCTCGCCTTCCTGCTGATGGGCGTCGCGCTGCTCCTCATGGGGCTGGCCACCTCGGTGGCCGAGGTCGCCGCGCTCTACGCCGTGACCGGCTTCGGCATGGTCACCTGGAACATCCAGGCGGTCTCGCTGCGCCAGCAGGCCGTGCCGAAGGACCTGCTCGGCCGGGTCAACAGCTGCTACATGCTGCTCGCCCGCCTCGGCATCATGTCCGGCGCCGCCCTCAGCGGGTGGATCGCCTCCGTCAGCAGCATCCGCACCCCGCTCTTCATCGGCGGCGGCCTGCTGCTGGCCCTGCTGGTCGCGGTGCTGTTCCTGCTGCCGCGGATGACGGCGATGGAGGCGGCCGCCGCAGCCGCCGCGACCTCGGGGGCCTCGGGGGCCTCGGGGGCCTCGGGGGCCTCAGCGGGCGAGGAGCAGTAGGTTCCAGGGATGGACACCATCCCGCCCGACACCCCGCTGCCCACGGAGGCCGTCCGGCTCCTGGAGGCCCTCCTCCGCAACGACGACCCGACCCACCGCGCCCTGCTCGCCCAACTCCCCCACCTGCGCGTCACCGGGCGCTGCGCGTGCCCCTGCGCGAGCATCGACTTCACCCCGGACCGGGCGGCGGTGGCCGCGCCCGGCGCCGGCAACCCGGTGGCGGAGGCGCTGATCGTCGACGCCGACGGAGAGCCGGTCGGCGGGGCGCTGGTCTTCACCCAGGACGGCTACCTGTCCGCCCTGGAGGTCCACACCTGGCAGGACGAGCCGATCACCCGGCTCCCCTCCCCGGAGCGGCTCCGCCAGGGCTAGCTCCCCGACCCGAGGGCCTCGTCCCGCACACGCACCAGGTGATCCGGTCGGCGAAGGGAGTGCCTTCGCCGACCGGATCACCTGGTGGTCGGTGCTCAGCGCCCGGTACGGGCGTGCCGTAGGAAAGCCGGGCCGAGGCGTCCACCGTGTAGGCCTCGTGTCCACGGTGCCGTCCGGGCCGATCAGGTCGATGGCCAGGTCACCGCGCCACGTGTCGGTGATGTCCACGCCCACCTTGAGGTCCTTCGGCGCCCGGCCCGCGATCCGGTCCACGACGATGTCCGAGAGGACCGCCGGGCCCGAGTCCTGGATCGGCATGGGCGTGGTGTTGGTGAAGATGCCCGGGGAGACCTTCCAGGTGAACGTCGTCGAGGCCTCGCCGGACGCGGACCTGGCCATAGGAACCAAGACCTTCATGGTCACGCATACGTGGATCCGTCCGCTGGAGCTCCCGGATTCGTGGGTGGGTCGCATTCCTGAACGGTGGTTCGGGTGCGGGCAGCCCGGCCGGCAATTCGCGACCGAACTGCCCGCACCGAAGCGGGCGTTGACCTCTCCCCCGCTACCTCGCGGACTCAGGCCGCACGGGCAGGCGCGTCCTCGGCCGACCGGCCCGCGGCCCCGGTGCGCGCCGCGGCCAGAGCCGCCAGCGCCGGGGACGCGGCCAGGGCGAGGCACAGCGGCAGCGGGAACCGGTCGGCGAGCAGCCCGGCGGCCGCCGTACCGGCCGAACTGCCCGCGTTGAAACAGGCGTTGACCCAGGCACCGGCCCGGGTGCGCTGGCCGGGTTCGGCGAGTTCGTCGGTGAGCAGGTAGGCGGTAGTGAGGGTCGGGGCGACGGTCAGCCCGGCCAGGGCGGCGACGGCGGCCAGCAGCGGGAGCGTCGGGGCGAGGGAGGTCAGGGCCAGCGCGCCGCCGAAGGTGGCGGTGAGGACGGCGAGTCGGGTCTGCGCCGAGGCCCGCCAGTCGAAGGCGCCGAGGACGAGGCCGCCGACCGCGCTCCCGGCGGCCAGGGTCGCCTCCACCCAGGCGACGTCGGCGGCCTGTCCGTGCCGTTGGGCGAAGACGACCGCGAACAGGCCGAACGCGCCGAGCCCGGCGCCGGCCGCGGCGGCCGCGGCGAGCGGCTGGCGGGTGCGGGCCAGCAGCTGCCAGGGGCGTGAACGCTCGGCGGTGGCAGCGGAGTTGGCCTCGGATTCGGCCGACCCGCGAGGGACCGAGGAGGCCAGGGCGAGGGCGCCGCCGAGGACGAGGGCGGCGCCGAGGACCAGTCCGAGCGCCGGGCGGGCCGTCGCCGCGACGATCAGTCCGGCCAGCAACGGGCCGGTGACGTACAGGAGTTCCTCGGCGACGGTGTCCAGGCTGTAGGCGCGTCGGCGCAGGGCCTGGTCCGGCAGCAGGGCGCTCCACTGTGCCCGGGTGACCGGTCCGAGGGGTGGTGCGAGCACGCCGGCGGCCACGGCGAGGGCGAGCAGGGCGGGGTAGGGCACGCCCGGTCGCCAGGTGGTGGCGGCCAGGCCGAGCAGCACCAGCGCATACCCGGCCGCCATCGGTGGCAGCGCCCGGCGCGGGCCGTGGCGGTCGATCAGCCCCGCCCGTACGGGCGAGACCAGCACGCCGGAGGTGGCGAACAGGGCCATCAGCCATCCCGCCCGGGCGTACGAGCCGGTCGTTTCGGTGACGGCGAGCAGGAGTGAGAGCGGGACGATGCCGTAGGAGAGGCGGCCGATCAGGGCCGTGCCGAAGAGCCGGACCGCGCCGGGGGTGCGCAGGACCGTCGCATAGGACGAAGACATGGAGGTGTTCCTCTGGGGCTGGCGCGCACCGCGCGCCGGTGTACCGGGACGCCGAAGGACCGCACCGTCGGGGTGCGGTCGCCGCCTGGGGCCCTAGTCACGAGAGAGGAACACGAGGACATCGTAGAACACGCCTCCGCCGCCCGGTGGGTCCGGCCGGGCGGCTGGGTCGAGGCGGGCGTCAGGCCACCGGTTGACGGTCGCGGTCACCGTCGGGGGTGGCGGTCGTGATGGCGTCCGGGCGGTGGGGCATCCGCAGGACGGCGACGGCGCCGAGGCCGACGACGACGATGGCGAGGAGCAGGAGGAGCGGGAGGACGAGGTCGATCAGGAGTCGCACGGGGCCTCGGTCTGGTCGTGGTGGCGAAGGAGGGGTTCGACGGCGGTCACGCGGCGGCGTCCAGCTCGAACCAGCAGGACTTGCCGGAGGTCCGCGGGTCCGCGCCGGAGCGGTCGGTGAGCGAACGGACCAGGTGCAGGCCCCGGCCGCAGACGGCGTACGGGTCGGCGCCGTCGCGCTGGACGGGCAGGACGGGGCTGCCGTCGCCGACCGAGACCCGGAGGACCCGGTCGCGCAGCACGATCACCACCAGCGGAGCCGAACTCCCGCCGTGACGCCAGGCATTGACGAACAGTTCGAGCAGCGCCGTCTCGGCGTCGGCGACCAGGCCGGGCCGCCACCCGGCGCGCGCCGTGGCCGCGCGCAACTCCTCGCGCGCGGCCGACCAGTCAGGGGGGAGCTCAAGAGGGGACACGAAGAAACCTCCGTGGGGTATCGAGTCGGATCGGCCCTCGCCGGATATCGGCAGATGAACACCGAATAACGGCGAGCCCACGGGCCGTTGCCTACGCACCGCACACGTCCCGCTACGCTCAGCATGCAGCCTGTGCGCCATGTAGCGCAACCCGCTCCCCGCGTCCCGCATATTTGCAAACCGAACCTGAATTCGGCATCCCCCACTGGCAGTTGTCGGTGGCGCGGCCGACCGCCACGCAGGCAGACTGGTCGACTGATAGTTCAGGAGGGGACACGATGGCAGTCTCGACCGTTCGCCGGCGGAGGCTCGGTGGCGTGCTGCGGAAGCTCCGTGAGGAACGGAAGCTCACCGCGGAGGTGGTGGCCGAAGCGACGGGGATGAGCCAGGCCAAGCTCACCCGGATCGAGACCGCCCACACCGCGGCCAAGATCGAGGACGTCAACAGACTCCTCGACTTCTACGGGTGCGACGACGAGGACTACCGGGCCGGCCTGATCGCCATCACCAAGGACGGCAGCAAGCGCGGCTGGTGGCTGAGCTACCGCGACGTCATCAACTCCACCGCCACCGACCTGATCCTGCTGGAATCCGATGCCGCCACCTACCGGACGTACGAACCGGCCTTCATCCCTGGCCTGTTCCAGACTCCCGAGTACGCCCGCATCGTCATCGGCCGGCTGCGCGTCCGGTCCGGCGGCTCCGTCGAAGACCTGGTCCAGGTCAGGATGGCCCGCCAGTCCATCCTGACCCGCCCCAACCCCGTACAGGTCCGGGCCGTCATCCACGAGGCGGCCCTGCGCGCCAACGCCGACCGCCCCGACGTCATGGCCCCGCAGCTGGACCGGCTGCTGACACTCAGCAGCCTGCCCACCATCGACATCCAGGTCATGCCCGTCGGCGCCGCGGTGCACCCGGGAATGACCGGCGCGTTCGCGCTGATGGGCTTCCCGCAACGGACGGATCTCGACGTCGTCCTGGTCGAGGGCCTGCTGAGCAGCCTGTGGGTGGAGGACCCGGCCGACGTGGAGCTCTACCGGACCAAGTTCCGGGAGATCACCGCCGAGGCCCTGCCCGTCGACTCCTCGCTCGCCTTCATCACCGCGCAGAGAGACAGGATCAAGTGACCCGACCGACCTTCACGAAGTCCACCTACAGCGCCGGGGACGACAACTGCGTCGAAGTCGCCGCCCCCGACGGCCCGACCGCCCACATCCGCGACTCCAAGGACCCCTCCGGCCCGACCCTCACCATCCCCCGCGAGGCCCACACGGCCTTCCTCCGAGCCGTCGCCACCGGCGAGTTCGACTTCGACCTCATCTGAAGCCCCTCACCCGAAGGCCCCACCGCCCGACGCGTCGGGCACCGCACCGTGGATCGCGGTGATCATCGCAGCGGTCTCGAAGCCGAGCACCGGATCGGGCCGGCCGGAGAGCAGGCTGGCGTACAGCGGCCGGTAGTGGGCGATCTTCCGCTCGGTCCTGCCGTCGTTGCCGAACGCCGCCAGCAACTCGCCCTCCCGGGCGGCGAATCCCGTCATGGCGGTGTGGTCGATCCAGACCTCCACCCCCGAGCGCCCGAATGCCAGGCTGCTCTCCTTGCTGCTGGATCCGGTCAGCCAACTACTGCGCAGCCGGGCCGTACCCACCTCGCCGCGGGAGCGGAACTCCACCGCGCACCACGCGCTCGCGCCGCCGTCCGTCTGCCGGACGGACCTGGGCCCGGTGAGGTCCACGAAGCGGGTGAGCATGCTGAGTTGGTTCACCCCCGAGTCCGTCCAGCTGGAGACGTACGAGGCGAAGGCCGCCTCGCCGCGCAGCACGTACGGGTCATAGAAGGCCGAGGTGATGGTCGTGACCGGCCCCCAGTCCGGGTGCGCGGCGAGCAGTTCCGCCGCCCAGTCGACCTCCGGAGAGAAGGCGAAGTGGTGTGCGGTGAACACCCGTTCCGGGACATCGGCCTTCCCGTCCAGCTCGCGCAGCGAGGTGAGGGAGGCGAGGTCGTGGACGAGCGGCTTCTCCACCAGCACCCGGGCGGCGGAGCGGAGCAGGGCCACGGCCAGCAGCTCGGCGTGCGTCTCGGTCGGGGTGGCGAGGACCAGCAGGTCCGGCTGGTGCCCGTCGAGCGCCCGAGCGAGGTCACGGTAGTGGGGCGGCCTCGCGCCCCGGAAGTCGACCGGCCCGACCGGCCTCGGGTCGACCGTGAACTCCAGTTCCACGTCCGGACGTTCGGCGAGGACGGCGAGGTGGGTCTCGGCGATGATGCCGATCCCCACCAACCCCACCCGCACCGGGTCGACCTGCTCCTGCTGGGTCATCGGCTCTTCCCCTCGTCCGTTCCGGCCCCGCGCGCCGGGGCCCCGAGGTCTCATCCTCGCGCAGCCACCTGCGCCCACCGGCCCAACGACTCGGCCGGCCCGTCGACCCACTCGACCCTCGGGTCGTGCTCCGCGGCCTTCGGGACGCCCTCGATCCAGCTGGTCACGATCGGGACCCAGTAGGTATTGCCACCCGACCGGCGGGTCCGCGCGTCGAGCTCTGCCCGGGTACGGCGGGCGCCGTCCGGGTTGCCGCCGAGGACCCCGATCAGGATCTGGGCCACGTCGGCCAGGTTGTGGCCCCCGCGGTAGCCGATGCCGTCCGCGAGCTGCCGGGTGCTCCTGACCGCCTCGACGGCGGCCGCGGCGTCCCTGGAGACCGCGTGTGCGACCGCCTCGGCCGAACGGATCTTGACCAGTTCGACCGGGTTGGGCACCAGGTCGAGCAGGTCCCGCGCCCGGGCCGCGGCCTCCGAGACCACCGCCGTGTCACCGCCCCAGCAGGCGGTCTGCGCCAGATTGGCCAGCGCCTTCGCCTCCGCGGCGGCGAGGCCCTCCCGCCGGGCCAGGTCGATCGCCTCGGTGTAGACGGCGGCCGCCTCCTCGAAGCGGGCGTTCACCCGCCAGATGTGCCCGATCAGCCGCAGCCGTTCGCCCTCGTCCTCCGGCCCGCGGCTGCGCTGCTCGCGGAGCGAGCCCAGCGCCGTGCCGAAGCGGCCGTTGAGGTAGTCGAAGTCGCAGAGCCAGTACCGGGCCGCCCCGTCGAACTCGCCGCCCATCAGGGTGCGGTAGATCTCCGCGGCCTCGGTGTAGTCCCCGTGGTTGCGCAGCGCGTGCGCGAGGTGGATGCGCACCAGCTGCGCCGTGGGGCTGCCCTGCCGGACGCCCTCCCCGGCGGCGCCGAGCAGTTCGACCGCCTCCGCGGCCCGGCCGGTGCGCCGCAGCTGGACGCCCCGGATGGCGGCGCGCACCGCCTGGTACTCGGGCGTCCCGGCGCGTCCGGCGGTGAGCCCGGCGCCCAGTTCCGTCCACTGCCCCGCCTCGACCAGGCGTTGGGTGGCGCGGGCCATCCAGTCCTCGAAAACCCCGTGTGTCGCCGAGAGCTTCAGGCCGGATTCGAGGGCCTGGGCGACGGCGACCCGCCCGGCGGACGGCCCGATGCGACCGCCCAGCCAGGTGAGCAGGCGGGCCGCGACCTCGCTGCGGTCACGGTCGGACCAGCCGTCCGGAAGCGTCCGGTCGGCCTCGCCGATGGCATGGCGCAGCGCCGCGTGCAGGGCGTACGGCAGGGCGTAGGCGTCGTCGTGGGTCAGGAAGGGCCGGCGCAGGAACCGCGCCACGCTGCCGTCGGAGACGTTGGGCTGCCCGGCCCGCAGCAGGTCCGCGCCGACCCGGTCGGTGAGCGCCGCGGTGCGGACGAGGTCGCGCTCCTCCCGGGGCAGGTCGCGGATCGAGCGGGTGGCCACCGCCGTGAACGATCCGCCGAAGTCGGCCGGCGAGGGCTGCCCGCCTCTGGCGAGGAGGGCGGCGAAGTGCGACACCGAGAGGTCCAGGTACAAGGGCAGCCCCTGACCGCCCGTGATGATGCGCCGGCGGACCTCGGCGGGTATGGCCGGCTCGCCGTCCCGGGTGAGCGCTTCCCTGAGGTAGCTGTCGGCGTCGGAGTCCGAGAGGTAGCCCACGAGGTGCTGGCGGGGTTCGACGGTGTCGTTGCGGTAGTGCAGATTGGGCCAGCACTGCGGGCCGGTGAAGTCCAGCTCGCCGCCGGTGCCCGTGTCGGCCCAGTCGACCCGGTTGCGGCCGGTGATCACGAACAGCACGTTCGGCATCAGGTACGCGCACCGCTGGATCAGGCGCTCCACCGTGCGGTCCGCGCGGCCGTTGACCACCTCGAAGGTGTCGAGGAACACGCACACCGTGGGGCGCCGGGCCGGCCGGCCCTTCGGTGGCAGGCGTTCCAGGTCCCAGGCCAGCAGGTACGGGAAGTAGGAGAGCGTCTCGTAGTCGGCGTCGGCCTCGACCAGTTCGGCGAACAGCTCGCAGTCGGCCAGCAGGCGTCCCTCACGGACCCGGTCCCGGACCGCGCGGTAGGTGGCGAGGGCCGCGCGGTGTGCCAGTCCGGCCAGACCGCCGAGGCCGGCGGGGTCGACTTCCTGCACCGTCTGGGTGATCTGGTCGCCGAGGCCGATGCTCCGGGAGGCCCGGCGCAGCGCGGGCGAGGCGTCGAGGAAGTCCTGAAGGGCTTCGCCGGGGTGAGCGCGGGCCCAGTAGGAGGCGAGCGCCAGGTCGAAGGCCTGCCACCGACTGCCCAGCTGTCCCAGGCCGGCCCGCAGGCGCAGCAGCAGGCCCTCGATGTCACAAGCGCCGTCCTCGGCGAGGTCGAGCCTGACGGCGACGACGTCGTCGCGCTCCTCGGTCGCCGCGTCGGCGAGCAGTCGGCGCTCCAGCTCGTGGGAGAGCGTGGACTTGCCGATCCCGCCGACCCCGTAGAGCGTCAGGACGTTGCGGCGCCCCTGCGCCCGGTCCACGACCGGCGACACTTCGGCCTCGTCCAAGGTCCGACCCAGGGCGGCCACCGACCGTTCGAAGGCGGCGACTTCGTCGACCCGGTTGGTGAAGACCTGTTGCGCCGTGACGGTGGACGACAGCCCGCTCATGAACGCGGCCCGCAGGTTCACCCGTGCCATTACGCCTCCTCCTCCGCGGCGCCCCGCAGCCGCCGTGTCCGCATCGGGCCGGGTGCGCGACCTGAAATACTGTCAGGTCGCCACACGGACCCACAAGGAGCGCCCGGCGGGGCGGGGGGTTAGAGGGCCAGGTCGACGGCGAGGCAGTTGTGGAAGGTCCAGGCGCGTTCGGGGTTGTAGGCGGCGGTGGCCGCGGGGCCCGGGGTGGTGGCGGATACCTCGGTCATGTCCTCGAAGCGGATGCGTTCGGGGAGGGTGCCGAAGCGGGCGTGGCGGGCTTCGGCGGCGGGGTCGTGCGCGGGCTGGTTGCTCATGGGCGCGCTCCAGGGGGCCTCTGACGGGAGACGGGCTTCAGGCTGCACTCCGGGGCAATCACCCGTCAAGGGGGTGATGAGGCCTTGAGGGTGCACACTCGTCGAACCGGGTACTCACACGTGCTTGGCCGATTCCGCACTCCCGCGCACTTTGTTGAAGGTGCAAGGATCTGCAACCGGCCGGGCTCGTTCCGACGGGTCGCGGGCCGACATTCCGGCAGTTCCGTCACACACGAGAAGGTGGGTTGCACATGTCCACACCCAAGGCGAACATCCGCCGCGCAGCCACGACCGCCGCCCTGGCCGCGGCCCTGATCGGCCTCGGCGCCGGGGCTGCCGACGCGGCCGGCTGGCCTCCGTTGCAGCCGGGGGCGCGGCTCTACTCGGCGGCCGACGGGCAGGGTTCGGCGACCAATGTCGACCTGAACGACTACGGCACGTGCCACACGCTGTCGACGCCGGTCCGGTCGATGCAGATCGTCAACGGCAGCGCGTCCGTGGAGCTCTTCCCCAGCGGCGACTGCGTCAGCGACTACTGGTGGGCCAGCGGCTCGCTGGGCCAGTCCAACCTCCCGTTCGGCGCCCTGAGCTACCGCGTGGTCAAGGCGTCCTAGCGAAGAAGTGGGGCCGGGCGCACACCTCCACCGGCTGAGGAGGCCGCCCGGCCCACACCGCATGAGTCACCGCCTTGACAGGTGACGGATGAGTGAGGCAATCTCATCACCTGTCAGGGCGGTGACGGCGCGAGCGGCGCCGACCGCCCCTACCGAGAACCTGGAGGGACTGTCGTGGTGAGCATCAAGGGTCGACGCGGACGGCTGGCGGCGGGTGTGGTCTCGGCGATCACGGCGGGGCTGGCCCTGTGCGCGTTCACCCTCCCCGGCTCCGCCGACGGCGCGACCATGGCCGACGCCTTCGCGGGCCGCGCCAAGCCCACCATCGTGCTGGAGCACGGAGCCTTCGCCGACGGATCCAGCTGGAACGGCGTCATATCCGCGCTGCGCGCCGACGGCTACCCGGTGGTCGCCGCCGCCGACCCGCTGCGCGGCCCCGCCTCGGACGCCGCCGCGCTGCGCACCGTCCTCGACCACGTCAAGGGGCCCAAGATTCTCGCCGGCCACTCCTACGGCGGCAATGTGATCAGCCAGGCCGCCGCCGGCGACCCCGAGGTCAAGGGCCTCGTCTACGTCGCCGCGTTCCTGCCCGCCCCCGGGGAGAGCGCCCTGGAGCTGACGAACAAGTTCCCGGGCTCGACGCTCCCCGGCACCCTCGACCCGGTCAGCTACCGGCAGGCCGACGGCAGCACCGCCACCGACCTGTACATCCGCCAGGACGCGTTCCGCCACCAGTTCGCCGCCGACGTGCCCGCCGACCAGGCCGCGCAGATGGCCGCCGAGCAGCGCCCGATCGCGCAGTCCGCGCTGGAGGAGAAGGCCACCTCCGCCGCCTGGCAGACCAAGCCCAGCTGGGCCATCGTCACCACCCGCGACCTCAACATCCCCGTCGCGGTGCAGCGTTTCATGGCCGAGCGCGCCCACGCCGAGACCACCGAGATCGCCGCCTCCCACTCGGTCGCGGTCTCCCACCCCCGTCAGGTCGCGGACGTCATCGAGCGCGCCGCCCGCGCCACCGCCCGCTGACCGGCCCCTGCGCCCCCATGCCACGCCCCGCCCGGTGCCGCCCTTCGGCGGTGCCGGGCATCGGCGTGCGCCGGGCCGGCCGGCTCCCGGCGGAGGTGGACCCGACGGAGGAGGACCCGGGAGCACGGTGGAATCGATCAACCCGACACTGGTCGGCCGCGAGCACGAGCGGCAGGTGCTGTCCGGCTTCGTGACGGCCACCGAGGGCCGGGCCCTCGCCCTGCGGGGCGACCCCGGTGTCGGCCGCAGCGCCCTGCTGGACGACGCCGCCGGCCTCGCCGCGGCCGAGAACCACCGGGTGGTCAGGGCCTTCGGGGTGGCCGCCGAGCGGGAGCTGCCGTTCGCCGGCCTGCACCAGCTGCTGCACCCGCTGGGCGCCGAGATCGACCGGCTGGACGACAGCCGTCGAGCGGCCCTCGATGTCGTGTTCGGCCGGATCGGGGCCGCGCCGCCCTCGGTCCTGACGCTCGGCATCGCCGTCCTCGATCTGCTCTCCCTCGCCGCCTCGCGCCGCCCGCTCCTGCTGGTGGTCGACGACGGCCAGTGGCTCGACTCCCCCAGCGCCGAGGTCTGCGGGTTCGTCGGGCGGCGCCTGGCCGGCAGTCCGGTGAAGCTCCTGATCGGCCTGCGTTCCGACGCGCCCTCCGGGTTCGACACCGCCGCCCTGCCCACGCTGCCGGTCGGCACGCTGGCACGGCGGGCCGCCGAGCGGCTCCTGGACCTGCGCCACCCCGGCCTGGACCCGCGGATCCGACGGCTGGTCCTGGACGAGGCCCAGGGGAATCCGCTGGCGCTGGTGGAACTGCCGCCGCACCTGCTGCGCACGCCGCAGCCGCCGCCGGCGCACCTCGGCGTCCCGCTGCCCCGACGCCTCCAACTCGCGTACGGCGAACGGGTCGAGGCGCTCTCCCCCGCCGCCCGTACCGAGCTGTTGCGCGCGGCCCTGGACGACCTCGGCGCGGGCGCGGTGCCCGGCGCCGGTCGCCCGCGCTACCGCATGACGGACGCCGAACAGGCCGCGGAGATCGGCCTGTCGGACATCGATCCGGTCAGCGGCGGGTTCACCTTCCGGCACCCCCTGGTGCGCTCGGCGGTCGTCCAGCTGGCGACCTGCGCCGAGCGGCGCTCGGCTCACGCGGTGCTCGCACGGCACCACCGCGAGGACCCGGTACGGCGCGCCCTGCATCTGGCCGCGGCGACGGCGCGCCCCGACGAGGGGGTCGCGGCCGCGCTGGAGGCCGCCGCCGACTCGGCCACCCGGCACGGCGGCGCGGTGGCCGCCGCGGCCTGGCTGAACCGGGCGGCGGAGCTGAGCGAGAGCCCCCGGGAGCGGTCCCGGCGACTGGGCGACGCGGCCTTCCTCGCCTGCCAGGCCGGGTTACCTGGCCGGGCGCGCCAACTGGCCGGTTCCGAGGGCTCGTTCGAGAAGGATGAGCCTCCGGTCGCGGCGCTCGCCTCGGCCTACGGGGCGCTCCACCAGGACGGCGACGTACGGTCCGCGCGCCGCCTGGTCCTGGCCGCGATCGAGGCGACCAGGGCCGGCGACGAGCCCGAGACGCTCCCCCGGCTGGTCGACCTGCTGCTGACCATCGACCAATACGCCGCCGACCCGGCCGCTCGGGAACGGAGCCGCGAACTGCTGGACTCCTTGGGCGATTTGGTGTCACCGGCCGCCCGCATCCACCACGACGCCCGGGGCGAAGGGACGCGGGAGCGGGTGGAGCGGGCGCTCGCCGACCTCCCCACCGCCCTGCCGTGGGACGTCAGCCGGCTGGCCGTCGCGGCCCACCGGGTGGACGCCCTCGGCCCGTTCCGGCCACAACTCCAGCGCGTCGTCGACCGTGAGGTCGAGTCCGGAGCCCTCGTCTCCGGACTGACCGTGCTGAACCTGGTCATGCTCGACCAACTGGCCGCCGGGCAGTGGGACGAGGCCGAGCGGACCGGGCAGCGCGCCCTGGACCTGGCCACCGCGCACCGCCTCCCGCTGTTCGCCCACCACGCCCTCGGACACCTCGGCCTGCTCGCCGCGCTGCGCGGCGAGGCCGACCGGGCACGGGAGATCCGGGCCGCCGTCGACGCCTGGTCCCGCCCCCGCGGCGTCGGCCTCCTCACCCAGCTCGCCGCCGCCGTCGACACCGCCGCCGCGCTCGCCGAAGGCGATTTCGAGACCGCCTACCTGCACGCCGCCGGCGGCACGCCGCCCGGCTCCTTCGCGCCCTGTGCCCACCAGGCCTCCCGCACCCTGCTCGACCTGGTCGTGACGGCGCTCAACACCGGCCGCTGCGAGCAGGCCCGCCGACACGCCCTGGCCGCCCACGAGGCCGGCCTGCCCCACGTCTCCCCGCGGCTCGCGCTGGTCACGTACGGCGCGCTGGCGATGACCGCCACCGACCCGGCGGAGGCCGAGGAGTGGCACCGACGCGCCGAGGACCACCCGGCGGCCGCCGCCTCCCCCTTCGAACTCGCCCGCCTTCGCCTGGCCCACGGCATCCGACTGCGCCACACCAAGGGCGGGAAGGCGGCGCGACCGGCACTGACCTCCGCCGCCGAGGCGTTCGAGCGACTCGGCGCGACTCCCTGGGCCGCCCGCGCCCGAGCCGAACTTCCTTCCATCGACGCCGCGTTGGCGTCCGCGCCGACGCAGATCGCACCGCTGACCTGGCAGGAGCGCCGGATCGCCGACCTCGCCGCGGGCGGCCTGACCAACAAGGAGATCGGCGCCCGGATGCGGCTGTCCCCGCGCACCGTCAGCTCTCATCTCTACCGGGTGTTCCCCAAGTTGGGCATCACCTCCCGCGCCGCCCTGCGCGACGCCCTCGGCCGGATGGCCGGCGCCCCGGAGGCGTAACCTCTCAACCCGTCACCACCTTGACAGGTGACGCATGCTCGTGGAAATCTAGCGTCACCGGTTGGAGCAGTTACTCGATGTAGAGCACGTTACTTTCACTGAGGGGCACCCACCATGGCAGTCGTACGCTTCCACCTCGTCTCCGCCCTCAGCGCGGAGGACGCCCTGGCGGTACTGACCGACTTCAGCCCCGCCCGTGCCGACGCCTGGCCGACGATCGACGCCGAGCACTTCGAGGTCCACGCGCAGGGCGACACCTGGGCCGAGGTCACCGAGGGAACCGCCGCCGCCTGGGAGCGCGCCCGCTACGACTGGGAGCCGGGCGGTGACACCGTCACCGTCACCACCCTCGACTCCAAGCTCTTCGGCCCCGGCGGCGGTTGGGTCTTCCGGATGACCCCCGAGGACGAGGGCACCCGGGTCGACGTCCAGCTGACCCGCCAACCGGACTCCCTCAAGGGCAAGATGCTCGCCTCGATGCTCCCGCTCGTCGCTCCCCCGGCCCTGCGCAAGTCGTTCGCGGTGCCGCTCCAGGCGAAGTAACCCACGCCGTAGGCGAATGACCGAAGGGGCCGACAGCACCAGCTGTCGGCCCCTTCGCCATGCCCCGACACACCCTGGTCCGCCCCCGCCTGCCCCCGCCTGCCGCAGACGCGAGGCAGCCCGGCCCACGCCGAGAGGCGCGGGCCGGGCTGCCGGCGGAGGAGGTCAGCCCCGCGACGGAAGCACGCAGCGGAAGCTGGAGGCGGCCGCCTGGTCCCCGTAGCCCTGGTAGCGGGACACCTCGGGGTAGCGGCACAGGTTCCGGTTGACGCTCCGCCCGTCCGCGGTGAGCAGGTCGGCGGACAGCGTCTGCGGCGCCTTGCCCCGCTCGACCCAGGACGTCAGCGCGGCGAGGTCGTCGACCGTGCCGGCGCCCTTGTTGAGGCCGCAGTGGCCCGCGCCCGGAACGAGGAAGAGGCGGTAGAAGTCGTCGACCCGCTTGCTGCCGCCCATCGTCCGCTCGACCTGCCGGCGGTAGTCGACGGTGCCCTGGGTGGGGATGAACTGGTCGGCCTGGCCGTGCCAGCTCAGCAGCTTGCCACCGGAGTTGCGGAAGGCCGACAGGTCGGCGTCATTGGTGCCGATGATCCCGTCGTACTCGGCCCTGGACTGCTCGAACAGCCGGGTGAACCGGTCGTAGGTGATCGTCGTGACGTCGAAGGCCGGCTGCTTCTTCAGGAAGTTCGTCACCCAGAGCTGGGGCACCGGGAACGGCGCGCCCTTCAGCTGCCCGCTGTTCGCGTCGGTCGTGGTGCCGGCCAGCCCGGTCAGGTCGGCGACGACCGGGACGCCGGACCACAGCTTCCGGCCCGAAGCGGTGCGCGGACCGTCCCAGATCTTGCGCACCACGGCCGCGTCGGCCGCCGTGATGGTCAGCTCCTTGCCGTCGCAGACCACCTTGGTGCCGATCAGCTTGCGCGGGTCGAACTCGCATCGCGAAGCGTCGTTCACCAGGCCGTCCTTGGCGCCGTCGAGCGGGTCGCAGGCGGCGGTGGCGGCGTCGGTGAAGGCCTTGAACTCGCACGCGGACGGGTAGGTCTTCTCGTTGTTCATGACCACCTGCGGCCACAGGGTGGCGACCTCGAACTCGGGCCAGTTGATGCCGGGCGCGTTGGCGAGGATGCCGTCGAAGTCGTCGGGGTAGCGCTGGGCCTCCATGTAGCCCTCGCGCCCACCGGTGGAGCATCCGTTGAAGTAGGCGTAGGCGGCCGGCCGGCCGAAGTGGGCGGCGATCACCTGCTTGCCGACGATCGACGCCTCGTGCTGGGAACGGGAGGCGAGGTTCTTGAGCAGCTCGGCGTCGACCTCACCCTTGGCGTTCAGCGACCAGCTGACGTCGACGGCGTCGCCGAGCCCGCCGTCGGTGGTGGTCGCGGCGTAGCCGTTCTTGACCGCGGTGCCCATCCCGACGCCGTTGTCACCGACCGCGTAGGCGCTTCCGCCGAGCGCCTGGAGGCGGCCGTTCCAGCCGCTGACGGGCAGCCAGGTCCGCACCTTGGCATGGTCGTTGACACCCGGGTGGGTCAGGGTGACGGTCACCTCGCAGAAGGCCGGGACGCCGCTGACGGTGCCGCCGACCACGCCGGTCCCGTCGATGGTGCCGCCCGGGCGCTGGACCGCCGTCACGGACTCGACCTTCGCACCGGCGGGGGCCGGTACGGCCGGCGCCGAGCAGCCGAACGTCGTGGGCCGGGCGCCTCCCTGGGCGTCGGCCGCCGCCGGCGGAAGGTTCACCGCGGCCAGCGCGGCGCCGGTCGCGAGCACGATCAGGATCTTCTTCATGGGTATCCGTCCGAAATACGTGTGTCGAGTGCGTGTGTCGAGTGCGCGTGTCGCATGCGTGCGGCGGGAACAACAGATCGAAAGCAGGGAGTGTCAGGCGTCCTTGCGGCCCCGGGGCAGCCACCGGGAGTGGTGCAGCTCGGCCCATTCGCGGCCGACGTACCCGGTGCGCATGCCGCGCCGCGCCTCCGGGTCGTGGAGCGCCTTGCGCAGGTGGCCGAAGACCACGAAGGCGATCGCCCAGGCCAGGAGGTCGTGGACGAAGATCGCGCTGGTGCGGGAGACGAACGGCAGCAGGCCCTTGAACCACATCAGCAGGCCGGTGGACGCCATCACCAGCACCGCTCCGGCGATCCAGCCCGCGTAGAGCTTCTGGCCGGCGTTGAACTTGCCGGCCGGGCGCGCCTCGGGCCATGCCCAGCGCTTGCGCACGGCCCGCAGCCACTCCCGGTCGTACGGGGCGAAGCGGTTGAGCCGGCGCAGGTCCGCCCGGAACTCGGCGGAGAACAGTCCGAGCAGGACGGGCAGCGGCATCAGGATGCCCGACCACTTGTGGACGGTGGACACCAGGTGGCGCCGGCCGACGAGTTGGGCCAGCGGCCCGAGGTACAGACAGGCCGCGGAGGCCAGGCAGAGCAGCATCAGGATGCCGACGGACCGGTGGACCATCCGCTCGGCGACGCTGAACCTGCGGATCCGGTCCGGGAGTTCAGGCCGCTTCGCCGCGCTGGTCGGCTTCGTCGAGCCAGCCGTCGACGTCATAGCCTCGCTCCTCCCAGTAGCCGGGGATCACCCTCTCGGTGACCGAGATCCCGGACAGCCACTTGGCCGACTTGTAGAAGTACATGGGGGCCACGTAGAGCCGGACCGGTCCGCCGTGGGCGTGGGTGATGGGCTTGTCCTGCATGTTCAGCGCCACCAGGACGTCCGAGCGGCGGGCCTGCTCCAGGGTGAGGCTCTCGGTGTACGCGCCGTCGAAGCAGATGAAGTGGACCGCCGCGCCCGGGGAGCGCACTCCGGCGGCATCCAGGATGTCCGCCAGCAGCACCCCCTCGAAGGGGGTCTTGTTCACCCGCCAGCCGTCCGTGCAGAGCACGTCGCGGACCACCCTGGTCTGCGGCAGTGCGCGCAAGTCCGCCAGTGTGTACGTTCTCTGACGCTCGACCAGTCCGTCGACCCGCAGCTCGTAGTTCGTCTCGTCCTTGTGCGGCACGGAGCCGACGACACTGAAGTACCGGAAGCCGCCGGGGTTGGGGAGCAGGCCGGTCAGGCCGGTCGCGTCGTTCTCGGAGGCGGCGGACAGGAACCCCTCCCAGCCCCGCTGGAGGTACGGCGCCGCGGCGATCCCCGCGGCGCCCGCCCCGAGCATGCCGAGCAGCGCGCGCCGCCCCACGGGTGCGCCCTGGGCCCTCCGCTTCGGATGTCCCGCCATGGTCTGTGTGCTCCTTCGAGGTGGCGACGATCCCGGCGGGCGGCCGCGGTCCGGCCGGCCCGGTCGCGGGCGGGTTCACACGTGTGAACGCGGTCGGGTCGCTCTCGACATCGTCACCGGTTCAACTGGTGACGATGCTGGCACGATCGCGCCCGGCCTGTCAACGAGACGGCCGGCGGCCCGAAACGGCGCGGAGAAGGCGAACGAGGGCGGTGGAAAAGAAAGTTGCCGCCCACGGGATGCCTGGCTACAGTGGCCGTCATCTGTAGTCGTGTGATCGAGGAGTGGCAGACGTGGCGGGTGACGACGACATCTCCGGGTGAGATCCGGATCTGACGGCCACCGGCCGGTGCTTCAGCAGCGCCGCCGCCGGAGTGGTCCGTTTCGTCGTACCCATTTTCCCCACGCCTGCCCAGGGCAGAGGTCTCTTCCTGCCCTCATTCCTTCGAGGTCACTTCCATGTCCGACGCTGCCGTCGTCTGCTCCACCCTCTCCTTCGCCTGGCCCGACGACACCCCGGTCTTCCACGACCTGTCCTTCGCCGTGCCCGCCGGCCGGACCGGCCTGGTCGCCCCCAACGGCTCCGGCAAGAGCACCCTGCTCAAGCTGATCGCCGGTGAACTCAAGCCCGCCACCGGCTCGGTGACGGTCACCGGGCGGCTCGGCTACCTCCGCCAGAGCCTTCCGCTGACCTCGGACCTCACCGTCGCCGAGGTGCTCGACGTCGCCGAGATCATCCGCGCCATCGACGCCGTGGAGTCCGGGGACGTCGACGAGCGGCACTTCACCACCATCGGCGACGACTGGGACATCGAGGAGCGCACCCGCGCCCAGCTCGACCGCCTCGGCCTGACCGACCTCACCCTGGACCGCAGCCTGAGCACGCTCAGCGGCGGCCAGATCGTCTCCCTGGGCCTCGCCGCCCAACTGCTCAAGCGCCCCGACGTCCTGCTGCTCGACGAGCCCACCAACAACCTCGACGCACAGGCCCGGCACAAGCTCTACGACGTGCTGGAGGACTTCAACGGCTGCCTGCTGCTGGTCAGCCACGACCGCGCGCTGCTCGACCGGATGCAGCACATCGCCGAGCTCGGCAACGGCGAACTGCGCTTCTACGGAGGCAACTTCACCGCCTACGAAGAGGCCGTCCGGGCCGAGCAGGAAGTCGCCGAGAAGAACGTCCGCAACGCCGAGCAGGAGCTGAAGCGCGAGAAGCGGGAGATGCAGCAGGCCCGCGAGCGCGCCGAGCGGCGACAGAGCAACGCCGCCCGCAACCTGAAGAACGCCGGCCTGCCGCGGATCTTCGCCGGGAACATGAAGCGCGGCGCCCAGGAGTCCGCGGGCCGCTCCGGCCAGATGCACGCGGCCCGGGTCAGCGAGGCCAAGGCCCGTCTGGACGAGGCCGGACGCGCCCTGCGCGAGGAGGCGCGTCTCTCGCTGGACCTGCCGGACACCCAGGTGCCCGCCGGGCGCAACCTCTTCCTCGGCGAGGGCCTCCAGGTCAGCCACGCCGGCCGGCCGGTGTTCGCCGACGGCGGCGTCGACCTGAGCATTCGCGGCCCCGAGCGGATCGCCCTGACCGGCCCCAACGGCGCCGGGAAGAGCACCCTGCTGCGCCTGGTCACCGGCGAACTCGCCCCGGACAGCGGGGAGATCAAGCGCAACGACGGTCGGATCGCCTACCTCTCGCAGCGCCTGGACCTGCTGGACCTCGACCGCACCGTGGCGGAGAACTTCGCCGCGTTCGCCCCCGAGCGGCCCGAGACGGAGCGGATGAACCTGCTCGCCCGCTTCCTCTTCCGCGGTGCCCGCGCCCATCTGCCGGTCGGGGTGCTCTCCGGCGGCGAGCGGCTGCGCGCCACCCTGGCCTGCGTGCTGTGCGCGGACCCGGCCCCCCAGCTGCTGCTGCTCGACGAGCCGACCAACAACCTGGACCTGGTCAGCGCGGGCCAGTTGGAGAGCGCGTTGAACTCCTACCAGGGGGCGTTCCTGGTGGTCAGCCACGACGAGAAGTTCCTCGCCGAGATCGGGGTGAACCGCTGGCTCCACCTGGCCGACGGCACGCTGAAGGAGACCGGGGCGCCCGCGGAGTGACCGCCGACGTATGACGCGGTCCACGCCCGGGGTCCGACAGCAGACCCCCGGGCGTGGGCCCGTCCTACCGATCACTCCCCCCCCCACCTCGGAAGGTTCCCCGTGCTCCAGCACGCCCTGCTCGCCCATGACGTCGTCCGCAACCTCGGCGGTCGGCGCATCCTCGACGGCGTCGGCCTGACCGCCTCCCCCGGCCACCGGATCGGCCTGATCGGGGAGAACGGCGCCGGCAAGTCCACCCTGCTGCGGGTGCTCGCCGGCGTGGACGAACCCGACGCCGGAAGCGTCTCGCGCCCCGCGGACCTCGGCTTCCTGCACCAGGAGATGCCCTTCGATGCCGAGTGTCCCATCGCCACCGTCCTGGACGACGCACTGCGCGAGGCCCGCGAGGACCTCGCCGAACTCGACCGGCTCGGCGCGGAGATCGCCCGCCTCCCGGAGACCGACCCCGGCTACCCGGAACTGCTGGCGGCCTACGGCCGGCGGCTGGAGCAGGCCCAGCACCGGCAGTCCTGGGACGCCGACCGCCGGGCCGCGCTGGTCCTCGACGGGCTGGGCCTCGGCGGGTTCGGGCACGACCGCACCCTCGGCTCGCTCTCCGGCGGGCAGCGCGGCCGGCTGGCCCTGGCCGCGCTGCTCGTCCGTCGGCCGTCCGCGCTGCTGCTGGACGAGCCGACCAACCACCTCGACGACGGCGCCGCCTCCTTCCTGGAGGAGCAGCTGCGCGAACTCCCCGGCACCGTGGTCGTCGCCACCCACGACCGGGCGTTCCTGGACGCGGTCTGCACCGACCTGGTCGACCTCGACCCCGGAGTGGACTCGCCGGTCCGCTACGGCGGTCACTACAGTGCGTACCTCGGCGAGAGGCTCGCCGAGCGGGAGCGCTGGGAGCGGCGGTACGCCGAGGAGCAGCAGGAGCTGGCGCGGCTGCGCCACTCGGCCGGGGTGACGGCGCACCGGCTCGCGCCGGACCGGGGGCCGCGCGACAACGAGAAGATGGGCTACGGCCACCGGGAGGGGCGAGTGCAGAGCCAGGTCTCCCGCCGGGTGCGCAATGCCGCCCGGCGGCTGGCGGAGCTGGAGCGCGCCCAGGTGCCCGAGCCGCCGCGCCCGCTGCGGTTCGCCGTCCGTACGCTGGCCGTCGGCGTCGAGGGCCCGGACACCGAGCAGCCCCTGGTGTCGCTGCGGGACATCCGGGTGCCCGGCCGGCTGAAGCTGGACGGCCTGGAGGTGGCGGCGGCCGACCGGCTGCTGGTCACGGGCGGCAACGGGACGGGCAAGTCGACGCTGCTCGCCGTGCTCGCCGGGCACCTCGCCGCCGAGGGCACGGTGCGCCGGCGCTCCGGGCTGACGGTCGGGCTGCTCACCCAGGACACCGTGTTCGACCGGCCCGACCGCACCGTCCGGGACACCTACCGACTGGCGCTCGGCGCGGCGCGGGCCGAGGAGGTGCCGCTGGACTCGCTCGGTCTGCTGCACCCGGCCGACCTGGACGAGCCGGTCGGCCGGCTGTCCGTCGGGCAGCGCCGGCGGCTGGCCCTGGCGCTCCTGGTGGCCGACCCGCCCGAACTGCTGCTGCTCGACGAACCCACCAACCACCTCTCGCCCCGGCTGTGCGACGAACTGGAGGAGGCCCTCGGCGCCGGTCCCGGCGCGATCGTCCTCGCGAGTCACGACCGCTGGTTGCGCCGCCGCTGGCAGGGCCGGGAGGTGCGGCTCTAGCCGCCACTCACCACGCGTCGTCGCACGCGTTATTGCACCCGTTCGCAGTCACCTGTCAGGATGGTGACTGTGAATCTTCAGCATGTCTTCGTTTGCGGACACCCGGCGCTCGACTTCGCGGCTACTCTCCGTGCGCGTCGCACGGTCCGGTTCGAGATGTTCGTGACGCCGGAGCGGCTGAACGCCTGGTACCTGGACTGCGGCCTGGTGGACACGATCACGCCGGGTGACGAGCAGGACGTCCTGGAGGCGCAGACCGTCCGCGAGGCGATCTACCGGCTGGTCACCAACCGCCGGCTCGACGAGGCGTTCGACCGCGAGGCGCTCGCCGTCCTGAACGGCGCCGCGCGCAAGGCGCCCGTGACGCCGCAGCTCACCATGACCGGGCGGCACAACGAGGCGACCCCCGAGCAGGCGCTGGCCACCGTCGCGCGCCAGGCGGTCGAACTCCTCAGCGGTCCGGACGTCCCCCTGATGAAGGAGTGCGGCAACCCGGAGTGCACCCGGGTCTACATCGACCGCTCCCGCGGCATGCGCCGGCAGTGGTGCGGCATGGACTCCTGCGGCAACAAGATCAAGGCGGCCGCCTACCGGGCGCGGAAGAAGACGCCGTCCGCGACGGAGGCCGGCTCCCCCGGCTACCACGGCGCCCGCCAGCGCACGAGCCCCGACATGGGTACGATGCAACACTCGTCCATGCCTAGGGAGTGAACGGTTGTGACCCGCCAGCCAGCCTCCACGCTCCGGTCCCGGTACGTGGAACAAGCCGCGTCGGACCTGGAGAAGAATCACCAGCGACAGCGGGAGCTGGCGGAGGAACTCCGGATGCTGAAGCAGGAGGAGTCCCTCCTGGCCGACATCCTGAGCCTCGCCGAACACTACGAGAGGCCCGCTGACCAGGCACTTCCCCGCCAGCGGCAGAGCGCCGCGGCGGAAACGGACACGACGAAGGCCGGTGCGAAGGGGACTTCGCACCGGCCTCTGCTCGGTGACCTGCTCGCGGAACTGCTGGGCCGGCACGAGGAGCCGTGCCCGGCGAAGGAACTGCGTGACGAACTCATGGCGGCGTACCCGAAGCGCAACCCGACACCCCAGGTCGTCCGCAACACCCTGGAGTCGCTGGTCGCCAAGGGCCGCATCCGGCGCCACAAGCAGCAGCGCTCCGTGATGTACACCCTGATCCGGCCGGGCGCGACCGCCTCGGGCCAGGCCGGCTGACTCCACCAGCCCTCACGCGAAGAACCTCACACGAAGGTCGAAGCTCCCGGGCCGTACCCCAGCAGCAGGGCGGTCTCGGCCCAGCTCCACAGCTGGGCACCATCCGGCCACGGCCGCTCCCCCGGAGCTCCCGCACTCCGGGGCCGCCGCCTCTCGGACGTGGTCAGGCACCGGTCAGGGGAGTGACGGAGCTGCCCGGCTGCCGTGGATACGTGTGCGTCGAGGGGGCCATGCCCGTTCCTCACCCTCCGGTCGGCGGTGCGCAGGTGTGTCGGCGGTGGTGCGGGTGTGTCGGCGGGTGCGTCAGCGGGCGCTTCGGAGGGAGACGGGCCCCGCGCGAACGGGGGCAGATCACACGGGACCCGCCGTCTGTGGGTGGGTCAGGCGGCGACGCCGGCCTCGATGACGACCGGGATGTTGCCGCGGGTGGCCTTGGAGTACGGGCAGATCTGGTGCGCGGCCCGCGCCAGCTCGTCCGCGGCGGCCTGGTCCACGCCGCCGAGCACGGGGCGCAGGACGGCGGAGAGCGAGAACTCGTCGTCGTCGCCGTGGGTCAGGGTGATCTCGGCGGTGATGTCGGTGCTGGTCAGCCGGATCTTGCGGTCGACGGCCGCCCGGCGGATGGCGCCGAGGAAGCAGGCGGCCCAGCCGGCCGCGAGGAGCTGCTCCGGGTTGGTCGCGGTGCCGGCGCCGCCGAGCTCCTTCGGGTAGGCGAGACCGGTCTCCAGCAGGCCGTCGGAGGAACGGACCCGACCGCCGTTGCGGCCCTCGCCGTTGACGTCGACAACGGCGGTGTAGCTGACTGCCATGACTGGCGCTCCCCATCTGGGTCGAGTGGACTGTCCCCCGCCCAACCGGCGATGTGTGCAGAAGCCCCTGCTCGAATCACCGGTTGAGGCGGTGATGCAATGATGGCAATCTTTGGCGTCACCAGTCAAGCCAGTGACGCAACTTCCTGGCGTGACGCCCCGTCACGTCGCACGACGCGAACCGGCCCGCCCTCGCCGCCGATGCGGGAGGACGGGCCGAGTGGCTCACGGTGAGTCAGTGCCGGGTCAACGGTGACGGGTTCCGCTCCCGGTCGGATACGGCGAAGGCGACCGGACCGGTGCTGGACGGAGTGCTGCCGGCGCGGACCGGAAGGCCGCCCGCGACGGCGTACATCGCCTCGTCGAAGGCCTGACCGCCGGCCGGCGCCTTGCCGACCGCGAAGACCGCCACCGCCAGGCCGTCGACGACGGAGGCGGAGAGGTAGTCGCCGACCATGCTGCCGCCCAGCGTGGCGGCGATCCAGGACAACGACATCGGGCCGGCCACGGACTGCGACGTGCTCCAGGTGGCGCCACCGTTGCCGGAGGAGATGAAGCCGACCGCCAACTGGCACGTGTCCGCCGTGCAGTTGGCCCTCGGATAGAAGTAGTAGTACAGCCCGAGCTTGGCGCTGGAGCCGGAGGTGGCGGGGTCCACGCCGAGGCCGGGGAGGAAGTGGTCGACGCCGCTGGTGGTGGGGTCGATCGGCACCCTGGTCACGGCGGACCAGGTGATGCCGTCGATCGACGTCGAGTAGACGATGTCGTTGGCCGGGCAGCCGGAGCGGAAGCGGCAGTCCTGCCAGGCGACGTACACCCTGCCGCTCGCGTCGATCTCGGCCGAGGGCATGCCCTCGCCGCCGCGGAAGCCACCCGCGACCTCATGGGCCACGACATCGGCGACCGGCACCGTCGAGCTCCAGGAGCCGCCCCCGTCAGTGGAGTTGAAGGAACGGATCGCTTCGGCGTCGGCCGAGTAGGGGACCACGACCGTACCGTTCGGCTGCACCAGCGGCTGCCCGCCGAGGCCCAGGTTGTCACCGGACGGCCCCACCGGAGCGGACCAGGTGCTGCCGCCGTCCCGCGAGGCGGACATGATGATCCGGTTGTCGGAGGAGGGGATGTCCACCTCGATGTAGCAGGTGCCGAAGTACGGGCTGGCGGTCGAGTTGTCGCAGACGATCCACTCCTTGTCGTACGCCTGGCCGTCGAAGCCGACCGCCCGCACCGGGCCTCGCCAGCCCACCCCGTCGGCGGAGCGGCTGACCGTCACACCGGCACCACCGTTGACCACCGCGTCGATGACCAGCCCGGCGATCATCCAGGTGCCGTGCCTGGCGTCATAGGCCACCGCGGGATCCGAGGCCCTGGCCCAACTCCCGCCGCCCTGATGGGTGGTGATGCCCGGCAGCATCCCGTGCTGCCAGCTGAAGCCCCCGTCCCGGGAGGTGCTCCAACCGAGCCCGGTCGCGCCACCGTCGACATACCGCCCGACCTGGGCCGAGGACACGACCGTCCCGCCGTACGCGAAGGTGTCGGGCTCCACCTCCGTGGCGTGCTGACCGTCGGGATTGCTGAACGGATCGGTACTCACCCGGACCAGCCCCGGCCCGGAGGCGGTCGGATCGAAGACGGCCGCACCCGCCGGAGCGGCCCCGAGCCACAAGCCCGGCAGAGTGGCGAGCAGTGCCGCGAGCGCGGCGATCCGCCCTGTACGCAGAAGGGAGCGTGACACTGAACATCCTTTCGACAGCCGGGCACCGCCCGACAGGTGAGGGATGAAGGACGTTCACGCAGCAGTGCGCGCGTGGTCGCAAATCGGAGTGTGACCCCGGTCACGCCATCACACAAGGTGTGCGACCGACTCCCGTGAAACGGGCATTCGAGCGCCTCGCACGGTTATCTCCGAATGAGATGACTGACATTCCGAAGCATCTCCCCCAAGGGGGAAGCGGAGAGGGCCGGCCGGCGCTGATGATGTGCGTGGCGGCAGGGAAGAGGCTGCCGCAGACCGTTCGTCCGTGCCGGTGAAGACCGGTGCGCTGCTTCGAGAAGGTGCCCCATGTCCGCATCACCCGACGTCCGGAACTCGCGCCGGTCCACGAACGCCTCGGCCCCGCACGGGGTTCCGGGGTGGCTGATCGCCCTGCTGGCCGTGGCATCCGGGATGACGGTCGCCAACCTGTACTACGCCCAGCCGCTGCTGTCCTCGCTGAGCGAGGTGTTCCACACCAGTACGGCCGCCACCGGGGCGTTGATCACCCTCACCCAGGTCGGCTATGTGATCGGCATGCTGTTCCTGGTGCCGCTCGGCGACCGGCTGGAGAAGCGCAACCTGATCAGCGCGCTGCTGACGGTCACCACCCTCGCCCTGCTCGCGGCCGGGTTCGCCACCAGCTTCCCGATGCTGCTGATCGCCTCCCTGGTCAGCGGCGCCACCTCGGTCGTCGCCCAGATCCTGGTGCCGTTCGCCGCCAGCCTCGCCCCCGACCACGCCCGCGGGCGCATCGTGGGCCGGGTGATGAGCGGGCTGCTCACCGGCATCCTGCTCTCCCGCACCCTGAGCAGCCTGGTGTCCGACCTGGCCGGCTGGCGCACCGTCTTCCTCGGCTCCGCCGTGCTGATGGCCGTGCTCGGTGTGCTGCTGCGCGCCGCCCTGCCCGCGCACGCGCCGACCACCACCATCCCGTACCACCACGTGCTGCGCTCGACCGTCCGACTGGTGCGCACCCACCCGGCGCTGCTGCGCCGCGGTCTCTACCAGGCGGCGATGTTCGGGGCGTTCAGCGCCTTCTGGACCACCGTCTCCTACGTCCTGACCGGCCCCGGCTTCCACTACTCCCCCGTCGGCGTCGGCCTGTTCGCCCTCGTCGGCGCGGCCGGAGCGGCCGTCGCCCCGTTCGCCGGGCACTGGGCCGACCACGGGCTGACCCGCCGGATGACCGGCATCGCCTTCGCCGTCGCCGCCGTGTCCTTCGCACTCGCCGGGTTCGGCGGCCGCAGCGTCATCGTGCTCGCCCTGGCCGCCGTGCTGATCGACATGGCCGTGCAGGCCACCCTGATCCTCGGCCAGCACACCGTCTACCAGCTCGACCCGGCCGCCCGCGCCCGTCTGAACAGCGCCTTCATCGCCATGTTCTTCATCGGCGGGGCCGCCGGATCCGAACTCGGCTCCGTCGTCTACCACTCCTGGGGCTGGACGGGCGTCGCCGCCCTCGGCACAGCGCTGCCGGTGCTGGCCCTGCTCTACTGGACCACCGAGGGCCGTCAGGCGGCCACCACCGCCGCGGCGGCCTGAGGGACGGAGCGCGGCTCGACGGGAGTGATGATGGATCTTCGGCAGATGGAGGTCGTGGTCGCGGTGGCCGAGACCGGCGGCTTCACGGCGGCGGCCCGGCGGCTGCACGTGGTGCAGTCCGCCGTCTCCAGCACCGTCCGCGCCCTGGAACGCGAGCTGGGCACCCCGCTGTTCGACCGCACCACCCACCGGGTCTCCCTGACCCGGGCCGGCGAGGCGTTCGTCCCCGCCGCCCGGGCGACGCTCCGCTCCGCCGAGCTGGCCCGGGAGGCGGTCAACGCCGTCCGGGGCAAGCTCTGCGGGCGGGTCACCGTCGGCACCATGCAGGGGGTGTGGGCCGGACTCCACCACGCCCTGGCCGCGCTGCGCGCCGAACACCCGGGCGTGGTGGTGCAGTTGCGGCAGGCGGCCGTCGCCGACATCCGGCAGGCGCTGCGCGAGGGCACGGTGGACCTGGCCGTGGTGGCGCTCGACCGTCAGCAGCAGCGCGGGCTCACGACCCGGCTGCTGTCCCGGGAGGACATGGTGCTGGTGGCGGCCTCCCGGCGGGTGCTGGTCGGGGCGACCCCGGACGGCGAGGTCCGGCTCGCCGACGTCGCCGAACTGCCCCTGGTGGACTTCCCGCCCGGCTGGGCCATCCGCCACGCGGTCGACCGGTCCTTCCGGGCCGCGGGTGTCGACCGGAGCACCACCTTCGAGGTGAACGACATCGTCGCGGCGGCCGAACTGGTCCGCAACGACCTGGGCGTCTGCATCATGCCCCGGTCGATCGCGGACCGCTTCCCCGAGCTGCCCCAGTACCGCTTCGAGCACCACGCCCCGCACTGGAAGGTGATGGTGGTCCGGCCGCCCGGCGAGCCGCCACCGGCCGTCGCCGCGCTGCTGCGGCACATCACCTGAGAGCGGGGCGGCAAGGCCGAACGCGGAGACGGAAGGCCGCAACGCCGAGACGGCGGGGACTTCCGAAGGGGAGTCCCCGCCGTCTCGGCGTCGGATGCGCGGCCCGCGGCCTCACTCGCGGTAGAGCAGGACGGTGACGCCCGCCAGGGCCGCGCTGAGGACCAGCGCCCAGGCGGTCTGCCCGTGCAGCACCAGGACCGCGCCGGGGAAGGCGCCGGCGAGCATGGTGACCACCGAGAGGATCTTCCGGCGCTGACGGGGAGCGGTGCCGCCGGCCAGACGGGAGTCCGCGGCCAGACCGGTCAGGGTCAGGGTGAGCACGGTGGTGGTGAGGTCCGGCACGCCGAGGCCGCGGACGGTGCCGTTGCGCAGGCCCATCGCCAGGGCGAGCAGCGCGATCACCGCGTACTGCGCGGTGCCCTCCGCACCCCAGGCGAAGACGACGGCGGCGGCCACCCCGTACAGCGCGACCTCCAGGACGAAGACCGTCCGCAGCTGGGCGGCCCGCCGGGAGGGGGTGCTGCGGACGACCAGGCGGATGGCGAGGCGGCCGGCCAGGAGGGCGCCGAGCAGGAAGGCGGCGAGGGAGGTCAGCGAGCCGACGACAGAGAAGCCGGGCGCCCCGGCGAGGGCGAAGGCGATGACGACGACGTTGCCGGTCATGTTCGCGGTGAAGACGTGGCCGAGACCGAGGTAGCTCACCGCGTCGATCAGGCCGCTGACCAGGGTGAGGCCGAAGAGCGCCAGGGCGAGCGGGTGGCGGTCGTGGATCTGGGGTCCGGGTGTGGTGGGCGTGGTCACGACGGCTCCTGGTATGAGGAATGAAGGAGGGGGCACCGCCTGGAATCGGCGGTGCCCCCGGACGGAATCGACGATCCGTCAGAAGAAGCAGGGGTCCATCGGCAGCTGGGGCTGACCCGGCAGCGCGAGACCGCGGGCGGCACGCCAGGCGTGCTGCTCACCGGAGGCCGCCACGGCCTCCAGCACGCCCTCGGCCTGGCGGACGCCGGCGGCCAGGCTGGGGGCGGGGGTGGCGTGGTAGCCGCCGAACTCAGTGACCGGGCTCCAGGACGGCGACACCTCGGGCAGCTCGGGCGCCAGGCCCTCGTGCTCCTGGGCGGCGTGGACGATGCGCCCGCCGACCACGGTGAGGACGGCCTCGATGTGCGGGATGTCGGCCTCGGGCACCGTGAAGTAGTCGGCGCTGAGCAGCGCGAGGTCCGCGTAACTGCCGACCGTCAGACGGCCCTTGACGTCCTCCTCGCCGGTGAGGCGGGCGCCGCCCAGGGTGTAGAGCTCCAGGGCCTGGGCGCGGTCGAGCCGGTTGTGCTCGGCGGCCAGGCGGCGGCCGGAGACGGCCCGGCCGGAGACCAGCCAGTGCAGGGCGACCCAGGGGTTGTAGGAGGAGACCCGGGTGGCGTCGGTGCCCGCCGCGACGGTCAGGCCGCGGTCCAGCATCGCGCGCAGCGGCGGGGCCTCGGCGGCGGCCGGGGCGCCGTAGCGGTTGACGAAGGCCTCGCCCTGGAAGGAGAGGCGGTTCTGCACGGAGACGGCGCCGCCCAGGGCGGCTATCCGGTCGAGGCTCTCCTTGCTGACGGTCTCCGCGTGGTCGAACAGCCAGCGGTTGCCCTGCGGGAAGAGGCCCTCGGCGGCGAGCTTCTCGAAGACGGCGAGGTCGCGGCGGATCGTCTCGTCGTAGGTGGCGTGCAGCCGGAAGCCCCAGCCGTTCTCCATCAGCAGTCGGACGGCCTTCTCGAACTCCGTCTCGTATCCGCCCAGTTGCGGACGCGGCTCGGTGAAGTTCTCGAAGTCGGCGGCGGCCCAGGTGAGGTTCTCGCCCGCGCCGTTGAGGCGCAGCCACTCGTCGCCCTCGCCGGGGCGCACGGTGTTCACCCAGCGGGTGAGGTCGTCCAGTTCCTGCCCGGCGGTCTGCGGGAACAGGTGGTAGGCGATGCGCAGGCTCAGCTCGCCGCGGCGGGCCAGCTCCATCACGGTGCCGTAGTTCTCGGGGAAGGCCTGGAAGCCGCCGGCGGCGTCGATCGCGGACGTGAGGCCGAAGCGGTTCAGCTCGCGCAGGAAGTGCCGGGTGGAGCCGATCCGGTCGGCCTCGTCCAGCATCGGCGCCTTGGCCAGGGTGGAGTAGAGCAGCAGGGCGCCGGGGGCGGCGATCAGCAGGCCGGTCGGCTCGCCGTCGTGGCCTCGCACGATCTGGCCGCCGACCGGGTCGGGGGTGTCCTTGGTGAAGCCCGCGGCGCGCAGGGCGGCCTTGTTGAGCAGCGCCGACTGGTAGAGGTGCAGCACGAAGACCGGGGTGTCGGGGGCCGCCGCGTTGAGCTCCGCCAGGGTGGGCAGGCGGCGCTCGGCGAACTGGTCGGCCGACCAGCCGCCGACCACCCGCACCCACTGGCCGGCCGGGGTGCGCTCGGCCTGCCGCCGGAGCATGGTCAGCGCCTCGCGCAGCGTCGGGACGCCGTCCCAGCGCAGCTCCATCACGTAGTTGAGGCCGCCGCGGATGACGTGCAGGTGCGCGTCGTTGAGACCGGGGATGGCCCGGCGGCCGAGCGCGTCGACCACCCGGGTGCCGGGGCCGACCAGCGGGACGACGTCCGCGTCGTCACCGACGGCCTGGATCCGTCCGTCCAGGATGGCCACGGCGGTGGCCTGCGGGCGGCGCGGGTCGTTGGTGAACACCTTCGCGTTGCGCACGACGAGGTCGGCGGGCTGGTCGGGGGTGCCGGGGCGGATTCCGGCGACGGGCATGGTGGACAACGGAGGTCCCTTCGTTCAACGGAGGCGGTGGTTCGGCGCGGAGGCCACGCAGCGACCGTAGGCAGCCGTCGGCGGGGCGAGGTTCTTCGCAGCGCATCACCAGTTGCCCAGCAGCGCACTTGACGCCCCGGCCGGGCCGGCGCCGATCGGCGGTGCGTTGTGGGAACAGTGCCGGGCACGCAGCGAGCAGAACCCCTCGGCGACGGGGCCTAACGTCGTTGATGTGCCGCCCCGGGCAACCGGCAGAGCGGCTGACGCTTCATCAATTCACTGCGTTTCCAAGGAAAGAGAAGAACGATGGTTGACTTCGCCAACGTCCACGCCGCTCCGAGCCCGGACCTGCTCACCCCGGACAACGCGATGATGCTGTTCGTCGACCACCAGCCGCAGATGTTCTTCGGCACCGGCAGTGGCGACCGCACCGCCATCATCAACGCCACCGAGGGCCTGGCCAAGGCCGCCAAGATCTTCAACGTGCCGACCGTGCTGTCGACCGTGGCCGCCGAGTCCTTCTCCGGCCCGATCCTGCCGCAGCTCAAGGCCGTCTTCCCCGACCAGGAGATCGTCGACCGCACCTCGATGAACGCCTGGGAGGACGAGGCCCTGGTCGAGGCCGTCAAGGCCACCGGCCGTAAGAAGATCATCCTCTCCGGCCTGTGGACCGAGGTCTGCCTCGTCCTGCCGGCGCTCTCGGCGCTGGACCAGGGCTACGAGGTCTACGTCGTCGCCGACGCCTCGGGTGGCGTCAGCCCGCTGGCCCACGAGCACGCCCTCCAGCGGATGACCGCCGCCGGCGCCGTCCCCGTCACCTGGATCCAGGTCCTCCTGGAGCTCCAGCGCGACTGGGCCCGCACCGAGACCTACGTCGCCGTCACCGAGCTCGTCAAGGAGCACGGCGGCGCCTACGGCATGGGCCTGGTCTACGCCCAGTCCATGATCAACCCGCACGCCGCCGGCTGACGGACCCCCTCGATCCGACGGAGTCCGACATGAACACTGGCCTTCTCCTGCTGCGCCTGGTCGCCGGTCTGCTGATCGCGGGCCACGGCGTCCAGAAGATCAGCTTCCACCTCGGCGGCGCTGGCCTGGAGGGCGGCAGCGCCGAGTTCCGGGGCGACGGCTTCCGCGGCGGCAAGTTCACCGCGCTCACCGCCGGCGGCACCCAACTCGGAGCCGGGCTGATGCTGGCCGCCGGTCTGCTCACCCCGCTGGCCGGCGCGGGCGTCATGGGAGTGATGACCGTCGCCATGACGGTCAAGTGGCCGCACGGGCTGTGGGTGCAGCACGACGGGTACGAATTCCCGTTCGTCCTGATCGTCATCGGTGCGGCACTCACCGCCACCGGCCCCGGACAGTGGTCGGTCGACGCAGCCCTCGGCCTCGCCGAATGGCCTCTCTGGTGCCTGCCGGCGGCCGTGGTCGCCGGTGTGGGCGGCGGCCTGGTCACCAGGGCAGTACTGCACCGGAGTTGAACCGGTCGCGGCCGAACGGGCTCGGGCCCCTGGGTGGTTACTCCACCCGGGGGCCCGAGCCCGTTTCGCCCGCGGGCAGCACGACGAGACACGCGGGCAGCACGACGAGAGGGGGCAGCCCGCGGGCTACCCCCTTCAAGTACTACGACATCAGCCGACCAGTCGAATCAACTCGGCGTCCCAGTCGATCAGTTCGGACTCGACACCGCGCGGCACCAGGGCGAAGCTCTGCTCGTGCAGCCAGCTGCGCACCGGCTCGACCGGAACGTCGATCGCTGCGGTGCCGTCGTCCCCCCGGAGCGTGATCCGCAGCCGGCCGCGGCCGTGGCAGCGGCACGGCGGCGAGATCCTCACGTCCCCCATCCCGGCCGGCCTGCGCAGGCCCTTCCACAGCAGGTCACGGGAGAACTCCCAGGTGCCGACCGCCGGGTCCGAGCCGGGGAACTCCATCACCACCGAGAACGGCGCCTCGCCGCGGTACACGAAGCGCACCGGCAGGTCGATGAACCGGCCGCCCCCGAGGCTGAGTTGTGCGTCCAGTACGGGCGTGGCCGAGTCCGCGTCCGACGCGGGGCCTGGGCCGGGAATCGGATCGCGTCCGGGCACGGGTACCTCCAAGGGCGGTGGAACGACAAAGTGCCGGGCCCGCCGACGAACGGGCCCGGCACTGATGAGCGGGGCGGAGCCTGCCGACGAAACAGGCCCCGCCCCGCGGTCACTCCCCGGTGCTGGGAGCGACGACCAGGTGCTCGGCGAGGAACCAGACCTGGTTCTCGCCGGTGCGGATGATCTGGGAGACCAGGAGGTCCTGGGTGCCGTCGTCGCCGAACTCCGCCGTACGGTTGGCGGCGTCGCGGACGTCGGTCAGGATCGCCTCGTGCGCGTCGAGCAGGCGCGAGAGCATCGACCGGGTGCTCTCGATGCCGTCCGGCGGGCGCGGCACGCCGGTGATCTGCGCGGCGTGCCGCGGGTCGCCCACGGCGACGCCGCCGAGGCTCTGCACCCGCTCGGCCAGCACGTCGATCAGCGCCAGCTGCTCCTGGGCGTGCTTGTCGAACAGCAGGTGCAGCTGGTAGGCCGTCGGCCCGCGCATGCCCCAGTGGCACTTCTTGTACAGCGAGTACAGGAACTGGGTGTCCGCGAGGACCCGGTTGAGCCGCTGGCACGAATACTGCCGGGCATCGTGGGAGAGGGCGATCGGCAGCTGGGTGACGGTGCCGAACTCCTGGATCTCGGGTCCGTGCTGGTGCAGGCGCGGCTGCTGGCTGGTCATGGTGCTCCTGGGCTTCATGGGGCTGCTTGCTACGGCCACCAGGCTAGGAGCGGAAGGCCCCGGGGCCTGTTCCGACGACGCACTGACTGCGGTCGTTCCGCGCACCGGTGAGCCGAGTTGAGCACCCATCACCCGCACGGCCCACCCGTAGCGCTCTCGGACGACACGGGGTGCTCTCAGAGTCAATCGGTCGCCGCCGGCCGGTCGTAGCGTTTGCTCCGTCGCAGCCCACCGCTGCCGAAAGGAAAGGGAAAGACCATGCCGTTCATCACCGTCGGCCAGGAGAACTCCGCCTCCATCGAGATCCACTACGAGGACCACGGCACCGGCCAGCCGGTCGTCCTCATCCACGGCTACCCGCTGAACGGCGCCTCCTGGGAGCGTCAGGAGGCCGCGCTGCTGGACGCCGGCTACCGGGTCATCACCTACGACCGCCGCGGCTTCGGCCAGTCCTCGCAGCCGACCACCGGCTACGACTACGACACCTTCGCCGCGGACCTGAACACCGTGCTGGAGACCCTCGACGTCCGCGACGCCGTGCTGGTCGGCTTCTCGATGGGCACCGGCGAGGTCGCCCGCTACGTGGGCACCTACGGCACCGAGCGCGTCGCCAAGGTCGCCTTCCTGGCCTCCCTGGAGCCGTTCCTGCTGAAGACCGAGGACAACCCGGACGGCGCCGCGCCGAAGGAGTTCTTCGACGGCGTCGTCGCCGCCGTGAAGGCCGACCGGTTCGCCTTCTACACGAACTTCTTCAACGACTTCTACAACCTGGACGAGAACCTCGGCTCCCGGATCAGCGAGGAGGCCGTCCGCAACAGCTGGAACGTCGCCACCTCCGGCGGTGCCTTCGCCGCCTCGGCCGCGCCGTCGACCTGGTACACGGACTTCCGCGGCGACATCGCCCGCATCGACGTTCCGGCCCTGATCCTGCACGGCACCGGCGACCGCACCCTGCCGGTCGACAACACCGCGCGCCCGTTCCACAAGGCGCTGCCGGCCGCCGACTACGTCGAGATCGAGGGCGCGCCGCACGGCCTGCTCTGGACCCACGCCGAGGAGGTCAACACCGCGCTGCTGGCCTTCCTCGCCAAGTAACCCGGACCCGCCAGGCAACCCGGACCCGCCAGGCAACCCGGACTCACCAAGCAGCCCGGACTCACCGGGCGACCCGGACGGCCGGCCGCAGGAGGACCGCACCCGAACCGCGGCCGATCGCCCGCACAGACGTCGGTGCCGCCGTCGCCGCCCCTGGCCCAGTGGCGACGGCGGTACCGACCACCCAGCCCCACCCCAGACCCGCGCCCGGCGTCCGTTCCGACGGACGCCGGGCGCGTCCCACGACCAGGAGGTTCCCCGTGAAGCTTCGCATGGCCCGCCGCATAGTCCCGCTGGTGGCGGCACTCGCCGCCGTGACGGCGACCACCGCCGCCACCGCCGCCCCGAGCAACCAGGGCGCCCAGGGCCAACAGCCCGCCAAGCACGGCCAGTTCGCCGTCGGCCCGCAGTACGACACCACCCACGTCTACGTCGAGCCGGGCACCGAGCAGGCCTTCGTCAAGAGCTGGACGTCCACCTTCGGCGGCACCACGATCGGGCCGGTCTCCACCCAGGTGACCCCGACGCCCAGCCGGACGATGTCCGAGCTGATCGTCTCCCCGGTCGGCACCCTGTCGGTGTTCGACTACACCACGCCCATCCCGTACCCCTTCGGCGCCGAGCGCACCGGCTGGCTGGTGACCGACCTCGACAAGGCCGTCGACGCCGCCCGCGCCGACGGCGCGACCGTCACCGTGAAGCCGTTCGCCGACCCGATCGGCCGGGACGCCATCGTCCAGTTCCCCGGCGGGATCAGCGCCCAGCTGTACGTGCACACCGGCCCGACCTCGTACCCGGCGCTGGCCAGCGTGCCGGAGAACCGGCTGTACCTGTCGCCGGACTCGGTCGGCGACTTCCTGGACAGCTACCTCGCCTTCACCCAGGGCCGGATCGTCTCCGACAACCGCAAGGCCGACGGTGCCGCCATCGGCCTGCCCGGCACCACGTACCGGCTGATCCGCCTGACTTCCGGGTTCGGCACCACCACGGTCGCGGTGACGGACGGCCACCTGCCCTACCCGTACGGCAAGGAGCTCACCGGCTACGGCGTGTCGGACCTCGGCGCCACCCTGGACAAGGCGAAGGCCGCCGGCGCCACGGTGCTGTCCGGCCCGACCCGCGCGGGCGGCCGGGACACCGCGATGGTGCAGTTCCCCGGCGGCTACATCGCCGAGGTCCACAGCAACAGCTGACGGCGATCGGGCGACCGGGCTCCTCACCGCCCGGCCGCCCGTCGGCGTACGTCACTTCGACGTCACCGACCTGGCGACCTCGTGGATGAGCTCCGCGACGGCGACCGGCTGGGAGACGGCCACCGCGTGGGAGGCGTCGGCCAGTTCGAGGACGGTGGCGCCGGCCCGCCAGGCCGTGAACCGCTGGATCGCCGGGGGCAGCGCCCGGTCGGCACCGGCCACCAGTGCCCACGAGGGCTTGCTCCGCCAGGCGGCCACCGTCGGCACGTCACTCAACACCCGTTCGGCGACCGGCCGTTGGAGCGCGGACAGGGCCTGGGCCACCTCCTCGTCGAGGTCGGCGGCCAGGAACGGCCGGAAGCACTCCGCGGGCACCGTGAGCTCCGTCGGACGGCCGTTGGCGAACTCGGTGCGCCGCAGCCGCGGGATGAGCGGCGAGGCCGCGAAGCGGCCGGCGAGCGCGTCATGGCTCTCCCCCGCGTCGGGCAGGTAGGCGGCCACGTAGACCAGCGCCACCACGTTCGGGGCGGAGCCGGCCTCCGTGATCACCGCGCCGCCGTAGGAGTGGCCGACCAGGACGACCTGGCCCTCGATGCCCGCGAGGACCGAGGACAGGTACGCGGCGTCGTGGGCCAGTCCGCGCAGCGGGTTCGCCAGGGCGAGGACGGTCAGGCCGCGGCGGTGGAGTTCGGCGATGACGCCGAACCAGCTGGTCGCGTCGGAACAGCCGTCGTGGACGAGCACGACGGTGGGTCTGGAGGAGGACATGGCGGTCTTTCGGGTGGCGCGCATGGACGGTCGTGGGAGGGGGCGGGGGCGGTCAGCAGGCCCGGCTGCGGCCGTCGGACTGCGCGGCGCAGGCCTGCCACTCGCGCGGCGAGACCCCGAAGGCGTCGCGGAACGCCCGGCTGAAGTGGGAGTGGCTGACGAAACCCCAGCGGTGCGCGACGGCCGAGACGCTGGTCTGCCGGCGGGAGGGGCGCTCCAGCTCGCGGCGGCACGCCTCCAGCCGGCGCCGGCGCACCCACTGGCCGACCGTCGTCCCGTCCTGCTGGAACAGCTTGTGCAGGTAGCGCACCGAGATGTGCTGGGAGCGGGCGATCGTCTCGGGCGAGAGGTCCGGATCGGCGAGGCTCTCCTCGATGTGCGCGCGGATCCGCGCCAGCAGCTCGGCCGAGCCGCCCGGCGGCTCCGGGCTCTCCTGGTCCAGCAGTTCGGTCACCAGGATGGCGAGCAGGTCGGAGACGCTGCGCGCGAGCCGGCTGCCCGGCCGGTGCGTCCGGGCCTGGGTGGCGAGGGTGCGCAGGAACTGGGAGGCGAGCGAGCCGACGCCCTCGTTCCCGCGCGCCAGCAGTCCGCCGGTGCGCCGGACGTCTCCCTGACGCACGCCCAGGTAGAAGCAGGGCACCCGGAACCGGACCATCCGGCACTCCAGGTCCGTCAGCAGGCCCGCCGGATGCGGGGTGGTGCCGATCAGCAGGTCCCCCGGCGCGAGCACCACGCTGACGCCGTGGCGCCGCACCGAGGCCGCGCCCCGGACGTGCAGCGCGACGTGGAGGCAGTCCTCCGGGTCGGTCCCCGGCGGCGGGACCAGGACGTCGATGCAGCCGTCGCGGACGGCCCGGTCGAGCCGGCGGTACTCGGTTTCGGGCAGGGTTGCGGGCAGGATTTCGGGCAGGATTTCGGGCATGGGCGAGGGACCCGACGGGATCACGGGAGGCTCCGACCGGTTCGAAGGGTGGTGCACGATTGCTGGGGGGAACGAGCAGCGGCTCGTCGTGACGATTCTTGCCGCCCACCCGCCCCGTTGACCACCGACCGACGTAGGGATTGCCCGCCGAACCTTCATCGCTCTGTAGCAACGGCCCGCCCGCCGGTGCGCGGAACATCGTGCGGCGATGCACGGTCGGAACATCCTCGTCGCGACCGCGTTCCTAAGGTGAGGGGCGACTCCACCTCCCCCAGGAGGACCTCCATGGCCACACACCGTTCCGTCTCCGGTCCCCAGCCCCACCCGGAGGCGGACAGCACCGACCTCACGCTCCAGGCCCGGCTCCTCCTCGGCGGGCACGAGACCGTCGACGTTTCCGCACTGCGCGGCGACGGCGGAGATCGCGCGGCGCGCCGCGCCGGGGCGTGCCAGCTCCCGGCGCGCCGCCTCCAGCCGGCGGCGACGGATCCAGCCGCCGACCGTGTCGCCCTGGCTCCGGAACAGCTGGTGCAGGTAGCGCAGGGAGATGCCGTGCCGGTCGGCGATCGTCCGGGGCGACAGGTCGGGATCCCCGAGGGAGTCCTCGACGGAGGCGGCGACGCGCTCGAAGAGCAGTTGGACGGCGGACCGCTCGCCCGGGACCGTTCGTGAGGCGTGGTCCTCGGCCAGGGTCGCGAGCAGTTCGGCGATGGCCCGCGCGGCGCGCAGCCGGGTCGCGTACTCCTCGGCCTCGTCCCGGGCGGCGTCCGCCTCGGCGGTGACGATCAGCGCGGGCGGCAGCCCGGCGAGCAGGTCGGGGCCGGCCCGCAGCGGGCTGGCGGTCCGTCCCCGCGGGCGCCGAGCCCGCGGTGAAGGCCGACCTGACGCCGCAGGAGCTCCAGATCGCCGAGTTGGCGGCCCAGGGGCTCACCAACCGGGACATCGCCTCGCGGCTCTACCTCTCGCCGCGCACCGTCGGCTACCACCTCCACAAGATCTTCCCGAAGCTCGGGGTCAAGTCCCGGGCCCAGCTCCGGGACGCCCTCTCGGAGTGAGGTGACGCGGCGTCACACCGGCGCCTTCCCATCGAACAAGAGTCCGCGCGCCGAAACGCACGTACGATCGGTGGCGCGTCTCCAGGGTGGCGTGTCGCCGGATCGTTCCCTCCGGCCGATCCCCACTCGCCTTTCACTCCGAAGAAAGGACACCATGCGCATCTCGACCCTGATCCAGGCCTCCGCGGTGGCCCTCGCCGCGGTGGCGGCGGGCGCCCTCACCGCTCCCGCCCAGGCCGCGACCCTCCCGCTGGCCTCCCCCCGCATAGTCGCGCACCTCGACCTCGCCCAGGGCCGCCAGCCGGAGAACCTCACCCTGCTGCCGAACGGCGACGTCGCCGTCACCTTCGCCACCTCCCGCCAGATCGGGCGGATCGACCGCCACGGCGCCGTCCGCGTCATCGCCACCCTGCCCGTCCCGGCGGCGGGCGCGACCACCCCGGTCGTGGAGGCCCCGTTCCTCGGCGGCATCGTGTGCGACGACAGCGGCGCCCTCTACTTCGCCTACTCGACCGGGGACGCCGACCTCACCGGCATTTGGAAGCTCGCCCCCGGCGGCACCCCCAGGCGCATCGCCGCCCTGCCCGCCGACGCCCTGCTCAACGGCCTCGCCCGCGACGAGCGCACCGGATACCTGTACGCCGCCGACTCCGCCCTCGGCACCGTCTGGCGCGTCCCCGCCACCGGCGGCACCGCCGTCCGGTGGGCGACCGGCACCGAACTGCGGCCCAACGGCTTCATGGGCGCCAACGGCATCAAGGTCCACGACAGGGCCGTCTGGGTCAGCAACGTCGACAACGGCACCCTGCTGCGCATCCCGCTCCGGGCCGACGGCACCGCCGGCCCGACCCGGACCGCCGCCACCGGCCTGACCGGCATCGACGACTTCGCCTTCACCGGCCGCGGCAACCAGGTCCTGGCCGCCCTCTACGCCGCCAACCAGGTCGCCCTGATCGCCGACAACGGCACCCACACCATCGTGCTGGACCAGGCCGACGGGCTCCAGAGCCCCACCTCCGTCGCCATCCGGGGCGACCGGGTCTGGATCTCCGACGCCGCCTACCTGACCCAGCAGGACCCGAACCTGCTCACCGCCCGCCTGCTCGGAAACGACTAGCGCGCGAAGGGCCGGCCGCCGCGAGGCCCGCACAGAGCGCTCTCGGTCGACACCGGGTGCGCTCACGGGCGATCGGTGACGGCGGTCGGCCCTAGGGTCTGTCACAACCCGTGCGGCCCGAAAGACAGGTAAGACCCCATGCCGTTCATCACCGTCGACCGGAAGAACTCCGCCTCCGTCGACCTCCACTACCAGGACCGCGGCACGGGCCGGCCGGTCGTCCTGATCCACGGCTTCCCACTGGACGGCCGCTGCTGGGAGCGCCAGGAGGCCGCGCTGCTGGACGCCGGGTACCGGGTCGTCAGCTACGACCGGCGCGGCTTCGGCCGGTCGTCCCGACCGGTCACCGGCTACGACTTCGACACCTTCGCCGCCGACCTGAACGTGCTGCTGGAGACCCTCGACCTGCGGGACATCGTGCTGGTCGGCTTCTCGATGGGCACCGGCGAAGTAGCCCGCTACGTCTCCTCCTACGGCCCGGCCAGGATCGACAAGGTCGTCTTCCTCTCCTGTCTGGAGCCGTACCTGCTCAAGACGCCCGGCAACCCGGACGGCGTCGCCCCGCAGGAGTTCTTCGGCGGCATCGTCGAGGCCGTGAAGGACGACCGGTACGCCTACCACACCGCCTTCTTCTACGACTTCTACAACCTGGACGAGAACCTCGGCACCCGGATCAGCGAGGACGCCCTGCGGCACAGCTACGACATCGCCGCGGCCGGCGGTGCCTTCGCCGCCTCGGCCGTGCCGACCACCTGGTACACCGACTTCCGCGGCGACATCACCCGGATCGACATGCCGGCCCTGATCCTGCACGGCACCGGCGACCGCATCCTGCCCGTGGAGAGCACCGCGCGCCCGTTCCACAAGGAACTGCCCGCCGCCGAGTACATCGAGATCGACGGCGCCCCGCACGGCCTGCTGTGGACCCACGCCGAGGAGGTCAACGCCGCGCTGCTCGCCTTTCTCGCGAGGTAGCCCGGTCTCACGCCGCCACGTCGCCTCCCGGCGGCCGGGCTTCGCCCCAGGGCCCGCAGTCCCTGGAGCTCAGGTGCACCACCACCGGGTCGGGCCCCGACCCGCCGTTCCTGCTCGCCTGCCACTCGCGCGGGGAGATCCCGTACGCGGCCCGGAACACCCGGCTGAAGTGGCTGGCGCTGACGAACCCCCAGCGCCCGGCGACCGCCGCCACCGTCGTCCGCTCGGCCGCCGGGCAGGCCAGGTCCCGCCGGCACATGTCCAGCCGCTGCGCCTGGATCCAGCGCGACACCGTCACCCCCTCGAAGCGGAAGAGCTTGTGCAGGTACCGCACCGACACGTAGTGGGCGGCCGCGATCCGCTCCGGCGAGAGGCCCGGCTCGCCCAGGTGGCACAGGATGTAGTCCTTCACCCGCACCAGGGTGGCGAGGGCCGCCTCGGGCGCGGTGGGGACCGACCCGCCGCGCTGCTCCTGGGCGAGCACCGCCAGCAGGTCCAGGGCGGTGGTGGCGAGCCGGCCGGCGATCCGCGGATCCAGCGAACCGACCGTCCCGGACAGCCGCTCCAGGTAGGCCGCCACCAGCGCGGCGGTGCCGCCCCGGGTGTCGAAGGCCCGCGCGGTGAGCAGCCGCAGGTCCTCGTCGCAGACGCCCACCGCCGAGCGCGGCCAGTGGAAGGCGGTGAGGGCGAAGGCCTCGCCCTGTTCCTTGGCGAACGGCCGTCCGGCGTCGGTGATCGCGAAGGTGCCCGGGCGCAGGTCGACCCGGCGGCCGTCCTGGACCAGCCGGGCCGTTCCGCGGCGCTGGAGCGCCAGCGTGAGCCGGTCCTTCCCGCCGCGGGCGATCAGGTTCTCGCTGCGGACGATCCGCTGCGGACCGGCCTGCACCAGGGAGACCTGTACGGCGCCCAGGCGGTGGCTGGTGATCGTCGCGGGAGCGGGCGAGCGTTCGAGCAGGGCCACGTCCAGCGGGACGAAGGTGCGGCACACCGCCTCGCGCCAGTAGGCGGCACGGTCGGGAAGCGCGACGGCGGCGGTGTCGAAGATGACGGACAAGAGCGTTCCTCGGGCGGCGAACGGACACCGGACCGCTCCATCACACCCCGGGCCACCGCCCGGGACCAGGAAGAACAGCAGGAGGAAGTCGTTCTGCCCCGATCTCGGCGAGCCCTCACCAGGGCCGGCGGTGCAGCGCCATGTGCACCGTGTCGACGATCTGGATCAGCGCGGCCCGGGTGGTGCCGGTGGGGTGGAGTTCACCGACCAGCAGGAAGCCGTGCATCACCCCCTGGTAGCGGGTCGACACCACCGGGACCCCGGCCGCGCGGAGCTTGGCCGCGTACGCCTCGCCCTCGTCCCGCAGGACGTCGGCCTCGGCGGTGACCACCAGGGCCGGCGGCAGTCCGGCGAGTTGCTCCAGGGAGGCGCGCAGCGGCGCGGCCGTCGCCTCCGTTCGGCGGTTCGGCTCGGGCAGGTAGTCGTCCCAGAACTTGCGCATGTGCTCGCGGTGCAGGAAGTACCCGGTGGCGAAGCGGTGGTACGAGGTGGTGTCGAAGTCGGCGTCGGTGACGGGGTACAGCAGCACCTGGTGCGCCAGCGGCACGTCACCGCGCTCCCCGGCCAGCAGGGTCAGCGCCGCCGCCAGGTTGGCCCCCGCGGAGTCCCCGACGACGGCGATCCGCTCCCCCGCCAGGCCGATCTGGTGGCCGTTCTCGTGGATCCAGCGGGCCACGGCGTGGCACTGCTCGACGGCCACCGGGTAGCGCGCCCCGGGTGCCCGGGCGTACTCCACGTACACCACGGCGGCGTCGGTGCCCAGCGCGAACTCCCGGATCAGCCGGGCGTAGCAGTCGGCGTCGCCGAGCGACCAGCCGAGGCCGGGCAGGAACAGCACCACCGGGCTGGGTTCGGCGGTGCCGACGGGTCTGGTGACCTGGATGTGCACCCGCTCGGTCGGCCCGCAGGGCAGCGCGAGCCACTCCGAGGTGACGCCGCAGGGGTCGTCCGGGTCCTCGTACCCGTCGCGGGCCGGTTCTTCGCTGGTGAAGGTGTCGGGGAGGGAGTCGGCGAGGAAGGAGAGGTCCGGCAGTTCCGTCGCGGACCGGCCCGCTCCGGCGTCCAGGAACTCCTGGAGCGCCCGGTCGAGCACCGGGCGCCGGTCGGGCTGGGGTGTGGGTTCGGACAACTCATCGCTCCTGGCCTGATCGGAATGGCGCGGCAAGCGACGCCTGCCCTGACACGGGCTCGGTCCGCGCCCGGCGGAAGGTCAGCCCTTCGAGGCCTCGCCCGCGCCACCCGACGGTACTGCCGGGCAACCGGCCACACTGGCCTGATCGTGCACGGATCTCCTTCCAGGGTAAGCGACTCGTCAGCCGGTGTCGGTCCACAGCGCGCGCCACTCGCGCGGCGGAATCCCGTAGGCGGCCCGGAAGGCCCGGCTGAAGTGCGCCGGGTTGACGAACCCCCACCGCTGGGCGACCGCCGACACCGACGGCGCGCTGTGGCCGCGGCGGGCCAACTCGCGGGCGCAGGCGTCCAGTCGGCGCTGCTGGATGAGCCGGCCCACCGTCGACTCCTCGCTCTCGAACAGCCGGTGCAGGTACCGCACCGAGACGTGGTGGGCCTGGGCGATCGTCTCGGGCGACAGGTCCGGATCGCACAGGTGGCCGTCGATGTGCTCCCGGATCCGCCGCAGCAGGTGGTCGTTCGCGGGGCGCGGCCCCGCGGTGGGCCGTTCGGCGGCCAGTTGGGCGACGAGGGTGCCCACCAGGTCGGCGACGCTGCCGGCCAGCCGGTCGCCGACCGGCGGGGAGTAGGAGTGGGCGGACTCGGCGAGGTCCGCGAGGAAGGGCATCAGGACGGAGCCGAAGCCCTCGGCCGAGGTGACGGCCGTCCCCGCCGCGCGCCGCAGTTCGCGCTCCGGCACGCCGAGCAGCCGGCGCGGCAGGTGGAACAGGTGGGTGCGGAAGGGCTCGGGGTAGTCGACGGAGTACGGCCGCGCGGTGTCGTACAGGATGAGCCCGCCTTCCGCCGCCTCCGCCCGGTGCCCGTCCTGCACCAGCACGGCCCGGCCCGAGACCTGCACTCCGACGCCGACCTGCGGTTCGGCCTGTGAGGTCCGGGCGATCAGGCCCGCGGTCCGGGACATCCGCGCCGCGTCCGCCTCCAGGGTCGAGATCCGGACGTATCCGAGCCGGCTCGACACCAGGCTTCCTTCGAGCGGTCGCCCGTCGAGCGGGCGCACCTCGACCGGCACGGAGGTGCGGGAGATCTCCTCGCTCCAGGAGGCCGCGGTGTCGCCGGCCGGGGCCGAGGTCGTCATCTTCTCGCTGTTCATCGGTTGCGGCTCCTCAGACCAGGAGGCCCGGTGCGGGGCACGACTCGGCGGCGTCGTGGATGAGTTCCGCGACGGCGGTCGGCCGGGAGACGGCCACGCTGTGGGAGACCTCGGGCAGTTCGAGGACGGCGGCGCCGGCCCGCTCGGCCGTGAAGCGCTGGATCGCCGGGGGCAGCGCCCGGTCGGCACCGGTCACCAGCGCCCACGAGGGCTTGCTCCGCCAGGCCGCGAAGGCCTGAGTGTCCGTCAATACGCGTTCTGCGGCCGGTCGTTGGGATGCCGCCAGGACCAACGCCAGCTCCGCGTCCAGGTCGGCCGCAAGGAGCGGCCCGAAGCACTCCGCGGGCACGGTGAGCTCTGCCGGACGGCCGTTGGCGAACTCGGTCCGCCGCAGCCGCGGGATGAGCTGTGAGGGGGCGAAGCGGCCGGCGAGCGCGCAGTAGCTCTCCCCCACGTCGGGCAGGTAGGCGGCCACGTAGACCAGGGCCACCACGTTGGGGGCGGAGCCGGCTTCGGTGATCACCGCGCCGCCGTAGGAGTGGCCGACCAGGACGACCGGGCCCTCGATGCCCGCGAGGACGTCGGCCAGGTACGCGGCGTCATGGGCGAGCCCCCGCAGCGGGTTCGCCACGGCGAGCACCGTCAGGCCGCGCCAGTGGAGTTCGGCGATGACACCGAACCAGCTGCCGGCGTCGGAACAGCCGTCGTGGACGAGCACGACGGTGGGCCGGGTGGACTGCATGACTGCCTTCTGACGGAGGGGCGGGTTCAGGAGGGGTGGTGGCCGTCGGCCTGCGCGGCGTAGGCCTGCCACTCGCGCGGCGAGACCCCGAAGGCGTCGCGGAACGCCCGGCTGAAGTGGGAGTGGCTGACGAAGCCCCAGCGGTGCGCGACGGCCGAGACGCTGGTCTGCCGGTGCGACGGGCGCTCCAACTCCCGACGGCAGGCGTCCAGTCGGCGCCGGCGCACCCACTGGCCGACCGTCGTCCCGTCCTGCTGGAACAGCTTGTGCAGGTAGCGCACCGAGATGTGCTGGGAGCGGGCGATCGACTCCGGGCCCAGGTTCGGATCGGCGAGGTTCTCCTCGATGTGGGCCCGGATCCGCGCCAGCAGCTCGGCGGCACCGCTCGGGTGCTCCGGCCCCTCGCGCTCCAGCAGCTCGGTCACCAGGATCGCGACGATGTCGGAGACGCTGCGCGCCAGGTGGTTGCCCGGCCGGGCCCGGTGCGCCCGGGCCTGGGTGGCGAGGGTGCGCAGGAACTGGGCGGCGAGCGAACCGACGCCCTCGCTCCCCCGCGCGATCAGCCCGCCGGTGCGCCGGACGTCTCCCTGGCGCACGCCCAGGTAGAAGCAGGGCACCCGGAACTCGACCATCCGGCATTCGGCGTCCCGCAGCAGGCCCGCCGGGTGGCGGGTGGCGCCGATCAGCAGGTCGCCGGGCTCCAGCACGGTGTTGACGCCGTGGCGCCGGACCACGGCCGCGCCCTGGACGTGCAGGAGGACGTGGAGGCAGTCCTCCGGGTCGGTGCCGGGGGGCGGGGCCAGGACGTCGATGCAGCCTCCGGGCACGGCCTGGTCGAGCTGGTGGTACTCGGGTTCGGGCAGGGGTTCGGGCATGGGTGAGAAACCCGACTGGATCACGGGGGGCTCCGGGTTCGAGGGTTCGGTACAGGTGCTGGGGCTCGCCGCGCCTCGCCGAAGGGGCGGCGGAGGGGATCAGGAGGGGATCAGGAGAGGCTCAGGGGGAGTCAGGAGAGGAACTTCTCCACGACGACGTTGAACGCGCCGGGGTTCTCCAGGAACGGGAAGTGCGAGCTCGCCACGGACTTCGGGAACACGTGGAGCCGGGCGCCGGGGATCCGCTCCGCGATGTAGCGCTGGGAGGCCGGGTCCACGTGGCTGCCCTCGCAGCCGAGCACCAGGGTCGGCACGTCGAGGCAGTCGAGGACGTCGCGCCAGTCCTGGGCGCAGTGGTCGAAGAGCAGCGGGACGCCCGCGTACGCCGGGGTGGCGCGGATCTGCTCGGTCACGAAGGCGAGCACCTCGGGGTCGGTGGCGCCGCTGAACATCGAGCGGACGAAGTCCTCGCGGACCTGCGCGCCGTCCGGGCCGGCCAGCGCGGCGCCCAGCTCCAGCAGCCCGGCGACGTCGAAGATCGCGCCGCACTCGCGCTGCTCCGTCTCCGTCATCCAGGGCACCGCCGCCACCGCGGCCGGCTGGTCGACCACCACGAAGCGGCGGATCCGGCCGGTGCCGTACTGGTCGACGAAGCTCCACCACACCGAGGCGCCCATCGACCAGCCCAGCGCGTCGAAGGAGTCCAGGCCCAGGTGGTCGACCAGGTCGAGGACGTCGCGGGCGAACCGCGCGATGCGGTAGCCGTGGCGCGGTTTGCCGGACCGGCCGTGGCCCCGGAAGTCCACCGTCACGACGCGCCGGCCGGGCGCCAGCCCCTCCACCTGGTGGCGGAACATCTCCTGCGTCTGCCCCCAGCCGTGGAGCATCACCAACGGGACGCCGTTGCCGCCGCTGTCGCGGTAGGCCAGGCGCACACCGTCGTTCGTGATCAGTTCGTGCATGGTGCTCGTTCTCGTCCGTTCTTCTCGGCTCGTGGATCGGGGGTGTGACGTCGGCAGGCCGCTTGGGGAGGAGCGGTAGCTCCTGTCGAGGATTCTCGCCGCGGGGTGAACCCTGCGGCCACCGACCGACGTAGGGATTGTCTGAGGGAACTTCATCGCTCTGTAGCAACCGCCCGGTTCGGTGTCGGGCGGGTCAACCGAGCGTCGCGGCACGGTCACCGGGGAGGTCGCCGTCGCGGGGGGCCTGGAGCAGGTCCAGGAGCTGGAGCCCCATGTGCAGCACGAGGCGGTGGGCGCCGTCGTCCAGGTCCAGGCCGGTGATCTCCTGGATCTGGCGCAGCCGGTAGTAGAGCGAGGTGCGGTGCAGTTCGAGGACTTCGGCGGTCCTGGGCACCGAGCCGGCGTTCTCCAGGAAGCAGCGCAGGGTCTCCTCCAGCCGGGAGCCGGCGCTGTCGTCCAGCAGGCGGCGCAGCGGCTTGGGGACGAGGGAGTCGTTGAGCGCGCTGTCGGGCAGCTGGAGGAACATGGTGAACTCCCCGAGCCGCTCCCAGTCGCCGATGCCCCCCAGTCGGGGCAGCCGGCGGGCCGCGCGGGCCGCGACCCGGGCCTGGTCGTGGGAGATCCAGGCGTCGGCGAGCGCCGTGCGGCGGCCGCCCACACCGACCATGACCTCCGCCTCCTGGCCCAGGAAGGTCCGCAGCGAACGGAGGATGCCGCGGCTCTGGAGGTCCAGGTCGTCCTCCGTCGGCTCCCCGTCGAAGACCTGCACCAGCACGGCCCGGTCCTGCTCGACGGCCAGCAGGCCACGTGCCGTACGGGCGTGCCGGTACGGCTCCAGCGCGCCGCGCAGCGCCAGCGCGATCTCACCGGAGGGCCCGCGCTGCCCGGCGACGGCCACGCTGGTCACCACGACGTGCGGGCCGGCCGGCAGGAGGCCGTCGTCCACCAGCCGCTGGTGGGCGGCGCAGCGCAGCGCGGAGTCCGAGCCGACCAGCCAGCCCAGGAGCTGACGGTTGCGCTTCTCGTCCAGGTCCGAGGCGAGCCGGTCGGCGTACATCTCGGCCGCCACCGTGCGGGCGACCCGGTCGATGGCCGCGATCTCGCCCTCGGTGAGGGGATCGCCCACGGCCAGCACCATGAGGATGCCCAGCATGTGGCCCCGCTCGCGGATCGGGACGCAGTAGCGCGGCCGCAACCCCAGGTCGTCGCGGCCCGGCAGGATTCCCGGGCCGGTCCACTGGCCGACGCCCTGGGACAGTACGTAGCGAATGGCCTCGTCGTCGGCGATGCCCTGGAGCAGGGTGCGCACGCGCACCCGGTCCTCGTCGCCGAAGTGCCGACTGGTGCAGATCATCCGCACCAGCGGGTCGTCGAGAACGACCGAACGCCCCAGCTCCTCGGCCAGGCCGTCCACCAGGGTTTGCAGCACTTCGCCTCCAGAGCGGGCGCGCTGGATCCAATTCGTCATGATCAACTCCTTCCCGACACGCCATTCATACAAGGAGCGAAGCGGAAGGACAACATTCAACAAACCGAGGATCCGGGCCTCGGCCGGCCGTCACTCCGGGTCACACCCGCCCTTCGAAGGATGTCGCACGACAGGCTCGCGGGACAGCCAGAAGACGCCCAAAGAGCTTTCAAGCCAAGGCAGTTCACCCACCGTGACCACCGCCCGGCGATCACCGGGGCACTCCGTGGACGTGCCGGCCCCCGAGGACGGCCAGGACCGGAACGCACCCGAGGACCGCCCGCGCACCCCGCGAACGGTGCGCAGAGTGTCGTATCGCGGTGCACCGCCGGAACATCTCCGCTCGATTCGTTTCCTAGCGTGAACGGCCTGCCGGATCTCCGCGCCCACCCCGACACCGCCCCCAGGAGGGACCGTGCCCGCCCACCACTCCGTCTCCAGCCCCCAGCCCTGCCCCAAGGAAACCGGCATCGACCTTCCACTCGACGCCCGGCTCGTCCTCGGCGAGCACGAGTCCGTCGACATCCCGATGCGTCTGGGCTACCGCAGCGACGACCCGCTCGCCGTCGCCCTCGAATTCCTCGGCCCCGCCGCCGAGGGAGGCACCTGGAGTTTCTCCCGCGACCTCCTGTGGGAGGGCCTCGAAAGACCCTCCGGCTTCGGCGACGTCCGCATCTGGCCGCCCTGCACCTGCCACGGCCGCACCTCGCTGCGCATCATGCTGCGCAACCGCGACAGCGTCGCCCTGGTCGACCTCCCCTACCGCCAGGTCCGCCGCTGGCTGCGCCACAAGGCCTACACGCTGGTGCCCCGGGGCTCCGAGGACGCCCTGATCGACTGGAGCGCCGAACTGGAGGGCCTCACCGGGTGACCCGGGCTACGGCTGGTACCCCCAGCCGGTCCACCACTCGAAGAACCGGTCCATCGACTCGGCGACCGAGGCCGCGACACCGCGCGAACCCGCCCGGGCCGTCTCCCGGTACGCGGCGAACCAGTGGTGCTGCTCCGTGCGCAGCCACCGCCGGACGGCCTCCTGGCTGTCGACCGCCTCCCGGCTGTCCGGTGCGAACCAGCGCCCGGCCACCGTCGCCGTCTCCCGCAGCCAGCCGTTCATCCGCGCCCGGGCGGCGCCGATCTCCGCCGCGCCCTCCTCCTCGTGGAGGCGCTGCTTCGCGTACAGCCGCAGGAGGTCGTGGAAGGCCGCCCGGTCCACCGCGGCGGACCGCAGCAGGCCCAGCTCCACGAGTTCGTCCATGAGTTCCTCGACCTGCGCCCGGGGCAGCCCGGTGAGCACCGAGCCCAGCTCGTCGCCGAAGTCCGGTCCTGGCACCAGCGCCAGTCGACGGAACAGCAGCCTGGACGGCGGGGCGAGTCGCTCGTAGGAGAGGGTGAACGCCGACCGGACGCGCAGGTCCCCCGCCGTCAGCCGCTGGAGCCTCAGGTCCTCGGCGGCGAGCTGGTCGGCCAGGTCCCTCGCCGTCCGGTCGGGGCGGCTGAGCAGCCGGTTGCCCGCGATGCGCAGGGCCAGCGGGAAGCGGCCGCAGCGCTCGGCGATCTCACCGAGTACGGCGTCGCGGGGCAGCCCGGTGATCGAGCCGAGCAGGTCCACGGCGTGCGCGGCGTGCAGCGGCCGGACGGTCAGGCGCCGCGCGTGCTCGATGCCGGTCAGGGCGCGGCGGCTGGTGACCCACACGGCGGCGCGGCCCGCGCCGGGCAGCAGCGGGCGCAGCTGCGCCTCGTCGGCGGCGTTGTCCAGGAGGACCAGCGCCCGCCAGTCCCGGACGAGGTGCTGGTAGAGGCTCCGGCACTCGTCGCCGTCCCGGGGGATCTCCTCCTCGCGCACGCCCAGGGCCCGCAGCAGCCGCCGCAGGGCCCGGTCCGGCGCCACCGGTGTCGCGTCCAGCCCGCGCAGGTCGAGGAAGAAGCATCCGTCGGGGTAGCGCTCGGAGCTCTGCCGGGCGGCGTGCACGGCCAGGGCGGTCTTGCCGAGGCCCGGGGCGCCGGAGAGGACGGCGATGCCCGCGGGCGCCCCGGTCAGCCAGGCGCTCTCCTCGTCCCGGCCGACGAAGTCGGGGACTTCCGGGGGCAGTCCGCACAGGTTCGGCGACGGGCCGGCGCCCAGCCGCCGGTTCGCCCGGGCCGAGGTGCGCAGCTCGGCGGTGTCGGCCTCGTCGAGCCCGAGGGCCAGCGCCAGGGCCTCCACGGTACGGGCCTGGGGCACCTTGCTGCGGCCCCGCTCCATGTCGCCGATCGCCCGGGCGCTGACCCCCGAACGCTGCGCCAGCTCCTCCAGCGTCAGCCCCGCCGAGTGCCGGTGGCCGCGCAGCAACGGGCCTAAGGATGGGGGGTGTTCCGGCAACGCGGGCGACTCGCTTTCGTGCGCGTGACATGTGGAGGATCGATCCTACGTCCGCGTCGCGGCGATCGCCGTCCGCCGCCGGCCCCCGTGGTCGACCGTACGAAAGCGGTCTCAGTCCACGCCCAGCTTGTCGCTCAGCTGGCTGCGGGAGGTGATCCCGAGCTTCGGGAAGATCCGGTACAGGTGGGTGCCGATCGTGCGGGGCGACAGGTGCAGCTGACGGCCGATCTCCTTGTTGGACAGGCCCTGCGCCGCCAGCTGGGCGATCCGGACCTCCTGGGGCGTCAGCAGCTCCCGGCCGGGGCGGTTCTCGCTCTTGCTGCCCTCGCCGGCCGAGCGGAGCTCCTGGGTCGCCCGCTCGCGCCACGGCTCCACGCCCATGGCCTCGAAGGACTCCCGGGCGATCCGCAGCGGGATGCGGGCCTCCATCACCCGGCGGCGGCGCCGCAGCCAGGTGCCGTAGGCGAGCATCAGCCGGGCCCGGATGAAGGGCGTACGGGACATGTCCAGGTCGAAGGCCGCCCGGAACCGCTCCTCGGCGTCCTCGTCGTCGGCGAGCAGCGCCTGGGCGAATCCCAGGCTCACCCGGATCATCTGGACCTCGCTCGTCCCGGCGGACGTGAGGAGCTCCCGCAGCGCGGCCTTCGCCATGGCGCGCTGGTCGTCGCCGGTGGCGGCCTCGGCCAGCTCCGCGATGGCCACGGTCTGCATGAACGGGTGGTAGGAGGGATCGGCCGGGTCGAAGATCCGCCAGACGCAGAAGAACGCCTCGGTGTGCTGGCCCGCGGCGAGGGCGATGAGGCCGCGGCTGATCTGGATGTACGCGAGCTTGGAGGGGTCGACCACGGTCAGCCCCTGCCCCTCCGCCTCGCCGATCGCGACCAGCGCGGTGTCCACGTCCCCGCGCAGCGCGGCGAACTGTGCCTTCGCCACCCGGGCACCGGTCAGCCAGCGCGGTTGCGCGGTCTCCTCGGCCAGCCGGGCCGCCTCGGCCGCCGCCGGGAGTCCGGCCTCCCAGTCGACGGTGTGCACGGTGGCGAGGGCGAGGAGCACCAGCGTCTTGGTCAGCGGGCCCCGACGCCCCTGTCGGCGCAGTCCGTCCGCCGCGTGGCGGGCGAATCCGGCGACCTGGTCGAACCCGTTCACCATGATGGCCGCGTTGCCCAGGGTGGCGGCGGCCAGGACGTCGTACCCGCCCTCGCGTTCGAGCCGCCGCAGCCGGTCGATCACCGTCGCCGACGCCTCCAGCGGGGCGGCCCCCGCCAGCGTGCACACCAGGTCCGGGTGGAGTTCCGGGACGGGCAGCCGCTCGGCGGCCGTCACCACGCGCTCCCGCAGTTCCCGCCCCGGGTCCGCCCACCAGCAGCGCCACGCGGCCACGCGCAGCAGTCGCAGCGCGAGTTCGGGATCGCCGGCCCCGGCGGCCTGCTCCGCCGTGGCGATCAGCAGGTGGATCCGGGACGTGCTGGTGTCGGACTCCGACTCCAGCCATTCGCGCAGCAGGACCACGCGGGCCCGCTCCAGCACGTCCAGGCCCAGCGATTCGGCCTGCTGGAGCAGCTCGGACACGCGATCCGCCTGCCCGAGTTCGAAGCGCAGCTCCGCGGCGCCGAGGAGGCGGGCCACACTGGCCGACGGCACCTCGCTCAGCGCGGCGGCGCGTTCCAGGGCCGTCAGGGCGGCCGCGGTGGCGCCGCGCTCCCGCGCGCCGAGCGCGGCCTGGTCCAGCTGCCGGGCCACCGCCTCGTCGGGACGGCCGCCGGACGCGGCCCGGTGCCACGCCTGCCGGTCGGGCTGCCCCTGGAGGGTGCGGGCGAGCGCGCCGTGGGCGGCGAGCCGGTCCGCGAGCAGGGCCGAGGCCAGGACGGCGGAGCGCACCAGCGGGTGGGTGAAGCCGATCCGGAACCCGTCGACGCGCAGCAGGCCGGCGGCCATGGCGGGCTCCAGGGACCGTACGGAGATCTCGGTGCCCGTCAGCGCCGAGGCGGCGGTGAGCACCTCGGTCAGCGCGCCGTCGTCGGCGGTGGCCGCGATCAGCAGCACGTGCCGGGTGTCGGACGGAAGGTCGGCCAGCGCCACCGAGAAGGCGCGCTGGAGGCGGGCGGTGAGCGGCAGCTCCGGCAGCACCCCGGCGTCCGCGAGTGCCCCGTCCGTCCCCAGGGTGAGCGGGAGTTCGGTCAGGGCGAGGGGGTTGCCGGCCGACAGCTCGGCCACCCGGCGGCGCGTCCCCGGGGCGAGATCGGGGTGGCGGGCGTCCAGCAGGGCGTCGGCCTCGGCCGGTGCCAGGGGCGCGAGGTGCAGTTCGTGGATGCCGGGGGCGCCCCGCCAGGCCGTACGGTCCTCGCGGACGGCGGCGAGCAGGCCGAGGGAGTCGGCGCCGACGCGGCGGGCGATGAATCCGAGCACGTCCAGGGTCTGCGGGTCGAGCCACTGGGTGTCGTCCACGACCAGCAGCACGGGGGCCTCGGCGGCCGCCTCGCCGAGCAGGCCGAGGGTGGCCAGCGCGATCAGGAAGAACCGGGAGGTGCTGTGGGAGGGCTCCGCCATCCCGAAGGCGCCCAGCAGCGCCCGCGCCTGGGCGGCCGGCAGGTGCGGGACACGGTCCGTCAGGGTGTGGGTCAGCTGGTGCAGCCCCGCGAACGGCAGCTCGGCCTCGGCCGGGACACCCGATGCCCTGAGGACGGTGAACCCGGCGCTCCCCGCCCGGGCGGCGGCGTGCTCCAGCAGGGCGGTCTTGCCGAGCCCGGGGGCCCCGTGGATCAGCAGCGCGGCCCCGCGCTCGGGCAGGGCGTCGACGAGTGCGTCGACGGCCGCCAGTTCCCCGTCCCGGCCGAACAGTGTGGTGCCTGACATCCGATGTTCCTCTGCGCCTACCGCCACTGCTCTGACCTGGACCGTTGCAGTGTAGGTGCACTCATTGCACGGCTGGAATGCGCTGAGAGTCATGTGTTCGGCGCCACACCTCCGACAGTCGCTTCACAGTCATCCCGCCCCCGACGTAAGTCATCCCGTGTCCCATGCTGGATGCCATACCGACGGAGGGAGAGGGCTCATGACAGAGGACGCGGCCACGGCGCGCCGTTTCAGCCGGGCCATCTCCGTCGCCACCCTCCCCGTGACGGTCGACTCCGACGAGCCCCCGACGGACCCGGGCCGGATGACGACCCGGCAGCTGGGCCACCTGCTCTTCATCACGACCGAGGCGGCTCCCCGCTGCTACACCCGCGGCCCGCGGGAGATCGCCCGTGGCTCCCGGCAGGCCGAGGGGTTCTTCGTGGTCGCCGTCATGGGGGCCACCGGCGCCGTGGTGCGGCAGGACGGACGGACGACCGAGGTCCCCGCCGGAGGGGTCTCCTTCTGGTACACGGAGACCCCTCACGTGGTCGACTACCCGGACGGCGTGGACGTCCGGGTGTGCCTGGTCCCCCGCCGGTCCCTCGGCGTGCGGGACGACCAGCTGGAGCGGGTGACGGCCACCGTCGCCGACACCGGCGGGCCGGTGGCCGCCCTGGTCGCGCACTCCCTGCGGACCCTGGTCGAGACGGCCGGGGACTGCCCCGCGCTCGTCGCCGGCCGGCTGGCCTGCAATGTCACCGACCTGGTGGCCACCCTCGTCACCGAGCAGGCCGCCCGCACCACCCCGACCGCGGAGGACGCCCGCTACACCCGGATCTGGGAGATCCGCGCCCACGTGGACCGGCACCTCCGGGACCCGGAGCTCACGCCGAAGACCATCGCGGCCGCGCACGGCATCTCCGTCCGCTCCCTCCACAAGCTCTTCGAAGGGGAGGGTGTCACCGTCAGCCGACTGATCCAGCGCCGCCGGCTCCAGGCGAGCGCCGAGGAGCTCACCCGCCAGGACGGCGGCGACAGCACCGTCTCCGGTGTGTCCCAGCGGTGGGGCTTCACCGACCCGGCCCACTTCAGCCGGCTCTTCCGCGCCTCGTACGGCATCTCGCCGAGCCAGTGGCGTGACACCCGGGGCGGCGCCGAACCGTCCGACCGGCCGGACCCCCGGGACCCGGTGTCCTGATGGCCCATCGACCCGAGAGGAACCCGGTGTCCGCATCTCTCTCCACCGCGTCGCTGTCCGCCTCCGACCGGGCGCAGTGCTGGCGCGAGGCGGTCTCCCACACCTTCGTCCCGATGAACGTGGAATTCCTGGAGAAGGTCCCGTCCCCCGGGGAGATCACCGGCCACCAGCTGGGCCCGGTACGGATCTCGCACGTCCGGGCGGGGCCGCAGGTGGTCACCCGCGGCGGGCGCCTGATCGCCGACAGCGACTCGTCGTCACTGATTCTCAGCCTCCAGGAGCGGGGCACCGCGCTCAAGGAGCAGGACGGCCGGGAGGCGCTCATCCGGCCCGGCGGGTTCTCCCTCACCGACACCTCCCGGGCGTACCGGAAGAGGATCGATGAGGGCTTCGCCTTCACCTCCTTCCTCTTCCCCCGCGCGGAACTGGACGTCCAGGACACGGACCTGCGGGCCCTCACCGCGACCGCGTTCGACGGCGCCGAGGGCAGCGCCGCGCTGCTGGCGACCTATCTGTCGCGGATGGCGCGCGAGGCGGCCGGGTTCGACGAGGCCGTCGGGCGCCGGGCCGCGTCGACGGCGCTCGACCTGCTGGCGCTGGTCGTCGACGACCACGCCGGGCGCGCCCAGCCGCAGGGTTCGCGCACGGCCGCCTCGCTGGAGCGGGTCAAGGACCACATCCTGCGCAACCTCCGCGACCCCGACCTGTCGCCGTCCACCATCGCGGAGGCCACCTTCATGTCGGTCCGCTTCCTCCACAAGCTGTTCCAGCAGGAGGGCGTGACCGTCGGCGGGTGGATCCGGGCGCAGCGGCTGGAACGGTGCAGCCGGGACCTCCTGCGGCCGGTGGCCGGGGAGCTCGGGGTGGCCGGGGTCGCCCGGCGCTGGGGCTTCGCCAACTCCAGCCACTTCACCCGGTCCTTCCGCGCGGCCTACGGCATGACGCCGAGGGACTGGCAGGTCGGCGGCCACCAGCTGCACCGGAACGACTGAACTTCGTTACTCTGAGAGGGTTTTGTGCTCCTGCTCGACCTCGACACCGTGCCGCCGCGCGAGCGCGCGGAGGCGTTCCGCCACGCGCTGACGGACGACCTGGTGCCCAACGACATCGTCCACGAGGAACCGGAATCCGGCATCCACGCGCGGATGGAGGCATGGCAGATCGGCGGGCTGCCGTTCTTCTCCACCCGCAACTCGGGCTTCGAGGTGCGGCGGACGGACCATCACGTCCGCCACCACCGGCCGAACCCGGTCGTCTCGGTCTCGCTCCAGATCCGGGGCGTCCACCGGGCCGAAGTCGCGGACCGGCAGGAGCTGCGGGGCCTGGACGACATCTGCGTCTTCCACGAGCTGTCGCCGCGCACCTACGGCTGGTCCGGCGACGGCGCCTCCAAGGCCATCATGTTCGAGATGGACCGCCTCGGCGTGCCGGTGGAGACGGTGGTGAAGGCGTCCCTCCAGCTGCGCGCCAGCCCGCTGCACGGCCTGGTACTGCAGCACCTGCGGGGCGTGTGGAGCGACCCCGACCGGCTGGAGACCGATCCCGGCGCGCAGGCCGTGGCGTCCGCCACGACGGACCTCGTTCGCGCCCTGCTGCTGTCGGCCGCGCACACCGCGGAGGCCGTCGAGGTCCGGTCGACGATGGACGAGACGCTGCTCACCCGGATCATGGCCTACGCCCGGACCCATCTCACGGACCGTGACCTGACGCCGGAGCGGATCGCGGCGGAGCACGCGATCTCGCCGCGCCGGCTCTACGCCCTGCTGGGCGGGGCCGGGATCAGCCTGGAGCAGTGGCTGATCGCGGAGCGGCTCGGGAAGGCGCGGCGGATGCTGACCTCCGCGCGCTACGACCGCCTGACCATCGCCGCGGTCTCCGCCCGGTGCGGGTTCAGCAGCCCGAGCCACTTCAGCCGCCGCTTCCAGGCGGCGTACGGGGTGTCCCCGAGCGAGTGCCGGCGGTTCGGCGGCGCCGTCACCATCGGCGGGGCGGACTGACCGACACCGCCCCCGGCACCGTACGGCGTCATCCGTGCAGGGCGGTGTGCACGGTGTCCATCATCTGGGTGCGGGCCGCCCTGGACGCCTGGGTGTCGCGGAGCCGGTCGAACAGCACGAATCCGTGGATCGTGCCGTGGTAGCGGACCGACACCACCGGCACGTCCGCCTCCCCCAGGCGCGCCGCGTACGCCTCCCCCTCGTCCCGCAGGACGTCGGCCTCGGCGGTGATCACCAGCGCGGGCGGCAGGCCCACCAGGCAGCGGACGGGCGCGCGCAGCGGTGACACGGCACCCTTCGCGCGCTCCCGCGGGTCCGGTGCGTACTGCTGCCAGTAGTCCCGCATGGCGGCGCGGCCGAGGAAGTACCCCTCCGCGAACCGGCGGTAGGACGGGGTGTCCATCGCCGCGTCGGTCACCGGGCAGACCAGCACCTGGTGGCGCAGGCGCGGGCCGCCGCGCTGCCGCGCCACCAGGGTGAGCGCGGCCGCGTGCAGGGCGCCCGCGCTGGCGCCGACGACCGCGATCCTGCTGCCGTCCAGTCCGCACCCCGCGCCGTTCCCGGCGATCCACCGGGCGATGGCGTACGCCCGCTCGACGGCGTCCGGGTAGCAAGCCTGCTCCGGCAGGTCGTACTCCGGCACCACCACGGCCGCGTCCGCGCCGAGCACCAGGTCCGCCACCAGCTGCCGGTGCGCGTAGGCGTCGGTCAGCATCCAGCCGAGCCCGTGCAGGTAGAGCACCACCGGCAGCGGCTCCTCGGCGCCCGCCGGGCGGAGGATCCGCACCCGGATGCGGGCGCCGTCCCGCCCCGGCAGCGCCAGCCACTCCTCCTCGACGTCGGGCTCCTCCCGGCCGTCGCCGTCCCAGAGGGCCGCCATCCGGGCCCTCGACACCTCACCGTCCGCGCCCGGGAGCACCGGCCACGGACAGGCCTCGATGAAGGCACGCGTCTGCCGCCCGAGGACGGGCGCCGCCCGGGGAACTCGCACGTCTTCCTGCACAGGGCCTCCTCCGCGGGGTGGTTCACGGGCCGCTCTCGCGGGATCAGCCTGAGGCAGTCGCGCACCGGATGCACGACCTTCCGGCGATCTCTGCGGGCACAGACACGAACCGTGCACGGTGAGGCATCGCGGCAGTGACACCGTGTCCCCAGGACACGCGGGAGCCCGCCCCCACCGCTCCCGCGTCGCACAAGGACGACCACGAAGGAGGACTGCCATGACCGAACCGTGGCGACGTGCCCCCATCGGCAGTACCGCGTTGCAAGGCCTGGTCGAGAAGCTCGCGGAGTCGCTCTGCCGGTCCGTCGCCGTGGTCGACCCCTCGATCCGGCGCATCTGCTCCAGCCGGCACTTCGGTGACGCCGACCGGGCCCGGATCCACAGCCTCCTGCACGGAGGGGCAAGCAGTGAGGTCGCCCGTCACGTCCTCGACCAGGGCCTCACCCGGTGGCCCAAGCCCGGGTTCGTCGCGGGCCGGGACGACCTCGGCCTGCTCCCCCGCTACGCCGTGCCGCTGCGCGAACGCGGCCACCTCCTCGGCCTGCTGACGATCGTCGCCCCGGACGGCTCCCTCCCCGCGGAGGTGATCGAGGCCATCGACCGGGCGACGCCCGCCATCGTCTGCCAGCTGTACACCGACCAGGTATCGGCCGATCCCGAGACGACCAAGGAGCAGAACCTCCTCCGGGCGCTGCTGGGCTCGAACCCCGTCACCCGCGCCGAGTCCCGCACCCTGCTCCTGGACGACGCCCTGCTCCCGGACGCCCCCCACGCGGTGGTCAGCACCGTCCAGGTGACCCACTCCCGGATGTCCCCCGGGCAGGTGGCGACCGCACTGCGCAGGTCCCTGGAGGGCCTGCGCCGTACCCGATCGGCACACGGCACCTTCGCGGTCACCTCGAACCGGGCCGTCCTGCTCCAACTCGCCGACCGGCCCTGGCGACCGGAGGCCCTCCACGAGCAGTCCGCGCACATCACCCGGGTCCTCGGCACCCACCTGGACGCCTCGGCCGCCCCCGTCGTCGGCATCGGCGGCCAGCAGCAGGGCCTCGCCGACGCCTGGACCTCCCACCAGCAGGCGCTCGTCGCGGCACGCGCCGCCCGCCGGATGCCCACACTGAACGGCATCGGCTCCTGGGAGGACCTCGGCGAGTTCGCCGTGCTCCTGCAGCTGCCGGACCACGCCCTGAACGAGTCGCTGATCCCGAGGCCGCTGCGCGCCCTGCTGGCCTCCGGCTCAGGACACCGCCTGGAGGAGACCCTGCGCTGCTTCCTCGACCAGGCCGGATCGATCCCCAGGACCTCCGAAGCCCTCCGGATCCACCGCACCTCGCTCTACTACCGGCTGCGGCAGATCCAGGACATCACCGGGCTCGACCTGGACAACGGCGCGGACCGCCTCACCCTCCACCTGGGCCTGCGCATTCGCGAACTCCTCACCTCCATCGGCGAGTCCTCCCCCGACCCGCAGCCGCAGGCGCGGCCCACCGCTCCCTCCGACGTCCGCGCCCGGGTCGAAGCCGCGTAGCCCCGCCGGGAGTTGCCCCCTCCGGAGGCCGCGCGACGGGCTGCCCGGCGGATTTGGCACGTCAGCCGCCAGGCCGTGCCACGTGCCCGGAGACTTGGCAGTCCGGTGCTCCAGACGCGATCATCACACCTGCCTTGTTTCCCGTACGTCTTGATCCGTGTCACACGACAACCAGGCCGCCGGGGGCAGGCGGCAGGAGGGGAGCACATCCTGTACACCATCAACGGCCAGTCGACAACGGCCCGGAACGTGTTGACCACACCGGAGGCCTTGTCGGGGGTGGCATCGCACGACCCTCTTCCGGCGGTGCGCCGCCGCTCCTCGGCGAAGGACCGCCGACGCACCGAGCTGCGGGAGTTCCTGGTCAACCGGCGCGGCCGGCTGACCCCCGAGGCCGTGGGGATCCCGAACTACGGCCGCCGAAGAACGCCCGGCCTGCGGCGGGAGGAAGTGGCCTTCCTGGCGGGGGTCAGCGCCTCCTGGTACCAGTGGCTCGAACAGGGCCGGGACATCTCGGTGTCTCCGCAGGTGCTCGACGCCATCGCACGGGCGCTGCGCCTCGACCAGGCGGAGCGCAGCTACCTCTACGCGCTGGCCGGCCTGAATCCCCCGGTACCCCTCGGTTCCGAACCCCTCGAAGTGGACGTCATGCTGGCGCGTTTCGTGGAGAACAACTCCCCGTACCCCGCCTTCGTCGTCGACCCGTACTGGAACCTGGTGATCGCCAACGAGGCGACGTACGACATTCTCGGATACCGCAGGAGCTACCGGAACTCCATCGTGGCCTTCTTCACCAGTTCTCGGCTGCGTGAGCGCATCGTGAACTGGAACGAGCTCGCGCCGTGGATCGCGGCGCAGTACCGGTACGGAATGATCAACCGGCCGCAGGACCTCGGCTACGAGATCATCGTCGGCGAACTGATGGAGCAGAGCCCGGAGTTCGCCGAGCTGTGGTCGCGGCACGACGTGCAGGCCGAGGGTGTGAACTTCAAGATCCTCGACCATCCGGAGCTCGGAGAGCTGCACTTCGACGTCGCGCGCATGCGCATCCCCCAGTTCTCCGACCTGTTGATCGTCCTCTACACACCACGGCCCGAGAAGGAGACGGGCGTGGACACCCAGGGGATCATCCGGCGCGCCCGAGGCTGAGTGCGCGAGTGCCGGCGGGGTGCCCCTGATGAGGAGGGGCACCCCGCCGGCGGTCTGTGGGTCAGCCGTTGAGCGTGGCCATCATCGGGGCCGGGTACCGGTCGCCGACGGCGGTTCCGGTGGCGAAGACCGCGGATAGCTCCTCGGCCTCCGCGTCGCTCAGGACGATCTCCAGCGCCGCCGTGTTCTCGTCCACCCGCTCCGGGCGGGTCGTGCCGGGGATCGGCACGACCGACTCGCCGGCGCGCAGCACCCAGGCCAGCGCGACCTGGGCGGACGTCACGCCCCGCTCGGTGGCCATCTCCTGGAGCCGGCCGAGCAGCCGGCGGTTGGCCGCGAGGTTGTCGCCCTGGAAGCGCGGGGCGATGCGCCGGAAGTCGTTGTCGGCGAGGCCGTCGAGCGAGGAGATCGCCCCCGTGAGGAAGCCGCGGCCGAGCGGGGAGTACGGCACGAAGCCGATGCCCAGCTCCGCGAGGGTCGCCAGGACCCCGTCCTCCTCGGCGTCCCGCGTCCACAGTGAATACTCGGACTGCACGGCGGTGATCGGGTGCACCGCGTGGGCGCGCCGGATCGTCTGCGCGGACGCCTCGCACAGGCCGAGGTAGCGCACCTTGCCCTCGGCCACCAGCTCGGCCATGACCCCGACGGTCTCCTCGACCGGGACCTTCGGGTCGACGCGGTGCTGGTAGTAGAGGTCGATGTAGTCGGTGCCGAGGCGCTGCAGCGAGCCCTCGACGGCCCAGCGCACCGTCTCGGGGCGGCCGTCCGGGATCCGCGGCGGGGTCTCGCGGGAGTACGTGCCGAACTTGGTGGCCACCACCACCTCGTCGCGGCGGCCGGCGATCGCCCGCCCGATCAGCGACTCGTTGGTCTCCGGGCCGTAGTGGTCCGAGGAGTCGAGGAAGTCGACCCCGAGCTCCAGGGCCCGCTCGATCGTGGCGATCGAGCGCGACTCCTCGACGGAGCCGTACCCGAAGGTCATGCCCATGCATCCGAGACCCACCGCCGAGACCTCCAGGCCCTGGCTTCCGAGCTTCGTCCTGCGCATTTTCCTGTCTTCTTTCTATCGGGGTTCAGATGGTGACGGTGGTGCCGTCGAAGCGGGTGAGCGAGAAGCCGCCACCCTCGTTGAACAGCGTCTTCTGGGCCCGCATCATCTCGATGGCGATCGTCTCGCCGAGCGCGAAGGCCTCGGTGTTGTCGCTGCGGTAGTGGACGCCCGAACAGGCGCGGCTCGCACCGATGTTGGCCGCCAGCTTGTTCAGCTCGCCGCCGATGGTCAGGGAGTCCTTGTCGGCGCCCGTGTAGGGCACCAGGGACGTGCCGTCGGCACTCGGCACGACCGCGTCCGTCAGCACGTACGACTCGTTGAACCACGCCTTGAGCACGGTCGTGCACGCGCCCGCCACGGTCCCGTGGCCGCTCTGGTAGGAGGGGCTCATCGGCGAGCCCTCGGGGAAGACCTGGGGCAGCAGGTAGGAGCCGTGCGCCGCCAGGTTCCGCTCCAGCACCTCGGAGTCCAGGATCTCCCCGGGGAGCAGCCCCGCGTAGCGGCCGGGGCTGCGCCGCTTGTGCACCTCGATCCGTCCGGCGAACACCTCGGGCCGCAGCCGCCGGTGGACGAAGAACTGCTGGTACTCGGTGTGCTTGATGGCCCGTACGGCGACCTCGGCGAGGAGCGAGACCAGGTGCGGCGTCCCGTACGTGGGGAAGCCCATCTGGTTCTTGGAGCCCAGGTAGGGGTTGCCCTGGTCCTGGACGCTCGCCTGCGGCAGCCCCAGCATGATCAACGCGGCGTTGAGGTAGGCCTGGTAGAGCACGTCGAAGTGCGTGTAGTGGGCCAGGTCGCGCGGGGTCTGGAGGTGGCGGGTGCGGGTGAAGTCCCGCTGGGTCGTGCGCGCCGCGCCGCGCTGGAGCGCGAGCCACTCCCCGAACTCCGTGCCGAAGTCCACGCCCGGCTGGACGGTGTCGTGCAGCTGCGGCACGCGCAGGGTGCCGTACTGGACGGGCCGGAGCAGGAACTGCGAGATGTACGGTCCGACCAGGTCGGCCGGGGTCTGGCCGCGGAACAGCGCGTGCGGGGTGACCTTGCCGGCCTGCTTGGGCATCCGGCCGTCGGAGTACGTCGACAGGTCGGCGGCGGCCGCGGCGGCGAGCGCCGAGTCCTCGAAGTCGGTGAACTTCACATCGCGCAGGAGCCCCATCCAGTACAGCTCGGCCATCTCGGCGGCCACGTGCGCGCTGTCCATCCGGGGCGCGGGCGGGACGACCAGCTTGGCGAAGTCGGGCCCGGCCAGGTCGTACGCGAGACCGCCCTGCGGGCCGAGCTGCTTGCGCTCGCCGGCCATCGGGATCGCCTCGAAGTCGGCGGGCTTCCCGCTCGCGAGGGCCTTCAGCATCAGGTTGTAGGCCTGGCCGTCGACCTCGCCGAGGTCGTTGTGCGGCAGGCCCTTCGAGTAGCTGCCGAGCCGGCCGGGCAGGGACGTCTCCTCGCCGTTCACCGGGTGGGCCGGCAGCGTCGCCGGATAGTCCTGCTCGGCGGCCTGGCGGCGCAGCTCGCGTCCGATCCGGGTCCGCTCGTTCATCCGCGCGTCCTCGGTGGCGGATTCGGCGGCCGCGTACGAGGTGGACAGGCCGGACTCCGCCGCCGTGAGGCCGAGGGCGGCGGACAGGGCCGCGGTGGACCTGAGGAGGGATCTACGGTTCATCGGTGTTCCCGTTTCTCGTGGAGGCGTACGGTCCTGGGCCGGCTCAGGCGCGTTCGGTTTCGAGACGGAAGTCCTGGGCGTCGTAGTCGCGCTTGCCGAGTTCGAGGGCACGCTCGATGCTCATCACGGGGGTGAGGCCGAGGACGGCGGTGATCTTCTCCATGCGCTCGGGCATGGTGCCGCTGACCCGGTGCAGGGGGATCCCGAACTCCTCGACGGTCTCCAGGAGCATCCGGTCGATCGTGTCCCGGAAGCCCTTGTTCATCGGGCGGTGGCCGTCCGAGGTGATCTCCAGCTCGTGCTCCAGGTGGATGAACACGTCGTAGGTCTGGCGCACGTGCGTGCGGAACGCCTTGCCGTACTCGTCGACCACCTCGCCGAAGAAGCGCATCTCGTCGCTGGTCTCGGGGGCGAGGCCGCCCTCGTTGCCGGCGGTGGCGTTGGGGTTCATGCCGTGGGCGACGCGGGCGGCGCCGTACAGCCACTCCTGGAGGGAGGAGCCGTCGGACAGGAACGTGTCGCCGAGCTTGGCCTCCGCGACCGCGCGCTCGCAGTGGCGGCGCAGCATCAGGTGGAGGAACTCGGCGGGGGTGACCTCGGCGAGCGCCTTGCCGGGCACGGCCTCCGGCAGGATCGCGCGGATCGTCCGGGCCAGGGTCCGCGGAACGCCCAGGTAGTGGGAGAGGGCCATGACCGTGGAGGTCTTGCCCGCCGAGTAGGTACCGGATACGGAGATCTTCATGTCAGCCTCGAATGGTCTGGCCGTCGGCGAACGCGGCAGCGTGCGGCGGGAGTTCATGGGCGAAGGAGCACTGCATCCGGTAACCGCCGAGGCTGGCGGCGACGGTGACGTCACGCCACAGTCCGCCGCGCAGCGGCACGAGCCACTTGTCGGTGAAGGCGACCTGGGCGGCGGCGGGTTCGGCCGCGAGGTGGTCGGGGCCCACCGCGGTCAGGACCGTCTTCTGCATCCACAGGGTGTTGCTGTCCTTGCGGCTGATCCCGTCGAGTTCGTACAGGAGCACCTGGATGAGCTGGAGGTTCGTGACGAAGCAGTCGACGGGCGAGAGGCCGGTGACGAGGTGGTCGCCGTCCAGGCCGTCGGTGACCGCCTCGTAGCCGGGCAGGCTTCGGGTGGTGACGGTCGCGGTGGCGGTCGACTCGCCCACGTCGGCCCGGACGTCGCCGATCGTGTGCTCGCGCAGCTTGAAGCCCTCGCCGTAGTAGCGGCCGGCGGCCGGGCCGAGGAGCGCGTCGAGCGAGGGGTACGCACCGTCCTCGCCGGTCCGGGCCGGCGCCGCGTGCTCGATCTCGTACCGGGCCGTCATCACGCCCACGTGCGCGGTGAAGGTCGACACGTGGCCGCCCTCGGCGGTCGGGTCCTCGCGGGTGCCCCGGAGCTCGGCCGCCGCGGACAGGCCGGTCAGATCCTCCTGCGGGGTGGTGCCCGCCTTCAGGGTGATCTTCCGGACACGGGTTCGGCGCCGCTGCTCGGCGTCGAGCCGGTGTGTGTGGACGAGGTACGCCTCGGACAGCTGGAGCCCGACCACCAGCATGTCGACGGTGCTGACATGCGGGAACAGGTCGGTCGACGCCTTCTTCTTCGACCAGTCGCGCGGGTAGGAGAGGGAGATGACGGCGGTGGCTCCCGGCCGCTCCCCCGGGGTGACGCGCACGTCGTGGACGGCGTATTCGGCGCGGCGGTAGCCGGCCGAGAAGAAGCGGGTCTCGGCGGGGCCGAGGTAGTCCTCGACGGAGGGCAGGCGCAGCAGGGTCGGTGCGGACGTGGGCATCGCTCAGGCCTCCTTGCGGGCTCTCAGCGCCTGCTCGTACGCCTCGGCCAGAGCACCGACGGTGCGCAGGGTCGCGAGGCTCCGGCCCTCCCCGAAGGGGTCGGCGCCGACCGCGCTCTCCAGGCGGATGATGAGCCGGGCGAACGCGAGGGAGTTGAGGCCGAGCGCGCTGAGCTCGGTCTCGGCGGTGACGTCGCCGAGGTCGTCGGCGGTGTCCGCGTCGAGCAGCGCCTTGATCTCCTCGATGACCACGGTTCGTACGTCCAGGGTCAGCATGTGATTCCTCCATCGATGACGAGCCGCTGGCCGGTGACGAAACCGGATCGCGGCGAGGCGAGGTAGAGCACGGCGTCGGCGATCTCCTGGTGGTCGCCGAGCCGACCGAGCGGGGTGCGGCGCCGGATGCGCTCGCGGTACTCCGGGGTGACGACCGAGGTCATGTCCGAGTCGAAGAAGCCGGGCACGACGGTGTTGACCCGGATCCCGGCGGGGCCCAGTTCGCGGGCGAGGCTGTGGGTCAGACCGTCCAGGCCCGCCTTGGCGGCGCTGTACGCGGCCACGCCCCGGTAGCCGCGGACGGCGTTGACCGAGGAGACGTTGACGATCACGCCGCCGCCCGCGGCCACCATGGACCGGGCGACCACCTGGGCCAGGGCCACGGGGGAGGTCAGGTTGGCGGTGATGAGGGCTTCGACCTGCCGGGGCGGCATCGTCACGAACAGGCCCTGGTCCAGCACGCCCGCGTTGTTCACCAGCAGGTCGACCTGCCCGAAGTGCCGGATCGCGGCCTTGGCCGCCTCCCGCACGGTGTCGGGCTCCTGGAGGTCGGCGTGGGTCCAGAAGAACCGGTCGGGCTCGGCCTTCAGGGTCTCCTCGACGAAGTCGCCCGCGCTCCGGCTGAAGGTGGCGACCTTCCAGCCTTCCGCGAGGAGCCGGGTGACCAGGGTCCGGCCGAGGCCGCGGCTGCCGCCGCTGACCAGCGCCACACCGCTCGCCTCGCTCGGGCCGCTCGTGTCACTCAGGCCGCTGACGTCGCTCACGCCGCGCTCCTGAGCTTCTTGAAGCGGTCCGAGTGCTGCTCGTCCGCGGAGACCCGGACGATGAGGGGCGTCTTGTAGGGCTCCAGGCGGGCGGCGCAGTGCGCCTGCACGCGGGCCGCGACGGTCTGCTCGTCCTCCGGGCGCACGAGCTTGACCGTGGCCTGGACGACCATGCCGGTCACCGGGTTGCGCCGGCCCGAGACGGTGACGTCCGCGATGTTGTCCACTTCGAGCACGACGTTCTCGACCTCGGCCGGGTAGACCTTCTCCCCGCCCACGTTGATGATCTCCGACGCGCGGCCGAGGATCTTCAGGTACTCGCCCTCGCACACCACCATGTCCTGGGTGTTGAAGTAGCCCTCCTCGTCGAAGGGCGCGGGGGCGTTGAGGTAGCCGAGCATGGCCATCTCGGAGCGGACCCACAGCACCCCGTCGACGATCTTGTAGTCGAAGCCGCTGCCGCTGCCGAGCTTGACCCACAGGGAGGAGTCGTCCTTCGACTTGGTCGGCAGGATGCCCAGTTCGGACAGGCCGTAGGTCTGCTTGAGCCGGATGCCGGGCAGGGCCTCGTGGAAGGCGCGCAGGGTCTGCTCGGGCATCGGCTCGGTCCCGTACGAGACCAGGCGCAGCGAGGAGGCGTCGTACTTCCGGCAGGCTCCGGAGACCAGGGCCATGGTGAGGAAGGTCGGCGTGGTGGGCAGCACCTCCACCCGGTGCGCCTCGATGGCCCCGAAGACGCTGTCCGGGGTGCGCTCGGCCACGGTGACGACCGCACCTCCGTGCACCAGGGTGTGCAGCAGGGTGTTGATGCCGCCGATGTGGTCGAGGTTGAGGAAGGAGAGCGTGCGCGCGGGGCGTCCGGCCCGGTAGCGGGCGAGGACCTTGGTGAAGTCCAGGACGGACGCCTTGCTGCGCCCCGTGGTGCCCGAACTGAAGAGGACGAGGCCGGGCCGCTCCTCCCGGCGCAGCGCGGCGAACAGCTCGTGGCCCGCCGAGCGCCCGGTAGCGGTGATGCTCGGGTCCGCGTCCGTCCCGTCGAGGGTGATGACCGTCTCGACCTCGGCGATCTCGTGGAACTCGGCCCGCTTGGCGTCCGGCAGCGTGACCAGCGGGACGATGATCGCACCCGCCTCGATGAGGGCGACCAGCGCGGCGCAGGCCTGCGGTGAGTACGCCGACTCCAGCGCGACGACCTGCCCCGCGCGGATCCCGTGCTCGTCGAGCCGGGCCCGCCACTGCTCGACAGCGGTCAGCAGTGTCCGGTAAGTCGTGGTCCGACCATGGAAGACGATCGCCTCTCGGTCACCGTGCGACCGCAGGGCCTCTGTCAGTGTCTGGCTCATGCCTCGATCCTGGAGCCGGCCCGACCTGACAGGAAGGTGGGCGCTGATCCTGGTGTCACGGCCACCAGCCAGGCGCTCGGTCAAGGACCTACGGTGAGGCCACCGTTCTCGTCACATCGTCAGGAGCACCATGCGCGCGATCAGCCAGCAGGACGTCTACGGCGGTCCGGAGGTCCTCAAGGAGATCGAACTGCCGGTGCCGAAGCCCGGTCCCGGCCAGGTCCTCGTCCGGGTGCGGGCCGCCGGCGTCAACCCCACCGACTGGAAGGGCCGGGCCCGGAAGGGGTGGTTCGAGCAGCCCCCGCGGGTCCTCGGCTGGGACCTCTCCGGCACGGTGGAGGAGGTGGGCTTCGGGGTCGCCCTCTTCCAGCCCGGCGACGAGGTGTTCGGCATGCTGCCGTACCCGCACGGGGTGGGCTCCCACGCCGAGTACGCCGTCGGCCCGGCCCGCGCCTTCGCCCGCAAGCCGGCCGGGATCGACCACGTCCAGGCGGCCGCCCTGCCCCTGGCCGCCCTCACGGCCTACCAGGCCCTGGTCGACACCGCCGACGTCCGGCCCGGACAGCACGTGCTGGTCCACGCCGCCGCCGGCGGAGTCGGCCACCTCGCCGTCCAGTTGGCCAAGCACCTCGGCGCCCGCGTCACCGGCACGGCCAGCGCCGCCAAGCACGACTTCGTCCGCTCCCTCGGCGCGGACGACATGATCGACTACCGCACCGTGGACTTCCGCGACACCGTCCGGGACGTCGACACGGCCCTCGTGCCGCTGATCGACGAGACCCGCATCCGCACGGTGGACGTGCTGCGCCCCGGCGGCACCCTGGTCGCCCTCCTGCCCGGCGCCACCGAGGACGAACTCGCCGCGGCCGCCCGCCGCGGCATCCGCTACACCCCGATGCTGGTGGAGCACGACCACACCGGCATGACGGCCATCGCCGACCTGGCCGCCAAGGGAGTGCTGCGCGCCCACGTCCAGGAGGTCATCCCCCTCTCCGAGGCCGCCCGCGCCCACACCCTCGGCGAAGAGGGCCACGTCACCGGCAAGCTCGTCCTGGTCCCCTGACCGGCCCTCCGGCGCCCCCGCGAGCCGAGCAGTGCGCCGCCCCGCGCCCGCCGCTCAGCGCACCCGGCCCCGGGGCCTGAGCGGGAAGTCGGGCAGGTCGGGGACGGGCGGGCGGGCGCCGGCGCGGCCGTGGACGTACTGCGTCGGCGCTGTCGGCGCTGTCGACGCCGAAAGGACGCTGCTCGCCACCTCGGCGGCCTGGACGCGGATCTCCGGGATGGCCGTGGTCTCCAGCAGGTTGCCGCGCCGCAGGGCACCGACCACCCACAGGGGGGCAGTCGTACCACTGCCCCCTGGGACCAGACGTCCGTCGCCCGACGTGTCGATGCCCAGGCACGCCGGGCCGGGCCGCGCGTGCCCCCGGTCCAGCAGGGAACGCACCAGCGGGTCGGCGGTGCGGCGCACGTCCGTCCAGGCTCCGGTGCAGTTCACCACCGCGCCGACCCGGAGCCTCCTGCCGTCGGTGAGCCGCACCTCGACCGCTTCCTCGTCCTGTGCCGTCCGGGTCACCTCCCCCTTGCTCACCCGAAGTCGCCCGGAGGCCATGATTTCGCGCACGGCGGCGGCCGTCTCGGGCGCCATGCGGTGCCGGTGGACCTCCCAGGTCCGCAGGTCCTCCCGCAGGAAGCGGGACCGGTCGGCGACGGAGAGCCGCTGCCACAGCGCCGCCGTCACGGGCCGCAGTCCGTCCATGCCGGGACGCCAGTCCGCGTGGGCGCGGCGGTTGACGGACAGGTATCGCAGGACCTCCCGCCGGAGCCCGTCGAGCGTGTCCGTGTCGCTGAGAACCGGCGGCGCGGCTGCCGGGGCCGGCTGGAGGAGGTGCTCCCCCGGAAGCAGACCGTGGCGGGACAGCGCGTGGACGACGCGGCCGGGGCGAACCAGGGTGACGGCGAGGTCGACCATGGTCAGGCCGGTGCCGACCAGGAGGACGTCCCGGTCGTCGGGTACGCCGCCGAGCGCACCCGGCGCCCAGGGATCGGCCACGAAACGGCCGGAGCCTCTGAGCTGCGCATCCGCCCAGTCGTCGCCGGGAGTGAGGCCGCCGAGCGCGAGCACGGCCGCGTCCACACGTTTCTCGTCTCCGCCGGCGAGTCGCAGGAACAACCCCTCGGACCCGGGTGCGCGCACGGCGATCACCCGGTCCCGCACACGGTGCAGTACGGCCCGGCGACACGTGGCCTCGGTCCGCTCCAGCACTTCTGTCAGATACCGCCCGTACACCTGCCGGGGGAGGTAGTCGCCGGGTGACGCGGAGCGCCGGTCGGCGCCGAGCCAGCACAGGAAGTGCTCGGGATCGTCGGGAAAGGCGCTCATCCGCCCGGCCGGCACATTGAGCAGGTGGCGGGGGTCCGACGTCCGGTAGGCGGTACCGGGGCCGGTCCGCGCCGCCGGATCGATGAGCAGCACCTCGATCCTCCGGCCCGCACCCTCCGCCTTCCGCAACAGCTGGGCTGCCGTCAACGTCCCGGCCGCACCCGCGCCGACGACAGCCACACGGTACGGAGGGCGGTTCCCGCTCACGACCGCACCAGGTCGCCCGCAGGCCGGTCGGGCAGCCGCGACCGGGTCAACAGCGGCAGCACCTCGGCACGCAGACGCACGGGCGTGCCGAGGGTCACGGCCTCCACGGCCGCACGGCGATAGAAGAGCTGGGCATCGCAGGCCTGCGTCATCCCCCGGGCACCGTGGAGTTGCATGACGTCGCGGGTCGCCTCGCGGGCCAGTGTCGACGCCATCGACAGCGCCTGTGCGGCCGCGAGCCGGCAGTCGGCCCCCTGGTCCGCCTCCCAGGCGGCGGCCCGTGTCAGCAGCCGGGCCGCGTCGATCCGGGTCGCCAACCCGGCCAGCAGGAAGGCGGGCGCCTGCCGATGGGCCAGCGGGGCGCCGAACTGTCGCCGTGTCGTGACGTGCCGGACGCCGAGACGGAGCGCTCCTTCGCTCAGCCCCACCAGGTACGCGGCTTGGAAGATCCGGGCAGAGGCCAGGATCTCGTCCCACGCGCTCTCCGGATCGTCACCGAAGTCGAGCCAGGTGGCCACCTGGGCCTGCGAGAGCCGCACCGCGTACATCTCGCCGCGCCCCAGCTCCTCCTGGAGACGCAGCCCGACGGAAGGCTGGGCGAGCGGAACCAGGGCCGTCCGTCGCTCTCCGGCGGCCGTCGTGCCGGTGATCAGGAGGTGCTCGGCTTCGGCTGCGAAGCCGACGAAGCGGCGTTCGGCTGTCACCGTGCCACGGGCGAGGTCGACCTCGATCGGCTCGTTGTCGGGGCGCGTGGTGCCGCTGCGGATCGCGGCCGCGACGGCCGTGCCGGCGCGCATGTCCTCAAGGAACGGGCCGTCCGCGATGGAACTGCGCAGCACCGCGCGTGTCGCGACGAGGGTGTCCAGCAGAGGGCCCTGGTAGAGCACTCGGCCCAGTTGCTCGGCGAGCACCGCGACCTGCTGGTGTGCTTGGCTCTCCGGTTCATGGCCGAGCCGCACGGCGCCCAGGGCCGTCAGTGCCTCCCAGATCATCACCCGGACCGAGGCGTTGTCCTCGCCGTCCGCGTCGTCCGGACCGCTCTGAGGCGCGGGCGGTCCCGCACGGTCGGCCATCCGCCGGATCAGTGGCGCGAGCTCGTCGTCCAGGAGCTCGGCGAAGCGCCGGCCAACCGCCAGCTGGTCCGGGGCAAGTGTGACGTCCATGGCGAGTCCTCGATGTCGGAGAGGTTCGTCGTCTCAGGCGAGCAGGCCGAGGCCCGTGGAGGCGATCAGGGTGAGCATGACCTCGGATGTTCCGGAGGCCAGGGTCAGCCCCGGGGCCTCCCGGTAGGCGGCCTCCAGCACACCTGGATCCGGTGCCTGCTCCTCGTCGTCCCCGGCGAGCAGCGCGTCCGGTCCGAGCAGCTCCGCCGCGACCAGGGCGACCGTGCGCGCCGTCTCGCCGGCCAGGTACTTGGCCATCGCGGAGTGCACCTCGTCCACGGTGTCGTTCTGGAGGTTGTTGACGCACCGCCAGGCGAGCAGTCGGGCTGCCCGGACCTCGGCGTCGAGGGCCACCAGCCGGTCGCCCTCGGCGGCCGCGGCGCCGGTGTCCCCGGACCGGTCGAGCAGTGCGTCCAGCCAGCGGCGGGCCTTCGCCTGGAACTCCACGCCGGTGCGCTCCAAGCCGAGGACCTGGCCGATCACCTGCCAGCCGTCGTCGACCCGACCGAGGACGTCCTCCTCGGTCACCCGCAGGCCGGAGAAGGTCACCTCGTTGAAGCGCTCGTTGCCGATGTTCCACAGCGGCTCCACCGTCACGCCCACCGTCTTCAGCGGGACGACGAAGACGGTGAGGCCGTGCAGCCGGACCTCCGCCTCGGTGGTCCGGGCGGCGCACAGCGCGAAGTCGGCGAGATGGGTCTTGGCGCTGTAGATCTTCCGCCCGTACAGCCGCCAGCCGTCTCCGTCCCGTTCCGCGCGCGTGCGCAGCGCGCTGAGGTCGGAACCGGCTTCCGGCTCGCTGAACAGGACCCCGGCCGCGCTCTCGCCGCGGGCGAGCGGCGGCAGCAGCCGCTGCTTCTGAGTCTCCGTGCCGAACAACTGCAGCGCCAGGCCGACGATGTCGATGCCGAGCGTGTGCACGATGTCGGGGACGCCGTGGGCGATCAGCTCCTCGGTGAGGATGGTCTTCTCCACGATCGTCCGACCGGCGCCACCGTACTGTTCCGGCCAGTTGGGGGCGAGCAGGCCCCGCCGGCCGAGGCTGCGGTAGACGTCCAGCAGCCCGCCCTCGGCGCCTCGGGTGGTCCGGACCCGCGTCGCCTCGGCCCTCGCCTCGTCGCTGCCGAGCACCTCACGGACGGCCTGCCGGTAGGCCGACTGGTCAGGCGTCAGTTCGAGATCCATCACGCTCCCCCATCGCCGCTGCCATCCCGCTGCCCAGAACGTCGATCAGCTCCTGCGGCGCGGAAAGGAAGGCATAGTGTTCGCCGCTCAGTACGACGGGACGGAACCGCCCGGGGTCGGCGTACTCACTCCAGCCGGTCATCTGCTCGGGCCGGATCTCCTGGTCGCGGTCCCATCCGATGGCGTGGACCGCGCTGGGCAGTCGCACCGGCTTGTCCAGGCGGTAGGCCCGGTTGGCGTCCACGTCGGCGCGCAGCACGCCCAGGCTCAGCTCGATCATGGCCGGGTGCGGGGTACCGCCCATGGCCTTGGTCAGCTCGGCGAGTTCGACCGCCAGCTCGTCGTCCGTCATCCCCAGGAACCTGCCGAAGGGACCGTCGTGCGGCGCCACCTGGGACGAGACGAACAGCCGGTCCGGGACCGGCAGACCGTCCTGGGCGAGGCGCATGGCGGTCGCGAACCCCGGGAGCGCCCCGCCGCAGTGGCCGAAGAAGCCGAACGGCCGGTCCAGGTAGGGCAGCAGCGCCTCGATCAGTGGCTCGGCCAGGCCTTCGTAGGTGCCGTAGTGCGGCTCCCGCAGGCGGTTCTCCCGGCCCGGCAGCTGGATCAGGCAGACCTCGGCCGGACCGATCAGCTGGGGCCACCTGCTGTACATCGATGCCCCCACACCGGAGTACGGGAAGCAGAAGAGGCGCGCGGGCGCCTCACCCTTGGGCTTTCGCAGCAGCCAGCTCTGCGGGCGTGTCGGACGCGCCACGACGGAAGTCACCTCTCTGGATCGGAACGAAGCAAGCGGCGAGCGTGCCGCGGGATCACTGCCCGGTGAAGGCCGGACCGGCCATGCCGGCGGTCAGCGTCGCACCGTCGGCCGGGTCGATCAGCAGGAACGCACCGGTGCGGCGGTTGTCGACGTAGTCGTCGAGCGCGATCGGCTCGGCGGTGCGCAGCACCACCCGGCCGATCTCGTTGACGGCGAGTTCCGACCGGAACTCCTCCTGGGCCAGGCCGTCCAGGGACATTCGCGCGGGAATCTCCCTGACGACGGCCTGGACGGTGCGGGTGGTGTGCTTGAGCAGGACGCGCGCACCGACCCGGAGGGGGCTGTCGTGCAGGTGGCACACCGTCCCTTCGAGGTCCCGGGTCGTCCGCGGGCCGGCGGGCCCGGCCGCGATCAGGTCGCCGCGCGAGATGTCGATGTCGGCCGCCAGACGGACCGTCACCGACTGCGGGGCCCAGGCGATGTCGCGCTCCTCGCCGAGCACGTCGATCCCGGCGACGGTGGTGGTGGTGCCGGCGGGCAGCACGGTGACGGTGTCGCCGACGCGCAGCACGCCGGAGGCCAACTGGCCCGCGTAGCCGCGGTAGTCGGGGTGCTCCTCGGTCTGCGGGCGGATCACGTACTGCACGGGGAAGCGGGCCGGCTCCTCGCTCGGGTCGGAGCCGACCGGGACGGTCTCCAGGTGTTCCAGCAGCGTCGGGCCGCCGTACCAGTCCATGTCGGCCGAGGGCTCGACCACGTTGTCCCCGGCCAGCGCGCTGATCGGGATCGCGGTCACGTCCTTGACCCCGAGGGTGGCGGCGTAGGCGGTGAACTCGGCGGCGATGGCGGCGAAGACGGGCTCGGCGTAGTCGACCAGGTCCATCTTGTTGACGGCCAGCACCACGTGCGGGACGCGCAGCAGGGCGGCGACGGCGGCGTGGCGGCGGGTCTGCTCGACGACGCCGTTGCGGGCGTCGACGAGGACGACGGCGAGTTCGGCGGTGGAGGCGCCGGTGACCATGTTGCGGGTGTACTGCACATGGCCGGGGGTGTCGGCGAGGATGAACCGGCGCCGGGGGGTGGCGAAGTAGCGGTAGGCCACGTCGATGGTGATGCCCTGCTCGCGTTCGGCGCGCAGGCCGTCGGTGAGCAGCGCCAGGTCGGGTGCCTCCTGGCCGCGCTTGCGGGAGGCGTGCTCGACGGCCTCCAACTGGTCGGCGAGCACTGACTTGGAGTCGTGCAGGAGGCGGCCGACCAGGGTGGACTTGCCGTCGTCGACGGAGCCGGCGGTGGCGAAGCGCAGCAGCGAGGTCGCGGTGAGCTCCGAGGCGGCGCCGGATTCGGCATGGGTGGTGCTGGTCATTAGAAGTACCCCTCGCGCTTGCGGTCTTCCATGGCGGCCTCGGACATCTTGTCGTCGGCGCGGGTGGCGCCGCGCTCGGTCAGGCGGCTGGCGGCGATCTCGGTGATCACCGCGGCGATGGTGTCGGCGTCGGAGTCGACGGCGCCGGTGCAGGACATGTCGCCGACGGTGCGGTAGCGCACCAGACGCCGCTCGACCGTTTCGCCCTCCTTGGGGCCGCCCCACTCGCCGGCCGTCAGCCACATGCCGGAGCGGGCGAACACCTCGCGCTCGTGGGCGTAGTAGATCTCCGGCAGCTCGATGCCCTCGCGCTCGATGTACTGCCACACGTCCAGCTCGGTCCAGTTGGACAGCGGGAAGACGCGCACGTGCTCGCCGACCGCGTGCCGGCCGTTGTAGAGCGACCACAGCTCGGGGCGCTGGCGGCGCGGGTCCCAGGCGCCGAACTCGTCACGCAGCGAGAAGACGCGCTCCTTGGCGCGGGCCTTCTCCTCGTCCCGGCGCCCGCCGCCGAACACCGCGTCGAAACGGTTCCGCTCGATGGCGTCCAGCAGCGGCACCGTCTGCAGCGGGTTGCGGGTGCCGTCCGGGCGCTCACGCAGCCGGCCGCTGTCGATGAACTCCTGGACGTGGGCGACGTGCAGGCGCAGGTGGTGCCGGGCCACGACGCGGTCGCGGTAGGCGATGACCTCGGGGAAGTTGTGCCCGGTGTCGACGTGCAGCAGCGCGAACGGCACCGGCGCGGGCGCGAACGCCTTGAGCGCCAGGTGCAGCATGACGATGGAGTCCTTGCCACCCGAGAAGAGGATCACCGGGTTCTCGAACTCGCCCGCCACCTCGCGGAAGATGTGGACGGCCTCCGCCTCCAGCGCGTCCAGGTGCGACAGCGCGACGGGCTTCTCCCGCGTCACGACGAGGTTCCGGGTCACGGTCGTCATGCCAGTCCCTTTTCCTTGAGAAGGGCGGTCAGTGCCGCCACTGACTCCTCGACGGTTGCGGTGTGGGTCTCCAGCCGCAGCTCCGGGTCCTGCGGCGCCTCGTACGGGTCGTCGACGCCGGTCAGGCCGGAGATCTCACCAGCGGCCTGCTTGGCGTACAGGCCCTTCACGTCCCGCTCGGCGCACACCTCGACCGGGGTGGCGACGTGCACCTCCAGGAAGGGGGTTCCCGAGCCCCGGTGGTGTTCCCGGACCGCCTGTCGACTGTCCGCGTACGGGGCGATCACCGGCACCAGCACGGTCACACCGTTGCGGGCGAGCACCTCGGCCACCAAGCCGATCCGCCGCACGTTCGCCTGCCGGTCGGCCCGGCTGAATCCGAGCCCCTCCGAGAGGGCGGCGCGGATCTCGTCACCGTCCAGGACCTCCACCCGGCGGTGCTCCCTGCGCAGTTCCTCGGCCAGCGCGTAGGCGAGGGTGGTCTTGCCGGCACTGGGCAGCCCGGTCAGCCACACGGTCGCCCCAGGCCAGCAGGTGCACACGGGAGACGGGGACGCCGCCATGGCCCCGGTCACAGCACGATCCGGTGCGCGCGGAGCTTCTCGTAGAACGGCAGGTGGTGCTCCAGGTAGCCGCCCAGTACCGGGTGGTGCTCGACGTCGAGGCCGTGGTCACGGCGCTCGCGGTGGATGCCGGTGCTGACGCTCACTTCGACGTGCCAGCGCTCGCTGGGCCTCCACTCCGTCCGGGCTTCCGGCTGCCAGTGCAGGGCGTGCTCCAGATAGGGGATGCCGACGGCCGCGCAGTAGGCCTTGACGACCTCCTCCGTCCGATCCGCGAGGTCCGCCGAGTCGATCACCACCGGCACCTTGCCGCTCGCTTCCGCGACGGCCTCGAACAGCTCGTACTGGGCCTCGAAGCCGATCTGATCGCGCTTCACCTCCGGGTTGAGCGCATGGTAGGAGGCGATGGTCTCCGCCGGGTGGCGGATGATGAAGGTGTGCACGGCGTCGTGCGCCAGGAACCCTCGGTCGGCGAGAACGCCGGCGTACCGCTCGTCGGTGGTGTCCTTGAAGAACAGTGGTTCCCGGTCCCCGAGGTCGCGCAGGGCCGCGAGCAGATCGGGCTCGGACCGCAGCGTCCTGCCGTCGGCCTCGACCTCCCCGAACTCGGCGAGGTAGGAGAAGGGCTCGTGCAGCACCTGGAAGTCGCGGCGCTCGCACATCATGCGGAAGAACGCGGTCGACCGGCTGCGCGGAGCACTCCACAGCGCCAGGACGGGCGGTCGATCTCCGGGGCTGCTCAAAGGAATTCCTCCAGATACGACGGGTCAGCGGAATTGGACCAAGTCAGGCACGGCCCCGAGAGCGCTGTAAAGGTCGGACCGGTGCCGTCGGCCGAATTGCGACACGGCATCTACAGGGCGTCGATACGCCGCTGAGGCGGGTGTGGACGCCGGATCCGCCTGCCGTCCCATCCGATCAACGGATCAGTCCTTGTCGGTTCATCAGCTCGATGGACGCCATCGCGGCCTCGCGCCGGATCTACTGATCGCAGATCCATGGGATACGGACTGAGGAGCGTCAAATGGTGATCTGTCCTGAATGCGAGAGCTCGGTCGCTCTCGCCGAGGCACCCAAGGTCAGCGAGATCGTGGAGTGCGGCGGCTGCTCCGTCGAGCTGGAAGTGCTGACCGTCGACCCGGTCCAGGTCGTGCTGGCCCCCGAGGTCGAGGAGGACTGGGGCGAGTGACCGCCGCCACACGTCCGGCGACGTTCGCCGTTCTCGCATCCCGGCTGCGCCTCGACGAGAAGCGCATCCTGGAGGCCTTCGAGCGACGCGGCCTGACCTACGAGCACGTGGACACCCGGACGTTGTGGCGTGGGCTGCAGGAGGGGGGCACGCCCTGGCCGGTGGTGCTGAACCGGGAGATCGGCCAGGTCCGTGCCCTCCACGCCGCCCGGGCGCTGGAGGCCGGCGGGGCCCTGGTCGTCAACAGCGCCCAGGCGGTCGACATGTGCGGCGACAAGTACCGCACCTCCGTGGCCCTGCGCGACGCCGGGCTGCCCACCCCCCGCACCGCGCTCGCGTTGACCCCCGAAGCGGCACTGGACGCCCTGGACTCCCTCGGATATCCGGCGGTGGTCAAACCGCTCACCGGCTCCTGGGGGCGACTGGTGTCCAAACTGCCGGACCGGGAGACCGCGGCGACGGTGCTGGAGTACATCGCCGCGCTGCCCTCGCCCGCCTCGCACATCGTCTACGTGCAGGAACTGGTCGCCAAGCCCGACCGGGACATCCGGGTGGTCGTGATCGGCGGCGAGCCGGTCGGAGCCACCTACCGCCGCTGCCAGGACTTCCGCACCAACGTGGCCCGGGGCGCCGATTCCGTGCGCTGCCCGCTCACCGCGGAGATCGCCAAGCTGGCCTCCCAGGCCGCGCTGAGCGTCGGCGCGGACATCGCGGGCGTCGATCTGATCGAGGACTCCTCCGGCGAACTGCTGGTGCTGGAGGTCAACCACGGCGTGGAGTTCTCCGGATTTCAACGGGCCATGGGATCGGAGATCTCGGTGGCCGACCACATCATCGATCATCTGGTTGCGAGGGCCCAGTCATGCTTCGGGTAGCGGTAGCGGGAGCTTCGGGATACATCGGCGGGGAGCTGCTCCGCCTGCTGCTCGGCCATCCGCGGGTCACCCTGACCACGGCCACGTCCGACAGCTTCGCCGGCCGCCGACTCGACGGGCCCCACCCGAACCTGCGGGGCCGCACCGAGCTGGCCTTCGTGCCCCACGACCGGCTGGCCGCCGGCGAGCAGGACGTGCTCTTCCTGGCCATGCCGCACAAGCAGACCATGAAGCGGATGTCCGAGTACCTGCGGCTCGCCCCGACGGTGATCGACCTCTCCGGTGACTTCCGGCTGCGCGACCCGGCCGTCTACGCGACGTACTACGAGACCGCGCACACGGCGCCCGAACTGCTCGGCACGTTCACCACCGGACTGCCGGAGTGGCACCGCGACGAGATCGGCGGCAGTGACCGGATCTCGGTCCCCGGCTGCATGGCGACGGCCGGCATCCTCGCCGTCCGTCCGCTGACCGAGGCCGGTCTGATCGAGGGGCCCGTGCAGGTGGACGCCCTGACCGGCTCCAGCGGATCCGGCGTCACGGCCGGACCGGCCAATCTGCACGCCGAAAGGAGCGGCGCGATGCGGTTGTTCGCGCCCACCCGCCACCGGCACGAGGCGGAGATCACCCAGGCCACCGGCCTTCCCGTGGCCATGACCGCCACGGGTGTCGAGGCGGTGCGCGGCGTGCGTGTGCTCTGCCGTGCCCGCCTGGTCGAGGGCGTACGGGAGGCGGATGTGCGGGCCGGCTACCGGAAGGCGTACGCGGGAGAACCGTTCGTCCGGATCGTGGCGCACAAGCGCGGCACGTACCGGCTGCCGGAGCCGAAGATCCTCTCCGGCTCGAACTACTGCGACGTGGGCTTCGCCGTCTCCGACGACGGCACCCAGGCCGTGCTGGTCGCCGCGCTGGACAACCTGGTCAAGGGCGGTGCGGGAGGCGCCGTACAGAGCATGAACGTGCGGTTCGGCTGGGCGGAGAGCACCGGACTGGAGTTCCTGGGACTCCACCCGAACTGACAGGGCACCACACCATCGAGACCGACCTGGCAGAGGACGAGAATGCAGGAGACGATCGTGGTCAAATGCGGCGGCAACGCCGCCGTCGACCCAGCGGCAGTCTGTGAGGACGTCGCCGCACTGACCCGCCGCCGCCGGCCCGTGGTACTCGTGCACGGCGGTTCGGCCGACATCGAGCGGCTCGCCGGACGACTCGGTGTGGCGTCACGCCGCCTGGTGGCGCCGGACGGGGTGTCCGCACGCCACACCGACCAGGAGATGCTGGAGGTCGTCCACCTCGCGCTGGTCGGGCTGGCCAAACCCCGGCTGCTCACCGCGCTGTCGGCCGCCGGCGTGTCCGCGGTGGGCCTGAGCGGGCTCGACGGCGGCCTGCTCAGGGCCCGCCGCAAGTCCGCCCACCGGGCCGTGGTGAACGGCCGCACGGTGGTGGTCCGCGACGACCACAGCGGACGGATCACCGAGGTGAACGCGGCGCTGCTGAACGCGCTGCTCTCGCTCGGCCACACCCCCGTCGTGTCGCCCCCGGCCGTCGCCGAGGACGGACGGCCGGTGAACACCGACGCGGACCGGGCCGCCGCCGCGGTGGCCGGCGGCCTTGCCGCCGACACCCTGGTCCTCCTCACCGGCGCGCCCGGTGTCCTGGAGGACCCGGCGGACGAGTCCTCCGTCCTGCCGGTCTGCACCGTGCCGCGGTCCGGCCCGCCACCGTTCGTCGGCGGCGGCATGGGGCTCAAGCTGGTGGCCGCGCGGGAGGCGCTGCAACTCGGCGTCGGCCGGGTGCTGATCGCAGACGGCCGACGCCGGGAGCCGGTACTCGCCGCTCTTCGCGGCGAGGGCACGGAGATCGTCCTTGGCGGGCCGAGCCTCTCGGCCGCGGCCACCACCGCGAGCGGAGCGAGCCGATGACGGACATCATGCGCCACCCCACGGGCACGCTCTCCGAGCCCTACACGATCGGCCTGCTGCGGAGCATGCTGGAGATTCCCTCCCCGTCCTACGGCGAGGAGCGGATCTCCAGCCATCTCGTCGAGGTGATGCGGGAGTTGGGCTTCCAGGCCCACCGCGACCAGGCGGGGAACGCGGTCGGTGAGATCTCCCGCGGGCCGGGACCGACCGTGCTGCTGCTCGGTCACATGGACACCATTCCGGGCGAGATCCCGGTCCGGGTCGAGCACAGCCGGCTGTACGGCCGCGGCGCGGTCGACGCCAAGAGTCCCTTGGCCGCCATGATCTGTGCGGCCGCCGACGCGGTGGACTTCCGAGGGAAGCTGGTCGTGGTCGGCGCGGTGGAGGAGGAGACTCCCCTGTCCCGGGGCGCGATGCACATCCGCAACACCCACCCGCGGCCCGATGCGCTGATCATCGGCGAGCCCAGCGGCTGGCAGTCGGTGGTGCTCGGCTACAAGGGCAAGCTCGACCTGCGCTACCAGGTGGAGTGCGAGCCGACGCATCCGAGCAATCCGGTGCCCAAGGCGTCCGAACTCGCCGCCGAGGCGTGGTCGGTGCTGCTCGATCTGCTGGGGCCGGACGCGAGTCACGCCGGCTTCGGCACCCCCGGCGCCACACTCGTGGAGATCCGCGGCGACCTGGTGCACGCCGAGGCCGAGTTCAGCATCCGCACACCGCCCGGCTTCGACAGTGAGGGGCTGGTGGCCCGGCTGTCCTCACGGCTCCCCCAGGGACGGCTCAGCGTGATCAACTCGGTGGCCGCCTGCCGGGTCGGCCGCAACGATCCGGTGGTCCGGGCGCTCACCACGGCCATCCGCTCGCAGCAGGCCCACCCGGCCATGAAGCTCAAGACCGGCACCTCCGACATGAACACCTTGGCCGAGCACTGGGACGTCCCCATGGCGACCTACGGCCCCGGCGACAGCCGGCTGGACCACGCGGACGACGAGCACATCCTGATCAGCGACTACCTGCGCGGCATTGCCGTGCTCACCCGCGCCCTGACCGAACTGAGCGCGCACTTCGACGCGCAACCACGGCTCTCCCTGGTGCCCTCGGCCCGGGTGGAGGAGGATTCCTGATGCCGGCCACGGACACCCGCACCCTGGAGGAGCACGCACTCCGGGTCCGGGAACTGATCGTCGAGATGTGCGGCAATCCCGAGGGCGGGCACCTGGGTGGCTCGATGTCCCTGGTGGAGACCCTGGTGACGCTGTACCACTCGGTCCTGCGGATCGATCCGCAGCACCCGGACGCACCCGACCGGGACCTGCTGGTGCTCAGCAAGGGGCACGGGGCGATCGGCCTGTACGCGGCCCTCGCCGAGCGCGGCTTCTTCCCCGAGGAGGAGCTGACCGGCTACGGCGTGCCGGACGGCATGCTGACCGCGCACCCGAACCCCGCCGTCCCCGGCGTGGAGATGCCCACCGGTTCGCTCGGCCACGGGCTGCCGCTCGGGGTCGGTTTCGCGCTCGACGCGCGTCTGGCCGGCAGCGACCGCCGGTGCTTCGTGCTGCTGGGCGACGGCGAGCTGCAGGAGGGCTCGGTGTGGGAGGCGGCGATGGCCGCGGCCTCCCACCGGCTGGATCGCCTGGTCGCGGTGGTGGACCGAAACGGCCTGCAGATCACCGGCCCCACCGAGAACACGGCGGGGCTGGAACCCCTCGCGGAGCGCTGGCGCAGTTTCGGGTGGACCGCGATCGAGGTCGACGGCCACGACCCCGCGCGACTGCAGACCGCACTGGGCGGCGCCCCGCAGGTGGCCGGCCGGCCGACGGTGGTGATCGCCCGCACCGTGAAGGGCAAGGGCCTGCCCCACGTCGAGGGGCAGGCCCGGAGCCACTACGCACGTCTGGCCGGGCGTCAGCAGAAGCGCGCCCTGGCGGTTCTGGCCGCACAACGGAAGAAGACGGAGACGGTGGCATGACCACGAGCACGAGGGAGCCGGTACCGGCCGCGGTCGAGGCGCCCGCGGCGCGGCCGAGCCGAGAGGTGTACCGCGACCTGCTTGCCGAGCTGATCGGCAAGGACGAACGCCTGGTGTGCCTGGACAGCGACACCGGCCTGTTCTCGTCCGTGGACTGGGGTGCGGCACAGGACCGCTACGTCAATCTCGGGATCGCCGAGCAGAACATGATGGGGGTGGCGGCCGGTCTCGCCAGGTGCGGACGGATGCCGTTCGCGAACACCATGGCGGCCTTCGCCGGCACCCGTGCCCTCGAAGCCGTCAAGCTGGACATCGCGCTGAACAACCTGCCGGTCCGGATCGCGGCGACGCACAGTGGCCTGTCGGCCGGGCATCTGGGCTCGACCCACCACGCGCTGGAGGACCTGGCGGTGATGCGGCTCCTGCCCAACATGACGGTGCTGGTGCCGGCCGACGCCGCGGCCACGGAGGAGCTGGTGCGAGCCTCGCTCGACGTGCCGGGTCCGGTGTACCTGCGCCTCGGCCGCGGCGGCACTCCCGATCTCGGGGCGGATCTGCCGCCCCTGCGGGTGGGCGTGGCGCAGCGGCTGCGGTCCGGCCGGGACGTCACGCTGATCGCCACCGGACCCTACCCGGTGCTCGCCGCTCTGGCCGCCGCCAAGGAGCTGGCCGACGAGGGCATCGCGGCCGGCGTGCTCAACATGCACACGGTCAAGCCCCTGGACGTCGACGCCGTGGTGGAGGCCGCGGAGACCACGGCGGCCGTCGTCACCGTCGAGGAACACTGGGCCGCCGGGGGGCTCGGCTCCGCCATCGCCGAGGTCGTCGCCGGGCTCGGGGTCGCCTGCCCGGTGCGACGCGTCGCGGTGCAGGACCGGTTCGCGGCCGGCAGCGGAGGACAGCAGCACCTGCTGGAACGGAACGGGATCACCGCCGAGGCGGTGGCCGCCGAGACACGGCGCGCACTGCTCGGCCGCCGCGTCGGCTGATCCCGCGGAGCAGCTCGACGGTGACGGGGCCCGCGCGCTTGCGTGCGCGGGCCCCGTCACCGTCGTCGGTCACGTCTGTCAGCCGAGGTCTCCGGTGAGACAGAACTCGTTGCCCTCCGGATCGGCCAGCACGGTGTATCCGTCGTACTTGGTCAGCACCCGGGCGCCGAGCGCGGTGAGACGCTCGATCTCGGCACGCGCGTCGCTGTCCGGGGTGGGGCTGAGGTCGAGGTGGACCCGGTTCTTGCCGGCCTTCTCCTCCGGTACACGCATGAAGTAGAGGTTGACGCCCGTTCCGGGGTTGCGGACGACCGCCTCGTCCGCGCTGGACCATTCGGCCGCGTCCCAGCCTGTGGCCGAGGCCCAGAAGGCGGCGAGCTTCGCCGCGTCGGCCGAGTCGATCACCACGTTGTAGAGCTGGACACCCACGCGATTCTCCCGTTCCCAACAGTCCCAGTAGGTATGGCCGCTGTCCCGGGACCGCGGCCGTCGCACACAGAGCAGTGTGGCACGGGCGGCCAGGCCGCCCGTGCCACATCTGATGTTCGGTCAGTTCCGTTCACCGGCCGGCTGCGTGGGGGCAGGACTCGACTCCGGGTCACTCCCCTCCGAGGCGGACGCGACCACGTCGGAGACGCTGCGCAACCGCAGGATCGGGGACCCGATGAAGAAGCTCAGCGCCGCCAGCGTGCCGAGCCCGCCGATCACCATGGTGGCGCGCAGACCGATCAGGCCACCGAGCCAGCCGCCGAGCAGCGCGCCGATCGCGGCGGTGCCGGTGACCAGGAAGCGGTAGCCGGCGTTGGCCCGACCGAGCACCTCGGCGGGTACGGCGGCCTGCCGAAGACTGATCACCTGGACGTTGCAGACGACCACGCCCATGCCGTTGAAGAACAACGCGGCGCCCGCGATGACGGCCGTCAGCGTCCGGCCACCGCTCGCGGCCGGAATGACGAGCGGCGCGGCGCAGCCGATCACCATGGCGGTCATGATGGTGCGCCCGGTCCCCAGACGCCGTCCGAGCCACCCGGCCACCAGGCTGCCGGCGAACGCGCCCACACCGGCCATCGCCATCACCACGCCGACCGCCGTGGCCGGCAGGTGCACCTGCCGGGACAGGTAGAGCACGAGGACGGCCCAGAGTGCCTGGTTGAAGAGGTTGTAGACGGACGCCTCCCCGGCGATGGCCCGCAGATACGGGTTCCGCACGACCACCTTGAGTCCGACGGCGATCCTGGAGAGCACCGATCCCCGCGTTGCCGCTTGCCGGGGGGCCGGCTCCGGCCGCCGGATGAACATCATCGTCACGGCCGAGACGAGGTAGGTGACGGCGTTGACCGTCACCGCTCCGGCCGCGGACACCAGCCCGACCAGCAGCCCGGCCATACCCGGGCCGCCGGCCTGCGCGAGTGAACGGCTGCCCTCCACCCGCCCGTTGCCCTCGACCAGGTGCTCCCGGCCCACCAGCGTGGGGAGGTAGGACTGGTAGGCCAGGTCGAACAGCACGGTGAGGGTCGCACCGAGGAAGACCACGACGGCCAGCAGTCCGATGCCCATCACATCCATCGCGGTGGCGATCGGGATCAGTCCGAAGATGACCGCCCGGCCGAGGTTGGCCCCGATCAGGATCGGACGCCGCCTGCGCTCGTCCACCCACACTCCGGCGATCAGGGTGAACAGCAGGAACGGGGCGAACTGCACCGCGTTGACCAGGCCCATCTGGAAGGGCGTGGCGTGCAGGGTGGTGACCGCGAGCAGGGGAACCGCCAGCAGCGAGATCTGGGCGCCGAAGAGTGACAGCGTCTCGGCCGACCAGAACCTCAGGAAGTCCGCGTCGCGCCACAGCCCTTCCCGCTCGTGACCCCGGGGCGGCTCACTCGTCGATGTCACGCCTCACTCCTTCGTCCAGACACTGCTGGATCCGGTTCGCCAGCACCCGGAGGTTCGGGTGCTGCAGCATGGTGTGGTGGGTGCCGGGTACGACGTGGTGCCGCAGCCCGCCCGGGGCCAGCGCCCGCCAGCGCCCGACCTCGCCGTCGAGTTCGGCCTCGGCGCTCAGCAGGGTGATGGTGCCGTCGTAGGGGGTGCCGCGGTGACGGTGGAGGGATCGCGAGTTCGCCATGAATGCGGTGATCCTGGTGCCGGCGTCGGCCCGGATGCCGACCGGGATCAGCCCGGCACGCTCCAGGACGGACAGCACTCGGTCCACCCGCTCGGATGACGGGAGCCCGCGCAGGTCCGCCGGGTCGAGGTCCGGCACGGCGGCGCCCTCAAGCCCCGCGAGGTCGGCGACGTACGCCAGGAGCAGTTCGGCCTCGTCGGGCACCGGCCCGGAGGGCAGCGGTGCACCAGTGTCCAGCAGGAGGACGAGCGGCACCTCCTCACCCTCGGCGCGCAGTCGCGCCGCCATCTCCAGCGCGACGGTTCCGCCGAAGGACCACCCGCCCAGGTGGTAGGGCCCGTTCGGCCGCACCGTGCGGATGGCCGCCAGGTAGCGCTCCGCGGCCTGCCCGATCTCCTCGGCCGACCGGCCGCCGTGCAGGCCCGGATCCTCCAGGCCGTACACCGGCTGGTCCGGGTCGAGGAGCCGGGTCAGCGATACGTAGGGTGCCACCGATCCACCGACCGCGTGCACCAGGAAGAGCGGCGGCCTGCCGCCCCGCGCACGCAGTTCCACCAGCGGGGAAACCTCGTCGGGGAGCGGACCGGTCAGGAGCCGGTGACCGTCCACCGCCTCGGCCATCGCCGCGACCGTGGGCGCGGCGTACAGCCCGCGTACGTCGAGCTGAACGCCGAACTCGCGCTGGATCGCGGTGCGCAGTCGCACCAGGTCGAGCGAGCTGCCGCCGAGGTCGAAGAAACCGTCCTGAACGCCGATGCGGTCGGCCGCCGCCTCCAGCTGCAGCACCTCGGCCCAGAGGCCGGCCAGGCTCCGCTCGGTGGCGGTCCGCGGCGGCACCGGCTCGGCGGATTCGGCCAGGCTCGGGGCGGGCAGGGCGGCGCGATCCACCTTGCCGTTGGCGGTCAGGGGGATCCGGCCGATTGGCATGATCACCGACGGTACCAAGTGGTCCGGCACGAGAGTGGAGAGGTGGCCGCGCAGGCGGGTCGGCAGATCTGCCCCGATTCCGGGCCCGGGCACGACGTACCCGACCAGGCGCCGGGCGTCACCGGAGCCCGCCACGCCGACGCAGCAGTCGACGACGTCCGGATGCGCGAGCAGCGCGGCCTCGATCTCGCCCGGTTCGATCCGGAAGCCCCGGATCTTGACTTGCTGGTCCACGCGGCCCAGGTAGTCGAGCGTGCCGTCCGGCAGCCAACGGGCCAGATCTCCGGAGCGGTAGAGGCGGCCCATCCCTCCGGAGAAGGGGTCGGGGACGAACCGTTCGGCGGTCAGTTCCGGTCGCCCCAGGTAGCCCCAGGCCACACCGGGACCGCCGACCCACATCTCGCCGGGCACTCCCACCGGCGCAAGCCGACCGGCCCGGTCGACGACCCGGACCGCCAGGTCGGGCAGTGGGCGGCCGATCGGGCTACCGCCTGCGGCGAGCAGTTCCCGGGACAGCCGGCAGTGGGTGACGTGAACCGTGGTCTCGGTGATGCCGTACATGTTGACCAGCTGCGTCCGGTCCTCACCGTGCCGGTCGAACCAGCGCAGTACCGATTCGGTGTCCAGCGCGTCCCCACCGAAGATCACGAGCCGGAGAGCGAGCTCGGCCTCGGCCTTCTCGTCGGCGGCGACCAGTTGACGGAACGCCGCCGGGGTCTGGCTGAGAACGGTCACCTGCTCCTTCCTCAGCAGGCTGTGGAAGGCCTCCGGGGATCGGCTGTCCCAGTACGGCACGACGACCAGCCTGCCGCCGTGGGCGAGCGCGCCCCACAGCTCCCAGACCGAGAAGTCGAAGGCGAAGGAGTGGAAGAAGGTCCACACGTCCTGCGGGGAGAAGCGGAACAGTTCCTCGGACGCGCGCAGCAGGCGCACCACGTTCCCCTGGGGCACCATCACCGCCTTGGGCCGGCCCGTGGAGCCCGAGGTGTAGATCAGGTAGGCCAGATCGCGGCCGCCCACGGCCACCGGCCTGGTGTCCGGCGCGCCCTCGGCCGGGTCCGGCGTCAGCGGAAGCCGCAGGAAGTCGCCCGCGGGCAGTTCCGCGTCCGGGTCGGCCAGAACCACCTTCACCGCGGCGTCGTCGAGCATGAAGCTCAGGCGCTCGGCGGGATACCCGGGATCGAGCGGCAGATACGCGCCGCCGGCGCGCAGGATGCCGAGGATTCCGGCGACGAGCGCCACGGAGCGTGCTCCGCACAGTCCGACCACGTCGCCCCGGCGGACGCCCCCGGCCCGTAGTCGGGCGGCCGTCCGGCAGGCACGCTCGTGCAGTTCCCGGTAGGTGGTGCTCTGGCCGCCGTCCACGACGGCGACGGCGTCCGGCCGGCGCCGGACCTGTTCCTCGAAGAGCCCGTACAGCGAGGTGTCCGAAGGGAAGTCGGCGACCGCGTCGCCGGTGGCGGCCAGTTGCTTCCGCTCAGCCCGCGTGAGCAGGTCGAACGCGTCGAGAGGAGTGCCGGGCTCTCGGACCGCCTGCCCGAGCACCTCCCGGAAGTGGTCGACCAGGCGGACCATCCGGGCACGGTCGAACAGCTCGGTCGCGAACTCCAGCTGCAACCGCGTCCGCCCGTCCGCCGCGGGGATCGCGGTCATCGACAGGTCGAAACGCGACCTGGTGCCGGCTGTCGCCAGCTCCTCCACCTCGGTCCCCCTCAGCCGGAACGTCTCTCCGCCCGTACCGGCGCTCTGCAGGCTGAGACTGATCTGGAACAGCGGGTTGCGGGCCGGGTCGCGCCGGGCGCGGAGGGCGTCGACCACCATGCCGAACGGTGCGTCCTGGTGCGCCAGCGCGCCGACCACGGTCTCCTGGCAGCGTGCCACGAGTTCCCGGAAGGTCGGGTTCCCCGCCGTGCTGGTACGCAGCACCACCGTGTTCGCGAAGAAGCCGACGAGCTGCTCCACCTCCACGCGGGTGCGGCCGGAGAACACCGAACCGATCGCCAGATCGTCCTGTCCGGTGTAGCGGGCCAGCACGGTCAGGAAGGCGGCCTGCAGAACGGCCAGCGGTGAGACCCGCTCCGACCGGGCCAGCGCGGCCAGCGCGGTGGTGAGGTCGGCCGGCAGCTCCGCCTCCAGCTGTGCTCCCGCCCACGTCGGCGCCACCGGACGAGGCCGGTCGGACGGGAAGTCGACCACGGGCAGTCCGTCCAGCGTCCGCCGCCAGTACTCCAGCTGCCGTCCCAGCTCCTCCCGCGCCGGACCACGCCGCTGCCAGGCCGCGAAGTCCCTTACCTGCAGCGCGAGTTCGGGCAAGTCTCGGCCCTCGTACAGGGCCGCCAGCTCGGCGCTGACGAGGCCGCCGGACCATCCGTCCGTGACCATGTGGTGCATGGTCAGCAGCAGCACGTGGTCGTCCTCCGCCAGACGGAACAGCCGTGTCCGGAAGGCGGGCGCCGCGGCCAGGTCGAACGGGCGGCTCGCCTCCTCCTCGGCCAGCCGCAGGGCCTCCTCCAGGTCGGCCACCCGCTCGACGGATGCCGGCAGCTCCTCGGGCGAGGCGTCGACGACCTGCTCGGGTCCTCCGTGCGCCGCCGTGACGAACCGGCTGCGCAGGACCTCGTGCCGGTCCACCAGCCCGGTCAGGGCGCGCCGCAGCGCCCCGAGGTCGAGCGCGCCGCGCAGTCGCAGCGGGTACGACACGTTGTAGACCGGGGAGTCGGGGTCGACCTGGTGCAGGAACCACAGCCCCTCCTGCTGGTAGGAGAGTGGCCACGGGCCGCTCGACGGCGCCAGGGCCGCCAATTCCTGCGTGGGCTCGGCCCGCCGTCCGGAAGCGTCGATCCGGGCCGCCAGCGGTCGCAGCTCCGAATCGGTGAAGACCTGCCGCAGGTCGATCCGCGCTCCGAAGAGGTCGCGGATTCGGGAGAGGAGTCGGGTGGCCTGGAGCGAGTTGCCGCCGAGGTCGAAGAAACTGTCATGGACACTGATCCGTTCGACCGGCACATCCAGCAACTCATGCCAGATCCGGGCCAGACCACACTCCGTCCCCGTCACCGGCGCCGCATACGCCTCCCGCGCCCGCGCAACCGGCTCCGGCAACCGAGCCTGGTCCACCTTCCCGTTCGCCGTCAGAGGCAACGCCTCCAACACCACCACCTGCGAAGGCACCATGTGCAACGGAAGCCGGTCCAACACCACCGACCGCACCCGCGCCCCGTCCAACACCACACCCGGCTCCGGCACCACATAACCCGACAACCACGCACCAGGAGTCCCCGGCTCCCGCACCACCACCGCACACTGCCGCACCCCATCCACCCGCGACAGCGCGTGCTCCACCTCACCCAACTCGATCCGCAACCCACGGATCTTCACCTGCCGGTCAGCCCGACCCAAAAACTCAAGATTCCCGTCCTCCCGCCACCGCACCACATCACCCGTGCGATACATCCGCCCACCCGAACCCGAGAACGGATCAGGCACAAACCGCTCCGCCGTCAGATCAGCCCGACCCACATACCCCCGCGCCAACCCCACACCCGCAACGAACAACTCACCCGCCACACCGACCGGCACCGGCTCCAACCCACCGTCCAACACATACACCCGGTGATTGGCCATCGCCCGCCCGATCGGCGGCGACGCCACCACCCCACCAACCGGACACGCGTAATCCACACAGGCCACCGTCGCCTCCGTCGGCCCATACCCGTTGTGGAACGCCCGCCCCGGCCCCACCCAACGGTTCACCAACTCCGCCGGAAACGCCTCCAACCCCACAAACAACGCCCTCAGATCCACCAACGGCACAGGATCCAACAACCGCAACACCGCCGGCGGCACATCCGCCACCGTCACCCGCTCCCGCCGCAGCAACTCCCCCAACGCCACCGGATCCAACAACACCTCCCGCGGCGCCCCCACCACCGCGGCCCCCGAACCCCACGCACCAAAGAAATCAAAAACACTCACATCGAACGCCGGATTCGCAAACTGCAAAACCCGATCCCCCACCCCCAACCCGAACAACTCCCGGGCATTACACACAAACCCCACCGCCGAACGATGCGACACCATCACACCCTTCGGCACCCCCGTCGAACCCGACGTATAAATCACATACGCCAAATGATCCGCACACGTCTCCACCACCGGAGCAACCCCCGGCAAACCCCCCAAACGCCCCGCCTCACGCTCCAACACCAACCGCGGCACACCCGCCGGCAACAACCCCTCCAACGCCTCACACGTCACCACCAACCGCACACCCGCATCCACCAGCTGCGCCTCCAGACGCTCCACCGGATTCTGCGGATCCAACGGCAACCACGCACCACCCGACTTCAACACACCCAACAACGCCACCGGCAGATCCAACCCACGATCCAACAGCACCGCCACCACACCATCAGGACCCACCCCACCCACACCACGAATCAAATGCGCCAACCGATTCGCCCGCAGGTCAAGCTCCCCAAAAGACAACTCACCCCCCTCAAACCGCACCGCCACACCATCCGGCCGCTCACCAGCCCACCGCTCCACCAACCCATGCAGCAACAGACCATCCTCAGCCCGCCCCACCGCCACCGGATTCCAACCCGACAACACCTGCTCCCGCTCCACCACCCCCAACAACCCCAAACCACCCACCGCAGACCCCGGAGCCTCCACCGCACGCTCCAACACCCCACGGAAATGCCCGACCAACCGCTCCATCCGCACCCGATCGAACAACTCCGTCGAATACTCCACCGAGATGTCGAACCGCCCGCTGGGCGTCTCGGCCAGGGTCAGGCCGAGATCGAAGCGGGAGCCGCTGCCACGGTACGGCAGCGGCTCCGTCTCCAGCCCCTCGAAGCGGAAGCCGCGCCCACTGGTGCCGGCGGTCTGCAGGGTCAGACTGATCTGGAACAGCGGGTTGCGGCCCGGGTCGCGCTCGGGGCGGACGGCGTCCACCACCATGCCGAACGGTGCGTCCTGGTGCGCCAGCGCGCCGAGCACCGTCTCCTGGCAGCGCTCCACCAGCTCGGCGAAGGTGGGGTTTCCCGCCGTGCTGGTGCGCAGCACCACCGTGTTCGCGAAGAGTCCGACCAGCGGTTCCACCTCGGAGCGGGTCCGGCCGGAGAACACCGAGCCGACGGCCAGGTCGTCCTGGCCGGTGTAACGCGACAGCACCGTCAGGAAACCCGCCTGCAGCACCGCCAACAGCGAGACCCCGCTCGACCGGGCCAGTTCGCGCAGCGCGACACCCAGCTCCGCGGGCAGCTCCGCCTCCAGGTAGGCCCCGGCCCAGGTCGGCACCACCGGACGCGACCGGTCCGTCGGGAAGTCGACGACGGGCAGACCGTCGAGCCTCCGCCGCCAGTAGTCGAGCTGCTCGCGCATCTCCGCGCCCGCCAGGCGCCGGTGCTGCCAGGCGGCGAAGTCCGCCGGCTGGGTGGGGAGCTCGGGGAGGGTGTCCGCCTCCTGGCCCGCGTAGAGCGCCGCGAGCTCGTCGGCCAGGACGTTCGCCGACCATCCATCGGTGGCGATGTGAGGGAGCGTCAGCATCAGCACGTGGTCGTCGTCGGCGATCCGCACCAGCGTGGTCCGCATCACCGGACCCGACTCCAGATCGAAGGGGCGCCTCGCCTCCTCCTCGGTCAGCGCCACGACTTCCGCGTCCCGCTCGCCCTCGGGCAGGTCGACGAGGTCGTGGACCGGCAGGACCCACTCGTCGGGCGCCGGATCGATGACGAGGTACGGCTCGCCGTCCGCCTCCAGGTACCGCGTCCGCAGGCTCTCGTGCCGGGCGACGACTCCGAGCAGCGCCGCCCTCAGCGCCGCCGTGTCCAGCTCCCCGCGCAGGCGCACCGCGAACGGCACGTTGTACACGGACTGCTCGGGCGCGAACCGGGACAGGAACCACAGTCCCTGCTGCTGGAAGGAGAGCGGCAGCCTGCCCTCCCGGGAGACCGGGACGATCCGGTCCTGCTCGGCCCGTTCGGTGCGCTCGGCGCGCCGCTGACGGAGCCGCAGATCCAGCAGTGCCCGGCGCTTCTCTTCGATGGTCCTGCCAGTCACGTCAATCCCTTTCCCGAGCAGAGCAGAGCAGATCCCTGGCGGTTGTCACGCGCTGCCGCCCAGCAGGCGGTCCAGCTCCTCTTCGGACAGTCCGGCGATCTCAGCCGCCAGCTCGTCGTCCATGTCCTCGCTCCGCAACTCGTCGTCGATCCGGGTCGCGAGCTCCTGAAGCACCGGGAGGGTGAACAGCAGCCGCGGTTCGAGGGCGAGTTGGAACAGGTCGCGGATTCGGGAGAGGAGTCGGGTGGCCTGGAGCGAGTTGCCGCCGAGGTCGAAGAAACTGTCATGGACACTGATCCGTTCGACCGGCACATCCAGCAACTCATGCCAGATCCGGGCCAGACCACACTCCGTCCCCGTCACCGGCGCCGCATACGCCTCCCGCGCCCGCGCAACCGGCTCCGGCAACCGAGCCTGGTCCACCTTCCCGTTCGCCGTCAGAGGCAACGCCTCCAACACCACCACCTGCGAAGGCACCATGTGCAACGGAAGCCGGTCCAACACCACCGACCGCACCCGCGCCCCGTCCAACACCACACCCGGCTCCGGCACCACATAACCCGACAACCACGCACCAGGAGTCCCCGGCTCCCGCACCACCACCGCACACTGCCGCACCCCATCCACCCGCGACAGCGCGTGCTCCACCTCACCCAACTCGATCCGCAACCCACGGATCTTCACCTGCCGGTCAGCCCGACCCAAAAACTCAAGATTCCCGTCCTCCCGCCACCGCACCACATCACCCGTGCGATACATCCGCCCACCCGAACCCGAGAACGGATCAGGCACAAACCGCTCCGCCGTCAGATCAGCCCGACCCACATACCCCCGCGCCAACCCCACACCCGCAACGAACAACTCACCCGCCACACCGACCGGCACCGGCTCCAACCCACCGTCCAACACATACACCCGGTGATTGGCCATCGCCCGCCCGATCGGCGGCGACGCCACCACCCCACCAACCGGACACGCGTAATCCACACAGGCCACCGTCGCCTCCGTCGGCCCATACCCGTTGTGGAACGCCCGCCCCGGCCCCACCCAACGGTTCACCAACTCCGCCGGAAACGCCTCCAACCCCACAAACAACGCCCTCAGATCCACCAACGGCACAGGATCCAACAACCGCAACACCGCCGGCGGCACATCCGCCACCGTCACCCGCTCCCGCCGCAGCAACTCCCCCAACGCCACCGGATCCAACAACACCTCCCGCGGCGCCCCCACCACCGCGGCCCCCGAACCCCACGCACCAAAGAAATCAAAAACACTCACATCGAACGCCGGATTCGCAAACTGCAAAACCCGATCCCCCACCCCCAACCCGAACAACTCCCGGGCATTACACACAAACCCCACCGCCGAACGATGCGACACCATCACACCCTTCGGCACCCCCGTCGAACCCGACGTATAAATCACATACGCCAAATGATCCGCACACGTCTCCACCACCGGAGCAACCCCCGGCAAACCCCCCAAACGCCCCGCCTCACGCTCCAACACCAACCGCGGCACACCCGCCGGCAGCAACCCCTCCAACGCCTCACACGTCACCACCAACCGCACACCCGCATCCACCAGCTGCGCCTCCAGACGCTCCACCGGATTCTGCGGATCCAACGGCAACCACGCACCACCCGACTTCAACACACCCAACAACGCCACCGGCAGATCCAACCCACGATCCAACAGCACCGCCACCACACCATCAGGACCCACCCCACCCACACCACGAATCAAATGCGCCAACCGATTCGCCCGCAGGTCAAGCTCCCCAAAAGACAACTCACCCCCCTCAAACCGCACCGCCACACCATCCGGCCGCTCACCAGCCCACCGCTCCACCAACCCATGCAGCAACAGACCATCCTCAGCCCGCCCCACCGCCACCGGATTCCAACCCGACAACACCTGCTCCCGCTCCACCACCCCCAACAACCCCAAACCACCCACCGCAGACCCCGGAGCCTCCACCGCACGCTCCAACACCCCACGGAAATGCCCGACCAACCGCTCCATCCGCACCCGATCGAACAACTCCGTCGAATACTCCACCCAGATCCGCAGACGGCCGTCGGCGGCCTCGTTGACCTGGAAGGCGATGTCGAACCGTGAGGTTCCGTTCGGCACCGGCAGGCGCTCGGCGGAGAGCTCACCGAGACGGAAGGTGCCGACCACACTCTCGGTCAGCAGCGTGAAGCTGATCTGGAACAGCGGGTTGCGGCCCGGGTCCCGCTCCGGACGCAGCTCCTCGACGAGCGTGCCGAAGGGGATGTCCTGGTGCGCCAGGGCGCCGAGCACCGTCTCCTGGCAGCGTGCCACGAGTTCCCGGAAGGTCGGGTTCCCCGCCGTGCTGGTGCGCAGCACCACCGTGTTCGCGAAGAAGCCGACCAGCGGCTCGATCTCCGGGTGGGTCCGGCCGGACAGCACCGAGCCGACGGCCAGGTCGTCCTGGCCGGTGTAACGCGACAGCACCGTCAGGAAACCCGCCTGCAGCACCGCCAACAGCGACACCCGCTCGGAACGGGCCCAGTCACGCAGCGCGACACCCAGCTCCGCGGGCAGTTCCTCCTCCAGCTCCGCTCCGGCCCAGGTCGGCACCACCGGACGCGACCGGTCCGTCGGGAAGTCGACGACGGGTACGTTCTCCAACGCCTCGCGCCAGTAGGCGATCTGCTCGCCGAAACCGTCGGCGGCCAGGCGCCGGCGCTGCCAGGCGGCGTGATCGGCCGGCTGCACGGAGAGGGCCGGCAATGCGGCGCCCTCGTAGAGTCCCGCGAGTTCCGTGCTGACCACACCGAGTGACCAGCCGTCGACCGCGATGTGGTGCATGGTCAGTGTCAGCACGTGGTCGTCTTCGGCGATCCGCACCAGCGTGGTCCGCATCACCGGACCCGACTCCAGATCGAAGGGGGCTCGGGACTCCGCCTCGACCAGCTCGCGCAGCCGAGCGTCCCGGTCCCGCGCGGGAAGTCCGGTGAGATCGGTGAGCGGCAGCGGCCAGTCGGCCGGCGGCGCGTCGACGACCTGGTAGGGGACGCCGTGCTCGGCACCGAACCGGGTCCGCAGGCACTCGTGCCGCGCGACCAGCGCGACGAGCGCCGCGTGCAGCGCGGTGACGTCCAGCTCCCCGCGCAGACGCAGGACGCACGGGACGTTGTAGACCGGCTGGTCGGGCGCGAGTTGGTGCAGCGACCACAGGTGGCGCTGCTGGTCGGAGACCTGGAGCGGGCCCGTCCGGGGGACGGGCACGATGCGGTTGCGTTCCGCCGCGGCGGCCCGCAGCCGGTTCAGCTTCACATCGAGCAGCGCCCGCTTGATGTCGGACACCTGGCTCGTGCCCGCCTTGTTCTCGTCCGGTCCAGTCATGCTCATCAGCCGATTCCTTCGAAGCCTGTGCGATCCGATCCGGTGGTTCCTGGACGACTCGGACCTCACGCTAACGACGCGTACCGTGACACCGCGTCCACGATGACGTGGAACGCCTGCGCCGGGTTGTGGACACCCGGCTGACCTCAGGCCCCCTGGCCTGCCGCCTCGTCGAGCAGGCGCCTGGCCTCCTCCTCGGTGAGGTCCGCGAGGGATTCCAGCAAGGTCTCCTCGATCAGCTCGGCGAGCCGGCTGATGCTCCCCTCCGCGTAGACCACGGGCAGCGGAAGCGCGACTCCGAACCTCCCCTCGATCCGGGTCATCAGCTGCACCGCCTGCAGCGACGTCCCGCCGACCGCGAAGAGACTGTCGTCCGGGTCGACCTCGTCCGGCCCGAGGCGGAAGAGCTCCTGCCAGATGGCGGTGATCTCCTCCTCAAGCGCTTCTCGGTCACTCATGGTCAGTCCCCGTCCGCGGGAGCGAAGGCCTGGGCCCATTCGTTCTCGGCCGCGCGTGCGGCCTGCTCCCACAGCGGGGTGTACGGCATGGACCGGGCGAACCGCGCGATCTCGTCGCGCTGTTCCCACACCTTCTCGAAGGCGTCGGCGTAGCGCTGCAGCAGCGGGCCGGCCTCAGGGTGCAGATGGGCCTTCTGGATGGCGAAGGAGTCGTCCAGCACCCGCAGGGTGGCGGGGAAGTCCTGCTCCCGGTAGGGCCGGTCCGGCACACCGGGCAGTGCCCACGGGTAGCCGCCGAAGCCCTGCCGCTCGCGGAAGACCCGCTGAGCGGGCAGCGGCATCAGCTGGTAGGGGGCGGCCGCGACGCCCTCGGCTCGCAGCGCCCGCTGGACCGTGGCGCGCAGCGGTCCGGCGAACCGGTCGTCCAGGCCGAAGGCCTGCGGGTCGACCCTGAAGCGGAGGATGTGCCAGGCGTGCGTCCGGTCGGCCGGCACCTCGGGCTGCAGCAGTCCGGGCAGTGGCGCGACGCGGTCGAGCAGCGCCCGGACGTTCTGGTCGCGCTGCTTCGCCTCGTCCGGGAATCGTTCCAGCTGGCTGCGGGTGAAGGCGGCCTGAAGGGCACTCGGCTTGTTGTTCCAGCCCAGGAAGTGCGAGACGTAGCTGCGCTCCCCCTGCTCGGGGATCAACTCGCCGAACTGGCGCAGCATGGTGGCCCGGGTCGCGAGTTCGTCGTCGTCGGTGGTGATCAGGCCTCCCTCGCCGCAGGTGGCGAGGTTCTTGCTGACGTTGAGGCTGAAGGTGTTGATCGCGCCGATCGAGCCGACCCCGCGCCCGCGGTACTCGGCACCGTGCGCCTGTGCGGCGTCCTCGACCACCGCCAGGCCGTGCCGCCGGGCGATGGCGTTGATCTCGTCCATCTCGGCCGGCAGACCGTGCAGGTGGACCACGACGACGGCCCTGGTCCGCGGCGTGATCGCCGCCTCCACCGCGGCCGGGTCCAGGTTGAAGGTCGTCGGGTCGATGTCCACGAACACCGGCACGGCCAGCAGGTGCAGCGGTGCGGCGGCGGTGGCGATGAAACTCAGGGCCGGCACGATCACCTCGTCCCCGGGCTGCAGGCCCAGTGCGCCGAGGGCGAGCGAGATGGCGGCCGTGCCGTTGTTGACCATGACGCAGTGCCGGGTGCCGACCTGCTCGGCCCAAGCGCTCTCCAGGCCGGGGATCTCGCGCTCCCCGGAGGAGGCGGTGGTGAACCGGCCGGAGGCCAGTGAGCGCAGCACCGCCTGCTGGTCCTGCTCGGTCACCATCGGCCAGGGCGCGATGCGCAGCCCCTTGGGCACTGCCCGGCCGCCGCCGAGCATCGCGAGCCGGCTCGCCGACCCTTCGGTCCGCTGTGCTGTCACAGTTCTGCCCTCTCTCGGTCCAGTGCGACCAGAACGCTCTCGTGATCCTTCATCAGCGCGTGGACGCGGCGGGCGAGCCGCCCGGCGCCGAGCTGCCCGTCGCCGGTGAGCGCCGCCGTGATCCGGAGGGCGGACCAGTGGTGCGCGATCCGCTCCACCGCCCTGCCCTGTTCGACCAGCCCGGGAACGTCCAGGGTCCGGCCGGCCAGCGCCAGCCAGTCGGCGTGCACCGCGGTGCACGCGAGGACGGCGCCGGCCGCCACGAACAGCTCGTCCCTGACGTCCTCTCCGGCCGCCACCCGCTTCACGGCGCTCTCCAGGAACGCCTGCTGCCCGTCCAGCCCGCTGAGGCCGTCGCCGCCGCCGCGCCCGTCGAAGTGCGCGAGGTTGAGCCCGATGACGCGAGCCGCCTCGGCCCGGTTCAGGGAGGGGAACTCCTCGGGCGGGGCCCCCAGTTCGAGGGAGATCCACCGGTTGCCGATGTCCACCCCGGTGAAGAACATGTCGCGGTCGTGGACCACCTCGTTGCCGGAGTCCCGGGCGGCGGTCAGCTCCTCGATCGTGATGTCGCCGTGGAAGGCGGGCGGGACCGCGTCCAGCACCCGGACCGTGCCGCGCTGCTCGTCGAAGCCGTGGACCACCACGAGGTGGTTGGAGTGGACGTCGCGGTAGGCCGGCCGGAACGGGAGGTGGTAGTTGTCCACCGCGACCGCGACCGGCGTCCCGTCGGCCACGGCGTCCATCACCTCGCGCAGACCGGTCGCGGCGTCCGCCGGCCGATGCCAGCGGGAACCCACCGGGTGGTGGGGGGCGAGGGCGCCGAAGAGCGACTCACCGGGCCCGTACGGGTAGTAGTACTCCTCCCGCCGGACTCCTCCGGGGAGATGACGGAACGTCCAGGCGGCGCCGAGCACGGGAAGCGCCGGGATGCCCCGCTGCTCCAGCAGCGTGGCCAGGCAGCCGTGCAGGCAGCCCGCGAGGTCGTGCCGCCACGGGCGGACGTCGTCCGGCAAGGTGTTCACTCCTGGACCTCCTGCGGTGCGGCGGGGACGAGCGTCATCGCGAAGACGTGAACGGCGGGGTTGTCGGGCAGTCGGACCGCCGCCAGATCGGTCTCCCGGGTGACCGGCACCCGTTGCCGCCAGATCGCCGGGCCGAACTTCCGGTCGACATGCCGCGGGTAGTGCAGCCGGGAGAGGCGGTACGCGGGACGTTCGCCGAAGCGGGCCTCGGTCTCGGGCCAGAAGTCGGAGACCCTCAGCCACTCCGGGTCGACCGTGCCGTCCGCGAAGTGCAGCAGCACCGGGTCCTCGGTCCGGCGCTCCGCGGCGGCCAGGACCTGGATCCAGTCGTACCGGCCACCGGGCACCTCGACGAGCTGTCCGGCGCAGCGGACGTTGTCCGGGCCGCCGCCGGGCCCCGCCGGGAAGAGGAAGGGGATCCCGTGCACCATGACCTCTCCGGGGGGCGGCAGTTCGTCCGCCGGGAAGGTGTTGCCCCAGAGGTTGAAGGCACCGGCATCGAGCCGGCCGGGTGGGGTGATGCCGATGTTGTCGGCGTACCGGGCCAGGTCCACGGGCACGCCCGCCACGCGGGCGGGGGCGAGGAGCTGCTCCATTTCCTGCTCCTTTGAACAGCGGGAGACCTACACAGCGAGGGGTCGCACGGCCGTCCGCGGGCCGACGAGGTGCATCGGCAGCTCGGCAGCGGGTGCGAGACGGACGTGGGCGTACAGCCCGGGGTCGACCGTGCGGGGCATGAGGTGTGCGCGGACGGCGCCGCGCTCGGCCGGGGAGGCGACGGCGGTGACACCGGGGCGCAGACCGTGCGCGGCAAGCCGCGCGAGCAGGGCGTCCCGGTCGTGCGATCCGGGACCTCGGTGCAGATCCACCCCGGCCAGCCTCGCCCCCGGAACCGCGGCCGCCGTCGCCCAGCAGTCGTGGGTGTCGCCGACGACGGCGAGCAGCGCATCGGACGTGACGAGCCACAGGACCGCGAGCGCCGTGTTCCCGGACTCCGGTGGGGCCCACGGCAGCAGCTGCGGCTCCACCGGCGTGCCCGGGTGCCGTTCCATGGTGACCTCGGTCAGGGGTTTGTCCTCGGCCGGCCAGTGCCGGACGGTTCGGAAGCCGAGCCGGTCGTACAGGGTGGGCAGACAGCGTTCGACCACCGCGTCCAGCCGCAGGACCGTCGGCCCGGAGCGGAGCGCGGCGTGCTCCACGGCCGAGACGAGCGCCCGGGCGACGCCACCGCCCCGGGCTGCCGGAGCGACGGCGATCCGGCTGATCTCCCACGCGCCGTCCGCGCTCTCGCGCAGTCGCAGCGCCCCGACCGGCTCACCGAGGGCGTCCCTGGCGAGCCAGACCACCGTGCCGCGGGCCAGGTCGGCGAGCACGGAGCCCGCGGTGTCCCCGGCGCCGTCGGGCACCGGAAGACCCGGAAGCGGGTCGGACATCCGGTAGGCGGCCCTGGTCAACGCGGCTACTTCCTCGGCGGCCACCGTCGTTCCGCGCAGCACGGAGATCTTCAGGCGGGGCTCAGTCATGGCTGATGAGCAGCTCGTGGAAGCAGTCCGCGCCGAACTCAAGCGCGGAGGTGGCGATCCTTTCGTCGGGACAGTGCAGCCGGCCCCGGTAGGACCGTCCGGGCTCGTGCCGCAGTGGCAGCCAGCCCAGGCACTGGATACCCAGTTTCGGGAACAGCCGTGCGTCGGTGGAGGCCGTGGTCACCATCGGCACCGGGACGCCCTGGGGGTCCTTGGCGCGCATGATCCGGGCAAGGCGGTGGTATCCGTCGCCGAGCGTCGGCTCCGGCATCGCCTCTCCCTCGACCAGTACCTCCAGGTCCATCTCGCAGCCGACGTTGGCGCGCAGTTCGGCGAGGAACTCCTCCCTGCCGAAGGGACCGGGCAGCAGCCGGCCGTCGAGCTCGACGGTGATCTCGGCGGGGAGCACGTTGGTGGCGGTGCCGCCGCGGATCACCGTGGCGTTGACGGTGTGCTGCACGAGCGAGCGCAGGTACCGGGCATCGTCGCGGTCCAGTCCGGCGAGCGAGGCGGGATCGTCGGGGTCGCGCCGGAAGGCGGCGATCCGGCCCCCGAACGGGTCCGGCAGCACGCCTGCGAGCTCCGCGAGCATGTGGTCGACCACCGGGATCATCCTGGTTCCCAGCCCGCCGCCCTCGATCGCGGTGAGCAGGCGCCGCAGCTTGTCCGCCGCACCGCTCTCCCCCGCCATCCGGGAGGCGTGGCCGGGAATGCCGCGCAGCGTGGCCTTCACCCAGCAGGCCCGCTTCTCCGCGACGACGATCGGGTGCAGCCGGACCTGGTGGCCGAGGCCCAGTTCGGCGCCGCCGTCCTCGCCGATCGCGTAGCGCACCCCCGCGAAGAGTTCGGGGTAGCGCTCGACGAGGAAGCGGGCGCCGACCGCGCTGCCCGCCTCCTCGTCGGCGACCACGGCGAGGATCACGTCGCCGGCCGGCGGTGTCCCGGAGGCCGCCAGCCGCAGCAGCGCGGCCAGCATCATCGCCAGGTGGCCCTTCATGTCCACGGCGCCGCGGCCCCAGAGCTCGCCATCGACGATCTCCGCCGCGAAGGGCGGCCGGCTCCACTGCTGGCCCGCCACCGGCACCACGTCCACGTGGGCGTGGAGCAGCAGGGGCGGGACCAGTCCGCGTCCCGGGAGCCGGGCGACCAGGTTGGGCCGCTGCGGGTCCGAGGCGAGCAGCCGGGTCTCCAGTCCCGCGGCCTGGAGGAGATCACGCACCCAGTGGACGCACGCGGCCTCGGCGCCGGGCGGGTTGACGGTCTCGAACCTGATCAGGCGCTGTGCGATGTCGACCACCCCGGACAGGGCGGGCCCGGAGGACTGCGCATCGGTTGCGGCTGGGGATGTCATCGTCAGCCTCGCTTCGATCGGATGTCGTTCATGCCAGGGTGACGAGGCGGCCCTGTGCCGCTTGCAGCAGCCCGGCCGCGCCGTCGTTCAGTTCGGCGGTGAGCGGCAGGTGTTTGATGCCGGCCACGAAGTTGGACTCCAGGTGCTCCACCGGCCCGGCCACCTCGAACTGCCGGACCACCTGGACGATCTCCTCGAAGAGCAGGTTGAGCGAGATCTTCGCCAGCGGTGCCCCGATGCAGTAGTGCGGGCCGAATCCGAAGGCGACGTGCCGATTGGGCCGCCGGGTGATGTCGAACCGGTACGGGTCGGAGAAGACGTCCTCGTCCCGGTTGGCGGAGCCCAGCCAGGTGACCAGGGCTTCGCCCTTCTTGATCTCCACGCCGCGCAGTTCCAGGTCGTCGACCGCGTACCGCATGAAGTGGTTGGCCGGCGAGGACCAGCGCAGCCCCTCGTCCACCGCGCCGGGCACCAGTGCGGGGTCGGCCAGCAGCCTGCGGTACTCCTCCGGGTGTTCGGTCAGGGCCAGTACCGAGGAGGCGATGGCGTGCGGGGTGGTGACGTTCGCGCCGAGGAGCAGGCTGTAGCAGTTGTAGACGATCTCGTCGTGGCGCAGCCGTCGCCCGCCGGCCTCCATCCCGATCAGGAAGCCGATCAGGTCGTCGCCGCCGCGGTGCCTGCGGACGTGCCGGGAGAAGTAGTCGAAGAGCTCGTGGTGGGCCGCGACCAGGGTGCCGTGGCTGCTGCCCTCCTGGAACTCCGAGTCGGACGGGGCCACCGCCATCGTGGTCAGCTTGGCGAGCCGCGGCCAGTCCTGCTCGGGCAGACCCATCAGGCTGCCGGTGAAGGCCATCGGGAAGTCCGCGGCGGCGGCACCGATGTCCCAGACGCCGCCGTCCAGAAGCGGCGCGAGCATCCGGTGCACGATCGCGCGGATCTGGGGGCTGCGCCGCTTCAGCGACTTGTGGGACAGCACCTTCGCCATCGGCTCCCGCATCGCGGTGTGCACGGGCGGGTCGCTGGCGGCCATCATCTTGCTGCCGGCCGGGTCGTCGGTGCCGAGGATGCTCAGCAGAGTGCCCTTGGCAGAGGTGAACCGGGTGTGGTCCCGCAGCACGTCGTTGACGTCGTGGTACTTGGTGACGGACCAGAACGACCGTCCGTCCGCCAGTGTCTGCCGGTGGACGGGCGCACGCTCGCGCAGCGCGTGCCAGACGGCGTGCGGGTCGCCCTGGGAGTACAGCTTCGGGTCGAACAGGTCGACGGCGGCGAGGTCGATCTCCTGTGTGCCGTCCGGGCGGGTGATCCTCATGACCGGCGACCCTCCTCGACTGCCTCCGCCAGCTCGGCGACGGTCGGGTTCTCGTAGAAGACCCGTGGGCTGACCTCCACGTCCCACAGGGTGGTGATCTCCGCGGTGATCCGGGTGGCCATCAGGGAGTGCCCGCCGAGCTCGAAGAAGTCGTCGTCGACGCCGATGTCGTCGATCTCCATCAGGTCACCCCAGATCGCGACGAGTCGTTCCTCCACCTCGCCCTGCGGTGCGCGGTAGTCGCTGCTGACGTCCGGTCGCTCGCGGCTGACGAGATCGAGCAGCGCCGCCCGGTCGACCTTGCCGTTGGCGTTCAGCGGCAGCGCGGTGACCGGGACGAACACGGCCGGCACCAGGTACGGCGGCAGGATCTCGGCGAGCTCCCGACGCAGTTCGGGCACCGAGAGGCCGTGGCCGGAGACGACGAAGGCCACCAGTCGCTTGCCCGCCGACTCGTGCCGCTGCGCGATGACGGCGGCGTCGGAGATCTCCGGATGGCCGAGCAGCGCGGCCTCGATCTCACCGGGCTCGATCCGGAAGCCCCGGATCTTGACCTGGTCGTCGGCCCGGCCCAGGAACTCCACGACACCGTCGTCCCGCCGGCGGACGAGGTCTCCGGTGCGGTAGAGGCGCTGCCCGGGCTTCAGGGCGAACGGGTCGGGCAGGAACCGCTCGGCGGTCTGCTCCGGCCGTCCGAGATAGCCCAGGGCCACCCCTTCCCCGCCGGCGTACAGCTCGCCGATCTCGCCCGCGGCGACCTGCTGCAGTTGCTCGTCCAGCACCTCGATCCACGTGCCGTTGATCGGTGTCCCGATCGGGACGGTGTCCGAGCTCAGCTGTTCGGTGATGACGTGGCAGCAGGTGAAGGTGGTGTTCTCGGTGGGCCCGTAGCCGTTGACGATCCGTACCCCGGGCAGTGCCGCCAGCGCCTTGTTGACGTGGGTGACCGACAGGACGTCACCTCCGGCCAGCAGCTGCCGGACGCCGGCGAGCCGGGCGATCGGTCCGTCGACCATCTGGTGGAACAGGCCGGCGGTGAGCCAGAGGATGGTGACCCCCGCGCGGTCGATTTCCGCGGCCAGTTCGTCGAGCGAGGGCTCGTACGACGGGAAGACGGCCATGCGCGCCCCGTTGAGCAGGGGGGCCCAGATCTCCAGGGTGGAGGCGTCGAACGCGACCGGGGCGAAGTGCAGCACGACGTCGTGGGGGCCGATCTCGACGAAGTCCGGCTCGATCACGAGTCGGAGCACGGCCCGGTGCGGAACCATGACGCCCTTGGGGACGCCGGTGGAGCCCGAGGTGTAGGCGATGTACGCCGGGCTCTCCGGTCCGGACTCCGATGCCAGATCGGCGTCGTCGAACCGGTCGAGGCCTTCCGGCCGGTCGAGCACCACGGCCGTCCGGGTCAGCCCCTCCAGGGCGGGCAGCAGCCGTTCCTGGGTGAGCAGGACGTCGGCTCCGGCGTCGGCGAGCACGGTCCGGTGTCGCTCCCGCGGCTGCTTGGGGTCCAGGGCGACGTAGCACCCGCCCGCCTTCAGCACGGCGAGCAGGGCGACCACCGACTGCGGCGAACGTTCCGCGCAGACGGCGACGTTGTCTCCCTGGCCGACGCCCTGCTCGCGCAGCGACCGCGCCAGGCGGTTGGCCCTGGCGTTGAGTTCGGCGTAGCTGAGGCGGTCCGCCCCGCAGCTCACCGCGGTGGCGTCCGGACGCAGTTCCACCTGCCGCTCGAAGAGCCCGTGGACGGTTTCGACGATCCCGCTTCGGACCGGCGTGAATGTGTCATCGATCGTAGTCAAGTCGAATCCTTCGGAACTGGGATTGGCCGGTACCGTCCAGGCCTGAATTCCCCGAAGGGACCGGGAATCGGGCGCGGAGAAAGCGCTCAGGCGGCACCCGTGGACTGCCGCAGGCTCAGCGGGCGCAGGTCGGTCCAGATCTCGGCGATGTGAGCAAGGCATTCCGCTTTGCCGCCCTGCTTTCCGACCGCGGTCCAACCCTCGGGAACGCTCCGCTCCGCGGGCCAGATGGAATACTGCTCCTCGTGGTTGACCACCACGCGGTACACGGCGGTGGAATCCTCGGGTCCTGCCATCATGGTCCGCCTCTCCTGCGGTCGCTTTCCAAGGTCGTGCAGAAAGCTAATTCCCGGCCCCTGCCGTGCGCGTCCACGCGACGGTGGAATCGTCGTGACCTTGGCGGTGGACGCTTTCGGCAACGGAGGTAATCGCCTCGTTGACAGCGGTCCACACGGCCGCCGCGTGGGCGACCAGCCGTCCGTCCTCGGTGTAGAGCGCGGTGGCCTTGGACGCCGTCCGGCCCGAGCGGCGCGTCTCCCGACCGACCACCACGTACGGTCGCCCGGCCACCGGTGGCTCGGCGATGCGCGCGGTCATCCAGCTGAGCACCATGGGCTCCTGTGCCGGGTCGGCGGTCCAGCCGCCGGGACAGTCGAGAACGCCCCAGACCACGGCCGCCCTGGCGCGCCCCTGCTCGCACACGGAGCTGTCCGGAGTCCAGAGGCAGGCGACGGTTCCGGGCAGACGGGTCACCGGGCCCGGGGTGAGCAGCAGCCCGTCCCCTGCCCTGCGGTTCCCACCGCAGACGAAACAGTCGCGGAAGGCGGGATCGGGCTCTCCGCGGAACGCGGCCGCGGCGGCCCGGGCCTCGTCCGCCCGGACGGGTTCGAGGATCTCGGGGTCGCCCTTCGCCGGGCCGACCGTCGCGATCAGTTCGTCGCCCCGCCGGATCTGGGATCTGCGGGGGCCGCCGTGGAACTCCAGAACCGTGTCCAGGGGGGGCGGTACGAGCAGGGTGACCGCCGCTCCTGGGCCGTACAGTTCGGCGCCGAGGCCGGCGAAGACCCCGCAGGCATATCCGCCGTTGGCAGTGGTCGGCGGGCCGTTGAAGCGCGCCGGAATGCTGAAAGTGCTGATGGATCGGGCGTCGACGGGCACGACGGCTGATACCTCCAAGACGGTCGGGGCGAGAAGCACCGCAGGTTCGGGACGGCTCAGGAGGCCTCGTGCATCAGGCCGGAGCGGTACGCGAAGGCCACCAGCTGAGCCCGGTCCCGAAGATCGAGCTTGTGGCGGACCCGGTGCAGGTGGGTGCGCACGGTGCTGATGCCGATGTAGAGCTCACGCGCCACGTCCTCGATCGACATGCCCCTGCCGATCAGGCTGAGCACCTCCCGTTCCCGCAGCGTCAGACCTTCGACCTCCGGCCTCACGCCGGCCATGGGCGCGGCGCCTCCCGCCCGGATCCAGTCCACCAGCCGCTCGACGACCTCGTGCCCCAGCACGGTGCGACCCCGGGCCACCGCCCGGGCCGCTGCCACCACCTCGTCGCGGGTGGCCCCGCGGTCGACCATTCCGCTCACGCCGACGCGCAGTAGTTCGGCCAACAACTCGTCCGTGAACTCACCGTGGAAGACGATGGTTCGCGGGGGCGACTCCGCGAGCCGCGGGTCCGCCCCGAGCCTTCGGACCAGTTGGAGGGCCGCGTCCAGGTCGTCCAGCCCGATCAGTACGACGTCGGGGCCATGGGTGCGCGCAAGATCCAGGGCTGCCGTCGCGTTGTCCGTCCCCGCCGAGACCTCGATGTCCGGCAGGGCGTCGAGAAGAGTATGTAAACCATCACGCATGAGCGGTAACTGATCGCATATCAGCACATTGAACACGGGATGCTCCCTTTACATGACAGAGAGTCCGAGTCATCGGACCAACGGCCCGCCCGGATGGCGCTCCGGGCGGAGTCACTGCAGTCGCGACGCGGAAGGCCTCAGTCGGGGGCCCTCAGACGCCAGTCGGGAATGCAGGCCAGCAGACGTTCGAGGGCGGCCGCCACTTCGTCATGGGCACCCGCTCCATCGCCCCGGAAGTACAGGCCGAGATCGATCCAGGCCCGCCCGGGACTGGCTCGCATGTGCTCGATGCCGAGCCGCGGGTCCAGCCGGGCCCAGAGGATGTCGACGATCCTCTCGGCATCATCACGGGCGGGGCACGGCGTGTCGAAACTGGTCAGTGTCACATGGACGAGGTGCATTCCGTTCAGTCCCAGCCGATGCCGCTCGCCGGTCCGCCGGCGGCGGCGGCGACGGTCACTCCGTTCGCGGTGACCGTCGACGTGTCAAACACGCCGTCCCAGCCGATGCCGTCACCCGACGCGGCGACGAACGCCGCGGCGAACGCGGGCAGGGAGAGCAGTACGACGAGGGTGCGGATGCTCTTCGACACGGAGGGCTCCAGGATAGGAAAGTGGGAAGCAGGAGAATTCACATGCGGAATTCCCGGGACCGGGCCTTTTCTCCGGCCGGCGTCCTGGAACGACGATGCCTCACGAACTCGCCCACCGGAATTGCTCTCCCTTGGCACCAAGCTGCCTGGCACTTTGGTGCCGCCCCCGCGCGACCCGGTCCACCCCCGCGACCCAGCGCCCTGGGCACGTTGCGCACTCGACCCTTGCCCTGGCAGGATCGTCCGGGCACAGGTCAACATGCACAGACCAATCATTCGACGGCGTACAACGCTGGGGGCGTCACACATGGTGCTCGGTGTGCTGGGACTCGGATCTGCCGCCGAGGCCGTCTACGGCGCTCTCCTCTCCCAGCCGAGCTGCGACCTTCAAGGGCTGATTCCACGCACCGGGCTGAGTGAGGGCGAGGTCAGATCGGCCCTCGACGAGCTGGCGGACCGGGCCTTTCTGCGCCCCTCCAGGGAGACCACCGGCGCGTTGCGGGTCATCAGCCCCCAGGTGGCCCTCGACCTGGTCATGCGCCGACAGGAGGCCGAACTGGCCCGCCAGGCCCAGGAACTGGCCGCCAGCAAGGCCGCCGCCGCAGAAGCCGTCGCCGCTTACGGCAGCCTCACCCCCAACACGGAGACCGGCGGCGCCGAGCGCCTGGTCGGCCTGGATGCGATCGAGGCGAAACTGGAGCTGCTCGCCCGGCAGGTCAGGCGCGAATGCCTCTCGGTCATGCCGGGTGGCGCACAGTCGCAGGCCAGCCTGGATGCTTCCAGACCGCTCGACGGGGAGGCCCTGAGTCGCGGAGTCTCCATCCTGACGCTCTATCAGGACAGTGTCCGCAACGACCAGGCGACCCATGCCTACGCGCTGTGGCTCACAGAGATCGGTGGCGAGGTCCGCACCGCTCCGCTCCTCCCCCCGCGGATGCTGATCTTCGACCGCGAGGTTGCCGTTGTCCCCATCGACCCGGCCGACACCCGGGCCGGCGCGCTGTGCACGCGCGAGCACGGCATCGTCGCCTCGCTGGTCACCGTTTACCAACAGGCCTGGGCCACCGCCGTCCCCCTCGGCGCCGACCCCGCCCGGGAGGCGGGCAGCGGCCTGACCCAGGCCGAGCGCGACCTGCTCACCCTGCTCGCCCACGGCATGACTGACGAAGCCGCAGCCAAACGGCTCGGCATCGGCCTGCGCACGGTCCGACGCCAGATGGCCTGCCTCATGGAGCGCCTGGGCGCACGCAGCCGCTTCGAGGCCGGGCTCAAGGCCGCACAGCGCGGCTGGCTCTAGCCCTGCGGGAGGTGGGTGGTGAAGAACGGGAGCACTCCCCCTTCGACATCCACCACACCCCCCGCAGGATCGACGCGGCGCCGTACTAGTGCTGGAAGAGTACTTCCGGATTGTTCGGCGAGGGGCCGTCCAGCAGCGGACTGTGGATCCCCTTCAGCGTCTGGTCGAAGAACGCGGTCACGTACTCGCGGGTGATCGCCACCCCGCGTTCCGGGGAGAGGGGCGGCGTCGGGAACCCGGCCTGCTCCAGGAGCAGGTACAGGTCACTGAAGCTGAAGTGGTCGGCGTCGGTGACCGTCAGCCACTTCTTGTAGCCGCCGAGGGCGGTCCAGGCCCGCCCCCACGTGGTGTCGTGGCCGTCGGTCGGGTGGTTCTCGGCGGTACCCAGCATGAGGAACGGCCGGTTGATCTGGCCGGGCAACAGGTTCGGGTGGAAGGAACCGTCCATGTTCACCCCGGCCCGCACGCGCGGGTCGGCGATCATCGTGGCGGCGGCCGACGCTCCGCCGAGGGAGTGTCCGGCCGTGCCGATCTCGTGCTTGTCGATGAGGTGTGCCAGGGGCCACGCGGTGTTGCCATGCGTCAGCTGGTCGATCACGAAGGACTCGTCCAGAGCGCGGCCGGCGGCGACGGAGTCGAGGTCGAGCCCCGCCGGGGCATCGCAGATCGCGCACGGCGGCGTCTGGCCGTTCGCCAGCGTCTCGCCGCTGTCCTCGTAGGTGTGGCCGACGAGGGCGACGACGTAGCCGTGACTGGCCAGGTCGGTCGCGAGCGAGGTGAGCGTCGTGCGCGGGTTCTCGTACGCGGGTGAGAGGACCACCAGCGGATACTTGCCGCCCTGCGGCCGCGCGCCGTCGAAGGCGTGAGTGGTGACGCCGGCAAGGGTCTGCGGGGTGACGCCGGAGCTCTCCGGCAGCTTGTGGCGCTGGAGGACTCCGGCTGCCTCGCCGAGGGTCATGTAAGGGGCCGGAGTCCCGGTCCCGGGGACGGCCGGGTAGACCATCGTGACGGTCAGTTGGCGAGGGCCGGATGACGGCACCCACGGGTCGGGACGGTTCGTGTCGGTGAGGTGGATGACGTCCTCGCCGGCGGCGTAGGAGCCGGTCGGCGCGGGGAGCGCGCCCTGGAACGACCGCGGGGACGCGGCGGCAGCCACGGCGGCGGTCGCGTGCACGGTGGAGGGCGGGGTCGTGGCGGCGAGTCCGGTGCCGGTCGCGGCCACCGATGCGGCGAGACCCAGGATCGCGACAGCGCTGATCCGGCGTTTGCGGTTCGAGGTGGTGTTCACGGGCATGATCCTGCCGGGCCCCGCCCTGACGCTCGATCATGCGGGCTTCCGTCTTGAGGGTGGTCCTGGCTACACCCTGAGACCCCCAGCGGCGCGAGGTTCAGCCACGGGCAGTCGAGCACCGTCGTAGCCGTGCACGTCGCCGAAGCGCATCCCCTTCTCCCAGTCGTTTCGCGCCTGGACGATCTCGAATCCACCGTCCGCACGATCCCGGCCGACCCCGAACTCCTCCGGAAGCCCACCGAAGCGACGCCAACGCCCTCGTCCAGCTGCCCACCGGTCGCCCGTCCTGCGCCGACCCGTTCCCCCCGGCCATGGTTCAGGGCACCGGCAGCGGCCTCTCGCCGATTCGACACCTTTCAGGACCGGGCACAAGGGCCGGTGAAGGTACCACGGACGTTCACATTCCATTTGTGAATGGACGAAACCGGTCACCATCCGCCACCATGTGGTCCGTCAGATTCCGTGAACATGACCGGACTTGACGCCGCCTGGCCGGGGGCCAGGCGGACCGACCTGTGGAGAGGCTGAGTACATGGCACTGGTCCCCGACAGCGGGGCAACCCGCCCGGGCCGCTGGCGAAGACTGCGGCGGGGCATATCGGCGACAGTGACGGCCACGGCGCTGGGCGCCCTGGGCGCGGTCGTCCCGGCCGGGACGGGGCACGCCGCACCGTCGGCGCAGCTGGTCTACGTCGCCAACATGAACGACAACACCGTCACCGCCTACGACCCGGAGACCGGCGAGGTGGCCGCCACCATCCCGGTCGGCGTCAAGCCGCAGGGCGTGGCCCTGTCACCGGACGGCACGACGGTGCTGGTCACCAACAACGGCGGTGCCTCCGTGTCGATGATCGACACCACCAGCAACGCCGTCGTCAGGACCATCCCGGTCGGCGAGTCCCCTCTGCCGGTGGCCTTCTCCCCGGACGGCGAGCGCGCCTACGTGGGCTACGCCAGCTACGCGAGCCCCGGCAAGCTGGACGTGATCGACCTGCCCAGCCTGAAGGTGACCGCCAGCGTCGCCGTCGGCGCCTACCCCGACACGATCGCGCTGACCCCGGACGGCAAGCGGGCCTACGTCGCCTCCTTCGCCGGCAACTCGGTGTCCGTCGTCGACACCGCCGGCAACACCGTCACCGCCACCGTCCGCCCGACCGGCGGCCCCGCGAACCCGGCCGGCCTCGCGGTCACCCCCGACGGCAAGCACGTGTACGTCGGCCACTACAACGGCTCCGGCACCAGGAGGGTGTCGGTGATCGACACCGCCACCGACACGGTCACGGCCGACCTTCCGATCACCAACCAGCCGCAGGGCATGGCCGTCACCCCGGACGGGCGGTACCTCTACGTCGCCAGCACCCTCGCCCACACGGTGACGGTCGCGGACACCACGACCAACACCGTCGTCGCCACCGTGCCGGTCGGCATCCGGCCGATCGGGCTGGCGATGGATCCGGCCGGCACCGCCGTGTACGTCTCCAACAACACCTCGAACAGCATGTCGGTGATCGACACCGCGACCAACACCGTCACCGCCACCGTCCCGACCGGGGCCGGCCCGTACGGCGTCGCGGTCGGCAAGCCCGTGCCGCCGGCGGTCACCGGCATCAGCCCCGGCCACGGTCCGGCCGCGGGTGGCACGACCGTCACGATCAGCGGCAACCACCTGGCCGGCACCAGCGCCGTCAGTATCGGCGGCACCCCGGCGACCGACGTGAAGGTCGTCGACCGCGGCACCGTCACCGCGACCGTCCCGGCGCACGCCGCCGGCGCCGTCGACGTGGCACTGACCGTCTCGGGCCACACCGTGGCGGCGGGGAAGTACACATACGACGCCCCGGCGCCCGTGGTGAGCGGCATCGCGCCCGACCGCGGCCCGCTGGCCGGCGGCACCACCGTCACGATCACCGGCAGCCACCTGACCGGGGCGAGCGCCGTCACCTTCGGCACCGTGCCCGCCACCGCGGTCACCGTCGACAGCGACACCCGGATCACCGCCACCGCGCCCGCCGCGAGTGCTGCCGGCGCGGTCGACGTCAACGTCACCACGCCGAGTGGCACCAGCGACGCACAGTCCTACACCTACGAGGACCCGGCGACGATCGGGGCCTACGTCTTCACCAAGTCCTCTGACCCGAAGTCGGGTTCGACGGTGAAGCCAGGCGACAAGGTCACCTACACCATCACCGCGACCCAGAAGGGTGCGGTGGAGGTCAAGGGCGCCACGATCAACGACGACCTGTCCAAGGTCCTGGACGACGCCGCCTACAACGGCGACGTCAAGGCCAGCACCGGCACCGCCGAGGTCAAGGACGGCAAGCTGACCTGGACCGGCGACCTGCCGGTGGACGGCAGTGCGACGATCACCTACTCCGTGACCGTGGGTGGTAGTGGCGATGGAAGGCTGCAGAACGTCGTCACCACGTCGGACGACAAGCGTGGTCACTGCGCCGAGGAGAAGGGCTGCGAGACGGAGCTGACGGTCTCGACCGGCAGCACCCCCTCCCCGACCCCGACCCCGACAGCTACCGAGGGCGGTCAGACGCCCGGCACTCCCGACTCCGGTTCGTCAACAACCCAGGCACCGGCGGCTTCAACGTCCCGGCAGGCCTCGGGTGTTCTCGCCAGCACCGGCGCCACCGCACTCACCACAGTGACGGTCAGCGCCGCCCTGCTGATCGCCGGCGGCCTCACCATCGCCCTCAGCCGCCGCCGACGCCACCAGGACTGACCGAACAACCCCCGCCTGGTGGGTGGTCGCGACACCCAGCCACGACCCACCCACCAGGCGGCCCGGTTCAGGGCGTTCCAGGGGACCGGCGCGGGCGGAGCTGGAGCGGTTCTCATCCCGGTCGCCGCGGCCATCGACCGGGCCGGCCAGTGGTTGGCGCCCTACGCCCCTCCTCCAGGGCCTTGACGATGACCCGCAATGGCACCTCGCCGGCGTACGCGGCCGGACCGAGCCTCCAGGAAGCACAAGGCGACGCGGGGGTGTCCCGTTAGGCCTTCTCGACGATCTCGCAAACATGCGAAGCCTAGGCCCCTGATCCGGAGCGGTCCAGCGGCTGCCAACCGGCGCGCTGCGACCGGGCGGAAGCCCCCGACGGGCCGCCGCACCACAGCGGCCAACCGATCGCCCCTCAGCACCGGCCATCCACGTTTCCGCAGGTCAACGCACCCGTCCGCGCGACTTCAGCGGGATGTCGGGCAGCTCCGGAGCAGGCAGTCGGGCACCGTCGTAGCCGTGCACGTCGCCGAAGCGAATCCCCTTCTCCCAGTCGTTTCGCGCCTGTACGATCTCCTCACCGGATCGGCCGATGAAGTTCCACCACATGACGATCTTCTCCTCGAAGGGCTCGCCGCCGAGGAGCAGGACGGCGGCGTCGCTGTGGGCGCGCAGCGGGAGGGCGGGGCGGCCGCAGCCGAGGTAGAGCATGGAGCCGGGCTCGACCGGGACGCCGTCGACGTCGACGCGGCCGGACATGGCGAGGACGGCGTACTCGAAGTCGGGGACGAGCGGGAGGTGGAGGTCGGCGCCCTCGGCGAGGGCGAGGTCGGCGCCGACCAGCGGGGTGTGGGTGGCGCCCGGCGAGGTGGCCGTGTCGAGGGTGCCGAGGATGACGGTGGCGCGCAGGCCCGGGGCGGTGACCACGGGCAGGTCGGGGTGGTGCTCGAAGGCGGGGGCGAGGTTCCGGCCGGCGTCCGGGAGGGCGACCCAGAGCTGGGCGCCGTGCAGGTAGCGGGCGTGCGGGCGCGGGGACTCCTCGGAGTGCGAGATCGCCCGGCCGGAGGTCATCAGGCCCAGTTCGTACGGCCGGACGGTCTGGAGGCTGCCGAGGCTGTCGCGGTGCAGCACCTCGCCCTGGTGGAGCCAGCTGACCGTCTGGAGGCCCATGTGCGGGTGCGGCGGGACCTGCATGCCGGGCTCGTCGGCGATGTCGTCGGGGCCGTAGTGGTCCACGAAGCACCAGGCGCCGACCATCCGGCGGCCCAGGTTGGGCAGCAGTCTGCGGACCACCGTGCTTGCGCCCAACGGGAATTGACGTGGCCTCAGAAGATCCCTGACCGGGCCGGCGCTGGCCTCGCGGCCGCAGCTGGTCGGGGCGGGCCTGAGGTCGAGGTTGCTCATCGCGGTTCCACCACCGTACGAGGAAGGCCGGGCGAGGACGGGACGTCGTCACCGATGGTCGTCACCGATCATCCGGCACGGTGCGGCACTCCTCCACCTGTGCCCGGCCATCCGGCGGCAGCCGGGAACAGCGAGCGGACCTCAGTGGGCGCAGGCCCACCAGGCGTCGGCCGTCGCCTTGTCGGCCAGGGCACGCAGGTTGCGGACCGCCTCGGCCGGGTCCTCGGCCCCGTACACCGCCGAGCCGGCCACGAACACGTCCGCGCCCGCCTCCGCGCAGCGCTCGATCGTGTTCGCCGCGACGCCGCCGTCCACCTGGAGCCACAGCTCCAGGTCGTGCTTGGCGATCAGCTCGCGGGTGCGGCGGATCTTCGGCAGCATGATGTCCAGGAACGCCTGGCCGCCGAAGCCGGGCTCGACGGTCATGATCAGCACCATGTCGAGCTCGGGCAGCAGGTCCTCGTACGGCTCGATCGGGGTGCCCGGCTTGAGCGCCATCGAGGCGCGGGCGCCCTTGGCGCGGATCTCGCGGGCGAGGCGGACGGGCGCGGCGGCGGCCTCGACGTGGAAGGTGACCGAGCCGGCGCCGGCCTCGACGTACTGCGGGGCCCAGCGGTCCGGGTCCTCGATCATCAGGTGGCAGTCGAGCGGGGTGTCGGTGGCGCGGGCGAGCGACTCGACGACCGGGACGCCGAGGGTCAGGTTGGGCACGAAGTGGTTGTCCATGACGTCCACGTGCAGCCAGTCGGAACCCCGGGCGGCCTCGGCCTCGTCGGCGAGCCGGGCGAAGTCCGCGGACAGGATGCTGGGGTTGATCTGGGCCATTGACCGACTACCTTCGTACGAGGGCTTGCGAGGGCTGGACACCCGGGAGCGGGCACCTCATCCCATCATCCCGCGCCGCGCCCCGCCGACCGCACGCGGCGACCCGCGCGTGACCGGCATCACACCGCCCCGCGGGATTACCGGGGCCGTCACCGTGGTCATCAGCAGGAGAGCGGTCCGCGCGCCCCTGCCGGTGGCCGCCGGCCGTCCCGACCCGCCGAGCCCCGCCCCGCCGGGGCTCCGTCCGAGGAAGGTCTCCCGATGGCCGATCTCGTCCACCCCGCCCGCTCGCTGTGGTGGCTCTTCGAGCCGGTGCACGCCGTCACCTACTTCATGCCCGAGGGCCGCGCCGCCTTCGAGGAGGCCGGTCTGCGCGGCCGCGTGTACGGCTACTTCGGCACCCGCGCCGCCCCGCTGGGCGCGGTGGACGCCGCGCCGGTGACCGCCGCGTTCTTCACCTTCGCCCCGGCGGTGGTCGAGCAGACGCTGCCGGAGGTGTGGAACCACGCGAGCCCGGAGGAGGCGCTGACGGCCCGGCTGAAGGGCTCGGCGGCGGTCCTGGGCCGGCTGCTGGAGCACGTCGACCAGGCCCAGGTCGAACTGGCCGCCGAGAGCCTGGAGCAGGCCGTCGCCCGGCTGGACTGCGCCGGCCGGGTGCTGGCCGCCGCCAACGCCGCGCTCCCCCGCCCCAGCGGCCTGTACGAGCGGCTCTGGCAGGCCGCCACCGTGATGCGCGAGCACCGCGGCGACGGCCATGTGGCCGCCCTGGTGACGGCCGGGCTGGACGGCTGCGAGGCGCTGGTGATCCGCTGCGCGATGGACCTGCGGCGCGAGGACCTCCAGCCGCTGCGCGGGTGGACGGACGCCCAGTGGGAGGGCGCCGCCGAGCGCCTGGTCGAGCGCGGCTGGCTGACCGCCGAGGGCGCCGTCACCGAGCTCGGCCGGAACCGCCACCAGGCCCTGGAGGCCGCCACCGACCTCGCCGCCGCCCGGGTCTGGGAGGGCTACCCGCGCGCCGAACTCGACCGGCTGGCAGCGGCGTTGAAGCCGATCTCGGCACTGTGTCGCAGCCGGCTGCCGATCAACCCGATGGGGTTGCCGGAGAACACGTGACCGGCCCGCGGGTTCAGCGGGCCCCGGGCGGGCCGAGCACGATCCCCCGCCCGGCGTAGAACTGCCCGAACGACCGCCACGGCACGCGCGCGAAGGCCTGCGACTCCCCGGGGAACCCGGACGGGTTGTGGATCAGCAGCGCCGTGTCCGTGGCACCCACCGCCAGCACCAGGTGGCCGCCGCGCCGCACCGGCTCCGGCCCGTACGGCTCCCGGATCGACGGGTGCACCGACACCATCACCAGCCGCCCGCCGGCCACCTCGGCCGACACCTCCTCGGGCGTCAACTCCCTTGCCCGCGCGGCCAGTCCCCAGCGCCGCCCGACGTACTCGGCGAACGGCGCGTGGATCAGCCCGCGCAGGCTGTCGCCGTCCCGCCGGTACGCGCCGGCCGCCACGCACTCCTCCGCGAGCGCCATCGCCGCCGGGCTCACGCCCCACCAGTGCTCCAGCGCCATCCGCAGGCAGGCCACCCCGCACAGCCGCCAGGACCACCACGCGTAGTCCTCCGGCGTGGCCGCGCCGGACTGCCCCCAGCGTGGGTCCGCGGCGGCGTCCAGCCGCCCGTCGACGATCTCCCGCACCAGCTCCGCCGACTCCCACTGCGCGCGGTACGGCACCTCGTGCACCACCCGCAACGGCCGCACCGGCGCCTCCGGCCGCGCCGCGCCCTGATCCACCATCCCCCGAAGCTCTCACGGCCGGGCCGACCGGACAACTCACGACACTCCCTGAGTAGCCGTACTCAGGCGTCGCGCCCCGGCCCGCGCCTAGCGTGATCACGCCGTACCCGAGAGACCGAGGAGACACCGGTGAAGCGCGTCGTACTGGGGCTGCTGGCCCTGCTGGCCATGGGCGGGCTGATCGTCATCGCTCCGGCGGTCTACGTCGCGATCACCCTGGGCCCGGACTCCCCCACCGACCCCGTCACCTACGCGCCCGCCCCGCCGTCCCCCACGGCCACGTCCCCGTCCCGCTTCCCGGCGCCGCTCGACTCGCCGGCGCTGCCGGCCTCGGTCTCCGCCTCTGCCTCCGGTTCCGGCTCCGGCTCCGGCTCCGGCTCCGGCTCCGGCTCCCGGTAGGCCAGCCGCCGCGCAGCGAGCCAACTCGACCGCCCGCCAACCCCGTTGGCGCGTCAGTCCAGGATCTGCGTCAGCTCGCTGCGCGCCGCCGAGTGGACGAGCCGCCCGCGCGCCCCGTTGACGATCGGCAGGAACGGCGGGACGTGGCCGCACTCCACGTCGGCGATGATCGGCACGCCCAGCGAGCCGAGCGCGTCGAGGACGGCCTCGTCCTGGGTGAGCGTGGCGCTGTCCGACGCGTTGGTGCGGCCGACCAGGATCGCGTTGGCGCGGTCGAAGAACCCGGCCAGCCGCAGGCCGTGCAGGTTGCGGCAGATCATGAAGGCCTCGTCGCAGTCCGCCTCGATGTACACCAGCAGCCCGTCCGGGGACTCGGCGTCGGCGAAGGCCGAGGCGTCCAGGTAGCGCGTCCCCCCGAGGTTGCACAGCGTCTCGACGCAGCCTCCGATCAGCCGGCCCTCGGCCACCACCTCGCCCGTGCCGCCGTCGAGCCGGCGCCAGCCGCCCTCGGCGTCGAGCGTGAACTCGCGCACCGCCGGGTGGGCGGTGAAGTCGTCGAAGCCTCCCGAGCGGTGGCGCCCGTACGGCACCTGGGTGAGCGCGGCCCCGGCGGGCGCGGCCACGATGTCCAGCCAGGAGAGCAGGCCTTCGGGCACCCGGTAGGGCGTGTCCATGAGGTTGTTGCCGTGGACGGTCGCGATGCCGGTGAGCAGGGTCAGCGGGGTGATCAACGTGGCGATGTCCGAATATCCGACCATCCAGGTCGGCTCCGCCTCCCGCAGCCGCTCCCAGTCGAGCAGCGGCAGCAGGTCGATCGCCGTCTCCCCGCCCCACGGCGGCACCACGGCCCCGATCGTGGGGTCGGTGAGCATTTCCATCAGCTCCCGCGCCCGCTCCGCCGCCGGGGCGCTGACGTGCCCGGAGCCGTCCATGCACGCCCCGACGACGACCTCGTAGCCGCGCTCCGTCACGTCCTGGACGGCGACCCGCAGGCGCTCGCGATGCCTCGGCGCCACTCCGCTGGACGGGGACGTCACCCCGATGCGGTCGCCGGGGCGGAGGGGGCGCGGGTACCTGATCGACATGTCCGGATTCTGACATGGCATCACCTCGGAGCGGCATCGAATTTCCGCGTGCCGTCCGGGCGCGAACACCACGGCCCCGACCACCCTCGGGCGGTCGGGGCCGGGCGGGGCCGTATCCGGCCTACCAGGCGTAGTCCTCCGGGGCCGGCTGGTGGCCCGGGAAGAGTTCGTCGAGGCGGTCCAGGGTCTTCTGGTCGAGCGTGAGGTCGAGCGCCCGGATCGCCGCGTCCAGGTGGGCCGCGGTGCGGGGGCCGACGATCGGGGCGGTGACGGCGGGCCGGGAGAGGAGCCAGGCGAGGGCCAGGTCGGCCGGGTCGGTGCCGAGCTCCTCCGCGAAGTCCTCGTAGGCCTGGATGCGGTCGCGGTGCTTGGCCAGGAGTTCCTGGGTGTAACTGACGGAGCTGCGGCCCCGGGCGCCCTCACGCTCCTTGCGCAGGATGCCGCCGAGCAGGCCGCTGCGCAGCGGGGACCACGGGATCAGCCCGAGGCCGTAGTGCTGGAGCGCGGGGATGACCTCCAGTTCGACGGTGCGGTCCAGCAGGTTGTAGAGGGACTGCTCGCTGACCAGGCCGAGGAAGTGCCGGGAGCGGGCGGCCTCCTGGGCCTGGGCGATGTGCCAGCCGGCGAAGTTACTGGAGCCCACGTAGACGATCTTGCCCTGGGCGACCAGCACCTCCATCGCCTGCCAGACCTCCTCCCAGGGCGCGGCCCGGTCGATGTGGTGCATCTGGTAGAGGTCGATGTGGTCGGTCCGGAGGCGGCGCAGGCTGGCCTCGACGGCCTTGCGGATGGCGAGCGCGGAGAGCTTGCCCTCGTTGGGCCAGTCGCCCATGTCGCCGTAGGCCTTGGTGGCGAGGACGGTGCGCTCGCGGCGGCCGCCGCCCTGGGCGAACCAGCGGCCGATGATCTCCTCGGTGCGGCCCCTGAGGTTGCCCTCGGTGTCGCGGCCGTAGACGTTGGCGGTGTCGAAGAAGTTGATGCCGCGTTCGTGGGCGGTGTCCATCAGGCGGTGGGCTTCGGCTTCCTCGGTGTGGCGGCCGAAGTTCATGGTGCCGAGGCAGAGGCGGGAGACGGTCAGGCCGGTGCGGCCGAGGTGGGTGTACTCCATGGCGAACCACCTTCCGTCGCACCGGCCCCGGTGTCCAGCACATTCCGCCGGACACGGCCGATCACCGCCCGTGAGTGGCGAACTTCCGTACGGCGAGCGGCACGCAGAGCGCGAGGAGCACGCCGCTCCAGAGCAGCGCGGCCGCCACCGCGTGCTGGGTCGGCCAGACGGTACCGGCCGCCGAGGGGTTGCCGAACAGCTCCCGGCAGGCCTGGACGACGGAGCTGATCGGGTTCCAGTCGGCGAGGAACCGCAGCCAGCCGGGCATGCCGCCGGTCGGCACGTAGGCGTTGGTGACCATCGCCAGCGGGAAGACGGCGACGGACAGTTGACCGGCCGCCTCCTCCTTGCCGACGGCCAGGCCGAGCAGGGTGCCCGCCCAGGTCATCACGAAGCGGAAGAGCAGCAGCAGCGCGAACGCCCCTGCCGCGTCGGCGAGTCCGTGCCGGGCGCGCCAGCCGGCCCCGAGCCCGACCAGGGCCAGCAGGGCCAGGACGACCACGCTGACCAGCAGGTCGGCGAGGGTCTGCCCGAGCAGCAGTCCGGTGCGGGAGACGGGCATGGAGCGCAGCCGGTCGGTGACGCCGCGCCCGACGTCGCGGGCGGCGCCGACCATGGTGGGCATGATGCCGTTGGTGGCGACCATGGCGAACAGGCCGGGCATCAGGAACTCCCGGTAGTCGCCGCCGCCCGGCACCTGCATGGCGCTGCCGAAGACGTACCCGAAGACGACGACCATCACCACCGGCACGCCCAGCGAGGCGGCCAACAGGCCTGGTGAGCGGCGGTAGTTGAGCAGGACCCGGAGCATCGACGTCCGGGTGTCGGAGAGCAGCCGGGCCGCGGCGGCGGGGTGCGGGGCTGCGGTGACGGCGGCGGTGACGGACATCAGGCGGCCTTCCCTTCGGTGAGCGCGAGGAACACGTCGTCCAGCGAGGGCGCCCGCACCGCGACGTCCTGCGCGACGACCCCGGCGCCGTCCAACTCCCGGACCAGCGAGGGCAGCAGAACCGAGACGCCGGGTGCGGTCAGCACCGTGACGGACCGCTCGGCGACGTCCACCCGGGCATCGCCGCCGGTCAGCGAGGACAACACCACGGCGGTGGCGGCGAGTTGGCCGACGTCCGCCAGGGTGACGGAGACCTGACTGCCGATCGCCGCCTTGAGCCGGGCCGGCGGGCCGGTGGCGATGGCGGCGCCGTGGTCGACGACCACGATGTCGTCGGCGAGCCGGTCGGCCTCCTCCAGGTACTGGGTGGTGAGCAGCACGGTGGTGCCGCCGCCCGCCAAATCCTTGACGGTGTCCCAGATCGCCTGCCGGCTGCGCGGATCGAGCCCGGTGGTGGGCTCGTCCAGGAAGAGCACCGGCGGGCTGGTGACCAGGCTGGCGATCAGGTCGAGGCGCCGGCGCATGCCACCGGAGTAGGTGCGGACGAGCCGGTCGGCGGCCTCGGTGAGGTCGAAGCGGGTGAGCAGCTCGTCGGCGCGCTCCCGGGCGCGGCGGGCGCCGAGGTGGTGCAGCCGGCCGAGCAGCCGGAGGTTGTCGCGGCCGGTGATGCCCTCGTCGACGGCGGCGTGCTGCCCGGCGAGGCCGATGGCGCGCCGGACGTCCTCGGCGGCGCGGACGACGTCGTGCCCGGCGACCCGCGCGGTGCCGCGGTCGGGGGCGACCAGGGTGGCGAGCACGCGTACGGCGGTGGTCTTGCCGGCGCCGTTGGGGCCGAGCAGGCCACAGACGGTGCCGGCCGGGACGGTGAGGTCGAGGCCGCGCAGGGCCTCGGTGGCGCCGAAGCGTTTCGCCACGCCCGCCATCTCGATGGCGGGCGCCGTGCCGGCGACGGGTCGGGCGGGGTCGGACATGGCTCTGCCCTTCTCTAGGTACAGCGTACGTAGAAGCGCGCTTGGGCGCCATCGTACTACGTACGGCGTACGTATCTAAGATGGGTGGGCGAGGTGATCTTCCAGTGCCGTCCAGCAAGTCCGAGCCGTCCGATCCGTCTGAGCCGCCTGAGCCGTCCGAGCCGTCCGAGAAGCCCGACAAGCCCGTGCCCCCCGAGGCGCCCGAGCTGATCTGGCTGCGCCCCGAGCGCACCGGGCGCGGCCCGCGACCGGCCCACAGCCGCGACTCGATCGCCGCGGCAGCGATCTCGATCGCCGACGCCGAGGGCCTGGAGGCCGCCTCGATGCGCCGGGTCGCGGCGGCGCTGGGCGCGGGCACCATGTCGCTCTACAACTACGTGCCAAAAAAGGAACACCTGCTCGACCTGATGCTCGACGCGGCCTCCGGCGAGTACCGCCTGCCACCCGAGCCGAGCGGCGATGTGCGGGCCGACCTCACCGCACTCGCCCACCAGCAGCTCGCCATCTTCCGCCGCCACCCCTGGCTGCCCGCACTGGTGGTGGCCCGCCCGGGCATCGGCCCCAACGCCCTGCGCTACACCGATCACTTCCTGGCCGCCACCGCCCCCACCGGGCTCGACGGCGGGGCCCGGATGGAGGCGATGGCGCTGTTCAACGGCTTCATCTGCCAGTTCGCGCAGTACGAGCAGACGGCGGCGGCGGGCGCCAAGTGGCAGGCGGAGCTGGCCGGTTACCTCGGCCAGGCGGCGGCCGGCGGCGAATACCCGCACCTGGCCCAGGCGTTCGCCACCGCCGGGCCGCCCGCCGATCCGGACACGGCCTTCGACCGCACCCTGAACCGGGTCATCTCCGCCATCCTGGCGCCGACTTCGGAGGACTGACTAGCTCAGCGCCTCCCGGGCCAGCGCCCCGGCGACCTTCCCGTCCACCAGCACGAGCACCACCTCGCGCGCCTCCCCCACCGCCGCCCGCGCCTCGGCCGGCGACTGCCCGACACCGACCACCGGCAGCGCCGGCCCGACCAGCGCGCCCAGCGGGTCGCCCGGCTTGGCGGCGCCGTCCGCGAGTGCCGCCGCCAGCGCGTCCCGGGAGACCGAGCCGACCACCTCCGCCGGGGCCAGCCCGTACGGGCGCGCCGGGCGTGGCAGGACGGCCGGAGCCACCCCGCCCGGCGCGGTGCGCAGCAGCTCCAGGGCATCGCCCACGGTCGCGTCGGCGTCGACCGTCACCAGCGGCTCGGCGGCGTCCAGCAGCGGCCGCAGGCCATCCGTCTCCGCCTCCTCCAGGAAGCCCCACGCGCGCATCCATGTGTCGCTGTGCAGCTTGGACAGGTAGGAGCGGCCCGAGTCCGGCAGCAGCACGACCACCAGGTCGTCCGGGCCCAGCCCCCGCGCCACCCGCAGCGCGGCCGCCACGGCGGCGCCGGAGGACGGGCCGGCCAGCAGGCCCTCCTCACGGGCGAGCCGGCGGGCCGTCAGCAGCGACTCGCGGTCCGGGATCCGCTCGAAGGAGTCGACCACCTCCGACCGGTAGGCCTCCGGCCAGCGGTCCTCGACCGTCTCCGGGTGGAGGAAGTGCCCGATGCTCTCGACGTACCACGGGCTGCCGTCGCCGCCCCCGTACGAGGAGGACTCCGGGTCCGCGCCGATCACCGTCACCGAGCCGCCGGACACCTCTTTCAGGTGCCCGCCGGTGCCGGTGATGGTGCCGCCGGTGCCGACGCCCGCGACGAAGTGGGTCACCCGGCCGCCGGTCTGCTCCCAGATCTCGGGGCCGGTGGTCCGGACATGGGCGTCCGGGTTGGCCAGGTTGTCGTACTGGTTGGCGAGCCAGGCGCCGGGGATCTCCTCGGCCAGCCGCCGGACCACGTGGAACAGGTGCCGCGGGTCCTCGAACGGCACCGAGGTCGGGGCGAGCACCACCTCCGCGCCGTACGCCCGCAGGATGTCGGACTTCTCCGCCGCCGACTTGTCCGCCACCCCGGCGATCACCCGGTACCCGCGCTGCCGCCCGACGATGGCCAGGCCGATGCCGGTGTTCCCGGAGGTCGCCTCGATGATCGTCCCGCCCGGCTTCAACAGCCCGTCCCGCTCGGCGGCCAGCACCATGGACAGCGCGGCGCGGTCCTTGACACTGCCCCCGATGTTGAGGAACTCGGCCTTGGCATAGATCGGCGCGGCGATCCCCGCGCCGAGTCGGGCGAGACGGAACAGCGGCGTCCCGCCGATCGCGTCGAGGACGGATTCGTGCACAGCGGTCATCATCGGGCCCTTTCACTGGCTTTCCGCACCAGTCTGCCCGGCAAAGGGGGCGCCAGGAGTCGTCTTCACAGCTGATCAAGTGCTGGGGGATCATGCGAGGCCGCCCTTGCGTGCGCGGCCTCGCGGGTGACCTCACCGGCAGCCCGGCCCCGTGCACCGATCACGTTCGTGCGCAGGAAGTCGACCCAGCCGACTTCCTGCGCCCCGTCAGGACGCCGGGTTCCCCATGCGACGAGCGTCCATGACGCGCCGGCAGCAGGGTGGGAGGCTGCCCCGTCTCCGCGTGCCCCGTCAGGGACCAAGCTCTTGATCACCAGCGCACACTCATCGGCCTGCCCACCGGCAGCATCCGGTGGGCAGGCGCGATCGGACCATCTCTCGGCACAGCCTTCGGCTGGGGCCGGAAAATCGATCCCCGGCCTCTCCATGCGCGGACACTGCGGGGCGCGCAGCAGGGCTTTCACGCCCCACGATCTCGGCGCACCCCAAGACGTGCACCGGCGCCACACACGACCGTCCTCGGTGGCCGTGTGCGGAGCGTGACTGATTGTCAGATCAGTGGGCGCAAGCGGCCACGACGCCAGCGCCCCAGCCTGGAGGCTGTGGTGGACGGCAGCCGCTCGCCCTCCGTGGACTCGTCGAACGGGAGCAGTGCGGTCGGCGCGATCCAGCCCTCGCCCGGGTCGATGCGGATCCGCAGGACGCTCGCCCGCTTCCGCTCGGTCAGGTAGAGCCCGAAGTCGCCGGTGTGCGGGTGGTGGTTCTCGTAGCGGTCGTACACGGCCTTGCACATGGACGTGATGGGGGTGGTCACGAGGAAGAGGTATCGGCTGCCGGGGCCCATGTTGACGCAGAGTCGGCGGCGGGCGAAGGCGCAGTCGGTGAAGGAGGCGTTCTCGCGGTTGTCGATGTGCAGGCCGGGGCGCAGGCCGCTGGTCGGCAGGCGGTGGGTGACGGGTTCGTCGGGCGGGTCGTAGGTCGCGGCGAGCGGGATGGCCTCCGGGTCACCCAACGTGTCGACCAGGGAGGTGAGTTCGGGCAAGGCGATGACATCGGCGGGGAGTCGGAAGAACTCCACCATGCCGCCCTCCCTGGTGAAGCTGGTCGGCGCGTACCGCCTGGGGAGGTCGGCGGACATCGGGGCCCAGTCACCGGCCGGGACGATGGCGCCCGACTCGTAGCCGGGCTCGCGGTAGAGGCGCCGGACGCCGCCGATGTCGCAGCGGTCCAGGAGAGCCCCCGGGTCGCGGTGGACGATGGCGGCGGGGTGCAGTTCGGGCATGGGAGCCTCGGATCAATGAGCTTGGGAGGTCGGGGTGTTGGCCGGGTCGAGCAGCATGCGGACCCAGACGCGCTTGCCGGCGTCCCGGCGGGCGATGACGCCGAAGTCGAAGGCGAGTTGACGAACGAGGTCGATGCCTCGGCCGCCTTCGGTGAAACGACGGGGGTGGGGGCGGCGGAGTTGGAGGTCGCCGCGCGGGTCCCAGACTTCGAGCCGGCAGTCGCCGCCGAACTCCTGGAGGGAGAGGCGGACTTCGCCGTAGCCCTGGCAGGCGTGGACGACGGCGTTGGTGACGAGCTCCGAGGTGATCAGAACGAGGTCGTCGACGGGATCGCCGCTCCAGCTCCAGGAGTTCAGCTGGGTCCGGACGAGGCGGCGGGCGGTGCGGACCGAGTTCGAGTGCTCGGTGAGGACGGTCTCCCAGGTTCGGAGGACCGGGTTACGCAAGGTGGACATGAGTCACCCCACACCTTCAGTGGCGTGTTCGTGCGGTCACGTTGAGTGTGGGGCAACCAAAATCGAATTTGCAAGCCGAACGCGAGCAAGCATCAAACAAATTATTTGATCTTGGAGTTGAGGGTAGCTTGAGTCATCGAAGCGCGAACAGCGAGACTGGAGGCGTGTTGAGCAAGGACCCGTCAGCGATCAGGCAGATCCGCCTCGGCGACGAACTGCGAGCCTGGCGAACGGAGAACAACAAGACGCTTGCCGACGTGACCGCCGGCCTGAAGGGCTGGAACCCGGCTCGGCTCAGCAAGATCGAACGAGCGCTACTGCCGGTCACCGCTCGCGAGCTGGCCATATTCATGGACCACTGCGGGATCGCAGGTCCGGAGAGAGCCGAGATCGAGGCCCTCGCCACCGACAGCCCTTCGAGGCACTGGTGGCAGGATCACGAGTTCGCTGACACGATCAGCTCCGCGTTCGCCGAGTACTTGAGCCTCGAATCCGAAGCGACTCAGATGCTCGACTACTACCTGTCGGCGTTCCCCGGCCTCTTGCAGACCGAGGACTACGCTCGCGAGGTCATCGCCGCAGGCCTCGACGGTCTCAGCGAGGACCAGAACGAAGCCGCCGCCGAGATCCGCATAATGCGCCAACGCCGCCTCACTCAGGATCCGCTGCTCGAACTCGACGCCTACGTGGGCGAGGTCGCCCTCTTGGTTGGCGGTGACCAAGAAGTCCTCGCCGGCCAGATCCGGCACGTCATCAAGGTGGCACAGTACCCGAACGTCACAGTTCGCATGGTCCCATTGAGCGCCGGACGACCTGGGATTCTGGCATCTGGACTCACACTTCTCCGCTTCCCTGGAGAGTCAGGCGAGAGCTTCTCCTTCATCGAGGCGGTCGGCGGTATGCTCCCGCGTAAATCGGGGCGCGAGGTCCGACGCGCTGAGCGAGCCTTCGCCCGACTGAAACGGTGCGCGCTTTCACCGGATGCCACCGTGGCCGCCCTTGAACGCAAGTTGGAAGAGATCACGTGAGCGAGCAGCACGACCCCTACGACCACAACCCCGCCAGCGCCGAGTGGGTCAAGTCCCCCTTCTCCGGCGACTCCAACGGCAACTGCGTGGTCGTCGCTCGTTTCGACAACGGCGACGTCTGGGTCGGCGACGACAAGGACCTCAACCGCCCCCACCTCGCCTTCAACCAAGCCGAGTGGACCGCCTTCGTCCAGGCCATCGAAGCCCGCGACCCCCGCTTCACCGCCTAACCAACCCGGGAGGCCCAGATGCGTAGCCCGCACGACCCGTACGACCACGAGGCCGCCGGTGCCGAGTGGGTCAAGTCCCCCTTCTCCGCTGACGACAATGGCAGCTGCGTCGTCATCGCCCGCTTCGACAACGGCGACGTCTGGGTCGGCGACGACAAGAACCCCGGCCGCCCCCACCTCGCCTTCAACCAAGCCGAGTGGACCGCCTTCATCCAGGCCATCGAAGCCCGCGACCCCCGCTTCACCGCCTGACCAACCCCTCCAGCTCCGGCCACGCCCTCCGATCGCGTGGCCGGAGCCTCCGTCCGTCCCCCATCAGCCTGCTAGCGTCACCGCCATGACGTCCTCCGCAGTCGACCTTCGGAAGGTCCCGGTCGATCACATCCTCGATCGGGTCGAACGGCGTCTCGGCACCGCACTCGACCGGACCGCTCTCGTCCGCAAGCGTCGATCGGTCGGAGCCCGCACCGACCGGGGCACGTGGATCCGCGTCGAGCGCCGTCCCTCCTCACGGACCCGCGAGCAGGGCTGCTCCGGCACCGAAGCCGCTGCCACCCTGACCGACGTGGCAATGCCCCACTGGGTGGAATCAGTAGCGTGGCAGGACGCCGGCGACGGAGCCATCTGGCGAGCGGACGAGACGTCACTCCTCCCTGCAAACCCAGTCGGCACAGCCATCCTGGCCGTCGATCCCGAGCTGCCCGACAGCTGGTGGAAGGCCCTGAACGCCTCCCTCGCGGCGCTCGCCACCCAACCGACCGCAAGGGTGGCGACGCCGGATACCGAGCCGATCACCCGGCAACTGGTCGACCGCGTCATCCGGGATGCCTTCCCCCTCGCGGTGAACACCCAGATCGCCTCATGGTCTCCCGCTCACGCCGATCTGAACTGGGCGAACGTCACGGGCCCCGAGTTCTGCATGTTCGACTGGGAGGACTGGGGGATGGCCCCGCGCGGCCTGGACTCCGCGTCACTCCTGGCCGCCTCCCTCGCCGTCCCGGCCCTCGCGGACCGCGTTCGCCGCGAACGGCGGGCGGACCTGGAGAGCCGGGACGGCATGGTGATGCGCCTGTTCGTGCTGGCGAAGATCGCCGGGCCGCACGCCCACCCGGATGACCCCCGGGTGACACCGGCGCGGTCCGAGGCCGAGCAGCTGATCCACGCGCTTCAACAGCTCTGACGGGCGGCCCGTTCAGCCAGCAGGCGCCGGTACCCGCCGATGAGCTCGGCGTCAGCCGCCAGCTCGGTGGCATCGACCAACTCGCGCAGGTGATCCGGCTGGTCGGTGCCGACCACGACCGCGCCCACCGGCGGCAGTTCGAAGGCCGCCCGGAAGGCCGCCTGCACCGGAGTCGATTCGCCGGTAGTGCCGGCCAGGAAGAGCCGCGGGTCACTCCGGCCCCAAGGCGGGCCGGTGAGGTTCCCACCGAACGGACTCATGCCCCATCGCCGTTCGACCGGAATGCCCCATCTCTCTGCCAGAAACTCGCCAGCGGCCAGGACCGCCGAGCCAACGAGCAGTCCTGACCGGACCATCAGGACGTCCGGAACGACCGGAACCGAGTTTGCGACCGCGGCCACGGCGCAGGGGTTCCATGACGCGATCCCCCATGCCCCGCACGTGCCGGCCGCCACAGCCTCGGCCAGAACGCCGCAGGCGGAGGCCAACTGCTCCTCGCCGCGCTCACCGGCCACCAGCGAGGCTTCCGGGTTGTGCAGGAACACCACGTCGGGCATTCGCCCCAGGTCCCGATTGGTCCGCAGAAGCGCAGCACGGAGGTCCATCGGATCCAGGCTGTGACACGCCCGGACGGCCGACTGGCCGTTCGCCCACCAGCCGGATCGCTCACTCGCTCTCGTGCAGATTCCCGTCTCCGCCCGGCCACGGGTCGTCGCCACCGGAACCCGCGTTATCCGACCGGAGGCTGTCGTACCGGTCGTGCACCGCACCCAACTCTTCGACAGCGATCAGGAGTTCTTCGTCCACCGTCACTCCTCCCTTGCCTCCGGGTGGCAACCGGAGGCTGTCGGAAAAGCGGAGCCCCCCCCAAGGGTCGCTGCCATGGACCTGCCAGGAACCCTCGGATGCGGCCCCGCACTGGTCGCACATCATGACCCCGAGGTCCCTATCCGGGCAATGGCACCGACCAAAGTGCGGCACCGGCCGAGACAGCTACCGCCGCCGGAGTGGGAAGTCGGCCGGTCCGACTTCCCACTCCCAACGCTCCGACGTACCAAGTGCGCTTGCAGGGCACTTCCACCGGCTGTCTGTTGGGAGGAGCACCACCCCCTCCCCCTCGAAAGGCAGTCCCATGTCGATAGGCCGCCCCCGTCCGCTCCTGGCAGGCCTCAGTGCCGCCGCGCTGCTCGCCACCGGGTTCTCCGCCCACGCCGCCGCCACCGCGTCCACCCGCACCGGCACCACCGTCACCGGTGGCCTGAACGTCAACATCAAGTCCGGCAGCGTCACCGTCGGCCTCGGCACCGTCTCCGCCGTCATCGTCTACACCTGCACCAGCACGAGCGCCCCCAACGGGGAGGCCGCACTGCGGGTGGACTTCGACCAGGCCAACAACACCGCCACCACCGAAGTCGCCGTCCCCTGCGGCCCGGGCAACGTCGACATGACCCAGACCGTCACCGCCGTTCAGATCGGCATGAGCGGCAGCGACCCGGTCGGCGCGATCGCCAGCCTCAGCGACGGCACTTCGGCGGCCACCGACATCGAGTTCGGTGTCCGCGCCAGCAACTACCTGTACATCGCCCCCGGCGCGTACTACCCGGGCGACGGCACCGTCACCCTGAACGGCACCTACAACTGCGCGAGCGGCACCCCCACCCCCGCCACGGAGTTCGTCACCGCCGATCAGGCCGGCCCCGGCACCTTCTTCGCCTACGGCACCTACACGGTCCCCGTCACCACCTGCGACGGCACGGACCAGGCCTGGGAGGCCACCCTCGGTGGCCCGACCACCGGCAGTACCTTCCAGTCCGGACTGCCGATCGAGGCCCACGCCACGCTGCCGACATCGGGCGGGCGCGGCGTCACAACCAAGACCGCCAACGACTACGCCATCATCTTCGGTAGTTGATCCACCGACCCCGGCGGGCCGTTCGGCGTACGGTGCAACGTGACCCTCTCCCGCAAGGAGCGACACGTTGCACCAACTCACCTACGGTGACGTCAAAGCCGCCACCGACCGCATCGCCGGGCACATCCGCCCCATCACCCTCGCCCCGGCCGGCCGGGAGGACTGCCCCGGCGAGGTGTGGCTCGCCCTGGAGTTCATGCAGCACACCGGCAGTTTCAAGGCCCGTGGCGCGCAGAACTTCGTCCAGGCCCACCGCGACGCCGCCACTCTCCCCGACGCCGGGGTGACCATCGCCTCCGGTGGCAACGCCGGGCTGGCCTGTGCCTGGGCCGCCCGGCAGCAGGGTGTCCGCGCCACCGTCTTCCTGCCCACCACCGCCCCTGCCGTGAAGGTCGCCAAGCTGCGCGGCTACGGCGCCGAGGTCCGGCTCGTCGGCACCGAGTACGCCGAAGCCCTGGCCGCCTGCGAGGAGTTCGCGGCCGCCACCGGTGCGCTCGCCTCCCATGCGTACGACCATCCGCTCATCGCCGCCGGGGCGGGGACGCTCGTGGACGAGATCCACCGGCAGATCCCCGACCTGGACTCGATCGTGGTCGCCGTCGGCGGCGGCGGCCTGCTCGCCGGCGTCGCCACCGCCGCCCGGCACCACGGAATCCACACCATCGCCGTCGAGCCCGAGAACTCCCGCGCGCTGAACGCCGCCCTCGAAGCCGGCCACCCCGTCGACGTCCCGGTGGACTCGGTCGCCGCCGACTCCCTCGGCGCCCGCCGCGCCTCGGCCACCGCGCTCGCCGCCGCCCAGCAGGACGATGTGTACTCCGTCCTGGTCCCGGACGCGGAGATCGTCCGCGCTCGCCGAACCCTGTGGGACGAGCGCCGGATCGTCGTCGAGCACGCCGCGGCCACCGCCTTCGCGGGTCTGCTCAACACCGACCACGGTTACGGCGAGAAGGTCTGCGTGGTGCTCTGCGGCGCCAACACGGACCCCTCCGACCTGGTCGGGTAACCGACGCCGCGGAGTGGGACGTCGGCCGGTCTGACGTCCCACTCCGCCGCTACTCACCACCGAGCGCCTTGCCGTAGACCGCCGAGCTGCGGCGGACCGTCATGCCGACCCGCTGGTACAGCGACAGCGCACCGGTCTCCGAGTGGGTCCACAGCGTGCACGTCCGGCGGCCCTCGCGGTAGAAGGCCCGGAAGGACGCCTGCAACAGCATGCGGGCGATCCCCCGGTGGCGATGATCCTTGCGGACCGCGACCCGTTCGACGTATCCCTCGTCGGTGCCCGGGACGTTCAACGCCAGCACCGCACCGATCATCTGATCCCCGGCGAACGCCACCGTCGACAGCGCCGGCGCGAAGGTGTCGCGCTCCACGGTGTGCCCGGCCCACTCCTCGTACGACTTGCGCCGCTTCTGCCACTCGTCGAAGGCGTCCTCGGTGAGCCGGTACGCGGCCTCTTCGTCGCCGGATCGGAAGCAGCGCCAGGTGACACCGGGCGGCGGGCCGGGCACCACTGGCTCGGCGGGCATCTCGATCTCCAGCAGCCACTGGACGACGAACGGCTCGTACCCACGTGAGCGCAACAACTCCACCGCCGCCCGATCGCCGTCCGAGACCGTCTGGCTGAGCCGTTCACCACCCGCCTGCCGGGCCCGTGCCTCGGCCCAGTCGAGCAGCGCGCCGCCCAACCCCCTCCCCCGGTGATCGGGGTGGACGTCGACCGCGCTGCGTCGACCGCCGTGCACCCAGGCCCGGCCGACGAGGCGCTCCGCCGAGTCGTACACCAGCAGCGTGTCGGCGGCCGGGTCGAGACCGGGCAGCGCGAGGTCCGCGGCGATGCCGTCGGGTTCGGTCTCGGGACGGCCCAGGAGCTCGCGCTCGCAGGCGGCCACCAACCCGTGGATCGCGCCGGCATCGGCGACGGTCGCCGCCCGCCACCGGTAGGACGCCGGGAACGACGAGGAAGACAGATCAGCCATGGCATGACTCTCCGCCAACCGATCTCCCGCTGTCGACCGGATTGCCGCTCCGACGTACCAAGTGCGCTTGCAGGCCGCGTCGACCGGCTGTCTGTTGGGAGGAGCACCCCCCTCCCCCGAAAGGCACCCCCATGCCGATAGGCCGCCCCCGCCCGCTCCTGGCCGGCCTCAGCGCCGCCGCCCTCCTCACCACCGGGTTCTCCGCCCACGCCGCCGCCACCACCACCGCATCCACCCGCGCCGCCACCACCGTCACCGGCGGCCTCAACGTCGGCATCAAGTCCAACAGCGTCACCGTCGGCCTCGGCAGGGTCTCCGCCGTCATCGTCTACACCTGCACCAGCACCAGCGCCCCCAACGGCCAGGCCGCACTGCGGGTGGACTTCAACCAGGCCAACAACACCGCCAGCGGCGAAGTCACCGTGCCCTGCGGCCCCGGCAACGTCAACATGACCCAGACCGTCACCGCCGTCCAGATCGGCATGAGCGCCACCCAGGGCGTCAGCGCGATCGCCAGCCTCAACGACGGCACGGCGGCGGCCACCGACATCGACTACGGCCTCACCGGCGGCGACTACGTGACCATCACCCCCAGCGCCTTCTACCCGGGCGACGGCACCGTCCACCTGAGCGGCAGCTACAACTGCGCCAGCGGCACCACCACCCCGGCCACCGAGTTCATCACCGCCGAACAGGCCGGCCTCCCCGGCCACGTCGCCTACGGCACCGCCACGGTCGCCGTCGTCACCTGCGACGGCACCGACCAGGAGTGGGAAGTCACCATCGACCCCGCGGCCGGCCACGGCTTCGACACCGGGGAACCGATCGAGGCGAACGCCAGGATTCCCACTGTCGGAACCGGAAGCGGCGGAGGCGGCACCACCTCGACCAAGACCGCCAACGACTTCGCCATCATCTTCGCGGGGTAGCGCCACCCCCCGGCTCACGCGCCCCGGCTCAGGCGCCCCGGCGCCCGCCCAGCCAGGCCATCAGGGTGGCCCACAGGCCCCGGCGCTTCGACTCCGCCCCGTGCGTCGGCGCGGCGGCCGGGGGCTGGAGGGCCGGGCCCGGCGGGACGATGCCCTGGGCGCGGGCCGCTTCGAGCCAGCTGGGCAGGTCGGCGAGCAGCAGGTCGTAGAGGTCCCGGTCGGAGACCGTCCGGGGGTCGCGGCCGAGGTGGACGAAGCCCGCATTGTCGATGGCGCGCTTCTCCGGGACGGCGAGCCCGGTGAGCTTGCGCAGGAAGTCGAACTGGCGGCTGTGCGGGTCGCCGAAGCCGATGAACTGCCAGAAGATCGGCAACGTCGCGGCCTCGCACAGGCCCCGTTCCGCCGCGGGCTTGCTGATCGGCCCGCCGTCCGTCTGGAACAGGACGAGGGCCGGATCGGTGGCGCCGCTCGCGCGGTAGTGCCGGACCACCGCCTCCATCGCCAGGTGGTAGCTGGTCTTGCCCATGTGGCCGAGGCCCGCGACGATCCGGTCGATCCAGCCCTCGTGGTCGGCCAGGGCTATCTCGGCCTGGGCGTCGACCTCGGTGGAGAAGAAGACGACCGGCACGCTCCCGTCGTCGTCCAGGTGGGCGGACAGGCCCAGGACCCGGTCGGCGAGGGCCTGGACGCTGCCGTCCTTGTAGTAGGGGCGCATCGAGCCGGAGTAGTCGACCACCAGGTACACCGCGAAGCGCTGGCCGCTCAGCCCGCGCCGCTCCACCGAGGCGCCCGCCGTCTTGTAGAGGCTGACCAGCGCGGGCGCGCTCTGCTCGACCTTGCTCAGGCTGACGGCCATGGCTCGCTCCCTCGTTCACCGCGCACGTGATCGTCTCCGTGCTCCCGACACTCTGCGCGGCGGACCGGGGCCCCGGCAAGCCTTCGCACGCGCCGGGCCCTCACCATCCGCTCGGGTGCACCGACAGCCACCCAAAGTGCCGCTCCTTCAGCCGGTCGCGCTCCTCCGCCGTGGTCAGGTAGACGTCCGCGCCGCCGTCGTACGGGTGGTACAGCCGCCGCAGGCCGGCGCCGGCGATGATCACCCCGCCCTCCCGGTCGTCGGCGACCCGGCGCAGCAGCCGGTCCAGGCTGCCCCGCCGCCACGGCCGGCGCTCCACGAAGACGTGGCAGTAGTACGGGAATTCGGGGTCCTCGTCGCAGAGCCAGGACCGCCAGTGCCTGGTGTCCCAGTGCATCCGGGGCGCGCTCGGCCGGTCCGACCACCTCGGGACCATGACGTGCACCTCGGAACCGGTGAACAGCTCGTCCAGCACGGTGTTGTGGCGTTCCAGGACGATCGCGTACTCGCGCTCGTCGTCGGGGTAGCGCTTGGACTCCGGCAGGCTGTGGAAGCGCACCCAGGTGTCCCGCTCGTCCCGGCCGAGCTCGTACCCGACGGGCTCCGTGTCGGGCCACCGCCGCTCCCAGAGCGCCGTCAGTGCCTCGCGATCCGCCTGGTCCCTCGTCCTCGCCATCAGGCGAGTCTGCCACACCCGCCCCAGCAGCCCCGAGCTGGGAAAATCCCCTCGTCACGGCGGCCCGGCTCCCGTAGCGTGGTTCGGTCGATCTTGAGATCACCACTCAGGGGCGAGCTCAAGGACAGCTCGAAGGCAGAACGGGGCACACACCATGCAGCAGTACCAGGGCTGGGCCGACGAGCGCTTCGGCGCCGTCGCGGACGTCTTCGCCGCCAACTTCACCGAGTTCCCCGAACTGGGCGCCGCCACAACGGTTTTCGTCGACGGCCGGAAGGTGGTCGAGCTGTGGGGCGGCACGGCCGACCAGGCCACCGGGCGGGCCTGGACGCAGGACACCCTCGTCCCCGTCTTCTCCTGCGCCAAGGGCGCGGTGAGCATCTGCGCACACCTGCTGGCCCAGCGGGGCCGGCTCGACCTGGACGCCCCGGTCGCCCGCTACTGGCCGGAGTTCGCCCAGGGCGGCAAGCGGGAGATCACCACTCGGATGATCCTCGGCCACCGGGCCGGCATCCCAGCCCTGGACGCGGCGCTCACCTTCGAGGAGGTCGCCGCCTGGGATCCGGTGATCCGGGCGATCGAGGCGCAGCGGCCGCTCTGGGAGCCGGGCACCACGTACGAGTACCACGGCCATGTGCTCGGCTTCGCGGTCGGCGAGCTGATCCGCCGGATCACCGGCCTGACGCCGGGTGCGTTCCTGCGCAAGGAGATCGCCGAGCCACTCGGCCTGCCGCTCTGGATCGGCCTGCCGGAGAGCGAACTGCCGTACCTGGCACGGCTGGTGGAGGCCGAGGGGCGGCGCCCGATGCCCGGCCCGGAGCACCTGCTGACCCGGATCGTCACGATGACCGGCGCACTGGTCTTCCCCGGCCTGGACGTGCCGCACGGCTGGAACGACCCGGCGCTGCACGCGATCGAGCTGCCCGGCGCGGGCGCCGTCGCCTCGGCCACCGGCCTGGCGGGCCTCTACGCGGCGACGGCCACCGGCCTGGAGGGCTCGCCCCGGCTGCTGTCACCCGACACCGTCACCGACGCGGTGCGCGAAGTCTCGTCCGGCGCGGGCTTCCTGGGCTTCGACCTGGGCGCCCGCTGGGGCTCCGGCCTACTGCTGGACTCCCCCGCCTTCCGCCCGCTGCTGGGTGCCCGCAGCTTCGGCAACGACGGTGCGGGCGGCCAATTCGCCTTCGGTGACGACGAGTTCGGGGTCGGCTTCGCGTACGTCGCGAACCGGATGATCGGCCACGGCGACGCCCGGGCGAACCGGCTGATCGAGGCGGTGCGGGCATGCCTGGGCTGACCGGCCTCCTCCCCCTCGTCACCACCCTCGCCACCACGGGCGGCCTCGGCGAGCTGCGCTACGGCGCCTCACTTCCCGAACTCGCCGCCCACTACGGCGATCCGTGGACCAGCGGGCGCATCCGCAAGCAGACCCGCTGGCCGCACGCCTTCTGCTGGGGCGACGTGGGAACGGTCTTCTGCCGCTGCCGCCGGCTCCAGTCGCTGTCCCTGCCGATCTGGCACGGCGAACTCGACCTCCCGCAGCCGGGCGGCGCGTCGGTGACGCTCGACTCCCGGGTCACCGAGGCCGAGTTGCTGGCCGCGCTGACCGCCACCGGCCACGGCTGGCGGACGGTGACGTACGAGAACCTCCCCGGCCAGCGGACCCTGGAGTTCGAGCCGGCCGAGGAGGTTCGGGTCGGTCTGGTGCTCGTCGACCGCGACGGCTACGACCAGCCGCCGCTCCCGGAGTGGATGCTGCACAAGGCGGTGCTGTGGGGCTACGAGCACGTCGACTGCCCCGAGCCGGACCGCACCCTGCCGGACGACGGCTGGGGCACGTGACCTGACCACACGGCAGGCCCGCCGAGGGCTACGTGAGCAGGAAGTCGTAGACCGCCTGCCGCCCGGCCGGGTTCGCCGCCCGGTTCTGCACCGAGTGCGCCGCGCCCGGGACGATCACGATCTTCGGATGGTGCGCCGACTCGGCTTGCTGGTACAGCAGTTCGTTCGGCGTGGAGAGGTCCCGGTCGCCGCCGAGCAGGAGCACCGGCACGTCGGGCAGCTTGCGGTGCGCCGGCGGGGTCGGCGGCACCTGCTCGCGCGGCCAGTCCAGGCAGGCCAGGAGGCTGCCGAGGCCGGTCGCCGTCGCCGCGTCGTAGGGCCAGGTCTGCCGGGCGGTCAGCCGCTGCCGGGTGCGCTCCAGCGCCGCCGCCCGGCCCGCGACCGGGGTGTCCGAAGTGCCCCACGGGAAGCGCGAGTCGGCGCAGAGGGTGGCGGCGTGCAGGCCCTGGCTGAGCCACTCGACCGGGGCGGCGTCGCCTTGGTGGACGTCGTCGATGAAGGCCTTGAGCCGGTCCGGCCGCCCGGCGGCGGCCTCGTGCAGGATCTCCGGGACTCCGCCGTAGTCCGGGTCGGTGAACTCGTAGCTGGTCAAGGCGTCCAGGATTTGCGCCCCGTTGCCGTACTGCCGGACGGTGGCGGCGAGGTCGGTGGCCGGGTCGGTGGTGCAGCCGGTGGCCCGGCAGGCGGCGCGCAGCACCCGGGCGGTGGCGGGCAGCGCGGCCAGGTCCATCGGGTCGTAACCCTCTTGCGGCACCACGGAGTCGAGCACCAGTCGGGCCACGTTCGCCGGGTGGGCGAGCGCGTACCGCTGGGCGACCAGGGTGCCGTAGGAGACGCCGTCCAGGGTGAGGCGCTGGTCGCCGAGGGCGCGGCGCAGCCGGTCGATGTCGGCGACGGTGTCGGCGGTGCTGTAGAAGCGGGCGTTCGGGCCGAGGGTGGCGGCGCAGTCGGTGACGGACTTCCGGCGCGGCACGGCGAGGTCGGAGGAGCCCATGTCCTGTTGGAGGCCCGGGCATTGGAGGGCGTGGGCGCCGGTGCCGCGCTGGTCGTACATCACCAGGCGGTAGTCCTTGAGGACGGGCGCCATCTGCTCGGCGATCCGCCGGATCAGCAGGACGCCGGGCTGGCCGGGGCCGCCGGTGAGGAACAGCAGGTCGCCCTTGGGGGCGGTGGTGTTGCCGGTGACGGCCACCGCCAGGTCCAGGGTGCCGGGGGTGGTGCCGCTGTGGTCGAGCGGGACGGTGAGGGTCCCGCAGATGAACTCGGGCGCGTTCGGGCAGGGCGCCTGTCCGGTGATCCCGCCGCCGGGCCGGGCCGGGCCCACCGGGTCGCCGGAGGCGAGGGCGGGGGCGGGGGTAGCCAGGGTGGTGCCGACGACCACGGCGACGGCGCCCAGTAAGGCGGCGACGCGGCCACGCGTTCTCGTCATGCTCGTCCTTCCGCTCGCACCGCGTCCGGACTGACGCGGGCATGCAAACAGCCTGCGCCCCAGGGGGCTGCGGAGGCGAGTGGTTATCCGGGCATTCCACCGGGACCGGGTCCCGGCTCACCCGAGGCCTCCCCCAGCGCCCGCGGCAGCACCACCCGCACCCACTCCTCCGGCTGCGACAGGTGCGGCGCGTGCCCGGCGCCCTGGTACAGGTGGCGTTCCGCCCTGGGCAGGGTGAGGTCGATCAGGTCCAGCACCTCGCCGAACATCGGGGCACTGTCGTCGCTCTGGGTGAGCAGGGCCGGCTCGCCGAACCGGGACAGCCCGATGAGATCGAGGTCGAGCGCGTCCGGGTCGCGCAGCTCGTCCAGATAGGTGGGCGCGTTGCGGATGTAGGCGTGCCGGACGGGCGCGGGCAGCTGCTCCCAAGCGCCCGGGCCGAAGGCGAGGCTGTCCACGTACAGTTCGGCGGCCGCGGCCGACTCGGCCTGCTCCAGCAGCTCCCGGACGGCGGCGATCCGGTCGGCGAAGTCGGTGCCGATCGGCCGCAGCTCCGGGTCGGCGAGCAGGATGCCGGTGCCCGGCGGCTCGTGCACGGCGATGCCGCGCAGCAGGTCGGGGCGGGCGGCGGAGAGCCGGAGGGTGACCAGCGCGCCGTAGGAGTCGCCGTAGACGAAGACGGGCGCCAGGCCCAGCCGCTCGATCAGCCCGGCCAGGTCGGCCGCGTCCTCGTACACCGATCCCTGGGTGAGCGGGTCCTCGCTGCGACTGTGCCCCCGGCGGTCGTAGGCGACCGCAGTGGTGGACTCGGCCAGGCCCGGCAGCACCCGCGCCCAGGAGTCCGCGTCGCTCCAGGAGCCGTGAACCAGGACGACGCCGGGGCCCTCTCCATGGGCCTCGTAGTGCAGCGTCACCCCGTTCACCCTGATCTCGGCCATCACGAGCCTCCCGATCTCGGCGGTGCTCCCCCACCAGACTGACACAACCGCCCGGAAGGCTCAGATCCGCCGGTGCCGGGCTCCTCTGCAGGGGCTACGGAAGATCATCCTCAGGCCGGATCCGGCCACCGCCCGGCCGTGCCAGGCTGGGCGCATGCACGACAACGTACGCCGGATGGCCGCCGGGGAGTGGCGGGAACTGCGCGGGATCGCACTGGAGGCGCTGCGCGACTCCCCGAGCGCGTTCAGCCTCTCGTACGCCGAATGCGCCGCCCGCCCCGACGACTACTGGCAGCACCGGGCCGCCCGGGAGGCGACGGCGCGGGAGTGCGCCACCTTCGCGGCCATCGTCCCGGCCGCCTCCGCGCCGGGTGACGCGGCGGGTGGCGAAGCGGGTGACGAGGCGGGTGACGAGACGGGCCGCTGGGTCGGGATCACCGCCGTCGAACCGCTGCCGGACGTCCCGGACACCGTGCACATCCACTCCGTGTACGTCGCCCCCGCGTACCGGGGTTCCGCCGGCCCGGCCGCCGCGCTGGTGCGCGCGGCCGTCCGCCACGCCCGGGAGCACACCGACGTGGGGGCGCTCACCCTGGGCGTGCACGAGGACAACGAGCGCGCCCAGGCCTTCTACCGCCGGCTCGGCTTCGAGCCGACGGGCAAGGTGGTGCCGTACGTGCGCAGGCCGCAGGATCGCATCCTGGTCCTCGGCTACCCGGACTTCCGGGCGTGACGGGTGTGACGGGTGTGACGGGTTTGACGGGCATCGGAGCCGAGCAGGTCAGCTGATCGCCCGCACCGGCGGCTCGTCCCGCGTCCCGTCCTCCGCCACCACCGTGAACCGCTCCGAGCCCGCGACCGACAGGTCCACCGGGTAGAGCGAGGCGGTGTCGTTGACGTCCAGCACGGCGCTCTGCCGCCCGGTCGCCGCCTCCACCCTGGTCACCCGGCCCCGGGTCATCGCCCACACCGAGCCGCCGTCCGCCACCAGACCGGTCACCTGGTCGTCCAGCCCGGCCGTCCACCGCTTGCCGCCGTCCGCGAGCGAGTACGCCAGCAGCCGGCCGGTGGCGGTGCGGCTCGGATGCTTGCCGCCGCTGATGCCGACGTCCCCGGGCCGCTCGCCCGGCACGATGAACAGGTCGCCCACCACCACCCCGCCGAACAGCGGCCGGGCGCTGAACTCGTCGAAGGCGTGCAGGCCGCCGAGCATCACGTCCAGGTCGTACTCGTCCCCGGCGACCGGTATCACCGCCCGCTGCCGGCCGGCCCGGTCGTAGCTGAGCACCGCGTGGGTGCCGCGCTCGGCCTGGGCGTCCACCCAGACGGCGAGCGGGTCGACCGAGACCACCGCGAGGTTGCGCAGCCCGCCCGCCGCGGGCAGGACGATCCGCTCCTGCTCCCGCCCGTCCGCCGGGGCCAGCGAGCGCAGCACGGGCATCGCATCGCCGCACTGGGCGACGGTGACGGCCTGCCCGTCGCCGCCCGCGACCTGCAGGGGCGCGCACCCGGGGTCGGCGGCGCTGCGCCAGACGTCCCCGCCGTCCGCCAGCCGCACGGCGTGCCAGCCGGTCCGCTCCTGGAGGAGGGCCTGCCGGCCGGCCACGGCGACCACGTCCGGGGTGGCCTCGTCGCCGTCCCGGGCGGGCGCGTCCACGGTGGCGGTCCAGCTCTCGGTGCCGTCGCCGAGGTCGAGCGCGGTGACGGCGGAGCACGGCTTGTCGTGCGGCGAGTGGCCGATCAGTCCGACGGCGCCGACGCGGGCCGGTCCGCCGGGGCCGGTCCCCCGGCTCATCGCGCACACCGAGTCCTCCCCGGGCGGGGTCCAGCGCCAGCTGACGGCGCCGGTGGAGCTGCGGTACGCCACCACCAGGTCCGGCCGGACCCGCACCACCAGGTCCCCGCTGGTCCAGCTGCCCACGGCGCGGATCGTGGACGGCCGGTCCAGCGGCGCCTTCCAGGAGTCGTTGAGGCCGTCCCCGGCGAAACCGACGAAGATCGCCAGCCCCAGCAGCGCCCCGAGGGCGGCCGAGGGGAGCCCGGCCCGGGGGTGGATCAGCGCCCAGACGAAGCCCGCCCCGGAGGGCATCAGCCCGAGGATGCTGATGATCCCCATGTACGCGAGGCTGTCGCCGCCGAACCCGTGCGCCGGGCCGAACAGCACCGCCAGCCCCATGCTTGCGAACATCGCCCCCAGCACTCCGCCGGAGACCACCAGCCAGGTCTCCTTGCCCCAGGCGGGCCTGGCGCTCCACCTCGCCCGGACAACCCTGTCCTCGGGCCAAACGGCCATGCCGGTCTCTCCCATGCGACGCGCCGCCCACCGCGTCGGGGCGACGATCATCGGATCGTCGCAGAGCGCGCCATGATCCGAAACAAAGAGCAGGGAAAACCCCGGCCATGACCTGACCGCCCTCTCCGCGGCCCCGGGCCTCGGTCCAGGCGGCGCCCCGGCCTCAGCCCCAGGCGGTCTCCCCGACCGGCACCCGGTTCCCGTGCAGGCCCAGCGGCACCCGCACCGGCAGGTGGACGCGCGCGACGGGCTCGCCGGTGAAGTCCTGGGCGGCGAGGATCACCAGGTCGGCCGCGCCCCGGGCCGGGTCGTGGACGTACGCCATCAGGTACCCGTCGTCCTCCGCCGTCGGCGACTCGGCGGGGACGAACACCGCCTCGCCCACCGCCCCGAACCGCCCGAACTCATGGGCCTCGACCGTCCCCCGGTCCAGGCCGTGCTTGAGCGGGGCGTTGCTGAAGCCCCCGTCCGGGCGGTCGTCCCCGGGGCCGGCGGGCGGCGCGTAGAGCTCGACGGCGACCGTGTAGCCGTAGCGGTAAGGGCGGTCGGTGTGGCGGGAGTTGAGGCGCGGGAACTCCTGGACCCGGTCGTCCAGCCGCTCCTCGCGCACAACCGATCGGAAACAGTGGGTGCCGCCGCGCTCCGGGCTGGTCTCCCTGGCGCGCTACCGGGGCGGCCTCGTCCTCCACCACGCCGGCGGCGACTTCCGCGCGCTGCCCTGGGAGGCCATCGAGGGCTACGAGTACACACCCTCCCGGCTGGAGCACCGGGGCAACCTGCGCATCGAGCACTTCGCCCGCGTCCTGATCCTGCCGTACGACCGCGAAACCCCGTACGTGGTCACCAAACTGGCCGGCGGCTACGAGCCGGGGCTGGCCGAGGCCATCCGGGCCGGACTGATGCCGCGCCACACCGCGCCGCTGCACGAGCGGTTCGAGGAGGACGGGCACGTCGTCCTCGGGAAGGCGCTCGCCGTCGTGCCCGGCGGCCTGCTCATCGACCCCGCCAACAACCCCGGTACGGACCCGCTGCCGTGGAGCGACGTCGAGGAGGTCGCCGCCGGGACCGACCACCAGCTGCGGATCACCGCACGCACCGAACTGCACCTGGGCGGACGGAACGCCTACTTCACCTTCTCCGACGCACACCTCGTCGCGGCCTTCGTCCAGGAGACCCGGGCGAGGCTCCTGCCGGAGCGGCGGTCGGAGTAGACCAGGGCGCGGCCCGGCCCGCCAGCCGTCCGCCAGGGCGCGCCAACCCCGCGCCATAGGAGGCGAGTTGAGGTCAACTTTGCTCCCCGGACCGCCGGATACACGGGATCTCCACATCGTGCTGCGCCGACCGGGTGCACCTCGGCGCCGGGTGTACGCGCACGCCCGGTCGAATCGTTCTGCTGTACATGCCTCCCCCAATCTCGACACCCATCCCGTTGCCCGCGCCCAGCACCGTGTCCAGCCCCGCGCGGAGGTCCCCGTGGCCGTGATCGGCCGTGCGGCGGCCACCGTGGTCGCCCTGGGCATCCTGCTCGTCCCGGCCGCCGTCACGGCGGGCTCCGACCGGTTGCCCGAGGTCGGCGCGGGCTGGTGGGAGGTGTCGGCCAACGCCGCCAACGTCCGGGTCGACCACTTCGGCGAGGACACCGTCATCGGATTGGCCACCTCCGGGGACCGGGTCGAGGTCGTGGACACCTGGACCTCGCCGCTCGGCGCCCGCTGGGCGAAGGTCATGGTGGTGCGCACCCGGGTCTCCGGCTGGGTCCTGTGGTCCCTGCTGACGCACCGCGACCGCTCAACGGAACCGTAGAATCCGCCGGTAGCCACCAGGAGGGATTTCGCGTGTTCCGAGCGCAGCGTCCGCGCACCGCGCAGCTCACCCCGCGGCAGGGCGAAGGGCCGGTCACCGGCGTCGCCCTGCTGCTGCCGGGCGGGTTCATCCGCAGTCGGCGCGCGCCCGTGAAGGCCGCCGAGCTGGGCCTGCGCGGCCTGGCCGCGGAGCTCACCGAGCGCGGCCGGCCGTACGGGCTCGCGGTGCACCTGCTGCGCTACCGCCACGGCGGCTGGAACGGCACGGACGCCGACACCGCCGTCGACACCCGCTGGGCGCTCGACGAGCTCGCCCGGCGCCACCCGGGCGCGCCCGTGGTGCTGATCGGCAACTCGCTGGGCGGGCGCGCCGCGTTCTGGTGCGCCGGGCACCCCTCCGTGGTGGGCGTGGCCGGGATCGCCCCCTGGCTGCCGAGCGGCGACGCGGTCGAGCAGCTGGCCGGGCGCCGGGTGCTGATCGTCCACGGCACCGGGGACCACAGCTCGGCCGGCGCCGCCCTGTCCCTGGAGTACGCGCTGCGCGCCCGGCGGGTCGTCCCGGACCTCGCGCGCTACGAGGCGCCGGGCGGCAACCACTACCTGATCCGCGAGGCCCGCGACATCAGTGCGCTGACCACGGGCTTCACCCTCGCCGCCCTGGGCGCCGAGCCCGCGCCACCGACGGCGGGGGCGGGGGCGGTCTGCGCCCGGCTCCCCGCCCGGGCGTAGCCCGCGTCGCCGCGCTCCGGGCCACCCCTGCCGATCGGCAGGGGTGGCCCGCCCGCATTCCCGCGGGATTCCTGCTGATCGGCACATGTGCGAACGGGGTCTCGGCGGTCGGTCTTGGAGTCACCGCGACGGCGGCCGCCCGGGCCGCCGCGGAAGGGAGTCTCCACCGTGTTCCGTGCCCCCGCGCTCCACCCCGGCTTCGGCCGGATGCAACTGATCGCGCGTCGGCCACGTGTAGTCCAGGGCGGCCCAGTCCGCCACCCACCCGCCCCATCGGCATCGGAGACCACATGTCCGTCGGCAAAGCCGCCGCCAAGCCCGCCGCCCTCGCCCTCGGCCTCGCCGCGCTGCTCCTCGCGGCCTCGCCCGTGCCCGCCCTCGCCCGGACACCGTCCGCCGGGCCCGATCCGGCCGCCCTCGATGCCGCGTTCGCCGCCCGGCCGGGGGATCCGGCGGCGGGCGCGATCGCCCGGGTGGCGGTCGGCGGGCAGGTCTGGCGCGGCAGCGCCGGCGATCCGGTGAGCGGGCGGCCGGTGGCTCCGAACGCCTCGTTCCGGATCGGCAGCATCAACAAGGCCTTCGTCGCCACGGTGGTGCTCCAGCTCGCCGCCGAGCAGCGGATCTCGCTGGACGGCACCGTCCGGCAGTACCTGCCCGGCACCCTGCCCGAGACGTTCACCCAGCCGATCACCGTCCGCCAACTCCTGGACCACACCAGCGGATTGCCGCAGGCCGTCGAGGGCCCTGAGATCGACGGCCGGCCGGTCCGGACCCACGACGAGCTGATCGCGCTCCGCTTCGAGCGGGAGACGCTCGGCCAGGTCGTCCAGCGCACGCTCCACCCCGACGACGGGCACCAGGTCATACCGGCCTTCGCCCCGGGCACCGAACAGGAGTACAACTCCTTCAACTACCGCCTGGCGGGCCGGATCATCGAGCAGGTGACCGGGCACACGATCCGGCAGGAGGTGACGGCCCGCGTCCTGAAGCCGCTCGGCCTGCGGCACACCGAGGTGACGGAGGGCAGGCCCGCGATGCCCGAACCGCACCTGAGCGGCTACTTCTCCAACGACGCCGGCACCCCGGTCGACGTCTCCGAGCAGGGCGGCAACCCGGAGTCGATGATCTCCACCCCGGCCGACCTGGACCGCTTCCTGCGCGCCCTGCTGGACGGCGAACTCCTGCCGCCCCAGCAGCTGCACGACCTGCTCACCCTGCCGCGGGACGCATCCGGGCGGCTGCTGCCCGTCCGCGGAGCCGGTGAGTGCGCGTTCGGCCCGGACAAGGGGCGGGCCTGCTACAGCGCCGGACTGATGGCCATCCCCCTGCAGGACGGCACGGTGGTCTGGGGCAAGACCGGGCACGACCTCGGGTACGTCGACGGCTTCTTCGCCACCGCGGACGCGAGCAAGCGCCTGGTCTACTCCGTCGGCAGCAACGGCAGCACCCCCACACCGGCGCTGCGCCTCGCCGCCGTGGCCTTCGGACCCTTCGCCCCCTGACCCCGGCCGCGGCCGCGGCTCCCCCGCCGCCGCACAGGAGGCCGAATGATCACCGTCCCCGACGGGCTCGCCCGCGCCACCGTCGACCGCGAGGGAGCCTCCGGCGCGGCCTGGATCGCCCGACTCCCCGGCCTCGCCGCCGAACTGCTGGAGCGCTGGAGCTGCGCGCCGGCGGGCGAGGCCACCCACGGAGGCGTCGGCCTGATCCTCCCCGTCCGGCGGCGAGCGGGGCGCGCGGCCGTACTGAAGGTCTCCTTCCCCCACCCGGGCAACGTGCACGAGCCGGACGCCTTCGAGGTGTGGGCGGGCCGGGGCGCCGTCCGGCTGTACGAACGGGCCGACGAGCACTACGCGATGCTGCTCGAACGGGCGAGCCCGGCAACGCTCGCGGAGGTCCGGGGCGGCGAGGAGGTGCTGACGGTAGCCGGGCGGCTCAGCCGCCGACTCGCCGTCCCGGCGCCGCCCCGCCTGCCCCGGCTCAGCGAGCAGGCCGCCGCCTGGGAGGAGCAACTGCGCACCGACGCGGCCTCGTTGACCCACCCGCTGTCGGCCCGCACGGTGGCCGCCGCACTGGCGACCGTCCACGAACTCGCCCGCAGCCAGCCCGAGGTCCTCGTCCACGGCGACCTCCACCCCCGCAACATCCTGCGGGCGGAGCGGGAGCCCTGGCTGGCCGTGGACCCCAAGGGGTACGCCGGGGACCGCGCCTACGACGGCGGCACCCTGCTCAAGGTCCACGCGCTCACCGTGCTCGGCGGGGCGGACCCGCGCCGCGGTGTCCTGCGCGCGCTGGACGTCTTCACCGAGGCCGCCGAGCTGGACCGGGAGCGCACCCGCCGCTGGGCCCAACTCCAGGCCGTCCAGGCGGCCTTCGGTGGCCGCCGGCACGGCTTCCGGCGCGCCCGCACCGGCCCCGAGCGCGACCGGCTCACCGGGTACGCGGACCGGCTCGCCGAGGCGCTCACCCCCGGCTGACGCCCCCGGACGCCGCCGCCTTTCGAAAATCGCGTTGGCGGCCGACGGCCCGCACTGCCTAGGGTCGGGGGATGACCACTCGAACCTTCCGCATCATGGTGCGCGGCGTCTTCGACGGCCTCACCGAGGGGCAGCGCGCCGAGCTGCTCGCCGCCGCCCCCGAACACGACGTGCTGCGCGCCGCCTTCACCCGTGAGGGCCACCTCAGCTACGACCTGTCCGCGCGAGCCGCCTTCACCTTCCGCTTCCTCGACGAGGGCGAGGCGGAGGAGGACATCCTGGAGGCCACCGAGCGCGCCGAGCAGTCGGCCCTGAACTGGCTGAGCGAGCGCGGCTACGGCCACAAGAACCTCCGCTCCCAGGCCGAGGACCTCTCCCAGGCACCGCTCGGCAAGCGGCAGCGCCGCGCCGCCAACACCGCCCACTGACCGGCCCCCCTCCCCCCATGCCACCTCCTTGAGGGCTCTCCTCGGGATATACTTGAGTCCTCAAGGAGGTGGCAATGACAAACCACTCGGAACAACCCCAGCCCACGACGACCCCGGGCCCCGACCCGCTGGACACCACTCTGCGACTGGTCCGCGCCCAGACGGCCGTGGTCAAGCGCTTCGACGCGAGCCTCAGCGGCCTGCACGGCGTCAGCCTGGCCGACTTCACCATGCTGCTCCACCTCTCCCAGGCCCCCGGCGGCCGGATGCGCCGGGTCGACCTCGCCGAATCCCTCGGGCTCACCGCCTCCGGTGTGACCCGCGGCCTCGCGCCGCTGGAGCGGATCGGCCTGGTCTCCCGCGAGGCCGCCGCCCGTGACGCCCGGGTCGCCTACGCCGCCCTCACCCCGACCGGCCGGGAACGGCTCGCCGAGATGCTGTACACCGCCCGCAAGGTCGCCGCCGAACACTTCGCCGCCGACCAGTGGAACGCCGAGGACCTCTGCAGGCTCTCCGCTCTGCTCACCCGCCTCGGCGGCACCGCCCCCGGCCAGCACCTCGGTTGAGCCGCGCGTCCCGTACGCCCCGTACGCCCCCCGCGCACGCCCTTCCGCATCTGCCCGCCTAGGCTGGCCCTGCAGCACCCGCACCACCCCTGCACCACCCGCACCACCGAGCGCGCGAAGGGCAGCACCATGACCGACACCCCCGGCACCGGTCCCGGCACCGGCACCGGCCCCGACGCTGGTCGCGGCCAGGAGCCCGCCCTCGCCGACGCCCAGCGCGCCCACTGGCAGCGGACCTACACCGCCAACCCCGGGATGTACGGCGAGCAGCCCTCCGGCCCCGCCGAGTACGCCACCGAGGCGTTCACCGCCGCCGGGGCCCGGGACGTGCTGGAACTCGGCGCCGGCCACGGCCGTGACACCCTGCACTTCGCCCGCGCCGGCTTCCGGGTGCAGGCCGCCGACTTCAGCCGGACCGGCCTCCAGCAGCTGCGCGAGGCCGCGGCGAGCCAGGGCCTGGCCGAACGGGTCACGGCCGTCACCCACGACGTCCGTGACCCGCTGCCCCTCCCCGACGACTCCGTCGACGCGGTGTTCGCCCACATGCTGCTCTGCATGGCGCTCTCCACCGAGGAGCTCCGGGCCCTCGTCGCCGAGGTCCGGCGCGTCCTGCGCCCGGGCGGCACCTTCGTCTACACCGTCCGCCACACCGGTGACGCCCACTACGGCGCCGGCACCGGCCACGGGGACGACATCTGGGAGAACGGCGGCTTCGCCGTCCACTTCTTCCCCCGCGAACTGGTCGACGAGCTCGCCGAGGGCTGGCACCTCACCGAGGTCCACGCCTTCGAGGAGGGCGACCTGCCCCGCCGCCTGTGGCGCGTCACCCAGGAGAGCCCCCGATGACGGCCCCCGCCGCCGCCCCCGATCTCACCATCGACGGCACCGGGCTGCTCTGCGTCCAGCTGCTGCTCCGGCTGCGCGCCCGGATCGCACACCTTCCCGCCGGCGCGGTGGTCCACATCCACACCACCGACCCGGCCGCCCCGCTGGACCTGCCCGCCTGGTGCCACCTGACCGGCCACGAGTACCTCGGCCCGGTCCCGTACGAGGCCACCGACCGCGAGGTGTACGCCCTGCGCCTCACCTCCGCACCGGTCCGGACCCGCCCCGACCGCCCCTGGCACCCGGCCCCCGACGCCGACTGACCGGCCGCCACCCAAAAACCCGCACACCCGCCCGGCCGCCGGGGCACACTGCCCCCGTGCCCCCGACCCGCGTCTCCCCCACCGCCAACCGCCTCCTCGCCGAGCACGGCATCACCGTCCTCGACTGCCGCACGCTCCAGGAGGCCTGGCGACGGGCCCGAGGAGGGCACACCGGCGAGGCCCCCGGGCCGCCCGGTGTGCCACGATGATGAGACACGAACGTCCCAGCACCACAGGGAGGTTGGCCACCGTGGACCCGATCATCAGCTGCCGCTGGCAGGACCGGAACGGCGAGTGGGCCCTGACCGTCGGCCACAACGGCGACGGCTGGGAACTGCTCGCCTCGGCACCCGCCTGGTCGGAGTCGTTCTCCTTCGCGAACCCGGACGAGGTCCGCCGCCTCGCCCAGGCCCTGCTGGACCTGCCCGCCGACCCCGAGCCATACGAGGTCGAATGGCGGCTCTCCCGCACCGAATCCGCTCCGTTCAAGGGCGAGTTGACCCACTTCGCGACCTTCGCCGTCGGTCTCGACCCCACCGACCACCACCGCCCGTACCTCGCCTACCAGTCCTACTACGACCTGGGCCGGGTGACCGGACGCGGCCTGGAGGTGATCTGCGAGGACCCGCCGGTCGACCACCTCCGCGCCCAGGCCCACGCCTTCCTCACCACCTTCCCCGGCCCCGACCCCGGCGCCGACCCCGACCACCCGTAGCCGTAGGCACAGTCGTAGCTCACGCGACGGCGCGCAGCGCCCAGTCCACCTCCACCGCCCGACTCTCCGGCGCGGACCAGCCGTTGACCACCGCCAGCAGTTCCAGATAGCGCTCCCGCCGGGGATCCGCCATCGCCACCAGCCTGGTACGCACCGCCTCGACCCCTCCGGCCTCGGCACACCGCTCCATCAGAGCCGCCACGACCGCCGCGGCCTCCACCGATCCCGGCGCCACCCCCGCCGCGACCGCCGGGCCTGCCAACTCCCGTACCGCCACCGCCAGTCCGGGCCTCGGCAGGCCGCCCATCCCCAGCCGCTCCGCCTCCGCCGCCTCCGCTTCGACGAGCCCGCGCAGCAGCTCCCGGAAGCCGACGTCCCCGGCCAACCGCGCCAACTCCACCCAGGCCTCGACCTGTTGGGCCGACGGTTCCTCCGGCAGCTCCGGCGTCAAGGAGCGCGCGACGGCGGCGAACCGCGAGCCGTCGGCCAAGCCGCCGAACACGCCCGCCAGGAACTCCCCAATCAAGCGCGCCCGTTCGTCCTCCGTCAGCCGGGCCAAGCGGTGCACGAGCGTCAACTCCTCAGGTGTCGAACCGAGCCTGGCCACCGCCCCCAGCACCGCCCGCCGCAGCCGCAGCACCCGGATCTGGAGATCGATCGCCTCCGCCTGCGCGGCGGCGACCTCGGCCGGCGACAGTTCGCGCTCCACCACCCGCCGGATCGCGGGCAGCCCGAGTCCGAGCTCCCGCAGGCCGCGGACCAGTTCCAGGCGCGCGACGGCGTCGGCGCCGTACCGCCGGTGGCCGGCCGGGTTTCGGCCGGTCGGCGACACGATCCCCCGGTCCGAGTAGAAGCGGACGGTCTTGACCGTCAGCCCCGTCCGCCGGGCCAGCTCACCGATGGAGTACGTCGTATCGCCGTTCATGGCCACCACCCTGCTACCTCCCCCTACGGGAGACGCAAGCCCCCGACGCCCGCGCCGATGACGCCCCGAACCGCCACGGCGGCCCGCCAAGCGGCGAGCAAGAGGCGCGGCACCCCCGCGACCACCCAGGCCGGGCATCGCGCCGCACGCCTCAGCCACGGCCGCCGAACAGCCGGCCGGACGTGCCGCCGATGGGGAGGACGGCATCCGGGAGCGGCAGGAACCGGCAATGTGCCGGACCACGTGGCACTTCGCCCCCGGTCGGGCGCGGTCCCGTCCTGGGCCTACGCGGCAGGCCCGGCGGCGGCAGCCGCCCAGCCGGTCCGGCCCCCGCCGCGACACGGCCCCCGCCCGACAGCACCCCCAACGGACGACGGCTCCCCGGCCGGGGCGAGAACCCCGGCCGGGGAGCCGTCATCACCACACCGTCAGGCAGTCCGCCGCAGCAGCGCCAGGTACATCGCGTCCGTCCCGTGCAGGTGCGGCCACAGCTGCACGTCGGGCCCGTCGCCGAGGGCCGGGACGCCGGGCAGCAGTGGGCGCGCGTCGATCCACTCGACCCGGCCGTCCTCGGCGCGCAGCACGTCGTCCACGACCGCCCGGGTCTCCGCGAGGTGCGGCGAGCAGGTCGCGTAGCCGACCACGCCGCCGACCCGGGTGGCCTCGATCGCCGAGCGCAGCAGGTCCCGCTGGAGCGGGCCGAAGGCCGCGACGTCGGCCGGCCGGCGCCGCCAGCGGGCCTCCGGGCGGCGGCGCAGCGCGCCGAGGCCGGAGCACGGTACGTCGACCAGCACCCGGTCGAAGCCGCCGGACTGCCAGGCCGGGCGCGTCCCGTCCGCCGCGATCACCGTGTACGGGCCGGGGTTGCCGGCCAGCGCGCGGGCCACCAGGCGGGCCCGGTGCGGCTGCTTCTCGCTGGCGACCAGGGCCGCCCCGCGCTCGGCGGCCAGCGCGCCGAGCAGCGCGGCCTTGCCGCCGGGGCCGGCGCAGCCGTCCAGCCAGATCCGGTCGGGGCCGTCCAGCGGCGCCGAGGCCAGCGCCAGTGCGACCAGCTGGCTGCCCTCGTCCTGCACGCCCGCCCGGTTCTCCTGCACGGCGGCCACCGCGCCCGGGTCGCCGCCCTCGGCGAGCCGCAGCGCGAACGGGGACCAGCGGCCCGGCTGGGCCTCCGGCAGCGCGTCGGCCAGCTCGCCGACGGTGGCCCGGCCGGGGCGGGCGACCAGGGTGACCTCGGGCCGCTCGTTGTCGGCCCGCAACAGTTCCTCCACCGCGGTGCGCCCGGAGGCGTCCGGCTGCCAGCGGCCGAGGGAATCCCAGAGCGCGGAGACGACCCAGCGCGGGTGGGAGTGCACGACCGCCAGGTGGTCCTCGGCGTCCTTGTCGTACGGCGGGGCGACCTGCTCGATCCAGGTGTCCAGGTCGTGGGCGCTGATCCGGCGCAGCACGGCGTTGACGAACTTCGCCTTGCCGTCGCCGAGCACCACCCGGGCCAGCTCGACGGTCGCCGAGACGGCCGCGTGGCTGGGGATGCGGGTGGTGAGCAGCTGGTGGGCGCCGAGCGAGAGCACGTCCAGCACCGGCGGGTCGACCTTGCTCAGCGGCCGGTCGACGCAGGCGGCGATGATCGCGTCGTAGGTGCCCTGAAGGCGCAGGGTGCCGTAGACCAGTTCGGTGGCGAGGGCGGCGTCGCGCCGGTCCATGCCCTTCTGCTCGGCTTCGCGGAGCAGCGAGGGCAGGATCAGGTTGGCGTACGCGTCGCGCTCGTCGACGGCGCGCAGGGCGCGGAACGCGACGATCCGGGCCGGGTCCTTCTTCGGGCGGCGGTGCGGGCGGGGGGCGCGCTTGGCGCTGGGGGTGGTCACAGGTGCCTCAAGGTGCTGCGATGGTTATCGGAAGATCTCAAACGAACAGTAACGCCAAACCGCTGGGTCAGCCCTCGGTCCCGAAGCGCTCCCCCGCCTCCAGCCGCGCGCCCCGGGCCCAGTCGGCGGCCCGCATCTCCTTCTTCCCCTGCGGACGCACCTCCCCCAGCTCGACGTCGTGGCTGCCGGTCCCGACCCGGACGCTGTTCTTGCCGGCCATCGCGACCTCGCCCGGCGCCAGCTCGGTGGAGCCCGGCAGCAGCTTGACCGGCCCGGTGATCTTGAGTCGCTCGCCCCGGAACTCCGTCCAGGCCCCGGGCGCCGGCGCGCAGCCGCGCACCACCCGGTCGATCCGCAGCGCGGGGTGGCTCCAGTCGATCCGCGCGTCCTCGACGGTGATCTTCGGCGCGAGCGTGACACCCTCGGTCGGCTGCGGCACGGCGTGCAGGGAGCCGTCCTCGATGCCGTCCATGGTGGCCGCGAGCAGCCGCGCGCCGGAGAGCGAGAGCCGGGTGAGCAGCTCGCCGCTGGTGTCGCTCGGGCGGACCTCCTCGGTGATCACGCCGTAGACCGGGCCGGAGTCCAGGCCCCGTTCGATCAGGAAGGTGGACGCGCCGGTGACCTCGTCGCCGGCCAGCACCGCGTGCTGGACCGGGGCCGCGCCGCGCCAGGCGGGCAGCAGCGAGAAGTGCAGGTTGACCCAGCCGTGCTTGGGGATCTCCAGGGTGCCGGGGCGCAGCAGCGCGCCGTAGGCGACCACCGGGCAGCAGTCGGGGGCGAGTTCGGTGAGCCGGGCGACGAAGTCCGGGTCGCTGGGCTTCGCCGGCTTGAGGACCTCGATTCCGGCCTCCTCGGCGCGCTGGGCGACGGGGCTGGCGACCAGCTTGCGCCCGCGCCCGGCCGGGGCGTCGGGGCGGGTGACCACCGCGACGACCTCGTGCCGGTCCGAGGCGAGCAGGGCGTCCAGGGCGGGAACGGCGACCTCGGGGGTGCCGGCGAAGACGAGACGCATCAAGTGCCTTTCTGCAAAGGGAAGTTCAGTGAACCGAACGAGCTCAGTAGGCGGCTCGTTGGACGGCTCGGTGGACGGCTCAGCGGGCGGAGCCGAAGGTGCTGTGCGGCGAGACCTTGACCACCGGAGCCGGCCCGCTGCCCCAGTCCGCCTCCCGGATCGCCTTCAGCGCGGCCTTGCGCTGCTCCCGGTCGAGCCGGTCGATGAAGATGATGCCGTCCAGGTGGTCGGTCTCGTGCTGGATGCACCGGGCGAGCAGCTGGGTGCCCTCCACCGTCACCGGATCGCCGTACATGTTGAAGCCCTTGGCCACCACGCCGTACGCGCGCCTGGTGTCGTAGCGCAGTCCGGGCAGCGAGAGGCAGCCCTCGGGGCCCTCCTGCTCGTCCTCGCTCAGCGACAGGTCGGGGTTGATCAGGTGCCCGGTGACGCCGTCCACGTGGTACGTGAACACCCGCAGGGAGACGCCGAGTTGGGGCGCGGCAAGGCCGGCGCCGGGGGCGTTCAGCATGGTGTCGGTGAGGTCGCCGACCAGCTTGCGCAGTTCCTTGTCGAAGGTGGTCACCGGCTGGGCGGTGGACCGCAGGACGGGGTCTCCGAAGAGACGGATCGGCTGGATCGCCACGGGGTGCGGGCTCCTGTCCGTAGGGGCGCGGGCTGCGGTCGGCTGCTGGTTCACCGGCCAGTCTATGCAACCCGTACGGGGGACCCGTCCGGCCGCCCGCCGGGGCCTCTCCGGAGCCCGGATCGGCGGTCCGCGCATCCCGACTGTGCCGAGCCGCGTTACCCCGGCCCCCGCTTCGGCGTTGGTCAAGAGAGATTGACCGGGGCCGGGCGCAGCGACACCGCGTCCCGGCCGAGCTGAACCGTACGGAAGGTGGCACGTAGGCCATGGCCGAGCAGATCAACCACGACGCCCGGGCGAGGGCGAGCCTGCACCTGCTGGTGCGGGACATCGAGCGGGTGAGGCGGCAGGTCGACGCGCTGCGGACGCTCACCGCGCAACTGGGCAACGTCTACCGGCCGCGCCGACCGAGCACCTCGGCCGGCTTCGTGGTGTACGGGCGGGCGCCGGCGCCGACCGTGCGTCTGGCGCAGGAGCTGCGGGAGAGCGTGGAGACGCTGGTGGCGGCGGCGGTCGAGTTCGACCGGGCGCTGGGCTTCTCCTGGGACTCGGTGGGCTCCGCCCTCGGAGTCACCAAGCAGGCCGTCCACCGGCGCTACGGCATGCGCCGCCCGACCAGCGAACTCCTCGCCGCGAGCGGCGGCGTCCCGAGCCAGGGCCGCCCGGACCGCGCCGAGGACCTGCCCACCGGGGCCGAGCGCACCGGCCTGGCCGCGACCGTCCCCGCGGCCCGCCAGGGCGGCCTGGACCGCAGCAGCCTCGACCGCGCCGCGATGGACCGGCCCGCGATGGACCGCCCTCCGATCGACCGCAGCGGCCTGGACCGCACCCCGATGGACCGCACCACCATGGACCGACCCGCGATGGACCGCACCGCGATCGACCGACCCGCGATGGACCGCACCCCGATCGACCGCACCGCCATCGACCGCACCCCGACCGACCGCACCCAGCCGGACCGACCCGGCATCCCGCTGCGCGGCTGACCGAGCCGCCACAGCCGGGCCCTCCGGGGCGGGGTGGCCCACTCACCCCGCCCCGCCGGGCCCCGGACCCGCAACCCTGAGGCCCGAAACCGTGAGGCCCGGAACTTTGAGGCCCGAACCCCGACCGACTCCCTCAGCCGATGTCCGTCGGATCCACCCGCACCCGCACCGGCTCCGCCGTCCGCAGCGCGATCCGCGCGATCTGCGCCGCCTTGAGCGCCGCCGCCAACGCGGACCCCTGCCCGGGCGCCACCCGCAGCAGCGCCCGCTCCTGCTCCTCCCCCCGCAGCGCCGGCACCGGCACCGGCCCGAGCACGTCGGCCCCCTCCGGCAGCCGGATCAGGTTGAGCAGGTCCGCCACCGCCGAGGGGCTCCCGCTCACCGAGGCCATCCGGGACACCGGCGGGAAGTGCAGCTGCGCCCGTTCGTCCCGTTCCAGCCCGGCGTGCCCCAGCGGGTCCCAGCGCACCAGCGCCTGCACCGGACGGGCCGAGGGCTCGGCGACCACGACCACCGTCCCGCCCTCCGTCGAGGGCCGCACCAGCGCGGCCGCCGCGAGCCAGAGCCGCAGCGTCTCCTCGCCGGCCCGCAGGTCCGGCCGACTCAGCAGCGCCCAGCCGTCCAGCAGCAGCGCGGCCCCGTATCCGCCGCCCTCCACCACCGGCTCCGCGCCCGGCGTGGAGATCACCAGCGAGGGCTCGTCCGGCACGGTGGTCAGCACAGAGTCCCGGCCCGAGGTCCGCACCGGGATGCGCGGGAACGCCTTGCCCAGCTCCTCCGCCGTCCGCCGGGCGCCGACCACCTGGGCCCGCAGCCGGAAGGACCCGCACTCGGGGCAGTGCCAGTCGTTCTCCGCCTCCCCGCACCAGGCGCAGCACAGCGAGGCGTCCGCCGAGGGCGCCTCCAGCGGCCCCTCGCAGCGGCGGCAGCGCGCCGGGGTCCGGCAGCGCCCGCAGGCCAGCCGGGGCACGTAGCCGCGCCGGGGCACCTGGATGAGCACCGGGTGCCCGGCGGCCAGCGACTCCCGGGCGGCCTCCCAGGCCACCGAGGGCAGCCGGGCGGCCTGGGCGGCGGCGTCCCGGTGCTGGTCCTGGTCGGTGACGGTCCGCACCCTGGGCGCGGTCTGCCGCACCGTCTCCCGGTCGGCGACCAGTGGGCGCGCCCAGCCGGTGCTGACCAGCTGCGCGCCCTCCACCGTCACCGCGTGCCCGCCGAGCAGCACCGCCGCGCCCTCCTCGGCGGCGCGCAGCAGCGCCACCTCGCGCACGTGCGGGTGCGGGGCGCGCGGATCACTGTGGCTGCCGTCCCCGTCCGACCAGACGACGACCAGCCCGAGGTCCCGCACCGGCGCGAACATCGTCGCCCTCGTCCCGACCACGGCGCGCACCGAGCCCCGGCTCACCGCGAGCCAGCGCTTGTAGCGCTCGCGCGGGCCGAGGTCGGCCTCCAGCGCCACGTGTCTCCCGGGGCCGAGCAGTTCGGTCAGCGCCTGGTCGACCCGGGCCACCGAGCGCCCCTCCGGGAGCACCACCAGTGCCCCGCGCCCGCCCGCCAGCGTGGCCGCCACCGCCCGCGCGATCTCGTACGGCCAGCCGGGCCCGGGCAGCGCGGCCCAGACGGCGCGCGGCGAGCCGCCCGCGGCCAGCGCGGCGAGGAAGTCGGGCCCGGCCGGATAGCGCTGCCAGCCGCCGGGGGCCGGGGCGGCCGGGCGCGGCAGCGGCGGCGGCGAGGGCTCGGCCTCGGCCTTGGCGTGCCGGGGCGGGACGGCCAGCTGGAGCACGTCGGCCAGCGTGCCGGCGTACCGGTCCGCGACGGTGCGGCACAGCCGCAGCAGCTGCGGGGTGAGCACCGGCTCGGGCGAGAGCACCTGGGCCAGCGGGGCGAGCGGGCCGGCGAAGTCGCTCTTCTCCAGCCGGGCGACGATGAACCCGTCGTGCAGTTCGCCGCCCTCGCGCTGGCCCTTGACCACCCGGGCCCCGAACCGCACCCGGACCCGGACGCCGGGCTGGGCCTCCTCGGCCATCGCGGCCGGCACCTCGTAGTCGAAGAACTTGTCGATGGTGAGCACGCCCTTGTCCACCACCACCCGGGCCACCGGCAGGTTCTCGGCCCGCTTGGCGCCGTGCCAGGTGCGCGGCTTGGCCCGCTTGACCGTCTCCCGGATGAAGGCCAGCTGCTCCGGCTCCCCTGTGTCGCTCATCGCCACCAAGTACTACCAGGTCACACCGACAACGCACGAAGCGGCGCCCGCCCCCGAACGGGGACGGGCGCCGCTTCAGGCGTCAGGGACCTCAGTCCTGGACGGCAGCCTTCAGCTGCTCCACCCGGTCGGTGCGCTCCCAGGTGAAGTCCGGCAGCTCACGGCCGAAGTGGCCGTACGCGGCGGTCTGGGAGTAGATCGGACGCAGCAGGTCCAGGTCGCGGATGATCGCGGCCGGGCGCAGGTCGAAGACCTCGGAGACGGCCTTCTGGATCGCGAGGACCGGGACGGTCTCGGTGCCGAAGGTCTCCACGAACAGGCCGACCGGCTCGGCCTTGCCGATCGCGTACGCGACCTGCACCTCGGCGCGGCGGGCGAGGCCGGCGGCGACGATGTTCTTCGCCACCCAGCGCATCGCGTACGCGGCCGAGCGGTCCACCTTGGACGGGTCCTTGCCCGAGAAGGCGCCGCCACCGTGGCGGGCCATGCCGCCGTAGGTGTCGATGATGATCTTGCGGCCGGTGAGGCCGGCGTCGCCCATCGGGCCGCCGATCTCGAAGCGGCCGGTCGGGTTGACCAGCAGGCGGTAGCCCTCGGTGGTGAGCTTGATGCCCTGCTCGGCCAGCGCCTTCAGCTCCGGCTCCACGACGAACTCGCGGATGTCCGGGGTGAGCAGCGACTCCAGGTCAATGTCACTGGCGTGCTGGGTGGAGACGACCACGGTGTCGAGGCGGACGGCCTTGTCGCCGTCGTACTCGATGGTGACCTGGGTCTTGCCGTCGGGGCGCAGGTACGGGATGGTCCCGTTCTTGCGCACCTCGGTGAGGCGGCGGGAGAGGCGGTGCGCCAGGGTGATCGGCAGCGGCATGAGCTCGGGCGTCTCGTCGGACGCGTAGCCGAACATCAGGCCCTGGTCGCCGGCACCCTGCTTGTCCAGGTCGTCCCCATCGCCCTCGACCCGGGCCTCGTACGCGGTGTCGACACCCTGCGCGATGTCGGGCGACTGGGCACCGATGGACACCGAGACGCCGCAGGAGGCGCCGTCGAAGCCCTTCTTGGAGCTGTCGTAGCCGATCTCCAGGATCTTGTCCCGGACGAGCTGGGCGATCGGCGCGTACGCCTTGGTGGTCACCTCGCCGGCCACGTGCACCTGGCCGGTGGTGATGAGCGTCTCCACGGCGACCCGGGACGTCGGGTCCTCCCGCAGGAGAGCGTCAAGGATGGTGTCGCTGATCTGGTCAGCGATCTTGTCGGGGTGTCCCTCGGTGACGGATTCCGAGGTGAACAGGCGGCGAGACACAGCGCTCCCTGGGGTTGCAGCGGCTGCTGACTGAAGTTGCCCGGGGGAACCGGGGAACTCCGGAAAGACTTGATTCCTGGAGTGTAACGGTCTGGTTCCGTCGAACGTCACCCGCTTCCGGAATTAACGACCGTTCGGTGATCACTTCCGATCAGTTGCCGTCTGTTTCCAGCCGCTCCGCGACCAGGTCCCAGATCACGTCGGCGAGCGCCTCCTTCGGCCCCACCGGGACGGCCGTCTCGCTGCCGTCCGAGCCCAGGACCACGGCCTCGTTGACGTCCGAACCGAAGGCCTTGCCGTTGCCCACCTCGTTGACGACCAGCAGGTCACAGCCCTTGCGGGCGAGCTTGGCGCGGCCGTTGGCGAGCACGTCGTCGGTCTCGGCCGCGAAACCCACCACCAGTTGGCCCGAACGGGCCCGGTTGGCCGACACCTCGGCCAGGATGTCGGGGTTGCGGACGAGGGCGACGGGCGCGGGCTCGACCCCCTCCACCTTCTTGATCTTGCCGGTGGCGTACTCGGCGGGCCGGAAGTCCGCCACCGCCGCGGCCATGACCACGGCGTCCGCGTCCCGGACGGCCTCCAGGGCCGCCTCGCGCAGCTCCAGCGCGGTCGAGACGTGCACCACGTCCACCCCGGCCGGATCCGGCAGCTCGGCGTTGGCCGAGAGCAATGTCACCCTCGCCCCGCGCGCCGCGGCCGTCACGGCGAGCGCGTAGCCCTGCTTGCCCGAGGAGCGGTTGCCCAGGTAGCGCACCGGGTCCAGCGGCTCCCGAGTGCCGCCGGCCGAGACCACCACGTGTTTGCCGGCCAGGTCCGTGGGCACGGCCCCGCCGCGGCGCAGCACGGCCCGGCAGGCGTCGAAGATCGCGGACGGGTCCGGCAGCCGGCCCTTGCCGGTGTCCTTCCCGGTGAGCCGCCCGACGGCCGGCTCCAGCACGATCACGCCCCGGCGGCGCAGCGTGGCCACGTTGTCGCGGGTGGCCGGGTGCTCCCACATCTCGGTGTGCATGGCGGGCGCCACCACGACCGGGCAGCGGGCGGTGAGCAGGGTGTTGGTCAGCAGGTCGTCAGCGAGGCCGTGGGCGGCCTTGGCGATCAGGTCCGCGGTGGCCGGGGCGACCACGACCAGGTCGGCCTGCTGCCCGATCCGCACGTGCGGCACCTCGTGCACGCGCTCCCAGGTCTCGGTGGCCGCCGGACGCCCGGACAGCGCGGCCCAGGTCGCCTCGCCGACGAAGTGCAGCGCGGCCGCGGTCGGCACCACGGTGACCTGGTGGCCGGACTCGGTGAAGCGGCGCAACAGCTCGCACGCCTTGTACGCGGCGATCCCGCCGCTCACGCCGAGGACCACGCGGGGGGCGTCCACAGTCACTTCCAACCGACCCTTCGTCCGAACAGGAAACGCGCCCACCCTACGGCCCCCCGGCGATCACCCGCACCGTGGTCCCGCCCACAACGCCGAAGGGCCCGGCGGAAACGATTCCGCCGGGCCCTTCCGGAAATTCAGCGACCGCCTCAGGCGGCCTCGATCGCCTCGGCGGTCAGCATGCCCGCGTTGATCTCGCGCAGCGCGATCGACAGCGGCTTCTCGTGCACGTGGGTGTCGACCAGCGGGCCGACGTACTCCAGCAGGCCCTCGCCGAGCTGGGAGTAGTACGCGTTGATCTGGCGCGCGCGCTTGGCGGCGTAGATCACGAGGCTGTACTTGGAGTCGGTGGCCTCAAGCAGCTCGTCGATCGGCGGGTTGATGATGCCCTCGGGCGCGGTCATGGAAGAGGACACGCTAAAACCTTCCGAAAGGGTGGAAAAGACAGACAGGTCAGGCTACACCGAGCAAGGCTAGCAGTTCGGCCGCTACCTGCTCGACGGAGGTGTTGACAAGGGTCGTGTCGAACTCGGTCTCGGCCGCCAGCTCGACCTTGGCCGCCGCGAGCCGCTTCTCGATCACGTCCGCCGACTCGGTGCCCCGGCCGGTCAGCCGGCGGACCAGCTCGTCCCAGCTCGGCGGAGCCAGGAAGACCAGCTGCGCCTCGGGCATCGACTCGCGCACCTGACGGGCGCCCTGGAGATCGATCTCCAGCAGCACCGGCTCGCCGCGCTCCAGCTTCTCCTGCACGGCCGCACGCGGGGTCCCGTAACGGTTCCCGGCGAACTCGGCCCACTCCAGCAACTCGCCGTTGGCGACCAGCTTGTCGAACTCGTCGTTGTCGACGAAGTGGTACTGGACCCCGTTCTTCTCGCCGGGCCTCGGGTGGCGGGTCGTCGCCGACACCGAGAGCCAGACCTCGGGGTACATCTTCCTCATATGAGCGACGACCGTGCTCTTGCCGACCCCCGAAGGGCCGGAGAGCACGGTCAGCCGCGGACGCTCACTCATGCACCGATTATCCCGGATCGCGGGGGATCCTGGGACCACGGGGGCATGGTCAGGCGGCGCCACCGCCGAACTCCCGCTCCAGGGAAGCGATCTGGTTCGTACCGAGGCCGCGGACACGGCGGCTCTCACTGATGCCGAGGCGCTCCATGATCTGCTTGGCGCGGACCTTGCCGACGCCCGGCAGCGACTCCAGCAGTGCCGAGACCTTCATCTTGCCGATGACGTCGTTCTCGGCCTTGCCGGCCTTGATCACCTCGTGCAGGGAGGCGCCGGAGTGCTTGAGCCGGTTCTTCACCTCGGCGCGCTCCCGACGAGCCTCGGCGGCCTTGGCGAGCGCGGCGGTGCGCTGTTCAGGGGTAAGGGGCGGAAGAGCCACGCCGTTCACCTCAGGGTGTGGATGGTTGGATTGAGCTAGGACTGGTTCGGTACCGAGGACACCGTCCGCAAGGGGAACCAAAAGGCCCTTGACCTGCGGGAGCCACGTAAATCGCGGCTCGCCGATGACCTATCGCCGGACACTACCCGGATTGCGGCGCCACGTCAGGAAAAGAACACGAAAAGTCCTGGTCAGCCAAGGCCGACCAGGACTTTCCAGGGCAAATCAACCATGAGTGTGACGGCGCTCACGTCGAACTCCGCCGTCAGCGCGCGGTCCTGCGGACACTCCGCAGGGTCATCGCCCAACTACCTGAAGGAGGGGTTCCGCTCCTTGACGGCCCACTCGACGGGTTACTCGACCGCGTCCGCGAACTCCCCGACGAAGCGGTCCGCCGCCTCCCGCAGCGCCGCCACCGACGGGCCGTGCTTCAGCACGTCCCGGCTGACGCTCGGCACCACGTTGCGCACCGAGGCCCCGAACACCCCCGGCAGATCCGCCATGGTCGCACCCTGGGCACCGATCCCGGGAGCCAGCAGCGGGCCGTTGATGGCCAGGTCCACGCCCGCGTCGGCCAGCGTCGCGCCGACCACCGCGCCGAAGGAGCCGAGCGGCTCGGCGCCCGCGTTCTCGGCCGCCAGCCGGCGCAGCACCGAGGCCGCGACCGGCTCGCCGTCCGCGCCCACCGCGCGCTGCACCTCGGCGCCCTCCGGGTTGGAGGTGAGCGCCAGCGCGAACACGCCGCAGCCCTGCTCCCGGGCCAGGTCCAGGGCCGGGCGCAGCGAGCCGAAGCCCAGGTACGGGCTGACCGTCACGGCGTCCGAGAACAGCGGGCTGCCCGGCGACAGGAAGGCCTCGGCGTAGGCGGCCATGGTGGAGCCGATGTCGCCGCGCTTGGCGTCCATCAGGACCAGCGCCCCGGCCGCCCGGGCCTCCTCGACGCTCTTCTCCAGCACCGCGACGCCCTTGCTGCCGAAGCGCTCGAAGAAGGCGGCCTGCGGCTTGAGCACGGCCACCCGGTCGGCCAGCGCCTCGACCACGGTGCGGCTGAAGGTCTCCAGCCCGGCGAGGTCGTCGCCGAGCCCCCAGGCGGCGAGCAGGGAGGCGTGCGGGTCGATGCCGACGCAGAGCTGGCCGCGGGTGTCGAGGGCCTGGCGCAGCCGGGTGCCGAACGGGGCGAGGGTCATGTCGTCTCTTTCCGGAGGTTTCGGGGGAGGTTCAGGAGCTGCGCACGGCGCTGCCGACGGCCGCGGCCAGGTTGCGGAAGCCGCCCTGGCGGACCTTGGCGGACAGGCCCTTGTGGATCCGGCGGCACCAGAACGGGCCCTCGTAGATGAAGGCGCTGTAGCCCTGGACCAGGTCGGCGCCGTGGACGATCCGCTGCCAGGCGTCCTCGGCGGTCTCGATGCCGCCGACCGAGACCAGGGTCAGCCGGCCCTCGGTGCGGGTGCGCAGCCGCTGGAGCACCTCCAGGGCGCGGGCCTTGAGCGGGGCGCCGGACAGGCCGCCCATGCCGATCTCCTCGACCCGCCCGGCGTCGGTGCGCAGGCCCTCGCGGCCGATCGTGGTGTTGGTGGCGATGATGCCGTCCAGGCCCAGCTCCAGGGCGAGGTCGGCGACCGCGTCGATGTCCTCGTCGGCCAGGTCGGGGGCGATCTTGACCAGCAGCGGCACGTGGTGCGCGGTGGTGCGGTCGGCGGCCTCGCGGACAGCGGCGAGCAGCGGCCGCAGGTGGTCCACGGCCTGGAGGTTGCGCAGCCCGGGGGTGTTCGGCGAGCTGACGTTGACCACCAGGTAGTCGGCGTACTTGGCCAGCCGCTCGGTGGACTTGACGTAGTCGGCGACGGCGTCGGCCTCCTCGACCACCTTGGTCTTGCCGATGTTGACGCCGGTCACCGGGGTGGAGCTGGTGTGCGGGCGGGCGGCCAGCCGGGCGGCGACCCGGGCCGAGCCCTGGTTGTTGAAGCCCATCCGGTTGATCAGCGCGCGGTCCTCGACCAGGCGGAACAGCCGCGGCGCCGGGTTGCCGGGCTGGGGCTCGCCGGTGATGGTGCCGATCTCGACGTAGTCGAAGCCGAGCATGGCCAGGCCGTCGATGCCGACGCCGTTCTTGTCGAAGCCGGCGGCCAGGCCGAACGGGCCGGGCAGGTCGAGGCCGAGGGCGTCGGTGCGCAGGGCCCGGTCCTTCGGGGCGAGCACCAGCCGCACCAGGGTGCGCAGCCCGGGCACCGAGGAGCCGAGGCGGATCCAGAAGAAGGCCAGGTGGTGGGCCTTCTCCGGGTCCATCTTCTTGAAGACCAGGTCGAACAGAAGCTTGTACAAGGGTGGTTCAACTCCCGCAGTACCGTACGTGGGCATGGAAGTGGGGGGCACCCAAAGGCTTCGGTGCCCCCCACTGCGGTGGTGCTACTTGCGGCCGGCGTTGATCAGCTCGGCGTGCTCCTGGAGCGACATCACTCCGACCTCGTCGCGCAGCAGCCGGTCGATGCCCTGGACGGCCGCGCCCATCGCCTGGACGGTGGTCAGGCAGGGCACCGCGCGGGCCACGGCCGCGGTGCGGATCTCGTAGCCGTCGAGGCGCCCGCCGGTGCCGTACGGCGTGTTGATGATGAGGTCGACCTCGCCGTCGTGGATGAGCTGGACGATCGTCCGCTCCCCGTTCGGGCCCTCGCCCTCGCTGTGCTTGCGCACCACGGTGGCGGGGATGCCGCCGCGCTGGAGCACCTCGGCGGTGCCGGCGGTGGCGAGCAGCTCGAAGCCGAGGCCGGCCAGCGCGCGGGCCGGGAAGACCAGGTTGCGCTTGTCCCGGTTGGCCACCGAGACGAAGACCTTGCCCTTGGTCGGCAGCGCGCCGTACGCGCCGGTCTGCGACTTGGCGTAGGCCGTGCCGAAGACCTTGTCGATGCCCATGACCTCACCGGTCGAGCGCATCTCCGGGCCGAGCACGGTGTCCACGCCGCGGCCGTGGACGTCGCGGAAGCGGCTCCACGGCATCACGGCCTCCTTGACCGCGATCGGCGCGTCGGCGGGCAGCGTGCCGCCGTCACCCTCGGCGGGCAGCAGGCCCTCGGCGCGCAGCTCGGCGATGGTGGCGCCGAGCGAGATCCGGGCGGCGGCCTTGGCCAGCGGCACCGCGGTCGCCTTGGAGGTGAACGGGACGGTCCGGGAGGCGCGCGGGTTGGCCTCCAGGACGTACAGGATGTCCCCGGCCATGGCGAACTGGATGTTGATCAGACCGCGGACGCCGACACCGCGCGCGATGGCCTCGGTGGAGGTGCGCAGGCGCTTGATGTCGAAGCCGCCGAGGGTGATCGGGGGCAGCGCGCAGGCGGAGTCGCCGGAGTGGATGCCGGCCTCCTCGATGTGCTCCATGACGCCGCCGAGGTAGAGCTCGGTGCCGTCGTAGAGCGCGTCGACGTCGATCTCCACCGCGTCGTCCAGGAAGCGGTCGATGAGCACCGGGTGCTCGGAGATCAGACCGGCGTGCCGCTCCAGGTAGGAGGCGAGCGAGGCCTCGTCGTAGACGATCTCCATGCCGCGGCCGCCGAGTACGTAGGACGGGCGGGCGAGGACGGGGTAGCCGATCTCGTCGGCGATCGCCTTGGCGTCCTCGAAGGAGAAGGCGGTGCCGTGCTTGGGCGCGGGCAGGCCGGCGTCGCGCAGCACGCGGCCGAAGGCGCCGCGCTCCTCGGCGAGGTCGATCGCCTCGGGCTGGGTGCCGACGATCGGCACGCCGTTGTCCTTGAGCGCCTGGGCCAGGCCGAGCGGGGTCTGGCCGCCGAGCTGGACGATCACACCGGCGAGCGGGCCGGCCTGCTGCTCGGCGTGGACGATCTCCAGCACGTCCTCCAGGGTGAGCGGCTCGAAGTAGAGCCGGTCGGAGGTGTCGTAGTCGGTGGAGACGGTCTCCGGGTTGCAGTTGACCATGACGGTCTCGTACCCGGCGTCGGCGAGCGCGAAGGAGGCGTGCACGCAGGAGTAGTCGAACTCGATGCCCTGGCCGATGCGGTTCGGGCCGGAGCCCAGGATGATCACGGCGGGCTTGGTGCGCGGGGCGACCTCGTTCTCCTCGTCGTAGGACGAGTAGAAGTACGGGGTCTTGGCCGCGAACTCGGCGGCGCAGGTGTCGACGGTCTTGAACACCGGGCGGATGCCGAGGGCGTGGCGCACCTCGCGGACCACGTCAGCCTTCAGGCCGCGGATCTCGCCGATCTGCTGGTCGGAGAAGCCGTGCCGCTTGGCGTGGCGCAGCAGCTCGGGGGTGAGCTCCTCGGCCTCGGCCAGCTCGCCGGCGATCTCGTCGAGCAGGAAGAGCTGGTCGACGAACCACGGGTCGATCTTGGTGGCCTCGAACACCTCCTCCGGGGTGGCGCCGGCCCGGATGGCCTCCATCACGGTGTTGATCCGGCCGTCGGTCGGCACGGCCGCCTTGGCCAGCAGCGCCGCCTTGTCGCCCACGGGGCCGGTCCAGGAGAACTGGGAGCCCTTCTTCTCCAGCGAGCGCAGCGCCTTCTGGAGCGCCTCGGGGAAGTTGCGGCCCAGGGCCATCGCCTCGCCGACCGACTTCATGGTGGTGGTCAGCGTCGCGTCGGCGCTCGGGAACTTCTCGAACGCGAAGCGCGGGACCTTGACCACGACGTAGTCGAGGGTCGGCTCGAAGGAGGCCGGGGTCTCCTCGGTGATGTCGTTGGGGATCTCGTCCAGGGTGTAGCCGACGGCCAGCTTGGCGGCGATCTTGGCGATCGGGAAGCCGGTGGCCTTGGAGGCGAGCGCCGAGGAGCGGGAGACGCGCGGGTTCATCTCGATGACGATGACCCGGCCGTCGTCGGGGTTGACGGCGAACTGGATGTTGCAGCCGCCGGTGTCGACGCCGACCTCGCGGATGACGGCGATGCCGATGTCCCGCAGGATCTGGTACTCGCGGTCGGTGAGGGTCATCGCCGGGGCGACGGTGATCGAGTCACCGGTGTGCACGCCCATCGGGTCGAAGTTCTCGATGGAGCAGACGACCACGACGTTGTCGTTCTTGTCGCGCATCAGCTCCAGCTCGTACTCCTTCCAGCCGAGGATGGACTCCTCCAGGAGCACCTCGGTGGTCGGCGAGAGGGTCAGGCCCTGGCCGGCGATGCGGCGCAGGTCCTCCTCGTTGTGGGCGAAGCCGGAGCCGGCGCCGCCCATGGTGAAGGAGGGGCGGACGACGACCGGGTAGCCGCCGAGCGTGTCGACGCCGGCCAGCACCTCGTCCATGGTGTGGCAGATGACCGAGCGGGCGGACTCGCCGTAGCCGATCTTGGCCTTGACGGCCTCGACGACGCCCTTGAAGAGGTCGCGGTCCTCGCCCTTGTTGATCGCCTCGACGTCGGCGCCGATCAGCTCGACGCCGTACTTCTCCAGCGTGCCGGCGCTGTGCAGCGAGATCGCGGTGTTCAGCGCGGTCTGGCCGCCCAGGGTGGGCAGCAGCGCGTCGGGGCGCTCCTTGGCGATGATCTTCTCGACGAACTCCGGGGTGATCGGCTCGACGTAGGTGGCGTCGGCGATCTCCGGGTCGGTCATGATCGTGGCCGGGTTGGAGTTCACCAGCACGACCCGCAGGCCCTCGGACTTGAGGACCCGGCAGGCCTGCGTGCCCGAGTAGTCGAACTCGGCGGCCTGGCCGATGACGATCGGGCCGGAGCCGATCACCAGGACGGACTTGATGTCAGTGCGCTTAGGCACGCTGGTCCTCCATGAGCTTCACGAAGCGGTCGAACAGGTAGGCGGCGTCGTGCGGACCGGCGGCCGCTTCGGGGTGGTACTGCACGCTGAAGGCGGGGACGTCCAGCGCCTGGAGACCCTCGACGACGTCGTCGTTGAGGCAGACGTGGGAGACCTCGACCCGCCCGTAGGGGGTGTCGCTCGCCTTGTCCAGCGGGGCGTCCACGGCGAAGCCGTGGTTGTGGGCGGTCACCTCGACCTTGCCGGTGGTGCGGTCCTGCACCGGCTGGTTGATGCCGCGGTGGCCGTACTTGAGCTTGTAGGTGCCGAAGCCCAGGGCGCGGCCGAGGATCTGGTTGCCGAAGCAGATCCCGAAGAACGGGGTCTTGCGCTCCAGCACGCCCTGCGCGACGGCGACCTGGTGGTCGGCGGTGGCCGGGTCACCCGGGCCGTTGGAGAAGAAGACGCCGTCCGGGTTGACGGCGTAGACGTCCTCCAGGGTGGAGTTGGCGGGGAGCACGTGCACCTCGATGCCGCGCTCGGCCATCCGCTGCGGGGTCATCGCCTTGATGCCGAGGTCCAGCGCGGCGACGGTGAACTTCTTCTCACCGATCGCGGGCACCACGTACGGCTCGGTGGTGGCGACCTCGGCGCACAGGTCGGCGCCCTTCATCTCGGGCGACTGCCGCACCCGGGCGAGCAGCGCGGCCGGGTCGGCCAGCGTCTCGCCGGAGAAGATGCCGCAGCGCATCGCGCCGCTCTCGCGCAGGTGGCGGGTCAGCGCGCGGGTGTCGATGCCGCTGATGCCGACGATGCCCTGGTTGACCAGTTCCTCGTCGAGCGAGCGGCGGGAGCGCCAGTTGGAGGCGACCCGGGCGGGGTCGCGCACCACGTAGCCGGCGACCCAGATCCGCTGGGACTCGTCGTCCTCGTCGTTCCAGCCGGTGTTGCCGATCTGCGGGGCGGTCATCGCGACCACCTGGCGGTGGTACGACGGGTCGGTGAGGGTCTCCTGGTAGCCGGACATGCCGGTGTTGAAGACCGCCTCGCCGAAGGTCTCGCCGATCGCGCCGTAGGCCTGGCCGCGGAAGGTCCGGCCGTCCTCCAGGACGAGCACGGCAGGCACTCGTTCCCGCCGTTGGCGCTGCGTGGTGGGGGCAGGTGCGGTCATTGCGCGGCCTCTTCCGTCTTCGTCTTCGTACGTGTTGCGAGCTGAGCGATCGCCTCGACCCAGGCGGTGTGCTCGTCGGGGTGGTCGGCCCGGAAGCCGGAGTCCAGCTCGGCGCCCTCGTGAACCCAGCTGACGACGAGCAGCCCGGAGGGGACGACCTTGCCGGCGATCCCGGAGTCGGTGCGGGCTCCGGTCAGGTTCCCGGCCGGGATCCAGAAGTCGACGTCCCCGGGGCGCTGCACCAGCAGGCCGTCCTCGCCGAGGGTGAGGTCGGCGCGGCTGCGGGTGCCCAGGCCGTGGGCGACGACCCGGTCGAGCCAGTTCCCGGCGGTGGTCGTGCCGTGGTACCGGCCGCTGGTCTCCAGGATGGTGCGTCCGGCGCGGGCCGGCACCGCGGGCAGCGGCGGGATGCCGGACTGGAGGGTCCGACGCCAGTTCCAGCCCTGGCGCATCAGCCAGTAGACGAGGCCGATCACGATCAGCAGGCCGATGGACCAGCCGATGTAGCCGGGCCAGTTGGTGACCTTCGCCTGCTCCTGGGCGAGCGTGGCGTGGTCCATCACTCCGCGCCGCCCTGCTCGGCCGGCTCCCCGGCCAGGACGGTGGCACGGCCCCGCAGGAAGGTGGCGTGCACGCGTCCGGGCAGGTCGAGGCCCTTGTAGGGGGTGTTGCGGCTGCGGGTGGCGAAATTGTCCGGGTTCACGGCACCACGGTACGCGGGGTCGAACAGCACGAGGTTGGCCGGTTCACCCACCGAGACCGGACGGCCGTGGCCGGTGAGACGGCCGATGCGGGCCGGGCGGTGCGACATCCGGTCCGCGACGCCCTCCCAGTTCAGCAGGCCGGTGTCCACCATGGTCTGCTGCACGACCGACAGCGCGGTCTCCAGGCCGACCATGCCCATCGCGGCCACGGCCCACTCGCAGTCCTTGTCCTCGGCCGGGTGCGGCGCGTGGTCGGTGGCGACGGCGTCGATGGTGCCGTCGGCGAGCGCCTCGCGCAGCGCCTGGACGTCCTCGGCGGTGCGCAGCGGCGGGTTCACCTTGTACACCGGGTCGTAGCTGCGGACCAGCTCGTCGGTGAGCAGCAGGTGGTGCGGGGTCACCTCGGCGGTGACGTCCCAGCCCTTGGACTTGGCCCAGCGGATGATCTCGACCGAGCCGGCCGTGGAGACGTGGCAGACGTGCAGCCGGGAGCCGACGTGCGCGGCGAGCAGCACGTCGCGGGCGATGATCGACTCCTCGGCGACGGCCGGCCAGCCGCCGAGCCCGAGCTCGCCGGAGACCTGGCCCTCGTTCATCTGGGCGCCCTCGGTCAGCCGCGGCTCCTGGGCGTGCTGGGCGACGACGCCGTCGAAGGCCTTGACGTACTCCAGGGCGCGGCGCATCAGCACCGCGTCGTCCACGCACTTGCCGTCGTCGGAGAAGACCCGGACGTTGGCGGCGGACTCGTGCATCGCGCCGAGCTCGGCGAGCTTCTTGCCCTCCAGGCCGACGGTGACGGCGCCGACCGGCTGCACGTCGCAGTAGCCGGCCTCCTGGCCGAGCCGCCAGACCTGCTCGACCACGCCCGCGGTGTCGGCCACCGGGGTGGTGTTGGCCATCGCGTGCACGGCGGTGAAGCCGCCCATCGCGGCGGCCCGGGTGCCGGTGAGGACGGTCTCGGCGTCCTCGCGGCCCGGCTCGCGCAGGTGGGTGTGCAGGTCGACCAGGCCGGGCAGGACGACCAGCCCGGTGGCGTCGATCTCGATGTCCGCCTCGACCGTCAGGCCGGTGCCGATCTCCTTGATCACGCCGTCGGCGAGGTGGAGGTCCTGCGGGGCGCCGCCCAGGATCTTGGCGTTGCGGATCAGGTAGCTGGTCACTGGGAGGTCTCCACGGAGTCGGTGCGGGCGGGCTCGGCGAGACCATCGGTGAAGACAGCTCCGCCGAGCAACAAGTAAAGAACGGCCATCCGGATGGAGACGCCGTTGGCGACCTGCTCGATCGCGGTGCAGCGCGGCGAGTCGGCGACCTCGGCGGTGATCTCCATGCCGCGGACCATCGGGCCGGGGTGCATCACGATCGCGTGCTCGGGCAGCTGGGCCATCCGCCGGCCGTTCATGCCGTAGCGGCGGCTGTACTCGCGCTCGGTCGGGAAGAACGCGGCGTTCATCCGCTCGCGCTGGACCCGCAGCATCATCAGCGCGTCCGTCTTGGGCAGCACGCTGTCCAGGTCGTAGCTGATCTCGCAGGGCCAGTTCTCGATCCCGACCGGCAGCAGCGTCGGCGGGGCGACGAAGGTGACCTGCGCGCCGAGGGTGTTCAGCAGGTGGACGTTGGAGCGGGCGACCCGGCTGTGCAGGACGTCGCCGACGATGGTCACCCGGCGCCCGGCGAGGTCGTTGCCCTGGCCGCGGTTGAGGTGGCGGCGCATGGTGAAGGCGTCGAGCAGCGCCTGGGTGGGGTGCTCATGGGTGCCGTCACCGGCGTTGATCACACTGCCGTGCAGCCAGTCGGACTGGGCCAGCCGGGCCGGCGCGCCGGAGGCGTGGTGGCGGATGACCACGGCGTCGGCGCCCATCGCCTGGAGGGTCAGCGCGGTGTCCTTGAGGCTCTCGCCCTTGGAGACCGAGGAGCCCTTGGCGGAGAAGTTGATGACGTCGGCCGAGAGGCGCTTCTCGGCGACCTCGAAGGAGGTCTTCGTCCGGGTGGAGTCCTCGAAGAAGAGGTTGACGACGGTGCGGCCGCGCAGCGTGGGGAGCTTCTTGACGGCCCGGCCGGAGAGCTGGGCCAGCTCCTCGGCGGTGTCCAGGATCAGCAGCGCGTCGTCGCGGCTGAGGTCGGCGGCGGAGACGAGGTGGCGCTTCACGCGGGTTACTCCGGGAGGTGTTCGGAAGGCTGGGGGGCCAGGGCCTGCGAGCTGCGGGCGGCGAAGTCGCGGTCGCCGACCAGCACGGCGTCCACGCCGTCGCTGTCGGACAGGCGCACCTGCACGGCCTCGCGCAGCGAGGTGGGGAGGTTCTTGCCCACGTAGTCGGCGCGGATCGGCAGCTCGCGGTGGCCCCGGTCGACCAGGACGGCGAGCTGGACGGCGCGCGGGCGGCCGATGTCGCTCAGCGCGTCGAGCGCGGCGCGGATGGTGCGGCCGGAGAAGAGCACGTCGTCGACCAGGATGACGAGCTTGCCGTCGATGCCGCCGGGCGGGATCTCGGTGTGCTCCAGGGCGCGGGCGGGCTTCAGCCGCAGGTCGTCCCGGTACATGGTGATGTCCAGGGTGCCCAGCGGGATCTCGCGCCCGGTGATCTGGGCCAGCCGGCCGTGCAGGCGGCGGGCGAGGTGGACGCCCCTGGTGTGGATGCCGAGCAGCACGACGTCCTCCGCGCCCTTGGCGCGCTCGACGATCTCGTGCGCTATCCGGGTGACGACCCGGGCGATGTCCGTGCCGTCCAGCACCTGGTGCGGCGGTCGCGGCGTGGATTCCTGCGAAGTGGTCATGCCGAAGCGGACCTCCTTCCCCGCCTCACTGGACGGGCCTTAAAGGATGTCTGGGATGGCCCCCGCCGATGGGGCGCGGGCTCCGTCATCGTACCAGCGCGCCGGATCGCAAACAGACGTCCATCATTCCGCTTCCCGGGGTTAACGCCCCGGACGCGCCGACGATGCGGGCCATTCGCACGACTGCCCCATTCGGCTTGACGCATCTACCTTACTCTACGTAACCTCACAGTGAGTTACGAGACGGACGTCGGACCCACCGGTAACGACGTCGGCCAATCGCCCGTGACCCACCACTGAACGCGAAGCAATCTCGTCCGGGGAGATCAATGTCCAGCGACTACGCGAAGCAACTCGGAGGCAAGCTCCGAGCGATCCGCACCCAGCAGGGTCTCTCCCTGCACGGTGTCGAGGAGAAGTCCCAGGGGCGCTGGAAGGTAGTCGTCGTCGGTTCGTACGAGCGCGGCGACCGTGCGGTCACCGTGCAGCGACTGGCCGAGCTGGCGGAGTTCTACGGCGTCCCGGTGCAGGAGCTGCTGCCCGGCGGCACGCCCGGCGGCGCGGCCGAGCCGCCGCCGCGCCTGGTGCTCGATCTGGAGAGACTGACCCAGGTCCCGTCCGAGAAGGCCGGCCCGCTCCAGCGCTACGCCGCGACCATCCAGAGCCAGCGCGGCGACTACAACGGCAAGGTGCTGTCGATCCGCCAGGACGACCTGCGCACCCTGGCCGTGATCTACGACCAGTCGCCGTCGATCCTCACCGAGCAGCTGATCTCCTGGGGCGTGCTGAACCCCGACGCGCGCCGCGCGGTGCGCGAGGAGGACGCGGGCTGAGGCTCGTCCCAGCGGCTCCGGCAACGGATCCAGGCATGACCCGGCACGCGTTTTTCCGTGTGCCGACAAGCAGAAACGTCACGGCGCGGTTCCCCGGTTCGGGGGGCCGCGCCGCGGCGTAGCCGGGCGCGATGGCCTCAGCGGTGTCCTCAGGGGCGGCCTCGGAGGCGGCCTCAGCAGACCGTGCCCAGGCCGTAGCCGGGCCGCGCCGCCACGCCGTCCAGCCGGACCGGGCTGTCGGCGGGCGCCCACTCCTGCCCGCCGGTCGACCAGGCCCAGGAGGCCGGCAGGTACTCCCCGCAGGAGGCGGCCGAGCCCTGCGAGCCGTGCAGCACCGCCACGCCCGGCAGCTCCAGGGCCAGCCCGGTGCAGAGCACCGCGCAGACCAGCTCCAGGTCCTCGTCGTTGATCCGGACCACGCCGTCCTCCCACTGGAGCACCCGCGCCGCGGCGCTCAGCGGCCCGCCGGGCGCGTCCACCCGCACCCGCAGCTCGTAGACGCCGGCGCCCGCGCCCACCAGCATCCGCCGGAACACCTCTCCTCCGCGCTGGTAGGCGGCGCGCACCCAGGCGGCGTGCTCCTCGTCGGACGCGCCCGCGCCCCCGTACAGCCCGCCGTCGAGCAGCAGGTCGGCGTGGCAGAGCGTCAGACCGTTCTCCCTGGCGCGCACCAGGCGGGGCACGAAGTCCCCGGCCAGCTCCTCGCCCTGATAGGCGAGCAGCTGGGCCTGGAGCGCCGGGTTGACCAGGTAGCGGTCGCGGGCGGCCGGCTCGGCCGGGTCCAGCCCGTGCAGCACGCAGAACTCTTCGAAGTCCTGCGGGTGGAACATCCGGGCCCGGACGGTGTCGAACCGCTCCAGCGCCTCGGCCAGCAGGTCCGCGGCGTCGGCCAGGTAGCGCTCGTGGTCGGGGGCGTCGGAGATCCCCCAGGCGCGGGCCCGGGCGAAGTCCGCGGCGTTGGTCAGCACCCCGATGACAAAAGCCTGCTCGACGCCCGCGGCCCGCTGCGGCCGGTGCGACGCCCGTACCGCGGGCCGCGAGGTGCCGGCGGTGCAGTCGGAGTTACGGCGGGCGCGCCCCAGATGACTCATCGGTGGCTCCTGGCTTCAGGGGGGACGGTCGGCGGCACGGCATGCCGCTGACCGTCTTCATCCCCATTCGCGCGCGTCGCACACGTACGGCGTGTCACAGGAATGTAACCACCGGTAATAGGACTACTGCCGCGGCGCCCGGGCCAGCTGACGGGACTGGGCGACCAGCCGGCCGGAGGCGTCCCAGACCTCGGCGTCCTCCTCGAAGTAGCCGCCGGCCAGGTTGCGGGTCGCGTGGGTGACCCGCAGCCAGCCCGGGACGGGCCTGGCCCGCAGGTGGACGGTCAGCTCGACGGTCGGGGCCCAGCCCGGCAGGCCGAGGTCGTAGGTGACCGGCGGCAGCGCGTCGGCGACCAGCAGGAGCAGCAGCGGGTCGGGCTCGCGGCCGTCGGCGAGCCGGAACCAGCCCTGGATCCGCCCGTTGCCGGAGGGCTGCCCGAGCGCCCAGCCGACGGTGGCCGGGTCCAGCCGCAGGTCGAACCGCTCCAGCAGGGCGGCCTGGGCGATCAGCTCCTTGGGCGCCAGTTCGACGCCGATGCACTCCTCCGGCGGCGGCAGCTGCGGCGGCTGCGCGGTGGTGCGCACCTCGCCGTCGGCGGCCCGGAGGTCGCCGTGGCTGGCCACCACGCGCAGCCGTTCGACGCCGCCCTGGCTGAGCGAGGCGGTGCCGGTGGACAGACCGCGGCCGGTGCGCAGCACCTCGGTGCGGACGGTGGCCGGGCCGGGCTCGGAGGCGGACAGGTAGTAACCGCTGATCGACACCGGGTCCGGGTGGTTCCCGTGCTCCAGCGACAGCGCGTGTCCGGCGACCGCGAGCAGCAGTCCGCCGTTCACCCCGCCGCCGATCTGCCAGCCGGCGCCGAGCTCGGCCTCGTAGCGGCCGGCCTCCTCGGGGTGCCTGGTCAGGGCGATGCCCTGGTCGAACTCGCTGCCGATCGCGGTGGTCATGTGGGGGGACCTGCCCTTCACGCGTGGTTCCGGACGTCAAGTTACTGTCAAGTAGGCCCCAACCTTACGCCGACCGGGTGAAACGCGAAACGGCCGCCGGAACCCTGTTTCGGGTTCCGGCGGCCGTTCTACGAGGCGCCTCGTTACCGGCGGATGCCGGGCTTCAGCTCCAGGAAGCGGGCGAGCATGCCGTTGACGAAGGCCGGGGAGTCGTCCGTGGAGAACTCCTTGGCGATCTCGACGGCCTCGTCCAGGACGACGGCGTCCGGGACGCCATCCTCCCAGATCAGCTCGTACGCGCCGAGCCGCAGGACGTTGCGGTCCACGATCGGCATCCGGTCGAGGGTCCAGCCCACGGCGTACTGCTCGATCAGGTCGTCGATGCGACGAGCGTGCTGGACGTACCCCTCGATGAGCTCCATGGTGTACTCACCGACCTGCGGGGTGCCCTCGTCGGGCTTGGGCTCGCGGGCGCGGGCCACCCAGTCGGCGAGGACCTGCTGCGGGTCGACCCCGCGGTGGTCGGCCTCGAAGAGGATCTGGAAGGCCCGGGTACGGGCCTTGCTGCGTGCGGCCGACACGGACTTACTTCACCCGGCCGAGGTAGCTGCCGTCGCGGGTGTCGACCTTGACCTTCTCGCCGGTGACGACGAAGAGCGGGACCTGGATCTCGGCACCGGTCTCCAGGGTGGCCGGCTTGGTGCCACCGGTGGAGCGGTCGCCCTGGACGCCCGGCTCGGTGTTGGCGATCTCCAGCTCGACCGAGGTCGGGAGCTCGATGTACAGGACGGCGCCCTCGTTGGTGGCGACCAGGGCCTCGAAGCCCTCCAGCAGGTACTTGGCGGCGTCGCCGACGACCTTCGGCTCGATGGTCAGCTGGTCGTAGGTGTCCATGTCCATGAACACGAAGTTCTCGCCGTCCTTGTACGAGAACTGCATGCCGCGCTTGTCGACATTGGCGGTCTCGACCTTGGTGCCCGCGTTGAAGGTCTTGTCGACGACCTTGCCGGTCAGGACCTCCTTCAGCTTGGTACGCACGAAGGCCGGGCCCTTGCCGGGCTTGACGTGCTGGAACTCGACGACGGTCCAGAGCTTGCCGCCCTCCAGCTTGAGGACCATGCCGTTCTTGAGATCGTTCGTGGAAGCCACGGGCGCACTAACTCCTGTATAGCTGTCAAGGAACCAAGGGGTGCGTCCTGCCGTCCGCGGCCCGGGGGCCGCGGTCACAGGGCGAGGAGCTCCTTGGTGGTGATGGTGAGCAGCTCGGGCCCGCCCTCCTCGGGGGGGCGCACGACGAGCGTGTCCTCGATCCGGACGCCGCCCTTGCCCGGGAGGTGGACTCCTGGGCCGACGGTGACCGGTACGCGGCTGTCCAGTTTACCCATGTCCGCCGGGCCGAGGCGCGGGGCCTCCCTCATCTCCAGCCCGATGCCGTGGCCCACCGGGTGCGGGGAGGCCTCGGTGTGGCCGGCCGCCTCCAGGACCTGCCGGGCGGCCCGGTCGGGTACGCACTGCTCCACCCCTGGTCCGAGCGCCTCCCGCCCGGCCCGCTGGGCCCGGAAGACCAGCCGGTGCAGCTCCACCTGCCAGGGCGCGGGGGCGGCGCCGATCACGAAGGTGCGAGCGGTGGAGACGCCGTAGCCGCGGTACTGGGCGCCCATCACCACGGTCAGGAAGTCGCCCTCCTCCACCCGGCGGTCGGTCGGCTGGTGGGCGGCCTGGCCGGAGTGGCTGCCGGTGCCGACCGAGACCGGGAACGCGGCCCGGTCGGCGCCGTGGTCGATCATCCGGCGCTCCAGCTCCATCGCCAGGTGCCGCTCGGTGCGGCCGACCAGGATCGACTCCAGCAGCTCGCCGAGCGCCTGGTCGGCGATCTCGGCGGCGATCCGCAGGTCGGCGATCTCGTGCTCGTCCTTGACCACCCGCAGCCGCTCGACCATCTGGCCGAGGTCCACCAGAGCGGCCCCCTCGATCCGGCCGCCGACCGCCCGGTGGCGGCTGACGGTCAGGTCGTGCTCCTCCACCGCCAGGCCCGACACCCCGGACAGCGCGGCGGCGGCCGCGGCGGCCAGCGCGGTGTCCGACCCGGCCGCCACCGGCAGCCGGGTGACGTCCGGGGCGATCAAGTGCTCCCCGGTGTCGTCCGGCGGAAGGTCGTCCGGCAGCGCGAGCAGGGCCCGCTCCCTGGTCAGCAGCAGGGTCGCCCCGCAGGGGGCGCAGCCCGTCAGGTACCGCACGTTCGCCGCGCGGGTGATCAGCGCCGCGTCGGCCCCGGCCGCACCGCAGTGCTCCCTCACCCGCTCCCGCCGCCCCGCGTACGCATCCGCCATGCGTCGAGCCTACGAACCCCCGGCCCGAACCGCCCGCCGAGCTCCCCCGCCGGAACCCCCGGTGACCCCGGCGCGCCCCCTGCGCCCCCCGCTCCGCCGCGTCTCAGGACTCCCCGGCGGGCGTCCAGCGCTTCTCGACCCGGGCGAGCTTCCAGTACCCGATCGCGATCGCCCAGACCACCACGAACAGCCCGGCGATCGCGTAGCCGACGTTGTCCAGCGAGATGTCCGCGATGAACCCGGTGACCGGGTCGGTCAGGTCGAGCTTCTCGTGCAGCACCCCGACCAGCTCGATGGTGCCGATGATGAAGGCCACCGCGATCGACAGACCGGTGATGGTCAGGTTGTAGTACACCTTCCGCACCGGGTTGGCGAAGGCCCACTGGTACGCGAAGTTCATGAACGTCCCGTCCAGGGTGTCGAACAGGCTCATCCCGGCCGCGAACAGCAACGGCAGGCAGACGATCGCGTACCAGGGCAGCCCCGAGGCCGCGCCCGAACCGGCCATCACCATCAGGGTGACCTCGGTCGCGGTGTCGAAGCCCAGGCCCAGCACCATCCCCACCGGGAACATCTGCCCCGGCCGGGTGATCGAGCGGGTCGCCCGGTTCAGCACCCGGGCCATGAAGCCCCGCGAGTCCAGGTGCGCCTCCAGCTCCTTCTCGTCGAACTGCCCGGCCCGCATCGCCCGGAACACCTTGAGGATGCCGAGCAGCGCCGCCAGGTTGAGCGCGCCGATCAGGTAGAGGAACACGCCGGAGGTGGTCGTCCCGACCACGCCGAGCCACTTGTGGGTGGTCGACTCGTCGTCCATCAGGGTGTTCGCCAGCTGCGCCCCGCCCGCCACCAGGGCGGCCATCAGCACCACCATCGAGGAGTGCCCGAGGGCGAACCAGAAGCCCACCGAGACCGGCCGCTTCCCGTCCGCCATCAGCTTGCGGGTGGTGTTGTCGATCACCGCGATGTGGTCGGCGTCGAAGGCGTGCCGCATGCCGAGGGTGTAGGCGGTGATGCCCAGGCCCACCCCGAAGACCTGGGTGCCGACCTCGTACTTCTCGGGTGCGACCAGGAAGATCAGGGTGCCGAAGGCCACCACGTGCATGGCCAGGATCACCCCCATCAGCCCGACCGTACGGACGGTGTCCTCGCGCCGCCACGCGAAGGTGGGCAGCACGGAGGGGGCCGGCTTGGCGCCGCCGGCCACGGTTTCGGGCAGGGTCATCTGCGGATCACGCTCCAGCACCTCGTGGAATACCTCGTGAGATGCCGTGGCCGGTCTCCTGGCTTACGGGACACCCGTACCCGCCTTCCCAGGCGCGAGGCGCCCAGTGGCTTCATGGGTACCGGCGACGCTCCTCCACGGGCGGAGGAACGACCCGATCACAGTGGCGAGGGCCGCTCCGGGCTGGGACCCCTGAGGGTCCGTCACCGGTCTTCCCGAGCACCACGGCGGGCAACACGGTAGGGGCCTCACCCGACCCGTGCAAGGCCCCAGACCTGCGCAGGTGTCCGGAATCACAGAACGCCGCCGGACGCGGACGCCCGCACGCGTCCCGTACATCCGGCCGACCCGATCTCCGGAAGGGCGCGCCGCCGCCGGGCCCGATGAGTACGATCATGGTGTGCCGTCCCACCCCCACGTCTGGCCCGCCGACCGCTGGAACACCCGGCCGGTCAGGGCCCGCGTGCTGGCGGTCGCCCGCACCCTCACCTCGGCCACCCGGGTCCTGGACGTCCTCACCCTGCTGAGCCCGGACGGCGTCGAGCGGTACTTCACCGTCAACCCCGGCTCCGCCTTCGCCGACCGCGCCCTGGACGAGTACCTGCACGGCCTGCCCGGCTTCACCGTGCTGGACTGGGAGGACGCCGTCCGCCGCCGCTTCGACCTGGCCGTCGCCTGCGCCGTCCACTCCTCCATGCACCGCCTGGACGCCCGCCTCGTCGTCCTCCCGCACGGCGCCGGCTACAACCGCCTGGTCACCGAGTCCACCGGCGACGCGGTCAGCGCCGCCGGCCTGTCCCGGAACGAACTCACCCACCGCGGACGGGTGTTCGTGGACGTCCTCGGCCTCTCCCACCCCGAGCAACTGGACCGGCTGCGGGTCTCCTGCCCCGAGGCGCTGGACGTCGCCCGGGTGGTCGGCGACCCGTGCTTCGACCGGATGCTCGCCAGCCGGCGCTCCCGGGACGGCTACCGCGCCGCCCTCGGCGCCGTCGACGGGCGGCGGCTCGTCGTCGTCAACTCCACCTGGAGCGAGCACTCGTTATTCGGCCGCCGCCCCGACCTCCCCCAGCGGCTGGTCCGCCGGCTGCCCGCCGACGAGTACACCGTCGCCGTGGTGCTGCACCCCAACATCTGGAGCCGGCACGACCCCGAGGCCCTGCTCGACGGCGCCCGCCGGATGGGCCTGCGCCTGATCCCGCCCCACCAGGGCTGGCAGACCGCCCTGGTCGCCGCCGACCTCCTGATCGGCGACCACGGCTCGGTCTCCTTCTACGGCGCCGCCCTGGAGCGCCCCACCGTGCTGGTCGCCACCGGCGCCGCCGAACTCGACCCGCGCTCCCCCAGCTACGACTTCGGCCAGAACGCGCCCGTCCTCGACCCCGACGGCGACCTCGCCGCCCAGGTCGAACGGGCCCTCGCCCAGGACCCGGCCGCCCTGCGCGGGATCACCGACCGCTCCCTCGCCCACCGCGGCGAATCCGCCCGGCTGCTGCGCCCGCTGCTCTACTCCTTCCTGGACCGGTTGGACGAACCCGCGGACGAGCCGGCCCTGCCGCCCTACCCCAAGCCCGCGCCGCACCCCGAGACCGCCGAGCGGCCCACCGCGTACGACGTCGAGGGCAAGAGCGAGGGGACGGAGGTGAGCCTGCGGCGCTACCCCTTCGACCCGAACGACCACACCCCGCGCGGCTTCCACGCCCTCACCGACGAACACCCCGGCGACGCCCTGCGCTACACCGCGGAGGTCCTCGCCCGGACGGAGGTGCGCGCCGAACGCCCCGCCACCCGCTGGCTCACCGACTCCGCCACCGAACTGCCCGGCCTCGCCGTCGCGGTGGCCGCCCTCGGCCCGGCCCGCCACCTGCTCCGGCTGCGCGGCGGCCTGCTCCTGGAGGCCCGCGCCGAGCCGGACTGGGAGCGCCCCGACCCCGGCGTCGACCCGCTGCTGCTCGGCTCCGCGGTGGCCTGCTGGCTCACCGACGGCGGCGACCCGGCCGGTCTCCCCGAGCACGGGCTCACCATCCGCACCGGCGAGCACCGCACCCGGGTGTCCTTCCGCACCGGGCCCTAGTTCCGCAACTCCCGCAGCCGGGCGCGGCTGCGCTCGGCCAGCTCCTCGTCCCCGCGCTGCTCGGCGAGGGCGACCAGCAGGGTGTGGGCCTGGGCCTCCTTCGCCGGCTGGCTCCGGTCTGCGGCCTGCCGGGCGCAGTCCTCCGCCTGGACGACGGCGAGGTCGAGCTGCCCGAGCGCCTGGTGAGCGCGGGCGCGGATCAGCGGCAGCTTCATCAGCATGTCCTCGTCCCGCGTCCGCTCGGCCTGGGCCGTGGCCTCGGCCAGCAGGGTCAGCGCCTGCTCCGGACGGCCGTCGGCGATCAACGCCTGCGCCAGGTTGTAGCTCTGGACGATCTCGCCGTGCTCGTCACCCCGGTTCGCCGCCAGGGCCAGGGTGAACCGCCGCACCGCGTCGGCCGGGCGGCCGTCGGCCAGGCAGAGCAGACCGTCCGTCTCGTGGAGCACCCCGACCACCTGGCGGTTGGCCACCAGCGGTACCAGCTCGGTGGCGAGCGCCAACTGCTCGGCGGCGAGCCGGAATTCCTTGCGCTCGTGGTGGGCGCGGGCGAGCTGGTTGCGCATCCGGACCACGGCGTCCGGGCAGTTGTCCCACTGGGCCGACTCGATGCCGCGCTCGTGGGTCGCGATCCAGTCGTCGTAGAGCTTGCGGCCGTGGTACAGCGGCCAGAGCGACTCGCAGAGCCGCCACACCTCACCGTGCCAACCGCGTGCGGCCGCCGCCTCCACCACCGCGCGCAGGTTGGCGCGTTCAGCGTGCAGCCATTCCATGGCGTCGGAGTCGAACCCCGGCAGGTCGTCGCCGGTCGGTTCCTGCAATCGGAGCCTCTTGCCCAGCGCACGATCGGCGAGTGACGCCCGGCCCCGGTAATACGCCACATCCCGAGCCAAAAGCTCCTCGCGGCCCGGCAATTCGCGGGCGCAGGCGTACGCGTGCGTCCGCACCACGTCATGCGCCTGGTAACGCTCCCCCGGCCCGTCGTCCACCACCTCGTCCACCAAGTGCACAAGGTGCAGTTCGTCCAGCGCTTCCGCCGCCCCCTCCACGCCCACCGCGGCCGCCAGTTCGGCCGACACGAAGGGGCCGGGGTGCACTCCGATCAGGTGGTAGAGCGCCTGGGCCTGCTCCGACAGCCGCTCGTACACTGGGTCATAGGTCCGCCGGAGGTTTCCCTCCTCATTGTTCAGCACGGCCAACCTGCGTTCCTGGTCTCCGAGTTCGGCCACCACCTGGCCTACCTTCAGACGAGAGCGGCCGAGCAGCTGACCCCCGACCGCGTTCAGCGCGAGCGGCAGCCCTTCGCAGCGCTCGACCAGCGCCGCGATCTCCCGGTCGGCGCCCCGATCGGGCCCGAGCCAACCTCGCACCAACGTGGCACCGGCCGCCGGGCTCAGCCGGTCCAGCTCCCGCACCTCGGCCCCGTCCATGCGCAGCGCGCCCAGCCGACGTCCACGGCTTGCGGCCACCATCAGTCCGGTCGACGGGAACAGGGCGCGGACCTCGGCGGCGTGCTCGGCGTTGTCCAGGAAGATCAGGCACCGCTTCTCGGCGGTGGCGGTGCGGAACTCCGCGAAGCGCGCGCCCTCCTCGTCCGGAGGCTTCCTCCCGAGCGCACGCAAGAACATCTCCAGCACCCCGGCGAGATCCACCCCGGCCTGGTGCCGGTAGGCCTTGAGATCGGCGTACAGGACACCACCGGGAAAGTGCGCCGCGCGTTCCTTGGCGAACTTCGCCACCAGCTCGGTCTTGCCGACCCCGCCCAGCCCGGTGAAGGCCACGATCGCGAGCCGGCCCTCGTCGACCCGCCGCAACGCGGCGGTGAGCAGGGCGATCTCCGACTCGCGGTTGACGAAGGTCTCACGAGGCGGCCGGGTCTGATGCGGCGTCGGCACTGTCTCGGACTCATGGACGTGCATCGAGCCGATGGTCCCGGCCTGGATCACATGGCCGCCCACCCGTACGTCCGACACGGTGTTGACCACCTCGTGCCGCTCCATCCGCCTGCTCCCTCCGGCCGGTCGGCCCCAGCCTACGGGCTGGGCGACCGGCCGGAGGGGCACTCGGTTGTCACCGGGGGGTGATCTCACCCATCTCCGCCCAGCCGTCCATGCCGGGGATCTCGGTCGAGACGATCCGCGGCTTGGCGGACACGGCGTACGACAGGTCCTCCATGGCCTTGACGAAGTGCGCGGACTCCACGTGCGCCTTGCCCGCCTCGCCGTCGCGGAACGCCTCGACCAGGACGAACTCGTGCGGGTTCTCGACGCTGCGGGACCACTCGAAGAAGAGGTTGCCGGGCTCGTTGCGGGTGGCCTGGGTGAACTCGTCGACCAGGTCGAGCCAGCCGTCGACCCGCTCGGGGCGGACCGGGAACTTGACGGTGATGAAGATCATGGGGGTTCCTTCCGTTCCACGTGGGCGCCGGCCGAGCGGTCGGCGCCGGGTCTATCGTCGCAGGTCAGAAGGGACATCCCGGACACGGGGGCGCGTCGCGGTCACGCCGCCTGGCAGCTGGGGCACCAGAAGAGGTTTCGAGCGGCGTGCTCCTCCGTGCGGACGTCGGTGCCGCAGACCAGGCAGGGCATCGCGGCCCGCCGGTAGACATAGACCTCGCCGCCGTGGTCGTCCACCCGGGGCGGGCGGCCCATCGCCTCGGGGGTGTGCTCGGGGCGGACGGTGTCGATCCGGCCGGCTGTGACGCCCTCGCGCATCAGGGCGACCAGGTCGGCCCAGATCGCGTCCCACTCGGGGCGGGTGAGCTCGCGCCCGGCCCGGTGCGGGTCGATGCCGTGGCGGAACAGCACCTCGGCCCGGTAGACGTTGCCCACCCCGGCCAGCACCTTCTGGTCCATCAGCAGCGCCGCGACCGTCGTCCGGCTGCCCGATATCCGCCGCCAGGCGGCCTCCGGGTCGGCGTCGGCGCGCAGCGGGTCGGGGCCCAGGCGGGCGGCGACGGCGGCCTTCTGCTCCTCGGTGACGAGCGCGCAGGTGTTGGGGCCGCGCAGGTCGGCGTAGCCGTCGTCGCCCTCCAGCCGCAGCCGGACCAGCCCGACCGGCTCGGGCGCCGGGCCGGTGCCGAAGGTGAAGCCGCCGTACAGGCCGAGGTGGATGTGCACCCAGGCGCCCTCCTCGAAGCCGAGGAAGAGGTGCTTGCCGGTGGCCTCCGCGCCGGTGAGCAGCTGCCCGTCGATCACCTTGGCCTCGTCGGCGAACCGGCCCTGCGGGCTGGAGACCCGGACGGGGCGGCCGCCGAAGGCCTTGCGGTTCTCGCCGGCGAGGCGGTGGATGATGTGGCCTTCGGGCACGGGCGTCAGCTCCTCCGGGCGCTGCGACTGGACCCGTCCATCATCGCAGCCGGCACCGACAGCCTGGCATCCGCGCAGGTCAGCGGACCGGGACGCCCATCAGCCGGGCCAGGATGACCCGGTCCAGCTCGGCGGCCGTCCCGGCGACGTCCAGGTAGGAGTTGTCGATGATCGGCAGCCCGGAGTTGTACCAGCCGGCCATCCGGCCGTGGATGCGGGCCACCTCCTCGTCACCGAGGCGGCGGGTGCCGCTGCGCCGGGCGTTGCGGCGCAGCACCGAGTCCAGGCTGGGCAGCAGGACGACCGGGATCATGCCGGGGCCGATGTGCCGCTTCCAGCCGCCGAGGCCGATCGCCGGGCGGTCCGGGAAGACGGCGTCGTCGATGATGCAGGAGATGCCGTTGGCCAGGTAGTTGCGGCAGGCGAAGCCGCAGGTGCGGCGGGCCAGCCGGTACTGCGCCTCGGAGGCGTTGTTCCAGCCGGACTGCGGGTTGGCGAAGCCGGCCTGCACCCACTCGCGGACGTCGTCCAGGCTGATGTGCGCGGTCGGGGTGGGCCGCCGCTCGGCCCAGTGGCGGGCGACGGTGGTCTTGCCGGCCCCGGCCGGTCCGATCAGCAGGACGGCTATCGGCCCTGCGGGCGCGTGCGGCTGCGGCGGGTGGGCGGGCAGCTGGACGGGCGTGCCGGACGGCAGGACGAAGTGCCCGGTGCCCCCGGCGGACGGCGGCGGGGCGGGCGGGCCGACCGGCAGGGAGGCGGAGGTCGTCCGCGCGGGCGGCGGGGCGGCAGGACGCGGCGGGACCTGCCCACCCCCGGCATACTCCGTCACGGCCACCCACCTCCCGACACCTTTCAGCGGGACACTACACGGAGGCCCGGCGGCGGGCACAGTCCGCCGCCGGGCCACCGCCCGTGCGCTCAGCGCGTGGTGAGCTGCTCGGCCAGCGCGCGCAGCGCCAGCTCGTAGGAGCCGAGCCCGAAGCCGGCGATGGTGCCGGAGGCGACCGCGGCGATCACCGAGTTGTGCCGGAAGGTCTCCCGGGCGTACGGGTTGGAGATGTGCACCTCGATCAGCGGCGCGGTGCGCTGGGCCGCGGCGTCCCGCATCGCGTACGAGTAGTGGGTGAACGCGCCGGGGTTGATCACCACCGGCACCTTCCCGTCGGCCGCCTCGTGCAGCCACTCCACCATCTGCTGCTCGGAGTTGGTCTCGTGCACCTCGACCTCGAAGCCGAACTCCTCGCCGAGCGCGGTGCAGCGCTCGACCAGTCCGGCGTAGGAGGTGGCGCCGTAGACGTCGGGCTCGCGGCTGCCCAGCCGGCCGAGGTTGGGCCCGTTGAGCACCATCACCCTGGTCACGCCGAGACCTCCGCGTACGCGGCGACCAGCAGCGACGGGTCCGGGCCCTCCAGCACCGAGGTCTTGCCCAGGCCGTCCAGCACGATGAAGCGCAGCAGGTCGCCGCGCGACTTCTTGTCAATCTTCATCGCGTCCAGCAGCTTCGGCCAGGCGGCCGCCGAGTAGCTCAGCGGCAGGCCGACCGAGGCCAGCACGGTGCGGTGCCGGTCGGCCGTCTCGTCGTCCAACCGCCCGGCCAGGCGGCCGAGTTCGGCGGCGAAGAGCATGCCGATGGAGATCGCGGCGCCGTGCCGCCACTTGTACCGCTCGTTGCGCTCGATGGCGTGGCCGAGGGTGTGGCCGTAGTTGAGGATCTCGCGCCGACCGGATTCCTTGAGGTCCGCGGAGACCACGTCGGCCTTGACCTGGATGGCCCGGCGGATCAGCTCGACGGTGTGCGGGCCGGCCGGGGTCTTCGCGGCCTCCGGGTCGGCCTCGATCAGGTCGAGGATGGCCGGGTCGGCGATGAAGCCGCACTTGATGACCTCGGCCAGGCCGGAGACGTAGTCGTGCTTGGGCACGGTCTCCAGGGTGCCGAGGTCGGCCAGCACGCCCACCGGCGGGTGGAAGGCGCCGACCATGTTCTTGCCCTCGGCGATGTTGATGCCGGTCTTGCCGCCGACCGCCGCGTCGACCATGCCGAGCAGCGTGGTGGGCATGGCGATCCAGCGCACCCCGCGCAGCCAGGTGGCGGCGACGAAGCCGGCCAGGTCGGTGGTGGCGCCGCCGCCGAGGCCGACGATGACGTCGCTGCGGGTGAAGCCGGTCTGCCCGAGCACCGACCAGCAGTAGGCGGCGACCTCGGCGCTCTTGGCGTCCTCGGCGTTGGGCACCTGGAGCGCGATGGCCTCGTAGCCGTCGCCGACCAGGTCGTCGCGGATCGCGTCGGCGGTGGCGGCCAGCGCCTCCGGGTGGATGATCGCGACCCGCTTGGCCTGGGCGCCGATCAGCGGCGCCAGCTCGCCGAGCAGCTGGTGTCCGATCAGCACGTCGTACGCGTCGTGGCCGGCGCTGCCGCCGACGTGGATCCGGACGGTGGTGTCAGTCATGGGGGGTCTTCAGCTCCAGTGCTTCCAGTACGGCGTCCGCGACCTGCTCGGGCGTGCGCCCGGCGGTGTCGACCACGGCGGTGGCCACCTCCAGGTAGAGGGGGCGGCGGGCCTCCATCAGCTCGCGCCAGCGGGCCCGCGGATTGACGGCCAGCAGCGGGCGCGGGGCGTCCAGGCCGACCCGCTTGACCGCGTCGGCCGACGGGACCTCCAGGAAGACCACCGGCAGCTCGCGCAGCAGCGCCCGGGTGGCCTCGGCCATCACGGCGCCGCCGCCGAGCGCCAGCACTCCGTCGTGCCCCTCGGCCGCGGCCCGTACGGCCGCCGCCTCCAGTGCGCGGAAGTGCGGCTCGCCCTCGTCGACGAAGATCTCCGGGATGGGCTTGCCGGCCGTCGCCTCGATGTCGGCGTCGGTGTCCCGGAAGCCCACGCCCAGGCGCTCGGCCAGGACCCGCCCGACGGTGGACTTGCCACTGCCGGGCGGGCCGACCAGCACCACAATGGGCGAATTGCCCCCGGCCCTCGCTTCGCTCGGCCGTCGGCCTCGCCGAGGCGCCCCTTCTTCCAGCCGCTCGCTACGCTCGCTCATTATCGGATGATCAGGTTGTCGAGGTAGCCCTGCACGTTGCGGCGGGTCTCGGAGACATTGTCGCCGCCGAACTTCTCGCTCACCGCGTCCGCCAGCACCAGCGCGACCATCGCCTCGGCGACGATGCCGGCGGCCGGCACCGCGCAGACGTCCGAGCGCTGGTGGTGCGCCTTGGCCGGCTCGCCGGTGCGCACGTCCAGGGTCTGGAGCGCCCGCGGCACGGTGGCGATCGGCTTCATCGCGGCGCGCACCCGCAGCACCTCGCCGGTGGTCAGGCCACCCTCGGTGCCGCCGGAACGGCCGGAGGTGCGCTTGACGCCCTCGGCGGTCGGGACGATCTCGTCGTGCGCCTTGGAGCCCGGCACCCGGGCCAGCTCGAAGCCGTCGCCGACCTCGACGCCCTTGATCGCCTGGATGCCCATCAGCGCGGCGGCCAGCCGCGCGTCCAGCCGGCGGTCCCAGTGCACGTGCGAGCCGAGGCCCACCGGCACGCCGTACGCGAGCACCTCGACGACGCCGCCGAGGGTGTCGCCGTCCTTGTGGGCCTGGTCGATCTCGGCGACCATCGCCTTCGAGGCGTCGGCGTCCAGGCAGCGCACCGGGTCGGCGTCCAGCCGGGCCTCGTCCGAGGGCAGCGGCACGACGCCGGCCGGCGCCTTGGCGGAGGCCAGCTCGACCACGTGGCTGACGATCTCGATCCCGGCGACCTCGCGCAGGTACGCGCGGGCGACGGCGCCGAGCGCGACCCGGGCGGCCGTCTCCCGGGCGCTGGCGCGCTCCAGGATCGGCCGGGCCTCGTCGATCGAGTACTTCTGCATGCCGGCCAGGTCGGCGTGGCCGGGCCGGGGGCGGGTGAGCGCCTCGTTGCGGGCCAGGCCCGCCAGCACCTCGGGGTCGACCGGGTCGGCCGACATGACCTGCTCCCACTTCGGCCACTCGGTGTTGCCGACCATGATCGCGACCGGGCTGCCCATGGTCAGACCGTGCCGGACACCACCGAGGAAGGTCACCTCGTCCTGCTCGAACTTCATCCGCGCGCCGCGACCGTAACCGAGCCGGCGGCGCGCCAGCGCGTCGGCCACCACGTCGGTGGTGACCGGTACACCGGCGGGCAGGCCTTCCAGCGTCGCGACGAGTGCGGGGCCGTGCGACTCCCCCGCCGTCAGCCAGCGCAACGTACCCAACGGAGCTCCTTCATCAGCGGACCGGACCACGGCACCGCCGGGGCCCGCCCCGGGCGTGCCTTGTGCCTGAATCCTTTCATGCCCCAGCGGCCCCTGGCGGCACAGTCCGCGTGACGGACAGCTACCGGCCACGATCCGGCCGCACTCTGTCACGTCAGTACCGGGTTCAGCGCCCGGCGAGCGCCTTCTCCCCCGCCTCGCGCATCGCCGCCAGCGGTCCGGGCGTGTGCCCGGTGAAGGCCTCGCTCTGGAGCACCGCCTGGTGCACCAGCAGGTCCAGTCCGCCCAGGACGGTCGCCCCGCGCTCGGCGCAGGCGGCGGCCAGCGCCGTCGGCCAGGGGTGGTACAGCACATCGAACAGCGCGCCCGGCTCGGCGGGCAGCGCGTCGGCGAAGGCGTCGGTCGCGCCGACCGGCGTGGTGGAGACGGTCAGCGGCCGGGCCAGCGCCTCGGCCCCGCGCTCCCAGTCGGCCGTACGGACGGCCACGCCCAGCCGCTCGCCCAGCTCGGCCATCTCCCGGGCCCGCTCGGCGCTGCGCACGTAGACCGTCACCTCGCCGGTGCAGACCTCGGCGAGCGCGGCCAGCGCCGAGGAGGCGGTGGCCCCGGCGCCCAGCACGGCCGCCTCGGGCACCTCGCGGATCCCGCGCTCGCGCAGCGCGTTGACCAGCCCGGGGACGTCGGTGTTGTCCCCGGTGCGCCGACCGTCGGCGGTGAACACCACGGTGTTCACCGCGTCCACCGCGCGGGCCGTCGCACTGACCTCGTCGAGCAGCGGGATGATCGCCCGCTTCAGCGGCATGGTGAGCGACAGCCCGGCCCACTCGGCCTCGTCCAGGCCGGCGACGAACCCGGGCAGGGCGGCCTCGTCGACCTCGAAACGGTCGTAGCGCCAGCCGTCCAGCCCGAGCGCCGCGAAGGCGGCCCGGTGCAGGTCCGGCGAGAGCGAGTGGGCGATCGGCGAGCCGAGTACGGCCGCCCGGTGCTTGCTGGTCAACGCTGCCTCTCCGCGAACGGTGCGAACGGTCTTGCGGCCGGGACTACTTGCTGGTGCAGTGGCCGCGCGCCTCGTCGAAGCCCTGCCCGGCCGCCTGGCAGTACTCCTTGACGTTGGCGTAGTGCTCCTTGCTGGTCTCCGCGAACCGGGTCGAGGTCGGGGACATCGCGATGAAGTACAGCCACTTGCCGTCCGCCGGGTGGAGCACCGCGTTGAGCGCGTCGTCGCCGGGGTTGGAGATCGGACCGGGCGGCAGGCCCGGGTTGATGTAGGTGTTGTACTTGTTGGACGCGTCGTCCATGTCCTTCTTGTTGAGTTCCTTGCGGTTCAACGAGTACTGGAGCGTGGTGTCCATGCCGAGCCTGTGGTTGATCTCGCCGCCGGCGGCCAGCCGGTTCTGGATGGTCTTGGCCATCTTGGCGAAGTCCTCCGGGTTGTTGCCCTCGCGCTGGAGGATGCTCGCCTCGATCAGCACCTCGTACCCGTTCTTCAGGCCCACGGTGGCGGCCTGCGAATCCAGGTTGGCGTACTTCTCGGTGGCGTTCTTCACCATCTGCTTGAGCAGGTCCTCGGGCTTCATGCCCTCGGCGATGTTGTAGCGGGTCGGCCAGAGGAAGCCCTCGATGTTGCCGTTCGCGTAGGGCGGCAGGCCGAGGTTGGCGACCTGGGCCTGGGCGACGCCCGCCGTGGTGCCCTTCTCCAGCTTCAGCTTGGTGTCGATCGCGGTGTAGATCTCGGTGGAGTTCTTGCCCTCCGGGATCACGATCGCCGTACCGCCGGCCTGGGCGAGCAGCTCCTTGAGTGCTGCGGCGGCCGGCATCTCCTTCTTCAGGCCGTAGTAGCCGTACTGGATGGTGCCGCACTTGGGCTCGGCCTTGCAGGCGTCGTTGAACGCGTCGACGCTCTTGACCACGCCGGCGTTCTTCAGCGCCAGGCCGATCTGCTCGCCGACCGCGCCCTTCTTGACCTCGACCTGGACGGAGCCGGTGCCCTCGCCGGTGAAGTCCGGCGCCGGGCCGAAGTGCTTCTGGTAGAAGTCGTAGCCGAACCAGCCGGCCCCGCCCACGGCACCGAGCAGCACCAGCGAGACCACCAGGCAGGCGCCGCTGTTGCGGCGGCCGGACTTCTTGCCCTTCTCCTTGCGCTTCTTCTGCGCCTCGCGGGAGTCGTCCTGATCCCCGAGGAAGCCGACCCCCTCGGCCTCGGCGTGCTCGGCGAGGTAGAGGTCGTCGCCCTGGCGGCCGTCCTCGTGGCCGTCCCACTCGTCCGTGCCGGCCTCGCGCGCGCCGCCGACCGGGTCGGCGCCGGCCTCCAGCGCGGCGGCCTCGGCCTCCCAGTCGATCCCGTCCGGGCCGGGGCCGGAGGCCGGCGCGGGCGCCGGGGCCGGCTGCGGCCGCGCGGCCTGCTGCTGCGGGGCCTGCGGCTGCTGCTGTTGCGGCGCCTGCTGCTGGACCTGCTGTTGGTGGACCTGCTGGGGCATCTGCTGCTGCGCCTGCTGCTGGCCGCCGGGGAAGCCCTGCTGCTGGTAGCCCTGCTGCTGCATCGGCACCTGCTGCTGGGGCACCTGCTGCCCGTACCCCTGCTGCATCGGCTGCTGGAGCTGCGGCTGGTACCCCTGCTGGGGGTAGCCGCGCTGCGGCTGCTGCTGCATGAACCCCTGCTGACCGCCGGGGTAGCCCTGCTGCTGCATCATCTGCTGCTGGGGGGTCTGCTGCTGGGGGTAGCCCTGCTGCGCCATCATCTGCTGCTGTTGCTGCTGCTGCGCGTACCCCTGCTGCACGTCCCCGTACGGCTGCTGACCCTGCTGGATCTGCTGGCCGTGCTGGCCCTGCTGCGGGTACTGCTGCTGCCACTGGCCGTCCTGCTGGCCGGGGACCGGCTGCCGGCCGTCGTGCCCGGGATCACCGGGGTGCCACGGCTCGCCCTGGGGGCCGTAGCCCCCACCCAGATCGGTCATCGATCCCCTTAACCGACGGTGACGACCGGAGGATCGAACCGGCCGTCCGGGACGACGTCGTCCCGGCTGATTCTCGAACCGGCGTGCTAGCGCAGCGCCTGGAGGGAGACGTTACCGTACCGCAGCCTTACCCCCGGCCGGGCGGACGCACGGTCAGTGAGCGATCTCACCGACGGCACACAACACCGTTACGGAGTCGCCGCACCGGTGCCGGAAGACGCACCGGACCCGCCCGGCGCCGCCGCTCCGGAGTCCGCGGGGGCTGCCGGGCCGGTGGCCCCGGAGGCGCTGGGCTTGGCCGCCGCCCGGTTGGCGTTGAACTCCGCCACGTTGCGTTGCTGCACGTCGAAGCTGTCGGTGAAGCGGGTGTCCCCGGGCTTGACGGTGACGAAGTACAGCCAGTCCCCCGGCGTCGGGTCCAGCGCCGCCATGATCGCCTGCCGCCCCGGGTTGGAGATGGGGGTCGGCGGCAGCCCGGCGTGCAGGTAGGTGTTGTACGGGGAGTCCAGCCGGGTGTCGGTCACCGAGGTGTTCAGGGTCGACCGGCCGAGCGCGTAGTTGATCGTGGAGTCGAGCTGCAGGGGCATGCCCTTGGCCAGCCGGTTGTAGATCACCCGGGCCACCCTGCCCATGTCCTCGGTGTTGTCGGCCTCGCCCTGGACCATGCTGGCCACGGTGATCAGCCCGTAGACGCTCTGCCCGAGGTTCGGCGCGACCGCGTTGGCGTCGTCCCGGCTGATCTCCTTGCCGGCCCGGTCCACCATCTGCTTGAGCAGGTCGAAGGCGGTGGTGCCCTCGGTGACGCTGTACGTCGCCGGGAACAGGTATCCCTCGGGGCTGCCGTTGGTGAAGTCCGGCAGGCCGAGCTCGGCGCCCTGCTCCTGGGCGGTCTTCAGGGTGGTGCCCTCGGGCAGCTTGAGCTTCTTGTCGATGGCCGCGTAGATCTGGTAGCCGCGCCAGCCCTCGGGGATGGTCAGGCCGTTGGCGTTGGCCGGGTCGATCAGGATCGCGAGCGCCGCCGCGGCCGACATCCGCTGCTTCAGCGTGTACGTCCCGGGCTGGATCCGTCCGGCCGCCGCCGCGCTGCCCTTCGCGGCCCGGGTGAAGGCGAGCGAACTGGCCACCACCCCGTTGCGGACCAGCGCGGACGCGATCTGGTACAGCCCGGCGCCCTCCGGCACCGAGACCTGGACGCTGCCGGTGCCCTGCCCCGCGAAGTCGGCCGCGGCCGGGGGCCGGCGCTGCGCCTGGAGCCAGGTGTACCCGGTCAGCCCGATCCCGCCGAACACCGCGATCAGCGCGAAGGCGGTGAGCCCGCAGGCCAGTCCGTTACGCCGTCGGTGCGGATCCGGCGCATCGAAGCGCGGGCGGGGCGCACCCGGCGGACGGCCCTCCGGCTCCAGCACCGGCGCGCCCAGGTGTCCGGGTGTGAGTCCCGGGTGGAAGTCCTGGTCGGTCATGGCTCGCGTCCCCTCGGCGGTCCCAGGCCGATCCAGATCGATCCAAATCGATCCGAAACGGGCACGGAAACGAACGAAAGAGGGGTCCGTGCGAACGCGTCCGCACGGACCCCTCAACGGGACGGTAAACCAGACCGGTCAGCCGGCCGCCTCGACGCTCTCACCAGGCGGGCGTCCGCTCACCCGTTCGGACTCAAGGGCGGTCTGGAGAATCACCACCGCGGCGGCCTGGTCGACCACCGAGCGGCCCTTCTTCGCCTTGACCCCCGAGGCGCGCAGCCCGTGGGTCGCGGTGACGGTCGACATCCGCTCGTCCACCAGCCGCACCGGAACCGGGTACAGCCGGTTGGCCAGCCGCGCCGCGTACGCCCGGACCTTCTCCGCCGCCGGGCCCTCCTTGCCGCTGAGCGAGCGGGGCAGCCCGACGATCACCTCCATCGCGTCGTACTCGTCGACGATGGCGGCGATCCTGGCCTGCGACTTCACCCCGGCCGGGACGGTCTCCACGGGCGTGGCGAGCACCCCGTCGGGGTCGCAGGACGCGACCCCGATCCGGGCGTCCCCGACATCGACGGCGATCCGCCGCCCACGTCGGAAGGGCCTCTCCTCGAACTCCATCAGCTGGCGCGCTCCGCGACCAGGCCGCGCACCGCGGCGATGGCCTCGCCGACCGCGGCCGGGTTGGAGCCGCCGCCCTGGGCGACGTCGTCCTTGCCGCCACCGCCGCCGCCGAGGGTCTTGGCCGCGGTGCGGACCAGCTCGCCGGCCTTGATGCCGCGGCCGCGGGCGTCCTCGTTGGTGGCGATCACGGTCAGCGGGCGGTCGTTCGCCACGGTGAAGGCGGCGACCACGGCCGGGCGCGAGCCGAGCCGGCCGCGCACGTCCAGGACCAGCTTGCGCAGCTCGTCCGCGCCCACGCCGTCGGCGACCTGCGCGGCGACCACGGCGATGCCGTGCACGTTCTCGGCCGAGTCGGCCAGGCCCGCCGCGGCGGCCAGCACCTTCTCGGCGCGGAAGCGCTCGATCTCCTTCTCGGCGTCCTTGAGCTTGGCGAGCATGCCCGAGATCTTCTCCGGCAGCTCCTCCGGGCGGCCCTTGACCAGCTCGGTGAGCTGGGAGACCACGGTGTGCTCACGGGCCAGGAAGCGGTACGCGTCGGAGCCGACCAGCGCCTCGACCCGGCGCACGCCGGAGCCGATCGAGGACTCGCCGAGCAGCTTCACCAGACCCAGCTGGGCGGTGTTGCCGACGTGGGTGCCACCGCACAGCTCCTTGGAGAAGTCGCCGATGGTGACGACCCGGACCTCGTCGCCGTACTTCTCGCCGAACATCGCGATGGCGCCGGCCTTGCGGGCCTGGTCCATCGTCATGACCTCGGCGGTGACCTCCAGCTCGCGGGTCAGCACGTCGTTGATCTTCTGCTCGACATCGACCAGCACGCTGCCCGGAACGGCGGCGGGCGAACCGAAGTCGAAGCGGAAACGGCCGGGGGCGTTCTCGGAACCGGCCTGGGCGGCCGTCGGGCCGAGCGCGTCGCGCAGCGCCTGGTGGGTCAGGTGGGTGGCCGAGTGGGCGCGGGCGATCGCCCGGCGGCGCTCGGTGTCGATCGTGGCGTACGCCGAGGAGCCCAGCACGACCTCGCCGAACAGCACCCCGCCGGAGTGCACGATGACGCCCGGGACGGGCTGCTGCACGTCGCGGATCTCCACCACCGCGCCGGACTCCAGCCGGATCCGGCCCTGGTCGGCGAGCTGGCCGCCGCCCTCGGCGTAGAACGGGGTGCGGTCGAGGATGATCTCGACCTCGTCGCCCTCGGAGGCGGCCGGCGACGGAACGCCGTCCACCAGCAGGCCGACCACGGTGGCCTCGCCCTCGGTGAGGGAGTAGCCGGTGAAGACGCTGGCGCCGGACTTGTCGGCGACCTCGCGGTACGCGGCGACGTCGGCGTGGCCCATCTTCTTCGCCTTGGCGTCCGCCTTGGCGCGGTCCCGCTGCTCCTGCATCAGGCGGCGGAAGCCGGCCTCGTCGACCTGGAGGCCCTGCTCCTCGGCCATCTCCAGGGTCAGGTCGATCGGGAAGCCGTAGGTGTCGTGCAGCTTGAACGCCTGCTCGCCGGAGAGCACCGCGCCGCCCGACTGCTTGGTCTCGGTGACCGCGACGTCCAGCAGGTTGGTGCCGGCCTTCAGGGTCTGGAGGAAGGCCGCCTCCTCGCCGATGACGACCGTCTCGATGCGCTTGCGGTCGCTCTCCAGCTCGGGGTACTGCGGGGCCATCGCCTTGATCGCGACGTCGATGAGCTCCTTGGCCACCGGCTCGGTGGCGCCCAGCAGCCGCATGTTGCGGATGGCGCGGCGCAGGATGCGGCGCAGCACGTAGCCGCGGCCCTCGTTGCCCGGGGTGACGCCGTCGCCGACCAGCATCAGCGCGGTGCGGATGTGGTCGGTGACCACGCGCAGCGAGACGTCCGACTTGTGTTCGGCGCCGTACTGGTGGCCGGTCAGCTCGGCGGCGCGGTCGAGGATCATCCGGCTGGTGTCGATCTCGAAGAGGTTGTCGACGTCCTGGAGGATGGCGGCGAGGCGCTCCAGGCCGAGGCCGGTGTCGATGTTCTTGCTCGGCAGGTCGCCGAGGATCTCGAAGCCGTCCTTGCCGTCGCCGTGGCCGCGCTCGTACTGCATGAAGACCAGGTTCCAGATCTCCAGGTAGCGCTCGCCGTTGACGGCCGGGCCGCCCTCCTCGCCGTAGGCGGGGCCGCGGTCGTAGTTGATCTCCGAGCACGGGCCGCACGGGCCGGGGACGCCCATCGACCAGAAGTTGTCCTTCATGCCCAGGCGCTGGATGCGCTCGGAGGGCACGCCGATCACGTCACGCCAGATCAGCTCGGCCTCGTCGTCGTCCTTGTAGACGGTGATCCAGAGCTTCTCCTTCTCCAGGCCGTAGCCACCCTCCGCGACGGGAGTGGTGAGCAGCTCCCAGGCGAACTTGATGGCTCCTTCCTTGAAGTAGTCGCCGAAGGAGAAGTTGCCGCACATCTGGAAGAAGGAGCCGTGCCGGGTGGTCTTCCCGACCTCCTCGATGTCCAGGGTGCGCACGCACTTCTGGACGCTGGTGGCGCGCGAGAACTGCGGCTTGACCTCGCCCAGGAAGTAGGGCTTGAACGGCACCATGCCGGCGTTGACGAGCAGCAGGGTGGGGTCGTCGGCGACCAGGGACGCCGACGGAACGACGGTGTGGCCGCGCTCCTCGAAGAAGCGCAGCCAGCGGCGGCGGATCTCAGCCGACTCCATTAGTGGTCCTTCCGGTTCGGGGTGCCGCCCCGCGGCGGCAGGGCACGGCGGGGCGTTTCTTCAGTGGTCTGGGGGATGGTGCGAGAGCTGCGGGACGGAGGCAGGGCGGCGGCCGGGCGAGCGGGCGCCGCCGAGATAGCTCGGTACTGCGGCTCGCCGCGCAGCACACGGCGGTCACCGCGGGGCTCCACCACGGCGGTGCCGCGCAGCCCCAGATCGTCCTTCAACTGCTCCTCGCGCTCGGCCATTCCGGCCCGCACGTCCTGGGCGAACTGCTTGGCCAGGTCGCCGAGCTGCAACGCGCCGCGAGCGGCGGTGCCGGAGAGGCTGTCCGGGGTGAGCCGCTGGGCGGCCTCGTTGGCCTTCTTCATGGCCCAGACGGTGGCGCCGGCGCCGACCGCCATCCAGAACACGCGTCCCATGCCGTCAGCCCCTCACCGCGCGCCGGACCCGGGAGAGCAGGCCGTTCCTGGGCGCCGTCGCGGCGCGCACCTCGGCCCGGATCAGCCGGGCCAGCTCCTCGCGCTCGCCGGCCTGCTCCGGCACCGGCGGCAGGTTGCCCTGCTGCCGGGCGACGGCCTTGCGCACGCCGTAGCTGAAGGCCGCGACCTTCATCAGCGGTCCGCCCAGGGTGGCGGCCGCGGTGGAGGAGAGCGCCTTGGCGTTGGCGGCGGCGTCCTGCACGTTGGCGGTGATCTCGTCCACCCGCTCCAGCTGCTCGTTGGCGCTGCGCACGGCGGCGCCGGCGTCGGTCAGCAGCGGTACGGCCTGTTCGGTGACGGCGGAGACCAGGACGGCGGCTTCCCGCAGCACCCGGGAGAGGCGGACCAGCACGACGGCGAGCAGGGTGACCAGGACCGCCCAGAACACGGCGACGAGCACTCCGGCCAGCTCTCCCACGGACACCTTTGCGCGCTCCCTCGCCTTGCAGTTCTTCAGGGGAACCCTATCGCGCCGCCGCCCGGTTTCCGGACCGGCCACCGGGCCGCCGCCCGGCACCGTGCGCGGTGGGGCCCTCGCTGGGCCGGAATAGATGAAACTTGCCGATTGCTTGAGGGGGCAAGGATCTACCCGGAAGGAACACCATGGCCCTCAACAACACCGCCGACGAGTACCGCATGGCGACGTTCTACTTCGACTCCAAGGCGTACACCGACGCGGCCCGCATGCTCGAAGGCGTGCTCGCCGAGGAGCCGGCCAACCTCTCCGTCCGGATGCTGCTGGCCCGCAGCTACTTCCACTCCGCCCAGCTCCGCCGCGCCGAGGCCGAGCTGCTGCGGATCCTGGAGATCGACCCGGCCGAGGACTACGCCCGGCTGATGCTCGGCCGCACCCTGGAGCGCCAGGGCCGCGCCGAGGAGGCCCGTCCGCACCTGCGGCTGGCCGCCGCGATGACCGGCGAGGGCAACTGACCGCGGCCGTCACGGAACGGGACGAGCCCCCGTCGCCTCGGAAGGCGACGGGGGCTCGCTGGTGGTTCGCGAAGAGCGAAGCCGGGTCAGCGCGAGTAGTACTCGACGACCAGCTGCTCGTCACAGATCACCGGGACCTCCTTGCGCTGCGGCGCACGGTCCAGGCGGAAGGCCAGGGCCTTCAGGTTGACCTCGAGGTACTTCGGGGTCTGGCCCTCACCCGCGTAGCCACCCTCACGGGCGACCTGGAAGGGGACCTTCTCCTTGGAGCGCTCGCGGACGGTCACCACGAAGCCCGGCTTCATCTGGAACGACGGCTTGTTGACCTTGCCACCGTTGACCTCGATGTGGCCGTGGACGACCATCTGGCGGGCCTGGTAGATGGTGCGGGCGATGCCCGAACGCAGCACCAGCGAGTCCAGACGGGTCTCCAGCTCGGCGACGAGCGCCTCACCGGTCTTGCCCTCGGCCTTCTTCGCGCGGTCGAAGGCGCGCGACAGCTGCTTCTCGCTCAGGTCGTACTGGGCGCGAAGACGCTGCTTCTCCAGCAGACGGACCTTGTAGTCCGAGTTCTGCTTGCGGCCACGGCCGTGCTGGCCGGGCGGGTACGGGCGGGCCTCGAAGTACTTGACGGACTTCGGGGTCAGCGGCACGCCAAGGGCACGCGCGATCTTGACCTTGGGACGCTTCTGGTTCGCCATGAACCAAACCTTCCTTGCTTACGAATACGGCTTCACCAGGTGTTGACGGAGGTCGCATGTCGCGACCCGGAGAAAACCCCGCCGCCTGCGCGATGGGATCAGCCGCTCTCCGGAGCCGGGCACGGACGTGCTGGTCACACGGGCCTGCCCAGTCGCCTGGGCCGCCCGCGACACCGAAAACGGTGCGCGACGCTCCTGGTGCGGGCCTCCCGAGGGAGGCCTACCGCCGATGTCCCGCTGGTGCGGCCGGTCGGTGGGGTCTCCCCCGCCGCCGTCCCGGGACATGGCACTCCGACGAAGTATACCGGTCGATCACTCGCCCGTTTCCCCGGCCTTCGGCTCGGCCTTCTTCTCGGCCTTGGGCTCGGCCTTCTTCTCCGCCTTCTTCTCCACCCGGCGCTCCCCCCGCAGCCGCCCGCGCGTCCACTCGACCACGTCCGCGTACCGGGCCTCGCCGCCGCGCCTGGTCGGCTGGTAGTACTCCTTGCCGTGCACCGTGTCCGGCGCGTACTGCTGGGCGGCGATGCCCTCCGGCAGGTCGTGCGGGTACCTGTAGCCCTTGCCGTGGCCGAGCTTGCCCGCGCCGCCGTAGTGGGCGTCCCGCAGGTGGGACGGGACGGCGCCCGCCAGCCCCTGCCGGACGTCGGCCAGCGCCGCGTCGATCGCCAGGTAGGCGGCGTTGGACTTGGGCGCCAGGGCCAGCGCGATGGCCGCCTGGGAGAGGATGATCCGGGCCTCCGGGAAGCCGATCAGGGCCACCGCCTGGGCCGCCGCCACCGCCGTCTGGAGGGCGGTCGGGTCCGCCAGGCCGACGTCCTCGCTGGCCGAGATCATCAGCCGGCGGGCGATGAACCGAGGGTCCTCCCCTGCCTCGATCATCCGGGCCAGGTAGTGCAGGGTGGCGTCCACGTCGCTGCCGCGGATCGACTTGATCAGCGCGCTCGCCACGTCGTAGTGCTGGTCGCCGTCCTTGTCGTAGCGCACCGCCGCCTGGTTGACCGCCGTCTCGGTGGTGGCCAGCGTGATGGCCGCCTCGCCCTTCTCCAGCGCCGCCCCGGCGGCGGCCTCCAGCGTGGTGAGCGCCCGTCGGGCGTCCCCGCCGGCCAGCCGCACCAGGTGGTCCTCGGCCTCGGCCGTCAGCTCCAGCGCGCCCTCCAGACCGCGCTCGTCGGCCACCGCGCGGCGCAGCAGCGCCCGGATGTCCTCGTCGGTCAGCGACTCCAGGGTGAGCAGCAGCGAGCGGGACAGCAGCGGGGAGATCACCGAGAAGTACGGGTTCTCGGTGGTCGCCGCGATCAGGGTGACCCAGCGGTTCTCGACGGCCGGCAGCAGCGAGTCCTGCTGGGCCTTGGAGAAGCGGTGGATCTCGTCCAGGAAGAGCACCGTCTCCCGGCCGGACATCCCGACCGCCCGCCGGGCCCCGTCGATCACCGCCCGGACCTCCTTGACCCCGGCGGTGATCGCGGACAGCTCCACGAAGCGGCCCTCGACCGCCTGGCTGATCACGTGCGCCAGGGTGGTCTTGCCGGTGCCGGGCGGCCCCCAGAGGATCACCGAGCTGGTCGCCGCCGGGCCCCGCGAGCCGGCCACCAGCCGGCGCAGCGGCGAGCCGGGCTTCAGCAGCTGCCGCTGCCCGGCGACCTCGTCCAGGGTGCGCGGGCGCATCCGTACGGCCAGCGGCGCCCGGCCGGGCTCCCTGCTCTGGCGTTCCTCGGCTGCGGCGGTGAAGAGGTCCGGTTCGTCCACACCGGAAGCCTATGCGAGGGCCCCGACAGGCCGTGCGGCCATGCCGCTACTCCAGCTCGGCCGCATGGTCCGGGACGTACTTCTGGAGGTCGCGCGGGGGCCGCCGGTAGCCGCGCGACGCGGGGCGGGGCGGCAGCTCGATCCGCGGCGCCTTGGTCTCGTGGTACGGCACGGTGGACAGCAGGTGGGCGATCATGTTGATCCGGGCCCGGCGCTTGTCGTCGCTCTCCACCACGTGCCAGGGCGAGTCCGGGGTGTCGGTGTGGATGAACATCTCGTCCTTGGCCCGCGAGTAGTCCTCCCAGCGGGTGATCGACTCGACGTCCATCGGGGAGAGCTTCCAGCGCTTCATCGGGTCCTCCAGCCGCTCCCGGAAGCGCCGCTCCTGCTCGGTGTCGCTCACCGAGAACCAGTACTTGCGCAGCAGGATGCCGGACTCGCTCAGCATCCGCTCGAAGGTCGGGCACTGATGCAGGAACTGCCAGTACTCCTCGTCGGAGCAGAAGCCCATCACCCGCTCGACGCCGGCGCGGTTGTACCAGCTGCGGTCGAACAGGACGATCTCCCCCGCGGCCGGCAGGTGCTCGACGTACCGCTGGAAGTACCACTGGGTCTTCTGCCGCTCGGTCGGCGTGGGCAGCGCCGCGACCCGGGCGATGCGCGGGTTCAGGTACTCCGTCACCCGCTTGATCGCCCCGCCCTTGCCCGCGGCGTCGCGTCCCTCGAAGACCACCACCAGCTTGGCGCCCTCGACCTTCACCCACTCCTGGAGCTTGACCAGCTCCTCCTGGAGCCGCAGCAGTTCCCGCTCGTACGGCTTCCTGGCCAGCTTCTCCGGGTGCTCGGTCCGCTGCTGCTCGGTCACTCTCGGGTCCTCCATCCGGCTGAATGCTGATGCGCACTCACCGTAGGCGCTGACGGACGGATCCGCAGGCCGGCGGGGCCGTGGCGACCGGGCCGGCCCGGCAGGGCGGACGGAAGGGACTAGACGGCGACGAAGGGTTCGGGGTAGCGGCAGAGCCCGCGCGGGGCGCCGTCGTACGCCGTCAGGGGCAGCGCCTGGAAGTAGGCCTCGGGCACTTCGAACGGGCCGGTGACCTCGTGCCGCCCGGCCGGCTTGAAGCCGAACCGCGCGTAGTACTCCGGATCGCCGAGGACGACCACGAGCTTCTCGCCCGCCTTCTCGGCCGCCGCCAGCGCGGCCCGGACGACCAGCTCGCCGACACCCCTGCGCTGCCACTCGGGCGCCACCGCGACCGGCGCGAGCGCCAGGCCCCGGCCGTCGCCGACCTTCAGCCGGGTCAGCAGCGCGTGTCCGATGACCAGCCCGGTCTCGTCGACCGCCACCACGGACAGGTCGGGCAGCCAGGACGGATCGCGGCGCAGCGCGTCCACCAGGTCCGCCTCGTCCGGGCCGGGGAACGCGGCCATGTGGACGCGCCTGGTCGCCGGGGCGTCATCCGGACATTCGACTCTCGTTGTGACCTGCATGGGTCAACCCTCCCTGTGTCACACACCGTTGTGGACCGGCCCCGGACGGCTGGTGAGCCGTCCGGGGCCGTTGCAGGTTAGCGGATGACGTGGCGTCAGGCCTTGGGCTGAGCCTCCGACTTGGCGTCCTCGCGAACCTTGGGCTGGGCGTCCACGCCGGCCTCGCGGCGCTGCGCCGGGGTGATCGGGGTCGGTGCGCCGGTCAGCGGGTCGCCGCCGGTGGACGTCTTCGGGAAGGCGATGACGTCGCGGATGGTGTCGTACCCGCCCAGCAGCGTGACGATGCGGTCCAGGCCGAAGGCGACACCGCCGTGCGGCGGCGGGCCGTAGTTGAAGGCGTCCAGCAGGAAGCCGAACTGCGAGGCCGCCTCCTCCTCGGAGAGGCCGATCGCGTCGAACGCCCGCTTCTGCACCTCGCGCTGGTGGATACGGATCGAACCGCCGCCCAGCTCCGAGCCGTTGAGGACCAGGTCGTACGCGTTGGACAGCGCCGAGCCCGGGTCGGTGTCGAAGGTGTCCAGCGACTCGGCAGTCGGGGCGGTGAACGGGTGGTGCACCGCGTGCCAGCCCTGGAACTGGCCCTTCTCGTCCTCGATCGGCTCGAACATCGGGAAGTCGACGACCCAGAGGAAGGCCCACTTGGACTCGTCGATCAGGCCGCAGCGACGGCCGATCTCCAGACGGGCGGCGCCGAGCAGCTCCTGGGAGGCGCGCTCCTTGCCGGCCGCGAAGAAGACCGCGTCGCCGTTCTTGGCGCCGGCGGCGGCGGCGAGGCCGGCCAGGTGCTCCTCGGAGAGGTTCTTGGCGACCGGGCCGCGCAGCTCGCCGGTCTCGGCGTCGATGAGGACGTACGCCAGGCCCTTGGCGCCGCGCGCCTTGGCCCAGTCCTGCCAGGCGTCCAGCTGCTTGCGCGGCTGCGAGGCGCCGCCGGGCATGACCACGGCACCGACGTACGGGGCCTGGAAGACGCGGAACTCGGTGCCCTTGAAGTACTCGGTCAGGTCGGTGAGCTCCTGGCCGAAGCGGACGTCCGGCTTGTCCGAGCCGTAGCGGCCCATGGCGTCGGCGTAGGTCATCCGCGGCAGCGGGTTGGGGACCTCGTAGCCGTGCACCTCGCGCCAGATGGCGCCGATGATCTTCTCGCCGAGGGCCAGGATGTCCTCCTGGTCGACGAACGAGGCCTCGATGTCCAGCTGGGTGAACTCCGGCTGGCGGTCGGCGCGGAAGTCCTCGTCGCGGAAGCAGCGGGCGATCTGGTAGTAGCGCTCCATTCCGGCCACCATCAGCAGCTGCTTGAACAGCTGGGGCGACTGCGGCAGGGCGTACCAGTGACCGGGCTGGAGGCGGACCGGGACGAGGAAGTCGCGGGCGCCCTCGGGGGTGGAGCGGGTGAGGTACGGCGTCTCGATGTCGAGGTAGTCGTTCTCCTCCATCACCCGGCGGATGATGTTGTTGACCTTGGAGCGCAGGCGCAGGCCCTTGGCCGGGCCCTCGCGGCGCAGGTCCAGGTAGCGGTAGCGCAGCCGGACCTCCTCGTTGACCGTGCCCGGCTCGTACTCGGCGACCGGGAAGGGCAGCGGGGCGGCCTCGGAGAGCACCTCGATGGCGCTGACCACGACCTCGACGGCGCCGGTGGGGATGTCCGGGTTCTCGTTGCCCTCGGGGCGGACCCGGACGTCGCCGACGACCTTGACGCAGTACTCGGCGCGCAGGCCGTGCACGGAGTCGAGGTCGCGGACGACGATCTGCACGGTGCCGGAGGCGTCGCGCAGGTCGATGAAGGCCACGCCGCCGTGGTCGCGGCGGCGGGCGACCCAGCCGGCCAGGGTGACGGTGGTGCCTGCGTGCTCCGGGCGGAGCGTGCCCGCGTCGTGCGTGCGGATCACAGCTGCTTCTCCTTCAGGGTGGTGACGAGTGCGTCGAGGGCGACGGGGGTCTGCTCGCCGGTGCTCATGTCCTTGAGCTGGACGACGCCCTCGGCGAGGTCCCGGTCCCCGGCGATCAGGGCGAAGCGGGCGCCGGACCGGTCGGCGGACTTCATGGCGTTCTTGATGCTCTTGACGCCGAAGGCGAGGTCGGTGGCCACGCCGGCCCGGCGCAGCTCGACGACCTTGGCGAACAGGAGGTTCTTGGCCTCTTCGCCGAGCGCGACGGCGTACACGGCGGTGGCGGCCGGCAGGTCGAGGGTGACGCCCTCGGCCTCCAGCGCCAGGAAGGTGCGGTCGACGCCGAGCGCCCAGCCGACGGACGGCAGCGCGGGGCCGCCGATCATCTCGGACAGGCCGTCGTAGCGGCCGCCGCCGCCGATCGCGGACTGCGCGCCGAGGCCGTTGTGCACGAACTCGAAGGTGGTGCGGGTGTAGTAGTCCAGGCCGCGCACCAGCTTGGGGTCGTCCACGAAGGCCACGCCCGCCGCGGTGAGCAGCTCGCGGACCTTCTCGTCGTACGCCTTGCAGGCCTCGCACAGGTAGTCGCGCAGCATCGGGGCGCCGACCAGCTGGGCCTGCACCGACTCGCGCTTGTCGTCGAGGACGCGCAGCGGGTTGATCTCGGCGCGGCGGCGGGTCTCCTCGTCCAGGTCCAGCCCGGCGAGGAACTCGATCAGCGCGGCGCGGTAGACCGGGCGGCACTGCTTGTCGCCGAGGCTGTTGAGCAGCAGCGAGTAGTCGCTCAGGCCCATCGAGCGGAAGGCGTCGTCGGCCAGGATGATCAGCTCGGCGTCCAGCGCCGGGTCCTCCGCGCCGATCGCCTCGGCGCCGACCTGGGAGAACTGGCGGTAGCGGCCCTTCTGGGCGCGCTCGTAGCGGTAGTACGAGCCGGAGTACCAGAGCTTGACCGGCAGGTTGCCCTGCTTGTGCAGGTTGGCCTGGAGCGCGGCGCGCAGCACCGAGGCGGTGCCTTCGGGGCGCAGCGCGAGCTCGTCGCCGCCCTTGGTGGTGAGGTTGTACATCTCCTTGGTGACGATGTCGGTGGATTCGCCGACGCCGCGGGAGAACAGCTTCACGTCCTCGAAGACCGGGGTCTCGATGTAGCCGTAACCGGCCCGGCGGGCGGGCGCGGCGATGGCCTCGCGGATCGCCAGGAAGGTCGCGGAGCTGGGGGGCAGCAGGTCGTAGGTGCCCTTGGGGGCGGTGAAGGTGCTCAACTTCTCTTCCGTCACATTCCTCGTCGCGGGAAAGCCGGGGCGCCGGCCGCCCCCGCTGCCTGTCGGAGGTAGGGGTTGGTGGCGCGCTCGCGGCCGATGGTGGTCTGACCGCCGTGGCCGGAGAGGACCACGGTGGAGTCGTCGAGGGGCAGGCACACCCGGGCCAGCGAGTTCATGATCGCTCCGCTGTCTCCGCCCGGGAGGTCGGTACGCCCGATGGAGCCGGCGAACAGCAGGTCGCCCGAGAACAGCACCGGGGGGAGGTCCTCGGCACCGGGCGTCCGGAAGGTCACCGACCCCCTGGTATGGCCCGGGGCGTGGTCCACGGTGAGTTCCAGGCCGGCCAGCTGCAGCACGCCGCCGTCGGTGAGCTCGCGCACGTCGTCGGGCTCGCCGACGGTGATCTCGCCCATCAGCTGGGTGCCCAGGGAGCGGCCGAGCGCCTTCTCCGGGTCGGACATCATGTACCGGTCCTCGGGGTGGATCCAGGCCGGGACGCCGCGGGCGCCGCAGACCGGGACCACCGAGGCCACGTGGTCGATGTGGCCGTGGGTGAGCAGCACGGCGACGGGCTTCAGCCGGTGCTCGCGGACCATCTCCTCGACGCCTCGGGCCGCCTGGTGCCCGGGGTCGACGATGACGCACTCCTCGCCCGCCGCCGGAGCGACCAGGTAGCAGTTGGTGCCCCAGGCTCCAGCGGGGAATCCGGCGATGAACACGCGTGTCCTTCGGGGTGCGGTCGGTGGCGACGAGGTCGGAAAGTCAAGTGGTGTAACGGCAGCCTACCGGCGCCGCGGGTCCGGTTGCGAACCAGATGGGGGCGGCGGGGCGACGCCGGGTGACAGGTTCACCACGTTCTTACGGGCCCGGTCCCTACACTTGGCCGCCGAGGGATGCGATGATCCGCTCCGGAATCCATCCACTTTTCCCGCACATCCCGTAGGAGACACGGCCGGTGGTCAGCAGCGAACAGCGGCGGCGGCAGCTCGCCCGAGAGAAGTACGAGCGCCAGATGGAGCGCCGGGTCGCAGCCGCGACCGCGCGCAAGCGCCGCAACACGATCCTGGGCGCCTCGCTCGCCGTCGTGGTGCTGGCCGGCGGTGGCACCCTGATCGCCACCGGCGCGTTCGGCTCCGACGACAAGAAGAGCGACACGACGGCCGCGGCCCAGCCGGCGCCCACCCAGGCCGGCGAGCCGACCACCCCGACCCGCAAGCCGGTCGAGGGCTGCGCCGCCCCGGCGCCGGGCGCGCCGAACGGCAAGACGTGGCAGACCGAGCCGCCGATGACGATCGACCCGAGCGGCGGGTACACCATGACGCTGGACACCAACTGCGGCAAGGTGACGGTCGCGCTGGACGCCGCCAAGGCCCCGCACACCGTGAACTCCTTCAACTTCCTGGCCGGCGAGCAGTTCTTCGACCACACCAAGTGCCACCGCCTCACCACGGACGGCATCTTCGTGCTCCAGTGCGGCGACCCGACCGCCAGCGCGACCGTGCCCGGCGGCACCGGCGGCCCCGGCTACAAGTTCACGGACGAGAACCTGACCGGCGCGACCTACCCGGCCGGCACCGTGGCGATGGCCAACTCCGGCCCGGGCACCAACGGCAGCCAGTTCTTCCTGGTCTACAAGGACACCAAGCTGTCGCCGAACTACACCCCCTTCGGCAAGATCACCGGCGGTCTGGACGTGGTCCAGAAGATCGCCGCCGGAGGCACCCTGGAGGGCGCCCCGGACGGCCACCCGATGGCCGACGTCACCTTCAACTCCGTTACGGTGGCGAAGGGTTGACCAACCCCGGGGCCGTCGGCGGGCGGCGTGCGCGCCGCCCCCGCACGGCCCCGGCCCGAAATCGCCCGGCCCGGATGCGGACAGCACCGGTCCTGGTCGCCTATGTTGGCGTTGTATAGGGTGCCCGGACCCGCCTAGCCGTCACCCTCGGCAGCAAGGCACGGCGGACGGGGACGGCGGACTCTTTCGGTCCGTCGCACATCAACTGTGGACGACGGACGCGCGCCGCCCCGGCGCGGGCGCGACGTCATGTGGAGGACGCGCTATGAGCAGCGACCCGTGGGGCCGTGTGGACGAGCAGGGCACGGTCTACGTCAGGACGGCCGACGGCGAGAACGTCGTCGGTTCCTGGCAGGCCGGCTCGCCCGAGGAGGCCCTCGCCTACTTCGAGCGCAAGTACCAGGGCATCGAGGTGGAGATCGGCCTGCTGGAGAAGCGGGTGCGCACCACCGACCTGGCCGCCAAGGACGCCCAGGCCGCGCTGGAGCACCTGCGTGCCCAGGTCGTCGAGGGTCACGCGGTCGGCGACCTGGCGGCACTGGCCAAGCGGCTGGACACCCTCGCCGGCGAGATCGAGAGCCGGCGCGAGGAGCGCAAGGCCGCCCGCGCCAAGGCCCAGGACGACGCCCGTTCGGCCAAGGAGGCCCTGGTCTCCGAAGCCGAGCAGCTCGCCGAGTCCACCCAGTGGCGGGAGGCCGGCGACCGGCTGCGCGCCCTGGTGGACACCTGGAAGGGCCTGCCGCGGCTGGACCGCAAGAGCGACGACGAGCTCTGGCACCGCTTCTCGCACGCCCGCTCGGTCTTCTCCAAGCACCGCAAGGCGCACTTCGCCACCCTGGACGCCGAGCGCGACCGCGCCCGGCAGACCAAGGAGGCGCTGGTCACCGAGGCCGAGGCGCTGTCCTCGTCCACCGAGTGGGGCAGCACCGCGGCCGCCTACCGCGACCTGATGGCGCGTTGGAAGGCCGCCGGCCGGGCCCAGCGGGACATCGAGGACGAGCTGTGGGCACGCTTCCGCGGCGCCCAGGACGTCTTCTTCCAGGCCCGCTCCGCGGTGTTCAGCGAGCGGGACGCCGAGCAGGTCGAGAACCAGAAGCTCAAGGAGGCGCTGGCCGACGAGGCCGAGGCGATCCTGCCGATCACCGACCTGAAGGCCGCCAAGGCCGCGCTGCGCGAGATCAACGAGCGCTGGGAGGCGATCGGGCACGTGCCGCGCGACGCCCGTCCGAAGCTGGACGGCCGGCTGAACACGGTCGAGCGGGCCATCCGCGAGGCCGAGGACAGCGAGTGGAAGCGCTCCAACCCGGAGGCCAAGGCCCGCGCGGCCGGCATGGTCGGGCTGTTCCAGGCCAAGGCCGACAAGATCCAGGCCGACCTGGACAAGGCCCGCGCGGCCGGCAACGCCTCCAGGACCGCCAAGCTGGAGTCCGAGCTGGCCGGCGTGCGGACGCTGCTGGAGCAGGCGCACAAGAGCCAGGAGGAGTTCAGCGGCTGATCGCCTGACCCGCTGGACGACGAAGGCCCCCGGGAGCGTTCCCGGGGGCCTTCTCCGTACCCGCCTCGGGCGGGGGACCGCCGCTACTTGTTGCGGGCCGAGGTGACGCGGTAGACGTCGTACACGCCCTCGACGCCGCGCACCGCCTTGAGCACGTGGCCCAGGTGCTTCGGGTCGCCCATCTCGAAGGTGAAGCGGCTCATCGCCACCCGGTCCCGGGAGGTCTGCACCGCCGCCGACAGGATGTTGACGTGCTGGTCGGAGAGCACCCTGGTGACGTCCGAGAGCAGCCGGGAGCGGTCCAGCGCCTCGACCTGGATGGCCACCAGGAAGACCGAGGACTGGGTGGCCGCCCACTCGACGTCGATCATGCGCTCCGGCTGCTGGCTCAGCGCCTCCACGTTGACGCAGTCGGCGCGGTGCACCGAGACGCCGTTGCCGCGGGTCACGAAGCCGACGATCGGGTCGCCCGGCACCGGGGTGCAGCAGCGGGAGAGCTTGACCCAGACGTCCTCGACGCCCTTGACGATCACGCCCGGGTCGCCCTTGGCCCGGCGGCGCACCGTACGGCGGTTGTCGTGGGTCGGGGTGGCGGTCTCCGCCAGGTCCTCGGTCGCGCCCTCCTCGCCGCCGAGCGCCTGGACCAGCTTCTGCACGATGTTCGGCGCGGCGACGTGGCCCTCGCCGATCGCGGCGTACAGCGAGGAGATGTCGGGGTAGCGCATCTCGTGGGCCAGGGTGACCAGCGAGTCGCCGGTCAGGATCCGCTGGATCGGCAGGCCCTGCTTGCGCATCGCCCGGACGATCGCCTCCTTGCCGTGCTCGATCGCCTCCTCGCGGCGCTCCTTGGAGAACCAGGCGCGGATCTTGTTGCGGGCACGCGGCGACTTGACGAAGCCCAGCCAGTCCCGGGACGGGCCGGCGTTCTCCGCCTTGGAGGTGAACACCTCGACGGTGTCGCCGTTCTCCAGGGTCGACTCCAGCGGCACCAGCCGCCCGTTGACCCGGGCGCCTATCGTCCGGTAGCCGACCTCGGTGTGCACCGCGAAGGCGAAGTCGACCGGGGTGGCCCCGGCCGGCAGGGCTATCACGTCGCCCTTGGGCGTGAAGACGAAGACCTCGTTGCTGGCCAGGTCGAAACGCAGCGACTCCAGGAACTCGCCCGGGTCGGCCGTCTCCTTCTGCCAGTCCAGCAGCTGCCGCAGCCAGGCCATCTCGTTGACGGCGCCGGCCTTGTCGTCCTTGCGGACCTGGGTCGGGGTGTCGGTGCGGACCTTGGAGGCGCCGGCCACCGCGCGCTGCTTGTACTTCCAGTGCGCGGCGATGCCGTACTCGGCCCGCCGGTGCATGTCGAAGGTGCGGATCTGGAGTTCGACGGGCTTGCCGCCGGGACCGATCACCGTGGTGTGCAGCGACTGGTACATGTTGAACTTGGGCATCGCGATGTAGTCCTTGAACCGCCCCGGCACCGGGTTCCACCGCGCGTGGATGGTGCCCAGCGCCGCGTAGCAGTCGCGGACGGTGTCGACCAGGACCCGGATGCCCACCAGGTCGTAGATCTCGGCGAAGTCCCGGCCCCGGACGATCATCTTCTGGTAGACCGAGTAGTAGTGCTTCGGCCGGCCGGTGACGGAGGCGGTGATCCGGGCGCCGCGCAGGTCCGCCTGGACCTGGTCGATGACGGTCGCCAGGTACTCGTCCCGCTTGGGGGCGCGCTCGGCGACCAGCCGGACGATCTCGTCGTACATCTTGGGGTAGAGGATCGCGAAGGCGAGGTCCTCCAGCTCCCACTTGATGGTGTTCATGCCCAGCCGGTGCGCCAGCGGGGCGTAGATCTCCAGCGTCTCGCGGGCCTTCTTCTCCTGCTTCTCCCGCTTGAGGTAGCGCATGGTGCGCATGTTGTGCAGGCGGTCGGCCAGCTTGATCACCAGGACCCGAGGGTCCTTGGCCATCGCGACGACCATCTTGCGGACGGTCTCGGCCTGCGCGGCCTCGCCGAACTTGACCCGGTCCAGCTTGGTGACGCCGTCCACCAGCAGGGCCACCGAGTCGCCGAAGTCCTTGCGCAAGGTCTCCAGGCCGTAGTCGGTGTCCTCGACGGTGTCGTGCAGCAGCCCGGCCATCAGGGTCGGGGCGTCCATGCCGAGCTCGGCGAGGATCGTCGCGACGGCCAGCGGGTGGGTGATGTACGGGTCGCCGCTCTTGCGCTTCTGCCCGCGGTGCCACTTCTCGGCCACCGCGTAGGCCCGCTCTATGTCCCGCAGCAGCGCCGGGTCGGCCTTCGGGTCATTGGCCCGGATCGAGCGGAACAGCGGCTCCAGGACGGGGTTGAGCACGCTGGAGCGCTGGCCGCCGAGGCGGGCCAGCCGGGCCCGCATGCCGCCGGTGGAGCCGCGGCCGGAGGGGCCGAGAGAACGCGAGGAGGTCGGCGCCGGGCGTGCCGGGGTGGCCCCCGAGGGCGTGGGACGGTTTTCGGGGGCGGCCGCTGCGGCCGTGGGCACAACCTCGTCGGGCAAGGACTACTCCTCGGGGCACCGGGCCGACCCCTGCCGTGGCCCGAACGGTCGGACACAACCGGGAGGGGATGAATCTTCATGGTACCGAGCCGGGCGCCCGGGTGTTCATCCGGCCGGGCCAGGAAACGGAAGAGCGGCGGTCGGATGTTCCGACCGCCGCCCTCCCGACCGATTGGTCAGACGGTGACCAGCGTCTCCAGCGGAGCATCGCCGAGGTGCCCGGCCAGCCGCTCGCGGCCGTCCAGGAAGCCCAGCTCCATCAGCACCACGACGCCCACCAGCTCGGCGCCGGCCTCCTTGACCAGGTCCAGCGAGGCGCCGATGGTGCCACCGGTGGCCAGCACGTCGTCCACCACCAGCACCCGCTCACCGGGCGCGAAGGCGTCGCACTGCACCTCCAGCGTCGCCGAGCCGTACTCCAGCTCGTAGCTGCGCCGGAACACGTCACCGGGCAGCTTGCCCTGCTTGCGGATCGGCACGAAGCCGAGCCCGGCCGCGACGGCCGCCGGAGCCGCCAGCACGAAGCCGCGCGCCTCCAGGCCGACCACCTTGGTCGCACCGAGCGCGTGCGCCCGGTCCGCCAGCGCCCGGGTGAGGGCGCCGAAGGCCTCGGCGTCGGCGAGCAGCGGCGCGATGTCCTTGAACAGCACACCCGGCTTCGGGTAGTCCTGGACGTCCCGGATCCGGCTGTTCAGCAGCTCGGCCAGTGCGGTGTCGGCGGTGGTCACAGAGGATTCCTCGGGTTCGGGGTCAGCGCTTGGTGGACGGACGGCCCTTGGCGGTGCCGGTCGAGCGGCCACGCTGCCCGACCATACCCGCAGGCTGCTCCTCGCCCGACAGCTCCTCGTCGCCCAGGTCCTCGGACTCGCCCTTGGCGGCGGCCGCGGCCCGGTGCTGGAGGACCCGCTTGCGCAGCGCCTTCATCTCCGGCTGCTCCTCCTTGAGCTGCGCCAGCAGCGGGGTGGCGACGCAGATCGAGGAGTAGGCACCGGCCGCGAGGCCGATGAACAGCGCGAGCGAGATGTCGTTCAGGGTGCCGGCGCCCAGCAGGCCACCGCCGATGAACAGCAGCGCGGCGACCGGAAGGAGCGCCACCACGGTGGTGTTGAGCGAGCGCACCAGGGTCTGGTTGAGGCCCGCGTTCGCGGCCTCGCTGTAGGTGCGCTTGTTCTGCTTGGTGAGCCCCTTGGTGTTCTCCTTCACGGTGTCGAAGACGACGACCGTGTCGTAGAGCGAGTACCCGAGGATGGTCAGGAAGCCGATCACCGTACCCGGGGTGACCTCGAAGCCCACCAGGGCGTACACGCCGATGGTGATCAGGAGGTCGTGGATGAGGGCGACCAGGGCGGACACCGCCATCCGCCACTCGAAGGCGATCGCCAGGTAGACCGTCACCAGGACCATGAAGACGATCAGACCGGTGAGGGCCTTCTGGGAGATCTGCTTGCCCCAGCTGGGGCCGATCACCTGGGCCTCGACGGTGTCCAGGGGAACGCCGAGCTTCTCGGAGAGCTCGGTGCGGATCTCGTCGGAGCTCTTCGGCTCCTCGGTGCTGACCTGGATACGGATCTTGCCGTTGTCGGTCGACTGCACCAGCGGGTGCGAGGAGACGACCCCGTCGGCGGTTTCCTGCGCCTGGGAGACCGTCAGGCCGGGCTTGGCCACGGTGTAGACCGAGCCGCCCTTGAACTCGATGCCCAGGTGCAGGCCCATGGCCAGGCCGATCGCCGCGACCAGCACGATCACGCCGGAGATGGAGTACCAGAGCTTGCGGCGGCCGACGAAGTCGAAGCTGACTTCGCCCTGGTAGAGCCGGTGGCCCAGGTTGGAGAAGCGTGACACGGTGTCAGGCCTCCTTCACGGCGGCAGAGGAGGGGCTACGGCGACGGCTGCTGCGCAGCGGCGGGCGGGCGCCCAGCCGCTTCGGGTCCAGGCCGGACCACGGGTGGCCGTTCAGGAAGAACTTCCGGCGGGCCAGGAGCGTGATCAGCGGCTTGGTGAAGAGGAAGATCACCACGACGTCGAGCGCCGTGGTCAGACCCAGGGTGAACGCGAAGCCCTGGACCTTGCCGACCGAGACCACGTAGAGCACGGCGGCACAGAGGAAGGACACGAAGTCCGAGACCAGGATGGTGCGCCGGGCGCGCGGCCAGGCCCGCTGGACCGCCGGGCGCAGCGGGGCGCCCTCGCGGACCTCGTCGCGGATGCGCTCGAAGTACACGATGAAGGAGTCCGCGGTGATACCGATCGCGACGATCGCACCGCAGACCGCCGGCAGGTTCAGCGCGAAGCCGATCGCGTTGCCGAGCAGGGCCATGATCGAGTAGGTCAGGGCCGCCGAGACGAGCAGACCGGCGATCGAGACCAGGCCGAGGCCGCGGTAGTAGATCAGCGAGTAGGCGACCACCAGGATCATGCCGATCGCGCCGGCGACGAGGCCGGCCTTGAGCTGGTCGCTGCCGAGCGCCGGGGAGACGGTGGTGATGTCGCTCTTGGCGAACTCCAGCGGCAGGGCGCCGTAGCTCAGCACGTTGGCCAGGTCCTGCGCCTCGGCCTGCGAGAAGCGGCCGGTGATGACCGCGCTGCCGCCCGGGATCGGTCCGTTGACCTGCGGGTGGGAGACGACCTGGTTGTCCAGCACGATGGCGAACTGGTTGGTCGGCGGGGCCTGGGCGGCCAGCTGGCCGGTGACCTTGGCGAAGGCGTCGGTGCCGGTGCCGTTGAACTGGAGCTGGACCTGCCAGCCGGCGCCGGTCTGGGTGTCGATGGTGGCCTGGGCCTTGGAGACGTCGGCGCCCTTCACGGCCACCGGGCCGAGGGCCAGCTTCTCGTAGTAGCCGTTCTCGGCCTTCTGGGAGCAGGCGACGACGGCCTTGTCCTCGGGGCCGGTCTGGGCGGCGCGGGCCTCGGGCTTGGAGCAGTCCAGGGCGGCGAACGCGGCGGCCAGCTCCGGAGGCACGGTGCCCTGGGTCATCGCGGCGCTGATGTCCGCGGCGCTCGGCTGGGTGGCCGCGGCGCTCGGGGCGCCGGTGGCGGCCGGGGCCGCGCTGCCGGTGGCGGAGGGAGCGGCGCCGGAGGCGGCGGCGGTCGGGGTGGCGCCCTCGGCGGCCAGCGCCTCGCTCGCGGCACGGCCCTGCTTGGTGGCGCTCGCGGCCGCGGAGGGGGTGGCGGCCGACGGGGTGGCGCCGGCGGACGGGGTCGCGCCCGGGGTCCCGGTGGCGCCCGCGGAGGGGGTGCCGGTGGGCGCCGGGGCGGTGACGCCGCTGGGGGCCACGGCCAGGACCGGACGGAAGAACAGCTTGGCGGTGGTACCCACCTGGTCCGCCGCGTTCTGCCGGTCGCCGCCCTTGGGGATGTTCACGATGATCGTGTCCGAGCCCTGGGTCTGGACCTCCGCCTCGGAGACACCCATACCGTTGACCCGGCGCTCGATGATCGAGACGGCGATGTCCATGTTGGACTTGTTGAGCGCCTTGGGATCGGTCGACTTCGCGGTCAGCGTGATGCTGGTGCCACCGGCGAGATCGATACCGAGCCGGGGCTTGGTGGTGCCCGTCCCGAACATGAGGGCGACCAGTCCGACGGTGACGACCAGGATGAGGGCCAGTGCCCGCCCTGGGTAGCCGTCGCGCGGGCGCGACTTGGGTGTTGCCACCTTGCTCGTTTCTCCCTGTCCATGCCACTTCCCGGCCGTACCCCCGGCCGGTGCGTTGACTGGACGGGGGTACGGCGGTTCTGCGGCCCTGAGGTCCTGTGGGCTCGCGGCACACTGCGCCGCGCGGCCGGGCGGGTTGCCCGTCCGTACTACTTGCTCGCGGGAGCCCCGCCCTCGGCATCGCCCTTCTCGGCGCTGTCCTTGGTGAGCGTCAGCGGCTTGTCCGCGACCGGCTCGGCGTCGGCGTCCTCGGCCTCCGGCTCGGGCAGCTCGTCATCCGCGGGGCGACCGTTGATGATCGCGTCGTACTCCTGGAAGTCCAGGACGGCCGCGATGGCGCTCTTGGTGAAGTGGGTGACCACGCCCGGCGCGATCTCCAGCTCGACGGTCTCCTCGTTGACCGCCTTCACCTGGGCGTACAGGCCACCGATGGTGCGCACGCCCGCCCCGGGCTCCAGCGACGTCTGCATCTGCTGCTGCTGCTGCTGGCGCTTCTTCTGCGACCGGAACATGAGCACGATCGCGATGATCGGGAGGAGAAGGATGATGAGGTTCACTGCAGCCAGGGTCCTTTACGGGCCGCCGGCCGGCGGCCTGTGTGGTATTGGTCGGCCCGTCAGGTGAGAGGGGCGGTCCGGCGGAGTCTAGGCGACCCAGAATCGATCGGACAACGCCAAGCATCGCATCCTGCCGCCGAAAGTGGCGACCCTCTGCCTGCACTGTTTCCCGGGATGTCGCTCCGGCCCCTTCCGTGTGCCACCAGGGGAGCAACGGGCGGGAGCCGACCGGCCCGAGTCACCCGTTCAGCCGATGGTGGTCAACTTTCGTCGGCGGGGAACAGCTCCGACTGGGCGGGAACGCTTCCGCGAGTGGTCTGGACCGGTGGGGTCAGACCGAGGTGCTGCCAAGCGGCGGCGGTGGCGATCCGGCCGCGCGGCGTGCGCGCGAGCAGGCCCTCGCGGACCAGGAAGGGCTCGGCGACCTCCTCGACCGTCTCGGCCTCCTCCCCCACGGCGACCGCGAGTGTCGACAAACCGACCGGGCCGCCGCCGAACAGCCGCAGCAGCGCGTCCAGCACCGCGCGGTCCAGCCGGTCCAGCCCGCGGGCGTCCACCTCGTAGACGTCCAGTGCCTGGGCGGCGATGCCGGCGGTGACCTGACCGTCGTGCCGGACCTGCGCGTAGTCGCGGACCCGGCGCAGCAGCCGGTTGGCGATGCGCGGGGTGCCGCGCGAGCGCCCGGCGATCTCGGCCGCGCCGGCCGGGTCTATCTCCACGTCCAGCAGCGCGGCCGAGCGGTGCACCACCCGCTGGAGCTCGGCCGGGGCGTAGAACTCCATGTGCCCGGTGAAGCCGAAGCGGTCGCGCAGCGGGGGCGGCAGCAGGCCGGCCCGGGTGGTGGCGCCGACCAGGGTGAAGGGCGGCAGTTCCAGCGGGATGGCGGTGGCGCCCGGGCCCTTGCCGACGATCACGTCGACCCGGTAGTCCTCCATCGCCATGTAGAGCATTTCCTCGGCCGGCCGGGACATCCGGTGGATCTCGTCGAGGAAGAGCACCTCGCCCTCGGTGAGCGAGGAGAGGATCGCCGCGAGGTCCCCGGCGTGCTGGATGGCCGGGCCGGAGGTGATCCGGATCGGGGCGCCCAGCTCGGCGGCGATGATCATGGAGAGGGTGGTCTTGCCGAGCCCGGGAGGCCCGCTCAGCAGCACGTGGTCGGGCGCGCTGCCGCGCTTGCGGGCGGCCTGGAGCACCAGCGAGAGCTGCTCGCGCACCCGCTCCTGGCCGATGAACTCGTCCAGCAGCTTGGGGCGCAGCGCCGCCTCCACCGCCTGGTCCTCACCGTCTGCGGCGGCCGTGACCAGCCGGTCGGCGGGTTCCGAGTCGTACATCGTCGCGGGCTCCAGAGTCTCCGGTGTCGACAAAAGGACAGATCGTCAGTTGGTCAGCGGGTGCGGTTGAGGCCGCGCAGGGCGAGCCGGAGCAGGGCGCCGACGTCCGGCGTGGCCTGCGCCTCGGCCTCCGGAGTGACGGCCGCGACCGCCTCGTCCGCCTCGCGGGCGGCGTAGCCGAGGCCGGTCAGCGCGGAGTGCAGCTGCTCGCTCCACGGCGCCGGACCGGCGGCGATCGGCTTCTGCGCGGGGACGGCGCCGTGCGGGGCGCCCAGCTTGTCCTTGTACTCCAGCAGCAGCTTGGCCGCCTTCGCCTTGCCGATGCCCGGCACGGCGACCAGCGCCTTCTCGTCGCCGCCCGCGATCGCGGCGCGCAGCGCGTCGGGGCTGTGCACGCCGAGGATCGCCTGCGCCAGCTTGGGGCCGACGCCCGGCGCGGCCTGGAGGATCTCGAACACGGTGCGCTCGTCGTCGTCCGCGAAGCCGAACAGGGTCAGCGAGTCCTCCCGGACCACCAGCGAGGTGGCCAGCCGGGCCGGCTCGCCCAGCCGCAGGCCGGCCAGGGTGTTCGGGGTGCACTGCACGGCCATGCCCACCCCGCCGACCTCGACCACCGCGATCCCGGAGGAGATGGCCGCCACCGGCCCTTGCACGAAGGCGATCATCGAACGGTGCCTTTCACGGAAGTGGTACGGGAAGTGGCCTGGGCGGCCCGGACGGCGGCCTCCAGCCGGTTGGACGCCCCACCGCGCCAGATGTGGCAGATGGCCAGCGCCAGCGCGTCGGCGGCGTCCGCGGGCTTGGGCGGCGCGTCCAGCCGCAGCAGCCGCTGCACCATGGCGGTGACCTGCGCCTTGTCGGCCCGGCCGGAGCCGGTGACGGCGGCCTTGACCTCGCTGGGGGTGTGCAGGGTGACGGGTATGCCCCGCCGGGTGGCGCAGAGCATCGCGACGGCGCTGGCCTGGGCGGTGCCCATCACGGTGCGCACGTTGTGCTGGGCGAAGACCCGCTCGACGGCGACCAGGTCGGGCCGGTGCTCGTCCAGCCAGGCCTCCAGGCCCTGCTCGACCTGGAGCAGCCGCTGCCCGATCTCGGCATCGGCGGGGGTGCGCACCACGCCGACCCCGACCATCCGCAGCGGCCGGCCCGGCGCGCCCTCGACCACGCCGACCCCGCACCTGGTCAGCCCCGGGTCCACGCCCAGTACCCGTACCACTAGCCCCGACTCCCCGCTCTTGCCGCACACCGCCGCAACTCGCAGCGAAGGACCTCCGCAGGCTACCGCCCGGGTCCGACAACCCGACCGACGACACCGGCCCGGTGGTCCAGGGACCACCGGGCCGGGCAGTGAGAACGGTCACGCGGGCCGTTACTCGGCGTCGAGCTGCGCACCGACCTCGTCGGAGATGTCGAAGTTGGCGAAGACGTTCTGCACGTCGTCGCTGTCCTCCAGCGCGTCGATCAGCTTGAGGATCTTGCGGGCGCCGTCGACGTCCAGCTCGACCTGCATGCTGGGCAGGAAGTTGGCCTCGGCCGAGTCGTAGTCGACGCCGGCGTCGACCAGCGCGGTGCGCACGGCGACCATCTTCGAGGCCTCGGAGACGATCTCGAACGTGTCGCCGAGGTCGTTGATCTCCTCGGGCTCCTGGTCGAGGACGACCTCGAACAGCTTGTCCTCGTCCACCCCGTCGGCCTTGGGGACGATGACGACACCCTTGCGGGTGAACAGGTACGACACCGAGCCCGGGTCGGCCATCGAGCCGCCGTTGCGGGTCATCGCGACGCGCACGTCGGAGGCGGCGCGGTTGCGGTTGTCGGTGAGGCACTCGATCAGGACGGCGACGCCGTTCGGGCCGTAGCCCTCGTACATGATGGTCTGGTAGTCGGCGCCGCCGGCCTCCAGGCCGCCACCGCGCTTGACGGCGCGGTTGATGTTGTCGATCGGGACCGAGCTCTTCTTCGCCTTCTGGATGGCGTCGTAGAGGGTCGGGTTGCCCGCCGGGTCGGGACCGCCGGTACGCGCCGCCACCTCGATGTTCTTGATCATCTTGGCGAAGAGCTTGCCGCGCTTGGCGTCGATCACGGCCTTCTTGTGCTTGGTGGTAGCCCACTTAGAGTGGCCGGACATCGCCAGCTCCTTTACGTCGCCAAAGGGAAATGAACAGATGAGATCTTACCGGTGTCGCCACCGGTGAGGCGCACACGGTCGGTACCGGCCTACTTACCGGCGAGGTGCTCCTCGACCATCCGCACGAAGTACGCGTGCACCCGGTGGTCGCCGGTCAGCTCCGGGTGGAAGGACGTGGCCAGCAGGTTGCCCTGGCGCACGGCCACGATCCGGCTCTCCGGGCCGTCCGCGGCGGGCAGCTGGGCCAGCACCTTGACGCCCGCGCCGACCGCCTCGACCCAGGGGGCGCGGATGAAGACGCCGTGCACCGGCGCGTCGTCCAGGCCCGCGAACTCGATCCCGGACTCGAAGGACTCGTTCTGGCGGCCGAAGGCGTTGCGACGGACCGTCATGTCGATGCCGCCGACGGTCTCCTGGTCCGCGCGACCGTCCAGGATCTTGTCCGCCAGCATGATCATGCCCGCGCAGGTGCCGTAGACCGGCATCCCGGCGGCGACCCGCTCGCGCAGCGGCTCCATCACGCCGAACAGCAGCGCCAGCTTGGACATCGTGGTGGACTCCCCGCCGGGGATCACCAGCGCGTCGACCTCGGCCAGCTCCTCGGCGCGGCGCACCGGACGGGCGAGCGCGTCGGCCTCGGCCAGCGCCACCAGGTGCTCGCGGACGTCGCCCTGGAGGGCGAGGACGCCGATGACAGGAGTGCTCACGGTCTTCAAACCTCTATCGATCGTTACGACGGACTACGTGGCGCGGCCCGCCGCGCACCGAGGCGCTGCGGCGGGCCGGCCCAGGGACTGCGGGCGACTACCAGCCGCGCTTGGCGTAGCGCTCGGTCTCCGGCAGGGTGTCGCAGTTGATGCCGACCATGGCCTCGCCCAGGTTGCGGGAGGCGTCCGCGATGACCTTCGGGTCGTCGAAGAAGGTGGTGGCCTTCACGATGGCGGCGGCGCGCTTGGCCGGGTCGCCCGACTTGAAGATGCCCGAGCCGACGAAGACGCCCTCGGCACCCAGCTGGCGCATCAGCGCGGCGTCGGCCGGGGTGGCCACGCCACCGGCGGAGAACAGCACGACCGGCAGCTTGCCGAGCTCGGCGACCTCCTTGACCAGCTCGTACGGGGCGCGCAGCTCCTTGGCGGCGGCGTACAGCTCGTTGTTGTCCAGGGCGCGCAGCTGGCCGATCTCGTTCTTGATCTGGCGCAGGTGGCGGACGGCCTCGACGACGTTGCCGGTGCCGGCCTCGCCCTTCGAGCGGATCATGGCCGCGCCCTCGGCGATGCGGCGCAGGGCCTCGCCCAGGTTGGTGGCGCCGCAGACGAAGGGGGTGGTGAAGGCGAACTTGTCCGAGTGGTTGACCTCGTCGGCCGGGGTCAGCACCTCGGACTCGTCGATGTAGTCGACGCCCAGCGACTGGAGCACCTGGGCCTCGACGAAGTGACCGATGCGGGACTTGGCCATCACCGGGATGGAGACCGCCTCGATGATCTCCTCGATCATGTTCGGGTCGGACATGCGGGCCACGCCGCCGTCCTTGCGGATGTCCGCCGGGACCCGCTCCAGCGCCATGACGGCCACCGCTCCGGCGTCCTCGGCGATCTTGGCCTGCTCGGCGTTGACCACGTCCATGATCACACCGCCCTTGAGCTGCTCGGCCATGCCGCGCTTGACCCGGGCGGTACCGATCTGCGGCTGGTCTGCGGTGGTGGGGGTGGTGGACACGTGAGACCTCACTCGAAGATGAATCAGTGCTATCGCCCTATGGTAGGCAGACCCCATGGCCCCTCCATGCGCCACCAAGTCCACCCAGAACGACGGGATACGACAAACAGGCCGTATCCGGGTGACACCCTAAGCCGGAGCCCCTTCGGGGATGAGGGCGGGCGGGGGAGCATCGTCCATCTCGAACGCCATCGGGAACGGCGCCTTCCCCGCCAGCCGGAAGTAGCGCACCAGCCGGTGCTCGCGCACCGCCCGCGCCGCCCGCACCGCGTCGTTGTGGAACCGGCGGGCCATCGGCACCCGGCGCACCGCGGCCGTCAGATCACGAACCGCGTCCTCGCCGCCCGGCTCCGCCACCAGCGCCGCCATCTGCTCCGGCTCCTCGAACACCGCCCGCAGCGCCAGGCTCAACTGGCTCTCCGCCACCTCGCGCTGCTCGTCCTCCGCCTGCCGGGCCGCGTGCGCCGCGTCCAGCAGCAGCAGCGAGGCCGCCGGGTCCAGCAGCGAGGACGTCGCCAGCTCCAACGCCACCGAGGCACGGCGGACCAGCTGCGCGTCCAGCGCCGCCCGCGCGGCGTCGATCCGGGCGTGCAGCCGGTCCAGCCGGCCGGCCGTCCAACTCAGGTACATGCCGAACAGCACCACGGCCACGCCGGCCCAGATCCAGGTAGTCACGAGCCGCTACGTTACCGGGTGTCACCGGTTCAGCCCCAGGCGGTCGCGTTCCGGTAGCAGTCGCGGTCGATGTCGGCGATGTTCACCGCCGTGAACAGCCGGGTGCCCGGCTTCGGCCGGACGTACCGGGCCAGCAGCTCCAGCACGCCCTCGCTCAGCGCCGCCTTCGCCTCCCGCGTGCGGCCCGGGAAGATCTGGAACTCCACGAACACCTGGGTGTCGGTACCGGCCCCGCTGGTGCCGACCACCAGCACCTCGCTCTGCCGGAACACCGTCTTGCAGGACTCCGGCTTCGCGTCGATCGTCTCCTCCGCCAGCCGGTTGATCGCCAGAGCGAGGCCCCGACGGTCGAAGGTGCCGGCCAGGTCGGCCGAGTAGTCGACGGATATCTGCGGCATCGCTGCCCCCGTGGATCGCAGTGGTACGGACGGGCCCGACCCTAACTCCTCAGATGAACGCCACTAGTCGCGGGCCAGCCCGAACCGGCCACGCCGACCGCTGCGCACATCCTCCTCGACCACCGCCACGTGGCCGGCCGTCACCGTCTCGTACACCGCCAGGATGTCCGCGCCGACCGTCGACCAGTCGAACCGCCGCACGTGCCGCGAGGCCGCCTCCCGCAACGCCTCCAGCCGCGCCGGATCGCCCAGCAGCCGCAGCGCGGCACCGGCCAGCGCGTCCGCGTCCTCCACCGGGAACAGCTCCCCCGCGTCCCCGCCGTCCAGCACCTGCTTGAACGCGTCCAGGTCGCTCGCCAGCACCGGCGCGCCCGCCGACATCGCCTCGACCAGGATGATCCCGAAGCTCTCGCCACCGGTGTTCGGCGCCACGTACAGGTCCACGCTGCGCAGCAGCCGGGCCTTCTCCTCGTCGCTCACCATGCCGAGGAACTCCACCTGTCGGCGCACCTCGGGGGCCAGGCCCGCGACGGCCTCCTCCTCGTCGCCCTTGCCCGCCACCAGCAGCCGCACCCCGGGCCGCTCGGCGAGGATCTTCGGCAGCGCCGCCAGCAGCGTCGGCAGGCCCTTGCGCGGCTCGTTGATCCGGCCGATGAAGCCGATCGTGCCCGGCTCCCCCTTCGCCGCGCCGCCCGTCCAGCGCTCGTCCGGCTCGGCATCGGCGAAGAAACCCACGTCCACGCCGTTCGGGATCACCACCGCGTCCCCGCCCAGGTGCTCCACCAGGGTGCGCCGGGCGTACTCCGACACCGCGATCCGGGCCTGCATCTTCTCCAGCCCCGGCTGGAGGATCGGCGAGGCCGCGATCATCATCCGGGAGCGCGGGTTGGAGGTGTGGAAGGTCCCCACCATCGGCCCGATCGCCGACCAGATGGCCAGGACCGACAGGCTCGGCGCGGCCGGCTCGTGCACGTGCAGGATGTCGAAGCGCCCCTCGCGCAGCCACCGCCGCACCCGCGCCACCGACATGATGCCGAAGCTCAGCCGCGCCACCGACCCGTTGTACGGCACCGCCACCGTCCGCCCGGCCGGGACCACGTACGGCGGCAGCGCCTCGCCGTCCTCGGCCGGCGCCAGGACCGACACCTCGTGCCCCAGACCGATCAGGTGCTCGGCCAGGTCCCGGATGTGGAACTGCACCCCACCGGGGACGTTCCAGTCGTACGGGCAGACGATGCCGATCTTCACGGGTTCCTCAAGCTCCTTCGGACAGTCGTACAAGCGGGCCCAAGGGTCCAGGGCTACGGGGCTCCAGGGCTCCAGGGCCCGGGCGTTAGGACCCGGAGGCCTCGGCCGCGGGCTCCGGCGCCACCGCCGCGCCCGGCGCGGCCTCCCGCGCGCGGTCCCTCACCGTCTCACGGCCCGGCAGGTCGGCCGGCCAGAACTTCTGGAGCATGTGCCAGTCCTGCGGGTGCTCGCGGATGCCCGCCTCCCACACCCGCGCCATCGCCTGGGTCATCTCCCGGGTGCGCTCCTTGCGGTCGCCCTCCTCGGGCACCGGCACCTCGGGGTGTATCTGCGCCCGCATCAGCGGGCCGTCGTACCAGAGCGTCACCGGCAGCAGCGCCGCCCCGGTCCGCTGGGTCAGCGCCGCCGGCCCCGCCGGCATCCGGGTCGGCTCGCCGAAGAACGACACCTCGATGCCGGCCTCCGACAGGTCCCGGTCCCCCACCAGGCAGACCAGTCGGCCCTCGCGCAGCCGCCGCGCCAGCGTGCCGATCACGTTCACCGAGCTGCCGGTCAGCGCCAGGACCTCCATGCCCTGGCCCTCCCGGAACTCCACGAACCGGTCGAACAGCCGCTCCGGCTTCAACCGCTCCGCGACCGTGGTGAACGGATGGCCCTGCTGCGCCACCCAGGTCCCCGCGAGGTCCCAGTTGCCCATGTGCGGCAGCGCCACCAGCGCGCCCCGCCCGGCCTCCATCGCCGCCAGGACGTGCTCGAAGCCCTCCACCCGGACCTCCCGGGCCACCCGCTCCCGGCTCCACACCGGCAGCCGGAACGACTCCATCCAGTAGCGCATGTACGAGCGCATCCCGGCCCGGGACAACTCGCGCAGCCCGGCCTCGTCCAGCTCCGGACGGACCCGGCGCAGGTTCGCCTCCAACTGGAGCACCCGCTTGCCGCGCTTGCGCCACGCGTAGTCCGCCAGCCGCTCGAACAGCCTCCGGGCCACCCCCTCCGGCAGGTGCTTCAACAGCCCCCACCCCAGCGCGTACGCCCAGTACACCAGTCGGTCCGTCACCGCAGGACGCCCCCCATCAGCTCCCGGCCGCCGCTCGGTCGGCCTCGAACGCCTCCCGGCGCACGGTCAGCACCCGCTGGAACACCGTCACCAGGCTGCCCGCCGCCACCAGCCACAGCGCCACCGGCAGCAGCCACTCCACGTACGGCACACCGAACGTGTGCAGACCCGCGACACCGGCCGCCACCAGGCTGGCCACCAGCCGCTCGGCCCGCTCCACCAGCCCCGACACGTCGCACGGCAGGCCCTGGCTCTCCGCCCGCGCCTTGGTGTACGACACCACCAGCCCACTCGCCAGGCAGAAGATCGCCACCGCGCACAGCAGGTTGTCGTCACCCTTGCCCGCGTACCACATCGCCAGGCCGCCGAAGATCGCCGCGTCCGCGACCCGGTCCAGGGTGGAGTCCAGGAACGCCCCCCACTTCGAGCTCCGGCCCAGCTGCCGGGCCATGTTCCCGTCCACCAGGTCCGAGAAGATGAACAGGGTGATCGTGATGGTGCCCCAGAAGAACTCCCCACGCGGGAAGAACACCAGCGCACCGGCCACCGAACCGGCGGTACCGATCAGCGTCACGGCGTCCGGGCTCACACCCAGACGGATCAGGAACGCGGCGAACGGGGTCAGGACACGTGTGAAGAAGGCACGCGCGTATTTGTTGAGCATGGCCTTCCCAGCCGCTCCGATTTCTCCCGGATACCCGCCTGGCGCAACACGCGCAGCAGACGACCGGACGGATCAGCCCACCCGGCGCACCCATCGTAGCCACGCCGCGGACGCCCTCCGGCGCACGCACCGCCGGACTCCGCCCCCGCGCGCACACGCACCGTCACCGAGCACCCTCGCGACTTCCCCACCTAGACTGCGAGGGACCAGCCTCGGCGCCACGGGAGGAGACCCCGATGCCCGACCGCAGCACGGCACGAGCCGGCCAGGCACCCGCCGTCACCGGCCCGAAGGACCTGCGCAACGTGGTCCTCATCGGCTCCAGCGGTGTGGGCAAGACCACCCTCGCCGAATCGCTCGCCCTCGCCGCCGGCGCCACCGGACGGGCCGGCCGGATCACCGACGGCACCACCGTCTCCGACCACGAGGACATCGAGCACCAGCAGCAGCGCTCCGTCCAGCTCGCCCTCCTTCCCCTCGAATGGAAGGGCGTCAAGATCAACCTGATCGACCCGCCCGGCCACCCCGACTTCACCGCCGACCTGCGCGCCGCCCTGCACGCCGCCGACGCCGCCGTCTTCGTCGTATCCGCCACCGACCCGGTCACCGCCCCCACCCGCGCCCTGTGGCGCGAATGCGCCGCCGAAGGCATCCCCCGCGCCATCGCCGTCGCCAAACTCGACCTCGCCCGCAACGGCTTCGACGACATCCTCACCGCCTGCCACGACGCCTTCGACCTGGGCCCGGACACCCTCCGCCCGCTCTTCCTGCCCGTCCTCCACGACGGCCGGCCCGACGGCAGCGTCGACCTCCTCACCGGCGACACCTACGGCGACGCCACCCCCCTGCCCGACACCGCCCCCGCCCACGACAGCCTCGTCGAGGCCATCTCCGGCCAGGACGACACCCTCATGGAGCGCTACCTCTCCGGCGACCCGCTCGACACCGACTCCCTCGAAGCCGGCCTGCGCCGCGAAGTCCTCTCCTGCGCCCTCCACCCCGCCGTCCCCACCAGCGACAACGGCCTCGGCGCCGCCGAACTCCTCGACCTCATCGCGCACACCTTCCCCGACCCCACCGAACGCACCCGCCCCGCCCCCGACTGCGACCCCGACGCCCCGCTCGCCGCCCAGGTCGTCCGTGTCACCTCGGACGCCTACGTCGGCCGGATCAGCCTGCTGCGCCTGTACGCCGGCACCCTGCGCCCCGACACCAAGATCCACCTCGACGGCCCCACCCACACCGCCGACCAGAACGGCGACGAACGCGTCACCGCCCTCACCAGCCCCTTCGGCAAACTCCAGCGCCCCGTCCCGCACGCCGTCGCCGGCGACCTCGTCTGCGCCGCCAAACTCACCACCGCCCACGCCGGCGACACCGTCCACGACCCCGGCCGCCCCGTCACCCTCGACGGCTGGAGCCTGCCCGAGCCACTGCTCCCGATCGCCGTCGAAGCCCACAGCAAGGCCGACGACGACAAGCTCTCCCAGGCTCTCTCCCGCCTCACCGCCGAGGACCCGGCCCTACGCCTGGAACAGAACCCCGACACCCACCAGCTCGTCCTCTGGTGCACCGGCGAGGCCCACGCCGAGGTCGTCCTCGACCGCCTGCGCACCCGCCACGGCGTGAACGTCGACACCGTCGAACCCAAGGTCGCCCTGCGCGAGACCTTCGGCACCGCCGCCGCCGGCCACGGCCGCCTGGTCAAGCAGTCCGGCGGCCACGGCCAGTACGCCATCTGCGACCTCGAAGTCGAACCCCTCCCGGCGGGCTCCGGCTTCGAGTTCCAGGAACACGTCGTCGGCGGCGCCGTCCCCAAGCACTTCATCCCCTCCGTCGAGAAGGGCGTCCGCGCCCAGCTCGCCAAGGGCGTCAGCACCGGCCACCCGCTCGTCGACGTCCGGGTCACCCTCACCGACGGCAAGGCGCACTCCGTCGACTCCTCCGACGCGTCCTTCCAGAACGCCGCCGCCCTCGCCCTGCGCGACGCCGCCGAGCACGCCGTCATCCGCCTGCTCGAACCCGTCGCCGCCGTCAGCGTCCTGCTGCCCGACGACTACCTCGGCGCCGTCCTCGGCGACCTCTCCGCCCGCCGCGGCCGCGTCCTCGGCACCGAGACCGGCGGTACCGGCCTCACCCTGCTGCGCGCCGAGGTCCCCGAGCTCGAACTCGTCCGCTACCCGATCGACCTGCGCTCACTCACCCACGGCACCGCCGAGTTCTCCCGCGCCTACCTGCGCCACGAACCCATGCCCGCCGCCCTGGCCGAGCGCTACACCGCCGACTGAGGCTTCCGACCGCACTTCATCGCCTGGGCAGCGCGCACGCCGCCGTACCCCCCGGCATCCGGTGCCGGTTGCGCGCCACCCACCGGTACGCCAACCCCGCCGGCGGCCGCACCGGCGCCGCCGTCAACACGGCGCCCAGGTATGCCCACGCCCCGCCGGAGCGCATCAGCAGCCGCGCAACCGCCTGCGCGCCCCCGTACACCCGCCCGTTCGGCGTCACCCAGAGCACCTCGCGCTCGGCCCGCTCGGCCGACACCTCGCCCCGGCCGCCGGCCCGCCCGTCCAGCCCCGCCAGATCCGCGAACTGGAACGGCACCGCCTCCCAGCCCCCCGAGGCCAGCGTCTGCCGCAGGTACCGCTCCGCCCAGCGCACACAGGACGAACAGAACGCGCAGTCCCCGTCGAAGACCAGCACCGGATCCTTCACGGCCGTTCCCCTTTCCTCGCTCCCACCGTCCATCCTGCCCCACCCGCCCCACCGGCACCCCGGCGGGCATCGGTTCGCCGCAAGCTGGGCATCATGCCCCTCGGGCCTCCGGTGACGGCACTTCAGACGATCATCCGCGCGGGGGTCCCGCGAGACGGTAACCTGCCGCTGACAAGGGGAGGAGGGGACGCCACCGTGACCACACTCGACATGACCCCGGGTGCGCAGATACCCCGGACCGACGCCGGCCCGCAGACCGCCATCACCCAGGGACTCTCCTCGACCGCCTACCGCGACGGCGAGATCAAGGGCTTCGTGGACGCCGTCACCGACGCCACGGAGAAGAAGGGCCGCTTCGCGCTCTTCCGTCCCAACCTGGGCGAGGCCTTCAGCAAAGCACTGATCTCCCGGTCCCTGGGCGGCGGCCGCAAACCCCTCGTCCCGGCCTTCGGAGTCGACACCCGCCAGGTCGTCGAACACTGCCTGGCCGCCGAGGAACTGCGCAACACCCGCGACCGGCAGCTCAGCACCGTCAGCGTGGTCACCGGCGTGCTCTTCCTCCCCGGCACCCTGGTCTGGCTCGGCGCCTTCCAGCTCCGCGCCTGGCTCAAGCGGGACAACCCGAAGAACGCTGCCGTCTACGGCGGCCTCGTGCTCGCCGCGGCCGCCGTCCTCGCCGTCCTGCTCGCGCTGCGCCCGCCGGCCAACGGCATCCTCGGCATCTACCTGCGCGTCACCATGCTCGCCCCGGTCATCGGCTGGTACCTCGCCCGCCGGATCGTCGAGCGCACCGCCGTGGACCTGCGCTCCCGCTGGCAGGCACTCGTCGAGGGCAGCGCCGTGGCCGCCACCGTCGCCAAGGCCGTCCCCCGGGACGACCTCGACAAGAAGGCCGTCGACCTGCGCGACAAGCTCGGCCGCCTGGACGCCGAGCAGGAGACCAACATCCACCACTACGCCGGGCCCAAGGGCATCCTCGGGGCCGGCCGCCGCTGGGGCGAATGGCGCCTGGCCGACACCCTCCACCCCGCCGAGGGCCACGCCGACTTCCGCGCCTTCCACCCCTGGGACCTGATCCGCCGGATCTCCTCCCACCTCAAGGGCCTCGGCATCAGCCACGTCGCCAACAGCGGTATGCCCAACGTCGCCATCAAGCAGTGGGTGGTCTTCGACATCGGCGAGGGCGCCGACGAGATCAGCCGCCCCGGCAACGCCGACATGGACGGCGACCGGATGCGCGACTTCGCGGTGCAGACCGTCGCCGACAAGCAGACCTTCGGCGGCGGCCCCCGGCACTACCTCGCCACCCAGTTCATCACCCACGACGGCAAGCTGGTCCTCACCTTCACCGTCACCGTCACCCTGCTCGCCAACGTCCTGAACATCACCGTGTCCGCCTACGCGCTCGGCCCGGTCAAGGGCGTCTTCTTCGACAAGCCCAAGAACAAGGAGAAGTCGGTCGCCAAGACCGTGAAGTTCTGGGAGGAGCGGACGGTCAAGCTCCCCCTGATCGACAACGACGAGGTCGTCCGCCAGGCCGTCCGCGCCCCCTTCCACCGGATGCCCGGCCTGCTCGGCTGGCTCGGCGGCGGGCTCGGCCTGCCCGAGCCCTTCGGGCTGCGGCACTCCTGGGTCAACAAGGCCTGGGACAACCGCTCCATGGTCGACAACGCCCAGAACGCCTCCGTCCCGGTACTCAGCGCGGTCCACGCGGCCACGCTGGAGTTCCTGGAGGAGCACGACCTGGACGCCGACCGCTTCTTCAAGAACCGCACCTCGATCATCAAGTCCGAGGCGCAGAGCCCCCGTCCCTACAAGGTCGACCAGGTCGACGCCGGCTGAGCCACCACATGCGGGAGGGCCCCACCGAGATCCTCGGTGGGGCCCTCCCGCGTTCCGGCGATCAGCCCTGGGAGCTCTGGGAGCCCTGGGGCCAGACCTCGGCCAGCATCTTCCGGGTGTCCGCCAGCAGTTGCGGCAGCACCTTGGTGTGGCCGACCACCGGCATGAAGTTGGTGTCCCCGCCCCAGCGCGGCACCACGTGCTGGTGCAGGTGCGCCGCGATACCGGCCCCGGCCGCCGCGCCCTGGTTCATCCCGATGTTGAACCCGTGCGCCCCAGAGGCCGCCCGCAGCGCCGTCATCGCCTTCTTGGTGAAGTCCGCCAGCTCGGCCGTTTCGGCCTCGTCCAGGTCCGTGTAGTCGGCCACGTGCCGGTACGGGACCACCATCAGGTGCCCGCCGTTGTACGGGTACAGGTTCAGCACCGCGAACACGGCACTGCCCCGGGCGATGATCAGGCCGTCCTCGTCGCTGAGCGACGGGATCGAGCAGAACGGACAACCGTCGTCCGGAGCCGGGCCGGTGGGCTTGTTCTCACCCTGGATGTAGGCCATCCGATGGGGGGTCCACAGGCGGCGGAACCCGTCCGGCTCGCCGACGCCCCGCTGAAGTTCCGGCTCAGTCGTCATGCTGATCAGCATATTCGCCCGACGGTGCTTGCAAAGCCGCGCGGGGCAGACTCTTCAAGAGCCTGCCCCGCGCGTGACGGTCCTGCTACCGGATCACACCTGGACGCGGTTCTTCACCGCGTCCACGATCTCGGCGATCGCCTCGTCGACCGCGACACCGTTCTTCTGCTCGCCGTTGCGGTAGCGGAAGGACACCGCGCCCGCCTCGACGTCGTCGTTGCCCGCGATCAGCATGTACGGGACCTTGGCCTTCTGCGCGTTCCTGATCTTCTTCTGCATCCGGTCGTCCGAGGTGTCCACCTCGACCCGGATCCCGTGCTTCTTCAGCTTGGCCGCGACCTCCAGCAGGTACGGCACGTGCTCGTCGGTGATCGGGATGCCGGTGACGGTGACCGGGGCCAGCCACGGCGGCATGGCACCGGCGTAGTGCTCCAGCAGCACCGCGAAGAACCGCTCGATGCTGCCGAAGAGCGCACGGTGGATCATGACCGGCCGCTGACGCGAGCCGTCCGCCGCGGTGTACTCCAGGTCGAAGCGCTCGGGCAGGTTGAAGTCGAGCTGAATGGTGCTCATCTGCCAGGTCCGGCCGATGGCGTCCTTCGCCTGCACCGAGATCTTCGGGCCGTAGAAGGCCGCGCCGCCCGGGTCCGGCACCAGCGGCAGGCCCTGCTTCTCGGCCACGCCCGCCAGGACGCGGGTGGCCTCCTCCCAGGTCTCGTCGCTTCCGACGAACTTCTCCGGGTCCTTGGTCGACAGCTCCAGGTAGAAGTCGGTCAGACCGTAGTCACGAAGGAGGTTGAGCACGAAGGTCAGCGTGGAGTCGAGCTCCTCCGCCATCTGCTCGCGGGTGCAGTAGATGTGCGCGTCGTCCTGCGTGAAGCCGCGGGCGCGGGTCAGGCCGTGCACCACGCCGGACTTCTCGTAGCGGTACACCGTCCCGAACTCGAAGAGGCGCAGCGGCAGTTCACGGTACGAGCGGCCGCGCGCGTCGAAGATCAGGTTGTGCATCGGGCAGTTCATCGGCTTGAGGTAGTAGTCCACGCCCTCGTCGAGCTGCATGGGCGGGTACATACCGTCCGCGTACCAGTCGAGGTGACCGCTCTTCTCGAAGAGCTTCCCCTTGGTGGCGTGCGGGGTGTAGACGAACTCGTAGCCCTCTTCCTCGTGCCGCTTGCGCGAGTAGTCCTCCATCGCGCGGCGGATGATGCCGCCCTTGGGGTGGAAGACCGCGAGGCCGGAGCCGATCTCCTCGGGGATGGAGAAGAGGTCGAGCTCGTTGCCGAGCTTGCGGTGGTCGCGCTTCTCGGCCTCGACCAGGAAGTCGAGGTGGGCCTTGAGCTCGTCCTTGGTCGGCCAGGCGGTGCCGTAGATGCGCTGGAGCATGGGGTTGCGCTCGCTGCCGCGCCAGTAGGCGGCCGCGTTGCGCATCAGCTTGAACGCCGGGATGTGCCGGGTGCTGGGCAGGTGCGGGCCGCGGCAGAGGTCGCCCCAGCACTGGTCGCCGGTCTTGGCGTCCAGGTTGTCGTAGATGGTGAGCTCGCCGGCGCCGACCTCGACGTCGGCGCCCTCGCCGGCGGTGGCGGCGGAGCCCTTGAGGCCGATCAGTTCGAGCTTGTACGGCTCGGCGGCCAGCTCCTCGCGGGCGGACTCGTCGGTGACCACACGGCGGGAGAACTTCTGCCCGCGCTTGATGATCTCCTGCATCTTCTTCTCGATGGCCTTGAGGTCATCGGGGTGGAAGGGCTTCTCGACGTCGAAGTCGTAGTAGAAGCCGTCCTTGACCGGCGGGCCGATGCCGAGCTTGGCCTCGGGGTAGAGCTGCTGCACGGCCTGGGCCATGACGTGCGCGGTGGAGTGGCGCAGGATGTCGAGGCCGTCCTTGCTGTCGATCGCGACCGGCTCGACCTCCTCGCCGTCCTGGAGGACGTAGGCGAGGTCCTTGAGCTGGCCGCCGACGCGGGCGGCGATGATCGAGCGGTCGTCGGCGAAGAGCTCGGCGGCCGTGGTGCCCGTCGTCACCACGCGCTCTTCCCGATCGGGTTCGCGGCTGATGATTACCCGGACGTCCGTCACCGGTCTCTCCTGACGTGCTGGATTTCAGAGGACGCAACACTGCGCTGCGCGTGACGATGGTACCGAGAGCGCCGCCCCTACCGTCCACCTACGCCCCTTCTCCCCCTCCCTCCGTCTTCCCGCCGAGCGCTTTCAGCAGGCGTTCGCGGTCTCCTTCCTCCCAGCCGCAGAGTTCCAGACCGTGCGGGCGGGTCAGCCGGCGGAAGCCGCCCTGGCGGTCCAGGCGGCCGGAGACCCGCACCGGCAGGCCCGCGAGGTGGGCCTCGGCGGCGAGCCGGTAGTCGGGCTCGGGCAGGCGCAGTTTGAGCTCGCGGACCTCGGCGCCGGCCAGTACCCGCAGCCGTACCGAGCCCGGTCCGGCCGGGTCGGCGCGCTTGAGCCGGGTGACCACGCCGATCACGGTGACGGCGACGGCGGGCTCGGCGCGTTCCAGCAGGTCGGCGGCCTCCGCCAGGGCGGGCAGGTCGCCGGGTGAGAAGTCGAGGTCGATCCGGCGATCCCCGAAGCCGCCCGGTGTCCCGGCGGCGGGCGACCAGGCGACGCTGAGCCGGGCGGCCGTCGCGTCGCGCACCAGCTCCTGGACGGACTGGACCAGCTCCCGGCTGACCCCGGCCTGGACGGCGCTCCCGAAGGCCTCGGGCCCGTCGCTGATCCGGCGGTAGTCGACCGCGTCGCGCAGTGCCTCCAGCGCGCGGACCAGGGTGGTGACGGCGGCCCGCCCCTCGGGGGCGGGGGTGTAGGCGGTGAGCGCGGCGCCCTGTTCGACCAGCAGGACGCGGTCCAGCAGGTCCCCGGCGAGGCCGTCCAGCCGGGCGCCGAAGTAGCCGGCCCTGGTCCGGGCGGCCTTGGCTCCGGCGGCGAGCATCCCGCGCGCCGCCTGCCGGAGCCGCTCGGCCTCGTCCCAGGGGGTGGCCCCGGCCGGGCCGGGCGGTTCGCGGTGCCAGCTCAGCTCGTCGCCGGGGACGGCGAGGGCCAGGAGAATCGAGCGGGCGGAGGGGGTGCGGGAGCGGGAGAGCGCGGTGACGGCGTCGGTGAGGAGTTCGACGGCGTCGTCGAAGCCGTCCCCGGCCGGGACGAGCAGGCTGGTGCCGGGCTCGTCGTCGGGCGGGGTCCAGCGTCCGTAGCGGGCGGCCGGGCCGCCGCGGCGGATCCAGCCGTGCCGGGCGAGCAGGGTGGCCAGCACCGCCGGGTCGACGGCGGCCGGGTCGGGCAGGGGGCGGGCCGGCTCGTCCGGTCCGTGCGGCGGTGTCATGGGTCCGGTTCCTCCCTGCCGGGGCCGGGCCGTCACGGGCTGCCGCCCGCACCGATCCGGGCCATGATGTCGCAGAGCGCGCGGTCGTCGAAGACCTTGTCGGTGGGCACCCGGACGTTGGTGCGCCGCTGCCCGGTGACGGGGTGGCCGGCCAGGTTGACCCAGTAGCAGCAGTGCCGCAGCTCCAGAGCGTCCGGGCGGGCCCGCAGCCAGTGGTCGACCCGGCGCGGCAGCAGCATCACGACCAGCAGCCTCGGCACGGCGACCCGCGGCCGGGCGAGCTTGCGCAGGTGGTCGTTGTCCAGGGTGAAGCTGAAGAACGGCCCGGCCGGGTCGGGGGCGACCTGCTGGGTGGCCTTGAGCTGGATCTTGACGGTGACCTCGTCGTCCACCCGGTGCGTCCGGGAGCCGTGACTGACGTGCCAGTCGATGCCGTTGTCCGGGAACGGCTGGGAGAGCGAGCAGCCGGCCGCCGCGGCGACCGCGTGCAGATAACCGACCTGCAGGGTCTCCATGCAGGCGGTGACCGCGAGGTTCCCCCGCAGGACGGCCGCCGCTTCCTCGGGCTGCGGCTGGGTCAGTGCCATCGCCCCGTGCCCTCCCCCGGTTCCGGGCCCGTTCCGGTGCGGGACGGGCCAGTCGATTCGAACGGGACGGTCATGGGCAGGATCCCCGGTCGGGCTTGGGCCAAACGGGTTGAAGGGGCGTCAGAACCGGGTATCACCCGGGCGCAACGCTCGTCTGAGGGGCAGTCATGCAGCAGCACTGGTACACCGGCCCGCTCGCCTCCTTCGACACCGAGACGACCGGCGTGGACGTCGAGAACGACCGGATCGTCTCGGCCGCCCTGGTCGTCCAGCTCGCGCCGGACGCACCCGCCCTGACGACCACGTGGCTCGCCGATCCGGGCGTGCCGATCCCGGACGGCGCCCGCGCGGTGCACGGCATCACCGACGAGCGGGTGCGCGCCCACGGCCGCCCGGCCGGCACGGTGGTGGCGGAGGTCGCCCACGCGCTGGCGGCCGAGGCGCTGGCCGGGCACCCGGTGGTGGTGATGAACGCGCCGTACGACCTGACGCTGCTGGACCGGGAGCTGCGCCGCCATCACGGGCTGACGCTGGCCGGCGGGCTGGCCGCGAGCGGGCTGGTGGTGCTGGATCCGCGGGTGCTGGACAAGCACGTGGACCGCTACCGCAAGGGCCGCCGGACGCTGACCGATCTGTGCGCCCATTACGGCGTGGAGTTGGCCGGGGCGCACGAGGCGGCGGCGGACGCGACGGCGGCGCTGGCGCTGACCCGGCGGATCGGTGCCCGCTACCCGGCGGCGCTCGGCGGGCTGACGGCGGCCGAGCTGCACCTGCGGCAGGCGGTCTGGCACGCGGCGCAGGCGCGGGGGCTCCAGAGCTGGTTCGACCGCTCGGGGACGCGGGAGCGGGTGGACCTGTCCTGGCCGCTGCGGCCGGCCCGGTGCGGCTGCGGGCGCCGGTTGGAGCCCGAGCACGGCTGCGAGGCGGCGGCGTAGCGAGCGACTTCGGCGTACCGGCCCTGAACATGCCGCAGGCCCTGACCGGTTTCCTGGTCAGGGCCTGCGTGCTGTCCGGGTGGGCGATACTGGGATCGAACCAGTGACCCCTTCGGTGTGAACGAAGTGCTCTCCCGCTGAGCTAATCGCCCGGGCAACGAGATGAACTCTAGCACCATTCCGGCCCGGTCGTACAACTCGGCTGTTCGGGAGTCGCCCGACGCCTTCACAGAACTCGCGCTCCGCATGGAAGGTGACTGTGCCTCAGCCGATTACCAACGGCCCTTCAGGGCGATTCCGGAAATACACGTGAGGCCCAGCCGATAATCGGCTGGGCCTCACGTATCACAATGCATTCCGGTGGGCGATACTGGGATCGAACCAGTGACCCCTTCGGTGTGAACGAAGTGCTCTCCCGCTGAGCTAATCGCCCGGGTGCAGAGAAAACATTACCGCATCCCGAGGGGTGCTCCGACCACCCTCCCGGCCGAGGCCCCCGTCACCCGGCCGGCTCAGCCGCCGTCCGGCCGCCTGCCGACCGGCCGCCCGTCGACCGAGCGGACGGCTCCGCGCCGGGCCCGGACGGACCTGGCGGTCCGGGCCCCGAGGGCCAGGGAAGATCGCCGGCCGTCCGCGCCTGACCGCGGCGAGGCCGGTCGGGAGGATCGCCACCCCCTGGGCCCGGCGCGACCGCGGACGAGGGCCGGGGCCCGTGAGCCGATCACCCGACCACCGTCAACGGGCGTGTCAACCGCCACGCCGGATTCACCCGTTCCCGTGTTCCCGGCCGCCTTGTCGTTTCGCACAGTCCCGCCGGGAAACTAACCAAGAAGCGCCCGGGTATTGCCCGGCCCGGCCGCCGCGAAGCGATTCCGCAATGCGCCGTAAGGGGTACGACTCGCGCCCGAATCGGGACAGAGGGGTTTACATCGGTCTTGGGGGTGGGATGGTCCGTTCGCCGACGTGCGATTCCCCGAGCGCACACTGAGCGAAAGGCCATGGCGCTTATGAACACCACGGTCAGCTGCGAGCTGCACCTGCGCCTCATCGTGTCCAGCGAGTCCTCACTGCCCGTCCCCGCGGGCCTGCGCTACGACACTGCCGACCCCTACGCCGTGCACGCCACGTTCCACACGGGCGCCGACGAGACCGTGGAGTGGGTGTTCGCCCGAGATCTCCTCGCGGAGGGGCTGCACCGACCCACCGGTACCGGCGACGTCCGGGTGTGGCCGTCGCGCAGCCACGGGCAAGGGGTGGTCTGCATCGCGCTGAGCTCTCCGGAAGGAGAAGCCCTGCTGGAGGCCCCGGCCCGGGCGCTTGAGTCGTTCCTCAAGCGGACGGACGCCGCGGTGCCCCCCGGCACCGAACACCGCCACTTCGACCTCGACCGGGAGCTGTCCCACATCCTCGCCGAAAGCTGACCCCGACCGCAGGCGGTCATGCCCCGCTGTCGGCGGGGCCCTGGCTCCTGCTGTCATCGCAGCCGTCCTACTCGGGGGCACGGCAGCGGACTCAGCCGCGTACGACGCGGCCTCGGGGCCGGTGGGCGGTCCGTTCCCACCGGAGCGGGTCCACAGCACCGCAGGCGCCCGGCAGCGGGGCCGGCCATCCGATCGGGTGGCCGGCCCCGTTGCCGGGCGCTGACGTCTGCCCCTCCGGAACACCCTTTCGAAGTACGCACTCATCTTCGAAAGAAGGCACCGCCCCACCGGCACGAGGCCCGGTATGGTCTGGGGTAACCGTGGACGCGGGGTATCGGAGTCCCCTGCGCGAGGAGCCCCCAACGTGCTGATCACCCATGACACCGAGTGCGCGCTGAGCCTCCTCGTGGAGCTGCTCAACACCGCACCCGAGGTGTGCGGTGCCGAACGGCTGCCGGACGTCGCCGCGCTGGACGCCTTCGTGGTCCGCCAGGAGATCAGTGAGATCGACTCGCTGACCGAGGACGACCTGCGCCGGGTGCACGAACTGCGCACCCGGCTGCGCGAGGTGTTCGGGACGGAGTCCACCGCGGAGGCCGCCGAGCTGGTCAACTCGATGGTCGCGGCCGCCGGGACGACGCCCCGGCTGACCAACCACGACGGCCACGACTGGCACATCCACTACTTCGCGCCGCACGCCGCGCTCGGCGACCACCTTGCGGCCGAGCTGGGCATGGCGCTGGCCCTCATCCTGATGGCGGGCGAGCGGGAGCGGCTGCGCCGCTGCGAGGCGCCGGACTGCGCGCGGGTGTTCGTGGACCTCTCCCGGAACCGCTCGCGGCGCTACTGCGACAGCCGTACCTGCGGCAACCGGCTGCACGTCGCCGCCTACCGGGCGCGGCAGCGGTCGGCGGAGGCCGTCCCCTCCGCCTGAGCCGCCCGGCCCGGGCGGGGACGCTCAGATGCCCCGCTTGCGGAGGATCTCCTCGATGTCGGCGAAGTCGCCGAGGCCGTCGTCCCGCTTGCCCCCGGCCGGCTTCTTCGGGGCCTTGGGCGCCGACGCCACCGCCGGGCGTTCGGGGGCCGGCCCTGCCGCGGCCGGGCGGTCCGGGGCGCCCTCCATCGGTGCGGCGCCGCGTCGGCCCACCCAGCGGGTAGTGGCCAGCAGGGCCGCGGAGACCCCGAGCAGCGCGATGCCCGTCCAGACCCGGGGGTCGAAGACCAGCTTGGTCGCCCAGTCGGCGAACTCCCGGCCGATCGTGCTCGCCAGCGGGAACAGGCCGGTCAGGTAGAGCCCGGCGGGCAGCAGGGCCACCGCGAACCAGCGGGTGGCCGACAGGAAGCGCCGCCGGTAGGCCCGCAGCCCGGCGAAGGCCACCCCGCCGGCCGTAAGGATGAAGCTGATCACCGCGCTCAGCACAGGACCACCCCTTCGTTTCCGGTCGTCCTGGTCATCGCTGCCTTCCTCTCGGTCCGCCCGGGGCGCACCTCCGGCCGGAGCGGGCGCCCACTAGTGGAACACTGAGGGAATGATCGATGGTTCCCTCCCCCGCCTTGAGTTCTGGTGCGACCTCCAGTGCCCGGACTGCCACACCGCGCTGGACGACGTACGGGCGCTGCGCGCGCAGTACGGCGACGCGCTGTCCGTGGAGCTGCGGCACTTCCCGCTGGAGAAGCACAAGCACGCCTACGCCGCCGCGGAGGCGGCCGAGGAGGCCTTCGCGCAGGGGCTGGGCTGGCCGTTCGTGGAGGCGCTGCTGGCCCGCACCGCGGCGCTGGCCTCGGGCGGGCAGCAGGTGCTGCTGGACGTGGCCCGGGAGGTCGGGGTCGACGTCGAGGAGCTGGACACCGCGCTGATCGACGGGCGGCACATGCTGACCGTCGACGCCGACCAGGCCGAGGGCAAGGCGATCGGCGTCCAGGGCACGCCGACGTACGTGATCGGCGGCGAGCGCCTCGACGGCGGCCAGAGCCAGGACGGGCTGCGGGCCCGGATCGTGGCCGTCATCGAGGCGGCGAAGGCTTCCTGACGGAGCGTCAGATCACAGGTGCTTGCCGTAGAGGCGCTCGGTGACCTGGTACCCCAGCGATTCGTAGAGCCGGACGGCGGCCTCGTTGTGGGTGAAGACGTTGAGGCCGAGGTGACGCACTCCGGCGGCCAGGCACTCGCGTTCGGCGAGCAGCATCAGCGCGCGTCCGTGTCCCCGGCCCCGGTGGGCCGGGGACACCTCGACGCTCATCACCCAGGCGAGCGGCTCGCCGTCCGGCAGGTCGCGCAGGCGCAGCTGGACCCAGATCGAGCCGTACGGGCCCTCCGCGCCGTCGGCGCCGTACAGCCTGCGCAGGACGACGCCGGGGGTCTCGACGCCCTGGGGGAACGGGTTCGGGGGGTCGTCGCCGCCGGCCCTGGCGTGGGCCTGCTCCTCGGTGAGGCCGGACGCGACGATGTCCTGCCGGTAGCCCTCCGCGGAGCGGGCGAGCCAGCCGTCGAGGTCGGCCGGGTCGAACGGGCGCGCGCTCACCCCGGCGGGCAGGGCGGGGGAGGTGGCGAGCTGCTTGGCCATGGTCAGCGCCCGCTCGGTGTAGCCGAGGGTGCCGGCGAGCCCGCGGGCCGTCGTGGCCGTCGCGGGGATCGCGACGTCGACCCGGGTGCAGCCCCAGGCGCGCAGCACCTCCTCGGCGGCCAGCCCGCCGAATGTGCCGCGGCCCCGGCCGCGACTCTCGGTGATCTCCAACTCCGATATCTTGCCCCAGAGTTGACTGCCCATCGGGTCGGCGGTGGTGCGCAGCGCACCGACCGGTCGGCCGTTCGCGAGGATCAGCCAGCGCCTGGTGCGGCCGCCGGCCGCGGTGGGTGTCTCCGGGCCCTCGGGGCGCAGCGTGGTGGTCATGTGGAGCTCCCTTCCCCCTGTCCGGAAGCTTAGACACCCGCCCCGGGGCTCACGGGTCGAGGTCGTCGCCGCTGCGCTCGGTGAAGACGGCCATGGCCTTGGCGGTGACGGGGCCGATGCCGGGCAGTTCGCGGTCGTCGACGCGGGTGACGGCCTGGACGTCGCGGGTGGTGGAGGTCAGGAAGACCTCCTCGGCGTCCCGGAGGGCGCTGAGCGGGAGGTCGGTCTCCTCGGCGCCGCACCAGTCGATGACGAGCTGCCGGGTGATGCCGGCCAGGCAGCCGGAGGCGAGGGCGGGGGTGAGCAGGCGGCCGTCGAGGACCACGAAGACGTTGGAGCCGGTGCCCTCGCAGAGCAGGCCGGCGGTGTTGGCGAACAGGGCCTCGGAGGCGCCGGCGCGGTGGGCGGCGGCCAGGGCGACGACGTTCTCGGCGTACGAGGTGGTCTTGAGGCCGGCGACGGCGCTGTGCTCGTTGCGGCGCCAGGGGACGACGGCGACGGCGGTCTCGTCGGGGCGGCGGCCGATCTCGTTGAGGGCGACGACCAGGGTGGGCCCGGTGGTGCCGCGTTCGGAGCTGAGCGGCCCGTTGCCGCCGGTGTAGGTGACGCGCAGGCGGCCGAGCGGCGCGGGGTTGGCGGCGAGGACCTGGGCACAGGCCTCGCGGACCAGGTCGTGGTCGGGGTCTGGCAGGCCGAGGCCGCGGGCGGAGCGGGTGAGCCGGTCGAGGTGGCGGGTGACCGCGAAGGCCCGGCCGTCGACCGTCTTCATGGTCTCGAAGACGCCGTCGCCGGTGGTGAGGCCGTGATCGAGGACGGAGACGGCCGCGTCGGTGGAGTCGACGAGTGCGCCGTTGACCCAGCTCGTGGTGCGGTTGTGCATCGGGTGCTGCTCCTCAGGCCTGTCTGACGATGGGAGGTGGCGGCTCAGACCCCGGTCGGGTCGGGTTCGCTGCCGGATTCGCTGCCCGACGCTATCGCGACCAGACGGGCGGCCTTCAGCTCGGTTTCGGCCCATTCGCGCTCGGGGTCGGAGCCCCAGGTGATGCCGGCTCCGGTGCCGAAGCGCAGGATCGGCGCGCCCGGGTCCTGCCGGTCGATCCAGAACGTGCGGATGCCGACGGCGAGTTCGGCCTCGCCGCGGTCGGCGTCGACCCAGCCGATGGCGCCGCAGTACGGGCCTCGCGGGGCGGTCTCCAGAGCTTCGATGATCCGCAGGGCGCTGGTCTTGGGGGCGCCGGTGACGGAGCCGGGCGGGAAGGTGGCGTCGAGGAGTTCGGGCCAGCCGGCGCCCTCGCGCAGGGTGCCCTCGACGGTGGAGACCAGGTGGACCAGGCCGGGGTGCTTCTCGACGGCGCAGAGGTCGGGGACGGTGACGCTGCCGGTCTCGCAGACCCGGCCGAGGTCGTTGCGGACCAGGTCGACGATCATCACGTTCTCGGCGTGGTCCTTGTCGAGCAGGTCGTGCTCGGTGCGGCCGGTGCCCTTGATCGGGCCGGAGGAGACGGTCCGGCCGGTGCGGCGCAGGTAGAGCTCGGGTGAGGCGGTGGCGATCTCGACGCCGTGCTCGGGCAGGCGGATGGTGCCGGCGTAGGGGGCGGGGTTGCCGTGGGCGAGGAGGCCGGTGAGGGCGTCGACGTCGCTGTGGTCCGGGTCGGGCAGCGGCGCGGACAGGACGCGGCAGAGGTTGGCCTGGTAGACCTCGCCGGCGGCTATGTGCTCGCGGATGCGGCGGACGCCCGCGATGTAGGCGGCGCGGTCGAGGGAGCTGTGCCAGCTGCCGGCCTCCGGTCCGCGCCAGCCGGCGCCGGAGGGCGGGGCGGGGGCGGGGCGGACGTCGTCGAAGCGGGCACAGGTGAGGCGGCCCTCGAAGTCGTAGGCGACGGCCCAGTGGCCGGTGGAGTCGAGGGCGGCCGGGTCCGAGGTGACGTCGCGCAGTCCGGTGGCCAGGCGGCCGGCGAAGCGGGCGAGCGGGGTGCGGGGGTCGGGGTGGCCGGACACGGTTCTCCTGCGCGGGGGGTGCTGAGGGCGGTGCCTGAAGTGTAGGTCGGGGGGCGTGGGCCGGTCGGGCTCACGCCCCCCGCGTACGAGCACCCACGCGCGTCGCCCGGGTGTGCGCTGGGTGACCTGCGGATGATCGTCCGGGAGCGCCGCAGGTGGCGGCCGGTGACCGGCCGGGAGGGCTGACGGGACGGCACTCCACGGCCACCCCCTCGGCACGCTGCGGGAACGGATTTTTAGCTGGCCCGGGAATCCGCTAGAGTTCAACACGTCGCCAGGGAGCGCAGCCGAAGAAAAGCGGTGAAGGTCCCCGGGAGACAGGCGGACGTGGCTCAGTTGGTAGAGCATCACCTTGCCAAGGTGAGGGTCGCGAGTTCGAATCTCGTCGTCCGCTCGATGGAGAACGGTGTAAGGTCGTTCTTCATGTGTTGCCTGGTGGAGTGGCCGAGAGGCGAGGCAACGGCCTGCAAAGCCGTGTACACGGGTTCAAATCCCGTCTCCACCTCCAAGAGGTCCTCCCGGTTCGTCCGGGGGGCCTCCCCGCGCGATTAGCTCAGCGGGAGAGCACTACCTTGACACGGTAGGGGTCACTGGTTCAATCCCAGTATCGCGCACGTCGGATCCTCCGGGATCTGCTGCAGGACCGCCACATCAGGCGCGATTAGCTCAGCGGGAGAGCACTACCTTGACACGGTAGGGGTCACTGGTTCAATCCCAGTATCGCGCACAGTAACGGGCCCTTCGGGGCCTGCTGCAACACCGCCTCATCAGGCGCGATTAGCTCAGCGGGAGAGCACTACCTTGACACGGTAGGGGTCACTGGTTCAATCCCAGTATCGCGCACGTCGGATCCTCCGGGATCTGCTGCAGGACCGCCACATCAGGCGCGATTAGCTCAGCGGGAGAGCACTACCTTGACACGGTAGGGGTCACTGGTTCAATCCCAGTATCGCGCACAGTAACGGCCGGGGGCCGCGATCCGTGAGGGTCGCGGCCCCCGGTCGTTTTGTCGTCCCTGAGGACCTTCGGGCCTTCGGCCGTCTTCGGCCGTCTTCAGGCGTCTTCGGGTGTCTTCGCGGGTGTCGGGAAAGGGAAGAGCCGCGTACGGACGCCCTCACCGACGTCCGTACGCGGCATCTCCGCCTGCCAGGGCGCTCTGCGCACCGCTCTCGCCCGTCCGCGTGTCATCGCGGCCGCGGCCTCCCCGGCGGCACCGCTCCCCGTCCCCAGGGGATCGGTGCCCGTCTTCGGCCGGCCCCTGAGGGCCGGTGTCCTTCCCTCCGCTCAGCGGGTGATCAGATCGGCGACGGCCTGGGCCTGGTCCGCCATCTGATCCCACCCGCCGAAGAGCAGCATCAGGAGCACGGCACACGGCAGGGCCATGGCCAGTGCCACGGCAGGGTGCCGTGTGGGCTGCTCGGTTGACCGGGACTGGACGAAGGCCTGCCGGCGGCGGCGGGGGGTGCCCGTGAGCTGCGGTGGCATTCCTTGCTCCTGATCCGGTCGAGTCGGCGCGGTGGACGGCTTACCTCGGGGGACGAGCTCCCCGTCCACCGCTGAGCACAACGCTATTGGCCGAGGGGTCCTCCGGGCGTCATGCCGTCGTACTGTTCCTCGGACGTCCCGGAGGATGACGCTCGGCCTCAGGGCCTACTACCGCAGGGGGACGGAAGTCTCATCCGACCCCCGGGGGAACCCTGAGGGGCAACCCCGAGAGACCCGCTGACGGGCCTGTGACCTGCACGTCAGTGCAAGATCGGACAATCGCACGGCGGCTTGAGGTGTTGCGTATCAGCACACCGCAGCGGGCAGTCCGTAAGCTGTGCCAGACAGGAACTGACGATGGCCCAACCGACGGGGCCTCACCCACCGGCTGACGGGGAACGAAACATGGCGATGATGCGGCTGAGGCGTGAGGACCCCCGCATCGTCGGGCCGTACCGCCTGCACCGGCGACTGGGCGCCGGCGGCATGGGCGTGGTGTACCTCGGATCCGACCGCCGCGGGCAGCGCGTCGCCCTCAAGCTGATCCGCGCCGAACTCGCCGAGGACCAGGAGTTCCGCACCCGCTTCGCCCGCGAGATCGCCGCGGCCTCCCGGATCCGGGGCGGCTGCACCGCGCGCGTGGTCGGCTCGGACATCGAGACCGAGCGGCCCTGGCTGGCCACCGCGTACGTGCCCGGGCCCTCGCTCTACAAGCGGGTCGGCGACGAAGGGCCGCTGAACTGGCCCGAGGCGGCCCGGATCGGGGCCGCGCTGGCCGACGGGCTGGTCAAGGTGCACGAGGCGGGGGTGGTCCACCGGGACCTCAAGCCCTCCAACATCCTGCTCTCGCCCCGTGGTCCGCGGATCATCGACTTCGGCATCGCGTGGTCCCGCGGTGCCAGCACCCTCACCCACGTCGGCACCGCGGTCGGCTCCCCCGGCTTCCTCGCGCCCGAGCAGGTGCGCGGCGCCGCCGTCACCCCCGCCACGGACGTCTTCGCCTTCGGGGCCACGCTCGCGTACGCGCTCACCGGGGACACCCCGTTCGGGTCCGGGGCGTCCTCCGAAGTGATGCTCTACCGGGTCGTCCACGAGGAGCCCGACCTCTCGGCGGTGCCGCCGCAGCTGGCGCCGCTGATCCGGGCCTGCCTGGCCAAGGAGCCCGCCGAGCGCCCCGGGGCGGCCGCGCTGCACGAGCGGCTCAGCGAGCTGGCCGCGCGCGGCACGGCCGCGGGGTCGGCCGGCGGCGCCCGCGCGACGCGGCACGGGAGGGGGGCGGCTCCGGCGCCCGCGCCTTCGCCGGCTCCCGCGGCGGGCCAGCAGGAAGGCGGCCGACCGGGTGTCCCGGCTCCGGGGCGCTCGCCCGAACCGCCCGCCGCGGCGCGGGCCCGGGCGGCGGCGGGACGTCCCGGCGCACAGGCGCCCGGGGCCGCCGGACGGCGCCCCCAGGGGCCGGCCGCGCCCCTCCCCCGGCCCGAGGCGACGCCGGTCACCCGTCCGCTGAGGCAGCGTCCGGACCGTCCCCAGACCCCGCCCCCGAACCGTCCCGCCCCCCGCGACCGGGTCCGTCCCCGGGACCGCCAGCACACCCCCGCCCCCGGCGGGCGGCCCGGCACCGCACGGCAGCGGCTGCTGCGGCAGCGGCTGGTGGTCTTCGTCACGGTGACGATCGGGGTGGCGCTGGCCATCGCGGCGGCCCAGGGGTGCGAGAACCGGGGCAACCAGAGCGTGCGGCAGCCGACCACCGTGGTGGCGAAGCCGGGATCCGGTACGGGCGGCGGCGAGCAGGCGGTGCCAGGGACGTCCGTCGACGTCGTACCGCAGTCCTCGGCCACGCCGCTCCCCGCGGCCGCGCGCAGCGGTGCGGACGCCGGGCTGACGCCCCCGCAGGCGCCGGTGCCGGCGGTGGACTGGCCGAACCGCAGCTACCCCGACGGGGCCGGCGGGCAGACCATCGCGCTCCAGAACGGGCACTCGGTCGGCGGCGGGCCGCAGGTCGCGCTGAGCGCGGTGCTGCCGGCCCGGTACAAGGGCCAGCCGGCCGCGGTGGTCGTCCTGCGACGGGCGGAGGGCTCGGCGCCGGTCGACCTCGTCCAGCTCTACACCTTCACCGGGGACTCCCCCGTCGCCACCGCCTCCCGCACCTCGGTGGCGGACCCGCAGGCGACGGCCACCTGGCGGCTGGACGGCAGCACGGTCGTCCGCGAGGAGCGCATGGCCGTCACCGGCGCGGTCGCCTCCACCCGCTACGCCGTCCGCCCCGACGGCACCCTCGACGAATCCTGGCCCGGCGCCACCACCCCGCCCCCCGCCGCCGCCCCCGCCCCACCCACCGCCCCCACCGGCTGACCCGGCGAAGGCACCGGACGTCGGACCGGCCGACTTGCGGTGTGCGGCCATGACGTCTGCGCAAGCCGGCGGCGCCGGTGGAGAGTGCGGGCAGAGCGGCGCGCGAGAAGTCGGGCCCGCCGACTTCTCGCGCAACGGTGGCCCATGCGAAGCGGGCAGGGCCTGGCGGCGCTGGCGAGGAACCCCCGTAGCGGAGCGCCAGAAGTCGGGCCCGCCGGCTGTTGGTGTGTGTGGTGGGTCAGGGGGTGGTGACGGCGTAGAAGGCTACGGCGGCGGCAGCGCCCACGTTGAGGGAGTCGATGCCGTGGGCCATGGGGATGCGGACGGGATGGTGGGCGGCGGCGATGGCGTGGGGGGTGAGGCCGTCACCTTCGGCGCCGAGCATGAGGGCGGCCTTGGGAAGGTGGTGCGGGGTGAGGGTGTGGAGGTCGACGGCGGTGGCGGCGGGGGTGAGGGCGAGGAGGGTGAAGCCGGCGTCGCGGACGGTGTCCAGGGCGGCGGGCCAGGGGTCCAGGCGGGCGTACGGGACGGCGAAGACGGCGCCCATGGAGACCTTGACGGCGCGCCGGTAGAGCGGGTCGGCGCAGTCGGGCGAGAGCAGGACGGCGTCCATGCCGAGCGCGGCGGCGCTGCGGAAGATGGCCCCGAGGTTGGTGTGGTCGACCAGGCCCTCCAGGACGGCGACCCGGCGGGCCCCGGCAAGCACCTCGGAGGCGGCGGGGAGGGGCTTGCGCTCCATCGAGGCGAGGGCGCCGCGGTGCACGTGGTAGCCGGTGACGGCTTCGGCGAGGGCGGGCTCGACCACGTGGACGGGGGCGTCGGCCTCGGCGATGACGTCGCCCATCACCTCCAGCCACCTGGGGGTGAGCAGCATCGACCGCATCCGGTAGCCGGCGGCGATGGCCCGGCGGATGACCTTCTCCCCCTCGGCGATGAAGAGGCCTTCGGCGGGTTCGCGGCGGCGGCGCAGCTCGACGTCGGTGAGACCGGTGTAGTCGGCGAGGCGGGGATCGGCCGGGTCGGTGATGGTGCGGGGTTCGGACACCCTGCGATCTTGCCAAGCCGGGGCGGGGAAGGCCAAACGGCGGAGGGGGCTGGGTGGTCCCCGGCTGGCCGTGGTGCAAATATGACCGTATGGCCCGAAATCCGGGCCGATCCCGGGCTCCGTCGGCCTCTGGCGCCACTGGCTCCACCGGCTCCGCCGGTGGGCGCCCACGCGGTCGGCCACAGCTGCCACGTGCGAAGCGCCCGTGGCCGGTGTGGCACCGGTCGGTGGCCGGGCAGGTGTTCGCGCTCCAGATCCTGGTCGTCCTGCTACTGGTGGTGGCGGCCGCGGTGGCGCTGGTGGTGCAGGCACGCACCGATGCCGAGCACGAGGCGCGCAACCGGTCCGTGGCGGTGGCCCAGGCCTTCGCCAACTCCCCGGGCATCGTCGAGGCGCTGCGCTCCCCCGATCCGACCGCCGTCCTCCAGCCGAGGGCCGAGGCCGCGCGGATCGCCTCGGGCGTGGACTTCATCGTCGTGCTGAACGACCAGGGCATCCGCTACACCCATCCGGACCCGTCGCGGATCGGGCAGAAGATCGTCGGCGACTACCAGCCCGCCCTGCACGGGCAGGTGGTGACGCAGCAGGTCACGGGCACCTTCGGCCCGTTGGTGCAGGCGGTGGTCCCGGTGCGCGCGCCGGACGGCTCGGTGCCGGGATTGGTCTCGGCGGGCGTGACGCTGCGGAACGTGAGCAGCGCGAGCGAGCGCCAGCTGCCGGTGGTGCTGGGCACCGCGGCGGGCGCGGTCGGGCTGGCCACCCTGGGGACGGCGCTGATCAGCCGGCGGCTGCGGCGCCAGACGCACGGGCTGGGCCCGGTCGAGATGACCAGGATGTACGAGCACCACGCGGCGGTGCTGCACGCGGTGCGCGAGGGCGTAATGATCGTCGGCGGGGACGGGCTGCTACTGCTCTGCAACGACGAGGCGCGCCGGCTGCTGGACCTGCCGCCGGACGCCGAGGGCCGGCCGGTGGCCGAGCTGGGCCTGGAGCAGGCGCCGCTGGAGCTGCTGACCGCCGGCCGCCGGGTGACCGACGAGGTGGTGCTGTCCGGGGAGCGGCTGCTGGCGGTGAACGTCCGGCTGATCGACCAGCCGCTCGGCACGCCCGGCTGCGTCGCCACGCTGCGCGACTCCACCGAGCTGGCAACGCTGTCCGGCCGGGCCGAGCGCGCGCAGCGGCGGCTGCGGCTGCTGTACGACGCCGGGGTGACGGTGGGCAGCACGCTGGACGTGACGCGGACGGCGGAAGAGCTGGCGCAGGTCGCGGTGCCGCGGTTCGCGGACTTCGTCACGGTGGACCTGGCGGACCAGGTGCTGACCGGCGGGGAGCCGCCGCCGGGCCCGTCGCTGGGGCGGATGCGCCGCGTCGCGATGACGGGCGTACGGGAGGACGCGCCGTTCTACCCCGTCGGCACGGTGCTGGACGTGGTGCCCACGACCCCGCTGGCCGGGGCGCTGCACAACGGGGAGCCGAACATCGAACCGCGCCTGGCGGAGGCCACCGGGTGGCGCGAGCAGGACCCGGAGCAGTCGGCGCAGGTGCTGGCGCACGGGGTGCACTCACTCGTTCGGGTACCGCTGCGAGCGCGCGGGGTGCTGCTGGGGGTGGCCCGGTTCTGGCGGGCGCAGCGGGCGGAGCCGTTCGAGGCGGACGACCTGGCGCTGGCCGAGGAGCTGGTGTCGCACGCGGCGGTGTGCATCGACAATGCCCGCCGCTACACCCGGGAGCACACCATGGCGGTGACGCTCCAGCACAGCCTGCTGCCGAGCAACCTGCCGGACCAGACCGCGCTGGAGGTGGCGCACCGCTACCTGCCGGCCCAGGCCGGGGTGGGCGGGGACTGGTTCGACGTGATCCCGCTGCCGGGCGCGCGGGTGGCGCTGGTGGTCGGGGACGTGGTGGGGCAGGGGCTGCACGCGGCGGCGACGATGGGCCGACTGCGCACGGCGATCCACAACTTCTCGACCCTGGACCTGCCGCCGGACGAGCTGCTGGGGCACCTGGACGAGCTGGTGAACCGGATCGACCAGGACGAGGCGGCGAGCGGCGAGCGCGCCGAGCTGGCCGGGGCGACCTGCCTGTACGCGATCTACGACCCGGTGTCACGGCGCTGCACGCTGGCCACCGCCGGGCACCCGCCGCCGGCCGTGGTGGACCCGCAGGGCCGGGTGGTGTTCCCCGAGCTGCCGACCGGGCCGCCGCTGGGGCTGGCGGTGCTGCCGTTCGAGACGGCCGAGCTGGAGCTGGCCGAGGGCAGCCGACTGGTGCTGTACACGGACGGCCTGGTGATGGACCGCGCGCGGGACCTCGACGAGGGGCTGGAGCTGCTGCGCACGGTGCTGAGCGGGGCGCCGCGCACACCCGAGCAGACCTGTGCGGACGTGCTCGGGGCGATGCTGCCGGGGCACCAGCAGGACGACATCGCGCTGCTGGTGGCGCGGACCAAGGTGCTGTCGCCGGACCAGGTGGCGCAGTGGGAGGTGCCCTCCGACCCGGCGGCGGTGGGCGGGGTCCGGGCCGCGGTGGCGGAGCGGCTGACGGCCTGGGGGCTGGAGGAGGCCGCGTTCGTCACCGAGCTGATCCTGAGCGAGCTGGTGACGAACGCGATCCGGTACGGCTCCGGGCCGATCCGGGTGCGGCTGCTGCGGGACCGGTCGCTGATCTGCGAGGTGTCGGACGGCAGCAGCACCTCGCCGCACCTGCGGTACGCGGCGACGGAGGACGAGGGCGGGCGCGGGCTGTTCCTGGTCGCGCAGTTCGCGGACCGCTGGGGGACGCGTTACACGGCGACCGGGAAGGTCATCTGGACGGAGCAGCCGCTGGAGTAGGAAGTCGGCCGGGCCGACTTCCCACTCCGCATGAGCGCACGACCGTACGGTCAGTGCCGGAAGGCCGCGGCCAGCACGTTGACGACGTCGCCGACGACGATGACCGCCGGCGGCTTGATCCCCTCGGCCTCGACCACCGCGGCGACGGTGCCCAGGGTGGCGTCCACCCGGCGCTGGGCGGCGGTGGTGCCCTCCTGGACGATGGCGACCGGGGTGTCGGCCGACCGGCCGTGCTCGACCAGCCGGGCGGCGATCGCGCCGATCTTGTCCACCGCCATCAGCAGCACCAGGGTGCCGCTCATCTTGGCGGCGGCCGCCCAGTCGGTGAGCGAGCGCTCGTCGTCCGGGCCGACATGGCCGGAGATCACGGTGAACTCGTGCGTCATGCCGCGATGGGTGACCGGGATGCCGGCCGCGGCGGGCACGCTGATCGAGCTGGAGATCCCGGGGACGACGGTGACCGGGAGGCCCGCCTCGGCGCAGGCCAGCAGTTCCTCGCCGCCGCGGCCGAAGACGTACGGGTCGCCGCCCTTGAGCCGGACCACGAACTTGCCCGCCTTGGCGTGCTCGACCAGGGTGCGGTTGATCGCCTCCTGGGCCATGAACCGGCCGTACGGGATCTTGGAGGCGTCGATCACCTCGACGTGCTCGGGCAGTTCGGCGAGCAGTTCGCGCGGGGCGAGGCGGTCGGTGACCACCACGTCGGCGTCGGCGAGCAGCCGGCGGCCGCGCACGGTGATCAGGTCCGGGTCGCCGGGGCCGCCGCCGACCAGGGCCACCCCGGCACCGTGCGAGCGGTACTGGCGGGCGGCCAGCGAGCCGTCCCGCAGGCCGTCCACGATGGCGTCGCGCAGGGCGGCGGAGTGGCGCGGGTCGCCGGTGAGGACGGCCACGGTGGCGCCGGCGTCGCGGCCGCTGGCCGGGGTCCAGGCGGTGGCCGCGGCGGCGTCGTCGCTGCGGGAGCAGAACACCCGCTCGCGCTCGGCCTCGGCGCTGACGGCCGCGTTGACGGCCGGGTCGTCCGTGGCGACCAGCGCGTACCAGGTGTCGGCCAGGTCGCCGTCCCGGTACGGGCGGGCGTGCCAGGTGAGCTCGCCGGCGTCGGCCATGGCCTGGACGGCCGGGATGGTGGCCGGCGATATCAGGTGCAGATCGGCGCCGGAGGCGATCAGGGCGGGCAGCCGCCGCTGGGCGACCTGGCCGCCGCCGACCACGACGACGCGGCGGCCGGCCAGCAGCAGGCCGACCGGGTACGGGGTGCGGCCCTCGGTGCTCGGGTGCGGGGTGGGCGCGGTCATCGGTGGTGCTCCTGATCAAGGGGGGAGGGTGTGGGGAGGGGACGGAGCGACACCGCTCCGCGGTCCGGCGCGCCCTCGGGCCGGTCCGCGGAGCGGTGTCGGAACGCGTCAGGCCTTCTCGGTGACCCCGGCGGAGTCGAAGGTGGCTACCTCGTGCATCGCGCGGGCAGCGCTCTGCACCAGCGGCAGCGCCAGCAGGGCACCAGTGCCCTCGCCGAGCCGCAGGTCCAGGTCGATCAGCGGGCGCAGGCCGAGCTTCGCCAGCGCGGCCTGGTGGCCGGGCTCGGCGGAGCGGTGGCCCGCGATGCAGGCGGCCAGCACCTCGGGGGCGATGGCCTTGGCGGCCAGCGCGGCCGAACCGGCGATGACGCCGTCCAGGATCACCGGGGTGCGCAGCGAGGCGGCGCCCAGCAGGAACCCGGCCAGGGCGGCGTGCTCCAGACCGCCGACCGCGGCGAGGACGCCGACCGGGTCGCTCGGGTCGGGCTGGTGCAGGGCCAGCGCGGCGCGGACGACCTCGACCTTGCGGGCGTGGGTCTCGTCGTCGATGCCGGTGCCGCGGCCGGTGACCTCGGCCGGGTCGAGACCGGTGAACACCGAGATCAGGGCGGCCGAGGCAGTGGTGTTGGCGATGCCCATGTCGCCGGTGACCAGCGCCTTGTTGCCCGCCGCGACCAGGTCGCGGGCGGTCTCGATGCCGACCTCGATGGCCTGGAGGGCCTCCTCGCGGGTCATCGCCGGGCCCTGGGTCATGTCGGCGGTGCCGGGGCGGACCTTGCGCGGCAGCAGGCCGGTCGCGCGGCCCTGCTGGACGGCGTCCGGCAGCTCGGCGGCGACGCCGACGTCGACCACGCAGACCTCGGTGCCGATCTGCTTGGCGAAGGAGTTGATCACCGCTCCCCCGGCCAGGAAGTTCCCGACCATCTGGGCGGTGACCTCCTGCGGCCAGGGGCTGACGCCCTGGGCGTGCACGCCGTGGTCACCGGCGAAGACCGCCACGCAGGCGGGCTCCGGGATCGGCGGCGGGCACTTGCGGGACAGGCCGCACAGCTGGGCGGAGATGATCTCCAGCATGCCGAGCGAACCGGCCGGCTTGGTCATCCGCTTCTGCCGGTCCCAGGCCTCGCCGAGCGCCTTGGCGTCCAGCGGGCGGATGCCGCGCAGGGTGTCGGCGAGCAGGCTCTGCGGCTCCTCGCCGGGCAGCGCGCGGTTGCCGTACTGCTCCTCGTGGACGACCCAGGACAGCGGGCGCTTCTTCGCCCAGCCCTGCTGCTCCAGCTCGGGCTCGTCCGGGAACTCGTCGACGAAGCCGACACACAGGTAGGCGACGACCTCCAGGTGCTCGGGCAGGCCGAGCTCGCGGACCAGCTCCTCGTCGTCGAAGAAGCTCACCCAGCCGACGCCCAGGCCCTCGGCACGGGCGGCCAGCCAGAGGTTCTCGACGGCCAGGGCGGCCGAGTACGGGGCCATCTGCGGCTGGGTGTGGCGGCCCAGGGTGTGCCGGCCGCCGCGGGTGCGGTCGGCGGTCACCACGATGTTGACCGGGGTTTCGAGGATGGCCTCGATCTTGATTTCCTTGAACTGCTTGGCCCGGCCCTTGGGCAGCGAGTCCGCGTACGCCTCGCGCTGGCGCTCGGCCAGGGCGTGCATCCGCTTGCGGGTCTTCGCCGAGCGGATCACCACGAAGTCCCAGGGCTGCGAGTAGCCGACGCTGGGCGCGGTGTGGGCGGCCTCCAGGACGCGGATCAGCACCTCGTGCGGGATCGGGTCCGGGCGGAAGCCGTTGCGGATGTCGCGGCGCTCGCGGATCACCTGGTGGACGGCTTCGCGGCCGACCTCGTCGTAGCCGGGGGCGGCCGGGCCGCGCGGCTCGGCGGGCTCCTCGGGCTGCTGCTCGGACTGCTCCTCGGGCTGCTCCTCGGGCTGCTCCTGCTGCTCCGGCGCCTCCGCGGCGGCGGGCTGCTCCTCGGTGGGCTGCGCGTCGGTGGGCTGCACGTCGGCAACCTCGGCGGGCTGCTCCTCGGTGGCCTCGACGGCCTCGGGGGCGGGCTGGGCGGCCTGCGGCTCCTCGGCGGTCTCCACGGCCTCGGCAGCTTCGACGGCCTCGGCCGGGACCTCGGCAGCCGGCTCCTGGACGGGCTCGGCTTCGGCGGCGACGGGCTCCACGACGGCGGCCGGCTCGGCCTCGGCCGGGGCCTGCTCGACGGGGGCCTCGGCCTCCGGGGCGGCGACGGGCTGCTCGACGGCACCCTCGGCGACCGCACCCTCGACAGGGGCAGCCTCGACGGTGGCGGGCTGCTCGGCGACGGGCTGCTCGGCGTGCGGCTCCTCGACAACCTCGGCCGTGGCCTCGACGGCCTGCTCGACCGGCTCGGCCTGCTGGACCTGCTCGGCCTCGGCAGCGGCGTCGGCGGTCACCTCGGCGGGCACCTCCACACCCTGCTCCGCGACCGGCTCGGCCTGCTCGGCGGGCGCCTGGGCCGGGACCTCGGCCTGCTGCTGCGGCTGCTCGGCCTCGGCTGCGGCCTCGGCGACCACCTGGCCGGACGGCATCTCACCGGTGCCCGCGGCGGTCTCGGCAACCGCCTCGGCAACCGCTTCGACGACCGGCTCCACGACGGCTTCCGGCGCGGCCTCAACCGGCTGGGCCTGCTCGACGGCCTGCTCGGCCGGAGCGGACTCGGCGACCTCGACGACCTCGGCAACCTGGGCCGTCTCGGCAACCTCAACGACCTCGGCGACCTCAACGACCTCAACGACCTCGGCAACCGCGACGGCCTGCGGCTCGGCGGCGGCCGCTATGGGCGCGGGCTGCTGCGGGGCCGCCTCCGCGACGGCCGGGGCCTGCTCGGCCGCCGCGACCTTGGGCAGGCCGTGCGAGGTGGGAGCGGCGAGGAAGGCGGAGATCCGGCGCGGCTGACCGGCCGGGGCCGCGGCCTCGGGCTGCTCGGCGGCAACGCCCTCGACGGCGACCTGCTCGGCGACAGCGCCCTCGGCCACGGCAGGCTCGGCGACGGGCACGGCCACCGCCTCGGCCACCGGCTGGGCGGCGGTCTCGGCCGGGACCGGCTGGGCCACGACGGCCTCCGCGACGGCCTCAGGCGCCGTCACGACCTGCTCGGCCTGGGCGACCTGCGCCTGCTGGACGGCCTCCGGCATCTCGATGACCTCGATCACCTCGATCGCCCCGACCATCTCGACGGCCGGTACGACCTGGACCGGCGGCCCGGCCAGCGGCACCTGCTGGACCAGGTGGGCCTGCTCGGCCTGCTGAGCCGGCTCGATGAACTGGACCTGCGGTACCTGCGGCAGCTGCTGCCCGTCCACCGCCGGAACGCCCTGGACGCCCGGAACCCCCGGGGCCACCGGAGGAGCGACCGGGACGCCCTGCGGCGCGACGGCCGGAGCCGGCGCGACGGCCTCGGCCACCGGCGGGCGGCCGACCACCGGGATGCCGTGCGCGGGCGTGCCGCCCTGCGACGGCCCGCGGTCGGCGAGCGAGCGGACCGGCACCTGGCCGGTCATCAGCGACGGGTCCGGGATCGGCGGACCGGCGTGCAGCGGGCGGCGCGGCTGCTGAGCCTGCGTCACCGGCTGCTGGACCTGCGGCTGCATCTGGACGGGCTGCTGCTGGACGCCGTGCTCGGCGCCGAGCCCCGGCGGGTCCACCGGCGGCCAGGACGGCTCGACCGGCATGCCGTCCGGCTGCGGCGCGGCCGCCATCGGCTCGCCCCAGGAGCCCTGCGGACCCGGCATCAGCAGCACGTCGTCATCGTCGTCCAGGCCGTCCGGCGCGTCGGGCTGGTCGAGGAAGTGGAAGGCCGGGCGCGGGGCGCCCTGGTCGACGGCCCAGCCCTCGCCGGGAACGCCGTAGCCGTGCTGGCCCTGCGGCGGGATGACGCCCGCACCCGGGGGCATCGCCCCGGGGACGCCGCCGATCGGGGCCGCCGGGTTCGGGATCATCCCGCCGTCCGTCGCGACGCCCTGGAGGGGTGCAACGCCCGCGACGCCCTCCGGTCCGCCGAGCGGGTCCGGCCCGGCGTTCAGGTGCTCCGGCAGTCCCTCGCCCGGGACGTGGCCGCCATCGGTCATTGTCAAAGCTCCTTCCAGGCCGCTGCCGCGCCCTCGGCGACGCGATCACCGATCGCAACGCCCATCCGCGCGGGCCGAACCTGCACCGACCCGCCCCTAACCACATGCGGCCGCCGCGCCGTGGCGCTGCGGCCCAAGTCCATCCGGCGCGCTGTGGCACCCCGGCCCGGCGCACCGCCCACGCGGGGCGGCACATCGTCTGAAACAACGACAACCCGGAGCAACCGGCACGACCGCACCGGACCCTACGGCATTCTCCAGGTCCGGCACGAGGCCCGTCGAATTGCCCACACTCCGAGCAGAAGCGGGTTGCACCACGTCAAAAAGGTGACAAACCGACTGAATCGGGTGGGGCACCGACCGACGCGGCCACCCAGGACGTCACACTACCGGCACCGCACGGTCACCTCTCGAATCGGTGTCCGGATGCGACCTGGATCACCGTCACCGCCATCGACGCTCCCCGGGCACGCCCAAGGCCTTCACCCGATCTGCTCACCCCAGAGCACCAGCACGCCGGCCCCGCCCGCCCCCAGTGCCAGCCCTTCGTCCTCCCCCGCCGTACGCAGCGGGGTCGACTGGAGCAGCGCGCCGTCCGCCCGGTAGCCGGCCCCGGCGATGGCCCGGCGGACCTCCTCCGCCTCGGCGAGGGTCCTGGGCAGCGCGACGAAGCGCTCCGGGCGGCGGTCCAGCACCGCGCGCACCACGTCGAGTCCGCCGGACTCCACCACCGCCGCGTCCGGCTCCGGCAGACCGCCGAGCACCTCGGGGCCGCTGCCGTACACCGCCTCCACCTCGACGCCGAAACGGCGGGCGTTGACGGTCAGCCGGGCGCAGGCCGAGCGGGAGCCCTCGACCGCGACCACGGCGGCGCCGAACCGGGCCGCCTCCACCGCGAGGGCGCCGCTGCCGGCGCCGACCGACCAGACCAGGTCCCCGGGGCGGGCACCCAGACGGGCCAGCACCAGGGCGCGTACGTGGGCGGGGAGCGCCTCCGGTGCGCCCGGCTCGCCCGCCGTGCGCCCGGCGCCCGCATAGGCATCACCGGGGAGCGCCCAGCCGCGTTCCGCGCCGGGGTAGCCGACCGGGCGCCCGGCGAGCCAGCCGGCCGCCTCGTCCACCCCGGGCCGGGCCGCGCCGCCGATCACCAGCACCACGTTGGGGTCGCGCCACACGTGGTCGGCGATCCGGTCGGAGGTGAGGACGGTGACGTCCTCGTCGGGGGTGCCGAGGGCCTCGCAGACCACGAAGGTCCGGTGCACCCCGCGCAGCATCAGGGCGAGTTCGGTGGGCCCGGCGCCCGGCGCGGTGAGCACCGCGACCTTGGGGTGGGCCCGGCAGATGTTGGCCGCGCGGCGCAGCCGGCCGCCGTGGGCGCTGACCACCTGGGCGTCCTCCCAGGGCATGCCGGCTCGCGCGAAGGCGGCGGCCACCGAGGAGACGGCGGGCAGCACCTCCAGTTCGAGGCCGTACTCGGGGCGGCGCAGGGTGCGCACCACGCCGAAGAAGCCCGGGTCGCCCTCGGCGACCACGACGGCCGCGCCGCGGTGCTCGGCGATCCGGCGGGCGGCCTGGCGGATGTTGCCGAGGGTGATCCGCTCGGCGGACTCCGGCACCGGGAGGGCGCCGAGTTGGTAGGGGGCGCCGGCCACCAGGGTCGCCGCGGCGAGGGCCGCGCCGGCGGCCTCGGTCAGCGGTGTGCCGTCCCACCCGATGACCGTGATCCGGTCAGCCATCTGCGGCCGCTCTCCCTCGACTCGGTGCGCCACTCGATCCGCCGTCGTGCGGTGCCGGTGCCGAGGCTACCGGGTGTGATCCCCCGGAACCCGACATCTCGCACACATGTCCGCCCCGGGTGAACAAGGCGACGGTGGTGCGCGCCGTACCTCAGTCGCGCAGCACGTAGCGGTGGTCGCCGTGCCAGCCGGCGCGGTCGGGCTCGGGCGACTCCAGGTCCTCCGGGAGCAGGCTCCACAGGATCAGGTCGCTGCGGCTCTCCTGGACCACCTCGCCGGACTCCCCCCGGACTATCCAGGCGCTGCGCAGCACGCCCTCGCTGATCCCGCCGATCTTCTGGGCGACCTGCTGGGCGGCGGTGTTCCCCGCGGCGGTGCGCAGCTCCATCCGCAGGAAGCCGCGGTCCTCGAACAGCCACTGGGCGACGCCGAGGACGGCCTCCGGGGCGTAGCCCTCGCCGCGCGCCCAGACGGCGGTGACGTAGGAGATCTCGGTGCTGCGCAGCCGCCAGTCGGTGTTGCGCAGCTCGACCAGGCCGACCAGGCGCTGGGTCAGGTGCTCGGTGACGGCGAAGACGATGCCGCGCCCGGCGGCCCGGTGGGCGGGGGCGAGGGTGCGGGCGAGCTCGCTCGCGTACTCCTCGGTGAAGGGGTGCGGCAGGTCCGTCCAGGCGAGGACGAGGTCATCGGCCATCATCGTGGCCAGACCGGGGGCGTCGTCCTCCGCAAGGGGTCGCAGCAGCAGCCGTTCGGTGCTGATGGCGGTCTCGGGGAAGCTCGCTGCCATGCCGTCTCTCCTCGCCGGGTCGTGAACACAACACCGTACGCCTCCGTCGTGCCCCAGGTGCCACACGGTGCGCCCGCCCGCACGACGGTACGTCAGATCGCGGCCGGTCGGAGCCGTCCCTGGTGCATACTGCCCGACCGGGCCCCCGCTCGTGTTCGGCGGGGGCCCGGTCGGGGGTCGGGCTGTGGTGCGGGGAGCGCCTCAGGAGGCCGGGATGACCGCGCCGTCGAAGGTGTCGGCGATGTACTTCTTGACCTCGTCGGAGTGCAGCAGCTCCTCCAGCTTCTTCACCCGCGGGTCGTTCTCCTTGCCCTTCTTCACGACCAGGATGTTGGCGTACGGGTTGTTCTCGGCCTTCTCCAGCACCAGGGCGTCGCTGGTCGGCTTCAGGTTGGCCTGGATCGCGAAGTTGCTGTTGATGACGGCGGCGTCCAGGTCGGCGTAGGAGCGGGGCAGCTGGGCAGCCTCCAGCTCCTTCCACTTGAGGTTCTTCGGGTTGGACGTGACGTCGGCCGGGGTGGCGGCGGTGCCGGCGCCGTCCTTGAGGGTGATGAGCTTGTTGTCGGCGAGCAGCTTGAGCGCGCGGCCCTCGTTGGTGGCGTCGTTGGGCAGGCCGACGGTGGCGCCGTCCGGCAGGTCGGCGAGCGACTTGACCTTCTTGGAGTAGGCGCCCAGCGGCTCCAGGTGGACGTTCTCGACCGAGACGAGGTCGGTGCCGTTCTTCTTGTTGAAGTCCTCCAGGTACGGCAGGTGCTGGAAGTAGTTGGCGTCGGCCGAACCGTCCTGCACCGCCGTGTTGGGGGTCACGTAGTCGGTGACCTCCTTGATGTCGAGCTTGAGGCCCGCCTTCTCCGCGAGGTTGTCCTTGACGAACTTCAGGATCTGCGCGTGCGGCGTGGGGGTCGCCGCGATCTTGAGCGGCGCGTTCGGGTCCGAGGAGGAGGACCCGGAGCTGCCGCAGGCGGCGAGCGAGAGGGCGACGCCGGCGGTGGCGAGGATGCTGGTGAACTTCAGAACGTTGCGCACGAAAAGTGCCTTTCTGCGTGGAACGGGGAGCCGCGTCCGGGGTCGGACGAGGGAGGTCTAGGGGGCGACGAGTTCCTTGTCGCCGGTGGCGGTGGCGGCGGGGCGCGGGCGCAGCAGGCGGGTGCGTCCGCCGCCGAGGCCGCGGCCGGCCAGTCGGCGCACGGCGTAGTCGCCGGCCAGCTGGATCACGGTGACGATGACCGCGATCTCCGCCACGATGATCCACATGAAGGTGGTCTCGAACCGCAGGTAGCCGTACCGGTAGGCGAGGTCGCCGAGGCCGCCGCCGCCGACCGTGCCGGCCATCGCGGAGTAGCCGATCAGGGCGATGACCGTGGTGGTGACGGAGGCCACGATGCCGGGGAGGGCCTCGGGGACGAGCACCTTGCGCACCAGCGTCCAGGTGCCGCCGCCCATCGCGTGGACGGCCTCGACCAGGCCGCGGTCGACCTCACGGATGGAGGTCTCGACCAGCCGGGCGAAGAACGGGATCGCGCCGACGGTCAGCGGGACGGTGGCCGCCTGCCAGCCGAGGGAGTTGCCGGTCACCCAGCGAGTGAAGGAGATCAGCGCGATCATCAGGATGATGAACGGCATCGAGCGCGTGAGGTTCACGATCGCGCCGAGCACCTTGTTCACCGGCTGGTTCTGGAGCACTCCGCCCTTGGCGGTGAGCACCAGCAGCACGCCGAGGGGCAGTCCGAGGAGGACGGTGCACAGGGTCGACAGGCCGACCATCTGGAGCGTCTCCTGGGTGGCGGGCCACATCAGCTCCTGCATCTGGTCCCAGGTCATGCCACCGCTCCGTTCGTCGCGCCGATGCCGTTGGTGTCGAGGACGTCCACCTGGAGGCCCTGTTCGCGCAGGAAGCCGATCGGCACCACGTTGTCCTGGTGGCTGCCGGGCAGCTCGACCCGCATCCGGCCGACCTGGCGGCCGGCGATGGTCTCCACCGCGGCGCCGAGGATGTTGATGTCGACCTGGTAGGTGCGGGCGAGCTGGGAGACGAAGGGCTGGGCCGAGGTGTCGCCCTGGAAGGTGATCTCCAGCACGGTGGAGCCGCTGCGGCCGGTGCCGAACTCGCCGAGCGGGAACAGCTCGTGGGCCAGTTCCGAGCCGGTCCGGGACAGCAGGTCGGTGAGCTCGCCGGACTCGACCACCCGGCCCCCGCGCATCAGGGCGGCGGAGTCGCAGACGGACTTGATGACGTCCATCTCGTGGGTGATCAGCAGGACGGTGAGGCCCAGCTGCTGGTTGAGCTCGCGCAGCAGCTTGAGGATCGAGCGGGTGGTCTCCGGGTCGAGCGCCGAGGTGGCCTCGTCGGAGAGCAGCACCTTGGGGTCGCCGGCCAGCGCCCGGGCGATGCCGACGCGCTGCTTCTGGCCGCCGGAGAGCTGCTGGGGGTAGCTGCGGGCCTTGTCGCCGAGGCCGACCAGGTCGAGCAGTTCGGCGGCCTTGCGGCGGCGCTCGGTGCGGTCCAGTCCGATGATCTCCAGCGGGAGTTCGACGTTCTGCTGGACGGTCCGCGAGGAGAGCAGGTTGAAGTGCTGGAAGACCATGCCGATCCGGCGGCGGGCCTCGCGCAGCTCCTTGCCGGCCCGGTTCTCGCCGCCGGGCAGCGCGGTCAGCTCGACGCCGTCCACGGTGACCGTGCCGGAGGTCGGGCGCTCCAGCATGTTCACGCAGCGGATGAGGGTGGACTTGCCGGCACCGCTGGTGCCGACGACTCCGTAGACCTCGCCCGGGCGGACGTGCAGGTCGACGCCGGCGAGGGCGGTCACCTCGCGGCCTCGGGAACGGTAGACCTTTGTCAGGTCCGTGGTGGTGATCACAGCGGCTTTCCGTAAGTCGGGGGCGCGCGGCATGGGTCGACCGTCCGACCGGTGTTCGCGGCCGGCGGCGACGTCATGGCGCTGCGCCAGGGGGGATCCGGACCTGTCGTCCCTCGGTCACGGCCGTGGCCCGGTGGGGCCGCGCGGCGGCGTGGCCCTGTGGAGGCACGGCGCCCACGGGTGGGCGGGCACGTCAAGGGAACGGGTACGGGAGGAGGGGCACGCTCACACGGGCGGGAGCGGCACCGGAGTCTCGCTTCGGGGCGCGAGGAGGAGGCACCCTCGAAGGGGCGCCGGGGGCGATGACCCTCAGCAGTGACACATTCGACGACACATGGCACGCTCACCTGCCGGCAGGGTGCCGGTGGGGGTCCAGTTCGTCGTCGCAGTCATGTGAGCCAGTAAAACAGATCGGCCCAACTCCGCCCAACTCTTTTGCCGGATCTGTCCGCAATGCGGACGTCCGACGCTCTGACCAGCATGGATATGACTCGGCGCCGCCACCGTCCGTCCGGATGGTGGCGGCGCCGCGAAACGCGCGGGGGAGCTCAGGCCGTCGCGGCGAGCGGCGTCTCGGCGTCCTTCTCCAGGTGGACGACGCTCAGCCGGCTGCTGATCTGCTCGACCCGGGTCTGGTGGTACCCCTGTCGAGCGTACAGGCGCAGGTTGCCGAGGCTGCGGTGGCCGGTGAACAGCTGGTAGGCGTGGACCGGGCCGTCCTGGGCCAGCCGGAGCTCCAGGGCGTCCAGCAGCCGCCCGCCGAGGCCGTGGCGCTGCATCCGCGGATGGACGACCAGGCGCCCTATCCGGCCGACGCCGTCGGCGCCGATGTGGCCGCGGACGGTGCCGACCACCTCGTCGCCCAGCCGGGCGACCAGGAAGTGCTGCTCGGACAGTTCGGCGCGCAAGCTCTCCAGGCTCTGCGTCAGGGGCTCGATCGCCCAGTCGCCGTACAGCTCGGCCTCGGGCTGGTAGCCGAGGTACTGGAGCTTGAGGATCTGCTCCGCGTCCTCGGCCTCAGCGGCCGAGATGATCACGCTCATGCCCATGTGGAGGGGCCTCCCCAGTCGTCGTGCTCGGCGCGCAGAGGGTGGCGCGCGCTCACGCTCAGTATCCGAGCGATCGCGCCACCGTCAAGAGCCGCGTTCGCCAGCGCTCTACCCGGGTGTCAGCTCCGCTCAACCTTCGGGGGCGCAGACGTGAGGAGGGTCACCCCGTGATCCGGCGGGCCGTACGGGCTCCGCTCAGGGGTAGCGCTCCGAGTGGAGCAGCATCCGCAGGCAGGCCAGGCAGCGGGAGCGGGTGGGGCCGATCGAGCCACGCGGTATGCCGAGCCGCTCGGAGAGCTCGCGGTAGGTGGGCGGCGGGTCCTCGGCGAGGGCGGCGATCAGCTGCGGGCAGCGGCCGGGCAGGGCGGCGACGGTCTCGCGGACCACGCGGCGGCGGCGTTCGGCGAGGTAGACGTCCTCGGCGGAGGGGACGGGCGGGAGGGTGGCGCACACACCGTGGATGACGGTCCGGGGCGGGGCCGGTTACGCCCGGGCCGGGGCGCGGACACCGCAGGGGCGCGACGGTCGGACCGCCGCGCCCCTCTCACGCCGCACCAGGGGTCAGCGCTTATCGGCCCACTCCTGCTGCCGCGCCAGGTCCGCCTTCACCTCGGCGAGCTGGACCGCGACCGCCGAGGGGGCGGTGCCGCCGCGCCCGTTGCGGGAGGCGATGGCGCCGTGGACGCTGAGCACCGAACGCACCTCGGGCGTCAGGTGTCCGGAGATCGCGGCGAACTGCTCGTCCGTCAGGTCGGACAGCTCGATGCCCTGCGCCTCGCAGACCTTGACGCAGGCTCCGGCGACCTCGTGCGCGACCCGGAACGGCACGCCCTGCTTGACCAGCCACTCGGCGATGTCGGTGGCGAGCGAGAACCCGGCCGGGGCCAGCTCCTCCAGCCGCTCCCGGTGCACGGTGAGGGTGGCCATCATCCCGGTGAACGCGGGCAGCAGCACCTCCAGGGTGTCGCAGGAGTCGAACACCGGCTCCTTGTCCTCCTGGAGGTCCCGGTTGTACGCGAGCGGCAGTGCCTTGAGGGTGGCGAGCAGGCCGGTCAGGTTGCCGATCAGCCGGCCGGACTTGCCGCGGGCCAGCTCGGCGATGTCCGGGTTCTTCTTCTGCGGCATGATCGAGGAGCCGGTGGAGAAGGCGTCGTGCAGCGTGATGAAGCCGAACTCCTTGGTGTTCCAGATGATCACCTCCTCCGCGATCCGGGAGAGGTTGATCCCGATCATCGCCGTCACGAAGGCGAACTCGGCGACGAAGTCGCGCGAGGCGGTGCCGTCGATGGAGTTGCCGACCGAGCCGCCCTCGAAGCCGAGGTCGGCGGCGACGGCCCGCGGGTCGAGGCCGAGCGAGGAGCCGGCCAGCGCCCCGGAGCCGTACGGCGAGACGGCGGTGCGGGCGTCCCACTGGCGCAGCCGCTCGGCGTCCCGGCCGAGGGCCTGCACGTGCGCGAGGACGTGGTGGGCGAAGAGCACCGGCTGGGCGTGCTGGAGGTGGGTGCGGCCCGGCATCGCGGTGTCCGGGTGCGCCTCGGCGAGGCCGACCAGGGCCTGCTGGAGGTCGACCAGCAGGCTGCCGATGATCTTCGCGTGGTCCCGCAGGTACATCCGGAACAGGGTGGCGATCTGGTCGTTGCGCGAGCGCCCGGCCCGCAGCTTGCCGCCGAGGTCGGGGCCGAGGCGCTCCAGCAGACCGCGCTCCAGGGCGGTGTGCACGTCCTCGTCGGCGACGGTGCCGGTGAAGGTGCCCGCCTCGACGTCGGCGAGCAGCTGGTCCAGGCCGGCCAGCATCCCGGCCAGCTCCTCGTCGGAGAGCAGTCCGGCCTTGTGCAGGACCCGGGCGTGGGCCTTGGAGCCGGCGATGTCGTACGGCGCGAGGCGCCAGTCGAAGTGGACCGAGGCCGAGAGCTTGGCCAGCGCCTCGGACGGGCCGTCGGCGAAGCGCGCGCCCCAGAGGCGGACGTCGGCGGACTGCTGGGCGGTCATCGCTGGCTCCTTCACACATGTGCAGTAGGTGGCATAAGTATGCACTACTCCGTATGGAACACAAAACCCCGGCCGACGGGGAATCCGTCGGCCGGGGTCGGGGCCTGTCGTGAAGCGGGTTCGGGTCCTACTGCGCCTTGGCCTGGGCCAGTTGCATCAGGTGGTCGGCGAGCGCCTGGCCGCCGGCCGGGTCGCGGCTGATCAGCAGGACCGTGTCGTCGCCGGCGATGGTGCCGATGATCTCGAACACCTCGGCCTGGTCGATCGAGGAGGCCAGGAACTGGGCGGCGCCCGGCGGGGTGCGCAGCACCACCAGGTTGCCGGAGGCCGTCGCGGAGACCATCAGCTCGCCGGCCAGCCGGGCCATCCGGCCCTCGCTGGCCGACTCCCCCATCGGCGCCCGGGGGGTGCGGTCGCCGCCCTCGGCCGGGACGGCGTAGATCAGCGCGCCGTCCCGGTTGCGGATCTTGACCGCGCCCAGCTCGTCCAGATCCCGGGAGAGGGTGGCCTGGGTGACCACGAGTCCGTCGTCGGCGAGCAGCTTGGCGAGCTGGCTCTGCGAACGCACGGGCTGGCGGGTGAGCAGGTCCACGATCCGCCGATGGCGCGCGGTGCGGGTCTGCGGGACCTGCGGCGTCGGGCCGGTGGCGGATACGTCGGGGTTGGATGCGGTCATGTGATTATTCTCCCGGACAACGGTCAGCTCGCATCGGCCGGGGCGCTTTCGCGCACCGTCCGGAGGATGCCCGGCAGCGCGGCCAGGAAGGCGTCCGCCTCCTGCTCGGTCAGCACCAGCGGCGGGGTCAGCCGGACGGCGTCCGCGACGGCCGCGTTGACCAGGAAGCCCGCCTCCTGGGCGGCGGCCTGGACCTTGCCCGCGACCGGCTGGGTGAGCACGATGCCGAGCAGCAGGCCGGCGCCGCGCACATGCGAGACCAGCGGGTCGCCGAGCGCCTCGACGCCGCCGCGCAGCCGCTCGCCGATCTTCTGGGCGTGCTCCAGCAGGCCCTCGGACTCGATGGTGTCCAGCACCGCGAGGCCGGCCGCGGCGGCCACCGGGTTGCCGCCGAAGGTGGTGCCGTGCTGGCCCGGGGTGAGCAGCTCGGCGGCCTCGCCGAAGGCCAGGACGGCGCCCATCGGCAGGCCGCCGCCGAGCGCCTTGGCCAGGGTGACGACGTCCGGCTCGACGCCCTCCTCGGCCTGGTGGGCGAACCAGTGGCCGGTGCGGCCGACGCCGGTCTGGATCTCGTCCAGGACCAGCAGGGTGCCGGTGGCCCGGGTGATCTCGCGGGCGGCCTTCAGGTAGCCGGCGGGCAGCGGGACGGCGCCGTTCTCGCCCTGGATCGGCTCCAGGAAGACGGCGGCGGTCTCCGTGGTGACGGCCGCGCGCAGTGCCTCGACGTCGCCGAACGGGACGTGGGTGACGTCGCCGGGCAGCGGCTGGAACGGGTCCCGCTTGCCGGGCTGGCCGGTGAGCGCCAGGGCGCCCATGGTCCGGCCGTGGAAGCCGCCCTGGAGGGCGACCAGGTGGGTACGGCCGGTGCGCCGGCTGATCTTGAAGGCGGCCTCGTTGGCCTCGGCGCCGGAGTTGCAGAAGAACACCCGGCCGCCGGTGCGGCCGTCCAGCTTCAGCAGCCGTTCGGCGAGGGCGATGGTGGGCTCGGCCATGAAGAGGTTGGAGACGTGGCCGAGGGTGGCGATCTGCTTGCCGACCGCCTCGACGACGGCCGGGTGGGCGGTGCCCAGGGCGTTGACCGCGATGCCGCCCAGCAGGTCGGTGTACTCCTTGCCGTCGGCGTCCCAGAGCTTGCAGCCCTCCCCGCGCACCAGCGGGATGCGGGGGGTGCCGTAGTTGTCGGTGAAGGAGTGCTGCCAGCGCTCGGCGAACTGCTCGTTGTGGGTCATGCCAGTCCCCCTGTCACGGTCGATTCGTCGCCCGGCACGACCATCGTGCCGATGCCCTCGTCGGTGAAGATCTCCAGCAGCAGGCTGTGCTGGACCCGGCCGTCCAGCACGCGGGCGGTACCCACGCCGGAGCGGACGGCGCGCAGGCAGCCCTCCATCTTGGGGAGCATGCCGCTGGCCAGATCGGGCAGCAGCTCTTCCAGCTCGTTCGCGGTGAGCTGGCTGATCACGTCGTCGGAGTTCGGCCAGTCCTTGTAGAGGCCCTCGACGTCGGTGAGGACGACGAGCATCTCGGCGCCGAGCGCGACCGCCAGCGCGGCGGCGGCGGTGTCGGCGTTGATGTTGTAGACGTGGCCGTCGGCGCCGCGGGCGATCGAGGAGATGACGGGGATGCGGCCGTCGGCGATCAGCGCCTTCACCGCGCCGGCCTCGATGTTGACGATGTCACCGACCAGACCGATGTCGACCTGCTCGCCGTCCACCACCGCGTAGCGCTTGACCGCCGTCATGGTGTGGGCGTCCTCGCCGGTCATGCCGACCGCGAAAGGCCCGTGCTCGTTGAGCAGGCCGACCAGTTCGCGCTGCACCTGGCCGGCCAGCACCATCCGGACCACGTCCATGGTCTCCGGGGTGGTCACCCGCAGGCCGTTGGTGAAGCTCGACTCCAGCCCCAGCTTTTCGAGTTGGGCGCTGATCTGGGGGCCGCCGCCGTGCACCACGACGGGGTGCAGACCGGCGTAGCGCAGGAAGACGACGTCCTGGGCGAACGCGGACTTGAGGCTCTCGTCGACCATGGCGTTGCCGCCGAACTTGATGACGACGGTCTTGCCGTGGAAGCGCTCCAGCCACGGCAGGGCCTCGATCAGCGTCAGGGCCTTGGGCAGCGCGGTGTTGTTGCGGGCCTGTTCGCCCTTGGGTGCGATCTGCACGGTTTCCGGTGTCCTTGTCGGATCGTCGGCTCAGGTGGAGTAGGCGCTGTTCTCGTGAACGTAGTCGGCCGTCAGGTCGTTGGTCCACAGCGTGGCGCTCGCCGTACCGGCGTTGAGGTGCGCGGTGATGACCACCTCGCGGCCCTTCATGTCCACCAGGTCGCGGTCCTCGCCGACGCCACCGGCCTTGCAGACCCAGACGCCGTTGATGGCGACGTCCAGCTCGTTCGGGTCGAAGGCGGCGGAGGTGGTGCCGATCGCGGCCAGCACCCGGCCCCAGTTGGGGTCCTCCCCGTGGATGGCGCACTTGAGCAGGTTGTTGCGGCTGATCGTCCGGGCGACCTCGACCGCCTCGTCCTCGGTGGCGGCACCGGTGACGTCGATCCGGATCTCCTTGCCGGCGCCCTCTGCGTCGCCGATCAGCTGGCGGGCCAGGTCGGCGCTGACCGTGCGGACGGCCTCGGCGAACTCGTCCCGCTCCGGGGCGATGCCGGAGGCGGCGGAGGCGAGCAGCAGCACGGTGTCGTTGGTCGACATGCAGCCGTCGGAGTCGATCCGGTCGAAGGTGGTGCGGGTGGCGCCGCGCAGCGCGGCGTCCAGGGCGGCGGCGTCCAGGTCCGCGTCGGTGGTGAGGACGACCAGCATGGTGGCGAGGCTGGGGGCGAGCATGCCCGCGCCCTTGGCCATGCCGCCGACCGTCCAGCCGGCCGGGCTGGTGTACTGGGCGGTCTTGTGCACGGTGTCGGTGGTCTTGATGGCGATCGCGGCGGCCTCGCCGCCGGCCTCGCCGAGCTCGCCCGCGGCCGCGGTGATCCCGGGCAGCAGCAGGTCCATCGGCAGCCGTACGCCGATCAGGCCGGTGGAGGCGACGGCGACCTCACCCGCGTTCAGGCCCAGCTCCGCGGCGGCCTTCTCCGCGGTGGCGTGGGTGTCCTGGAAGCCGAGCGGGCCGGTGCAGGCGTTGGCGCCACCGGAGTTGAGGACGACGGCGGAGACCCGGCCGCCCTTGAGCACCTGCTCGGACCAGAGCACCGGCGCGGCCTTGACCCGGTTCGCGGTGAACACGCCGGCGGCGGCGAGCGAGGGGCCGTCGTTGACCACCAGGGCCAGGTCGGGGGTGCCGGAGGCCTTGATGCCGGCGGTCACCCCGGCGGCGCGGAAGCCCTTGGCGGCGGTCACTCCGACGTTGGTGGGCTGGCTCACGGTGCGACTCCGTTCAGGGGCAGGCCGAGCTCCTCGGGCAGGCCCAGTGCGATGTTCATGCTCTGCACCGCGCCACCGGCGGTGCCCTTGACCAGGTTGTCGATCGCGCTGATCGCGATGATCCGCCCGACGGCGGGGTCCAGGGCGACCTGGACCAGGGCGGTGTTGGCGCCGTAGACGCTGCTGGTCTGCGGCCACTGCCCCTCGGGCAGCAGGTGGACGAAGGGCTCGTCCGCGTACGCCTCGGTGTAGGCGGCGCGCAGGCTCTGGGCCGTCACCCCGGGCTTGGCCTTGGCCGAGCAGGTGGCGAGGATGCCGCGCGGCATCGGGACGAGGGTGGGGGTGAAGGAGACGCTGACCGGCTCGCCCGCGAGCGGGCTGAGGTTCTGCGCCATCTCCGGGGTGTGCCGGTGGACGCCGCCGACGCCGTACGGGCTGACGCTGCCCATCACCTCGCTGCCCAGCAGGTGCGGCTTGGCGGCCTTGCCGGCGCCGGAGGTGCCGGAGGCGGCGACCACGACGGCCTCCGGCTCGGCGAGCCGCGCGGCGTACGCGGGGAACAGCGCCAGGGAGACGGCCGTCGGGTAGCAGCCCGGTACGGCGATCCGGTTGCTGCCCTTCAACGCGTTGCGGTGGCCGGGGAGTTCGGGCAGGCCGTAGGGCCAGGTGCCGGCGTGCGCGGAACCGTAGAACTGCTCCCAGTCGGCGGCGGCCTTGAGCCGGAAGTCGGCCCCGCAGTCGATCACCAGGACGTTCGGGCCGAGCTCCTCGGCGACGGCGGCGGACTGGCCGTGCGGCAGCGCCAGGAACACCACGTCGTGGTCGGCCAGCACCTCGGGGGTGGTGGGCTCCAGGACGCGGTCGGCGAGCGGCAGGAGGTGCGGCTGGAGCGCGCCCAACCTGGTGCCCGCGTTCGAGCCGCCGGTCAGCGCCCCGATCTCCACCTCCGGGTGGCCGAGCAGCAGGCGCAGCACCTCGCCGCCCGCGTATCCGCTTGCGCCGGCGACGGCGACTCGCAATGCCATGGCGTTCCTCCTTGGTCTCGGCATGAATATACGCGCGACAGAAAATTCATGCAAGGAGTTTGTGTCGGACCCGGTCGGGGCGAGGGGCCTCCCCGGCCGGGGCGAGGGACCTCCCGGGCCGGGGGCGGGGGCCTCCCCGGTCAGCGCTTGACGGCCCGCAGCACCACGAACTTGGGGTTCCCGGCCACGAGTCGGCAGTTGCCGAAGAGGCGGCGCAGCTTGACGTGGTACCCGAGGTGGCGGTTGCCGACCACCCAGAGTTCCCCGCCGGGCCGCAGCGCCCGCTTGGCGCCGGTGAACATCCGCCAGGAGGTGGCGTCGGTGGTCGCCTGGTGGGAGTGGAACGGCGGGTTGTTGAGCACCAGGTCCACCGAGCCGGGCGCGACCGTGTCCGCGGCCAGGGCGTCGGCGGTCAGGAACTCGGCCGGGGCGTCCGGGCCCAGGTTGAGGCGGAAGGTCTCCTCGGCGGAGGCCACCGCCTGATGCGACTCGTCCACGAACACCAGCTCGGCGCCGGGCCCGGCCAGCGCGGCGGCCGTACCGACCACGCCGTTGCCGCAGCCGAGGTCCACCACCCGGGCGCCGGGGGCGGGGGTGGGCAGGTGGGCCAGGAAGAAGCGGGTGCCGATGTCGAGCCGGTCGGCGCAGAAGGTGCCCGCGTGGTTGACCACCGTACGGCCGGAGGCGGGGCCGATGTCCGACGGCAGCGCGTAGCGGTGCGGCCACGGGTTGGGGCCGGGGGTGAGCGCCGGGTCGGGGGTGCAGAACACCAGCCGGGCCTTGCGGACGGCCAGCGAGGTGCGGGTCGGACCGAGGATGCGCTCGAACAGCCGGAGGGTGGAGGTGTGGATCTCGGTGACCATGCCGGTGCCGACCACCACGGTGCCGGCGTGGACGGCCGGGGCGAGCCGGTGCAGCTGGTCCTCCAGCAGGGCCAGGCTCTTGGGGATGCGCACCAGCAGGACGTCGATCCGCTCCGGCGGGGCGTCCCGGGTGGTGCGCAGCCGGGCCTCGTCGACCTCGGCGCCGGCCCGGGCCAGGTTGGCCAGGGTCGCCTGCCGACCGAGGTGGGAGTCGGTGATCTGCACCGGGCGGAACTCGGCGAGCGCGGTGGTCAGCGCGCCCCAGCGGTCGCCGAGGACGGCCACCGTACGGCCGGCCAGCTCCGTCGCGGCTCCGGCCGCGCTGTCCGTCTCCCCGGCGAGGTGTCGCAGCAGGTACTCGTCGGCGGCGTCCCAGGCCCGCAGCCGCTCGCGCGGGTCGGCGGGGAAGCGGGTGAGGTCGAAGGTGCCCCACGGGGTGGAGAAGTGGGGCGCGGCGGGCGTGGTCTGGGGATTCATCGTCTTCTCAGGCTATCCGACGGCTCCCTGCGGCGATTACGGACGGATACTGGAAGAGCCCGACCGAGAGGGGTGAGGGCGATGGAGTGGAAACTCGAAGTCGTGGTGGTCCCGGTATCGGACGTGGACCGCGCGAAGCTCTTCTACGAGGAGCAGGTCGGGTTCACCGTCGACCACGACACCCGGCTGCGCGACGGGATCCGCGTTGTCCAGCTGACTCCCCCGGGTTCGCCCTGTTCGATCGTGGTCGGCAAGGGCGTGATCGACGCGCCGCCGGGCTCGGTCAAGGGGCTCCAACTGGTGGTGCCCGACATCGAGAAGGCGCACGCCGAACTGAAGGCGCGGGGCGTGCAGGTCAGCCCGGTCCAGCACTTCGTGGCGGGGGGCCGGGTGGACGGGCACGGCGAGGCGTGGAACAACTTCGTCTTCTTCAACGACCCGGACGGCAACGGCTGGGCGGTCCAGGAGGTGCCGTCCGCCGTTTCGGTAGGCTCCGGGAATGGCTGAACACGAGGGAAGCGTACGGGTGGACAGCTGGATCTGGTCGGTCCGGCTGGTCAAGACGCGGGCGCTGGCGGCGGCCGCCTGCCGCGCCGGGCACGTCCGGGTGAACGGCGAACGGGCCAAGCCCGCCCAGGCGCTGAAGCCCGGGGACGAGGTCCGGATCCGCGAGGAGGGGTACGAGCGGATCGTGGTGGTGCGGCAGCTGATCCGCAAGCGGGTCGGCGCCGTGGCGGCGGCGGAGTGCCTGGTCGACAACAGCCCGCCGCGGCCGGCGCGCGAGTTCGTCGCGGCGGCCGGGGTGCGCGACCGCGGGGCCGGGCGCCCCACCAAGCGGGAGCGCCGCGACCTGGACCAGCTGCGCGGGCACTGAGAGCCGCCGGGCCGTTACACCCCGGCGGTGGCGAGCACCTTGGCGAGGAAGCCGCCGAGGTTGCCCACCGTCCGGTCGATCTGCTGCTCCAGCGGCAGGGACTCGTCGGGCCGGGTGACCAGGGTGGACTTCTTCAGCCCCCGCACGTAGAGCGAGCAGGCCAGGTCGGCGCAGATGTACGTCCCGACCGTGTTGCCCTCGCGCCCGGCCGCCCCGGCCCGGCGGGCGGCGAGCAGCGCGACCCCCGACCCGGCGTGCGCGGTGATGCACAGCGAGCACACGTTGGTCTTGGTCAGGCTGCGCCGGATCACCGACGAGCGCAGCGTCACGCCGACCGGCTCGCCCCCGTACGGCGCCACCAGGTACGCCCGGTCGGGTGCGCCCTGGTCCCGCCAGCCGAGGAAGTCCAGGCTCTCCCAGGGCAGTTCGGCCAGGCCCCGGGGCAGGTTGAGCCGGCGGGCCTCGCCCTTGGAGCAGTTGACGAAGGACGCGCGGATCTCGTTCTCGCTCAGGGGTTCCATGCTGCGGAAGCTAGCACTGGGGCGCCCGCCGTGTCGCGCCGTTTTCGCCCGGTCTCAGCCCGTACGGACCGGGTGGGCGGCCTGGACGGCGAGCCGGCGCGGGGCGTCCTCGCCGATGGCGGTGAGCAGGTCGTCCAGGGCGAGGAAGGCCTCCCAGCGCTCCCGTCCGGTGGCGGCGGCGAGCCGGTCGACCACGAGGTCCTCCAGGTCCCGGACCCGCTTGTTCTTCCAGGCCTTGTCGGCGAGGCTGACCAGCAGTTCCTCCACGGTGACACCGGGTTCGCCCCAGCTCGCGTGACTGCGGGCGAAGCGGGCGAGGTGCTCGGGGACGCCGTGGGAGCGCAGCAGGGCGTGGCCGGCCGCCTCGTGCCGGGAGCCCGGCCCGGAGAGCTCCTCGGGGTGGGCGGTCTTGCCGATGTCGTGGGTGGCGGCGCCGTACCGGACGGCCTCGCGGTCGAAGGCCAGGCCCTCGCCGGCGCAGAACTCGGCTATCCGCTCGGCCACTTCACCCACCAGCGCGAGGTGGGCGACGAGCCGGGGCGGGGCGTCCAGGGCGCGCAGCAGGTCGGCGACGTCGGGGGGCAGCGGCGGCAGGGTGGTGGTCACGCCGCAGGCTACCCGCGGTCCGGTCCCGGCGGCACCGGGACCGGACCTGAAGGTCTAGTTCTTGAAGGCGACGCCGGCGTACGCCGAGACGTCCTGCCAGCCCTCGGGGAGCGCGGCGGTCGGGACGTGGCCCGCGGTGGGGCGCCAGAGCGGGAGCTGGACGAGCCCGGGGCCGACGAACTCGAAGTCACCGAAGAACGGCTCGACGCCGGCCCGGGGGCGCAGCACCAGCGGGGCGCTGGCGCCGCGGTAGATGCGGGTGCCCTCGGCGGCGCTCTCCCGGGAGGCGAAGTCGGGGCTGCCGTGGGAGAGGATCAGCGCGCTGCCCGGGGCGAGCGCGTCGCGCAGGGTGCGGACGATCTGCTGCGCGCCGTCCTCGTCGCGGATGAAGTGGAGGACGGCGACCAGCATCAGCGCGACCGGTTGGCCGAGGTCGATGGCTCCGGCCAGCCCCGGGTGGGCGAGGATCGCGGCCGGGTCGCGCAGGTCGGCCTCGATCACCGAGGTGTGCCCGGCCGGGTGGCTCCCCAGCAGGGCGCGGGCGTGGGTGGCGACGATCGGGTCGTTGTCCACGTACACCACCCGGGCGTCCGGGGCGACCCGCTGGGCGACCTCGTTGGTGGAGCCGACCGCCGGGATGCCGGTGCCGATGTCGACGAACTGGCGCACGCCGCGGCTCGCCACGAACTCGACGGCGCGGCCGAGGAACTGCCGGTTGGTGCGGGCCAGCAGCGGCAGCGCGGGGTAGGCGGTTATCGCGGCCTGGGCGGCCATGCGGTCGGCCTCGAAGTGGTCCTTGCCGCCGAGGTAGTAGTCGTACATCCGGGCGGTGTGCGGGACGCCGGTGTCCAGTTCCTTCGGCGGCTGCCAGTCGTCGGTTCCGGGCCAGTCCCACTCCATGTCCGTCCCCCCGATGGCCTCGCTGTCCTCGTACATCCGTCCGCCCCCCATGCGCGAATGCCGGAGGAATCCGGCGATTGCCTGTCAACTCTCGGTGCGCGGCGATCGTATCCAAGGACACACGGGGGAAACAGCGGAAGTTCGGGTTTACGCAACAAACCGGTGGCGGAGTGTGTGCACGTCAAGAAAGGTGCGGACGGCCGTTCCGGATCGCCCGCCGGGACCGTCCTCTCTATGCTGGCTGCCGATGACTGCCGACCGCCGCACCGTACTGCGCGCCACCGCCCGACTCGCCGCCCTCGCCGCCACCGGCGGCCTGCTCACCGCCTGCGGCACCGGCACCCCCCGCCGGGCCGACCCGGGGGCGTTCGCCGCGCACCCCGGCACCGTGGACCCGCAGCACACCACGGACCCGGCGTGGAGCGGCGGCGAGGGCCCGGCCTCCGCCGCGCCCGCCACCCCGGCGGAGCCCCAGCCCGACGCGGAGGCGACCGCGGCCACCGCGCCGCCGACCCCGCCGGCGCTGCCGCCGCTCGCGCCCGGCACCCCGGTCGAGGTCGCGTACGGGCCGCGCACCGGCAAGAACGTGGCACTCACCGTCCACGGCAGCGGGGACCCGAAGCTGGCCACCGCCCTGCTGGAGATCGCCGAGCAGCGCGGCGCCAAGCTGACCGTGATGGCCGTCGGCAGCTGGCTCGACCAGCAGCCGCAGATGGCCCGGCGGATCCTGGACGGCGGCCACGAGCTGGGCAACCACACCCAGAACCACCTCAACATCTCCGCCATGACGCCGGACCAGGCGCGCGCCGAGATCGCCCAGTGCGCGGAGCGCCTCCAGCGGCTCACCGGCTCGATCGGCCGCTGGTTCCGGCCGTCCGCCGCCCAGTACGCCACGCCGATGGTGCGCGAGCAGGCCAAGGCGGTCGGATACGAGCACGTGCTGTCCTTCGACGTCGACCCGCGCGACTACAACGACCCGTCGGCGGCCGAGCTGCAACGCCGGGTGCTGAACTCGGTGCGCGGCGGCTCGGTGGTGGCGCTGCACATGGGCCACCAGTGCACGGTGGACGCGCTGCCCGCCATCCTGGACGGCCTGGCCAAGGCGGGGCTGAAGCCGGTGACCGCCAGCCAGCTCTGCGCCTGAACGGCCCGGACGGTCCGGTCAGACCATCGGGTCGTCGTCCTTGTACGGCCGCAGCCGCAGCGTCCGGGCGTCCGCGGCGCGGATCGCGTCGGCCCGGTTGACCAGCTCCTCCAGGTCGTCCCGGCCGGCGTGGATGAACCGCCCGTGCAGCGCGTCGAAGCGGCCGCGGGCGGCGTCCACGGTGACCGCGACCACGTACGCCATCGAACCCCAGCTCTTGGTGTCCCGGAACCTCGGCATCCCGGCGGTCATGTCGGTGGCCACCGCGCCCGGACTGATGTCCAGGACGACGACGCCGTTGCGGGCGAGCGAGTCCGCCATGTTGTCGGAGAGCTTGAGCAGCGCGGCCTTGGACGTGGCGTACGCGGTGTAGTTGCCCTCCGGGCGCAGCGCGAAGCCGGAGTTGAGGTTGATCACCCGGCCGCGCCGCCGGGCGACCATGCCGGGCAGTACGCAGCGCAGCAGGTTGTAGGGGCCGCGCAGGTTGGTCTCGATCACCTGCCACCACTGGTTGGCGTCGGTCTCCCAGAGCGGCACCTCCGCGCGGTCGACCAGGCCGGCGTTGTTGACCAGCAGATCGATCGCCCCGAGGTCGCGCTCGACCACCCGGACCGCCTCGCGCACCGAGCCGGGGCGGGTGACGTCGGCGGTGACGGCGACGCCGCGAGAGCCGCGTTTGACGCACTCCTTGAGGGTGTCGGTCAGCGTCTCGTGGGTGCGGCCGACCAGGCCGACGGCCATCCCCTCGGCGGCCAGGCCGATGGCGATCTCCCGGCCGATGCCCCGGCCGGCGCCGGTGACCAGGGCGGCCTGTCCCGCCAGCGATCCCGTCGACACCCTGTGCTCCCTTCCGCGCCCCCTGCCGCCCCCGGCCCTGTCTGCGGCATTCTGTCCGCCGCCGGGCGACACCGGGCCCCGGGCACACGGGTGGTGGTCGTCGCCTCACTCGTTCGGGTGAGGCCGAGCACTGGCACCCTGCCGGGGAGGGGGTGACCTACTGGCCAGTACGGAGTAGTAACGTCGTCGGGACGGTGTCCGGTGCACCCATTCCGGTACACCGGCCCGTTGACCAGCAGCTCGCTGGGCCACCAGTAGCTGGGCGATCCCCAGCACCACCGAAGGGCAACTGAGTGAGTGACATCGCGCGCGTCGGAGTGATCGGCTGCGGCCTGATGGGGTCGGGCATCGCCGAGGTCTTCGCCCGGGCCGGGCTGGACGTCCTGGTGGCGGAGGCCAGCGGTGAGGCGCTGGAGTTCGGCCGCACCCGGCTGACCAACTCCCTGGACACGGCGGTCAAGCGGGGCAAGCTGACCCCCGAGCAGCGGGACGAGGCGCTGGGCCGGCTGTCCTTCACCGTCGAGCTGTCCGACTTCGCCGACCGCGACCTGGTGGTCGAGGCCGTGGCCGAGCGCGAGGACATCAAGGTCAAGATCTTCGAGACCCTGGACCGGGTGGTCGAGCGCCGTGACGCGATCCTGGCCTCCAACACCTCCTCGATCCCGATCGTGAAGCTGGCCGCCGCCACCAGCCGCCCGGAGCAGGTCATCGGCCTGCACTTCTTCAACCCGGCGCCGGTGCAGAAGCTGGTCGAGGTCATCCCGACCCTGACCACCTCGGCGACCACCACCGAGCGGGTCGAGGCCTTCGCCTCCCAGGTGCTCGGCAAGGAGCCGATCCGCGCCCGCGACCGGGCCGGCTTCGTGGTGAACGCGCTGCTGGTGCCGTACCTGCTGTCCGCGGTGCGGATGTTCGAGTCGGGCGTGGCCACCGCCTCCGACATCGACAAGGGCATGGAGGCCGGCTGCGCCCACCCGATGGGCCCGCTGCGGCTGTGCGACCTGATCGGCCTGGACACCATCGTCTCGATCGCCGAGTCGATGTACGACGAGTACAAGGAGCCGCTGTACGCCGCTCCCCCGCTGCTCTCCCGGATGGTCGACGCCGGCCTGCTGGGCCGCAAGTCCGGCCGCGGCTTCTACGACTACACCGCGAGCGCCTGACACCGACGGCGGGGCCCGGCGGCTGTGAACCAGCCACCGGGCCCCGCTTTTTGACGTCGCGTCAGCTGTTGATGGCGTAGCTGTCGCCGTAGACCTTCCACTTCAGCGGCGGGTTGAGGTCGAAGTTCTTGGCGTTGAGGAAGACCAGCTGCTCGGTGTCCACCCGGCTGGTGTCGGAGTGGGCCTCCTCCTTCTTCATGACCACCTTGCGGGCGTCCAGGAAGGCCTTGAGGTAGGTGACCTCGTCGCCGCCCTGGGCCGGGGTCTTGGCCTTCTTCATGGCCGCCGCGCGGATGCCGCCGAAGCTGTCCGAGCTGGTGCCCGGGCCGTGCATGACGATGGCGTCGTAGTAGGCGAACTGGCCGAGCGCGCGCAGGCCGTCGGCCTTGGCCTGGTTGACGGCGGGGTTGAAGTACACCCGGTCGCGCTCGTCGTTCTGGGCCTTCTGGAAGACGGTGTCCTGGGCGGCGGTGGCCCAGTCCTTCTCGAACGCGGAGCCGAGGCCGGAGTGCGACTCGGTGCCGTTGACCTTCTTCAGGGCCGGCAGGTACTTGGCCAGGACGTTGCCGGGCTTGAGGTCGGTGTAGTGCTGGACGAGGTCCAGCATGTCACCGGTGCCGGAGCAGAAGCCGATGATGCCGGCCGTGTAGCCCCGGCCGTCCTTGATGTCCTCGATGTACTTGTACTGGGCCTTCCAGTCCAGCGACGAGTTCTCCGCGCTGGACACCAGCTGCATCGCGATGTCCTTCTTGTGCGGGTCGTCCAGCCCGACTCCCTGGAGCTGGACGGCGGCCGTCGACGGGGCGGCCTGGGCCGCCGAGGTGGCCGCGACGGTCAGGGGCGCGGCCACCAGGGCGGCGGCGAGGGCGATGCGGAGGGCACGACGGGGCTGAGGGCGCATGGGACGCTCCGATTCCTCGATGGGTTAGGAAACTTTCCTAACAAGAAGAAGGAAAGCCCGCCCGCCCGCACTCCCGCAAGGGTTTTGACAGAACCTCTTCAAGAAAACTTCGAAACCGCAGGTCACCGCAGCCGAATTGACGCTCCGTCAGTTCACCCGGCGACGCGCCCGCCGGCCACCGTGCGACGCGGCACCACCCCGGCCACGGAAAGGGCCCCGCCCCGGACACGTGGTCCGGGGCGGGGCCCTCTCAGGCGCTGCCGGGTCAGGCGCCGCGCAGCACCGCGCCGGTGCGGGCGACGGCCTCGGCGACGGCCGCCTCACGGGCGGCGGTGGCCTCGTCGGCGGTCAGCGTGCGGTCGACGGCGCGGAAGCGCAGCGCGTACGCCAGCGACTTCTTGCCCTCGCCGACCTGCTCGCCGGTGAACACGTCGAACAGCCGGATGGCCTCCAGCAGTTCGCCCGCGCCGGCCCGCAGCGCGGCCTCGACGTCGGCGGCCGGGACGGCGGTGTCGACGATCAGCGCGACGTCCTGGGTCGCCACCGGGAAGCCGGAGACGGTCGGGCCGCTGACCCGCTCGGCGCCGTCGGCGGTGAGCAGGTCGACGTCGATCTCCATCGCGGCGGTGCGGGCCGGCAGCCCGAGCGCCTTGACCACCCGCGGGTGCAGCTCACCGGCGTGGCCGACCACCCGGTCGGTGCCGGCCACCAGCAGCTCGGCGCAGCGGCCCGGGTGCCAGGGGGCCAGCTGCCCCTGGCGCACGGTCAGCTCGATGCCGGCCGCGCGGGCCACCGTACGGGCCGCCTCGACGGCGTCCGCCCAGGAGGCCTGGGCGCCCTTGCCCCACCAGCCCGACGGCAGCCGCTCGCCCGCGAGGGCGACGGCGATCCGGCGCGGCTGGTCCGGCAGCGCGGCGTCCAGCTCGGCCAGCTCCTCGGCGCTGGGCCGGTGGTCGACGGCCGGACGCGGAGCCACGCTCAGCTCGTCCTTGGGCAGGAAGACGGTGCCGGTCTCGAAGACCGCCAGGTCGGTGTTGCCCCGGCCGACGTTGCGGCGCAGCGCGCCGAGCAGGCCCGGCAGCAGCGTGGTGCGCAGCGCCGGCTCCTCGTCGTTCAGCGGGTTGACCAGCTTCACCGTGCGGCGACGCCGGTCGTCCGCCTCCAGGCCGAGCGCCTCGAAGGCGGGCTCGCCGAGGAACGGGTAGTTGTTGACCTCGACGTAGCCGGCCGCGGCCAGCGCGACGCCGATCCGGCGGTTCACCCGCTGGGCCTCGGTCAGGCCCTTGCCCGGGGGAACGTTGGGCATCCGGGCGGGGACGTTGTCGTAGCCCTCCAGCCGGATGACCTCCTCGGCGAGGTCGTACGGGTCGGTGAGGTCGGGGCGCCAGGTCGGCGGGGTGACCTCCAGGATGTCGGCGCCGGAGACCGAGCAGCCGACCTCCTGGAGGCGCCGGGTGACGGTCTCGCGGCCGTACACCGTGCCGGCCACCCGGTCGGGCAGGTCGGCGGCGATGGTGATGGTGCGCAGCGGGTGCGGGGCCGCGATGTCGGTGACCCCGGCCTCGGCGGTGCCGCCGGCGATCAGGACCAGCAGGTCGACGGCGCGCTGCGCGGCGGCGCGGGTGGCCTCCGGGTCGACGCCGCGCTCGAAGCGCTTGGACGCCTCGGAGGGCAGCTTGTGCCGCTTGGCGGCGCGGGCGATGGCGACGGCCTCGAAGTGCGCCGCCTCGATGATCACCTCGGTGGTGCCCGGACCGGCGGCCGGGTCGAGGATCTCGGTGGAGGCGCCGCCCATCACGCCGGCCAGGCCGATCGGGCCGCTGTTGTCGCAGATCAGCAGGTCCTCGGCGGAGAGCTTGCGCTCGACGCCGTCCAGGGTGGTGAGGGTCTCGCCCTGCTCGGCCCGGCGGACCGAGATCGGGCCGTCCACGCGCTGCTTGTCGTAGGCGTGCAGCGGCTGGCCGACCTCCAGCATCACGTAGTTGGTGATGTCGACGGTCAGCGAGATCGGGCGGATGCCCGACTTCTGGAGCCGGCGCTGGAGCCAGATCGGCGACTTGGCGTTCGGGTCGACGCCGACGACCGTACGGGCCACGAAGCGGTCGCAGCCGGTCGGGTCGTTGACCTTCACCAGGTAGCCGAAGGAGTTCGCCGGCGGCACGTCGAGCAGCGCCGGGTCGGCCAGCGGCAGCCCGTACGCGGCGGCGGCCTCGCGGGCCACACCGCGCATGGACAGGCAGTAGCCGCGGTCCGGGGTGACGGCGATGTCGAGCACCTCGTCGACCAGCTGGAGCAGCTCGATGGCGTCGGTGCCGGCCTCGTACTCCGGCGGGAGCACGATGATGCCGGCGTGGTCGTCGCCCATGCCCAGCTCGCGGGCGGAGCAGATCATGCCGGCCGAGGTGTGGCCGTAGGTCTTGCGGGCCGCGATCGGGAACGGGCCGGGCAGCACGGCGCCCGGGAGCACGACCACGACCTTGTCGCCGACGGCGAAGTTGGTCGCGCCGCAGACGATCTCCTGCGGCTCGCCGGTGCCGTTGGCGTCGCCGACGTTGACGAAGCAGTGCCGGATCGGCTTCTTGAAGCCGGACAGCTCCTCGATGGAGAGCACCTCGCCGACCACCAGCGGGCCCTTGAGGTCCGCGCCGAGCTGCTCGACGGTCTCGACCTCCAGGCCGGCCCGGACCAGGCGCTCGGCGACGTCACGACCGGTCTCGCCGGCCGGCAGGTCGACGTACTCGCGCAGCCAGGAAAGCGGGACGCGCATCAGATCTCCATCCCGAACGGGAGGGTGAAGCGGACGTCACCCTCGACCATGTCGCGCATGTCGGCGACGTTGTGGCGGTTCATCAGGATTCGCTCCAGGCCCAGGCCGAAGGCGAACCCGCTGTAGCGGTTGGGGTCGACACCGCAGGCGACCAGCACCCGCGGGTTGACCACGCCGCAGCCGCCGAGCTCGATCCAGCCCTCGGAGGAGCAGGTGCGGCACGGCCGGTCGGGGTTGCCGACGCTCTCGCCGCGGCACACGAAGCACTGGAGGTCGATCTCCGCGCTCGGCTCGGTGAACGGGAAGTACGACGGACGCCAGCGCAGCTCCAGGCCGCCGCCGATCAGCTTCTCGACCAGCACCTCGATGGTGCCCTTGAGGTCGGCGAAGGTGATGCCCTCGTCCACCGCGAGGCCCTCGACCTGGCGGAAGACCGGGGTGTGGGTGGCGTCCAGCTCGTCGGTCCGGTAGACCCGGCCGGGGCAGACCACGTAGATGGGGGGCTCGCGGTCGAGCATGGTGCGGGCCTGGACCGGGGAGGTCTGGGTGCGCAGCACCACGCCGGAGTCGGCGGAGCCGTCCGGGGCCTGGACGAAGAAGGTGTCCTGCATCGACCGGGCCGGGTGGTCCGGGCCCAGGTTGAGGGCGTCGAAGTTGAGCCACTCGGCCTCGACCTCGGGGCCCTCGGCGACCTGGTAGCCCATCGCGACGAAGGTGTCCTCGATGCGCTCGGCCATGGTGGTCAGCGGGTGCCGGGCGCCGCGCGGAGCGCGGTCGTACGGCAGCGTGACGTCCACCGCCTCCTCGACCAGCACGCGGGCGTCCCGCTCCGCCTCCAGCTCGGCCTGCCGCTTGGCGAGGGCCTGGTTGACGGCCCCGCGGGCCTGGCCGATCAGCTTTCCGGCGGCCGCCTTGGCGTGCGGGGGCAGGGCGCCGATCTCGCGGTTGGCGAGCGAGAGCGCGGAGCGGTCGCCGGTGTGGGCGACCTTGGCCTGCTTCAGCTCGTCCAGGGAACCGGCGGCGGCGAAGGCGGCGATCGCCTCGTCCCGCGCCTGCTCCACCACCTCGGGCTTCAGGGCCTCGACCTCGACCGGGTCGTACGACTTGTTGGGTGCCGACATCTCTATCTTTCCCGTGCTCCTGCTCGTCCGTGCTCAAGGTCTTTGGGCCATCGCCAAAGGTCGAGTGTAGTCGCAGCCTGTAGCGCCGCTCGGCGCCGCTTCCCCGCAGCCCGCCCGGGCAGGTGCCCCACAGCGCCCTGCAGGCGCCCCACGGCATGCTGTGCCGATCGCTTCGTGCCTCTTTCAGAGCATGAAGTCGGGCACCCCGGCGGGCAGGACGAATCGGAACCGGGCGCCGCCGCCGGGCGCGCGGTCGACGCGGATCGAGCCGCCGTGGGCTTCCACGATGCCCTTGACGATGTAGAGGCCCAGGCCGGTGCCACCGCGCTTGGAACCGCGCCAGAAGCGGGTGAAGACGCGCGGCATCGAGTCCTCGGGGATGCCACTGCCTTCATCGCTCACGGTGACCGCGGTGCCTTCCACGATGCGGGGCGGGGTGCCGGAGCGCTCCCAGACGGGCGCCTCGACGACCTCCTTGGCCGGTGCCACCTCGATCGTGACAGTTCCCTCACCGTGCCGCACCGCGTTTTCCAGCAGGTTGGCGAGCACCTGGTCGACCTTGTCCGGGTCCGCCCACAGCACCGTCAGCGGCTCGCTGACCCGGACGTCGAAGCGCTCCTCGGGGATGCCGGTGGCGACCTTGCGCTCCACGTGCCGGCGCACCGCCGCGGCCAGGTCGACCACCTGCTTGCGCAGCTCCAGCCGGCCGGCGTCGATCCGGGAGATGTCCAGCAGCTCGGCGATCAGCCGGGTGACCCGGTCGGCGTCGGCGTCCACGGTCTCCAGCATCAGCCGCTTCTGCCCGTCGGTGAACCGCTCCCACTTGGCCAGCAGCGTCGCGGTGAAGCCCTTGACGCTGGTCAGCGGGGAGCGCAGCTCGTGCGCCACGGTGGCGATCAGCTCGGCGTGGCTGCGCTCGGTGCGGCGCCGGGCCTCGGTGCCGCGCAGGGCGATCACCAGGCGCTCCAGCCGCCCGCCCGGCGCGCCGCGCACGTACCGGGCGGAGACCAGCACCTCGCGCCCCCCGGGCAGCAGCAGGTTGCGCTCCGGCTGGCGGGTGCGGATGGCCAGGCCGCCGTACGGGTCGGTCAGCTGCCACCAGCGGCGGCCGTCCAGGTCCTCCAGCGGCAGGACGTCCTCCAGGGCGCTGCCGAGCGCGGCCTGCGGGAGCACGCCGGTGAGCCGGGCCGCGGCCCGGTTGAAGCAGACCACCCGGCCCAGCGCGTCGGCGACCACCAGGCCGTCCGGTAGGTCATCCGGGTCCAGTTCGGGTCCGCTGCCGACCATGGGTTGCCTCCCCGATTACCCACCGTGCCGTTCCCCCCACCGAGGCAGACCCTAGCGCCTCCCAGGCCCGCGCAGTAGGGCTTGCAGTGGGTGATCCCGGTGCGCCCCCGGGGAGTCAGGCCTTCGAGCGGCAGCCGCCCGGCGAGCGCTGGGCGCGGGCCGAGGCGTACAGGCAGACGGCCGCCGCGGTGGCCAGGTTGAGGCTCTCGGCGTGGCCGTGGATCGGCACGCGCACGACCTCGTCGGTGAGCGCGCGGGTCTCCTCCGGAAGCCCCCACGCCTCGTTGCCGAACACCCATGCGCCGGGCGCGCCCAGGGTGCCCTCGTCCAGCTCCTGGTCCAGGTCGCGCTCCCCGGCGCCGTCCGCGGCGAGCACCCGGATCCCGGCCTCGCGCAGCTTGCCGACGGCCTCCTCGACCGGCACGCCGACCGCCACCGGCAGATGGAACAGGCTGCCCACGGAGGCCCGGACGGCCTTCGGGTTGTAGAGGTCCACCGAGGCGTCGGTGAGCACCACGGCGTCCGCGCCGGCCGCGTCGGCGGTGCGCAGCACCGTCCCGGCGTTCCCGGGGTCGCGCACGTGGGCGAGGATCGCGACGAGCTTGGGGCCGGCCTTGAGCACCTCGTCGAACGGGGTGTCGATGAAGCGGCAGAGCGCCACGATCCCCTGCGGGGTCACGGTGTCGCAGATGTCCGCGATCACCTCGTCGGTGGCGGTCAGCACCGGCAGCCCCTCGTCCAGGGCGGCCTCGACGATCCCGGCGTGCCGCTCGGCGGCCTCCGGCGTCACGTAGACCTCGACCACGGCGTGCTCACCGGTGCCCGGCAGCCTGCCGAAGGCGACGGCTTCCCGGACGGCCTGCGGGCCCTCGGCCAGGAAGCGGCGCTCCTTGGTGCGCTGGTTGCGCTTGGCCAGCCGACGGGCGGCGACGACGCGCGGCGAGCGCAGGGAGGTCAGCAGGGGGGTGTCGGTGCTCGGCATGGTCTCGATCTCTGGAGGCGCGAAGGAGGGGGTCAAAGCAGGACCGGACCCGCAGGAGAGCCTGCGGGTCCGGTCAGAGCTCAACCGATCTCGGAAGATCAGGCGGCGTCGGCGGCGGCCTTCGGGGCGTTCACGTCGGCCGGCAGCGCCTTCTGGGCGACCTCGACCAGGGAGGCGAACGCACCCGGGTCGTTGACGGCCAGGTCGGCCAGCATCTTGCGGTCGATCTCGACGCTGGCGGCCTTCAGGCCCTGCACGAAGCGGTTGTAGGTGATGCCGTTGGCACGGGCCGCAGCGTTGATGCGCTGGATCCACAGCTGACGGAAGTCGCCCTTGCGCTTCTTGCGGTCGTTGAAGTTGTAGACCAGCGAGTGGGTGACCTGCTCCTTGGCCTTGCGGTACAGGCGCGAACGCTGGCCACGGTAGCCGCTGGCGCGCTCCAGGATGACCCGGCGCTTCTTGTGGGCGTTGACTGCCCGCTTGACGCGTGCCACTTGATTACTCCTTGGGTTGGACCACGGACTACTTCACGTGGTCCGTCATTCGAATGGGTCGGGAAGGATCAGCTGCCCCGCTCACGGCTCGCGCCGGGCGGGAGGGCGATCACTTGCCGAGAAGCTTCTTGATCTTCTTGGCGTCAGCGGGGGCCAGCTCGATCGTCCCGGCCAGCTTGCGGGTCAGCGTCGAGGGCTTGTGCTCCAGGAGGTGGCGGCGGCCGGCGCGCTCGCGCAGCACCTTGCCAGAGCCACTGATCTTGAAGCGCTTGCTGGCGCCACTGTGCGTCTTCTGCTTCGGCATTTCGCCGTATCTCCTCGTCGGTCCCGTCCGCGCCCGCGCGGCGGCTGCCACGCGGGCGTGAACTGGATGGATCTGCGGTGACCGGGCGGGGCGCCCCGTCACCCTGTGGGCCGGTCTCCCGGGCCTCCTGGCCGGTGAAGGCTCAGGCGCCCTGGGAGGCGGCCGGCTGCTCGACCGGAGCGTCGGCCTCGACGGCCTGCGCCTCGGCCGGGGCGTCCTGCGCCTCGGTCACGTCGTCCTCGACCTCGGCCACGTCGACCTCGGTCACGTCGTCCTCGGTCACGTCGTCCTCGACGCTCTCCGCGGCGTCGTCGGAGCCGAGGGTGCGGCCCTGACGCTCGGCCTTGCGGGCGTCCGCGAGGGCGCGGGCCTCGGCCATCGCCTCGGTCTTCTTCTTGTGCGGGCCAAGGACCATGATCATGTTCCGGCCGTCCTGCTTCGGCGAGGACTCGACGAAGCCCAGGTCCTGGACGTCGTCGGCGAGCCGCTGGAGCAGACGGAAGCCCAGCTCGGGGCGGGACTGCTCACGACCACGGAACATGATCGTGATCTTGACCTTGTCGCCCTGCTTGAGGAACCGGACGACGTGACCCTTCTTGGTGTCATAGTCGTGCGGGTCGATCTTCGGCCGGAGCTTCATCTCCTTGATGACCGTGTGCGCCTGGTTCTTGCGCGCCTCACGGGCCTTCATGGCCGACTCGTACTTGAACTTGCCGTAGTCCATGAGCTTGCACACCGGCGGCCGGGCGGTCGCCGCGACCTCGACCAGGTCGAGGTCGTACTCCTGCGCGAGCTCCAGCGCCTTGGCAAGCGGCACGATGCCGACCTGCTCGCCGCTGGGACCGACGAGTCGCACCTCGGGGACGCGAATCCGGTCGTTGATGCGGGGCTCGGTGCTGATGGGGCCTCCTCGGTTGCACCTTCTGCGATGCGGCCGTCGGACGGCGGTCGCACGTAGTGGACTCGACCACTGGGCGGGGCTTCATTCGTGCTGCGCTGTCCGGTACGTACACCGCCACACGAAAAAAGCCCCGCTCGGTACAAGCGGGGCTCCACACAACCGGAGGCGACGCCCGGTGAGGGGCGTTGCGGCGACTCGGCGCCAAGGGCGCCCGTCGCGGACCGGGACCCGTCGACCCTGAGGCCGACCAGGTGGGAGACTTTCGCGGTTGCCCTCTCGGGCCTCCTCAGTGGAGCCTCCACTTGCTGGCCGAGCGCCCATACGGGATCCCGGCCGGTCAGTCTCGAAGCTTACAGCGTCACGGGGTCGAACGCTATTCCGCCCCGGCGTGGGGCCCCTTGTACGCTCCACGTGTACGCACACGGCACGAAGGAACGAGCCCCCCTTGAGCAGCGAGCCCACCCAGAACCCCGGCGCGGACGACGACGCGATCGGCTTCGACGACCTCACCCGCGACATCGCCGAGGTCCCGGCCGTCGAGGTGATCACCACCGTCGCGGTGCACCTGATGAGCGCCGCCGCCGTCAAGTGCGGTCTCGCCGAGGGCGGCGAGAAGGACAAGGACCTGGACGAGGCCCGCAAGCTGATCACCGCCCTGGCCGGGCTGGTCACCGCCGGCGCCCCGGAGATCAGCAACTTCCACGCCGCGCCGCTGCGGGACGGGCTGCGCTCGCTCCAGCTGGCCTTCCGCGAGGCGTCCATCGTGCCGGACGCCCCGGGCGCCGGGCCGGGCGAGAAGTTCACCGGGCCGGTCTACTCCTGATCCCGGAACGCGAAGCGGGAGAGAACCCACCGGACCAGTGGGTTCTCTCCCGCTTCGCGTTCTCCTCACCGCTGGTGGAGCGGCTCCCCCGGCAGCTCCGCACTGACCGGCAGCACCGCGAGCTCCAGCCCCAGGTCCAGCCGCACCCGCAGCACCGGGTCGGCGGCCACCGCCTGCCCGAGCCGTCCGACGGCCTCCACCATGCCCGGGTGGTCCAGCGCCGGGTCGAACACCACCACGACCACCCCGTCCGAGCCCTCCGAGGCCTCCAGCAGCCCGGTGACCACCTGCGGCTCGGCCGCCAGCAGCCCGCGCACCGCCTCGCGCACCTCCGGGTCGCGGACCGGCGGCAGGAACGGGCGGTTCTCCGCGAGCGCCCGCAGCCGGGCGCCGCTCAGCAGGAACGGCACCGGCCCGGCTGGGTCGATCAGCAGGGTGTCGGCACGCTCCGAGTAGGCGACCATCGCGGCCTGCGGGGCGGCCGTCGGCGCCGGACGGGCGTCGGCGCGCCAGCGGGTGAGCGAGTCGAGCGAGGTGAACGCCGGCAGCGCGCGGCGCCCGTCCGGGGCCTCCAGCACCGGGACGGCCATGTCGCTGGTCTTCTCGTGCCGGTGCCCGTCCGGGCTCACCTCGACCTCGCCGAGGATCGCGACGATCGGGACCATCAGCCGGGTGGGGGTCAGCGCCGCCAGCACCTCCGGCTCGGCCGCGCGGTCCTGCGACCAGCGGGCGAGGGCCTCGGTGAGTGCCGGATCGGCGGTGCCGTCGTCGTCGGAGAAGCCGGGATTCGGGATGCTCTTGCCGACGAACGCCGGGTTGGAGAAGTCTTTGCGGTCCACCCGCCCGACCCTATGCCACCGCGCGCGGGCGGCCCCATTTCCCTGCACGCGGCCCCTACCCCCCGGTAGCGCGCTGTGGCACCCTGCGCCCATGGTGATCCTCGACGCGCCCGCGACCGCGCCCGCCCCGGTCTCCGACCGCCTCCGGTACGACCGCGCCACCGCCCACCTGGACGGCCCGGTGGCCGTCGTGGACCTCGCCGCGTTCGACGCGAACGCCGCCGACCTGGTCCGCCGGGCGGGCGGCAAGCCGATCCGGCTGGCCAGCAAGTCGGTCCGCTGCCGGGCGCTGCTGGAACGGGCGCTGGCCGTGGACGGCTTCCTCGGGGTGATGAGCTTCACCCTGGGCGAGTCGCTCTGGCTGGCCCGTACCGGCATCCGCGACATCCTGCTCGCCTACCCCTCCGCCGACCGGGCCGGCTTCGCCGAGCTGACCGCCGACCCGCGGGCCGCCCGCGAAATCACCGTCGTCCTGGACGACCCGGCCCAGCTGGACCTGATCGACGCGGCCCGGGCCGGCGACGCCGAGGTGCGGGTCTGCCTGGAGCTGGACACCTCGCTGCACCTGCTCGGCGGCCGGGTCCGGGTGGGCGCCCGGCGCTCGCCGCTGCGCACCCCCGAGGACCTCGGCGCCTTCGCCGAGCTCGTCCAACGCCGCCGGGGCTTCCGGGTGGTCGGCCTGATGGCGTACGAGGGGCACGTCGCTGGGGTGGGCGACCAGGTGCCGGGACGGCCGGTGCGCTCGCAGCTGATCCGGCTGATGCAGGCCAAGGCCCGTACCGAGCTGGCGGTGCGGCGCGCGGCGGCGGTCCGACGGCTGCGGGAGGTGGCCGACCTGGAGTTCGTCAACGGCGGCGGCACCGGCAGCGTGGAGTCCACCGTGGCCGAACGCGCCGTCACCGAGGTGGCGGCCGGGTCCGGGCTGTTCGTGCCGCGGCTCTTCGACCACTACCGCTCGTTCCGGGGCCGCCCGGCCGCGCTGTTCGGCCAGCCGGTGGTGCGCCGCCCCGGCCTCGGCGTGGTGACGGTGCTCGGCGGCGGCTACCCGGCCTCCGGCGCGGCCGGCCCGGACCGCTCGCCGGTGCCGTACCTGCCGGCCGGACTGCGCTACGACCCGGTGGAGGGCGCCGGGGAGGTGCAGACCCCGCTGCTCGGCCCGGCCGCGGACGACCTGCTGATCGGCGACCGGGTCTGGTTCCGGCACGCCAAGGCGGGCGAGCTGTGCGAACGCTTCGCCGAGCTGCACCTGGTCGAGGGCGACCGGATCGTCCGGACGGTGCCGACGTACCGGGGCGAGGGCCGGACGTTCCTCTGACGCTTCGTCCGTCTTTGCCCTACCGTGGTGCCGACACCGCGAACACCGAGGGGGCAGCATGGACACCGAACTCGTGCAGGAGATGGTGAGGTCCGGGGCGACCTCGGTGGCCGGCCTGATGGCCACGGCCGCCTGGAACCAGGCCGGCTCACGGATCGCCCGGCTGTTCGGGCGCGGCGAGCGGGACGAGGAGGCGAGCGCGGAGCTGGAGGTGATCCGCGCCGAGGTGCTGGAGGCGGGCGACGACGACGAGGTCCTGGCCGACCAGGCCGCGGCCCTCCGCAACCGGCTGCGCGCGCTGTTCCGGGAGAACCCGCAGGCAGCCGAGGAACTCCAGGAGATCCTGGCGGAGTTCGCGCCGAAGCCGCCCCAGCAGGTGGCCCACGAGACTTACAACCAGACGATCAACAACGGGACCTACAACGGAACCGTGATCATGGCGGGCAAGATCAACAACATGAACACCTGACCTTTCCCCAGCCTTAACGGGGCCCGATGGAACGGCTAACTCCAGCCTTCCGTCGGGCCTTTGCGCTGCTCGGGGGCCTACAGCCCGTCAACAAGCGCAGTGCGCCCGACTATTGCCTTCTGGTCCAGACCAATCCTACGCTTCCGCCGGGGGTCGCGCGCCGGGCCGGCGGCTCCCGAACGGGCAGGCGTGCCCTTTCCCCCACACCCGCCCGGAACGACGGTCGAGGAGTCCCCACCCCATGTCCATCAAGCGCAGTGCCCTGTCCGTCGGCGTGGTCGGCGCCGCGGTCCTCGCGGTGGCCGGTGCCACCGCCGGTACCGCCAGTGCCCACGGCACGATGACCAACCCGGTGAGCCGGGTCGCCGCCTGCTACGCCGAGGGCCCCGAGCACCCGGTGTCGCAGGTCTGCAAGGACCTCGTCGCCGCGAGCGGCACCCAGCCGCTGTACGACTGGAACGAGGTCAACATCGCCAACGCCAACGGCAACAGCCAGGCGCTGATCCCGGACGGCAAGCTCTGCTCGGCCAACCGCGACAAGTACGCGGCGCTGGACTGGCCGCGCGCCGACTGGCCGGCCACCGCGGTGAAGCCCGGCTCGTTCACCTTCCAGTTCCGCACCACCGCGCCGCACGTCGGCACCCAGACCGTCTACATCACCAAGGCGAGCTACGACCCGACCAAGCCGCTGAAGTGGTCGGACCTCGACCCGACCCCGGTCGCCCAGGTGCAGGTCGACCGCAACGCCGTCAACGGCTCCTACAGCTACTCCGGCACCCTGCCGCAGCGCACCGGCCGCCAGGTGCTGTACACGGTGTGGCAGCGCAGCGACAGCCCCGAGGCCTTCTACGCCTGCTCCGACGTCGACTTCGGCACCTCCACCACCGCCGTGTCGGCGCTCGCCGCCCAGGCCCCGGCCGCGCCCAGCGACGCCCAGATCGCGGCCGACGCCTCGAAGTCCACGGTCGCCCACCACGGCCACGGCGGGGACCCGGACTCCCCGGCCGGCCAGGTGATCCCGACCGCCTCCGCGGCCGTGGGCGGCACCTCGGCCACCGGCCCGCTGCTGCTCGCCGGCGCGGCCGCGATCAGCGTCGGCTGGGCCGGCATGGTGCTCCGGCGCCGTCGCGTCGAGGCTGTTCGACGCGACTCCTGACGCCGGGCGCGGGGCCGGGCCGGCCACTCCCCCGTCCGGCCCGGCTCCCGTGACACGTGCGGCGACACGAGACGGCGGCCCCACCCGGAGGATTCCTCCGGGTGGGGCCGCCGCCGTGTGAGGAGCGTCCGACCTCAGGTGGTGCTGCCGCTGGTCCCGCCGGAGCCCGAGCCCGAACCGGGCAGGCCCGGGAGCGTCGGCAGCTTGCCCTTGTAGGCGGTGATGCCCTGGACCACGGTGTCCATCACCGCGACGTCCGGCGCCTTGTCGGCGATGTCGAAGCCGAAGTGCACCGAGACCAGCGACTTGCCGTCCGCGGACGGGAAGACCACCGTCTCCACGTAGCCGTTGTTGCCCTTGGGCGCGTCCACCTTCCAGCGGACCAGGTAGCCGTCCTGCCCGTTGACCTTCACGGCCTCGGACTTGAGCTCCTGGTGCCCGGTGATCTCGCCGTACGCGTCCTTGGCGGCCCCCGCGATGTCGGCCCTGGCCGCCGCCTGGACGTCGGTGCCACCGCCGTCGATCTTGCCGGTGTTCACCCCGCCGAGGGTGCAGCTGCTCTTGCCGTCCGCGCAGGTGTACGAGCCGACGGTGATCATGGCGTAGCCCTGGTTGGTGGTGCCGGCCTCCCAGCCGTCCGGGACGGGCAGGGTGAGCCGGTTCACCACGTCGATCGCCTGGTCGGTGCCGGGCAGCAGCTTGCCGTTGCCCTTGCCGCCACCGCCCTTGCCGCCCTTGCCGCTGCCGCCGTTGCCACCGCTGCCCCCGCTGCCGTCGCCGTCGCCGTTGCCCGGGTCGCCGAAGCCGGGGATGCCGTTGCCCCACGGGCCGTAGCCGCCCTGGGGAGCCGGCCGGGCGCTGCCGCGCGGGGAGCGGTCCCCGTGGCCGTCCATCGCGAGGTAGGTGATCCCCGAGCCGGCGCCCAGACCGAGCAGGGCGGCCACGGTGGTGGCCAGCGCGAGCTTGGAGGGCTTGCGCCGGGGCCTGGGCGGCGGCCCGGCGGGCGAACCGTAGGCGGCGCCGAAGGCCGGCGGCTCCGGGAAGCGGACGGTCGGGCCGCTGTCCAGCACCTCGCCCTCCAGCACCCGGGGCTGCTCGGCCGTGCCCGCTGCCGCCGTCGGCTCCGCCTGTGGAGCGTCCGCCTGGGCGGCGCCCGGTGCCGGGGCGTCCGCGGGCGCGGGCCGGGTGTCGGCCGTCCAGCCCTTGCCGTCCCACCACCGCTGCGGCCTCGGCTCGGAGGTGGTGTCCTTCGGATCCGGGTACCACCCGGCGGGAATCTGCTCGCTCACGGTAGAGAATCTAAAGCCAGCCGGATAAACGCGAAATCAGCGCAGCAGGGAATTCCCGCCGTTTTCGATGAGATTCCGGTGAGAACCCGGTGCGCCGGGCCGCGGCGGCGGCTACAGCGGGGTGACGTACGCCCCGGAGATGCCCCCGTCGACCAGGAACTCGCTCGCTGTGATGAACGAGGAGTCGTCGCTGGCCAGGAAGGCCACCGCGGCGGCGATCTCCTCGGCCCGGGCGAAGCGGCCGAGCGGAATGTGCACCAGCCGGCGGGCGGCCCGCTCCGGGTCCTTGGCGAACAGCTCGCGCAGCAGCGGGGTGTCCACCGGCCCCGGCGAGAGCGCGTTGACCCGGATGCCCTCCCGGGCGAACTGCACGCCCAGCTCGCGGGACATCGCCAGCACCCCGCCCTTGGAGGCGGTGTAGGAGATCTGCGAGGTGGCCGCGCCCATCCGGGCCACGAAGCTGGCGGTGTTGATGATCGAGCCCCGCCCGTGCCGGCGCATGTACGGCAGCGCGGTCTTGCAGCACAGGTAGACCGAGGTCAGGTTGACCTCCTGGACCTTGCGCCAGGCGTCCAGGCCGGTGGTCAGGATCGAGTCGTCCTCGGGCGGCGAGATGCCCGCGTTGTTGAACGCGACGTCCACGCTGCCGTACGTCTCGTACGCCTCGTCGAACAGCGCCTCGACCATGTACGGGTCGGTGACGTCGGTGTGCACGAAGAGCCCGCCGACCTCCTTGGCGGCGGCCCGTCCGGTCTCCTCGTCCAGGTCGGCGCAGACCACCTTCGCCCCCTCCGAGGCGAGCCGGCGGGCGGCGGCCAGGCCGATGCCGCTGCCCGCGCCGGTGACCACGGCGGTGCGGCCGACCAGCCGGCGGCAGACGGTCTCGTTGTCGCTCATCGGACTGTCACTCCTCGCTGTGGATGAAGACGTTCTTGGTCTCGGTGAAGTGGCGCAGCGCGTCCGGCCCCAGCTCGCGGCCCACCCCGGACTCGCCGAAGCCGCCGAAGGGCGTCCAGTAACGCACCGAGGCGTGCGAGTTGACCGACAGGTTGCCCGCCCGGACGCCCCGGGCCAGGCGCAGCGCGCGGCCGACGTCCCTGGTCCAGATCGAGCCGGACAGGCCGTAACGGGTGGCGTTGGCCAGCCGCAGCGCGTCGGCCTCGTCGGTGAACGGCAGGACGGCGGCGACCGGGCCGAAGATCTCCTCGGTGACGGCCGGGGCGTGCGGGTCCTCGGGGGCGATCACCGTCGGCGGGTACCAGTAGCCGGGCCCGTCCGGGATCTTGCCGCGGGCCAGCACCGGCAGTTCGGGGGTGAGGTAGGAGGCCACCCGGCGGACCTGGGCGGCGGAGATCAGCGGGCCGAGCGCGGTCTCCGGGTCGGTCGGGTCGCCGGTGCGCAGGGTCTCGACGGCGGGCAGCAGCAGGGCGAGGAAGTCCTCGTACACCTCGCGCTGGACCAGGATGCGGCTGCGGGCGCAGCAGTCCTGGCCACTGTTGTCGGCGAAGGACATCGGGTCGGCGGCGCGGGCCAGGTCGGCGTCGGCGAAGACGATGCTGGGGCTCTTGCCGCCGAGCTCCAGGGTGACCCGCTTGGCGCGGGCGGCGCAGCGGGCGGCGACCTCCTTGCCGACCACGGTCGAGCCGGTGAACGCGATCTTGCGCACGGCCGGGTGGTCCACCAGGGCCCGTCCGGTGGTGGCGCCCGCGCCGGGGACCACCTGGAACAGGCCCTCGGGCAGGCCGGCGGCGAGGGCGAGTTCGGCCAGGCGCAGCGCGGTCAGCGGGGTGGCCTCGGCGGGCTTGAGCAGCACGGCGTTGCCGGCCGCCAGGGCGGGGGCGAAGCCCCAGCCGGCGATCGGCATCGGGAAGTTCCACGGCGCGATCACCCCGACCACGCCGACCGGCTCGTGGATGGTCACGTCCAGGCCGCCGGGGACGGGGATCTGCCGGCCGGTCAGCCGTTCCACTCCCCCGGCCGCGTACTCCAGCAGGTCGCGGACGTTGCCGGCCTCCCAGCGCGCGTTGCCCACGGTGTGGCCGGCCTCGCTCACCTCCAGGGCGGCCAGCTCCGGGACGTGCAGCTCGACCTGGTCGGCGAACCGGCGCAGCAGCCGGGCGCGCTCGCCGGGGGCCAGCGCGGCCCAGCCGGCCTGGGCCCGCTCCGCGCGCCGGACGGCGGCGTCCAGCCGCTCGGGGGTGGTGTCCTGGACGGTGGCGAGCACCTCGCCGGTGGCGGGGTTGCGGACGGTGCCGCTGGTGGGATCGCTCGTAGGGGTCACGGCTCACATCCGTTCGAAGGATCGGTAGCGCTCCCAGTCGGTGACCGCCCCGTCGTAGGCGGACTGCTCGACCCGGGCCATGTTCAGGTAGTGCTCGACCACGTCGTCGCCGAAGGCCTCCCGGGCCAGTTCGCTGCCCGCCCAGAGGTCGGCCGCCTCGCGCAGCGATCCGGGCACCTGGGCGTACTCCTCGACGGCATAGGCGTTGCCGAGGCAGGGTGCGGGCAGTTCCAGCTTGCGCTGGAGCCCGTGCAGGCCGGCCGCGATCATCCCGGCCACCGCGAGGTACGGGTTCACGTCGCCGCCCGGCACCCGGTTCTCCATCCGCAGGCCGGGCCCGTGGCCGACCACCCGGTAGGCGCAGGTGCGGTTGTCCCGGCCCCAGGCGACGGCGGTCGGGGCGAAGGAGCCCGGGCGGAAGCGCTTGTAGGAGTTGATGTTCGGCGCGTACAGCAGGCTGAACTCGCGCAGCGCGAGCAGCTGGCCGGCCAGGAAGTGCCGCATGGTGTCGGTCATCCGGCCGTCCCGGTCGGCGAAGGCGGGCGCTCCGACGGCGTCGCGCAGCGAGAGGTGGATGTGGCAGCTGTTGCCCTCGCGCTCGTCGTACTTGGCCATGAAGGTGAGCGCGCAGCCGAGTTGGGCGGCGATCTCCTTCGCGCCGGTCTTGTAGACGCTGTGCTGGTCGCAGGTGGTGAGGGCGTCGGCGTAGCGGAAGGCGATCTCGTGCTGGCCGAGGTTGCACTCGCCCTTGGCAGACTCCACCACCAGGCCGGCGCCGGCCATCTCCGTGCGGATGCGGGAGAGCAGCGGCTCGACCCGGGCGGTGCCCAGCATCGAGTAGTCCACGTTGTAGAGGTTGGCCGGGGTCAGGCCACGGTAGCCGCCCTGCCAGGCCTGCTCGTAGGTGTCGCGGAAGACCAGGAACTCCAGCTCGGTGCCGACGTCGGCGGCCAGGCCGTGCTCGGCGAGCCGGGCGAGCTGGCGGCGCAGCAGCTGGCGCGGGGCGGCGTCCACCGGGTGGCCGCCGTGCCGGGCGAGGTCGGCGGTGACCTGGGCGGTGCCGGGCTGCCAGGGGGTCAGCCGCAGGGTGGCGAGGTCCGGGCGCATCGCGAAGTCGCCGTAGCCGGTGGCCCAGGACGAGAAGGCGTAGCCGTCCACGGTGTTCAGGTCGACGTCGACGGCCAGCAGGTAGTCGCAGGCCTCGGCGCCGTGCTCGGCGACCTCGTCGAGGAAGAACCGGGCGGCGAAGCGCTTGCCCTGGAGGCGGCCCTGCATGTCGGTGAAGGCGAGTGCGACGGTGTGCACCTCGCCGGCGTCCACCAGGGTGCGCAGCTCGTCCAGGGTCAGTGGTGGCCGGGGCGGCGAGCCCGCGGCGCTCTGTTCGGGCATGGCCGAACCCCTCTCCTCGATCACTCGCCAGTGCGCCGTTGATCACTCTTCGAGATCAGGCGGTCACAGCGAACCGTACGGCCTGCGGCTCACGGGGCGGAAGAGGGCGGGTGGGTGTCGAACGCGGATGTCGGGCGCCCATGGCGTGCGGACGCGCGTAGCCGGCACGGGTGGCCCGCGGGAGTGACCGCCGGGCGCGCCCGGCGGGCGTGGCTGACGGTGGATCAGGCGCTTCGGGTGGAGAATGCCCGCCATGGATCGCAGGCCTTTGATCGGCGTCAGCACCTACCTGGTGGACGCGAGTTGGAGCGACTGGCGGGCCCGCCGGGTGGTCCTGCTGCCCGAGCGGTACACCGCGCAGATCCGGGAGTCCGGCGGGATCGCGGTCCTGTTGCCGCCGGACGCCCCGGAGCGCGCGCCCGAGGTGCTGGCCCGGCTGGACGCCCTGGTGGTCGCGGGCGGGCCGGACATCGACCCGGCGTACTACGGGGAGCCGGCCCATCCGGCGACCGAGGTGGACTCGCCGGAGCGGGACGCCTGGGAGGTCGCGCTGCTGCGGGCGGCGCTGGCCGCCGGGATGCCGCTGCTGGCGGTCTGCCGGGGCATGCAGATCCTGAACGTGGTGTGCGGAGGGACGCTGGTGCAGCACCTGCCGGACGTGGTGACCCTCGACGTGCACGGCGGCGCACCCGGGCACTACGGCTCGCACCCGGTGCGGCCGGTGCCGGGGACGCTGCTGGGCGGGCTGCTGCCGGAGAGCGAACTGGACGTGCCGACCTTCCACCACCAGGCCGTCGACCGGCTCGGGGCGGGCCTGCGGGTGAGCGCCCACGCTCCGGACGGGACGGTGGAGGCGGTGGAGGGCCCGGGGTTCGCGCTCGGGGTGCAGTGGCACCCGGAGCAGGGGGACGATCTGCGGCTGATGCGGGCGCTGGTCCGGGCGGCCACTGCGGCTTCACTCGACGCGCTGGCGCTGGGGTAGCCCAACTGGGCGCGCAGGAACGGGAGTTCGGCTCGTACGACGGCTGCGGAGTGCGCCGGGTGCGGCCGCTTGGACGGCAACGACAACGGTCACCAGTACAACCTTTGGATCTTTGTCGATTCTGCGGTTCACTTCGGTTGCGGGGCGGTCGCTTCGCGCCCCCTTTCCCACCCGTGCGCCCCGAGAGGACTTCCATGGCCGGGCACGAGCACTCGCACGATGATCATGCACATGACCACAAGCACCCGCACGGCGGCGGCGGACATGCGCATGGGCACGGGCACGGCCATGGCCACGGGCCCGGCGGCCACTCGCACGGTGTCGCCGCCGACGCGGACCGCCGCTGGCTGCTCGGCGCCCTCGCCCTGATCGTCGTCTTCATGGCCGGCGAGGTCGTGGTCGGCTTCGCCGCCAGCTCCCTGGCGCTGATCTCGGACGCGGCGCACATGCTCACCGACGCCGCATCGATCGTGCTCGCCCTGGTCGCCATGCGGCTCGCCGCCCGCCCGGCCCGCGGCGGCTACACCTACGGCCTCAAGCGCGCCGAGATCCTCTCCGCCCAGGCCAACGGGGTGACCCTGCTGGTGCTGTCCGCCTGGCTGGGCTACGAGGCGGTCACCCGGCTGCTGGAGCCGCCGCAGGTCACCGGCTCGCTGGTGCTGATCACCGCGCTGGTCGGGATCGTGGTCAACCTCGCGGCCACCTGGTGCATGTCCAAGGCCAACCGCAGCTCGCTGAACGTCGAAGGCGCCTTCCAGCACGTCCTGACCGACCTCTACGCCTTCATCGCCACCGCCGTCGCCGGCCTGGTCGTCCTGACCACCGGCTTCGCCCGGGCCGACGCGATCGCCTCGCTGATCGTCGTCGCGCTGATGCTCAAGGCCGGCATCGCGCTGGTCCGGGACTCCGGGCGGATCTTCCTGGAAGCCGCCCCCGCCGGGATCGACCCGGACACGGTGGCCGACCGGATGGTCACCGAACCGCTGGTCGAGGAGATCCACGACCTGCACATCTGGGAGATCACCTCCGGCCAGCCCGCCCTGTCCGCGCACATCCTGGTCACCCCCGGCGGCGACTGCCACGCGGTGCGGCGGTCCTTGCAGCGCCGGCTCGCGGGCGAGTACGGCATCACCCACTCCACCCTCCAGGTCGACCACGTCGGCGAGGACGAGGCCGGCGCGCTGCTCCAGATCGCCGGGCCCGTCGACTCGTCCTCCGCCTCCTCCGCCGCCCCCGCTTCCGACCACTGCGGCGAGGCCCACGGCCCGGTGCACCGCGCGGGCCCGCACGAGCACTGAGAAGCGCTTCCTCGTCACCCCCATGCGGCATGATCTGAGGCGTGACCGCACCGCGACTGATGCTGCTCGACTCCGCCAGCCTGTACTTCCGGGCCTACTACGGCGTACCGGACACCCTGCGCTCGCCGCAGGGTGAGCCGGTCAACGCCGTCCGCGGCCTGCTGGACTTCATCGCCCGGCTGGTCCACGACCACCGCCCCGACCAGCTCGTCGCCTGCATGGACGCCGACTGGCGCCCCCAGTGGCGGGTGGACCTCGTCCCCTCCTACAAGACCCACCGGGTCGCCGAGGCGGCCGAGGACGGCGAGGAGGAAGTGCCCGACACGCTGGCCCCGCAGGTCCCGGTGATCGAGCAGGTGCTGGACGCCCTCGGCATCGCCCGGGTCGGCTCCCCCGGCTACGAGGCGGACGACGTGATCGGCACCCTCACCGCCCGCGCCACCGGGCCGGTGCAGATCGTCACCGGCGACCGCGACCTCTTCCAACTGGTCGACGACGCCCGCGGGATCACCGTGCTCTACCCGGTCAAGGGCATGGGCAACCTCCAGCTCACCGACGACGCGCTGCTGCTGGAGAAGTACGGCGTGCGCGGCGCCCAGTACGCCGACATGGCCGCCCTGCGCGGCGACCCGTCCGACGGCCTGCCCGGCGTCAAGGGCATCGGCGAGAAGACCGCCGCCCAGCTGATCAACGAGTACGGCGACCTCCCGGCCATCCGCGCCGCCGCCCTCGACCTCTCCTCCAGGCTCACCCCCGCCCGCCGCCGCAACATCGTCGAAGGCGCCGCGTACCTCGACGTCGCCCCCACGGTCGTCCGCGTCGCCACCGACGCCCCCCTCCCCGCCTTCGACCCCGCCCTCCCCCGCGAGCCCCTCGACCCCATGACCCTCGAATCCCTCGCCGCCCGCTGGGGCCTCGGCACCTCCCTCACCCGCCTCCTCGAAACCCTCGCCACCGGCTGAGCCCACCCGCGCCCATCCGCAGGGGCCCGCGCGTTCGCCCCGAACGCGCGGGCCCTTCGTCGTTCCCGGGAAGCTTGACCGATATCTACTTTGCGATGCAAAGTTCATGGCACAGCAAAGCATGACGGCATGACAAGGGGTGGATCATGGAGTCAACTCACCGGGGCAGCCCGTCCGAACTCCTCACCGAGACGGAAGGGCTCCAGGCCCGGGCCCGAACGCGACTACACGGCTCGGGGGTGCCGTTGCTCGGGTTCGGCCTGCTCGCACTGGCCGCCGTACCGATCGCCGGCCAGGCCTACAACTTCGGCGCCAACGGACGGTCCGTCGACTCCTACCCGGCCTTCGCCTACTCGGAGTACATCGACCTCTGCGTAGCGCACGACCTGAACGGCCCGTGCCAGACCGGCGAGTTCGACGGAGCCATCCTCCGCTTCCTCGCCTGGGGCGTCTGGTTCGCGCTGCTCCCGGCCGCCTGGCTGGCACTGGCCCACTGGTACCGGCGGCGCGGCGAGGCGCGCGGCATCGTCCCGCGCCGCAACAGCTGGGTCGCCGTCGCGGTCGGCATCGGCGTCCTGATCCCCGCGGTGCTGCTCGCCCTGCTCTCCGCGAACCGTGTGCCGTTCCTCCTGACGCTCCTCGGGAACACCTACGCCTCCCCCTGGTACGTGGTCGGCATCGGCCTGACCGCCCTCGGACTGACCGAGCGCAGCCCCCTGGTCGCCTCCGCCGGACTCCTCCACACCGCACTGCTCACCGCTTACCTCGCGGCCCCCTGGGAAAGCGGCTGGCTCCCCTGGCTCGACCGGGGCGACGGCGGCTGGAGCGACGGCCCGCAGCCGAAGGCCCTGCTGCTGGCCGCGGTCCTGCTCGCCACCGGACTGGCGCAGTGGACGGCGGCCCGCCGCACAGCGGGGGCATCCCGTACGGTCGCTCCATGAGCGTTGCCGACGAAGCCGAGGAACAGCACCCGACCCTGGCCCTGGACGACACCGTCCACCAGCGGGTCCGGCTGGGCATCCTGGCCATCGCCCGGGAGGCCGACCGGGTCGAGTTCGGCTTCCTCAAGGAGCAGCTGGGCGCCACCGACGGCAACCTGTCCCGCCACCTCAAGGTCCTGGAGGACTCCGGCCTCATCACCCTCTCCAAGGGCTACGTCGGCCGCCGCCCCCGCACCTGGATCTCCCTCACCCCCCGCGGCGCCGAAGCCCTCGACCACGAACTCCGCGCCCTCCGCGCCCTCGTCCGCCGCCTCGACGCCACCGGGGAGTAGGAAGTCGGCCCGCCCGACTTCCTACTCCCCGACCACTACGCGGCCGGCCAGCCGTGGTGGGTCAGGCCGCCGGGGTCGGTGAGGGCGCCGCGGATTCCGGCGGCCGGGTAGGGGATCAGGTCCTCGGGCAGGTCGTCCTCGGTGAACCAGCGCAAGTCCAGGCACTTCTCCGGCTCACGGTTGACCGGCTCCCCCTCCCACCGGGTGGCGAGGTAGAACAGCCCGAGCCGCAAGGTCCCGGGGTCCTGGTGGGGCACGACGGTGTAGGCGAGGAACAGGCAGGCCGGGTCGGTCGCGATCCCGGTCTCCTCCTCCAGCTCACGGGCGGCCCCGCAGGCCGGCTTCTCCCCCGGATCGAGCTTGCCGCTGGGGGCGTGCCACTGGCCGTAACCGTAGGGTCCGCCGCGTTGGGACAGCAGGACCTTGCCGTCCGGAGTGCGCAGGATGACGTGGACGTCCACCACCGGAGGCGCGACTGCCGCTCCGCCGACGGGGTTGGTGCTGGTGCTCATGTTCTCTCTAACTCCCGTACGGGATTTTGGTGTTGATCATTTGAGGCGGGACCGCTTCCAGGATGGCCTGTGCGGTCTGCTCGGGAGTCAGGTGGGTGGTGTCGACGGTGTGCAGCCGGTAGCCGAGCCGTTCGAGCACGGGGGCGGCCTCGGCGTAGAGCCGGAGTTCGCGGGTGGTCGCGGCGGCATCGAGCTCGAAGCGGTGCCGGGTGCCCCGGCGGGCGAGGCGGCGTTGCACGGTGTCGGGGTCGGCGGTGAGGAGGACCGCGAGGTCGGGCACGTCCACGTCGAGGATCTGGATGCCATCGACGGCACCCCGGTGCTCGAAGTGAAGCCCTGGTTCGAGGAGTTCGGTCCGCGCGGAGAGGTGCGGCAACCTGCTTGGCCACCGAGATGCTCCGCGATTACTTCGCCCCGACGCCCCCGACGTCCCCGACGCCCTGAGCGCCCTCACTCGGGACGAGCGAGGACACTCAGGTCAAGTACGGAGATTCGGTTCATCGCAGGAAGTCGGCTGAACCGACTTCCTGCGCAACGTCACTCAAATCCGTTGCTGCTTCGGCCCGCCGAAGCGGCGCCGACAAGAAGGGGGTGGGGAGCCGCCATGGCCGCAGGCCTGGCGGCTCCCCCTCTCGGGTCGCCGGGAGGGCATGCGGAAGGGGCCCGCACGTTCGGGTGAACGGGCGGGCCCCTTGCGGGTGTTCGGTCAGCCCACGGAGGAGTAGGCGATGATGCCGCGGCGGAGGCTGTCGACGGCCTTGCGGGCGGTCTTGCGGAGCTCGGCGTCCTCGCCGGCGGCGTCCTGGATCTGGCCGAGGACGTCGATCAGCTGCTTGGTCCAGCGGACGAAGTCGCCGGCCGGCATGTCGGCGTCGCGCAGGACCTGGTCGAGGTTGTGGCCGAGCGCCCAGCGGTAGGCGACCCAGGCGAAGCCGAGGTCGGGTTCGCGCTGGCCGACACCCTCGGCGGTGTTGATCCGGTGCTGCTCTTCCAGGGCGTCCAGGTGGCCCCAGATCCGGACCATCTTGCCGAGCGCCTCCTTGGCCGCGCCCTCCGGCACCCGGGGGGCGCCGGCGTCGTCGGCCTGGCGCGCCTCGTACACCAACGCCGAGGCGCAGGCGGCGAGTTCGGCGGCGGCGAGGCCGCTCCAGACGCCTTCGCGGATGCATTCGGAGGCGAGCAGGTCGAGTTCGCCGTAGAGCCGGCCGAGCCGCTTGCCGTCGTCGGTGACGGCGTCCCCGCTGAGGTAGCCGAGGTCGGTGAGCAGCGCGCAGACCCGGTCGAAGGTGCGGGCGATGGTGTGGGTGCGCGAGCGCATCCGGCGTTCCAGCAGCTCGGTGTCGCGGTGCAGCCGGTGGTAGCGCTCGGACCAGCGGGCGTGGTCCTCGCGGTCGGAGCAGCCGTGGCAGGGGTGCTGGCGCAGTTCGGCGCGCAGCCGGGTGATCTCCGGGTCGTCGGCGGCGGCCGCGCGGCCGCGCCGGAACCGCTCGGGCTCCAGGTGGCCGGCCTTGGTGCGCAGCGCCGAGGCGAGGTCGCGCCGGGACTGCGGGCTGCGCGGGTTGAAGGACTTGGGGATGCGCAGCCGCTCGATCGCGACGACCGGGTACGGGAAGTCGATCATGGCGAGCCGCTTGACCTGCCGCTCGGCGGTGAGCACCACCGGGCGCGGGCCGTCCTGGAAGTCGGGGTGGCGCGGGCCGCCCCGGCCGGTGCGGTTGACCGGCGGCAGGCCCGGGTCGAGGACCAGGGCGAGGCCGGCGAACTTGCCGGTGGGGACGTGGATGACGTCGCCCGGCTTGAGCTGCTCGATCGATTCGGCGGCGGCCGCGCGGCGCTGGCTGGTGCCCTCCCTGGCGAGCTCGTTCTCGCGGTCCTTGAGCTTGCGGCGCAGCTCCATGTACGCGTCGAAGTCGCCGAGGTGGCAGGTCATCGACTCGCGGTAGCCCTCCAGCCCCTCTTCGTTGCGCTGCACCTGGCGGGCGATGCCGACCACCGAGCGGTCCGCCTGGAACTGGGCGAAGGACGTCTCCAGCAGCTCGCGCGAACGGTGCCGGCCGAACTGGGAGACCAGGTTGACGGCCATGTTGTACGAGGGCCGGAACGAGGACTTCAGCGGGTAGGTGCGGGTGCCGGCCAGGCCGGCCAGGGCCTCCGGGTCGAGGCCGCGCTGCCAGAGCACCACGGCGTGGCCCTCGACGTCGATGCCGCGCCGCCCGGCCCGGCCGGTGAGCTGGGTGTACTCGCCGGGGGTGATGTCGGCGTGGGTCTCGCCGTTCCACTTGACGAGCTTCTCCATGACCACCGAGCGGGCGGGCATGTTGATGCCGAGCGCCAGGGTCTCGGTCGCGAAGACGGCCTTGACCAGGCCCTTCACGAAGAGCTCCTCGACCACTTCCTTGAACCGGGGCAGCATCCCGGCGTGGTGGGCGGCGATGCCGCGCTCCAGCCCGTCCAGCCACTCGAAGTAGCCGAGGACGTGCAGGTCCTCGTCCGGGATGTCGGCGCAGCGCTCTTCGACGATGGCGCGGACCAGGGCCCGGTCGGAGTCCTTGTTGAGCCGCAGCCCGGAGCTGAGACACTGCTGGACGGCGGCCTCGCAGCCGGCCCGGCTGAAGATGAAGGTGATCGCGGGCAGCAGGCCCTCGGCGTCGAGCCGGTCGATGACGTCCACCCGGCCCGGCGTCCAGACCCGGCCGGGGCGGCCGTTGGGCATCGAGCGGCCCCGGCCGCGGCCGAAGCGGTCGCGCGGGTTGCGGTCGAGTTCGGAGCGGGCGAGCCGGACCAGTTCGGGGTTGACGGCCTTGCCGGGGTTCTTCAGGTTGTTCTTGGGGCGGCCGTCACGGTCGGGGTCGGCGAACAGGTCGTACATCCGGTTGCCGGCCATCACGTGCTGCCACAGCGGCACCGGCCTGGTCTCGGAGACGATCACCTTGGTGCCGCCGCGGACGGTGTCCAGCCAGTCGCCGAACTCCTCGGCGTTGGAGACGGTCGCGGAGAGCGAGACGAGGGTGACCGACTCGGGGAGGTGGATGATGACCTCCTCCCAGACGGCGCCGCGGAAGCGGTCGGCGAGGTAGTGCACCTCGTCCATCACGACGTAGCCGAGGCCGTCGAGGGTGCTGGAGCCCGCGTAGAGCATGTTGCGCAGCACCTCGGTGGTCATCACCACCACGGGGGCGTCGCCGTTGACGCTGTTGTCGCCGGTGAGCAGGCCGACCTTGGCGGCGCCGTAGCGCTTGACCAGGTCCCCGTACTTCTGGTTGGAGAGCGCCTTGATCGGCGTGGTGTAGAAGCACTTGCGGCCGGCGGCCAGGGCCAGGTGCACGGCGAACTCGCCGACGATGGTCTTCCCGGAGCCGGTGGGGGCGGCGACCAGGACGCCGGAGCCGGCCTCCAGCGTCTCGCAGGCCTCCACCTGGAAGTCGTCGAGCGGGAAGTCGTACAGCTGCTGGAAGCCGTACAGGGCGGTGGCCTGCTCCTTGGCCCGGCGACGGCTGGCCGCGTACGCCTCGGCGGGGCTGAGCTCCTGGTCGTCCTGGGGCTCTGGCTGGGGGGTGTTCATCGCCGTCCGGGTGTGGTTGGTGTGATCTCGCATCTCAGCCAGAGGTTACCCGGGAGGGCTGACATCGATAGCACCCTTTTTCGGCGCGACGGTGAGCGACGGGGCGCGACGGAACGCGACGGTGAGCGCCCCGGTCCGACGGGCTCCCACCCCGCCGCCTCAGCCCTTCAGCAGCTCCGCCAGCCCGTCCGCCAGCCGCTCGTACTCCGCCGGCCGGTTGTACAGCTGCGCGCTGACCCGCAGCACCCCGCCGCCGGCCCACGGGCGGACGGCGATCCGGGTGCCGAGCCGCTGCCACACCTCGGCCATCAGCTCCCGCACCTGCGCCTCGGTCTCGCCGTGCCCGGCCGGCAGCCGGACGGTGCGCATCCACACCCCGGCCGTCGCGGGCAGCGGCTCCAGGCCGGTCCGTTCGACCAGCGTCCGGAGGCCGTACGCGGCGAGCGCGGTGTTGTGCGCGGTCACCGCCGGGTGCCCGAGCTCGCGCAGCAGCGCGAAGCCGGCCGGGGCGGCCAGCCAGGGCGTGTAGTCGCAGGTGCCGCGCCACTCGACGCTGTAGGGGAAGCCCTTGTCGTGCTCCCAGGACAGGGCCAGCGGGCGCACCCGGCCGGTCCACTCGGGGCGGACGGCGAGCACCCCGGTGGCGCGCGGGGCGAAGGCCCACTTGTGCAGGTTGCCGAACCAGAAGTCGGCGTTCGGGTCGATCGGGGCGGGCAGCATGCCGGGGGCGTGGGCGCCGTCCACCACGGTGGTCACGCCGCGGGCGCGCAGTTCGGCGAGCAGGGCCGGGCCGGCCACCAGGCGGGCGGTGGGCGAGGTGAGCTGGTCCAGGACGGCGACGGTGACGCGCTCGTCGACGGCGGCGAGCACCGCCTCGCGGACGGCGTGCTCGTCCGGGGCGTCCAGCGGCACCGGGGCCACCACCACCTCGGCGCCGGTCTCGGCGGCCCGGCGGGCCGCGGCCTGGACCACCGAGCCGTAGCCGTGGTCGGTGACCAGGATCCGGTCGCCGGGCGCGAGCGGGATGCTGGCCAGGGCGATCGCGACCGCCTCGGTGACGTTGGGGACGAACGCGAGCCGGTCCGGGTCGGTCTCCAGTTCGGCGGCGATCAGGGTACGGGCGGCGGCGACCCGGGCCGGGAGGTCGGCGAAGAAGCCGTCCGGGTCCTGCTCGTGCTCGACGCGCAGCCGCTCCTGCACCCGCTGGACGGGGACGGGCACGGCGCCGAACGAGCCGTGGTTCAGGTGCGCCGCGTGCGGCGACACGCTGAACAGCCCGTCGGCGGCCGGCAGCGGGGCCGGGGGTTCGACGGTCCGCGGGTCCTCGATCACGGCTTCCTCCGCTGGCTGAGGTGCCGTCGGCCGACGCCGGCCGGCACCTGGAACGGCGTGTGACAGGTCACGGAGAGGCTACTGGCCGGGCCGTGCGGTGTCTCCCCCGCCGACCGCGCGATCCGTTGACCGGTGCGCCGTCCCGCGAAAGGCCCCGGATCCCCCCGACGAAAAGGGACCCGGGGCCGGCTTCCTTGCCCGGCCTCAGCGCCCCAGGGCGCGGGCTGTGCCCGGCCTCAGCGCCCCAGGGCGCGGGCGGTGCGGGCGGCGGTCAGCATCCCGAGGACGGTGATCGCCGCGATCCCGAAGGTCATGTACCGGGCCGAGTCGACCGGGCTGTCGGCGCCCAGGTTGACCAGGGTGCCGGCCAGCGCCGAGGTCACCGAGAAGGCGATCAGCTGGGTGGTGTTGATCGCCGCGGCCGCCTTGCCGCCCTCGGCCGGGTCGCTGCTGCTGCGCATCGCGGCCACGCTCAGGTGCGGGAAGGCCAGCCCGATCCCGGTGCCGGCGCCGAACAGCGCCACCGCCCAGAGCAGCACCCGGAGCCCGGAGGCGTGCCCGGTCTGGGTCAGCCCGTACAGCAGCAGGCCGCCGACCAGCACCAGCGGGGCGGTGCGGATCGCCGCGGCCCGGCCGCGCGCCGACTCGATCCCGACGCTGAACAGCTGGGCGGCCGTCCAGCCGGCCGAGATCGCGGCGCCCAGGAACCCGGCCACCAGCGGGCCGAGGCCGCCCAGCTGCTGGCCGAACAGCGGGATGAAGTTCTCCGCCACGACGCCCGCGCAGAGCACCGCCACGGTCAGGTAGAGCCACTTCAGCGGGCTGCCGGCCCGGTAGGTCCGCTGCGGCAGCACCGTCGCCGACGCGCGCCGTTCGACCGCCACGAAGCCCACCAGCAGGCCCAGTCCGGTGAGCAGGCAGAGCGCCGTCGGCCAGCCGCTCGGCACGGTGGAGCTGACGCTGAAGGCGGCCGCGGCCAGGGTGAGCAGCAGCAGCGAGGGCAGGGGCACCGGGCCGCTTCCCTCCCCGGCGTTGCCGGAGGGCCCGGGCAGCACCCGGCGGGCCAGCACCGCCAGCACCAGCGCGGCGGCCAGCAGCAGGACGTACGCCCAGCGCCAGGCGCCGAGTTGGGCGAAGAGCCCGCCCAGCGACGGCCCGACCAGGGTGCCGACGCCCCACATAGCGGAGACCAGTCCGGCCGCCCGGGTCCACAGCCGCTCCGGCAGCGCGCCGCGGATCACGGCGTAGCCGAGCCCGGCCACCAGCCCGCCGCCGAGGCCCTGCACCACCCGGCCGAGGATCAGCGCCGCCATCGACGGGCTGAGCGCGTTGACCACCGCTCCGGCGCCGAAGACCAGGAAGCCGAGCACGTACGCCCGGGCGGCGCCGAGGCGGTCCAGCAGCCGGCTGACCAGCATCGAGGCGATGACGGCGGCCATCAGGAAGCCGGTGGCCACCCACGCGTAGTACCGCTCGCCGCCGATGCCGGCCACGATCGAGGGCATCAGCGCGGCGGTGAGGTAGAGGTTCATCGCGTACAGCGCGACGCCGCCCGCCAGGATCGAGGCGGCCGCGGCGTACCGACGGGAGAAGAGTTCGCGCCACCCACCGGAGGCCCCCGCGTGCGAGACCTCAGCCGGGTAACTGCCCAGCTCGGCATGGTCGGTGTCGCTCTTGACGGCAGTCGATTCGGTCACGTCCGGTACGCTAGGACTTCAAGAGAACTTGAAGTCAAGGAGCCGCCATGACCACCGCCCCGGTCGATCTGCTGAGCGTCGGCGAGGTGGCCCGGCGGGCCGGGATCGCCACGTCGGCCGTGCGTTTCTACGAGGAGCAGGGGCTGATCTCCTCCGAGCGCACCACGGGCAACCAGCGGCGCTACCGGCGGCACGTGCTGCGCCGGATCTCGCTGATCCTGGTCGCCAAGCGGCTCGGCATTCCGCTCTCCGAGGTCGCCGAGGTCTTCACCGGACTACCCGAGGACCGGATGCCCGGCAAGCACGACTGGGAGCGCATCTCCCGGCGCTGGGCCGAGCAGCTGCGCGCCCGCCGGGTCGAGTTGGAGCGGCTGGAGGGCGAGCTGACCGGCTGCATCGGCTGCGGCTGCGTGTCGCTGCGCCGCTGCCGGGTGCTCAACCCGGGCGACGAACTGGCCGCCGAGGGCCCGGGGCCGCGCCGGCTGCTGCCGGAGGACGGGCTGCTGCCCGCCGAGGAGTGAGCGGGCCCGCCCGGAGGGGCACCCGGGCGGGCCCGGTCGGACGCGGCCCTCGCAGGGTTCCCCGCCGCGTCCGACCGGGGGTCCGGCGCGACCCGACCCTCCGGAGGTCGGTGACTTCCGGAAAGCAGTGGGCCGTCCCACCGGATGATCAGTAACATAGTAATGTGAAATTGCACTGCACAAGAGGTGGCGCCACCCGTTACCGAGCTGTGTCCGTGCCCCGCGCATCTCCCCCTTCCCGCCCAGGAGTTCACCGGTGAACCTGCCCCCGACCGGCCTCAACACCGGGAGCCACGACCTCCCGGTCTCCCCCGCCCTCGCCTCGTTCATGGGCTCCCACTGGAGCGCCACCCCGCTCCCCGCCGATCGACGCGTCCCCGGCTACGACCGCTTCCCCGGCCGCCGCGCCCGGCTCTGCGCCGCCTTCCCCGGCGAGCGGCTGATCGTCCCGGCCGGCCGGCTCAAGGTCCGCTGCAACGACCTCGACTACCGCTTCCGCCCGCACAGCGCGTACGTCTGGCTCACCGGCCTCACCGGCGAGGACCAGGCCGACCACGTGCTGGTCCTCGAACCGGCCGGCCCCGAGGGCCACGAGCCGGTCCTCTACCTGCGGCCCCGCTCCCCGCGCGACGGCGGCGAGTTCTACCGCGACCGCCGCTACGGCGAGTTCTGGGTCGGCCCCCGGCCCGACCTCGCCGAGGCGGCCCGGCTCACCGGGGTACGCACCGAGCACCTCGACGACCTCGGCAAGCTGCTCTCCGGCCCGCAGCCGCCCACCCGGGTGCTGGCCGACACCGACCCGCTGGTCGACGAGGCCACCGAACGGCGCGGCCCCACCGCGGCGGACGGCGAACTGGCCGCCGTCCTCGCCGAGTTGCGCCTGGTCAAGGACGAGTGGGAGATCGGCCAGCTGCAACTGGCCGTCGACCACACCACCACCGGCTTCGAGGACGTCGTCCGCGCCCTGCCCACCGCCCTGCGCCACCACCGCGGCGAACGCTGGATCGAGGGCGTCTTCGACCTGCGCGCCCGCGCCGAGGGCAACGGCACCTCCTACACCACCATCGCCGCCTCCGGCGCCCACGCCTGCGTCCTGCACTGGATCCGCAACGACGGCGCCCTCGACCCGAACTCCCTGCTGCTGCTGGACGCCGGCGTCGAGACCGACACCCTCTACGCCGCCGACATCACCCGCACCCTGCCGCTCAGCGGCACCTTCACCCCGGTCCAGCGCCAGGCCTACGACCTCGTCCTCGCCGCCCAGAGCGCCGGCATCGCCGCGCTGCGCCCGGGGGCGCGGTTCCGCGACTTCCACCGCGCCGCCATGCGGGTCATCGCCGAGGGCCTCGCCGACTGGGGCGTCCTGCCCGTCTCCGCCGAGGAGGCCCTCGCCGAGGACAACGGCCTGTACCGCCGCTACACCCTCTGCGGCAGCGGCCACATGCTCGGCCTCGACTACCACGACTGCGCCAAGTCCCGCGCCGACCGCTACCTCGACGGCACCCTGGAGGAGGGCATGGTCCTCACCGTCGAACCCGGCCTCTACCTCCAGCCCGACGACGAGACCCTCCCCGCCGAACTCCGCGGCCTCGGCATCCGCATCGAGGACGATCTGGTCATCACCGCGGACGGCGCCCACCTGATGTCGAGCGCCCTGCCCCGCACCGCCGACGCCGTCGAATCCTGGATGGCCGAGCTGCTGGACTGAGACCCGCCCTGGCTCACGCCCCGCGCGCCGCGCCCCACAGGTCGGTGACGATGGCCTCCGCCGGGCCGGTACGGGCCAGCAGGTGGGCGGTACCGGCCCACAGGTGCATGGCGGCGGTGTCGCCCCGGCGGGCGGCCGCGACGCGCAAGGGGGTGGTGAGGCGGTTGACCTCGGGGTAGGCGGGCGGGGCGTACGGGCCGTAGCGGTCGATGAAGGCGTTGCGCAGGCCGCGGGCCGGGCGGCCGGTGAAGGCGCGGGTGACGGCCGTCTCCGGGAGTTCCACGAGCGCGTCCTGGTGGGCGGCCGGGGCACCGGACTCGTCGGAGCGCAGCAGCGCCGTGCCCAGCTGCACCGCCGCCGCCCCCGCCCGCAGCGCCGCCGCGATGGCCGCGCCGTCGCCGAGCCCGCCCGCGGCGATCAGCGGCAGCGCCGTCACCTCCCGTACGGCGGGCAGCAGTCGGAGCAGCGGCAGCTCTCCCGGCCGGTCCGTCACCCGGTGGGTGCCCCGGTGCCCGCCGGCCTCCGGGCCCTGCACGCAGAGCGCGTCCATCCCGACGGCCTCGGCGTCGCGTGCCTCCTGCGGCGTGGTGACGGTGGCGACCTGGGCCGTCCCGACCGCCCGCAGCGCCGCCGCCTCCTCGGCCGTCGGCAGCCCGAAGGTGTACGAGACCACCGGCACCGGGTCCGCGACCAGCGCGGCGAGCTTGGCCTCCCAGTCGTCCCGGTCCGGCCCGACCTCCTCCGGCAGCGTCACGCCCCACTGCTCGGCCTCCGGCCGCAGCCGCTCCCGGTAGGCCGCGACGGCCGCGCCGTCCCCGGGCTCGCCCGGCACGAAGAGGTTCACCCCGAACGGCCGATCGGTCGTCTTCCGGACCTCGGCGATCTGCTCGGCCATCGCGGCGGCGGACTTCATCCCGGCGGCCAGGAACCCCAGCCCGCCGGCCCGGTTCACCGCCACCACCAGCTCGGGCGTCGAAGGACCGCCCGCCATCGGGGCGCCGATCACGGGTACGGCGAGGTCAGGGACACGGACGGCCATCGGGGGTCTCCTCAGGTACGGGACGGCCCACTCTACGCTCGGCGGATCAGCCCCCGCCGCCGCGACTCCCGGACCGCCGCCGTACGCGAGTCCACCCCCAACTTGGTGTAGATGTGCACCAGATGGGACTTCACCGTGGCCTGGCTCAGGTGCAGCCGCTGGCTGATCTGCTGATTGGTCAGCCCGTCCGCGACCAGCCCCAGCACCTCGGTCTCCCGGGCGCTGAGCGCCGCCGCCGGCGTCCGCATCCGCTCCAGCAGCCGGTCCGCCACGCTGGGCGCCAGCGCGCTGCGCCCGGCCGCCGCGGCCCGTACGGCCTGGGCCAGCTCCTCCGGCGGCGCGTCCTTCAGCAGGTAGCCGGTGGCGCCCGCCTCCAGGGCCGGCAGGGTGTCCGCGTCGGTGTCGTAGGTGGTGACGACCAGCACCCGCGGCGCGCCCGCCCTGGCGGTGATCGCCGCGGTGGCCTGCGCCCCGTTCATCGCCGAACCGGGCCCGAACTGGAGGTCCATCAGCACCACGTCCACGCCCGGCTCCGCCGCCAGCTCGACGGCCCGCTCGGCGGTGGCCGCCTCCGCCACGATGGCGAAGTCCGACTCGCACTCCAACACCGCCCGCAGCCCGGCCCGCACCACCGGGTGGTCGTCCGCGATGAGCAGCCGGATCACTGGCCCGCCTCCGCGCCGGCCGGCAGCTGCACCGCCACCGCCGTGCCCTGCCCGGGCGCCGACTCCACCGTGAAGCTGCCGCCGAGCGCCCGCGCCCGGGCCCGCATCGAGGGCAGCCCGAAGCCGCCCTCCTCGCTGGTGCGGCCCGCGACCACGGCCGGATCGAACCCGTCCCCGTCGTCGACCACGTCCAACGCCACCTCGCCCTCCATGTAGCTGAGTGTCACCTCCGCCCGGGTGGCCCCCGCGTGCCGGACGGTGTTGCCGAGCGCCGACTGCGCGATCCGCAGCAGCGCGACCTCCTGCGCGGCCGGCAGCCGGAGCGGGTCGCCGGAGACGTGCAGGTGGACGGGCAGCGCGCCGTGCGCCGTCGTCGTCGCGCACAGCCGCTCCAGCGCGACCGGCAGCGGATCGCCGTCCAGCGAGGGCGGGGTCAGCGCCCGGACGAACCGCCGGGCCTCGTCCAGGTTGTCCTGGGCGGCCTGCCGCGCCTGCTCGACGTACCCGGCGGCCGCCTCGGTGCGCTCGGGCAGCGCCCGCTGGGCGGCCCGCAGCAGCAGCTGGATGGAGCTGAGGCTCTGTGCGAGGGTGTCGTGGATCTCCCGGGCGAGCCGCTCGCGCTCGGCCAGCACCCCGGCCGCGTGGTGGGCGGAGGCGAGGTCGGCGCGGGCGGCGGTCAGCTCGTCGATCAGCCGGCGCCGCTCCTCGCTCTCCCGGTACAGCGCCTGGTAGCCGAGCACGGTGGCGGTGGCGACGGCCGCGCCGAGCGCGGGCCCGATCGAGGCGGCGAGGCTGAAGCTGTGCTGGTGCCAGGACCACGCGGTGATCGCCCCGACGGCGGTCAGCGCGACGGCCACCGGCCCGCCGCGCCGCCCCAGCAGGTGCAGCTCCAGGAAGTACAGCGGGAACGCCAGCCAGACCCCGTCCTGGGTGGCGAGCAGCACGCCCGCCCAGGTGACGCCGAGCAGCGCCAGCCAGAGCGCGGCCGCCCGGCGCAAGCGGCGGACGGCGGCCAGCTGCGGCCCGACGGTGTAGACGGCGGCCATCGCGGTGGCCGCGGCGCCGACGGCGGCCGGATCGCCGCTGTGGTCGACGAAGACGGCCCGGGCGACGGCGAGCGCGAGGAGGCCCGCCACGAGCAGGTGCAGGCAGACCTGGAGGACGCGGGCGACGGGGGTGGTTCTGGATCGTTCGGTCGCCATCCGTCCAGCCTAAGTCGGCGCCGACAGCCGGGCATCAATCAAAAGGTTGAACTCCGCGTCTGCCCTTTGATGCCCAGGATGCAATCCCCGGCGCGATGCCTCCAGGCCCCTGCGTCCACGACCGTGGAAGCGTCGGAAGACACCCTGTCCGCTTCGTAGGAAAGGCCCAGCGTGTTCGTCGCCTGGAGGGACCTGAGGTTCGCCAAGGGCCGGTTCGCCCTGATGGGGACCGTCATCGTGCTGATCACCGTCCTGGTCGGCCTGCTGTCCGGGCTGACCGCCGGACTCGGCCGGCAGAACATCTCCGCGATCACCGGCCTGCCCGCCGACCACCTGGTGTTCGGCAAGCCCGCCGACGGCCAGAAGCTCTCCTTCACCGACTCCCAGGTCACCCCCGACCAGTGGCAGGCCTGGGCCCGCGAGCCCGGCGTCACCTCCGCCCAGCCGCTCGGCATCACCACCACCAAGGCCGCCGCCGGCCGGCGCACCGCCGCGCTGTCCGCCTTCGGCGTCCCGGAGGACTCCGGGCTCGCCCCGAAGGGCGCCCGGATCGCCCCCGGCCAGGCCGTGCTGTCCAGGACCGCCGCCGAGAACCTGGGCGGCCTCACCCCCGGCGCCGAGTTCACCCTGGCCGGGCACCCGCTGCGGGTCTCCGCCGTCGAGGGCGACGCCGCGTACAGCCACACCCCGGTGATCTGGACCAGCCTCGGCGACTGGCAGCAGGCCGCCCCCGGCGGCGCCGGCCACGCCACCGTCATCGCGCTCGACACCGCGAAGGGCGCCGACCTCGCCGCCGCCGACGCCCGCCACGGCACCGAGACCCGCACCCGCGACGACGCCCTCACCGCGATCGGCTCGTACACCTCGGAGAACGGCTCCCTCCAGCTGATGCGCGGCTTCCTGTTCGCCATCTCGGCCCTGGTGATCGGCGCGTTCTTCACCGTCTGGACGATCCAGCGCAGCGGCGACATCGCCGTCCTCAAGGCCCTCGGCGCCTCCACCCGCTACCTGCTGCGCGACGCCCTCGGCCAGGCCGTCCTGCTGCTGGTGCTCGGCACCGTCCTCGGCACCGCGATCGCCCTCGGCGCCGGGGCTCTGATCGGCTCCGCCGTCCCCTTCGTGCTGGACGCCCCGACCCTCCTGCTGCCCGCCACCGTCATGATCGCCCTCGGCGCGATCGGCGCGGCCCTGTCCATCCGCCGGATCACCTCCGTCGACCCGCTGACCGCCCTGGGGAGTGCCCGATGACTCTCATGCTCGACCGCATCACCTTGACCTACCCGGACGGCGACGGCCGGCTCACCGCCCTGGACGAGGTCTCGCTGACCGTCCCCAAGGGCTCGGTCACGGCCGTCGTCGGCCCGTCCGGCTCCGGCAAGTCCAGCCTGCTGGCGGTGGCCGCCACCCTGATCACCCCGGACTCCGGGCAGGTCGTGATCGACGGCACCGACACCGCGGGCCTCGGCCGGGCCGACCTCACCGCGCTGCGCCGCACCAGGATCGGCATCGTCTTCCAGCAGGCCAACCTGCTGCCCTCGCTCACCGCCGTGGAGCAGCTCCAGGTGATGGCCCACCTGGACGGCCGCGCCCCGCGCAGCGCCCTGCCCCGCGCCCTGGAGCTCCTGGACGCCGTCGGCCTGCGCGACCAGGCCGCCCGCCGCCCGCACCAGCTCTCCGGCGGCCAGCGCCAGCGGGTCAACATCGCCCGCGCCCTGATGAACGACCCGACCGTGCTCCTGGTGGACGAACCCACCAGCGCTCTCGACCACGAACGCGGCGCCGCCGTCCTGGACCTGCTCACCGAGCTCACCCACCGCCGCGCCACCGCGACCGTCCTGGTCACCCACGACCGCACCCATCTGACGGCCGTCGACCAGATCGCCGAGGTGCGGGACGGCAGACTGACGATCCCGACGGCGGCGGTCTGAACTACTTCTTCGCCGTCAGCACGTCGTCCACCGACAGCGTCACCGAGGCGCCGATCGACTCCGGCAGGGTGAAGGACTGCCCGGGGTGGTGGACGGCGTGCAACCGGTACTCGCCGTCCTCGGGGTCGGTCAGCACCATGACACGCTGCTTGCCACGATCCACGATGACGTAGACCGGCACCCCGGCTTCCGCGTACAGAGTCGGCTTGATCTTGAGATCGATCAGGTGGTTCGAGGAGGTCACCTCCACCACGAGCCTGAAGATCGCCGGGTCGTAGCAGTTGCGCTCGACCAGGTGGTCGGCGTAGTCGGCATCGACGATCGACATGTCCGGAACGGCGTAGTCCGACGGCCCGTGGGGCAGCCAGAGGCCGATCCCCTGAATCACCCGGGTCGTCTTGCCGTGGAGGCCTGCTACGAGGAACGGAATGCTGAGGCTGGTGAGAGAGTCACCGTGTTGTCCGTCCGGAGGCGGCGTCACTGTGATCTGTTCTCCGAGGATCTCGACCCGGTGCCCCACGAACTGCTTGGAGATCAGCTCAGCGGATTCGAGCAGCGTCATCTGCTCGAAGGGGCCCTCCAGTGCTGCGGCGGACATGGATTCCTCCTGGCTGCCGATGTCGAGACCATCATCGTAGAGCTCGGGCGCCTGCCGACGCCCGATTCCCAGCCTTCACCCGAACGAGCGGTTTGGCCCCTACCGGGCCTGGAGGCGCAGGGCCGGCTGGTCGTCCTCGGCGGTCTGCTGACCGGCCCAGAGGGAGCGGACGTGGCCGAGGTGGCGGGTCATGCAGGCTTCGGCCGCCTCGGCGTCGCCGGCGAGCATCAGGTCGAGCAGCTCCAGGTGCTCCTCCGCCGAGGAGACCAGCTCGCCGCGCTCGTCGAGACGGTTGAGGCCGTACAGCCGGGAGCGCTTGCGCAGGTCGCCGACCACGTCGACCAGCCGGGTGTTGCCGGCCAGGCCGAGCAGGTCCAGGTGGAACTGGCGGTCGGCCTCCAGGTAGCCGATCAGGTCGTGCTTGCGCGCCGCCGCGACGATCGCCTCGGCCTGCGGGCGCAGCCGTTCCAGCTGCTCCTCGGTGGCGGTGCGGGCCACCCGGCCGACGGTCGGGACCTCGATCAGGGCGCGGATCTCGGTGTAGTCGTCGAGGTCGCGTTCGGTGAGCTCGGTGACCCGGAAGCCCTTGTTGCGGACGGCCTCGACCAGGCCCTCGCGGGCGAGGTCGAGCATGGCCTCGCGGACCGGGGTCGCGGAGACGCCGAAGTCGGCGGCGAGCGCCGGGGCGGAGTAGACGACACCGGGCCGCAGTTCGCCGGAGATCAGGGCCGCCCGGAGTGCGTGGGCGACCTGGTCGCGGAGCCGCTCCTGGACGGAGATCAGGGTGCGGGATTTGAGGTCGGCCATGGTGTTCCTCCGGATGGGTGCAGAACACCAGCGTACAATGTCACGTTACGTTGCGTACGCAACAGCCGGTGATCCGAGCACCCGCCGATCCGGCCCCCGCGACGCCGAAAAGCCGTGGTGGCAGCGGCGATCGGCCGCTGCCACCACCCCCGTCAGCCCCCCGCTGGCCCTCCCCACCCCCCCACGGACGGCTACGCCCGGCGGAAGCGTCCCACGAGTGCGCTCAGGCTGTCCTCGCCGTGCCCGGCCTCGACGGCCCGCCGGAGCACCTGCGCCAGCAGCGCCGGCAGCTCGCCGTCCACCCCGGAGGCCTCCGCGGTGTGCCGGACGTGCTCGATGCCGGCGAGCCCCATGGTCAGCCGGTCGACGTCGCCGCGGTGGTCCCCGGCGGTGATCCGCGGCGCGTAGAACTCGATCATCCACGGCATCAGCGCGGCGGTGGAGACGGCGTGCGGCCGGAACTCCTCGGCCGAGATGCCGTTGGCCTCGGCGATCGCGGTGGCGTGCAGGTAGCCGACCATCGAGGTCCAGAACAGGTCCATCTGGATCTGGTAGTACAGCTGCGCCAGCCCGGGGTCGTCCCCCCGGTAGTCCGTCCCGGCGAGCACCTCCAGGGTGTCCCGGTACCGCTCGAACAGCTCGGCCGGTCCGCTGTAGAAGACGGACGACTCGGGGCTGCCGATGCCCGACGGCGGCACCTGCACCCCGCCGTTCAGGTGCTCGGCCCCGCGCTCGGCGAGCCAGCGGGTGACCTCGCGGGCCCGCTCGGGGGTGTCCGAGCCGAGGTTCGCGAAGACCTTCCCCTTCAGCGCCGGCTCGGCCGACTCCAGCACGGCGATCACCGCGTCGTAGTCGGTGAGGCTGAGCACCACCAGCTCGTTCGCCGCCACCGCGGCCTCTGCGCTCGGCGCCGACTCGGCACCCCGGCCCACCAGTTCGGCCGCCCGCCCGGCCGTACGGTTCCACACCGTGACGGCGTGCCCGGCGTCCAGGAACGCCCCGGCCATGGCCTGCCCCATCGGGCCGAGCCCGATCACCGTCACCGGGCGCTTCGACTGCTGCTCCACGGACATGCGTCTCCCCCTCCACGAGAACGAATCACTAGAACGAACGCTCTATCCAGAGCGACGGAGCTGACGCTAACACGGCTCTAGAGCGAACGCTCTATTCATTCCTTCGGCTAGGATCACGACGTGAAGACGCCCGTGACCAAGCCCGCGAACAAGCCCGCGGGTGCGCCCGAGAAGACCGCCACCGTCGGCACCCGCGAGCGGATCGTCCGGACCACCTCCCGGCTGCTGCAACGCCAGGGGTACGAGGGCACCGGGATCAAGCAGATCTCCCGCGAGGCCGAGGCCACCCTCGGCTCCGTCTACCACTTCTTCCCGGGCGGGAAGCAGGAGTTGGCCGCCGCGGCGATCCGACACGGGGACGAGGAGTTCGCCGTCCTGCTGCGCGCCGGGCTGGGCTCCTCGGCGGACCCCGGCGAGGCGATCACCACCTGCACCCGGATGCTCGCCGACGAACTGCGCGCCTCCGGCTGGCAGGACGGCTGCCCGATCACCACCACGGCGCTGGAGACCGTCGGCCGGGTGCCGGTGATCGAACAGGCCGTGGCCGAAGCCTTCGCCAACTGGCGAGCCATCGTGGCGGATTGGCTGCTCGCCGCCGGCATCGACGCGGAGGACGCCCGCGAGCTGGCCGACACGGTCCTCAACACCCTCGAAGGCGCTGAGCTCTCCGCCCAGGTCGCCCGCGACGAGGAGCCCCTACTGGTCAGCGGCCGGCACCTGGCCCGGCTGCTCGCGACCTACCGCTGAAGCGCGGCCGACAGCCCTCGGGAGCAACGGACTTGTCGATCGAAGCGGCACTCTACGACGGCCGCCCCCACACCGTCCGACGCGGCAGCGGCCGACGCGGCGGCCCAGCCCTGCTGCACCTGTCGACCGACCACGGCCCCGGCCTCGCCGAGGCGCTGGCCGCACACGCCGGGCCGTCCGACCACCGGCTGGGCCGGATCGACCCGTACGGGGACACCCTGTTCAACGAGCAGGACGCCGGCGCCGCCTTCGAGGAGGCCACCGCCCTGCTCGCCCGCTGCACCACCGAGGCGCAGCGGGCGGCCGTCCGCGACCTGCGCAACCTGCTGGCCAACTGCGCGGCCACCCCGGGGAGTTGGCTCTGCCTCATCGGCGACTGAGCGGCCGCTACGGCGACCGGTCAACCCCGGCCCGCCGGTACACCTGCGCCGCGACCGCCAGGTCCTCCCAGGCCATCCCGACGCTCTTGAAGAACCGCGGCCGCTCCCGCGGCACCGGCGCCTCGCCGCGCACCAGCTCCGCGAGGTTCCACAGCCGCCGCCCCGCCACGCCCGCCAGCAGCAGGTCCCCGGCCTCCCGGGCCGCGACCGCGCGCGCCTCCACGTACAGCTCGGCCCGGTCGACCAGCGCCGCGTCCACCTCCCGCGCGTCCGGCTCGTGCGAGCCGACCGCCGCCACCGCCGCGTGCGCGGGCACCAGCGCGCCGTCGAACAGCGGCGTGCGCGCGGTGGTGCAGCAGACCACCAGGTCCGCCGCCGCGACCGCCTCCGGCCCGCCGACCTCGGCCGTCAGGCCGAGGCCCCGCCCGTACGCGGCCAGCGCTCCCGCCCGCCCGGCGTCGCGCGCCACCACGGTGAGCCTGGTCAGCGGCCGGACGGCGAGCAGCGCGTCCAGGTGCCCGTACGCCTGCGGCCCGGAGCCGAACAGCACCAGGTGCTCCGCCCGCGGCACCGCCAGCCGCCGCAGCGCGGCCGCGGTGACGGCGGGCGTGCGCAGCGCGGTGAGCGCGGCGCCGTCCAGCAGCGCGACCGGTTGCAGGGTGGGCCCGTCGAGCAGCAGGTAGCTGCCGGTGATCCGGGGCAGCCCGCGCGCCGGGTTGGCCGGCGCCACCCCGGCGATCTTCACGCCCGCGTACGGCCCGGCGGCGGCCGGCATCAGCAGCAGCTCCCCGGCGGGCACCGGTACGGCCGACCGGGCGGGTGCCGCCTCCGGGTCGAACCCGTCCAGCAGCACCCGCTCGATCGCCCCCACCGCCTCGGCGGGCCCGACCCCGCCGACCCCAGGCACGGCGTACCGGAGCGGCGCGACAGCCGCACCGGAGGACTCGGCCGGTCTCACAGCAGGAACCCCGCCCCCAGCTCGTCGCCCGGCTCCAGGACGAAGCCGTGCTCGCCGGTGCGGAACGCCGCGCCGCCGACCTCGGTGACCACGCCCTCGCCCAGCGGGTCGCCGCCGGGCAGCAGCGAGCCGGTGAAGACGGTGCCGATGACCGACTCGTGCCGCAGCGGCTCGCCGGGGGCCAGCCGCCCCTCGGCGGCGAGCACCGCGATCCGGGCGGAGGTGCCGGAGCCGCAGGGCGAGCGGTCGATCTGCCCGTCCGCGAAGACGGTGACGTTCCGCTGGTTCAACCCGCCGTCAGCGGAGGGGAGTTCGTCGTACAGCACCACCCCGTACACGCCGGACAGCCGGGTGGTCGACGGCCGCCGAGCCGTCCAGTGCCGCTCTGATCTCCCGCCCCAGTGCGGTGAGTTCGGGCAGCCGCGCCGGTTCCACGGCCAGGCCCAGCGCGGCCGCCGGAACGGCGGCGTAGCAGGCGCCGGAGTGCGCCACCGCGACCTCCACGGTGCCGCGCGAGGTCTCCACCGGCAGCTTCAGCGCGGTCACCCGGGTGGGCACGTTGCGGAAGGTCACCCCGGTGGTCCGCCCGCAGGACCGGTGCACCAGGGCGGTGACCCGGCCGGACGGCACGTCGATCCGCACCGGCGCCACGCCGTCGGCGGGGGCCGCCACCAGGCCGGAGTCCACCGCCCAGGCGCCGAGCGCGATGGTGCCGTGCCCGCAGGCGGTGGAGTAGCCGTCCTTGTGCCAGAACAGCACCCCCAGGTGCGCCCCGTCGTCGTCCGGCGGCACCAGGAAGCCGCCGTACATCCCGGCGTGGCCGCGCGGCTCCCGGCTGAGCAGCCGCCGGACCTCGTCCAGCGCGCTGGGCCGGGGCGCGGTCGCGCTGCCGCCCGCGCCGAGCGCGATGGCCCGGCGCTCGGCGACGGTGTCGCCGGGGATCGGCGGCGCGCCCTCCAGCACGATCCGGAACGGCTCACCGGCCGTGTGGTAGTCGACGGTGCGCACGAACATCAGGCGGCTCCGCCCGGCAGCACGCTGACGGTCCGGCTGACGGTGTAGAAGTCCAGGGCCGCCTGGCCCTGTTCGCGGTCGCCGTGGCCGGCGCCCTTGGTGCCGCCGAACGGCAGGTGGAAGTCGACGCCGCTGGACGGGGCGTTGACCCGGACCATGCCCGCGTCCAGCCGGTCGGCGGCGGCCAGCGCCACGTCCAGGCTGCGGGTGTGCACCGAGGTGGAGAGGCTGTGCGGGGTGTCGTTGGCGAGCGCGATCGCCTCGTCCAGGTCGGCGGCGGCGTGCAGCACCGCGATCGGTCCGAAGAACTCCTCACTGGCCAGCGGGTGTTCGGCCGGTACGTCGGTGAGCAGGGTCGGCTCGACGTACCAGCCGGCCCGATCTGGCACCCGGCCGCCGGCGAGCACCACGGCCCCGGCCTCGACGGCCGAGGAGACGGCGCCGGTCAGCCGGTCCCGCGCACCGGCGTTGATCACCGGTCCGCAGACCGTGTCGTCGACCGCCGCGAGCGCCTTGACCAGCGCCTCGCGCAGCGGCTCGTACGCGGCGCCGACCGCGATCACCCGGCTGGTGGCGGTGCACTTCTGCCCGGCGTATCCGGCGATGGCCGCGGCGAGGTGCCCGGCGGCCGGCTCGATGTCGGCGTCCGGCAGCACCAGCGCGGCGTTCAGCCCGCCGAGTTCGGCCTGCACCGGCACCCCGCGCTCGGTCGCGGCCCGCACCACGGCCCGGCCGACGCCGGTCGAGCCGGTGAAGGAGACCACGTCGGCCGTGTCCACCAGCGCCGCGCCCTCCGTCGCCCCGCCGGGCAGCACCGTGAACACGTCCTCGGGCAGGCCGGCCGACGCGGCCAGCTCCGCCAACCGCAGCGCGCAGGCCGTCGCCTCCGGCGCGGGCTTGAGCACCACCGCGTTGCCGACCGCGAGGGCCGGTGCGGCCTTCCAACCGGGGATCGCCAGCGGGAAGTTCCACGGCGCGATCAGCCCGGCCACCCCGTACGGGCGACGCCGGGTGAACAGCAGTCCGGGCCCGGCGGCGGTCTCGTGCACCGCCCCGGACGGCGCGTACGGCGCCTGCGCGTAGTAGCGCCAGATCGCCGCGGTCCGGGCGACCTCACCGGCCGCCTCGGCCTGCGGCTTGCCGACCTCGCGCACGATCAGCGCGGCCAGCTCCGGCGCGTGCGCCTCCACGGCGTCCGCCATCCGGCCGAGGGCCGCCGAGCGGGCGGCCGCCCCGGCGGCGAGCCAGTCGCCCTGCGCCGCCCGGGCCCGCCCGACGGCGGCCCGCACGGCCTCGGCACCGGGCTCCTCGACGGCGACCACCAGGTCGTCCGGGTCGGCGGGGTTGTACGAGGTGATGGTCACGGCCGGCAGCCCTTCGAAGGAGGAACGGGGGAGTTCAGAGCAGGAAGCCCGCCGGGAACGGGTCGTTCGGGTCGAGGAAGTACTGGGCGGTGCCGGTGACCCAGGCCCGCCCGGTGACGGTGGGCACCACCGCCGTCCGCCCGGCCACCTCGGTCTCCTCGACCAGCCGCCCGGTGAAGGTGGTCCCGATGAAGGAGTCGTTGCGGAAGTCCCGTCCGAGCGGCAGTTCGCCGCGCGCGTGCAGCTGGGCCATCCGGGCCGAGGTGCCGGTGCCGCAGGGCGAGCGGTCGAACCAGCCGGGGTGGATGGCCATCGCGTGCCGGGAGTGCGCGGCGGTGGAGCCGGGGGCGAGCAGCTGGACGTGGTGGCAGCCGTGGATGGACGGGTTCTCCGGGTGCGCCGGCCGGTCGGGGCTCTCGTTGATCGCCGCCATCATGGCCAGGCCCGCGTCCAGGATCTCCTGCTTGCGCTCGCGCGCGAACGGCAGCCCGAACTCGGCGAGCGGCAGGATGGCGTAGAAGTTGCCGCCGTACGCGAGGTCGTAGGTCACCGTGCCGTAGCCGGGCACCTCGATCTTGCGGTCCAGGGCGACGGAGTAGGACGGCACGTTGCGGATGGTCACCGCCTTGGCGGCACCGTCCTCGACCCTCACCTCGGCGACCACCAGCCCGGCCGGGGTGTCCAGCCGGACGGTCGTGACCGGCTCGACCACCGGCACCATCCCGGTCTCGACCAGGACGGTGGCGACCCCGATGGTGCCGTGGCCGCACATCGGCAGCAGTCCGGAGACCTCGATGTAGAGCACCCCGAAGTCGGCGTCCGGCCGGGTCGGCGGCTGGAGGATCGCGCCGCTCATCGCCGCGTGGCCGCGCGGCTCGTACATCAGCAGGGTGCGGAAGTGGTCCAGGTGCTGCTGGAAGTGCACCCGGCGCTCGGCCATGGTGGCGCCGGGGATGACGCCGAAGCCTCCGGTGATCACCCGGGTCGGCATGCCCTCGGTGTGCGAGTCGACGGCGTGGAACACATGACGGCTGCGCATGGGTCACAGCTCCCGTACAGGTTCGGATGGTTGGAGGGGCGCCGGACCGGCCGGGGCCGGAGTCGGCGGAGCTCAGACCAGCCCGTCGGCCAGCGCCTTCCCGGTGGCCGCGCGCACGGCCGCCTCGACCTCCGGGGTGAGCGGCACCCGCGGGGCGCGCACCGGGCCGCCCAGGCGCCCGGCGATGTCCATGGAGAGCTTGATGGCCTGGACGAACTCGGTCTTGGAGTCCCAACGCAGCAGCGAGTGCAGCGACTTGTAGAGCGGCAGCGCGCTCTCCAGGTCGTGCCGGACGGCGGCGTCGTAGAGCGCCACCGAGGCGGCCGGCAGCGCGTTCGGGTAACCGGCGATCCAGCCGACCGCGCCGGCCAGCGCCAGTTCCAGCAGCACGTCGTCGGCACCGATCAACAGGTCGAGCCCGGGGGCCAGTTCGGCGATCTCGTACGCCCGGCGGACGTCGCCGCTGAACTCCTTGACCGCCACGATCGAGCCCTCGCCGTGCAGTTGGGCGAGCAGCGCGGGGACGAGGTCCACCTTGGTGTCGATCGGGTTGTTGTACGCCACGATCGGCAGGCCCGCCTTGGCGACCTCCGCGTAGTGGGCGCGCACCGAGGCGTGGTCGGCCCGGTAGGCGTTCGGCGGCAGCAGCAGGACGGAGCCGGCGCCGGCCTCGGCAGCGTGCTCGGCCCAGCGGCGGGACTCGGCGCTGCCGTACGCGGCCACCCCCGGCATGACCCGGGAGCCGTCGCCGGCCGCCTCGATCGCGACCTCGACCACCTTGGCGCGCTCCTCTGCGGTGAGCGTCTGGTACTCACCCAGCGAGCCGTTGGGGACGACGCCCTCGCAGCCGGAGTCGATCAGCCAGCGGACGTGCTCGGCGTAGGCGTCGTAGTCGACGGAGTGGTCCGGGCGCAGCGGCAGCGTGGTGGCGACCATGACGCCGCGCCAGGGACGGGTGGTGTCGTGCTGGGTGATGGACACATGAACTCCTTGATGAGGTGTGACATTTTATAAGTGGGGGCGGGCCGCAGACAAGCTCCCCGACCCGCCCGGTCGAGCCCTACTCGGCGGCCAACTGCGAGAGCGGCACCGGACAACCCAGCGGCCGCCGGTCCGGCCCCGGCTCACCCGAGCCGGCCAGGCAGGCCACGGCCGGACCGCACATCCGGCCCTGGCACCAGCCCATCCCGGCCCGGGTGAGCAGCTTGACGGTGCGCGGATCTCCCGCGCCCAGGTCGTCCACGGCCTCCCGGATCGCCGCGACCGGCACCTCCTCGCACCGGCAGACGTCGGTGTCCGGGCGCAGCCAGCCGGTCCAGCCCGAGCCCGGCCGGTGGGCGGCGGCCATCAACCCGGCGAAGGCCCGCAGCCGGGCCCGGCGGCGCAGCAGCACGGTCGCGGGCAGCGCCCCGGCGACCGCGTGCGCGGCCAGCTCCCCCTCGGCGAGGGCGAGGTCCGCGCCGCCGACGCCGTTGGTCTCCCCCGCCGACCAGAGGCCGGGCACGCTGGTGCGCAGCCGGGCGTCCACCGCCAGCGCGACCGCGCCGTCCGGCCCGGTGGCGGTCCGCGCGCCCAGTTCGGTGGCCAGGTCGATCTGGGGCAGCAGCCCGTGGCCGACGGCGAGCGCGTCGCAGTCGATCCGCCGCTCGGTGCCGGGCACCGGCCGCCAGTCGGCGTCCAGCCGGGCCACCGTCACACCGGTGACCCGCTCCGTCCCGTGCGCCTCGACCACCGCGCTGCGCGGGCGCAGCCGGACGCCGTGCCGCAGCAGCGCGCCGCCGTGCCCGGCGCCTTCGACCAGCTTGCCGGGCACGCCCGCCAGCACGCCGGGGCGCCGCCCGTACCCGAGGTAGGCGGTGGCCTCCACCACGGCGGGCACCTCGGCCCCGGCGGCGACCAGCGAGGAGGCCGCCGCGAGCAGCAGCGGGCCGCTGCCGGCCACCACGATCCGCCTGCCGGGCAGCACCAGCCCGGCCTTGAGCATGGCCTGCGCGCCGCCCGCGGTGACCACCCCGGGCAGGGTCCAGCCGGGGAACGGCAGCTGCCGCTCGTAGGCGCCGGTGGCGAGCAGCACCGACCGGGACCGGACGGTGGCCCGGTCGGTGCCCTCCGGCCCGCGGGTGACGTGCAGCGCGAAGCCGTCCCCGGTGCGCTCCAGTGCCCACACCTGGTGCCCGCTCCGGAACGCGGCCCGCCCCGCGCTCTCGTGCCCGGCGAGCCGGTCGGCCAGCCCGGTGTAGACGGACCAGCGGTGGTGCAGCCGGTCCGGCCGGGCCGCGCCGAGGCCGGGCGCCGGATGGCGGTAGTACTGCCCGCCGGTGCGCTGCGCGCCGTCCAGCAGGACGCAGCTCAGCCCGAGGTCGGCGGCGGTGACGGCGGCGGCCAGTCCGGCCGGGCCGGCGCCGATCACGGCGAGGTCGAAGGTCTCAGACGGCGAGGTCGGCACGGCCGTGGCCCTCCTGGGTGGTGACGGTGGTGCCGGGCTCGGCGGGGAGCAGGCAGGTGCGCTGGTTGGGGCGGCCGTCCACGGTGGCCAGGCAGTCGAAGCAGGCGCCGATCCCGCAGAACGCGCCGCGCGGCTTCCCGCCGACCCGGGTGGTACGCCAGGCGAGCACGCCGTCGGCCCAGAGCGCGGCGGCGATCGACTGGCCGGGCAGCGCGGGGACGGGTCGCCCGTCGAACTCGATGTGGTGGGCGGGCCCGGGCTCGGCCTCGACCAGCCCGGCGGGGGTGCGGCGGCGCATCGGCGGCCTCTCCGATCTCACGGGTCCGACAGGGAACCGCACGGGCCATGGGTCATCTCACGGGCCCGGCGGTGAGGGCAGGGAATCTCCCGACCGGGCCGTCACCCGGCCGGGAAGCGGTCCGCCCGGAACGGCGCGAGGTCCGGCTCCGGCCGCTTGCCGGTGAGCTGCTCGCTGATCAGCAGCCCGGTCGCCGGGGCCAGCCCGATGCCGGCCCCCTCGTGCCCGCAGGCGTGGTACAGCCCGGGTACCCGGGGGTCCGCCCCGATCGCCGGGAGGTGGTCCGGCAGGTACGGGCGAAAGCCCCGGTAGGCGCGCAGCACGGTGACCTCGGAGAGCACCGGGAAGAGCTCCGCGGCCTGGGCGGCCAGTCGGCGCAGCACCTCCTGGGAGAGCGTGCGGTCGAAGCCGACCCGCTCCCGGCTGGCGCCGATCAGCACCGGCCCGCCCGGGGTGCCCTCCACCACGGCGGAGGTCTCCAGCCCGGCCGAGCCGCTGGCCACGTTGGCCACGTAGTCGGCGGCGTACACCTTGTGCCGGACGATCCGCGGCAGCGGCTCGGTGACCAGGACGAAGCCGCGCCGGGGCAGCACCGGCAGGTGCGCTCCGGCCAGCGCGGCCAGCTCGCCGCCCCAGGTCCCGGCCGCGTTCACCACGGCGGGCGTGGCCAGGCTGCGCCGGTCGGTCCGCACGGCGCGCACGGCGCCGTCCGGGCCCCGGTCCACCGCCGTGACGCTCTCCCCGGTGATCAGCTCCGCGCCCATCCGGCGGGCCTCGCGCAGCAGGTGGGCGGCGGCCAGGGCGGGCTGGACCTGGGCGTCCTGCGGGTAGTGGAAGCCGCCGGCCAGGCCCTCGGCCAGGTGCGGCTCCAGCTCGCGCAGCCGCTCGCCGGGCACCTCCTCGGCCTGGACCCCGGCCTCCCGCTGCCGGGCGGCGAAGGCCCGCAGCGCCTCCTGCCCGGCGGCGGTCGGGGCGACCACCAGGCCGCCCTTGGCCTCGTACTCGATCGCCGGGCCGAGCCGCTCGGCGAGTTCGCGCCAGAGCCGGGTGCTGAGCAGGGCGAGGTCGAGTTCGGGGCCTGGCTCCTTGTCGGAGACCAGCAGGTTGCCCTCGCCCGCGCCGGTGGTCCCACCGGCCACCGGTCCGCGGTCCACGACGGTGACGGCGAGCCCGGCGCGGGCGGCGTAGTAGGCGCAGGCGGCGCCGACCACACCGGCGCCGACCACGACGACGTCCAGGGGAGGCCTCTCGGCGGTCATCAGCACACCAGTAATATGTCACATGCCATCGCCACTGACCAGAGGGCGGCGAAAAGCCCCGGCCCACCGCTCGAAAGCGGCGGACCGGGGCCGATCGGGGCCGATCAGATCAAGGGCCTGCTCAGGTGATGTCGTCCATCTCGTCCCGGCGGGACGCCGGCACCGGCGCACCGGCCGCCGGGGTGGTCGAGGCCTGGACCATCTCCGCCCCGGCCACCGGCCGCACGGTGAGGTCCACCTGCGAGGCCTCCTCGTCGTCCAGGTCCGCGTCCGGGTTGTTGCGGCGCTTGCGCTTGTCGTTGAAGAGCGCGACCCCCACCGCGACGAAGTACAGCCCCCAGATCGGCGCGGCCAGGGCCAGCATGCTCAGCGGCTCGGCGCTCGGCGTGGCGAAGGCCGCGAACACCGTGATGCCCATGACCATGCCGCGCCACCAGCCCAGCAGCCGCTTGCCGGTGACCACGCCGATCATGTTCAGCATCACCAGCAGCAGCGGGAACTCGAAGGCCAGGCCGAAGACCAGCACCATCCGGGTGGCGATGTCGAAGTAGTCCTCGGGCGGCAGGATCGGCGTGGTGTTGTTCGGGGTGAACGAGATCAGCACGTCGACCGTGGTCGGCAGCACCAGGATGGCCAGGGCCACGCCGGCCAGGAACAGCGGCGTCCCGCAGACCAGGAAGATGACCGTGTACTTCTTCTCGTGCCGGTGCAGGCCGGGCGCCACGAAGGCCCAGACCTGGTACAGCCAGATCGGCACGGTCGCGACCACACCGGCCGTCAGGGCCACCTTGAGCATCCAGGTGAAACCGGCGGTCAGACCGATGTTGGAGACCTGGGCGCACTTGCCGTGGTAGTGCTCGACCAGTTCCTTGGTGTCACAGCGCGGCAGCGGCTTCAGCAGCAGGTCCTCCAGCTGCCGGTGGTAGATCGCCGCCACGATGGTGAGCAGCACGATCGCCAGGACCGACTTGATCACCCGGTTGCGCAGTTCCCGCAGGTGATCGGCGAGGGCCATCCGCCCCTCAGGATCTTTTGGCGCCTTCGACGCCTTGGAGAGCTTGCTCAACCCCGGTCCTCAACTCGTGCGTGGGGGCCCGCCGGTCGACGGGCCTCCGAAGTCGCGTACGTCACGTGCGCCGCGCTCAGTGCGGGCGCTGGTCGGACTCGCCGTCCGAACGCATCGCCTTGGCCTCGCTCTTCAGGATCCGCATCGACTTCCCCAGCGAGCGCGCCACCTCGGGCAGTCGCTTGGCTCCGAACAGCACGATGGCGAGAACCACGATCACCACGATCGCGGTCATCGAGATGCGCATGCGCGACCACCTTCACTCATGGCGGCCCGACGAGCCGTCCGCTGCGGATGGTAACCGCTGCGGATGACGCCACGACGACGGCCGCCCGAACAGGACAGCGGCCCCCGGTACACGGTTCAGGAGCCACCTGAGAGCGTAACCCGCCCTCACCCGCACGCAGCAGTCCCCGGTACCGCCGGGAGTCCGGCCGTGCCAAGCGACCGGGACGGCTGTCCGACCGAAACGGCTACGCGACCGGGACACCCTGCTCCGCGGCCGGGACACTCTCGCCCGGCACCGCGTCCGCCAGCTCCTCCGCCGCCGTGGCCAACGCCCGCGAGGCCTGGTCCACACCCTTGGCGAGCGTCCGCACGTCCAGCCAGAGCCGGATCGCGAGGACCCCGAGGACCAGCAGGCCCGCGGTGGCGAGCAGGACGGCGGCGACGAGCATCCAGGACATGCGCCCCAGCCTATACGCGCCGTACGGGGGTCAACCCTCCACCGGGACGAGCCGCATGGTCCGCACCCCGGCCCCGGTGAGCGCCTCGACGATCTTCTCCCCGGCCGGCTTGCGCACCGCCGCCCCGCACCGCGGGCAGCCGAAGCTGTAGTGCGCCTGGGCCGGGGTGCGGCCGAGGGTGAGCCGGAACTCCTCGGCCGGGAGCTCCACCTTCTCCCGACACTCGGAGCAGTACACCTTGAATCTGGTCCCGGGTTCCACCGCTCAGACCTGCCCCTCCCCGTAGGCGGCCAGCGCCTCCCGCGCGGCCGAGCGCGCCTGCTCGGCCAGTTCGGGCGGCGAGACGATCCGGCCGTCCCGGCCCAGCCGCAGCGCCAGCGGGCGCAGCTGGGAGGGGTCGGCGCTGCGCAGGGTGATCCGCAGCCCGCCGTCCGGCAGTTCCTCGGCCCGGTCGTGGGTGTAGTACTCGGCCACCCAGCGGCCGCCGGAGGAGACCTCGACCACCACCTCCGGGTCGTCCGCCGCCGGGTTGACCAGCCCGCCACTCAGGTCGCGCGGCTCGCGCCGGGGCGGGTCGGCCGGGACGTCCAGGACACGGATCTCGGCGACCCGGTCGAGCCGGAACATCCGGTGGTCCTCGGAGGTGCGGCACCACGCCTCAAGGTAGGTGTGGCCCTCGGTGAGCAGCCGGATCGGGTCGACCTCGCGCTCGGTCATCCCGCCGCGCCCGTGCGAGTAGTAGCGCAGCCAGAGCCGGCGGCCCTCGCTGAGCGCGCGGTCGATGTCGGCGAAGACGTGGCTCTCGGCCTCGAAGGTCACGCCGACCCGGGCACTGCCCTCGGCACTCTCCCCTGCCGCGTTCTCGATCTTGGCGACGGCCCGGGTGAGCGCCTCCCGGTCCCCGGCCCGCAGGCCCGGCAGCCCGGCCACCGCCCGGGCGGCCACCAGCAACGCGGTCGCCTCGTCGGCGGCCAGCCGCAGCGGCTGGGCCACGTCGTCGACGTTGTGCCACCAGATCCGCTCGCCGTCGGTGTCGATGTCGAGCAGGTCGCCGCCGCGGAAACTGGTGCCGCACATCGGCAGCACGTTGAGGTCCCCGATCAGCTCGCGCTCGCTGATCCCGAAGGCCCGGGCCACCTCGGCGACCTCGGCGCCCGGCCGCTCCCGCAGGTAGGTGACCAGCGACAGCATCCGTCGTGTCTGGTCGATCGCATTGCTCATGCCCGCACATCCTCAGTACCCGCGACCGCCCGCAGCCGGTCGATCACATCCGCCCTCAGCTCCTCCGGCCCGAGCACCAGCACGTCCGGCCCGAACTCGGCCAGGTCCGCGCCCAGCCCGTTGCCGTACGGGATCTCCAGCTCGTCCCAGGCCTCGTCCACCCGGGTGCTGGTCAGCGCCTTGGTGCGCAGCGGGAAGCCGGCGTCCCGGCGGACCCGTACGGTCGCGGTGGCGGTGGCGCCCTCGCCGGCGAACTTCGCCACGGTGGCCCGGACGTCCACGTGCTCGGGCACGGTGCCGAGGAAGGCCCCGGACTTCGCCTTCACCCGGCCGGTGATCCGGCTGAGCCGAAACACCCGGGCGTCGCCCCGGTCCCGGTCGTACCCGGCCAGGTACCAGTGCCCGCGCCAGCACTCCAGCGCCCACGGCTCGACGCTGCGCTGCTCGACGGCGGCGGCGCCGGCCTTGCGGTACTCGAAGGTGACCGGACGGCGGTCCCGGGCGGCGGTGAGCAGCGGCTCGAACGCGGCCTCCCGGGCGGGAATGCGCGGCTCCAGGGCGGTACGGCCCTCGGCCTCGGCGAACGGCACCCCGGCCGCGCGCAGCTTCTGGAGGGCGCCGCTGGCCGCGCCGGACATCTTGGCCTGCTGCCAGACCCGGGCGGCCAGGGTCAGCGCGGCCGCCTCCTCGGCGTCCAGGGCGATCTCGGGCAGCCGGTTGCGGTCGGCCCGGGCCAGGTAGCCGAGCTCGCCGTCCAGGGTGCTCTCGTCGACGTCGATCACCAGGCCGAGCTCGCGCAGGTCGTCCTTGTCCCGCTCGAACATCCGGTTGAAGGCGTCCTCGCTGCTGCTCTGCCAGGCCTCGCGGTACGCCTCGATGGATTCCCGCAGCTCCTTCTTGGAGAGCGGACGTCTGGTGTTCATCAGGCACAGGGCGAGATTCATCAGCCGCTCTGCCTTGGCGATCGCCATCGCTGACCCTTCCGGTGTGCCGCGCCGCGCGCGGGGTGCGCCAACCGGGCGATCACCACCCGGCGGGACCGACCGTACCGGTAGCGGTACGCCGTGCAAAAGCGGCCTCCCGAAACGCCCGTGGGCCGGGCCCCCGGAGGGGTCCGGCCCACGGCCACGACGGGCTCAGACGCCCAGCAGGTCGACCACGAAGATCAGGGTCGAGTGCGGCGGGATCGCCGGGGTCGGCGACTGGGCGCCGTACGCCAGGTGCGACGGGATGGTCAGCTCGCGACGGCCGCCGACCTTCATGCCGACGACGCCCTGGTCCCAGCCCTTGATGACGCGGCCGGCGCCCAGCGGGAACTGGAACGGGCCGGTGCCCCGGTTCCAGCTCGCGTCGAACTCCTCGCCGGTCTCGAAGGTCACGCCGACGTAGCGGACGCTGACGACCTGGCCCGGCTTGGCCTCATCGCCGTCACCGACGACGATGTCGCGGATCTGCAGCTCCTTCGGGGCGTCCCCGATCGGGAAGTCGATCTCGGGCTTCTCGTTGAGGTTGACGCTCACAGTCCCTCTTCTCACATTCACTGTCATGGCGGCCGCGTGTGCGCTGTCGTCGCGCCCGCGCGGCCGGACCCGAAGGTCACACGCGCACCATTGTCACCCGGAAGTGACTCAGCCCTGACCGGCGTCCAGGATGTCCACCACGAAGACCAGCGTCGAGTTGGCCGGGATGTCGCCCTGGCCCTTGTCGCCGTAGCCCAGCGAGGCCGGGATCACCAGCTCGACCCGGCTGCCGACCGTCTGGCCCTCCAGGCCCTGGTCCCAGCCCTGGATGACCTGGCCGCCGCCGACCGGGAAGGTGAACGCCTGGCCCTTGCTGAGCGAGGAGTCGAACACCTTGCCGTCCTTGAACAGCGCGCCGGTGTACTGGACGACGACCTTCTCGCCCTTCTCCACCTTCGGCCCGGTGCCCTTGATCAGGACGTGCGACTTCAGCTCGGTCGGGTCCGCCGCCCCGGGCACCGGGGTGATCTCGGCCGGCTTCTTGCCGTTGTCCTTGACCTGCGGGAAGTCCGCCGGCGGCGGGGTGACGGTACCGCTGACCACCGCGTCGGGCGCGTTGGCGTTGCGGATGTCGATCACGAAGATCAGGTCGTCCTTGGCGCCGATCGACATGTCGGCCTTGCCCTGCGAGCCGAAGGCGGCGGCCGGCGGGGCCACCACCAGCAGCCGGGAGCCGGCCTTCTTGCCGATCACGGCCTGGTCCAGCGCCGGGATCAGCGCGTCGGTGCCGGCCTGGAAGATCTGCGGCTTCCCGCTGGCGTCGTACGAGCTCGGGATGTCCTTGCCGGTGTTCCAGTCCTTGGCGGTGTAGTCCACCGAGGTCCAGGAGTTCTTGTCCACCTTGGCGCCGGTGCCCTCGGTGAGCACCTTGACCACGAACGAGCCGTCGGACGCCTCGCCCGGCACCTGGATCTCGGCCTTCTTGCCGAACTCGCCGGTGACCGTCGGCAGCACCTTGGCGCTGTCCTTGATCGGCGGCACCGGCTCGGCGCTCGGCGTGGGCGGCGCGGTCTTGGCGGCGTCCGGCTTGGCGGCCGAGGCGCTGTCCTTGGAGCCGTCCTTGTTCACCATGTAGAGCGTGATGCCGCTGCCGACCAGCAGCACGGCCAGCACCGTGCCGAGGATCACGCCCAGCTTGCCGACGCCGGGCGGGTTCTCGTCGTACCCGGCCTCCGAGCTGTCGGACTTGCGCACGTTGGACGCGAAGATCTGCGGGGCGTCGTCCGTCTTGGTCCCGCCCGAGGCGCGCGGCTCGTCGCCGGGCTGCGCCCAGCCGGCCTGCTGCGCCAGGATCGCCGGGGGAACGACGATCGACTCGCGCTCCGCCCCAGCCGGGCCGCCGGGACGAGAGGCGACCGGGTCACCCGCAGAGCTGTCGTTCGCCGCGGTGCCGGCCCCGCCCGGGCTCGGCGTCTTCTCAGTCATGACTCCCCATCCATCTCGCCACGAGGTCTTCCAGATCTACGCCCGGCGTGGAACGCCGGCCTGCGGTCGCACCGCCCGCCCCGGACCTCGGCGCCGGGCGGCGCCTGCCACAGTGCGTGGGCAGTATGACAGCTCAGGATGAGGGCGGACGCTTCGTTGTACGAGCGTCCGCCCAAGCGTACGGAATCCCCGGGGTGACTTCGAGGGCCCCGTCCGATGGATCCTGACGGGGACCTGCCCGGGCCCTAGACCGCTTCCAGGATGTCGATCACGAAGACCAGGGTCGAGTTCGGCGGCACCGAGCCCTGGGCCTTGTCCTGGTAGCCGAGCGCGGGCGGCACCACCAGCAGGATCCGGCTGCCGACGTTCTGCCCGACCAGCCCCTTGTCCCAGCCTTCGATCACACTGCCGGTGCCGATCTGCACCGCCTGCGCGCCGCCGTGCGTCCAGGAGGCGTCGAACTGCTGCCCGTCGGCCCACAGCACCCCGGTGTACTGCACCACCAAGGTCTGCCCGCTCTTGACCTGCTTGCCCTCGCCCTTGATCAGCACCGCCTGCTCCAGGTCGGCGGGCGGGGCCTGCCCGGCCGGGACGGTGATCGTCGCCGCCGCCTTGCCGTTGTCCTTGACCTGCGGCATCGTCGCGGCCGGCTCGGCCATCGTCCCGCTGAGCGTGGAGTCCGGCGGCAGGCTCTCCATGATGTCCAGGACGAACACCACGGTGTCGCCCTTGTTGACGCCCAGCTGGGTGGAGCCCTGCTCGCCGAAGGCCGCCGCCGGCGGAGCCACCACCAGCAGCCGGGTTCCCACCTTCTTGCCGATCACGCTCTGGTCCAGCGCCGGCACCAGCTGCCCGCTGCCGGCCTGGTAGAGCTGCGGCTTGCCGTTGGCGTCGTACGAGCTGGGCAGGTCCTTGCCCGTGGTCCAGTTCTTGGCGGTGTAGTTGACCGTCACCCAGTCGCCCTTGTTGACGGCCGCGCGGTCGCCCTCGCTGACCGTGTTCACCACGAACTGGCCGGTGGGCTGCTGGCCCTCGGGGATGGTGATGGTGGCCTTGCTGCCGAACCCGCCACCCGAAAGGGTGGGCATCGGCGACGCCTCGCCGACCGGGGCGGGCACCGTCGGGGCGGCGCTGGCCGGGGACGGCGACGCCGGTGAGGCCGCCTTGGGCGAACTGCCACAGGCGACCGCGAGCAGCAGCGGCAGGGTGAGAAGCAAACCGGCGGTGCGGCGCACGGTGGTCCTAACTGTCGGTCGAAGTCGGCTCTCCAGACTCGACGGACAGCGTATGCCCGGCATGCGTCCGGCCCCGGTAGACACCACCGGGGCCGGACGCGTGCCTGATCACAACGCCTCAGGGGCTACATCCCCGCGATCAGCTTCTCCACCCGCTCGTCCACCGAGCGGAACGGGTCCTTGCACAGCACCGTGCGCTGCGCCTGGTCGTTCAGCTTCAGGTGCACCCAGTCCACCGTGAAGTCCCTGCGCTGCTCCTGCGCCCGGCGGATGAAGTCCCCGCGCAGCCGCGCCCGGGTGGTCTGCGGCGGGATCGACTTGGCCTCGAAGGTCTTGAGGTCGGTGGTCACCCGCTGCGCCTGCCCCTTGCCCTGGAGCAGGTAGAACAGGCCGCGGCGGCGGTGGATGTCGTGGTACGCGAGGTCGATCTGGGCCACCCGCGGGTTGGACATGCTCATCTGGTGCTTCTCGCGGTAGCGCTCGATGAGCTTGTACTTCATGATCCAGTCGATCTCGGTGGCCACCCCGTCCAGCCGCTCGGTGCGCACGGCCTCCAGGGTGCGGCCCCACAGGTCCAGCACCCGGCCGACGGTGCCGGTGTTGATGCCCTTGCGGTCGGCGAACTCCAGGGCCTTGGTGTAGTACTCCTCCTGGATGTCCAGCGCGCTGGCCTCGCGGCCGTTGGCGAGCCGCACCTGGTGGGTGCCGGTGAGGTCGTGGCTGACCTCGCGGATCGCCCGGATCGGGTTCTCCAGGGTCAGGTCGCGCATCACCACGCCGGCCTCGATCAGCCGCAGCACCAGGTCGGTGGTGCCGACCTTGAGCAGCGTCGTGGTCTCGGACATGTTGGAGTCGCCGACGATCACGTGCAGCCGGCGGTAGCGCTCGGCGTCCGCGTGCGGCTCGTCGCGGGTGTTGATGATCGGACGTGAGCGGGTGGTGGCGGAGCTGACGCCCTCCCAGATGTGCTCGGCGCGCTGGCTGACGCAGAACACCGCGCCGCGCGGGGTCTGGAGCACCTTGCCGGCGCCGCAGATCAGCTGCCGGGTGACCAGGAACGGGATCAGCACGTCGGCCAGCCGGGAGAACTCGCCGTGCCGGGCCACCAGGTAGTTCTCGTGGCAGCCGTAGGAGTTGCCGGCCGAGTCGGTGTTGTTCTTGAAGAGGTAGACGTCCCCCGCGATGCCTTCCTCGTGCAGCCGCCGCTCGGCGTCCACCAGGAGCCCTTCGAGGATGCGCTCCCCCGCCTTGTCGTGCGTCACCAGCTCGACGACGTCGTCGCACTCGGGGGTCGCGTACTCGGGGTGGGAGCCGACGTCGAGGTAGAGGCGGGCGCCGTTGCGCAGGAAGACGTTGCTGCTGCGGCCCCAGGAGACGACCCGGCGGAACAGGTACCGCGCCACCTCGTCCGGTGACAGCCGTCGCTGCCCACGGAACGTGCAGGTCACGCCGTACTCGTTCTCCAGCCCGAAAATCCGGCGGTCCATGAGCACTCCATTCTCTGTCGGAGCTGTCCGAAACCGCCTCCACGACGACTGGGCCGCCGCAGGGGCACCGGAGTCCCGTACGGCGGTCCGGCCGCCGCACGGGACTCCTCAGGAACTGCTACACCGGCGTGCCGTCCGCCGGATTGTCCTCGTCGTCCGCCTCGGCGGACTGGTCCCCGTCGAGCAGCCGGCCCAGCTGGTTGCCCAGGATCCGCTTGAACTTGCGCTGCTGGAACCGCTGGCGGTCGAGGACCGCTACCTCCAGCTGCTCCGGCGTGAGGCTGCGCGGGCTGCCGCCGTTGGGGTCGCGGGCGAGCGAGTCCACCGCGACCTTCACCGCCTCGGTCAGGCTCAGGCCGGCGCGGTGGCGCTGGCCCAGGTAGTTGCCGATCGAGTCGGCGTTGCCGCCGACCACCACGTAGTTCTTCTCGTCCACCACCGAACCGTCCGGCGTGAGCCGGTAGATCTGGTCGTTGTCGGCGGTGCGGCCGACCTCGGCCACGATCAGCTCGACCTCGTACGGCTTCTCGCCGACCGAGGAGAAGATGGTGCCCAGCGTCTGGGCGTACACGTTGGCCAGGCCGCGGGCGGTGACGTCGGCCCGGTCGTAGGAGTAGCCGCGCAGGTCGGCGTAGCGGACGCCGCCGATGCGCAGGTTCTCGAACTCGTTGTAGCGGCCGACCGCCGCGAAGGCGATCTTGTCGTAGATCTCGGAGACCTTGTGGAGCGCCCTGGAGGTGTTCTCCGCGACGAAGACGATGCCGTCGGCGTAGGTGAGCACGACCACGCTGCGGCCGCGCGCGATGCCCTTGCGGGCGTACTCCGCGCGGTCGGCCATGGCCTGCTGGGGTGAGACGTAGAACGGTGTCGACACCGGCGGTCGTCCCTTTCCTGTGAGGTGATGGCTAGAGCAGCGGGGCCTGCGGGCCGTTGGGGCGGGCCAGCCGGTCGTCGGTGATGGCGACGGTCGTCTGCGCGACCTCCGCCTCGGTGAGCCGGCGGAAGCCGTCCTCGGTGATCAGCGAGACGATCGGGAAGATCCGGCGCGCGAGGTCAGGGCCGCCGGTGGCGGAGTCGTCGTCCGCCGCGTCGTACAGCGCCTGGACGACCAGGGTGACGGCCTGGTCGGCCGTCAGGTCCTCGCGGTAGAGCTTCTTCATCGAGCCGCGGGCGAAGACCGAGCCCGAGCCGGTGGCGGCGAACCCGCGTTCCTCGGAACGCCCGCCGGTGACGTCGTAGTTGAAGATCCGGCCGCGGCCGCGGTCCAGGTCGTAGCCGGCGAACAGCGGCACCACCGCGAGGCCCTGCATCGCCATGCCGAGGTTGCCCCGGATCATGGTGGTGAGCCGGTTGGCCTTGCCCTCCAGGGAGAGCGTGGCGCCCTCGATCTTCTCGTAGTGCTCCAGCTCCAGTTGGAACAGCCGGACCATCTCGATCGCGAGGCCGGCGGTGCCGGCGATGCCGACCGCGCTGTACTCGTCGGCCGGGAAGACCTTCTCCATGTCCCGCTGGGCGATCACGTTGCCCATCGTCGCCCGCCGGTCACCCGCGATGACCACGCCGCCGTCGAAGACCGCGGCCACGATCGTGGTCCCGTGCGGGGCCTCGACCACGGCCCCCTCGGGGAGCGAGCGGCGGCCCGGGAGCAGCTCGGGCTGGTGCTCGGCGAGGAAGTCGATGAACGAGGACGACCCCGGGGTCAGGAAGGCAGCCGGTAGACGCCCGGTGCCACGAGTGTTGGCTTCCACACGATTCCTTCCAGGTAGCTTGAAGCGCGCGCTGCCCGCACCCTACCCGCCCGACGATCACTGTCCACGAGTGGAGGGGCCGGTGCCGGACGGTCGCGACCGTGAATTCCGGAATGCCCGGTGACGAGCTATTGCCCGCCCTTCTGGACGAATCCCCGGACGAAATCCTCGGCATTCGACTCAAGGACCTCGTCGATTTCGTCCAGTACCGCGTCGACGTCGTCGCTCAGCTTTTCCTGGCGCTCCTTGAGGTCGTCGGAATTCTGGCTTTCCGCGGCCTGCTCCTCGACCTCCTCGGAGGAGCGGTTCGCCCGCTGCTGGCCGCCGCCGGTGTCCTTGCTCGCCATTTCCCTCACCCCGCTCGATTCGTCTGGCACGGTTGGGTCTCCGCTTGCTGCATCGACCCTATACACAAGGTGCGACAGCCGCTCCCGGTTTGCCGGTGGCGCTTCCTGTCCAACACCCGCTGCCACCCCGGATGATTCCCATTCGGCGGACGTTCACCCATGGTGATCGAAAAGTTACCCGCCGGACAGCACCCGGAGCAGGTCCTCCGCCGTGCGGCAGCGGTCCAGCAGCTCCTTGACGTGGTTGCGGGTGCCGCGCAGCGGCTCCAGCGTGGGCACCCGCTGCAACGAGTCCCGGCCGGGCAGGTCGAAGATCACCGAGTCCCAGGAGGCCGCCGCGACGTGCTCCGCGTACTGCTCCAGGCAGCGCCCGCGGAAGTACGCCCGGGTGTCCTCCGGCGGCTTGGAGACGGCCCGCTCGACTTCATCCTCGGTCAGCAGCCGCTCGAACCGGCCACGGGCCACCAGACGGTTGTAGAGGCCCTTCTCCGGCCGTACGTCGCTGTACTGGAGGTCGACCAGGTGCAGCCGCGGGTTCTCCCAGCCCAGGGCGTCCCGGCTGCGGTAGCCCTCCAGGATCTCCCGCTTGGCGACCCAGTCCAGTTGCCGGGAGAGGGACATCGGGTCGCGCTCCAGCCGCCCCAGGACGTCCTCCCAGCGCGCCAGCACGTCCACCGTCTGCTCGTCCGCGTCGTTGCCGAAGCGGTCCTCGACGTACTTGCGGGCCAGTTCGAAGTACTCCAGCTGGAGCTGGACGGCGGTGAGCTTGCGCCCGTTGCGCAGGGTGATCAGGTGCTTGAGCGTCGGGTCGTGGGAGACCCGGTGGAGGGTGCGCACCGGCTGGTCGACGGCGAGGTCGGCGGCGATGAACGCGTCCTCGATCATCGACAGGACCAGCGAGGTGGTGCCCAGCTTGAGGTAGGTGGAGATCTCGGAGAGGTTGGCGTCCCCGATGATCACGTGCAGCCTGCGGTACTTCTCGGCGTCGGCGTGCGGCTCGTCCCGGGTGTTGATGATCGGGCGCTTGAGCGTGGTCTCCAGGCCGACCTCGACCTCGAAGTAGTCCGCCCGCTGGCTGATCTGGAAGCCGTGCGCCGAGCCGTCCTGGCCGATGCCGACCCGGCCGGCGCCGGTGACCACCTGGCGGGAGACGAAGAACGGGGTGAGGTGGCGGACGATGTCGGCGAACGGTGTCGCCCGCTTCATCAGGTAGTTCTCGTGGGTACCGTAGGAGGCGCCCTTGTTGTCGGTGTTGTTCTTGTACAGGTGGATGTTCTGCCCGTTGGGCAGTTCCAGCGCGCGCTGCGCGGCGGCGGCCATGATCCGCTCGCCGGCCTTGTCCCAGAGCACGGCGTCGCGCGGGTTGGTCACCTCGGGCGAGCTGTACTCGGGGTGCGCGTGGTCCACGTAGAACCGGGCCCCGTTGGTGAGGATCACATTGGCGAGGCCGATGTCCTCGTCGGTGAGCTGGCTGGCGTCCGCGACCTCGCGGGCCAGGTCGAACCCCCGTGCGTCGCGCAGCGGATTCTCCTCCTCGAAGTCCCAGCGGGCCCGCCGTGCCCGGTGCATCGCCGCCGCGTACGCGTTGACGATCTGGGACGAGGTGAGCATGGCGTTGGCGTTGGGGTGCCCGGGCACGGAGATCCCGTACTCGGTTTCGATGCCCATCACGCGCCGTACGGTCATGCGGCCCTCCTTGCCCGGTGCGCCGCCCCCGACGGGCGGAGCACGCTGACGTACCGCCGAACAACACCGACGCCGGGTCCCTTCCCGCGGACGGTGGGTCGAGCCTAGAACCCGGCGCCGACCGGCGGGCCCGGAGACGCGCCGTCCGGCTGCGGGGCCGCGAGGCGCCACAGCCGGACGGGGTGCGTACAGCTCCGGGGACCGCTGCCGGCCCGGGTAACCGCGTGCTTACAGGTACTGCCCCGTGTTGGCGACAGTGTCGATCGAGCGGCCGGACTCGGCGCCCTGCTTGCCGGTGACCAGCGTGCGGATGAAGACGATCCGCTCGCCCTTCTTGCCGGAGATGCGGGCCCAGTCGTCCGGGTTGGTGGTGTTCGGGAGGTCCTCGTTCTCCTTGAACTCGTCGACGCAGGCGGCGAGCAGGTGGGAGACGCGCAGACCGCGCTGACCGTGGTCGAGGAAGTCCTTGATGGCCATCTTCTTCGCCCGGTCGACGATGTTCTGGATCATCGCGCCGGAGTTGAAGTCCTTGAAGTACAGGACCTCCTTGTCACCGTTGGCGTAGGTGACCTCCAGGAAGCGGTTCTCCTCCGTCTCGGAGTACATCCGCTCCACCACCGACTGGATCATCGCGGCGACGGTGGCCTCGACGGAGCCGTCGTGCTCCTTGAGGTCGTCCGGGTGGAACGGCAGCGAGTCCCTGAGGTACTTGGAGAAGATGTCCTTCGCGGCCTCGGCGTCCGGACGCTCGATCTTGATCTTGACGTCCAGCCGGCCGGGCCGCAGGATCGCCGGGTCGATCATGTCCTCGCGGTTCGAGGCGCCGATGACGATGACGTTCTCCAGGCCCTCCACGCCGTCGATCTCGGCCAGCAGCTGCGGGACGATGGTGTTCTCCACGTCCGAGCTGACACCCGAGCCGCGGGTGCGGAACAGCGACTCCATCTCGTCGAAGAAGACGATGACGGGCGTGCCCTCGCCCGCCTTCTCCCGGGCCCGCTGGAAGACCAGGCGGATCTGCCGCTCGGTCTCGCCGACGTACTTGTTGAGCAGCTCGGGGCCCTTGATGTTGAGGAAGTAGCTCTTCCCCTGGGGGCGGCCGGTCACCTCGGCGACCTTCTTCGCCAGCGAGTTGGCGACCGCCTTGGCGATCAGCGTCTTGCCGCAGCCGGGCGGGCCGTAGAGCAGCACGCCCTTGGGCGGGCGCAGCTCGTATTCCTTGAAGAGGTCGGCGTGCAGGTACGGCAGCTCGACCGCGTCGCGGATCAGCTCGATCTGGTTGCTGAGGCCGCCGATCTGCCGGTAGTCGATGTCCGGGACCTCTTCGAGGACCAGCTCCTCGACCTCGGACTTCGGCACGACCTCGAACACGTAGCCGGAGCGGGGCTCCAGCAGCAGGGAGTCCCCGGCCCGGATGGTCATCCCGCGCAGCGGCTCGGCGAGGCGCACCACGCGCTCCTCGTCGGTGTGCCCCAGGACCAGGGCACGCTCGCCGTCGTCCAGGACCTCTTTGAGGGTGACGATCTCGCCGATGCTCTCGAAGGCCATCGCGTCCACGATGTTGAGGGCCTCGTTGAGCATCACTTCCTGACCGCGTCGCACCTCGTCGAGGGCGACGGTGGGGCTGACGTTCACGCGGAGCTTGCGCCCACCGGTGAAGATGTCCGCGGTGCCGTCCTCGTTCGCGTCGAGGAAGGTGCCGAAGCCGGCCGGGGGCTGAGCCAGCCGGTCCACTTCCTCCTTGAGGGCCACGATCTGGTCGCGGGCCTCGCGCAGGGTGGACGCGAGCCGTTCGTTCTGGGCGGTCACGCCCGCCAGGTTGGTCTGGAGCTCGACGATCCGCTCTTCGAGGATCCTCGAATTGCGCGGCGAGTCGGCGAGCTTGCGGCGCAGCACGGCGATTTCCTGCTCAAGGTACGAGACCTGTGCGGCCTCGTCGGAACCACGAGCGGGCCTGCCGGTGCTGCGGTTGTAGTCGTCATCGTGGGCAGCCACGGTCCTCACCTCCTCCGGGGAGCTGGACGCTTCCAGACCCTACCTGGGACCAGGGGTCCGTAAACCCCTAGATCAAGAAAGATGGAACGGGCGTGTCCGATCTTCGCCCCAGCGTGCTTCCCCTCTGCTTAGGGGGATACCCACCGCGCACCACCCAAAGCGGGCCAGATGTATCGTCGAGCGAAGTGATATCCGATCGCGACCACAACTCAGGGTCCGATCGTTGTACGAATGGCGGGATTGCTCCAGGAATAGGGGCGACCCGGGACAGAAACGGCAGGGGACCCATGTCGGTGACCGAGCAGACGGCGGCAGCGGCCGAGGCGCTGGAGGTGTGGATCGACCAGGATCTGTGCACCGGCGACGGCATCTGCGCGCAGTACGCACCCGAGGTCTTCGAGCTCGACATCGACGGGCTGGCCTACGTGAAGGGGCCGGACGACGAGCTGCGCCAGCAGCCCGGGGAGACCGCCCCGGTGCCGCTGACGATCCTTCAGGACGTGGTGGACTCGGCGAAGGAGTGCCCCGGCGATTGCATCCACGTGCGCCGGGTCGCCGACCGGGTCGAGGTGTACGGTCCGGACGCGGAGTAGTCGACCCGTCACACGGCGGAGACCGGGGCGGCGGTCTGGGAGCGTTCCCAGCCGCCGCCCTTCGGCGTCCAGGTGAGGTCGAGTGAGATGTCGGGCCGGAAGCGCGGCACGTCCTCGCTGGAGTACCCCTGCGCGTGGCCGGTGACGGCGCCGTCCGAACGCACCGCGATCCGGCTCACGGTGAGGTTCTCGCGCTCGGTGAGCAGGGTGGCCGCCACTTCCGGGCGGCCGTCCGGGCCGAAGTCGAGCAGGAAGACGGCGTCCGGCGGGGTGCCGGTTTCGGCGGCGCAGTGCGCGGCTACCACCGTGGCGGCCCGCCCGTCGCCGAGCCGCGCGGACACGTCGAGCACCGTCTTGACCGGGAACGGGCCGCAGTCCAGCGGGAGTTGGACCTGGGCCGGGTCGGGGCCCGCGGTCGCGGCGAGCGGCTTGGGCGCGGGGTGCGCGGACACCGGGGTGCCGGTCGCCGGGGAGGCGGCCAGCGCGGCCGCCACCACCGCGCCGCAGCCGGCCAGGGCGACGATCCAGTGCCAGGGGGCGGTTCTCGCGTGCCGGGGCCGGGTGCGGCCCCCCGGTGCCTGCTGTCCAGCCGTCGCCGTCGTCGTCCCGACCGCGGTCTCCACCAGGCGTCCCCTCCAGGGTTCCGGCCACCAACGCGTGTGCGAGCATCGTCCCACACCGCGATCGGGCCGATGCGAAAGGGGTGGTACGAGCACCTTGCTCGTACCACCCCTCGGCGGTCTTCGGACTCAGCCCAGGTCGGGCTGCTCCGTCTCCGTGTCGCGGGCGGCCTTGCGGGCGGCCGCGCGTTCCTGGAGGGTGGGCTCGGGCGCCCCGCTGTCGTAGTCCTCGCCGTACGCGCCCTTGGCCGGACGGCGGCGGCGCAGCGGCGGCTCGACGCCGTCCGCCAGGCGGCGGGCGGTGAGCAGGAAGCCGGTGTGGCCGATCATCCGGTGGTCCGGGCGGACCGCCAGGCCCTCCAGGTGCCAGGTGCGGACCATGGTCTCCCAGGCCTGCGGCTCGGTGAAGGTGCCGTGGTCGCGCAGCGCCTCGACGGTCTTCGACATCTGCGTGGTGGTGGCCACGTAGCAGCAGATGAGACCGCCGGGGACGAGCGCCTTGGAGGCGACGTCCAGGCACTCCCAGGGGGCCAGCATGTCGAGGATGACGCGGTCGACGTCGGTCTCGACCAGGTTGTCCTGGAGGTCGCCGACGGTCAGCTTCCACGCCGGGTGCGGACCGCCGAAGTAGCGCTCGACGTTCCCCTGGGCGATGTCGGCGAAGTCCTGGCGGCGCTCGTAGGAGGCCAGCATGCCCTGCTCTCCGACGGCGCGCAGCAGGTACGTGCTGAGCGCGCCGGAGCCGACACCGGCTTCGACGACGCGGGCGCCGGCGAAGATGTCGGCCATCGCCAGGATCTGACCCGCGTCCTTCGGGTAGATCACGGCGGCGCCGCGCGGCATGGACAGGACGTAGTCGGGGAGCAGGGGGCGCAGCGCGAGGTACGGGACGTTACCCGTGGTGCGCACGACCGTGCCCTCAGGAGCGCCGATCAGCTCGTCGTGCGGGAACGCACCCTTGTGGGTGTGGAACTGGTTCCCGGCCTGGAGCGTGAACGTGTAGTGGCGACCCTTGGGGTCGGTCAGCTGGACCTGGTCCCCGACCTGGAAGGGCCCGCGTCGGCGGGCGGCACCGGTCGGTTCGGACATGCGGACAATCCTAAGGGAAGCGCGCCCGCCCGCGAGACGCGGGTGATCACCGGGCAGTCAGCGGCCGCCCACGGCGGCGGTCAGCCGCTGCTCGATGTCACTCAGCGCGGCGACGCCGTACACCCGGCCGTCCGGCTCGACCACCAGGTACTCCCCCGCCGGAGCGGCCTGGATGGCGCGCAGCAGGTCCTCGCCGCCGAGGTCGGCGTCCAGCCGCAGACCGGGCTCCAGGTCGCGGGCGAGCGGGCCGACGGCCACCCAGGGGCGGCGGTGCTCGGGCACCGAGCGGACGGCGGACTCACGCACGATGGCGATCGGCTCGCCCCGGCCGTCCACCACGATCACCGCGCCGGCCTTGGCCTCGTGGGCCCGGCGCAGCGCCTCGCCGAGCGGGGTGTCGGCGGTGACCTCGACGGCCCGCCGGGCGAGGTCGCGCAGCCGCAGCGCGGGCAGCGCCTCCTTGAGCCGGGCGTTGCGCAGGCTGCCGGTGGCGCCGTTCCAGATGATCGCGGCGAGCACGGCGGCCAGCACCGCGTCCACCAGGGTGTCGGTGGAGCTGCGCTCGACCCCGCGGGCGGCGCTCGCCAGCGGCAGGCCGATCAGCACCGCGACGGCCAGGGCGCGGCCGACCCAGGCGGCGGCCACCGTGCCGGCCATCGGCTTGCCGGTGAGCGCCCAGACGACCGCGCGCAGCATCCGGCCGCCGTCCAGCGGCAGGCCGGGCAGCAGGTTGAAGGCGGCGACCACCAGGTTGGAGATCATCAGGCCGGTCAGCAGCACCCCGGGCACGGTGGACAGCTCCACCGCCCGCACCGCGAGGTAGAACACCCCGCCGAGCGCCAGCGAGAGCAGCGGGCCCACGAAGGCCAGCCAGAACTCCCGCCAGGGGCTCTCCGCCTCGTTCTCGATCTCGGAGACCCCGCCGAAGAACTGGAGCTGGATCCGCCGCACCCCGAGCTTGTAGCGCAGCGCGACCAGGGTGTGGGCGAGCTCGTGCACCAGGACGGAGGCGTAGAAGGCGACCGCGAAGAAGAACGCGATCAGGTAGCGGGTGGCGCCGAGGTCGGGCAGCACCTCGCCCAGCTGCCCGCCGAACACCCAGGTGATCAGGGCGGCGATGACGAACCAGGAGGGGGTGACGTAGATGGGCACGCCGAAGGGCCGGCCCATCAGGAGGCCGCCGCCGCGCTCGGGCGGCGCCCCTGCCGGACGCCGGCCACCGTCCTGCGGTGGCTGCTCGGAGGGCCGCTGCCCTCTGCTGTCGCTCACCGTGATCCCTTCGGTCGTCTCTCCCGTCGTGCCCCGGTGCGCCCACGCTACGTGATCGCCGCCCGACGGTGCCGCGCGCCCCTCTTTCCGGCTTCATACCCACTCCGGCGCCGCTCTGGCAGCACCGTGGCAGCGGGATGACAGCAAAGGGCAATAGGGTCGTAGCCATGCAGCACACCGAGACCAGCAGTGCCGCCGGGCGTCCGGCGGCACCCCCGACCGGCCTCTCCCCGTCGCGCGCGGGGGACTTCCTCACCTGTCCCCTGCTGTACCGGCTGCGGGTGATCGACCGGCTGCCCGAGCCGCCGAGCTCGGCGGCGACCAGGGGCACGCTGGTGCACGCGGTGCTGGAGCGGCTCTTCGACAGCCCGGCGACCGAGCGGACGCCGGAGCGGGCCCTGGGCCTGCTGCGCCCGCAGTGGGAGCGGCTGTTGGGCGAGCGCCCGGAGCTGGCCTCGCTGTTCCCGGAGGACCCGGACGGCGCGGCGCTGACCCGTTGGCTGGCGGACGCCGAGAAGCTGCTCGGCCAGTGGTTCCGGCTGGAGGACCCGACCCGGCTGCACCCGGTGGAGCGGGAGCTCTACGTGGAGACGGCCCTGGAGTCGGGGCTGCTGCTGCGCGGCTACATCGACCGGGTGGACGTCGCCCCCACCGGTGAGGTCCGGCTGGTCGACTACAAGACCGGCCGGGCGCCCTCGCGGGACTTCGAGGGCAAGGCGATGTTCCAGATGAAGTTCTACGCCCTGGTGGTGTGGCGCTGGAAGGGCGTGATCCCCAAGCGCCTCCAGCTGGTCTACCTCGGCGGCGGCGGGGACGTGGTCACGTACGACCCGGACCAGGCGGACCTGCTCGCGGTGGAGCGCAAGCTCCAGGCGCTGTGGGAGCGGATCAGCCACGCGGTGGCCACCGGGGACTTCCCGGCCACCCGCAACCGCCTCTGCGACTGGTGCGACCACCAGGCCAGCTGCCCGGAGTTCGGCGGCACCCCGCCGCCCTACCCCCTGCCGCTGGCCCGTACGTCGGATGAGAGCGATCCCACGGGGGATCCGATGAGCGAGGAGTCCTAGGTGACGATCCGAGTGCTGCTGGTCGACGACCAGCCGCTGCTGCGCACCGGTTTCCGGATGATCCTGGAGGCCGAGTCCGACCTCGTGGTGGTCGGTGAGGCCGGCGACGGCCAGCAGGCGCTGGACCAGGTGCGGGCGCTCCAGCCCGACGTGGTGCTGATGGACATCCGGATGCCCAGGATGGACGGCGTCGAGGCGACCCGCCGGATCGCCGGCCCGGGGCGCGACGGCCCGGCCAAGGTGCTGGTGCTGACCACCTTCGACCTGGACGAGTACGTGGTGGAGGCGCTGCGCGCGGGTGCCAGCGGCTTCCTGCTGAAGGACGTCCCGGCCGAGGAGCTGGTGCAGGCGATCCGGGTGGTCGCGGACGGCGCGGCGATGCTGGCACCGAGCATCACCCGCCGGCTGCTGGACATGTACGCCACCAAGCTGCCCTCGGGCGACGAGGCGCCGCCGCAGGCGCTGGGCGCGCTGACCGAGCGCGAGCTGGAGGTGCTGAAGCTGGTGGCGCGCGGGCTGTCGAACGCGGAGATCGCGGCCGAGCTGTTCGTCAGCGAGACCACCGTGAAGACCCATGTGGGCCATGTGCTGACCAAGCTCCAGCTGCGCGACCGGGTGCAGGCGGCGGTGTACGCCTACGAGAGCGGCCTGGTGCGCCCGGGCGCCCTGTAGGACCGGCCCGCGGGCAGAAACGTCACGGCGGCCCGCCTGCTCCCCCGTACCGACGGGGAAGCGGGCGGGCCGCCGCTTCGTGCCTGCTACTTGTTGGTCCGGCTGATCTCCCAGAAGCGGAAGTAGCCGGTGGTGTCGACGGTGGACTCGACGCCGGTGACGTACGAGCGCGACGCGTAGAAGGACTTGTTCTGGTACAGCGGGATCATCGGCACGCTCTCGGCCCCGATCTGCTGGATCTGCGTGTAGGTGGCGGCCGCCGTGCTGCGGTCGGTCTGCTTGAGGCCGTCCGGCACCAGCCGGCCGCTGATCCGCGCGTCGTCCCAACCGGTGTGGTAGGCACCGCCGTTGACCAACAGCGGGGTGAGGTAGTTGTCCGGGTCCGGGTAGTCGGCGAACCAACCGATGACGTACGCCTGGTACTTGCCGTCGGCCCAGCCCTTGCGGTAGGCGTCCCAGTCCGGCTCCTGGGCGAGCGTCACCTGGAAGAGGCCGCCGGTCTCCAGCTGCTTCTTGAGCGTCTCGGCCTCGTTGCTGCCGGCCCGCGAACGGGACCAGGTGAGGGTGAACTTGACCGGGGTCTGAACCTTGGCGTCGGCCAGGATCTTCTTGGCCTTGTTCACGTCCTGGTCGCCGTAGCGGTCGAAGAAGGCCGTGCTGTGGCCGGGCAGGCCGGCCGGGACCATGGAGTAGAGCGCCTGGACGGTGCGGGCGAAGACGTCGCGGGCCAGCGCCTTGCGGTCCATCATCTGAGCGGCGGCCTGGCGGACGGCCTGGTTGCTCATCAGCGGGTCCTTGGTGTTGAACACCAGGTACCGGGTGTCGTTGCTGTCGCCCTCGGCCACCTGGAGGTCGGTCTTGCCGCCCTGCTGGTCGGAGCGGACCTGGGCGGCGGTGTTCGGCTCCAGGCTGTTGTCGGTGACGTCGACCTCGCTCTTGTCCAGCGCGGCCTTCAGGTCGTCGGCCTTGTCGAAGTACCGCACCGTGAACTTGCTGTTGCGCAGCTTGGCCTCGCCGCCGTACTTGTCGTTGGCCGCCAGCACGACCTTGCCCAGCTGCTTGCCGCCCTTGAAGCTCTCGATCGACTCGATGCGGTACGGGCCGGAGCCGATCTGCTTGTCGTTGGGCAGCGCCTTGTCGGCGGGGTAGTACTGGTGGTCCACGATGGCGCCGGCCGGGGTCGCCAGCTTGGCCGGCAGGGTGGAGTCGGGGGTGGAGAGGTGGAAGATCACCTCGTTGTCGCCCTTGGCCTCGACGGACTTGATCGAGTCGAGCAGTTCGGCCGGGCCGCTGGGGTCGTTGATCTTCTTGGTGCGCTCGACCGAGAAGACCACGTCCTGGGCCGTCAGCGGGTGCCCGTTGGAGAACTTCAGACCGGGCTTCAGGGTGCAGTGGTACTCGGTGGCCTCACCGTTGGTGAACTCGCAGGACTGCGCGGCGTCCGGGGAGGGCGAGCTGGCGGCGGCCTGGAAGGTGAGCAGCGACTGGAAGGTGTTGCGCAGCAGCGTCCAGGAGCCGGCGTCGTAGGCGACGGCCGGGTCCAGGACACCGGTCAGCTGGCTGGTACCCATGGTGATCGACTTGTCGCCGCCGCCCCCATTGACCACGTCGGTCACCGATCCGCACCCGGTCACCGAGACGGCGACCAGACCGGCGCAACCGAGTACTGCCAGGCGTTCAGCTGAAGTCTTCACGAGGCGCGTCCTTCTGGGTGGCACGAACTGGAGTAGCGTGCCACATCGAACACGTACCACCGGTACCTGGTCAGGTGACGTTTGGGACACGGTGGTTCAGGGCATCACGGCGCGCTCGACGAGTTGTCAGCCATTGCCCGATATTTCCCCCGGCGTCTCCGATCCGGAGGCTTGCCGGGCCACGTACCGGCCGGTAAGTCAGAGCTGCAATGAGATGACAATCACACTCGCGAAGTGACCAGTGAGCGCAGCAGGTCGAGGTCGACCCGCTCCAGCGAGGACAGCACCAGCCGCCCCGGAGCCGGCTCGATCGGCGCCACCGAGGGCACCGCGATCACCGGGCAGCCGGCCGCCTCGCCGGCCCGCACCCCGGTCGGGGTGTCCTCGATCACCACGCAGCGGGCGGGCTCCGCGCCCAGCCGGCGGGCCGCCTCCAGGTACGGGTCGGGGAACGGCTTGGTGCGCGCCACCTCGTCCCCGCCGATGGTGAAGGCGAAGCGCTCGGCGCCCAGCGAGCGCAGCACGATGTCGATCACGTGCCGCTGCGAGGCGGACACCAGGGCGGCCGGAATGCCGTGCGCGGCAAGGGTGTTGAGCAGCCGCTCGGCGCCGGGCATGAGCGGCACGCCGTCGGCCAGCAGGTCGACGAAGCGCTGACCGACCAGCACACCGAGGTCGGCCGGGGCGATGTCCACCCCGGTGCGGGCGACCAGATAGTCCATCACCCTGCTCATCGGGCCGCCGACCACGTGGGCGCGGTCCGCCTCGTCCAGCTCGTGGCCCAGCTCGGCGAAGAGCGAGGTCTCGGCCTGCCACCAGAAGTCCTCGGTGTCCACCATCGTCCCGTCCATGTCCAGCAGCACCGCCTGGAGCCCGCGGCCGTCCCCGTGGTCGAGGATGCGCGTGGCGGTGGAACTGGTGGTCATGGCGGGTCCTTCCGGCAGGCCCGGGCGTGCCCGGGGAAGGCGCGGGCCGACCCGCTGGTGAGCGGACCGGCCCGTTCAGGATCATCAAGGATACGCCCGCTTCGTCCGGAAAGAGCGAACGCTGCGGGAACCCGGGGTTACCGGGCGTTGAAGTACTTCGCCTCCGGGTGGTGGATCACGATCGCGTCGGTGGACTGCTCCGGGTGGAGCTGGAACTCCTCGGAGAGCACCACGCCGATCCGCTCCGGCTTCAGCAGCTCGGCGATCTTCGCCCGGTCCTCCAGCTCGGGGCAGGCCCCGTAGCCGAGCGAGAAGCGGGCGCCGCGGTACTTAAGCGCGAACATGTCCTTGACGTCCTGCGGGTCCTCGCCGGAGAAGCCCAGCTCGTAGCGGACCCGCGCGTGCCAGAACTCGGCCAGCGCCTCGGCCAGCTGCACCGACAGGCCGTGCAGCTCCAGGTAGTCGCGGTAGGAGTTGCCCGCGAACAGCTCGTTGGCCGCCTCCGAGATCCGGTTGCCCATGGTGACCACCTGGAGGCCCACCACGTCCCGCACCCCGGACTCCTCCGGGCGGAAGAAGTCGGCCAGGCAGAGCCGGCGCCCGCGCCGCTGGCGCGGGAAGGTGAAGCGGGTGCGCTCGGTGCCGTCCTCGTGGAAGACGATCAGGTCGTCGCCCTTGGAGTTGGCCGGGTAGTAGCCGTAGACCACGGCGGCCTCCAGCCAGCCCTCGGTCTGGAGCCGGTCCAGCCAGGCCCGCAGCCGCGGCCGGCCCTCGGTCTCCACCAGCTCCTCGTACGAGGGCCCGTCGCCGGTGCGGGAGGCCTTCAGGCCCCACTGCCCCTTGAACAGCGCGTCCTCGTCCAGCCAGGAGGCGTAGTCCGCGAACGGGATGCCCTTGACGATCCGGTCGCCCCAGAACGGCGGGGTGGGCACGGTGTTGTCGACGGTGACGTCGGAGCGGATCTGGCCGAGGTTGACCTCGGGCTCCGGCTCCTCCACCTCGACCCGGGCGTGCCGGCGCTGCTTCAGCTCCGGCAGGGCCGCGCCGGGCACGCCGCGCTTGACCGCGACCAGCGCGTCCATCAGCCGCAGGCCCTCGAAGGCGTCCCGGGCGTAGCGGACCTCGCCCTCGTAGATCTCGTGCAGGTCCTGCTCGACGTAGGCCCGGGTGAGCGCGGCGCCGCCGAGGATCACCGGGAAGGACGCGGCCAGCTTGCGCTGGTTCAGCTCCTCCAGGTTCTCCTTCATGATCACGGTGGACTTCACCAGCAGCCCGGACATCCCGATCACGTCCGCGTTGTGCTCCTGCGCGGCGTCCAGGATCGCCGAGACCGGCTGCTTGATGCCCAGGTTGACGACGTTGTAGCCGTTGTTGGACAGGATGATGTCGACCAGGTTCTTGCCGATGTCGTGGACGTCGCCCTTGACGGTGGCCAGCACGATGGTGCCCTTGCCCTCGCTGTCGGACTTCTCCATGTACGGCTCCAGGTGGGCCACCGCGGTCTTCATCACCTCGGCGGACTGGAGCACGAACGGCAGCTGCATCTGGCCGGAGCCGAACAGCTCGCCGATCACCTTCATGCCGGCCAGCAGGGTGTCGTTGATGATCTCCAGCGCCGGGCGGACGGTCAGCGCCTCGTCCAGGTCGGCCTCCAGGCCGCTCCGCTCCCCGTCGATGATCCGGCGCTGGAGCCGCTCCTCCAGCGGGAGCGCGGCCAGCTCCTCGGCCTTGGAGGCCTTGACCGAGGCGGTGGAGACGCCCTCGAACAGCTCCAGCAGGCGCTGCAACGGGTCGTAGCCGTCCCGGCGGCGGTCGTAGACCAAGTCGAGGGCGGCCTCGCGCTGGTCCTCGGGGATGCGGGAGATCGGCAGGATCTTGGAGGCGTGCACGATCGCCGAGTCCAGGCCGGCCTCCACGCACTCGTGCAGGAAGACCGAGTTGAGCACCACCCGGGCGGCCGGGTTGAGGCCGAAGGAGATGTTGGACAGGCCGAGGGTGGTCTGCACCCCGGGGCGGCGGCGCTTGAGCTCGCGGATCGCCTCGATGGTCTCGATGCCGTCCCGGCGGGACTCCTCCTGACCGGTGGCCAGGGTGAAGGTGAGGCAGTCGACCAGGATCGAGCCCTCGTCGATGCCGTAGTCGGCGGTCAGCTCGGCGATCAGCCGCTCGGCGATCTCGACCTTCTTCTCGGCGGTGCGGGCCTGGCCCTCCTCGTCGATGGTCAGCGCGATCAGGCCGGCGCCGTGCTCCCGGGCCAGCGAGGCGATCCTGCCGAAGCGCGAGTCCGGGGCGTTGCCGTCCTCGTAGTTCACCGAGTTGAGCACCGCGCGGCCGCCGAGCGCCTCCAGGCCGGCCCGCAGGACGGGCGGCTCGGTGGAGTCCAGCACGATCGGCAGGGTGGAGGCGGTGGCCAGCCGGCCGGCGATCTCCTTCATGTCGGCGACGCCGTCGCGGCCGACGTAGTCCACGCAGAGGTCCAGCAGGTGGGAGCCGTCCCGGATCTGGTCGCGGGCGATCTCCACACAGGCCTGCCAGTCGCCGGCCAGCATCGACTCGCGGAACTTCTTCGAGCCGTTGGCGTTGGTGCGCTCGCCGATCGCCAGGTACGACGTGTCCTGACGGAACGGCACCGCCTGGTACAGCGAGGCCGCCGAGGGCTCCGGCCGCGGGTCGCGCGGGGCGATCGGGCGGCCCTGGACCCGCTCGACCACCTGGCGCAGGTGCTCGGGCGTGGTGCCGCAGCAGCCGCCGACCAGCGACAGCCCGTACTCCTGGGTGAACACGTCGTGGGCGTCGGCCAGCTCGGCCGGGGACAGCGGGTAGTGGGCGCCGTCCTTGCCGAGCACCGGCAGGCCCGCGTTCGGCATGCAGGACAGGCCGATCCGGGCGTTCTTGGCCAGGTAGCGCAGGTGCTCGCTCATCTCGGCCGGGCCGGTGGCGCAGTTCAGGCCGATGTAGTCGACGCCCAGCGGCTCCAGCGCGGTGAGCGCGGCGCCGATCTCGGAGCCGAGCAGCATGGTGCCGGTGGTCTCCACCGTCACCTGCACCAGCACCGGCAGGTCCAGCCCGGCCTCGGCCAGAGCCCGCTTGGAGCCCAGGATCGCGGCCTTGGTCTGGAGCAGGTCCTGGCTGGTCTCGACCAGCAGCGCGTCGGCGCCGCCGGCGATCAGGCCGGCCGCGTTGCGCTGGAAGCCGTCGCGCAGCGTCTCGTACGGGGCGTGGCCCAGGGTCGGCAGCTTGGTGCCGGGGCCGATCGAGCCGAGCACCCAGCGGGTGCGGCCGTCGGCGACGGTGTGGGTGTCGGCCGTCTCGCGGGCGATCCGGGCGCCGGCCTCGGACAGCTCGAAGATCCGCTCGGCGATCTCGTACTCGCCCAGGGCGCTGAAGTTGGCGCCGAAGGTGTTGGTCTCCACGCAGTCCACGCCCACGCCGAAGTAGGCCTCGTGGACGGACCGGACGATGTCCGGGCGGGTGATGTTGAGGACCTCGTTGCAGCCTTCGAGGTTCTGGAAGTCCTCCAGCGTCGGATCCTGCGCCTGGAGCATGGTGCCCATGGCACCGTCGGCGACCACCACCCGGGTGGCGAGCGCTTCGCGCAGCGCGTTCGCGCGGCTCTGCTGAGTGACGGACGGATCGGCTGCGATGGCCATGGGGCGTCTCCCTGGTGCGACGGCTGTCGGCTTTGCGAGCCCGCTTGCTCGGGCACGCACGTGGTCAGGGTATCCGGCCTTCGGGTGGGCCCGCCCTACCGTTCCGTATCCTGAACGCTCGACCGCGAGGGGGGAGCGAGCGTGTGGCCGGATTCCGGATCTTCGCGCAGCGTGTCGGCCGGGTCCTGACGGCCCCGGTCCGCGCGCTGCGCACCCGTTGGCGAGCATGGTCCTGGTGGCGCCGGGCGCTGCTGGTGCTGGTCCTGGCGGCGGCCGTGCCCACCGCCGCACTCGGCTCGGTCTTCGTCATGTTCCGGCTGCACTACACGGGCACCCCCGGCGCCGAGGCCCACACCCGGGGCCGGGACGCGCTCTGGCTCGGCCACGCCTGGGTGGACGGCCGCAAGACCGACGCCGACGTGGCCGCGCTGGGCCGGCAGCTGGCCGGCACCGGCATCCGGGACCTCTATGTGCACACCGGCCCGCTGGAGCACGACGGCACGCTGCCGCCGTCCGTCCACCCCCGGGGCCGCTGGTTCACCGACGCGGTGCACGCCGCGCTGCCGGGCGTGCGCGTCCAGGCCTGGCTGGGCGACGAGGTCAAGCCGGAGCGGGACGCGATGGACCTGGAGGACGGCCCCACCCGCGACCGGGTCACCGCCTCCGCCGGCCAGGTGCTGGACCTCGGCTTCGACGGGGTGCACTTCGACATGGAGCCGATCCGCCCCGGTTCGGCCGGCTGGCTGACCCTGCTCGACCAGGTCCGCCCGGTCACCGCGGCGCGCGGCGCCAAGCTGTCGGTGGCCGTCCCGCAGATCGACCCGGTCCCGGGCCTGCACACGGCCGGCATCCTGCTCACCGACCACGGCAAGTGGTGGGACCAGGCGTACTTCACGCAGACCGCCCGCCGGGTCGGCCAGATCGCGGTGATGAGCTATGACACCTCGATGCCCACCGAGCCGCTGTACGGCGGCTACGTCGCCCGGCAGACCGAGCTCGCCCTGCGGGCCACCCCGGCCGACGTGGACCTGCTGATGGGCCTGCCGTTCTTCTGGGACGACAAGTGGGGCCACTGGGGCGACGCCGAGACCGTCCCGGCCGCCGTCCGGGGCGTCCGGCTGGGCCTGGGCCGGGAGGACCCGCGGCGGCAGAACTTCGGCGTCGCGCTGTACGTGGACTTCGCATCGCTGCCCGAGCACTGGGCGGCGTACCGTGACGGCTGGGTGGACGCAGCGTAACGACTCCACTACTCCCCGCTCGCGCAAGTGACCTGACGGTCCGTCAGCCACGGACGCGCGATATCCGGTGGATCGCGGCGGCCCGCTCCCCCAGACTGTCCCGGTGCCCGGCCGCGGTGCGCATCAAAGCCCGTAGGCTGGGCAGGTAGGGACCATGGAGCGAGGCGTTCCATGGGAGACGAGAGGTTCGACAGTCGGCAGCCGGCCCGTCGGCGCCCGGGCAGGCCAGCCTGGGCGGCGCAGGTCCGACCGCCGACCGGAGGGAGACGCTGGGTGATCGAGCTGGAAGATGTTCCCGAGTTGATCGACCCGGTCATGGTCTGCGCCTTCGAGGGCTGGAACGACGCGGGCGACGCCGCCTCCGCGGCTCTGGCACATCTGGACGAGACCTGGAGCGGCAAGGTGTTCGCCGCCCTGGACGCGGAGGACTACTACGACTTCCAGGTCAACCGGCCCACGGTCTGGCTGGACGGCGGCATCCGCCGGATCACCTGGCCGACCACCCGGCTCTCGGTGATCCGGGTGACGGAACCGAAGACCAGGGACGTCGTGCTGGTCCGCGGCATCGAGCCGAGCATGCGCTGGCGCTCGTTCTGCAACGAGCTGCTGGGCTTCGCCCACGAGCTGGGCGTCGAGCTGGTGGTGATCCTGGGCGCCCTGCTCGGGGACACCCCGCACAGCCGTCCGGTGCCGGTCAGCGGGGTCACCTCCGACCCGGACCTGGCCCGTCGCCTGGACCTGGAGGAGAGCCGCTACGAGGGCCCCACCGGCATCGTCGGGGTGCTCCAGGAGGCGTGCACCCACGCCGGAGTGCCGGCCGTGACGCTCTGGGCGGCGGTGCCGCACTACGTCTCGCAGCCGCCGAACCCCAAGGCGACGCTGGCCCTGGTCAACAAGCTGGAGGACCTGCTGGACCTGCGCATCCCGCCGGGCGAGCTGGCCGAGGACGCCCGGGCCTGGCAGCTCGGCGTGGACCAGCTGGCCGCCGAGGACAGCGAGGTGGCCGAGTACGTCCAGCAGCTGGAGGAGGCGCAGGACACCGCGGAGCTGCCGGAGGCGTCCGGGGACGCCATCGCCCGCGAGTTCGAGCGCTACCTGCGCCGCCGGGAGAACGTCGGGCCGACCGGCGAGAAGCCGGTGTCCGGGCACGCCACGGTGGAGCGGCCGGCCGAGCCGGAGGCGCCGGGCGGCACCCGGGAGAGCCCGGACGGCGCCGAGGAGGAGTGAGCGGCGGTACGGCGAAGGGGCGGTCAGGACAGGTGTCCTGACCGCCCCTTCGGCGTGCTCCGGGTGGTCCGGGTACGTCAGGTGCTCACAGCGCGACGCCGAGCAGGGCGTCCACGGTGCGGGTCACCAGGCCGGGCGCGCCGGTGTCGGTGCCGCCCTCGGCCTCCTGCCGGGCCGCCCAGCGGTCCACCGCGGCCAGCGCGGCGGGCGCGTCCAGGTCGTTCGCGAGCGCCGCACGCACCTCGGTGAGCAGCTGCTCGGCCGCCGGGCCGTCCGGGCGGGAGACCGCGGCGCGCCAGCGGGCGAGGCGCTCGACGGCCTCGTCCAGGGTGCCCTTGGTCCACTCCCAGTCCGCGCGGTAGTGGTGCGCGAGCAGCGCCAGGCGGATCGCCGCCGGGTCGACGCCCTCGCGGCGCAGCGCCGAGACGAAGACCAGGTTGCCGCGGGACTTGGACATCTTGTGGCCGTCCAGGGCGACCATGCCGGCGTGCACGTACGCCTTGGCGTACGGGTGGGCGCCGGTGGCGACCTGGGCGTGCGCGGCGCCCATCTCGTGGTGCGGGAAGGAGAGGTCGCTGCCGCCGCCCTGGATGTCGAAGGACATGCCGAGGTACTGGAGGGCGATGGCGACGCACTCGATGTGCCAGCCGGGGCGGCCGTGGCCGAGCTCGGTGTCCCAGGCGGGCTCGCCCGGGCGGGCGGCCAGCCAGAGCAGGGCGTCCAGCGGGTTGCGCTTGCCGGGGCGGTCCGGGTCGCCGCCGCGCTCGGCGAAGACCGGGCGCATGGCCTCGTGGGTGAGGCCGGAGACCTCGCCGAAGCGCGGGTCGGCGTCGACCGAGAAGTAGATGTCGCCGTCCACCGTGTAGGCGGCGCCGGAGGCCAGCAGCTTCTGGACGATCGGGACGATCCACGGGATCGACTCGACGGCGCCGATGTAGTGGGCCGGCGGGAGCATGCGCAGCGCGGTCATGTCCTCGCGGAACAGGGCCGTCTCGCGCTCGGCCAGGGCGGTCCAGTCCTGTCCGGTCTCGATCGCGCGGGCGAGCAGCGGGTCGTCGACGTCGGTGACGTTCTGGATGTACAGGACGTCGTGGCCGGCGTCCTTCCAGACGCGCTGCACCAGGTCGAACGCGTTGTAGGTGGCGGCGTGGCCCATGTGGGTCGCGTCGTAGGGGGTGATGCCGCAAACGTAGATCCGGGCGGTGCCGTCCAGCGGCACGACCTCGCGGACCGTGCCCGCTGCGGTGTCGTGGATGTGGAGGGGGAGCCCCTGACCAGGCAGGGCGGGAACCTCGGAGGCGGGCCAGGCATGCATGGAAACAACTTTAACCTTGCGAACATTTGAAAGCCTAACCAGTGCGAAAGATCGACTGGTTTCGATCTTTTCCGTTGCCCGAGCGTTTCCCGCCTGGTATTGGGCTGTTTCCACGCCGGTTCCGCGCTGGTTCCGGGCGGGTGAGCGCCCCGGCCCCGGACATGGGTGAGCGCCCGGTCGGCCCTGCCACCGACCGGGCGCCCGGCTCCCCCGGGGGAGCGGTCGGAGCCGCTACGACCGCTGCCAGAGGGCCGGCACGTTCGGCGGCTCCCAGCCGACCATGGCGGTGTGCGCCTGGAGGCAGACGTAGGAGACGCCGGAGTAGGTCACGCGGTCGCCCGCGTTGTAGGAGGTGCCCGCAGCCCAGGTGCCGCTCGGCGGCGGGGTGGTGGGCCCGCCGGTCGGGGTGGGCGTCGGGCTCGGCGTGCCCGGGGTCTGCGGGACGTTCAGCACGAAGTCGAAGCTCGCCTCGCGGGTCTGGCCGTTCTGCCGGACGTTCATCAGCAGCCGGGCGTCGTAGATGGTGTCCGTGCTGTTGCGCGGCTCCCCCGGGAAGTACAGCTGGGTGGTGACGATCTGCCGGCCGGGGGCCTGGAGCTTGACGTGCAGGTGCCGGGTGCGGCCCGGGTAGAGGCCCGGCACGATGGTGTCCAGCTTGTACGCGCCGTTGGCGTCGGTGAACTGGTGGCCGCGGAAGGTGTACGTGACGTTGTCGTAGTTGCCGTTGGTGTCGGCCTGCCAGAAGTCCAGCAGCACGCCGGAGATGGGTTGGCAGGCGCGGCCGAAGACGTAGCCGCTGACGACCAGGTGGGTGCCGGGGCCGTCGTTGACCATCGAGCTGCGCAGCGGGGAGTTGGGCTTGAAGTACGGCCCTTCGATCTGCTCGACGGTGGGGGCGTCGCCGTCGTGGCAGTCGGGGGTGAGCCCGAGCGGCTGTCCGCTGTCGATCTGGTCCCGGGCCAGCGCCACTCCGCCGCCGACCAGCAGCGGGGCGGCCCCTAGCGCGGCGGCGGCCTTCAGGACGGTCTTTCGGCTGATCATGCCGTCGGACGTGGGCATGCGCCGTCTCCTTCTCGTGAGGCGGGGGGGTGGGGCGGCCCTTGCCATGGTGGGGGCATGACAAGGGCCGGACCGGTCACCCGTCCACGCGTGCCGGACCGGCCACCGGTGGCCAGCAGCAAAGTTACGGGCCGTCCGGCGCGACCGCGATGGACATGATCCGGGGATCGTGGTGATTTCCGTCGACCCTGGCCCGGAACTCCCCCGGGGTCATCCCGGTCTCCCGGCGGAAGAACCGGCAGAAGTACGCCGGATCGACGAAGCCGGCCTCCTTGGATACCTGACGGATCGTCAAATCCGTGCAGGCCAGCAGTCGCTTGGCCTCCAGGGTCTGCTGGTGGCGGATCAGCCCGCCGGGGGTGCGCCCGGTGGCCTGCTTCACCAGGGTCTGCAAGTGCCCCGGGGAGACGCCGAGTTCCTGCGCGGAGGAGGCCACCGAGTGCCGCACCCCGCCCGGCCGGGCGATCAACCGGGTGAAGGCGGCGGCCAGTTCGGACGAGCGGCCGGGCATCGTGGGGCGGTCCGGCGGAGCGCAGGCCCGCAGCGCCCGGACGATCAGGATGTGCAGGCTGGCCCGCAGCACGCCCTGGTAGCCGGGCGCCCTGGTCGTGTACTCGTACTCCATGTCGGCGAGCAACGCGCCGATCGCGTCGGCCTGTTCACCGAGCGCCAGGGCCGGGCGGACGGCCAGGGCGCGGAGCGCGGCGAGGTCCTGGGGGTGGCCGAGCAGGAAGTCCTCGTTGAACAGCACGACCCGGCCGGTCAGCTCCTCGGTGTCCGCCCAGTAGTGCACCTGGCCGGGCGTGATCACGCACAACTGCGGTGGCGCCAACGGCCGGTGGACGAGGTCCAGGACGTGGGCGCCGCGGCCGCCGGTGACGTGGACGATCTCGTAGAACGAGTGCCGGTGGGGGAAGCCGGCCCGGGTGAGCGGGCCGATCTCGTCGAAGCTGCCGACGGCGAAGGGGAGCAAGTGGGGCAGCGGGACCTGTAACCGGTGCAACGGCAGGTCCGGCGTGGTTCGTGGGGTGGGGGTGGTCCGTCGCACATCCATCGGAGCAGTGTGCGACCTGTCCCGGGGACAGGTCCAGACCATCTCCCCTCGATCTCACGTGCCGGGCGGATGCCGGGCCCTACACCGGCGGCCAGGGGATCGCGGGCCAGTCCGTGGGCGGCAGCGGGTGCCGCCCGGAGTCGCGCAGCCCGGCCACCCGGGCCCGGGTGGCGTCCAGTTCGGCCGCCGTCAGGTGCGGGGCCAGCCGCTCGGCCAGCTCGCCGTCCAACTGCTCGGCGAGCCGGGCCAGCACCTCCAGCGCCTCGGTGGTCAGCGGATCGCCGGCCCAACCCCAGAGCAGGGTGCGCAGCTTGTCCTCGGTGTTGAAGGTGACGCCGTGATCGATGCCGTACACCCGGCCGTCGGCGGCCGGGATCAGGTGGCCGCCCTTGCGGTCGGCGTTGTTGAGCACCGCGTCCAGCACGGCGAGCCGGCGCAGCCGCCGGTCGTCGTGGTGCACCAGCAGCGCCGTCCGCCCGCCCTCGACCTCGGCCCGGACGATCGGCAGCCAGCCCGCCTCCGGGCCGCGCGGGTCCTGGAGCGCGAGCAACGGCTCGGCCCACGGATCCGGCTCGACCCACAACTGCACCATGCCGGGCCCGTGCGGGCCCTCGCGCAGCACGGTGGGCGGCACCAGCGCCCACCCGGTCGCGGCGGACAGCTCGTACGCGGCGATCTCGCGGCCGGCCAGCGTGCCGTCCGGGAAGTCCCACAGCGGGCGCTCGCCGGCCACCGGCTTGTAGACGGCCTGGGCGCTCAGCGAGCCGTGCGCCACCGAGCAGTACAGCGCGGCGTTGGAGGCGTCGGTGAGCCTGCCGTGCACGGTCAGTTCGCCCTGGCGCAGCAGCGCGAGGGCGGTGGGCACGTCGGCGGCCAGCGCGGCGGCGGCCGTCGGATCGGCCTGCGGCGGGGTGTCGGTGTTCAGCGCCGGTAGCCGTTCGCGCGCGGGCACAGGTGCCCCTCCGGGTCGAGCGGCAGGTTGCAGAACGGGCACGGCTTGCGGCCCGCCGCGACCAGGTCCAGCGCGCGCTTGGCGAAGACCCGGGCCATCGCGCCGGACAGCCGCACCCGCAGCATGTCCGGGCCGGTGTCGTCGTCGGTGAAGACGGCCTCCTCGCCGTCCTCCTCCTCGTCCTCGACCAGCGCCTGGGCCTCGACCACCAGGCAGCTGTCCACGCTGTCCCAGGCCAGGGCCATGGTGCCGACCCGGAACTCCTGCTCCAGCGGGAGGTCCAGCGGGGCGGTGTCGAGCAGGTCCTTCGGGGCGGCGGCCGGGATCGCGGCGTCGCCGCCGCTGCGCCGCAGCGCCTCGTCCAGGACTTCCTCGATGCGCTCGGCGAGCGCCGCGACCTGGGTCTTCTCCAGCAGCACACTGGTGATCCGGCCCCGGGCGCTGGCCTGGAGGTAGAACGCCCTGGCGCCGGGCTGGCCGACGGTGCCGGCCACGAACCGTTCGGGCTGGTCGTAGAAGTAGACCTGACGGGGCACGCTCTCGCTCCGGATCGTGTCGGTCGGCGCGGTTCCGCCGGGGGCGGGCCGCGGCCGGATGGACTCGTTAGTCACCCTACGACCTCCGGGCTCCGGCCGGGGAGCCGAGCCGACGGCCGCGGGCGGGGTGGCACCCGGGGAACCAGCCGGTGACGCCCGGACGGCGCCTCCCCGGACGGCCCGTCGGCGGGGTGGCTCAGGCGGTGCCGCCGACGACCGCGTCGCCGGTCGGGGTGGCCGCGGCCGGGCCGGGCCGAGGGGCGAGCGAGGCGAGGTCGCCGGTGTCGCCCATCCTCAGCACGAAGGGCCGCTGCGGGGTGTAGCGGATCGCGGTGACCGAGCAGGGCTCGACGCTGATCCGCTGGAAGTGGTCCAGATGCAGCCCGAGCGCGTCGGCCACCACGGCCTTGATCACGTCCCCGTGCGAGCAGGCGATCCAGACCGCGTCCTCACCGTGTTCGGCGGCGATCTTCTGGTTCCACTCGCGCACCGCGTCCACCGTGCGGTGGCTCAGCGCGCGCAGCGACTCCCCGCCGGGGAAGGCGGCCGCGGCGGCGTGGTCCTGCACGGTGCGCCAGAGCGGCTCCTTGGCCAGCTCGGCCAGCGGACGACCGGTCCACTCGCCGTAGTGGCACTCCCCCAGCCGCTCGTCCTCGGCCGGCGGGCCCAGCTCGGGCCGGGCCGCCAGCAGCGGCTCCAGGGTCTGCCGGCAGCGCTCCAGCGGGCTGCTGACCGCCTGCGCCAGCGGGATGCCGGCCAGCCGGTCGGCGAGCGCGGCGGCCTGGCCGCGCCCGGTGTCGTCGAGGTCCACCCCGGGGGTCCAACCGGCCAGGATTCCGGCGGTGTTGGCGGTGGAGCGGCCGTGGCGGACGAGCAGCAGGGTGGGCATGGGGTCAGCCTACGGCCTCCGGGCCCCGGCGCGGGCCCCCGCTGCACCCGCCCTCGTCCCGGCCGTTCCGTTCGGGACCCGCCGTCCGGTTCGGTGGGCCCGAGTTGCCCGGAGTTGCCCCGCGCCCGTATCGGACGGCCCCGATCGGGGGACAATGGCCCTCATGATCGTCCACTGCGCCGCCTACCACGACGGCCGCCGGATCGAGGCCCCCGAGGACCTGGCCGGCGCGCTCACCGCCGCCCGCGCGGCCGGTCCGGACGGCTTCGTCTGGATCGGCCTCTTCGAGCCCAGCACCGAGGAACTCGACCTCGTCGGCAAGGAGTTCGCGCTGCACCCGCTGGCCGTCGAGGACGCCGTCAGCGCCCACCAGCGCCCCAAGGTCGAGGCCTACCAGGGCTCGCTGTTCGTCGCCCTGAAGACCGTCGGCTACCACCCGGGCTCCCATGTCGTCACGGTCGGCGAGGTGATGGTCTTCCTCGGCCCGGACTTCGTGCTGACCGTCCGGCACGGCGAGGACAGCCCGCTCAGCGGCCTGCGGGCCACCCTGGAGCAGGACCCCGAACTGCTGCGCTACGGCCCCAGTTCGGTGCTGCACTCGGTCTGCGACACCATCGTGGACGGCTACGTCGAGGTGGCCGCCGCGCTCCAGGGCGACCTGGACGAGCTGGAGGCGGACATCTTCTCCCCCGGCCGGGTCTCCGGCGGCACCGCCGGGCGGATCTACGGCTACAAGCGCCAGGTGATGTCCGTGCGCCGGGCCACCGGCCCGCTGCTGGAGCCGATGCTCGCCCTGCAGCGCGGCGCCCGCTTCGTCCGCCCCGAGGCCGCGCCCTACCTGCGGGACGTCGCCGACCACGTCGCCCGGGTGAACGACCAGGTGGACGGCATGGACCGGCTGCTGTCCGACATCCTCAGCGCCAACCTGGCGCAGATCAGCGTGCAGCAGAACGACGACATGCGGAAGATCTCGGCCTGGGCGGCGCTGGCCGCCGTGCCGACGATGATCGCGGGCATCTATGGGATGAACTTCGAGCACATGCCCGAGCTGCACCAGGTCTGGGGCTACCCGGCGGTGCTGGTGCTGATGGCGGTGGTCTGCCTGGTGCTGCACCGGGTGTTCAAGCGGCACGACTGGCTGTAGCGCCGCTCGAACACCGCTGCCGGTCAGGCCAGTCCGGCCCGCTCCAGCGCCTCGACGCCGGTGCGCAGCGCCTGGACCCGCTCGTCCAGGGTGAACCCGGACGGGGCCAGGGTCAGCGTGGTGACGCCGGCGTCGGCGTAGGCCTGCATCCGGTCGGCGATCCGGACGGTGTCGCCGATCAGCGAGGTGGCGTCGATCAGGTCGTGCGGGACGGCGGCCGCGGCGCCGGCGTAGTCCTTGGCCAGGTACTTCTCCTGGACCTCGTCGGCGGCCTGCTCGTAGCCCATCCGCCGGGCGATCTGGTTGTAGAAGTTCTTCTCCTTGCTGCCCATGCCGCCGATGTACAGGGCGGCGTACGAGCGCAGGCCGTCCACGCCGGCCTTGATGTCCTCGCCGACCGCGAGGTTCACCGTCGGGCAGAGGTCGAAGCCGTCCAGCGTCTTCCCGGCCTCGGCCCGGCCGGCCGTCAGCGGGTCCAGCGAGAGCGCGGCGTGCTCGGGCGAGAAGAAGATGCCGAGCCAGCCGTCGGCGATCTCGCCGGTCAGCTCCAGGTTCTTCGGGCCGATCGCGGCGATGTACAGCGGGATGTGCTCGCGCACCGGGTGCACCGTGAGCTTGATCGGCTTGCCCGGGCCGCCGGGCAGCGGCAGCGTCCAGTTGGCGCCCTCGTGCACCAGGCGCTCGCGGGACATCGCCTTGCGGATGATCTCCACGTACTCGCGGGTGCGGGCGAGCGGCTTGTCGAACTTCACGCCGTACCAGCCCTCGGACACCTGCGGGCCGGAGACGCCGAGGCCGAGCCGGAACCGGCCGCCGGAGAGGGTGTCCAGGGTCGCGGCGGTCATCGCGGTCATCGCCGGAGTCCGGGCCGGGATCTGGAAGATGGCCGAGCCGACGTCGATCCGTTCGGTCTTCGCGGCGACGAAGCTGAGCACCGTCGCGGCGTCCGAGCCGTACGCCTCCGCCGCCCAGCAGACCGCGTAGCCGAGCCGGTCCGCCTCCTGGGCCACGGCGATGTTGTCGGCGTCCATGCCGAGTCCCCAGTAGCCGAGGTTGATCCCGAGTCGCATCTGCCGCACCTTCCAGTGGGTTGGGGTTGTGGGCAGGGTAACCATGCCCACGCCGAACCTGCTACTGGCGAGTAGAGGTGCTCTGGGTCACACCGGCGCCGGTGATCGTTGTGCGGGTCTGCACCCCTGTCCGGGCACCGGCCGCTACGCTCAGCCGACGTGGGGAGCACTCTCCCCACCTGCGCGTTTACAGGGCTGCCGGTGCTCCCGGGAGCACCGGCCAGTGGAGGGCCCGTCCGATGGAACAGCGTCACCTCGGCCGCACCGGCCTACAGGTCTCCCGGCTCGGCCTCGGCACCATGACCTGGGGCCGCGACACCGACGAGCCCGAGGCCGCCGAGCAGCTCAAGGAGTTCGTCGACGCCGGCGGCAACCTGGTCGACACCGCCGACGTGTACGCGGACGGCGGCGCCGAGTACCTGATCTCCCGGCTCACCGACACCCTGATCCCCCGCTCCGAACTCCTCATCGCCACCAAGGCGGGCAGCGTCCCGGAGTCCGCCCGCCGCTTCGACGGCTCCCGCGGCCACCTGCTCGCCGCCCTGGACGCCTCGCTGCGCCGGCTCGGCACCGACTACGTCGACCTGTGGCAGGTGCACTCCTTCGACCCCGCGACCCCGGCCGAGGAGACGCTCAGCGCCCTCGACATCGCCGTCTCCTCCGGGCGCGCCCGCTACGTCGGGGTCTGCGACTTCAGCGGCTGGCAGCTCGCCCGCGCCGCCACCTGGCAGCGCGCCCACCACGGGCGGGTGCCACTGGCCGGGGCGCAGCTGGAGTACTCACTGCTCCAGCGCGGCATCGAGCGGGAGGCGCTGCCCGCCGCGCTGGACGCCGGGGTCGGGGTGCTGGCCGGCTCGCCGCTCGGGCGCGGAGTGCTCACCGGCAAGTACCGGCACGGCGTCCCCCAGGACTCGCGCGGCGCCTCGGCGTACCTGGCCGGGTACGTCCAGCCGTACCTCGGGGAGCGGTCGCGGCGGATCGTGGACGCCCTCGCCACCGCCGCCGACGGGCTCGCCAGCAGCCCGCTGGCGGTCGCGCTGGCCTGGGTGCGGGACCGGCCCGGGGTGGCCAGCGCGCTGGTCGGAGCCCGGACGGTGGCCCAGCTCCAGTCGGCCCTGTCGGTGGAGGCGCTTACGCTTCCGGATGAGATCCGCGGTGCGCTGGACGACATCTCGTCCCCGGTGCACCGCTACCCGGACCAGGGGTGGACCGAACTGTGACCCTTGGCCCGGGTTGTCGAGCAGAACGCGCAGTGGAGTGACCTTTGGAGCGGACGACGATGACTGACACGGGGAACGGCGCTCCGGAGGTGACCGCCGGAGCCCAGCTGACCCCGGAGCAGAAGGCGGCGAAGTTCGCGGAGCTGGCCCAGCGGATCCGCGGCATGCAGCCGGAGGACGCCGCGGAGAGTGCCGCGCGGGCGGGTGCCGCACGGGCGGAGGCCTCGATGCTGGAGGCCTCGACGGAGGACGCTCCGGAGCCCGAGGCGTCGGAGCCGGCTGCCCCGACCCCTCCGGCTGCCCCCGCGGCCCCGGCCGCCCCTGCCGCTCCTGCCGCTCCGGCCCCGGTGGTGTCCGACCGGCAGCGCGGCGAGGCGCTCCGCGCCACCGCCGAGGTGCTGACCGCCGGCGGCGCCCCGGCCGAGCTGGCCCCGGCCGCCGTGACCGCGTTCGGCGAGGAGGCCCCCGAGCGGCTGCGCGAGGACCCGTGGGCCGTGCTGGGCCTGCCCGGCGTCCGGCCCGAACACGCGGACGGCTTCGCCCAGAAACTGCTCGGCCCCGGCGCCGCGCCGGGCGACCCGCGCCGCGGCCGGGCGCTGGTGCTCTGGCTGCTGGAGCAGGCGGCGCTGCGCGGGCACTCGGCCCTGGAGCTGACCGAGGTGGTGGCCGGGCTCGGCCGGCTGCGGATGCCGGACCCGGCCGCCGCCATCGAGTCCGCCGTCGAGAACGGGCGGGTGCTGACCTTCCAGGAGGAGCCGGCCGGCGCCGAGGGGGCCCACGCGGCGGGTGGCGGCGAGGAGGACGAGGCGCCGACCCGGACGCTGCTCGCGCTGGAGGGGCTGGGGATGGCGGAGGTCAGCCTCACCGAGAAGCTGCTCCAGCTGATGGCCACCTTCGTGCCGGGCGAGGACACCGAGTCGGCCGAGGGCGAGAAGGAGGGCGAGGAGGAGGACGAGGCCGAGGGCGAGGCTGCCGCCGAGTCGGCCCCCATCGCCCCCGGCCCGACCGCCTGGGCGGCCGCCGCCGAGGCCGCGTCGTCCTCCTCGGCGACCGCCCTGATCAAGGCCGTCGCCGAGCACCCCCTGGTGCTGCACACCGGCGGCGAGGCCGCCCGCGCCGAGCCGGCCGCGCTGGTCACCGCCGCCCGCGGCCTCGGGCTGCGGGCCTGGGCCGCCACCTGGACCGACCAGGGCCGGGACGCGCTCGCCGCAACCGGCGCCGAGGCCGGTGCCGAGGCCGGTGCCGAGGCCGGTGCCGAGGCGGAAATCCCCGTGGTCACCCTCGCCGAGCTGCTCTCCGGCGCCGCCGGCCCCGGCCGCGCCCCGGACGGCACCCTCGCCCTGGACCTGCTGGTCGTGCTGGACGCCCCGCTGCTGGACGTCGAGCTGGCCGCCACCGTCCTGGAGTCGCTCGCCGACGGCACCCGACTGGTGCTCAGCGGCGATCCGGGCCAGCTCTGGTCGGCCGGCCCCGGCCGGTTCTTCGCCGACCTGCTGGCCGCCAAGGCCTGCCCGGCGGTCGCCTCCCGCACCCCGGACTTCGGCCCGATCGGCGAGCTGGTCTCCGGCGTCGGCGTCGGCGAGCTCCAGCCGGTCGAGGCGCCGGACAAGGAAGTGGTCATCCTGACCGCCAAGGACGCCGGCGAGGCCGTCCACCGCGCCATCCAGCTGCTCACCGACTCCATCCCGCGCGCCCTCGGCATCCCGGTCGAGCAGGTGGTGCTGCTCACCCCGGGCCACGGCGGCCCGGCGGGCACCCGGGCGCTCAACGCCGCCGCCAAGGCCCGGCTCAATCCCGGCCCCGGCCGGTTCGGCGGCTTCGACCCGGGCGACCGGGTGGTCGACTCCCCCGCGCCCGGCATCACCCGCCCGGCCCGGGTGCTGGACGGCGACGCCACCGGGCTGCACCTGGAGTACCCGGACGGCTCGCGCCGGACGGTCCCGCCCGCCGAGGCCGCGCGGCTGCGGCACGGCTGGGCGCTGACCGTCCACCAGGCGCTCGGCCGGCGCTGGCCGGGTGCGGTGGTGGTGCTCCCGGAGGACGCCGCCCCGGCGCTCACCCGGCAGTGGGTCTACACGGCCTTCGGCCGTGGCGAGCGGCACCTGTCGGTGGTGCACGCGGCGGGCCCGGCGCTCGCCCAGGCCGTCGCCGAGCGCCCGGCGCAGCCGCGCACCACCCGGCTGCGGGCGATCCTCGCCGAGAACGCCGCCGACTCGGCGTACTGACCGGTCGTTCCGGCCGCCCCCCGGTGCGGGGCCGGCCGGAACGACACGACGGGCGGGCCCCGGTGATCCCGGGCCCGCCCGTCGGCGTTTCTTCGCGTCCTGGACGGCTTCAGTCGTCCAGGTCCTCGTCGTCGTAGACCTCGCTCACGTCGAACCGGCAGATCAGCAGCTGCGGGTCGGCGTGCTCGAAGGGCTCCGGCAGCCACTCGCCCGGCTCGGTCGGCTCGGCGGCCGCGACCCAGAGCGTGGAGTCGCCCTCCTCCAGGCCGAACTCCTCGCTGCGTGCGGCGATCTCGTCCGGCTCGTACTCACCGAACAGCACGCCGATCGCGGCGTTCACCTCGCCCGTGCCGGAGCCGCCCGGGGTGAGCGAGTCGTCCAGCCGCTCGGCCTGGGCACGCAGCCGCTTGGGGTCGACGACGTGGTAGTCGCGGCGGATCAACACGCTGATCGCCTCGGGCTGTTCGGGGCCGTGGTACCCCCCAGGGCCCTCGTCCCCGGGGATCTCGAAGGGCGTGACCTCGTCGTAGGCCTCGTACAGGAGCTGGTCGTAGGCGATGGCCGCCGTCGCGAGCTGCTCGTAGGCGGCGGACACGGCGGGATCATCGGCTGCGTTGGGGCTTGACACCGCTTCCAGATGACGGTCGATGGCGGCCTTGACCGCCTCAGCGGCGGCGCGTACCTCGGCAATGGTGGGCTGCGCGGCATCAGACATGGTGCAGACGCTATCTCCCCGCGGTGTCGGTACGCACAGCGGTTGTCACCTACACCCGCGATTTCACCGCAACTTCCCCCCTGATGTCCGATCCGTGCCGCTTCGTCCCTGCGCGGCACCGGCGCGAAGCGGGCGCCGAGGGCGCGCACCGGGCTCCGCGGGGCCGTCCGGGCACGGCTTCGCGCGCCGGGATCGGGGTATTCCTTCCCCAGCGACAACAGAGCTGATCCACTGTCAGTCGACTGTCCGGTCCACACCCCCACGGGCCGCCGCTCCCGCACCGGAGTGCCGGCCGGAAACACCCGGGCCGACTGTCCGGGGCAGGCCGTAGGCTTGCTCGAAGGTGATCCCCAGGAGGAGCGTTTTGACCCCACGGAAGCCGGTCCGGCAGCCGGAGTACGAGTACCAGTCCCTGCGCATGCCGCGCGGCACCACGCGCAACGCGGCGCGCCAACTGCTCACCGAGCACGCCGAGTACGGGCGCTGGGAGCTCGACCGGCTGCGGTTGTTCCCCGACGGCAGCCGGACGGTCCGGCTGAAGCGGCGGATCATCCGGCAGGTCCGGAGCTGGTGACGAGCGGGGCACCCGCTCCCCGGCGAGGCCCGGCACCGAGCCGTCACGCACCCGCGGCCGCCGCTTCGGCGGGCGGCCGCGGGTGTGCCGTTCCCATGGAAAGGCGCGCGCCCCGGTCAGGGCGCGCGCCGACCTCCGGTCCTTCGCGTCAGCGGACGCCGGCCCTGGCGCGACGGTAGAGCACGCCACCGCCGAGCAGCAGGGCGAGACCGGCGGCGCCGAGCAGCTCGACGTCACCGGCACCGGTGTGCGCCAGCTGGGCCGGGGCCTGGGCGGGCTTGACGGCCGACTCCGCCGCCACGACCGGCGGAGTGCTGCGCGGGACGGGCGGGGCCTCCTCGGCGGAGACCTGCGGCGGGGTCGGGCAGGCCTCGGCGCAGCCCTCGGCCGGCGGGGCGACGGGGGGCTTCGGGGCGGGCGTCTCCACGTTGGCGCAGTGGTTGCCGAAGGCCGGGTTGCCGACTCCGGCCACGTTCACCGAGTTGCCGCAGGCGTTGACCGGGACGTCCACCGGCGCCTGGACGCTGTTGCCGGAGAGCACGCCCGGCGAGTTGGTGGCGACGCCGGAGGCGCCGGCCCCCGGGGTGGCCGTCCCGGTGCCCTGGAAGCCGCCGGCCTCGGAGCCGCCGAGGCCGCTGCCGCCGACACCGCTGCCGCTGGTAGCACCACCACCGACACCGCTGCCGCCGATGCCGCCTCCGGTACCGCTGCCGCCCGTGCCGCTGCCACCGCCGGGGTGACCGGTCTGGGCGGGCTTGGCGGCCTGGTGCCCCCCACCGCTGACGTTGGCGCACTTGTTGCCGAAGGACGGGTTCAGCAAGCCGACCAGGTCGATCGTGTTGCCGCAGAGGTTGATCGGTGCGTCGATCGGCACCTGCACCGAGTTGCCCGAGACGACACCGGGCGAACCGGTAGCCACCCCCTGCGCCTCGGCGCCACCCGCGTAGGCGTAGCCGGCGGTCGAGGCCAGCACACTGCCGGTGGCCACGGCCGTGAGGATCCCCTTCTTGGCTACATTCCTCATGTTTTCCCCTGACATCTAGAGATGACGTGTCGACCCTGGCATGAACCTGTAAAGAAGTCGGAATTTCGGTATATCCGTAAATCACGCAAGGGCTTCGGCTGCACACGGGTTAACGAGGGGCCAACGGGGAGGTTGAGCCGAACGCATCGGCTTCACCCGATCGAGGGATTGTGCCGAATCCCCTGTATCCGGCACGCCCGAGAGGTATCGGCCTGAGAGCTGCCGGCCCGAGACGGATCGGCCGAGAGGCGTCGACCCGAGAGGCACCCGGCAGTCGCCGGAGAAACCGAACGCCCCCGGTGCGGCGCGTCCGCCGCCCGGGGGCCGGGTCGAGTCTGCTCAACAGGCCCCAGTGGCCCGGAGGTTGGCTCAGGCGTTGCCGCAGGCGTTGCCGAACACCGGGTTCAGCAGGCCGATGACGCTGATGCTGTTGCCACAGACGTTGACCGGGATGTGCACCGGAACCTGAATCGAGTTGCCCGAAGCGACACCCGGGGAGCCGACGGCCGCACCCTCGGCGACACCGTGAGCGGACGCGATGCCCGCGGCGGCGAACACCAGGCCACCGGTGGCGGCGGTGACAGCGGCGATCTTCTTGACCTTCATCATTCCTCCTGTATGGACAACGCAACCCGTTCGGCGGGCTGCACAGGGATGAACGACGCTGCGGCAAACGGGGTACGGACCGGATCTCCCATTCACCCTCAACGGTGAGAACTCGCACGCATGATCGGCTTGAGATTCCCGGCAGAATCGCTTCTGTTGATCTCCCCCGACCCATCCCACAATCATCCGCTCGGACAATGCGGTCGGCCCGCTCCCGGCGCTCCGGAAGCGGGCCGACCCAGTCGCCTGATCAGGCTTGATCAGGGGAGATTCAGCAGGCGTCGATGAAGCGGTCCAGCACCCGGACGCCGAACTTCAGGCCGTCCACCGGCACCCGCTCGTCCACGCCGTGGAACATCCCGGCGAAGTCCAGCTCCGGCGGCAGCTGGAGCGGCGCGAAGCCGAAGCAGCGGATGCCCAGGTCCTGGAAGGACTTGGCGTCCGTCCCGCCCGACAGGCAGTACGGCACCGCCCGGGCGATCGGGTCCTCGGCGCGCAGCGCGGTCTGCATCGCCTCGACCAGGGCGCCGTCGAAGCCGGTCTCGATCGCCCGGTCCGAGTGCAGGCTCTCGCGCTTCACGCGCGGGCCGAGCACGCTGTCCAGCTCGGCCAGGAACTCCTCCTCGTAGCCGGGCAGGAAGCGCCCGTCCACGTGCGCGGTGGCCTGACCGGGGATCACGTTCACCTTGTACCCGGCGCCGAGCATGGTCGGCTGGGCGGTGTTGCGCAGGGTGGTGCCGATCATCTTGGCGATGCCGCCGAGGACGCGCAGCGTCTCGTCCATGTTCTCCGGGTCCAGCTCGACCCCGAGCGCGTCCGACAGCTCGTCCAGGAAGGCCCGGACGGTCTTGGTGATCCGCAGCGGGAACTGGTGCCGGCCGAGCCGGGCGACGGCCTCGCACAGCTCGGTGATCGCGTTGTCGTCGTTCTCCATCGAGCCGTGGCCGGCCCGGCCCTCGACCGTCAGGCGCATCCAGTGCATGCCCTTCTCGGCCGTCTCCACCAGGTAGAGGCGGACCTGGTCGTTGACCGTGAAGGAGAAGCCGCCGACCTCGCCGATCGCCTCGGTCACGCCCTCGAACAGCCCCGGGTGCTTGTCGACCAGGAAGCGGGCGCCGTAGGTGCCGCCGGCCTCCTCGTCGGCGAGGAAGGCCAGCACGATGTCGCGCGGGGGCTTGCGCCCGGTGCGCAGCCGGTCGCGGATGACGGCCAGGGTCATCGCGTCCATGTCCTTCATGTCGACCGCGCCGCGCCCCCAGACGCAGCCGTCCGCGATCTCGCCGCCGAACGGGTCGTACGTCCAGTCCGCGGCGTTGGCCGGCACCACGTCGGTGTGGCCGTGGATCAGCAGACCGGGGCGAGAGCGGTCCTCGCCCTCGATCCGGACCACCGTCGAGGCCCGCCCCTTGGCCGACTCGAAGATCTTCGGCTCCAGCCCGAACTCGGCGAGCTGTTCGGCGACGTACTCGGCCGCCCCCCGCTCACCCGGGCCGGAGCCGTCGCCGTAGTTGCTGGTGTCGATCCGGATCAGATCGCGACAGATCTCGGCGACCTCCGACTCGGCCGTCGCCTTCGGGGCCGCCGACTCGCTCCGCTCGCTCACGGTCACTCCTCGTCTTGGGCCCGCACCGACGCGCCAGCGCGCCACCCCCAGGACCTGCACCCGGGCCGTACGAGCACGTCCGCCCATCCTCCCCCAGCCCCCCGCCGCGATCCAGCCCCGCGGGCTCCCGAAACCCGCTGGTCACACCCCCGCCACCCGGCACCCCCTGCCCTCGTCACCGGTGCCGCTCCCCCGCGCGGAACCGTTTTGGGACCCCAAGCCGATCTTTGCTACAGTTACATCTGTCAGCGCGACGGACGAGAGATCGGAAGCCGCGAGGACGACACCTAGTCCGGGTGGCGGAATGGCAGACGCGCTAGCTTGAGGTGCTAGTGCCCTTTATCGGGCGTGGGGGTTCAAGTCCCCCCTCGGACACCAGCGAAGGGCCCCAGTTGATCTGGGGCCCTTCTGGTTTTCCGGTCGCCGTGGTTTTCCGGTCGCCGTGGCTTTCCGGCGGCGGTGTCCGGCTTATGTCACTCGTTGTTCCAGGTGGCGCCCGCGCCGGTGAACGAGCCGTAGACGCCGGTCTCGTCCACCCACATCCAGTAGTCCGCGTGTGAGATCCCGTCGGAGCTGACGGAGGACTCGGTGCCGGCGACACCGGCGCCGTTCTCGTTGACCACGAACTGGCCCTTGCCGAAACTCGCGTCCAGGCCTTCCGTGGCCGAGGCCAGGCCGGCGCAACCGATCACGAGCGGGACGGTGAGGGCGCCGACGGCCAGGACATGCTTGAGAGCACGCATGAAGATCTCCTCCACGGAGTTCCGGGTTGGGGCGGCGGGCGCCGTCCGGCCCCGCCGCGACTCAGGGAGCCACGGCGCAGCGTCGCGTCGCAACCGATGACACGCCCCCGTCCGGCCCCACGGCCCACCAGGATCGGTGGTCCTACCAGGGGAAATACAGCTCGTATGCTCATTTCTGAAGATCAGTCGGCTGGAGCACTCGCGCGCCCGCCGCTCCGAGCAGCGGATTCCCCCCGGAACCCAGGCGGGCTCCGGGGGGATTCCTGGCTCGGGTCAGCCCTGCTGGTAGGTGGCGCCGGCACCCGTGAAGGCGCCGGAGATGCCCTCGTTGTCCGCCCAGATCAGCATTTCGGCGTGCTGGACCCCGTCGGAGTTCAGCACCGAGTTGGTGCCCAGGACGCCGGCGCCGTCCTTGTTGACGACGAACTGGCCCGCGCTGTAGTTCGCATCCAAGCCTTCCGCAGCCGAGGCCAGGCCGGCACAGCCGATCACGAGCGGGACGGCGAGGGCACTGGCGGCCAGGACACGCTTGAGAGAACGCATGGAAATCTCCTCCACGGAGTTTCGGGGTGTGAGGCGGCGGCACCGATCGGCCCGCCGGATTCAGACAGCCACGCCCCGTATCCCGTCGCAACCGGCGTCGCGGGCATCCCGACCGATGCTCAGTCGGAAACGCCGTGTCGACCAGCAGAAATACTGATCAGGTGATTGTCGGGAGGATCATTCGGCCGGAGCAGACCGGCGACACTCGACAGCCCGACCGGTCCGGCGCCGCCGACGCCTCCGCGCCGCCTGGCGCCGCCTCGCCCCTCGCCGATGTCATTCGAACAGCCCGATACGGGGGCCTGCCGTACGGGAACAGTTGACCGAAGCCCAGGGACCCGGGGCCCGTGGGCGGGTCGTCGGGGTGGTCCTCAGGGCCGGCGGGCGTCGTTGCCCAGGGCGCTCTCGATGCCCTGGACCATCCGCCACAGCGGCGCCCGGCGGCTGGCGACCAGAACCACGACCTCGTCGGACTCGCCCTCGGCGGCGGCCTCCGCCGGGCGGTCGCTCCAGGTACCGGTCACGAAGGCCATCGCCGCGTCCACCTCGGCCACCCAGTCGCTCTCCCCGCCCGAGCGCAGCCAGGTGCGCAGGGCGTGGTTGTGCGCGGAGACGACGGCCGCGGCGATCACGTCCGCGCGCAGCGGGCCGTCCGGGCGGTCGGCGAAGCGGTCGCGCAGGTAAGCGGCGAGGGTGTGCTCGTAGCGCCAGACCACGGACAGCTCGTACGCCCGCAGGCCGGGCACCTTGCGGGTCAGGCGGTAGCGCTGGACGGAGAAGGAGGGCTGCTCGGCGTACATCCGCAGGACCAGGCGGGCGGCGTCGCAGGCGTGCTTGACCGGGTCCTCCTCGCCGCTGCCGGACTCCAGGAACTCCGTCATCTCGGCGAGGCTGCGCTCGTGGTCGGGGAAGACCACGTCCTCCTTGGCCGGGAAGTAGCGGAAGAAGGAGCGCCGGCCGACGCCGGCCAGCGAGACGATGTCGTCGACGGTCGTCTGCTCGAAGCCCCGCTCCAGGAAGAGCTCGAAGGCCGCGGCCACCAGCGCCTCGCGCATCGCCGGCTTCGAGGGCCCGTCATTCATGGGCTGGTCCTGCTCTTCCTTCTCGCTCATTCACCGGAACCTAACATCCACCCCCGGGGGTGGCGGGGACGGCCGGGCCGCCCGGTCGGGCCCGGCCGTCGGTGTGCTCGGGGGCGGGTTACGGGAGGTTGCGGGCCATGACGATCCGCTGGACCTGGTTGGTGCCCTCGTAGATCTGCGTGATCTTCGCGTCCCGCATCATCCGCTCCACCGGGTAGTCCCGGGTGTACCCGTACCCACCCAGCAACTGCACCGCGTCCGTCGTGATCTCCATCGCCGCGTCCGACGCGTAGCACTTCGCCGCCGCCCCGAAGAACGTCAGATCCGCGTCCCCACGCTGCGACTTCGCCGCCGCCGCGTACGTCAACTGCCGCGCCGCCTCCAGCTTCATCGCCATGTCCGCCAGCATGAACTGGACCCCCTGGAACTCCGCGATCGCCTTGCCGAACTGCTTGCGCTCCTTCACATACCCCTTGGCGTAGTCCAGCGCCCCCTGCGCGATCCCGATCGCCTGCGCCGCGATCGTCACCCGGGTGTGGTCCAGCGTCTTCATCGCCGTCGCGAAACCCGTGCCCTCCGCACCGATCATCCGATCCACCGGGATCCGCACATTGTCGAAGTACACCTCACGCGTCGGAGAGCCCTTGATCCCCAACTTCTTCTCCGGAGCCCCGAACGACACCCCCTCGTCGCCCTTCTCCACCACGAACGCCGAAATGCCCTTCGAACGCTTCTCCGGGTCGGTCACGGCCATCACCGTGTAGAACTCCGACACACCCGCGTTGGTGATCCAGCGCTTCACACCGTTCAGCACCCAGAAGTCCCCGTCCCGCACCGCCCGGGTCTTCATCCCCGCCGCGTCCGAACCCGCCTCCGGCTCCGACAGGCAGTACGAGAACATCCCCTCACCACGCGCCAGCGCCCCCAGGTACTTCGCCTTCAGCTCCTCCGAGCCCGACAGCTGCACCGGCAGCGACCCCAGCTTGTTCACCGCCGGAATCAACGAGGACGACGCGCACACCCGCGCCACCTCCTCGATCACGATCACCGTCGCCAACGCGTCCGCACCCGCACCGCCGAACTCCTCCGGCACGTGCACCGCGTGCAGGTCATTGCCCTGCAACGCGTCCAACGCCTCCCGCGGGAACCGCCCCTGCTCGTCCACCTCCGCCGCGAACGGAGCGATCTTCGCCTCGGCCAGCGAACGCACCGCCTCACGGAGCATCTCGTGCTCCTCGGAGATACGGAAGAGATCGAACTCCTGGCTCATGATCGCCACTCCTGTTTCACGACGGTACTCAGTACCCTTCATTATGCACGCGCAAGGCAAAAAGGGAACTCAGTGCCTTCCCTTTGCGGTACTGAGTTCCCTATCCTTTTCGTGCCGAACGTCTGGCGTACGTCCGCCGTACTTCCGCCGACAGAGCCGGCCCGAGCGCAGGGAGATGACAGCGTGGTCCACTCAGCCATCGATGCCGACAGCCGGAGTACGACGCTGTACTTCCAGCGCTGTACGTGGTGCAGCAACCCGACCTTCCAGCGATTGCTCTGCCCGACCTGCGGCTCCACCGAGCTGACGCTGGAGCCGAGCGAGGGCACCGGCGTGGTCCGGCGCTGCGCGGTCGAGCAGGCCCGCACGCCACTGGTCCGTCAGAAGTCCCTGATCCGGATGGCGGAGGGCTTCGACGTCTGGTGCATCGTCGACGGGATGCGCAGCACCGTCCCGATCGGCACCCGGGTGCGGCTGTTCTCCTCCCCCGACTCCGAGCAGCCGGAACTGCGGCTGCTGCCGATGGAGGAGCCACCGGTGACACCGGAACCCGAGCCGCGCCCGCTGCCGCCCACCCAGGGCGGCTTCACCCAGCACCTCGCGGCCTACGTGGCGGACTGAGCCTGGCTCCCGGCCGGGTGCCTGGAACCGCTCCTGGAACTGCTTCCGGAACGGACCCCGGAAGAGCTCTCGGAAGAGCTCCGGAGACGACGGAGGGCGTGGCACCGAGTACCACTCGGTGCCACGCCCTCACTGTCGTCCGTGACCTTCGGCGATCAGGCCTTGCGGGCCTTCACCTCGGCGGTGAGCTGCGGCAGGACCTCGAAGAGGTCGCCGACCACGCCGTAGTCGGCGAGCTCGAAGATCGGGGCCTCGGGGTCCTTGTTGACGGCCACGATGGTCTTCGAGGTCTGCATGCCGGCCCGGTGCTGAATGGCGCCCGAGATGCCGTTGGCCACGTACAGCTGCGGCGAGACCTGCTTGCCGGTCTGACCGACCTGGCTGCTGTGCGGGTACCAGCCGGCGTCCACGGCGGCGCGCGAGGCACCGACCGCGCCGCCCAGCGCGTCCGCGAGCTCCTCGACCACGCCGAAGCCCTCGGCGGCACCGACGCCACGGCCGCCGGAGACCACGATGGCGGCCTCGGTCAGCTCGGGACGGCCGGAGGACACCCGCGGGGTGCGCTCGACGACCTTGGCGGCGTTGCCGGTGAACTCGACGGCGACGTTCTCGACGGCGCCCGCGGCCGGGGCGGCCTCGGGGGCGACGGCGTTCGGCTTGACGGTGATGACCGGCACGCCGTTGCTCACCCGGGAGTCGACGGTGTACGAGGCGGCGAACACCGACTGGGTGGCGATCGGGCCCTGGTCGCCGGCCCGCAGGTCGACGGCGTCGGTGATGATGCCGGAGCCGAGGCGCAGCGCGACGCGGGCGGCGATCTCCTTGCCCTCGCCGGAGGACGTGACCAGGACGGCGGCGGCGTCGTTGGCCTTGGCGATCTGGGCCAGGGCGTCGACCTTGGGGACGACCAGCTGGTCGGTGAACTCGGCGCCGTCGGCGACGTACACCTTGGCCGCGCCGTACTCGCCGGCCTTGGCGGCGATGTCGGCGGCGGCCGCACCGGCGCCCAGGACGACGGCGGACGGCTCGCCGATGCGGCGGGCCAGGGTCAGCAGCTCCAGGGCCGGCTTGCGGACCACACCGTCGGCGTGGTCCACCAGGACGAGAATCTCAGCCATTGCTCAATGTCTCCGTGTTTCGCGGGGTCGGGGGGTGGGGGCGGCTCAGATGAACTTCTGGTCGGCGAGGCCGCCTTCTAGATGAACTTCTGGTCGGCGAGGAAGCCGGCGAGCTGCTTGCCGCCCTCGCCCTCGTCCTTGACGACCGTGCCCGCGGTACGCGCCGGACGCGCCGCCACCGACTCCACCGCCGTCCACGAGCCCGCCAGGCCGACCTCGTCCGCCTCGATGCCCAGGTCGTCCAGGTCCAGCGACTGCACCGGCTTCTTCTTCGCCGCCATGATCCCCTTGAACGACGGGTAACGGGCCTCGCCCGACTGGTCCGTCACCGAGACCACGGCCGGCAGCGAAGCCTCGACCAGCTCGGTCGCCGCGTCACCGTCCCGACGGCCCTTCACCACACCGCCCTCGACCGACACCTCCGACAGCAGCGTCACCTGCGGCACACCCAGACGCTCCGCCAGCAGCGCCGGCAGCACACCCATCGTCCCGTCCGTCGACGCCATACCACCGATCACCAGGTCGAACCCGACCCGCTCCAGCGCCTTCGCCAGGATCGCCGACGTCCCGATCACATCCGAACCGTGGATGTCGTCGTCGTTCACGTGCACGGCCTTGTCCGCACCCATCGACAGCGCCTTGCGCAACGCGTCCTTCGCGTCGTCCGGCCCCACCGTCAGCACCGTCACCTCGGCGCCCTCGTTCGCCTCCGCGATCCGCAGCGCCTGCTCCACGCCGTACTCGTCCAGCTCCGACAGGAGGCCGTCCACGCCCTCCCGGTCCGTGGTGTGGTCGTCCGCGAAACGACGGTCACCCGTCGCATCCGGCACGTACTTCACACAGACGACGATCCTCAAGCTCATGAGCGGTTCTCCTGTCACGGGTGCACGGATGCACTTTGATCCATGGCCTCAGGCATGCCGGGGGTACTGAGTGCCAAGCCCGCCCGGGTGCGACCAGCGCACCACGAGCACCACCTGGACCGGGATACCGTGTCGGCTCTCTTCGACTGGCGTCAGAGGCTCCACCGAGAGAATACGGCACTCAGTACCCCTCGTAAAGGAACTCAGTACCCTTCCCGGTTCCCCGCCTGAACGGCGGTGCCGGAAGCGGTTCGAAAGCGGACACAAGGTTTCCGCAAGCCCCGCCAGGTCCCGTCATGGAATCCGCCAGCCCGCCCGGGGAGCATCGGCCACGGGGCCCTTCACCGGCCCCGGCCTGGGATCAAGGAGGGGGAGAGGGATGACCTTGGTGCACGGGGAACAGGACATCACACCGGCCCGCGGGGGGAGCGACGGCACGGCCTGGAGCGACAACGGGCCGTGGGAGACGCTGCGGGACCGCAAGGAGGTGCTGGTCGTCGCCCAGACGATGGTGTACGCGCAGCGGCTCCACGACTTCTACTCGATGCTCGCCGCGGACCTGCGGGTCCAGGTGCGGTTCACGGTGGCACCGCACGTCTTCAACCGGGGCACCGCGGAGGTACTCCAGGCGCTGGGCGGCACCGTACTGCCGTGGAAGCAGGCGGTGCGGCAGGAGTTCGACCTGGTCCTGGCGGCCGGCTCCCGGGGGATGGAGCAGCTGCGCGGACCGATCGTCCGGCTGCCGCACGGCGCGGGCAACATCAAGCTGTCCCGGCGGAGCGCGCCGGACGGCGAGCGGGACGCCATCGGGCTCGGCCCGGACTACCTGTACTGGGAGGGGCGGCTCGTCCCCGCCTCGTTCGCGCTCGCCCACGAGGAGGAACTGCTCGAACTCCGGCGCAGCTGCCCGGAGGCCGTACCGATCGCCGAGGTGGTCGGCGACCCCTCCTACGACCGGATCGCCGCCGCGCTGCCGCACCGGGAGCGCTACCGGGCCGCGCTGGGGCTGCGGCCGGAGGAGAAGCTGGTGCTGGTCGCCTCCACCTGGGGCGACGGCTCGCTCTTCAGCCGGCTCGACGCCGTACTGCCCCGGCTGACCTCGGAACTTCCCCGGCGCGGCTACCGGACGGTCCTGCTGGCCCACCCGAACATCGCGGCCACCCACAGCTCCTACGCGGTCCGCTCCTGGGCGAGCGCCACCGCGCGGGGGGCCGTCACGGTCATCCCGCCCGAGACGGACTGGCGGCCACTGCTGGTCGCCGCCGACTTCATCGTCGGCGACCACGGCTCGGTCACCCTGTACGGCGCGATGACCGGCGCCCCCGTGCTGCTCGCCCAGTACCCGCACCGCCACGTCAACCCGCGCTCGCCGGCCGCCCAGCTGGCCGGCACCGCGCCGGCGCTCGCCCCCGGGCACCCGCTCGTCGGCCAACTCGCCTACGCCGCCGAGCAGTACCGCCCGGAGGAGTACGCCGCCATCGCCGCCCGGATCAGCTCGGAGCCGGGCCGCTTCGACCGGAACGCCCGCCGACTGCTGTACCGCGTCCTGGGGTTGGGCCAGCCGGCGCACACTCCGGATCCGGAACCGCTCCCCTTGCCCGCTCCGCTGCCCGATCCGCTGGACGCGGGCACGGCGGCCGGGTCACGGCGGGCCGGATGAGCGCGGCGGTGCACACGGTGCGGCTGACGCCGGTCGCCGGCCCCGGGACCGAGCCCGGTGTCCGATGGGCCGCGGCGCTGTTCGAGGCCCGGGTGAGTTCCCTCCCCGGCACCCTGCACGGGCTGTTGGCGGCGGAGCCGACCGCCGGGGCCGGGCCGGCCGGTCCCGGGTTCGAGGACGAGCACCTCGCGCTCGACCTCACCCGGACCCCGCCGAAGCGGTGGCGCCACCAGGCCGACGTGCTGCACGCCGGGCGGCTGCCGGCGGGCGGCGTCCTGGCCCGGCTCAGGGAGGTCCTGGCCGCCCACCCGGGCTGTGCGGTGGCCACCGCCGAGCACCGCACCGGGGTGCTGGTGCTGGGCCGGAGCGGGGCACCGCTGGTGCTGTGGCCGGCCGGGGCCTCCGGCGGCCCGCTTCCGCCGCTGGCCCTCGGCTCACTGGCCCACGCCTGGCTCGCGTTCGGCCGGCGGCTGGCCGAACTCTCCCGGGTGGACGTCCTCGGCCGGGTGGACGGCCTCTCCCGGGTGGACGTCCTCGGCCGGCACTCCCCCGAGCTCCCGCGGGCCTGTTTCAGGGCCCCGGGTCGTCGGCAGGGCGGTCCGAGGTGACCGGGGTGTCCGGGCCCGTGGCGTAAGCGGCGAGGCGGTCGGCCAGCCTGGCCGCCTCCGCCGTCGCGCCGAGCGCCTGGTAGCGGTCGCGCGACTCCTCGAACCGGGCACGGGCGGCGTCGGGGCGGCCGCGCCGCTCCTCCAGCTGCCCGGCGAACTCCAGCGTCCGGGCCTCCCAGTGCCCCGACAGCCGGGCCCGGAAGCCGGTGAGCGCCTCCCGGAGGCAGCGGTCGGCCTCGTCGTACGCGCCCAGCGCCGCGTGCGCCTGCCCGAGGAAGGCGATCGCGCGGGCGGCCTCGTAGTCGTCCTCGATCGAGGACAGCTCGCGATGCGCCCGCTCGATCGGCTCGACGGCCTCCGCGGCCCGGTCCGCGAGCAGCAGCACTTCCCCGAACGCCAGCCGGGCGAGCGCCGAACCCCGCAGGTAGCCCTGGGCCTCCCGGATCCGCACCACCTCACCCAGCCGGTCGGCCGCCTCGTCCAGGCGGCCGACCATCCGGTGGGTCTGGCTGAGCCCGTACAGCGCGTCGGCCTGCGCCAGCGGGTGCGCCAACTCCCGGGCGAGGTCGAGGGCTTCGAGGAACCAGTCGGCGGCCTCGGCCGCCTCGCCGGCGTTCCGCAGGCCGTTCCCGCCGGAGGTGAGCATGCGCAGCTCGCCGTGCCGGTCGCCGTCCGCCCGGGCCGCGCGCAGGCCGATCCGGTGGGCCTCGACCCAGAGCCGGGCCGGACGCAGCCGGAGGAACAACGGCCACATGGCGTCCGCGAGTTGCCAGGTGGCGGCGGACCGATCGCGGGCCGGCGCCCAGCGGAGCAGCTCGGCGAGGCGGTCGCGCTCCTCGTCGAGCCAGCCGAGCGCCTGCGTGTCGTCCGTGAACTCCCTTGCGGGATAAACCGGTTGGGACCGGTAGTCGCGCGGGAGCGTGCGGTGACTCGGGGAGACGACCGCCTCGGCGGCGGTGGCCGAGGCGAGGTACCAGTCGACGACCCGGTCGACGGCGGCACGGCCGAGCGGGGTGTCGGCCAGCTCGGCGCCATGCCCTTGGGCGTGCAGCCGGACCAGGTCGTGGAACCGGAACCGGCCGGACCCCAGCTCCTCCAGCAGGTGGACGTCCAGCAGGTCGTCCAGCAGCCGGTCGGCCGCGGCGAGGTCCACGTCGGCCACCACGGCGGCCGTCTCCAGGGTGAACCGGGCGAACGGCAGCAGGCCGAGCAGCCCGTACAGCCGGGCCGCGTCCGGCTCCAGCACGTCATACGAGGCGTCCAGCAGGCCCCGCACCGTCTCCCCGTCCGCGCGCAGCGCCGCGAGGCGGTCGGTGCCGCGCCCCAGGATCTCGGCCGTCGCGGCCAGCGACTGGACCGGTCGGGCCGCGATCCTGGCGGCCGCCAGGCAGATCGCCAGCGGCAGCCCGCCGCAGGCGCTCACCACCTCGGCCGCGGCGTCGCTCTCGTCCGCCACCCTGCTCCGGCCGACCCGTTCGGCGAGGATCTCGGCGGAGTCCGCCGTGGCGAGCGGGCTCAGCGGCCGGAACACGGCGCCGTCGATGCCCAGCCCGGTGAGCCGGCGGCGGCTGGTCACCACGACCACCGTGTGCTCCGAGCCGGGCAGCAGCGGTCTCACCTGCGCGGCCGTCGAGGCGTTGTCCAGCAGCACCGCGATCCGGCGCTCCGCCGCCAGCGAGCGCCAGAGCGCGGCCCCCTCCGCCAGGCTTCCGGGCACCGGCGAGATCCCGAAGGCCCGCAGGAAACCGCCGAGGGCCTCCGCGGGGTCGACGGGGCCCTCGGGCGCATAGCCGCGCAGGTCCGCGTAGAGCTGACCGTCCGGGAAGCGACCGGCCATTCCGCGCAGCCACCGGGCGGCCAGCGCCGTCTTCCCGACCCCGGCGGGGCCGGTCACCACCACGGTGACGTCGGCCGGCACCGCCTCTGGGGCGAGGGAGGAGTCCAGCGCCTCCAAGTCCGCCTTCCGGCCGATCAACTTACGCGGAGATGGCGGGAGTTGACGCGGCGTGGGCAGCGCCGGCGCGCCGTACAGGTGCAACCCGCCGTGGATCTCACCGGCCTGCACCACCGAACCGGACACCGTCGCGGCCCCGGCCAGCGAGTTCCGCACCACTCCACAGGGCAGATTGACATTGTTCACGGGCACCCGCCGAGCACGTTCGATCCTGCCACTGGCTCCCCCAGCCTCGGACGAATTATCGGTGCGGCGCTAGCATATGACGTATCGTCATGTCGAGATTATCCCCAAAGACGTGGCAGCGGAACCCCGCATTGGGTATGGCCGATCGACCCGGCCACATGCGATGCTCACCCGCGGCACGGCAAGTCGCCAGTCGACCGACGGGGGGCGTCGCGTGAAGTTCCATCTCCTCGGTGCAGTTGAACTGTCGGTAAACGGAGAGCCATTGGCGATTCGGTCCGACAAGCGGCGGCAGCTGCTGGCCGCCCTCGCCATGGAGGTCGGGAAGCCGCTCTCCCACGCCTCGCTCGCGTACCGACTGTGGGGCGAGGACCCTCCGCCCAGCGCACTGACCAGCCTGTACAGCCACGTCTCCCGCCTACGCGATCTACTCGAACGGGCAGCGCGGGCCTCGGGGACGAATGGCACCGGGGACGCGCCCACCATCGACACCCAATCGCACACGTACATTCTGCGGGCGGATCCCCAGCTGATCGACTGGTGGCAATATCTGGACTTCTCCAAGCAAGCCGGACTACTCACCGAGAACGGACAGGACCACCAGGCCAGAACCGTTCTCAGCCGCGCCTCCAGCCTGTGGTGCGGCGAACCACTGGCCGGCCTGCCCGGCGCCTGGGCCCAGACCACCCGCATCACCATGGCCGACCAGCACTTCGCCACCACGCTGCGTCGGATCGAGATCGATCTGCGCATCGGCCGCTTCGCCGAACTGATCCCCGAGCTCACCGCCCTGCGCGAGAACCGCCCCACCGACGAGCGGCTCGCCGGCCATCTGATGACCGCCCTCCACGCCGTCGGCCGAGCGACCGACGCACTGGCCGTCTACCCGGCCGTCGCCCGCCTGCTCCACACCCACTTCGCCACCGAGCCCGGCGAGACCCTCACCCGGCTCCACCGGTGCATCCTGCGCGGCGAGCCGCTTCCCGGCGCACCGGAGCGGGCCGAGGTCGCCCTGGACCCCGCACCCCCGGCCGCCGATCAGGCGGAGGCCCCCGGGCGCCCCCGCCTGATCGGCCGGGCGGACGACCTCCACCGAGTCCTGCCCGCCCCCGGTGCCCGGCTCGCCCAAGGCGGCGTGGTCACCGTCTCGGCGATCCTCGGCATGCCCGGGGTCGGCAAGACCACCCTCGCCCTGCACGCGGCCGACCTCATGCGCGAGCACTTCCCGGACGGCTACGTCCACCTCAATCTGCGCGCCCACGTCGGCAATCAGCCGCCGCTGACCTCGGAGGCCGCGGGCGCCCTGTTGCTCCGGCGCCTGGGCGTGCCCGCCACCACCATCCCGATCGACGCCGACGAGGTGTTCGCGCTCTGCGTGGAGACCCTGTCCTCGCGCCGGGCCGTCGTCGTGCTCGACGACGCCTCGAACGCCGCGCAGGTCCGGCCGCTGCTGCCGACCGCCCCGACCGCCCTGGTGATCGTGACGAGCCGCCGGCGGCTCACGGACCTGCCGGGTGCGCGGCCGGTGTTCCTGGACGTGCTGACGGTGGACGACGCCGTCTCCCTGTTCACCAACGTGGTCGGCCCCGAGCGCTCGACGGACATCGAGAGCATCATCAAGATCGTCGAGCGCTGCGGCCACCTGCCGCTCGCCGTCGAGATCATCGCCAGCCGCTTCAAGGGCCGCCCGTCCTGGACCTTGGACCATCTGGCCCGACGCCTCTCCCGGCCCGGTCGGCTCGCGGAGATCCGCATCAACTCGATCAACATCACCCAGGTCTTCGAGCTGTCGTACCGGTGCCTCTCCGCCAGACAGCGATCGGCCTTCCGACTGCTCGGCCTGTATCCCGGACCGGATTTCGGCGTCCACGCGGCTGCGGCTCTGTTCGGATGGAAGATCGATGAAACGGATGAGGTACTGGAGGCGCTGTTGAACGCCCACCTGATCATCGAGACCTCTCCGGACCGCTATCAACTGCATGATCTTCTCAGGGAGTTCGCAGTCAGCCTGGGAGTGAAACAGGGGCAACGGGAAGCAGCGGTCGAACGACTGATCCGCTTCTCCCTGCACGCCGCCGACCGGGCGGACCGGCTGCTCTATCCCCATAGATCGAGAACCGGGCTTCCGGAGGATCAACAACTCGGCAATCTGGCCGATCTGTTGAGTGCCATCGAGATGAACTCACCGGAATCCGCGCGGACTTGGCTGGATACCGAACACGCCAACCTGATCGCCCTGACCACGCACGCGCACGACATCGGGCTCGCGGAGGGCGGGGCCTGGCTCGCCCACGTCCTGGCCGGCCACCTGGAGGCCGAGGCCTACTGGCGCGAGGCGCAGGACATGCACCGGGCGGCCGCGACGCACTGGCGGTCGCAGGCGAACCACCGGCAGGAGGCACGGGCACTGATCGACCTGGGCGCGACGCTCGCCAACGCCTCGCACTACGAGCCGGCGACCGAGGCCCTCGAACGCGGGCTCGACCTCGCCCAGGCAGAGGGCGACCTGGACGCGGCAGCGAACGCGCTCAACCTGCTCGGGCGCCTGAGATGGGACCAAACCCGACACCACGAGGCTCTGGCCATCCAGCAAGAAGTACTGGCGATTCGCAAGAAACAGAACGACCAGTGGAACATGGCCCGATGCCTCGTCAACATCGGAATTCTGTACCGGTCCACCGGAAACTCGGAAGCAGCAACCATCGCCTACGAAAGCGCCCTGCCACTTTCCCGAAAGTTCAACGACAGGGTTCTGGAATTCCGAATACTCAACAATCTCGGGGATCTCCACCTCAGCTCCGGACGGAATCCGAAAGTACGCGGCATGTTCGAACGAATTCTGGAGATCGGGGGCGACTTCATGTCACAGCTCGACCTTTCCATAGTGCGCACCAACCTTGCGGCGACACTGACGATCCCCGAAGAGCTCGAATTTGCGCTCTCGCTCCATCAATCAGCCCTGGCGACCTTCCGAGAGGCCGGCAGCGTCCGCCACGAGGCCGACGCCCGCAACTGGCTCGGGGAGACCCTGCTCGCCGCCTGCCAGCCCGAGAAGGCCCGCGACCAGCACGCCGCCGCCTTGGACCTTGCCCGCTCCATTGACGCCACCCGCGAGGAGGTTGGCGCCCTTCGCGGCCTCGGCTGCTGCGAGGCCGCGCTCGGAAATCCGACTGCGGCCCTCGCACACCTGACGGCAGCTGCCGCCCTGGCCGAGCGGGTAGATATTTCCGACGAGGCAGCGCGGATCCGCACGGCGCTCGCGGATCTGAAATCGAACTGACCTTCCAGCGATCGCCATCGAAATGGCGTTCGATCATAGGCAGTGAGTTTGGCGCCTAGCTCGGCGTCTGGTTGAATCGACGCACCCCGGGATGCCTTCATGTCGATCCAAGCCAGAAAGTACGAACACGATGAGCATGTTCATGCACATAGCCTTGGCCGTCATTTCGATGCCGATTTGGTGCTAGCCGCGTAGCACGACGGCAGCCTCTCCCGTGTACACCCTGAACGACATCGACTCCTGCAAGTACAGGAGAATCGTTTCGGCATCGTGGGAGAGGTAGCCCACCGAGGCGTCCTGCCCGAGGAAGAGCTCGAAGTCTCCGCCTCGGGCGGACAGTAGATAGGCCCCTTCGATGGCCGGGGCCCAGATGATCTCACCGTCCAGCAGGCGGGCGAGGTGGTTGTGGACCGGGACGCCGTGGTCCGAGGCTTCGTTGACGGCGGTGAAGGCCGCGGCACCGAGCAGGAGTGAGTAGGGACCTCCGACTCCTCCGAGACGCAGAGCGGTGAGTGCTTTGCTGACCGCCTCAGGGTAATCCCTTACGTCGCTGGGGAGTTGGACCGGGGGGTTGGTGGAGGCCGCGCGGATGCCCTCGATCCCCGCGGCGGGATAGCCCTCGAAGATGGCGCGGTCCTCGGCGAGGGCCAGGCGACGGGCCGAGTCCTTGACCGGCTGCCAGTCGGAGTCGCGGGACCCGCGTTCGACGTCGTCCACGGCGTCGCGGCGGACGGTGAAGGGCACCCGGAGTTCGACCACCGGTTGGGCGGCGCGGGCGCGGGCCTGGACGCCGTCTGCCGGGGGGTCGATGCCGGTCAGGTGGCCGGTGCCGACGGCGGCGAGGGTGGCACCCTCGGGACCGGTGAGGTCGACCACCCGGCGGCCGGCGATGTGGAGCTTGAAGGTCTGACGGGCCTCCTCCTCGATCTCCTCCCACGCGGCGGCGGAGATCGGGGCGAGGTCGCGGTGGAGGTTGTCCATGGGAGCGGTCCTGTTCAGGTGGTCTGCTTGAGGCTGCCGATGCCGAGCGAGCCGTCCTTGGAAGTGACGGCGGGGGCGCAAGCGCCGGAGGGCACCGGCGGCAGGGAGTCCAGGAAGTCGGCGGTCGGGACGAAGAACAGCCCGCCGGTGACGGCGGTGGAGAAGTCGAGCAGCCGGTCGGTGGTGCCGGGCGGGTTGCCGACGAACATGTTGCGCAGCATCTCCTCGGTCACCCCCGGGTCCGCCGCGTAGCCGATGAAGTAGGTGCCGGCCTCGCCGCCGCGGCCCGCGTCGCCGAAGGTGCCGTACGGCATGTTGAACCGGACGATCTTCCGCTCCTCGCCGTCCGGGCCGGTGATCACGGTGAGCGCCACGTGCGAGTCGGCGGGTTTGACGTCGTCGGCCAGCTCGATGTCGGTGAGCTTGGTGCGGCCGACCGCCCCCTCCTGCTGCTCGACGCTGAGCGCGTTCCACTTGTCCATGTCGTGCACGTACCGCTGCACCATGACGTAGCTGCCGCCGCTGAACGCCGGGTCCTCCGCGCCGATCAGGGCCGCGTTCTCGGCGGCCCGGCCCTCCGGGTTTTCGGTGCCGTCGACGAAACCGAGCAGGTCCCGGTCGTCGAAGTATTTGAAGCCTTGGACGGAGTCGACGACGGCGGCCGCCCCGGCAAGCCGTTCGGTGAGCTGCGCGGCCAGTTCGAAGCAGAGGTCCATCCGCTCCGCCCGCAGGTGCAGCAGCAGGTCGCCGGGGGTGGCCGGGGCGCGGTGGCGGGGGCCGGCCACCTCCTGGAAGGGGTGCAGGGCGGCCGGGCGGGGGCCGGCGAAGAGCCGGTCCCAGAGGTCGGAGCCGATGCCGGTGACGCAGGTGAGGCCGCCTTCGGGGGCCCGGAAGCCGACGGCGCGGCGCAGCCCGGCGAGGTCGGGCAGCAGTGCGCGGACGGCGGATTCGCGGCCGGGTTCGACGGTGAGGACCAGGAAGACCGCCGCCGCGGTGAGCGGCGCGAGGACGGGCTGCGGGGTGGGCGGGGGTGATGCGGACGGCATGGGCGCGCTCCGGTCTCCGGGCCTGGTCATCCGTACGATTACACCCCAGAGCGGGCATATCGGCACGGTATGCGGCCCGGGAGAGTGCCTCCCACGCCGGGTACGCCGAGGGGCGGGCGCGCTTCCTTGAGCGCCCGCCCCTCGATCGGCCCTCGATCGGCCCTCGATCGGCCCTCCGGCCCCGGGGTCACACCCGCAGGGCCGCCAGTTGCTCGGCGAACGGCACCACCTGGTCGGGCAGCGCCGGCGACGCCGGGGCCCGCCCGGCCAGCAGGGCCGCCAGTTCGCCGGCCGCCCGGTCGATCCGGCGCGGCAGCCCGTCGGCGTACTTGTCCCCCGCCGCGCCCCAGTCGTCGGTGGCCGCGTAGACGGCGGTCGGCAGCACCACCGCGCGCAGGTAGCCGAACAGTGGGCGAACGGCGTGTTCCAGGACGAGCGAGTGCCGGGGGGTACCGCCGGTGGCGGCGATCAGTACCGGTTTGCCGGTGAGCACGTCGTCGTCGAGCACGTCGAAGAAGGACTTGAACAGGCCGCTGTACGAGGCCTTGAAGACCGGCGTCACCGCGATCAGGGCGTCCGCCTCCGTCACCGCCTCGATCGCCGCGCGCAGCCCGGCGCCGGGGAAGCCGGTGACGAAGTTGTTGGCGATCTCCACGGCCAGGTCCCGCAGTTCGACCACGGTGACCTCCACCTCCCGCCCCTCCGGGGCGAGTCGGCGCACGGTCGAGTCGGCGAGCCGGTCCGCCAGCAGTCGGGTCGAGGACGGCTTGCTCAGCCCGGCGCTCACCACCACCAGCTTGTACGCGGTCACTTGGCCACCTCCGTCATCTCGTTCTCCTGCTCCGCGCGGGCCGCGACCAGCGCGGCGTGGGTCGGCCCGTCCGGTACCTCGGCCGGGCGGCCCTTGGCGAACTCCTCGCGCAGCACCGGCACGACCTCCTCGCCGAGCAGGTCCAGCTGCTCCAGCACCGTCTTCAGCGGCAGGCCGGCGTGGTCCATGAGGAACAGCTGGCGCTGGTAGTCGCCGAAGGTCTCGCGGAAGGCCAGCGTCTTCTCGATGACCTCCTGGGGGCTTCCGACGGTCAGCGGGGTCTGCTCGGTGAACTCCTCCAGCGAGGGCCCGTGGCCGTACACCGGCGCGTTGTCGAAGTACGGGCGGAACTCGCGTACCGCGTCCTGGGAGTTCTTGCGCATGAACACCTGCCCGCCGAGGCCGACGATCGCCTGCTCCGGGGTGCCGTGGCCGTAGTGGGCGAAGCGCTCGCGGTAGAGGTTGATCAGCTTCCGGAAGTGCTCCTTGGGCCAGAAGATGTTGTTCGCGAAGAAGCCGTCGCCGTAGTAGGCGGCCTGCTCGGCGATCTCGGGGCTGCGGATCGAGCCGTGCCAGACGAACGGCGGGACGCCGTCGAGCGGGCGCGGGGTGGCGGTGAAGCCCTGGAGCGGGGTGCGGAAGCGGCCCTGCCAGTCCACCACGTCCTCGCGCCACAGCTGGTGCAGCAGCGCGTAGTTCTCGATCGCGAGCGGGATGCCCTGGCGGATGTCCTTGCCGAACCACGGGTAGACCGGGCCGGTGTTGCCGCGGCCCATCATGACGTCCACCCGGCCCTCGGCCAGGTGCTGGAGCATCGCGTAGTCCTCGGCGATCTTGACCGGGTCGTTGGTGGTGATCAGCGTGGTGGAGGTGGACAGGATGATGCGGTCGGTCTGCGCGGCGATGTAGCCGAGCATGGTCGTCGGCGAGGACGGGACGAAGGGCGGGTTGTGGTGCTCGCCCATGGCGAAGACGTCCAGGCCGACCTCCTCGGCCTTGCGGGCGATGGCCACCATGGCCTTGATCCGCTCGTGCTCGCTCGGGGTGCGGCCGGTGGTGGGGTCGGTCGTCACGTCGCCGACGGAGAAGATTCCGAACTGCATGCTGATCACCACATCCCAGGTAGTCCAACTTTCAACCACCTTAGCACCCGGGCGCGGCTCGGTATTCCCGGGTCGTCGCGAAGCCCCGGGCGGGGCGCCGCAGCGCTCCGCCCGGGGCGGTCGGTCGGACGGGGTCGGCTCACATGGTGCTCGTGACGCTCACCCCGCTGAAGCCCTGCTGGGCGTAGAGGCTGAAGTAGACGTAGCCGGCCGGCGGGTCGGTGACGGTCAGCATCTCGGAGTTGTCCGGGCCCGCCGAGCGCGCGGTGTAGCCGGTGGTGTACGCCCAGCCGGTCGGGTTGTAGTAGAGGTCACCGTTGCCGGTGCCGCCGCTGGTGGTGACCTTCACCTGCTTGGTGCCGGCCGGCACCAGGAGGTAGAAGTGCGCGTAGTTGCCCGTGGCGGCCGCGACGTTGCTGCGGGCACAGTTGGCGTCCAGCTGCCGGGTGTCGGCGGCGGTGCACTCGGGCACCTGCGGGACGGTCGGGGTGCCGGCGCAGGCACCGCTGGCGCAGGCGGTCAGCCAGCTGTCGAAGTCGACGTCGTAGCGGGTGCCGATGGTGGTCTTCAGCAGGGTTCGGGCGCCCGCCCAGTCCCCCGTCCGGTACTTGGCGAGAACGGCGTCCACGTCGGAGCGGTGCTGCTCCAGCATGTAGCGGACGGCGAGGTAGCCCCAACGGTAGACCCGGTCCTGGTCGCCGTAGCCGGTGTCGAAGAGGTCGCTCAGCTTGTAGGTGTGCTGCCCGGCCGCCGCGATGGCGCCGTCGTCGGTCACCCTGCGGTACGAGTAGGAGACGTACTCGGCGAAGCCCTCGACCCACCAGACGGTCGGGGTGGTCATGCCGGCGTCGAAGTCGCCGTACATGTCGAACCGGCCGTCGAGGTAGTGGGTGTACTCGTGGTTGAGGTTCCAGATCTCGAACGACGGACGGGCCCACTCGGCCTCGTAGCAGAGGAAGCGCGGCTGGTTGCCGACCGCGGCCGGGTTGCCCTCCAGGTACATGCCGCCGTTGTTGGTGTCGATGCCGTAGATCGCGGCGGCCAGCACCTGGTAGTCGAGCGAGGAGTGGAAGACCACGACCTCGATCGTGCCGTTGTGGTCGTCCTTGACCGGGCCGCTGTCCTTGGCCACCGTGTGGAAGAACGCGTCCTGCCCGGTCAGGCTGGTGCAGGCGGTGCCCAGCCGGGTGCCGTCCAGCGCCTGGGCGATCAGCTTGATGCTCGCGCTACAGGTGTAGTTCACGGTCAGCACACCGGCCTTGAGCTGGTCGGCGGCGTTGCAGGTGCCGTAGTACGAGCAGTTGCCGGCGTCGTAGTAGCCGACCGCCTCGGCGACCGCGGCCCACTGGAAGACCGTGCGGCCGTTCGGCGCCGACGCCGCCACCAGCGCCTTGGCGAGCGGACGGACCTTGGCCTGGAGCGCGGTGTCCTTCAGGAAGCGGGTCAGCTCCTTGGCCGCGTTGTAGACCAGCACCCCGTAGTCGCCGCCGAGCAGGTCATTGTTGCGGACGGCGAAGCCCGACAGCGCGTCCAGCACGCTCGGGTCGGCCTCGACGGCCGCGTCGAAGCCGGGCACCTGGTGGCCGCGGAACAGCACGGTGAACACCGGGTTGAGGCCCCAGGCCATGCCGGCCGGGTTCCAGGTGGAGCTGGTGTAGTCGGTCAGCAGCCGCTTGACCACCGGCAGGTAGCGGGTGTTCTCCTGCGCGCTGTCGACCAGGGTGACGGCCTCGCCCAGGATCGGCGCGTTGCCCGAGCTGACGTCGCGCGAGTGCGCGGCGGCGAAGAACGCGTCCAGCCCGGAGCGGATCGCGGTCTGGAGGGTGGTGCCGTACGTGCCGACGTCACCCGGGTGGTACCACTGCACGAAGTAGCCGGCGCGCAGGAACAGCACCAACTGCTCGACGGAGGTGGAGTTGTCGCCCGGGTAGCTGCCCGCCGCGTCGCGCAGCGCGTACGCCACCGTGGTCATCTGCTCCTCGCGGAACGCGCCGCGCGCGTCGCCGCCGGTGAGCTGGAACAGGCTGTTGATGCAGTCGATGTCGGCGGCCTTGACGTGCTGGACCAGGTCGTTGCCGGTCCGGCCGGTGAAGTCGCCGGTGTTGCAGGCCTGTTGGGCCGCCGTACCGAGGCCGTGGGGCTTGTCGGCCTGCCGGACCTCGGCCGGCCGGGTGTCCAGCGGCAGCGGGGCGCGCCGGTCGACGGAGGCCGACTGCCGTGCGCCGTCGGCGAGTTGGGTGGCGGCGCCGATCGCGGGTTGCGGAGCCGGCCCGGCGGGGGCGCCGGGGGTGGGCGCGTTGCCGGTGGCGGCGGGAGCGGCCTGGCTCTGCGGGGCGAACAGGCCGACCGCCAGGAGCAGGGAGAGCAGCAGCGTCAACAAGCGTGCCGGCTGCGGGGATCGCAGCAGACGGGAAGGGCTCACGTGAGGGCCTCCGGGCCGTCGTCGGCCGCGAGTTGGGGCGCGGCCGGTGGGGGTGTCGAGGACCGTTGGCGGCGGCGCCGCATGGGGGCGGGTCCGCCGTGAACACGGTGGGGGATGTGACATGTACCATGGCACACCTCACACGGCCTTGGGAACCCTGGGCGCTGTGCGCGGATTGCGGGGAAAACGGAAGGAGGCCGTGGTGACGGTTCGCCACCACGGCCTCTCGGCATCAGCCTCGCCGGATCCTCAACGACCCGGCGGGGACGGCTACTTGCGGAGCAGCAGGATCACACCCGCGGTCACCAGGCCGACCACGACGGCGGCCGCGCCGTACGCCAGGCGGTGCGCCCGCAGCACCGGGAGGAAGCGGTCCACGGCGTAGCGGCCGGGGCCGGTCAGGGCGAGCGCGGCGGCGCCGGCGGTGAGCAGCAGCTCGTACTCGCTGCCCTTCGGGGCGAAGAAGCCACCGCCCCAGGTGACGGCGATCGCGTTGACCATCGTGCCGACGATCGCGGCGCCCGCCAGCGGGGTCAACAGGCCGACGGCGAGGCCCAGTCCGCCCAGCAGCTCGGTGAGACCGGCGACCACGGCCATGGCGTGGCCGGCCGGGTAGCCGCTCATGGTGAAGAACTGACCGGTGCCGTCGATCCCGCCACCGCCGAACCAGCCGAACAGCTTCTGGCTGCCGTGCGCGGCCATGGTCAGGCCGAGGACCAGGCGCAGGAGCAGGAGTCCGGCGTCATAGGCGTGCGGGGAGGTCTCCGCGGGCCCGGAGATTCCTCGGGCCGGGCTGACGTTGGTGGTGGCGGCGGTCGTGCTCGGGCTGCTGCTCGGCATGCGCGTCTCCATCGATCGGGGTTCGGTCGTCGCCCGGCGGGGCCGTACAGCCGACCGGGCGCGGTCAGGGAATGTGGTGGTACGGCGGGCGCGGGTCGTCACCCGAGGCCATTGTTCAAATTTGAACCGCCGCTCTTCCGACCGTACCCCGAAGTTCGAATTTGAACAACTGACGGCCAGTCGGCGACTCGCGGGCCCCGCACGGGGCGGGGAGGGTGGAGGCATGGCTCACCGCAGGCAACCCCAACAGGCGGCATGGAACGGCACCCCGTACGCCGAGGCGCTGGCCGCCTTCGGCGAGCGGGTCCGGCTGGTCACCCCCGACCAGTGGGACTCCCCCACCCCGTGCGCCGACTGGTCCGTCCGCGACCTGGTCAACCACCTCACCGGCGAGCAGCTCTGGGTGCCCGAGCTGCTGATGGGCGCCACCATCGGCGAGGTCGGCGGGCGCTTCGACGGTGACGTGTGCGGCGCGGACCCGGTCACCGCCTGGACCGACGCCGCCGACGCCGCCCGGGAGGCCTGGGCCGTCCCCGGCGCCACCGAGCTGACCGTCCACCTCTCCTTCGCGGACACCTCGGGCCAGTACTACCTGGACCAGCTCACCACCGACCTGGTGATCCACTCCTGGGACCTCGCCGAGGGCATCGGACGGCTCACCCGCCTCCCGGCCGAACTCGTCGAGTTCGCGCTCGGCCAGTTCTCCGGCTACGGGGACCTCTCCGGCAGCGGGCTCTTCGACCCTCCGGTGCCGGTGCCCGCGGACGCCGGCCCGCAGACCCGGCTGCTCGCCCTCACCGGGCGACGGGACGGGGGGTGACCGGGCATGTCCCTCTGGCTCCTCCCGGACGGGCGGACCGACGCCGGATACTGGAAAGCGGCGGGGGCAGTCATCCGTGCGAGAGGCGGACGGGCCATGAGCCGCAGGCCGGACATCCTCGGCGAGTTCACCGCCGACCACCGGGCGGCCGTCGAGCTGCTCGACCGGATCGAGGCCGCACCGGTCGGCGCCCCCGGGCGCGTCGAGCTGCTGTCCCGACTGACCGACCTGCTCTTCACCCACTGCGCCGACGAGGAGGAGCACCTCTTCCCGGTGGTGCAGCACGACGTGCCCGACGGCGGGGCCCTGGTGTTCGGCAGCATCACCGACCACCTGGTGATCGGGCAGTACCTCGCCGACCTCCAGGGGCTCCAGCCGGACGACCCGGCCTTCGACACCCTGCTGCGCGGCCTCGCCGAAACCCTGCGCCGGCACCTGCGCAGCGAGGAGAAGCAGCTGTTCCCGGCCGCCCGCAAGGCCCTGCCGGCGGCCGCCCGGGCCGCGCTGGGCGACCGGCTGCGGGCGGAGCGGGCGGAACTGGACGCCTCGGGGTGATCAGTCCTTCGGGTTGGGTCGGCCCTTCGGGTTGACCAGCCCTCCGGGTCGAGTCGACCTGCCGGGTTGACCAGCCCTCCGGTCGACTCAGCCCTTCGGGCTGATCACCGCGAACCGGGCGCCGTCGCGGTCCCGCAGCCGGGCCACCCGCCCGTACGGGGAGTCGAAGGCCGGTCCGACCGCCCCGCCGCCCAGCTCCACGGCCAGGGCCAGCGCCCGGTCGGTGTCCGGGACGGCGAAGGACACCTCCCAGTGCGGCGGCATCCCGGCCGGGCCGCCCGCCTGCTCCTTGGCCAGCGCCGCGACGCTGTGCCCCTCGGCGCGCAGCACCACCCGGTCGTGCTCCCAGCGGACGTCGAAGCGCTCCGGGTCACGGCCGTCCCAGCGGAACACCTCGCCGTAGAACAGCGCCGCCGCGAACGGGTCCGGGGTGCGCAGCTCGATCCAGACCGGCGCCCCGGGCACGTCCAGCTTCCGGGCCCGACCCGGGCGGCCCTCCCAGATACCGAAGGCCGCGCCCGCCGGGTCCGCCGCGATGGCGATCCGCCCGGCGTCGAAGGCCAGCGGGCCGACCGCGAGCGTCGCGCCGCGCTCCCGCACCGCGTCGGCGGCCGCGTCGGCGCTCTCCGTCCCGAAGTAGCTGGTCCACGCGAGCGGGATCGCGCCACCGCCGACGACGCCCAGCCCGGCCACCGCCTCGCCGCCGGTCACCGCGTGCACATAGGGCCCGAAGCGGTCCGGGCTCGGCTCGAACTCCCAGCCCAGCAGCGGCCCGTAGAACTTCTTGGCGTCCTCCAGGTCCCGGGCCATCAGGCTCACCCAGCACGGAACGGCCGCCACGCAGCGCACCCTGGCGGCCGCCTCACCGCTGCCCATCGCGAACCTCCTCCTACCCGCCCGACCGCCGGGCCCCTCCCGACTCCGACGGCCCACCGGCCGCCCGGGACGCCCACAGCCTAGGCGGCCACCCGCACCACCCCGGGGAAGCCATGCCCGGGATCAGCGCACCCAGTTCTTCAGCGCTCCGGTGTCCAGGGAGATCCCCACCGGGTCGGGCAGCCGGACGGTCTTGCCGAAGGGGACGGTGGCGGGGCGCTCGGCCGCGGAGCGATCCGCCCGACATGACGCAGGTCACATGGCGGGCGGAAATTCCGGGGACGGATTCCCCGTTTCGGAGTACGTTGGATGAAGCGGGGAGAATTTCCCCGGATCCTGATGAGGAGCAGTCGTCGTGACCACCGCCACCGAGCCGGCCCGTTCCGCGGGGAGCGCGCGTACGCCGAAGTTGCGTGCGGACGCCAGTCGGAACCGGGAGCGAATCGTGTTGGCGGCCCGGGACGCGTTCGTCGAGTACGGTGCGGATGCGCCGCTGGACGAGATCGCGAAGCGGGCGGGGGTCGGCAATGCCACGCTGTACCGGAACTTCCCGGACCGGCGGGCGCTGATCCACGAGGTGGTGCTGCTCGTGAAGAACCGCGTCCTGACCCGCGCCGAGACGGCTGCGGCGGAAGCGGAACTCCCGGACGGCAGCGGCCCGTTCGACGCCCTCCAGCAGTTCGCGCACGCGTCCGTCGAGGAGAAGGTCGGCGGCCTCTGCGCCCTGTTCAGCAGCCATCTCTCCTCGTCCGACCCGGAGTTGGCCGAGGTCAGGGAGCGCCTGAGGTCCGCTGTCAGCGGGCTGATGGAGCGCGCCCAGGCCGCGGGCGAGCTGCGGCCGGACGTCGATTCCGGTGACCTGTTCATCGCGATGAGCCAGCTGACCCGCCCACTTCCGCACACCTCGTGCCGACTGCACGACGAGTTCGTCCACCGGCACCTCCAGATCTTCCTGGACGGCCTGCGCGCGCCGGCGCCTTCGGCGCTGCCCGGCCGGGCCGCGACCTTCGAGGACCTTCAGACCGAGAACTGACCGACCCACCACCGACCACCACCGGCCGTCCGGCGGCGCCCTGCCGCGCCCTCGCCGCATGCCGCCGACTCGCCTGACCGTACGTCAATCTTCCTTTGCCGTACGGCAGTCGACCGTTCACGCACACCCACAAGCACCGTGAAGTGAGTACCCCCATGCCTCAAGCCGACGCCCGACCGGCGACCCTGCCCGATCCCCGGCGCTGGAAGGCGCTGATATTCATCGGCCTCGCCCAACTGATGGTCGTGCTCGACGCGACCATCGTGAACATCGCCCTGCCCTCCGCCCAGCGGGACCTGGGCATCTCGGACGGCAACCGCCAGTGGGTGATCACCGCCTACGCGCTGGCCTTCGGCGGCCTGCTGCTGTTCGGCGGCCGGATCGCGGACCTCTGGGGCCGCAAGCGGGCCTTCACCGTCGGCCTCGTCGGCTTCGCGCTCGCCTCCGCGCTCGGCGGCGCCGCGGCCAACACCGCGATGCTGCTCGGCGCCCGCGCGCTCCAGGGCGTGTTCGGCGCGCTGCTCGCGCCGGCCGCGCTGTCGCTGCTCGCGGTGACCTTCACCGAGGCCAAGGAACGCGCCAAGGCCTTCGGCATCTACGGTGCGATCGCCGGTGGCGGTGGCGCCATCGGTCTGATCCTCGGCGGCCTGCTCACCGAGTACCTGAACTGGCGCTGGACCTTCTTCGTCAACATCCCGTTCGCCGTCGTGGCCACCGCCGGCGCGGTGCTGGTGATCCGCGAGCCCGCCGGGGGCCGCAACCGCAACCGGCTGGACATCCCCGGCGTGCTGCTGGTGACCACCGGCCTGGTCTCGCTGGTCTACGGCTTCACCCGCGCCGAGTCCGACGGCTGGTCAGCCGCCAGCACTCTGGGGCTGTTCGCCGCGGCCGCCGTGCTGCTGGCCGCCTTCGTGGCGGTGGAGTCCTTCGTCAAGGCCCCGCTGCTGCCGCTGCGGGTGCTGCTCGACCGCAACCGGGGCGGGGTGTACCTGTCGCTGGGCATGGCCGTGATCGGCATGTTCGGTCTGTTCCTCTTCCTGACCTACTACCTCCAGATCGTGCTCGATTACAGCCCGGTGCTGACCGGTGTGGCCTTCCTGCCGATGGTGGCGGGCATGATCACCGGCTCGACCCAGATCGGCGCCCGGCTGATGACCAAGGTCCCGGCCCGGTACCTGATGACGCCCGGCTTCCTGGTCGCCTCGGTGGGCATGTTCCTGCTGACCCACATCGGCCTGGACACCTCCTACCCGGCGCTGATCCTGCCCGGCCTGGTGCTGATGGGCCTCGGCATGGGCACCGCGTTCATGCCGGCCATGAGCCTCGCCACCCACGGCGTCCAGCCGCGGGACGCGGGTGTGGCCTCGGCGATGGTCAACACCTCGCAGCAGGTCGGCGGCGCCATCGGCACCGCGCTGCTGAACACCATCGCGGCCAGCGCCACCACCAGCTGGCTGACCTCGCACGCCATCGCCTCGGCCACCTCGCCGGAGGCCGCCAAGGCGTTCCAGGCCCAGGGCCTGGTGCACGGCTTCTCGACCGCGATCTGGGTGTCCTTCGGCATCCTGGTGGCGGCGGCCGCGGTCGCCTTCACCTTCGTCAACGCCGGCCGGCCCGGTGCCACGCCGGGCTCGGCGCAGGGCTCGGCGGCGGAGAACGAGGTGCCGGTGCTGGTGCACTGACCTCGGGCCCCAGGGGGCTTCCGTCCACTCGGGTGTGTTTCGCGGCCCGTCCGGTGTCTTCACGGCACCGGACGGGCCGCTTCCGTTCCCGGGCTCCGGGGAGAAGGACCCCCGGGGTGGAAACGGGGATCACTCCCCGATTATGGTGACTCCAGCGCGAATCGGGGACTCATCCCCGTTTCCTTGGGACGAGGTGCGTGCACATGACCCGGAATCAGAGCCCAGGACGGGGGCGGCGAACCGCCGACTGGGCGGACGGCCGGCTGGGGATCTACACCCTGGCCAGGGCGAACCTGCGGAAGATCTTCCCGGACCACTGGTCCTTCATGGTGGGCGAGATCTGCCTCTACACCTTCGTGATCATCATCCTGACCGGCGTCTGGCTGACGCTGTTCTTCAAGCCCGGCATGGGCGAGGTGGTCTACGCCGGCTCGTACGCGCCGCTCCGGGGCGTGCCGATGTCGGAGGCCTACGCCTCCACCGTGGACATCAGCTTCGAGGTGCGCGGCGGCCTGCTGATCCGGCAGATCCACCACTGGGCGGCGATCGTCTTCGTCGCGGCCATGTTCGTCCACATGATGCGGGTGTTCTTCACCGGCGCGTTCCGCAAGCCCCGCGAGATCAACTGGGTCTTCGGCTTCCTGCTGCTCTTCCTCGGCATGCTGGACGGCTTCTTCGGCTACTCGCTGCCGGACGACCTGCTCTCCGGCACCGGCATCCGGTTCATCGAGGGCTCGATCCTGGCCGTCCCGCTGATCGGCACGTACATCCAGATGTTCCTGTTCGGCGGCGAGTTCCCCGGCCACGACATCGTGCCGCGGTTCTTCACCCTCCACGTGCTGCTGATCCCCGGCATCATGCTGGGGCTCCTGGTGGCGCACCTGATCCTGGTCTTCCACCACAAGCACACCCAGTGGGCCGGGCCGGGCAGGACCGAGAAGAACGTCGTCGGCATGCCGCTGATGCCGGTCTACCTGGCCAAGGCCGGCGGGTTCTTCTTCCTGGTCTTCGGCGTCATCGCGCTGGTGGCGGCGATCGCGACCGTGAACCCGATCTGGGCGTACGGCCCGTACCGTTCGGACCAGGTCTCCACCGACGCCCAACCGGACTGGTACATGGGCTTCGCCGAGGGGCTGATCCGGATCATGCCCGGCTGGGAGATCGGGCTGTGGGGCCACACCCTCAACCTCGGAGTGCTCATCCCGTTCGCGCTGTTCCCGCTGGTCCTGGGCGCCATCGCGGTCCACCCGTTCGTGGAGGGCCGGCTGACCGACGACCGGCGGGAGCACCACCTGCTCGACCGGCCCCGCAACGCACCCGTCCGTACCGCGCTCGGCGCCGCCTGGATCAGCCTGTACCTGGTGGCGCTGGCGGCCGGCGGCAACGACCTCATCGCCACCCATCTGCACCTGTCGCTCGACTCCATCACCTACGCCGCCCGGGTCGGCTTCTTCGCCGTGCCGGTGACCGTCTTCACCGTCACCAAGCGTTGGTGCCTGGGCCTCCAGCGCCGGGACCGCGACAAGGTGCTGCACGGGCGCGAGACCGGTGTCATCAAGCGCCTGCCGCACGGTGAGTTCACCGAGGTGCACGCCCGGCTCTCGCCGGCGGAACTGCACCGGCTCACGGCGCACGAACAGCCCCGCCCCCTCGAACTGCCCGCCCCGGTGGACGAGAATGGAGTGGCCCGCCCGGCGGGGGCGCTCGCCCGCACCCGGACCCGGCTCTCCCGCGGCTTCCACGGCGAGGGCGGCCGGATCCCCAAGCCCACCGCCGAGGAGTTCCGCGAGATCACCGAGGGTCACGGGCACTGACCCGCCCCCCGACGGCACAGGGAGGACAGGTGCACCACCGAACCGACCGGCTCGCCGACAGCAGGTACCTGCTGCTCACCACCTTCGGCGAGGACGGCAGCCGGCTGGAGTCGCAGCTCTGGGTGGTGCCGGACGGCACCGCGCTCGGGGTCTGGACCCCGGCCCACTCCGGCGAGGCCGAACGGATCCGCCGCCACCCCCGGGTGCTGATCGGCCCCTGTGACGCCCACGGACGCCCCACCGGCCGCATGGTCCCCGCCCGGGCCAGGCTCTGCGGCCCCGACGACACGGCGCGCTACCGCACCTCGCTGATCAACAAGTACGGCCTGACGGCGCTGCTCGTGCTGGCCCGCAGCCGTTTTCGGGTCGGGCTGTCCGGGACGGTGGGCATCAGGATCACCCTGAGCGAGCTGGAGCAGCGGCTGGTCGGGCCGGAGTGGGATCCGCCGGCCACCTACAGCGTCAACTGACCCATCGGCACGCCGCGTTGAGTGCCGGGGCCGCGCAAGAGGGCGGCCCCGGCACTCGGCGCTCACGCCACCGCTCACGGCAGCGGGCAGGAGGTCAGGACAGCGGGTGGGTCGGGACCGGGCTGACCTCCTGGATCTCGCCGTGGGCCTTGGTGAGCAGCTGCGAGGCGAGCTCGTTGAGCGCGCGAGCCCCCGCGATCTCCTCGCCGACCCTCAGCTGTTCCGGGTCGGAGGGGTGCCGGCTGCTGTAGCCGTGGGCTCGCAGTTCGCTCCCGTCGCCGAGCCGCAGCATCGCCGCGGCGCTGGTCCGCGGCCCCTCTTCGCGGAACTCCATCTCGATGTGCCAACCGACCAGAGTCTGCATGGCGGATCACCTCCATCGGTTACTCCTCCAGGGTGCGCCGCACCCACCGCGAACACCAGGCCAGCGGGGGCGGGGGCGACCCCCTGAGGGGATCGAACGCGTTCAGGGGAGGCGAATCCGCTGGTCAGGGTGGTGGCCCAGTCGGAATGACCGGCGGATGATGTCGATGCGACCGGCCCTGGGGATCTCCGCCCCCGAGGGGTTCACGCTCTGCCGACGGGCCACCGCGATCCGTACGACCTCACGCCGAACGGGCAGTTGACGCCCGCCGAGGTGGGCACCGCGGTGTGGCGGCCGGCCGAGCACGCGACCGCCCTCACCGCCGCGCTCGGGCGGGCGCTGGACCTGGAGACCCCGGCGTGACCGGCGGCGGCGAGCCGAGCCCGCGCCGGCCGGGTGTCCGGGGCGCGGCCCGGGTGGAGCGGCTGGAGTCCTCCACGGTCCGCCTGGCGTCAGGTGTGGTGCGCTGGGATCGCGACGAGTAGCGCGCCGCCGTCCTGGACCCGGACCTCGAAGTGGTCGATGTCCCCGGGCTGGAGCGCCGCGCCACCGGTGGTGCGCACCGTGCCGTCCCGGCCGCCGTAGCCGCCCGCCGGGACGGACCAGGTGGTGACCGTCTGCTGTTCGCCGGTGCGCGAGACGGCGACCAGGCGGCAGGTCAACGGTCCATCGACTCCCGAGAGTCGGAGGCTGACCCGAGTGCCCCAGGTGGTGCCGTCCAGGCCGACGGTGGCGTGGGCGCCGGTGGCCGGGTCGGTGGCGCTGAACTGTTCGGCCACGGCGACCACGGCGGGGGTGTTGTCGGCGGTGAGGACCGCGACGGTGACGGCGGGGCCGGCGGCCATCATCGCGGTCGCGGCCAGGGCCAGCACCAGCCGCCGCACCCGGCCCCGGTGCCGGGCGGCGCCGACCTCGGCGACCAGCCGGTCCAGCAGTCGCGGGTCCGGCCGCGGGGTCGGGCCGGCCGGGTCCGCCCCGACAGCCCGGGCGGAGGCCGCGTACTCGGCCAACAACGGCTCCACTGCGCCGAGTTCGGCCACCTGACGGGCGCACTGAGGGCAGTCGGCGAGGTGGCGCTCGAAGGTGGCGCGCTCGGCGGGCTCCAACAGGCCGAGGACGTACGCGCCGGCGTCGGTGTGCTCCGGGGCGCCGTGGGGCCCGCCGGGCACCGGGTCGGGGCGTTCGGTCACGATGTCACTCCCCGTTCCTCCAGCGCGAGCCTGAGCGAGCGCAGCGCGTAGAACAGCCGCGAGCGCACCGTCCCGGCCGGGATGCCGAGTTCGGCGGCCGCCTCATTGGCCGTGCGGCCCTTCAGGTAGGTCTCGACGATGATCTCCCGGTGCGCGGGCGAGAGGTCCCCGAGCGCGTCCGCGACGGTCATCATCCGCAGGGCCCGGTCGATCTCGTCCTCGGCGGGCAGCTGTTCCAGCGCCGACGCGTCCACCTCGCGCGGACGGGCCAGCGCGCTGCGGTGGCCGTCGATCACGATCCGCCGGGCGACCGTGACCAGCCAGGGCCGCAGCGAACCGGCCTCCGGGTCGAGCCGGTGGATGTTGCGCCAGGCGCGGAGCAGCGTCTCCTGCACGACGTCCTCGGCCCGCTGCCGGTCTCCGGCGACCAGGTGGAGCACGAATCCGAACAGCGGACCGGCGTGCTCCCGGTACAGGGCGCGCATCAGATCCTCGTCCGGCGCCCCCGCACGGTGGCCGCCCGGGCGACCGACGGAGTGCTCCTCGGTCACCAGTTCATCGTTGCGCACCCGGGGCTCCTGGGCGAGGGATCAGTAGCCGGGGCTGCCGGGCATCGCGCCCGCTTTGCCGCCGCTCGGGGTCAGCGCGAACCAGGTGCCGCCGACGCCCTGGCCCTTGGTGTCCCCCGGCTTGGTGTCCGGCGAGTAGCGGTAGGCCGGCCGGCCGTTCAGGGTGACCTGCTTGGTGCCGTCGGCGCGGGTGACGGTGCCGACCAGCTTGCTGTCGATGCCCTTGACCGTGACGTTGCCGGTGGCGTGTTCGGGCGGCCAGATGGTGGCGCAGCTGCCGTTGCAGTACGACTCCGGCGGGTTGTGCTCGTCCTGGTCGAAGCGGTACAGCGTGAAACCCGCGCTGTCGGTGACGATGGTGCCCAGTTTCGGGTCCTGGACGGTCTGCAGGGTGACGCTCGCGCTGCTCGGACTGCTCGGACTGCCGCTCGACGGGCTTGAGGAGCCGCCGGACGATCCGCAGCCGGCGATCAGGGCAGCCGCCGCGATGCCGGACGCGGTCAGCGCGACGCTCCGGCGGGTGATGCGGGGTGTGCTGCGCATGGAGGGTGCCTCCCACAGGGGGAAGGAGTCGGACGGACCGGACACCCTCCCGTACGGACGGCGGCCGCCGACTGCTCAACCAGGCCGTCGGGAGTGTGCGGAATACCCCGCCGACCGGGACGGTTGTGGCGGCTACATGGCCTGGCCGCCACCTCCGGAAGGGAAGGAATCACGAGATGAGCAACACGGTCGAGCTGACCAAGGAGAACTTCGACGACATCGTCCCGGGCCCGGAGGGCAAGGACTTCGTCTTCATCGACTTCTGGGCGGGGTGGTGCGGGCCGTGCCGCCAGTTCGCCCCGGTGTACGAGAAGGCGGCCGAGCGCCACTCGGACCTGGTCTTCGCCAAGGTCGACACCGAGGCGCAGCAGGAGCTGGCCGCCGCCTTCGGCATCCAGTCGATCCCGACGCTGGCGATCGTCCGTGAGGGCGTGCTCGTCTTCTCGCAGCCCGGCGCGCTGCCGGAGGCGGTCTTCGAGGACCTGATCGGCCAGGCCCGCGGGCTGGACATGGCCGAGGTGAAGCGCAAGGTCGCCGAGGAGCAGGCGGCCGGCGGCCAGGCCTGATCCGAAGCGTCCTGGGCCCGGGGAGCACCGCCTCCCCGGGCCTTCGGCATGCCCGGGTGCCGGTCAGGCCGCCTCCCGTCAGGTCGGCTCCCGTCGGGCCGGCTCCCGTCAGGTCGGCTCCGCGCCCCAGGCGGCGAGCCGGGCCGCGAGGGCCCGCACCTCGGCGCGCAGCGCGGCGGGCTCACGGACGGTGAACGGCCACCCGAGGCCGGCCAGCAGCACCGCGACGCCGTCCAGGTTCTGCGCCCGGGCCCGCAGCAGCACCCGGCCCCCGGCGAGTTCGGTGAGCGTGCCGACGGCGGGCGGCAGTCGGCGGCGGGCCGCGGTGAGGGTGGTCTCCAGCTCCACCTCCACCCGGTGCCGCCAGGGCGCCCCGGTCAGTGACTCCACCACGTGCTGGACCGGGTCGAAGCCGTCGGGCGGCTCGAATCCCGCCTCGCCCTGCTCGACCCGGGTGATCCGGTCCAGCCGGAAGGTGCGCGGCTCGCCGCTGCGGTGGTCGAGCCCGGTGGTGTACCAGCGCCCGGAGTGGAAGACCAGCCCGTACGGGTCGAACTCGCGCTCGCTGGGGCGGTCCTCGCGGTCCCGGTAGCCGAGCCGCACCCGGCGCCGCCGGCGTGCCGCATCGGCCAGGGTGAACAGCGCGGTGGCGGCCGGGCCGGGGCCGGTGGCGGGGGTGGCGGTGAGGCCGAGGGTCTGCTCGACGGCGGTGACCCGGTCGCGCAGCGGCGGGGGCAGCACCCGCTGGATCTTGGCGAGCGCGGTCTCGGTGGCCCCCTCCCCCACCGACAGGCCGGAGCTGCGGCCGGCCAGCAGGCCGAGCACCACGGAGGCGGCCTCGTCCGGGTTGAGCATCAGCGGCGGCAGCCGGTAGCCGGGCCGCAGGCGGTAGCCGCCGTAACGGCCGCGTTCGGCCTCCACGGGGATGCCGAGCTCGGCCAGCCGGGCGGCGTAACGGCGGACGGTGCGCTCGTCCACGTCGAGCCGGGCGGCCAGTTCGGCGCCGGTCAGGCCGGGGCGGTCCTGGAGCAGTTCCAGCAGGGCGAGGACGCGGCTGACCGGGTGCTCCATCGTGCGCGCCTTCCTCTCGGTGCCGTGTTCCGTGCGCCGCTTCCGCCGTCCGCCGGAAATCCGGGCGACTTCTGTCCGGATTCGATCCTAGAGTCGGCGGTGGAGCAGGCCCCACCGGGCCCCGGGCCCCTGCCTCTCCGACACATCCCGGATATCCCGGACACCCCCCGATGAAGGAGCGATCCGCCATGAGCACGTTCGTACTGGTCCCCGGGTTCTGGCTCGGCGCCTGGGCCTGGGACGAGGTGGCCGCCCCGCTGCGCGCGGCCGGGCACCGCGTCCATGCAGTGAGTCTGCCCGGATTGGGCGAACGGGCGGGCGAAAAGGGCGAGTTCGGGCTGGAGGAGCACATCGCCGACCTGGCCGAACTGCTGGTCAGGGAGGACCTGCGGGAGGTGGTACTGGTCGCGCACAGCGGCGCCAGCGCGCCGGTGGGCGGGGTCGCGGACCGGATGCCGGAGCGGATCCGCCGGGTGGTCTACCTGGACAGCGGCCCGATGGCCGATGGCTCGTCGGTGTACGGGCTCTGGCAGCCGGACTTCCAGCGGCTGGCGGACGCCTCGCTGGTGGACGGCCGGCTCCCCTTGCCGTCCTGGGAGTTCCTGGCCGAGCACGGTTCGAGCGTGGCCGGACTGGACGAGGCCGCCCTCGCCCACGTCCGTGAGTTCGCCACCCCGGAGCCGGCCGAGGCGTTCCGGGACCGGCTGCGGCTGACCGGCGCCGGGGAGCACCTGCCCCACGCGCTGGTCTCCTGCTCCTACCCGCTCGCCCAGGTGCGGGAGCTGATCGCCGCCGGGCACCCGTTCTTCGCCGCGCTGTCCGGGCCGAACTGGGAGCTGCGCGAACTGCCCACCGGGCACTGGCCGATGTTCTCCCGCCCGACCGACACGGCGGCGGTGCTGGCGGAGCTCGCCGCGCTCTGAGCCCGATGCCCTTGGGCCCCGGTGGCGGCGGGCTGTCCCGTCCGCGCCCACCGCTGTCCCGACGGCGCCCTCGGCGGGCCCGTCCGTCGCGCGAACCCGCCGGGTTCGGCAGGATGGGGCCCACGCCGTATCCGAGCGGAGAACGGGCCCATGCGCGCGCGGCCGAGCCTTACCGAACCGCCCGCCGCCGGGCCGGAGTTCGGGCCGGCCCGTGGCAGCGGGCCGGTCACCCGGCCGCGCGGGGGCCGCGAGAAGTGGCCGTCGGCGGCGGTCCGGGTCAGGCTCGGGTACGGGACCGAAGGCGGCCGCGGCCCGCTCCCCCGTGGGCGCGCCCGGCTGTTCGACCACCGCGGGCGCACACCCGCCGCCCCCGCCCGGCGGGCCGGGGCGGCCATCGAGACGACGGAGGACAGGGCATGACCAGCACCGCCGAGGAGTACGACGTCATCGTCCTGGGGGCCGGCCCGACCGGCGAGAACGTGGCCGACCGGACCGTCGCCGCCGGGCTGCGCACCGTGATCGTGGAGGCCGAACTGGTCGGCGGCGAGTGCTCGTACTGGGCCTGCATGCCGAGCAAGGCGCTGCTGCGCCCGGTGGCGGCGCTGGCCGACGCCCACGCCGTGGCCGGCTCCCGGGAGGCGGTCGGCGACCGGCGGCTGGACCCGGAGGCGGTGCTGGCGCGGCGGAACTCCTTCGCCTCGGATTGGAAGGACGACGGCCAGGTCCAGTGGCTGCGCGACACCGGCATCGAGCTGGTCCGCGGCCACGGCCGGCTGGCCGGGGTGCGGACGGTGACGGTGGAGGCCGAGGACGGCAGCGAGCGGGTGCTCACCGCCCGGCACGCCGTCGCGGTGTGCACCGGCAGCCGCCCGGTGCTGCCCGCGCACGTCCCCGGGCTCGCCACCGTCCACCCCTGGACCAACCGGGAGGCGACCGGCTCGCCGACCGTCCCCGGGCGGCTGGCGGTGGTCGGCGGCGGGGTCGTCGGGGTGGAGATGGCCGCCGCCTGGCGGGCGCTCGGCTCCGAGGTGGTGCTGCTGGTGCGCGGTCACGGCCTGTTGCCGCGGATGGAGCCGTTCGCCGGCGAGCTGGTCACCGACGGCCTGCGGGCGGCCGGGGTGGACGTCCGCTTCGGCACCGAGGTCACCGCGCTGGAGCGGGTCGACGGCACGGTGACCCTCACCCTGGACGACGGCGGGACGCTGGCCGCCGACGAGGTGCTGTACGCGACCGGCCGGGCCCCGCGCACCGCCGACATCGGGCTGGAGCAGGTCGGCCTGAAGCCGGGCGACTGGATGGACGTGGACGACAGCTGCACGGTGCTCGGCGTGGACGGCGAGTGGCTCTACGCCGTCGGGGACGTCAACCACCGGGCGCTGCTCACCCACCAGGGCAAGTACCAGGCGAGGATCACCGGCGCGGCCATCGCCGCCCGCGCCCAGGGGCGCGCGCTGGACACCTCGCGCTGGGGCGCGCACGCCGCGTCCGCCGACCTCGCGGGTGCGCCCCAGGTGGTGTTCACCCAGCCGGAGGTCGCCGCCGTCGGCCTCACCCTGGCCGCCGCCGAGGAGGCCGGACTGCGGGTGAGGACCGTCGACCACGAGATCGGCGCCGTCGCCGGGGCCTCGCTCTACGGTGACGACTACCGCGGCCGGGCCCGGGTGCTCTTCGACCTGGACCGCGAGGTGATCGTCGGGGCCTGCCTGGTCGGCCCCGGGGTGGCCGAGCTGATCCACTCGGCGACCGTCGCGGTGGTCGGCGAGGTGCCGATCGACCGGCTCTGGCACGCGGTGCCCTCGTACCCGACGATCAGCGAGGTCTGGCTGCGGCTGCTGGAGGGCTGCCGGGGGTGAGCGCGGGCCCGGCGGGCGGGCGCGGGTCGGCGGGCCGGCGTGGGTGCGCGCCGGGTCGGGCGCGCGGGTGAGCGCGGGGGCGGCCCCCGCGCTCCCGTCGGCCTCCCGGGTGACGGCGCGGCGAGATGTGACCATCGGTGGACGGGGTGAGACTGGCAGTCGGGGGTCTTCCCGGGGGGCCGTGCTCGTGACCCAGGTGGTGTGAGGCATGACCGAAGTGCTGTTGGCCGTCGGAACCGAGAAGGGCCTCTTTCTCGGCCGCAGCCGCGACCGGCTGACGTGGGAGTTCAGCGGGCCGCACTTCCCGATGAACGCGATCTACTCCGTCTCCATCGACCGCCGCGACGGTCGGACCAGACTGCTCGCCGGGGCCGACAGCAGTCACTGGGGCCCGGCGCTCTGGCGCTCGGACGACCTCGGAGCGAGCTGGGACGAGGCCCCGCAGTCGGCCATCCGCTTCCCCGAGTCCACCGGCGCCTCGCTCACCCGGGTCTGGCAGCTCCAGCCCGCCGGACCGGAGGCCCCCGGCGTCGTCTACGCCGGCACCGAGCCGGCCGCGCTGTTCCGCTCCACCGACGGCGGCGAGTCCTTCGCCCTGGTCGAGCCGCTCTGGAACCATCCGCAGCGCCCGCAGTGGGGCGCCGGCTACGGCGGCCAGGGCCTGCACACCATCCTGACCGACCCGCGCGACCCGCAGCGGCTGCTGGTCGCCGTCTCCAGCGGCGGCGTCTACCGCAGCAAGGACGGCGGCGACAGCTGGGAGCCCTCCAACACCGGTCTGCGCGCCGAGTTCTTCCCGGAGGAGAGCCAGTACCCCGAGTTCGGCCAGTGCGTGCACAAGATCGCCCCGGACCCGGCCCACCCGGACCGGCTCTACCTCCAGAACCACGGCGGCGTCTACCGCAGCGACGACTGGGGCGGCAGCTGGCACTCGATCGCCGACGGGCTGCCCGCCGAGTTCGGCTTCGCCGTGGCCGCCCACCCGCGCCGGGGCGACACCGCGTACCTCTTCCCGCTCGGCGGCTCGGACGACCGCATCCCGCCCGGCCGCCGCTGCCGGGTCTTCCGCACCACCGACGGCGGCACCAGCTGGGAGCAGCTCGCCGAGGGCCTGCCCGGCGAGGACCACTACGGCATCGTGCTGCGCGACGCCCTGCGCACCGACGACGCCGACCCGGCCGGGATCTACTTCGGCAACCGGACCGGCGACGTGTACGGCAGCCACGACGAGGGCGAGAGCTGGTCGCTGCTGGTCTCCCACCTGCCGGACGTGCTCTGCCTGCGGGCGGCCGTGGTGGGCTGACGGACCCGGCCCACGGCCGTCCGCCCACCCCTGGAAATCCGGTTGCCCACGGAGGGAACCTCGGTGAGCATGAGCCGCTGACGGACGATCACACGATTGTGGGGTGGGCCATGGCCGAGGACTGGGTGGTCAGGCGGAATTCCGACGGCGAGCCGGTGCTGCGCTACCTGCTGGACGAGCGGGAGGGGCGGCCCTGGGCCGATCTGCTGGAGGTCCTGGACGAGTCGGTGGACGCCGCCGGGTACATCCGGGCCGAGCTGCCCGGCTGGGTGGTCTCCGGCCCCCCGGAGCTCGGGCAGGAGCTGGTGGCGCACGGCGCGCGGGTGCTGCGGCACGCCCACACCTTCCACCGCGACCTGCACGCCGATCCCCCGCCCGCCGACTGGGCCGGGGCACCGCTGCGCGAGGGCCTGCGGGCGGTGCCCTGCGACCGCTCGCCCGAGGACCTGTACGAGGCCTGGCGGGCCGCCTTCCCGGCGGACCACGTCGACTACTACCCGGGCGAGGACGCCCAGGTGCTGGCCGAACGCCTGGCCCCGCTGCTCGCCGGGAGGGTGATCGGCCCGGTGCTGCCGTCCAGCGTGCTCGCGGTGGACGCCGAGGACCGGGTGGTCGCCGGGCTGATCCTCACCGACCGTGACGGCCGACCGTGGATCGCCGACGTCTTCCGCCACCCGGAGCACGGCTACCGAGGCCTCGGCGCCGACCTGCTGCGCTGGTCGCTCGGCGACGCCGCCGAGCGCGGGCTCCCCGACATGACCCTGGTGGTGAGCGAGGGCAATCCGGCCCGCCGGGTCTACGAGTCGCTGGGCTTCCGGCTCCAGGAGACTTCGCTGACGGTGGTCGTGCCCGACGCCGCGTAGCAACCGCGTCCGGACCTCGCCCGCGCCCCGCAGGGCCCGCGTGCCCCACTGTTCAGGGCCGGGCGAGTTCCAGGACGGCCATCCCGCCCGGCACCGTGAGCGCGGCCGTCATCCGCAGCCGGCCGAGGCGCTCGCGGAACACCACGGCGGCGATCAGCGCCGCGATCACGATGCTGGTCTCGCGCAGCGCCGCGATCGCCGACCTGCTGGACGGCGCGGGCCGGGTGGTGCTGCTCGGCGCCGGGCTGTCCGGCGCCGTGGTGCTCGACCTCGTCTACCGGCTGCGCGCCCTCGGCCTGCTGGTGGACGCCCTCACCCAGACCCCTGCCGGCGCTGCGCGGCCCCCGCGCCGAGCGTGCCCTCGGCCTCTCGGCGGACGTCACGGCGGACTACGCGTACGAGCGCGGGTGCCCGCCCTCGATCCGGGCGCCGCGGACCACGACCATGGTCAGGCCGACCGCGACCAGCAGTTCCGCCCAGAAGAACGCCGCGTAGTCCAGCAGCGAGCCGATCGGCGGGCTGCCGGGCGCGGCGTTGCGCATGCCGACCAGGGCGAACAGCGTGGCCGCCATCCAGCCGAGGGCGGGCCAGACGATGCCGCGCCGCTGCCGGACGATCAGCCAGGCGGCCACCAGCACGGACAGCGCCAGCGCCCACATCGCGGCCATCATGAACCAGGCCAGGATGAAGGTGCTGCGCGAACGGCTGATCCGCTCGGTGACGGCGACGCCGAGGTCCACGCTCTCCTTCCCGGCCTGCCGGAAGGCGAAGAAGGGGTCGGCCTCCTGGAGGCCGACCACCACCGGGACGGGGCGCCCGCCCGCGGTGGCCTGGAATCCGACGAGCGCGTTGTAGTGATCGAACGGGTAGTCCGAGATCCGCCCGTCGAAGAGGTTGAAGGTCACCGCGCTGGAGCCGACCTGCCGCCCGGCCGGGTAGCTGAGCGAGCCCTGTTCCAGCGAGGTGGTCTCCAGCACCACGTCCGTCGCCGGAACGAGCGGGTTGTCCGCCTGGTGCAGGGCGCCGTGCGCCAGGACCAGGACCTTCGCGGTGAGCGTCTGCGCGGCGGCGTCCACCCGTTGGAGTGTCACGTCGACCTCCAGGAAGTCCGGGCCGGGCGCGGCGCCCACCACCTGGGTGCTGCCCCGGCTGGAGCGCTCGTCCAGGTAGAGCAGCAGCCCGGCCGCGCAGAACACCAGGATCACGGCCAGCACCGCGTACGGGCGCCAGGGAGCCACCCTGGGCACCGGTGGCGGGGCGCTCGCGGCGCGCCCCCGGGCGTGGAGGCGGACCCGCGGCCGGGCCGCCGGGCGCGTGCGCCGGTCGGCCCGCCGGTGCGGCGGCGCGCTCATCGGCCTGCTCCCACGGTCGGCGGTGGCGGCTCGTACCGCCCGTCCCGCCACCCTCCGGGCGGTCGGGGCCGCGGGCAACCGCAGAGGGCCGATCGGGCTGCCGCAGGCTCGGCAAACGGGCTGGTCCATGGGGCTGTGTAGGCTCAACCGTCATGGCGAGGGTGACGCGGGACGATGTGGCGCGGGTGGCGGGGACGTCCACGGCGGTCGTGAGTTATGTGATCAACGACGGGCCGCGGCCGGTGGCGCCGGCGACCCGGGCGCGGGTGCTCGCGGCGGTCGAGGAGCTCGGCTACCGGCCGAACCGGGTCGCCCAGGCGATGGCCCGGCGGCGGACCGACCTGCTCGGGATGGTCGTGCCGGACGCCCGTCAGCCGTTCTTCGCCGGGCTCGCCCATGCCGTCGAACAGGCCGCCACCGAGCACGGCCGCCTGCTGCTGATCGGCAACTCCGACTATGCCGACGAGCGCGAGGCGCACTACATCCGGGCCTTCCTCGGCATGCAGGTGGACGGTCTGATCCTGGTCACCCAGGACCCGGCGACCCCCGGGCTGACCGGCTTCGACGTGGGCGACGGCACCCCGGTGGTGCTGCTGCACCACCGCGCGGAGACCGCCGACGGCGTCGCCGTGGTCGCGGACGACGAGGGCGGCGCCCGCGAGGTGGTCCGCCACCTGCTCGGGCACGGGCACGCCGAGGTGCACTGCTTCGGCGGCACCCTCGCGCTCAGCCCGCACGACCCGGTCACCGGGCGGACGGCCGGCTGGGTCGCCGCGCTGAAGGAGGCCGGGCTGCCCACCGAGGGGCGGCTCGTCCCAGCGCCGTTCGACCGGGTCCGGGCGCACCGCGAGGCGCTCGCCCTGCTCGCCCGGCCCGACCGGCCGTCCGCCGTGTTCTGCGCGACGGACGACCAGGCGATCGGTCTGCTGCGGGCCGCCGACGACCTGGGCATCCGGGTGCCGGAGGACCTCGCGGTGGCCGGCTTCGACGACATCGCCGAGGCGGTGATCGCCGGGCCCGCGCTGACCACCGTCACCACGGCGCAGGACGAGATGGCGCGCGCCGCGCTGGAACTCGTCCTCGGCGGGCCGCAGCGCCGGGCCCAGGGCGCCCGGACCTTCCCGGCCACGCTGGTGGTCCGGCGCTCCTGCGGCTGCCCGTCACCCGCCCGGGCCTGAACTCAGTCTTCGAGGAGTTCGTCCGCCAGCAGGTCCATCAGCAGGTTGTCGTGCCAGGTGCCGTCCGCGCCGCGCTCGTACTGGCGCATGGTGCCGACGGTGCGGAAGCCGACCTTGGTGTAGCAGCGGATGGCGGCGAGGTTGTCCGCGGCCGGGTCGATCACGAGACGGTGGTAGTGGTGGTCGTGCACCAGGTACTTGGCCATCGTGCGCACCGCGTCGGTGCCCAGGCCCATGCCGTGCACCGTCGGGTCGATGTAGAGGTCCATCCCGGCGTGGCGGTACTCGTCGTCGTTGTTGGCGTACCACTGGATGGCGCCGACCACCTTGCCGTCGAGGTCGATCGCGAAGGTCTCGGTGCCGGGCGATTCCAGGTCGTTGGCCACCTCGCCGGCGAGGTCGTCGCCGCCGCGCCAGCGGGCGAACACCTCGGGCGTGCCGCGGATGGCCGCCAGCTCCGGAATGTCCTCGCCGGTGGCCGGGCGGAGCGTGACCAAGGTACCGTGCAGAATCGTCCCCATATGGGGCATGTTGGCACGGAAACCCGGCTCCGGCGAGTGATTTCGGACGGCCGTCCGGCCCTCTCGTGACCACTGCCGCCCGAGGTCAGGCGGCGGGGTGCGCCGGGTCGGGAGGGCCCGCAGCTCCGCGACCGTCAGCTCGGCGGGGCGGTCGAGGTGGCCGTGCAGCCGGACGGTGGGTGTCGCCGAGGCCATGGGTGCTCCCTCCTCCGGGTCGCGGCGCCGCGGCCCGGGAGGAGCCCTGCCCGAGCGGCGGCCTCACCATTCGCAGATGCGATGGATGAGGTGCACGTCGGCTCGCAGTTGCTGGTTCCGGGCGGGAGCCGGGAAGAGGCGGAAGAATTCTTCGGGACGGGTGTCGATCCGGCGCCGGCCCGTTCGACGCAGGGGTGAGAGGCGGGGAGGGTCCCCGCCCGCACGACCGAGGAGTCACCATGCCGCGCTTCATGACGCTGATCCGCATCGACGAGAACGCCCGCGGCGGCTGGGAACCGGACCCGGGCTTCGGCCAGCGGATGGGGGCCCTGTTCGAGGAGATCACCAAGGCCGGGGTGATGCTGGAGACCGCCGGGCTGACCCCGACCTCCCAGGGCACCAGGCTGACCTGGAACGACGGGAAGATCGGCTACACCGACGGGCCGTTCACCGAGACCAAGGAGGTCGTCGGCGGCTACGCCATCCTCCAGTGCAAGGACCACGCCGAGGCCCTGGAGTGGACCCGGCGCTTCCTCCAGACCCACCCCGCGCACTGGCCGGTCGAGGCCGAGGTCCGGCAGATCGACGAGATGCCGGAGCCGCCGAGGTAACCGTGGCCGGGTTTGCCTCCCTCTCCGCCGGCTGCTCTGATGGGTGGCCGTGACGGAGAGGGCCGGCACCCACGGGAGCGGGGCCGTGGCTGCTCACAGGAGCGTGGCGGCGCACAGGAACGTGGCGGCGACCGTCGAGACGGTGTTCCGGATCGAGTCCGCGCGGATCATCGCCGGGGCCGCCCGGATCGTCCAGGACGTCGGCATCGCCGAGGAGCTGGCACAGGACGCCCTGGTGGCCGCACTCGAACAGTGGCCGCGGGAGGGCGTCCCGGACAACCCGGGCGCCTGGCTGACGGCCGCCGCCAAGCACCGGGCGATCGACCTGGTCCGCCGCCGGGAGGTCTACGCCCGCAAGCTCGCCGAGGTGGGACGGTCGCTGGAGGACGTGCCGGCGCCCGAGCCGGCCGGGCCGGACGACATCGACGACGACCTGCTGCGGCTGATCTTCACCGCCTGCCACCCGGCGCTGTCCGCCGAGGCCCGGATCGCGCTCGCCCTCCGACTGCTCGGCGGGCTGGCCACCCCGGAGATCGCCCGCGCCTTCCTGGTGCCCGAGCCGACGGTGGCGCAGCGGATCGTCCGGGCGAAGCGGAGGCTGGCGAAGGCGGGGGTGCCGTTCGAGGTGCCGTACGGGCAGGACCGGGAGCGACGGCTCTCCTCGGTGCTGGAGGTCATCTACCTGATCTTCAACGAGGGCTACTCGGCGACCATGGGGGACGACCTGCTCCGCCCCGGGCTGTGCGAGGACGCCCTGCGGCTGGCCCGGGTGCTGGCCGCGCTGATGCCGACCGAGCCGGAGGTGCACGGGCTGGCCGCGCTGCTGGAGTTCCAGGCCTCCCGCACGGCGGCCCGGACCGGGCCGGACAGCCGGCCGGTGCTGCTGGCCGAGCAGAACCGGAACCGGTGGGACGGGCTGCTGATCCGGCGCGGCTTCGACGCGCTCCAGCGGGCGGGCACCGGGCCGTACTCGGTGCAGGCCGCTATCGCCGCCTGCCATGCCGGGGCGCGGCGCTACGCGGACACCGACTGGGCGACGATCGCGGCGCTGTACGAGCGGCTGCTGGCGTTGACGCCGTCCCCGGTGGTGGCGCTGAACCGGGCGGTGGCGGTCTCGATGGACCGGGGTCCGGCGGCCGGACTGGAGCTGGTGGACGAGCTGGTGGCGGAGCCCGCGCTGCGCGACTACCACCTGCTGCCGAGCGTGCGGGGCGATCTGCTGGCCCGGTTGGGGCGGGCGGCGGAGGCCCGGGCGGAGTTCGAGCGGGCGGCGGGGCTGACCCGCAACGAGCGGGAGCGGCAGCTGCTGCTGGATCGGGCGGCCTCGCTCGGCGAAGACTAGGCCTCGTCCAGGCGCAGCCGGGCGCTGACCGCGCCGAGGCCCTCGGCGAGCACCGCGAGCTGTTCGCGGCTGAGCACGTCGATCAGCAGCTCGCGCACCAGGGCGACGTGTCCGGGCGCGGCCTGGCGGAGCGCCTCCCGGCCCTGGTCGGTGAGCTCGGCGATGACGCCGCGGATGTCGCTGGGGCAGGAGCGGCGGGCGACCAGGCCGATCCGCTCCAGCTGGGTGACCTGGTAGGTCAGGCCGCTCTTGGAGGTGACCAGGTTGTCGGCCAGTTCGGTCATCCGCAGCGAGCCGCCGGGGGCGGCGGACAGGTGCACCAGGATCTCGTATTGCTGGTGGGAGAGGCCGGAGTCCTCCTTGAGCTGGCGTTCCAGCCGCCGGTTCAGCAGGTTGCTCGCGGTGACGAAGCCCCGCCAGGCGGCCGCCTCGTCCGGATCCAGCCAGCGGGGTTCGCTCAGTGGGGACATGAGGCCAAGCCTACTCCTGTTGTTCAAATTCGAACTAAGGTGTACCGTCGATCGCAGTAGACGTTCAAATTTGAACTACATTTCCCGACCATCGATCACCGATCACCCGATCACCCGATCGTCGAACCGTCGAATTCGTCCCGAGGAGGACGCCATGAGCGCCGCGGCCCCCGAGCGCATGCCCGCCCTGTACCTGTCGCACGGCGCTCCGCCGCTGGCCGACGACCCGATCTGGCCGGGCGAGCTGGCCGCCTGGTCCGCCGACCTGCCGCGCCCCAAGGCCGTGCTGATGGTCTCCGCCCACTGGGAGGAGGCCCCGCTCGCCCTCGGCGCCGTCACCACGATCCCGCTGGTGTACGACTTCTGGGGCTTCCCCGAGCACTACTACCGGGTCCAGTACGCCGCGCCCGGCGCACCGGAGCTCGCCGAGCGCGTGCGCAAGCTGCTGCGCGCCCCCGGCACGCCCGTCCAGGACATCCCCGACCGAGGGCTCGACCACGGCGCGTACGTCCCGCTGGTCGAGATGTACCCGGACGCCGACGTCCCGGTGCTCCAGATCTCGATGCCCACCCTCGACCCGCGGCGGCTGATGGAGATCGGCCGCAAGCTCGCCCCGCTGCGCGACGAGGGCGTGCTGATCGTCGGCAGCGGCTTCTTCACCCACAACCTGCGGGTGCTCAGCAGCGACGGGCGGGTCAGCTCGGTGATGGCCGAGTTCGACGACTGGGGCCGGCGCGCCCTGGAGGCCCAGGACCTGGACGCGCTGCTCGACTTCGAGCACAAGGCGCCGGCCGGGCGGCTGGCCCACCCGCGCACCGAGCACTTCGCACCGCTGTTCGTCACCCTCGGGGCCGGCGAGGACGACCTGGACAGCCAGCGCAGCGTCATCGACGGGTTCTGGATGGGGCTGGCCAAGCGCTCCGTCCAGCTGGGCTGACCCCCGGCGCGGCCCCGGGGTGCTGGGCCTATCGTGTGACGCTCCGTCGTCCCTCGAAGGAGTGATCATGCGCAACGGCGACACCGTGCGAACCGCCCTGGACGCCTCGCTGGCGGTCCTCGCCCCGCACACCGGGGACCGCGACTGGGGCGCGCCCGCCGGGCTCCTGGAGTGGAGCTGCCGCGACACCGCCGCCCACATCGCCCACGACCTGCTCGCCTACGCCGGCCAGCTCGCCGCCCGGCCCCGGGACCGCTACCTGCCGCTGGACCTCACCGTCGAACCCGAGGCCGACCCGGCCCAGGTGCTCACCGTGGTCACCGCCGCCGGGCAGCTGCTGGCCACCGCCCTGGACGCCGCCCCACCCGAGCTGCGCGCCTACCACCACGGGCCCTGCGATCCGCTCGGCTTCGCCGCGATGGGGGTCGCCGAGACCCTGCTGCACACCCACGACATCACCCGCGGCCTCGGCCTGCCCTGGCAGCCGCCCGCCGAGCTGTGCCGATCCGTGCTCGACCGGCTCTTCCCGCACGCGCCGGAGGAACCGGACGCCCACCCGGCGGAGGTCCTGCTCTGGTGCACCGGGCGCGGGGAGCTGAACGGCCGCCCGCGCAAGTCCTCGTGGACCTGGCGGGCGGCCATGGGCGAGTGGCCGGACTAGAGCCTGCGGCTCAGGACTCTGCTCAGGCCTCGCCGGTGGCGACCCGCTCGGCCGGGCTGCGCTCGACGCAGAACTCGTTGCCCTCAGGGTCCGTAAGGACGAGCCACCCCGTGCCGTCCGGGCGGCGGTGGTCCGCCAGCACGGTGGCACCCAGGGCGACCAGGCGCTCCACCTCCTCCTCCCGGCCGCGGTCCTGCGGCTGGAGGTCGAGGTGGGTCCGGTTCTTCACCGACTTCGAGTCAGGCACCCGGATGAAGAGCAGCGAGGCGCCGGCGGACTCCACCACGGCCATCGGGTCCCCGGGGTGGTCGTCCTCGCCTCGGGTGCCGTCCAGGGCCTGGGCCCAGAAGCCGGCCAGGGCGTACGGGTCGGCGCAATCGATCGTCACATGTCGTACCAGAGAAGCCATGGGACCCAATCTGACCTGCGTCATTCGGGTGCGTCCAGCCATTTTCGGGAGTGCCGGTGGCCGTCCGGACGGAGGCCCGGGACGGGCTGCTGGCGGCGCTGGCGGCGGCCGGGGCCGGCGCACCGGCCACGGACGGGTGACACCCCCGATCGGGGGTGTGCAGCGGGCGGGCGGGAGAGGACAGTGGGGCCCATGCAGATTCCACTCTCCGTGATGGACTTCCTCGACCGGGCCGAGCTGGTCTACGGCGACCGGGTCGGCATCGTCGACGAGCCGGTGCAGCCGGCCGAATCCTGGGGCGAGCTGAGCTACCGGCGGGTCGCCGAACTCGCCCGGGCGCAGGCCGCCGGGCTGGACCGGCTCGGTGTCGGGCCGGGCGAGCGGGTCGCGGTCGTCTCCCACAACTCGGCGCGGCTGCTGACCTCGTTCTTCGGGGTGAGCGGGTACGGCCGGGTGCTGGTGCCGGTGAACTTCCGGCTGCGGGCCGAGGAGGTGTCGTACATCGTCGAGCAGAGCGGCGCCTCCGTGCTGCTGGTCGACCCCGAGGTCGCCGACTCGCTGAGCGGGGTGGTGGCCAAGCACAAGTTCGTGCTCGGCGCGGACAGCGACGCCGTGCTGTACGACTTCGACGCCGCCCCGCGGCGCTACGCGGTGGACGAGAACGACACCGCCACCATCAACTACACCAGCGGAACCACCGCCCGCCCCAAGGGCGTTCAGCTCACCCACCGCAACGCCTGGCTGAACGCGACGCTGATGGCCCTGCACTACGGCGCGAGCGACCGGGACGTCTACCTGCACACCCTGCCGATGTTCCACGCCAACGGCTGGGGCATGCCGTTCGGGCTCACCGGCCTGGGCGCCCGGCACATCGTGCTGCGCAAGGTGGACGGCGCGGAGATCCTGCGCCGGGTCGAGCGGCACGGGGTGACCTTCCTGTCCGGCGCGCCCGCCGTGGTCCAGATGGTGCTGGACGCGGCCGCCGACTGGGACGGCCCGGTGCCCGGCCGGGACCGGGTGCGGATGGTGGTGGCCGGCGCCCCGCCGCCGACCTCGGTGATCCAGCAGGTCGAGGAGCAGCTGGGCTGGGAGTTCATGCAGCTCTACGGCCTGACCGAGACCGCCCCGGCGGTCACCGTCAACCGCTCGCGGGCCGAGTGGGACGCGCTGCCGGCCGCCGAGCGGGCCGAGAAGCTGGTGCGGGCCGGGGCCCCGGCGCTCGGCACCCAGCTGCGGATCGACCCCTCCGGGGAGGTGCTGGTGCGGTCCAACACCGTGCTGGAAGGCTACTGGCAGCAGCCGGAGGCTTCGGCCGAGGCGCTGCGCGACGGCTGGTTCCACACCGGCGACGGCGGCACCCTCACCGACGGCCAACTGACCATCTCGGACCGCAAGAAGGACGTCATCATCAGCGGCGGGGAGAACGTCTCCTCGATCGAGGTGGAGGACTGCCTGTACGACCATCCGGCGGTCGCCGAGGTCGCGGTGATCGGGGTGCCGCACGAGAAGTGGGGCGAGACGGTGAAGGCGCTGGTGGTGCTCCGGGAGGGCCACCAGGGCATCACCGAGGCCGAGTTGATCGCGCACTGCAAGCAGCGGCTGGCCGGCTACAAGTCGCCGACCACGGTGGAGTTCCGGGACGCGCTGCCGCGCACCGCCACCGGGAAGTTGCAGAAGTTCCGGCTGCGCGAGCCGTATTGGGCCGGGCGGGACCGCCAGGTCAACTGAGGCGGGCGCGACCGGCGCAGGGCTCGCCGGGGTTCAACCGACCAGCCCGGACTCCCTTGCGGCAAGCGCGAGTTCGGTCCGGTTGCGAACGCCGAGCTTGTGCATCGCGGACTTGAGGTAGCCCGTCACGGTGTTGCAGGTCAGGCCCAGGTGGGTGGCGATCTCCGGGTTGGTCCGGCCGGTCGCCGCCCACCGCAGCACCTCGTGCTCGCGCGGGGTCAACGGCGGTACGGGGGCGGCCTGTCGGGGCTTCGCGTGGCTCCAGGCGGCGGCCCCGGCGAGCGCCCTGGTGGCGGCCTGGGCCAGCTTGCCGACGGCGGAGATCCGCACGTCGCCGAACGGGACGACGGCGCGCAGCGAGGCGTACACCACGCCGTGCACGGTGCCGCCGTCGATCAGTGGGACGGTGAGCATCGCGTACAGGTCCTCGGCGGCCACGGCCGCGTCGTAGTGGTGCGAAATGGTCGTCGCCGCGCGGTAGTCGGGCACCCAGGTGGGCGCCCGTTCGGCGAGCGCCCGGCCGCCGAGGCCGTGTCCGGCCGGGACGGGCACGTCGTGCAGCAGGTCGGCCCGGGTGCCGGCCCAGTGGCGCAGCACCATGCCCTCGCTGCCGGGGCGGGTGTCGGGCAGTGGCTCGGGCACGCCGACCAGTCCGACGTCGGCGCCGCACTCGGCCACCACCCGGCGGGCGAGGTCGCCGAGCACGGCGTCCCGCACCAGCTCGGCGGCGCGCGCGGTGAGTTCGGGATCATCGGGTTGCGCAGCGTCGTCGACGGGTTGCGCAAGGTGGGGGTCCGCAGCCCTTGTCATCGCGGAATTGTCACATGCGGTGGGGCCGGTGGCGAGAGTCCTGACATGCGTGTTTCGTGGAGTCTCGGACGTCGGCGCCGACCGGGCGTAGGGTGCGCCCGTACGCTACCGGCGGGTAGCAACTCCCGTGGCCGGAAGGGGATCCGATGTCGGAGGAAGAAGCCGGGGGAAAGCCGATGAGCGAGCCGACCGCCGCGGGCGGCGTCCTGGACGGGCTGCTGGCGGACCTGCGGGCCGAGAGCGCGGTGCTGGACGGGCTGGTCGCCGGGCTGCCGGCCGAGGACTGGGCCCGTGCGACGCCCGCCGAGGGCTGGACGGTGGCGCACCAGATCGCCCACCTGGCCTGGAGCGACGACTTGGCGGCGCTGGCCGCGCGCGACCCGGAGGCCTTCGGCGCCTGGCTCGGCGGGAACTTCACCGAACCGCCGGCGGCCGGCGCCGATCCGGTCGAGGAGGGCGCCCGCGAGGGTGCGGCCGCCGAACCCTCGGCGCTGCTCGCCCGCTGGCGGGCCGGGCGACAGGAGGTGCTGGACGCACTCGGCGCCGCCCCGGCCGACGTCCGGGTGCCCTGGTTCGGCCCGCCGATGAAGCCCGCCTCGATGGCGACCGCCCGGCTGATGGAGACCTGGGCGCATGGCCAGGACGTCGCCGACGCGCTCGGCGCCACCCGCGAGCCCACCGACCGGCTGCGGCACATCGCCCACCTGGGGCTGCGCACCCTGGGCTTCGCCTTCGCCCTGCGCGGCCTGCCCGTGCCCGAGCGCCCGGTCCGACTCGAACTGACCGCGCCCGACGGCGGGGCCTGGTCCATCGGGCCGGCCGGTGCCGAGGACGTGGTGAGCGGCCCGGCCCTGGACTTCTGCCTGCTGGTCACCCAGCGCCGCCACCGGGACGACCTCGCCCTCACCGCCGCCGGGCCGGTCGCCACCGCCTGGCTGCCGATCGCCCAGGCCTTCGCCGGGGTGCCGGGCCAGGGGCGGCGGCCGGGCGGGTAGCGCGCACCGGCCCCGGACGGGTAGCGCGCGCCGAGCCCCGGGCACGGCGCTGTCGGCCCCCCGGGGTTGAATGACGGTATGAACGACCTGCTCAGCCGCCTGCCCGCGATCCCCTGCCTGCGCGACCGCTGCCGCGCGCTGGCCACCCTCGACGCGATTCTCTGCCCGGACGACTGGGGCTCGCGGTACCACTCCTTCGACTCCGCCTGGGGGGAGGACGAGGAGATGGCCTCGATGCGCGACGGCGAGGGCGACGACTGGTTCGTGGTGTTCTCCCCCGTCGGCGTCTACGGGCGGGGCTTCGACCACGAGGCGCCCAACGCCCCGGAGCTGCTCGGGTCCGTGCCCGAGGAGTTCCGCCGCTTCGCCGAGGAGCCCGCCTTCGGGGACGAGGACGGCCCGACGGTCACCCGCTGCTTCTGGCGCGCCCACCGGGACGGCGACTGGCACGGCGTGGCCGCCGAGCGCGGGGGTGAGCACCTGTTCGCCATGCTGACCGACGGCTCGGCCGAGGTCTACCGGGACTGGGCCCAGGAGTACTTCGAGCCGGAGCACGAGCTGGACCTCGGCGCGGTCGAACACGTCCTGGCGCTGCGCCCGCTCACCCCGGCCGTGGTGGCGGCGCTCAACCCGGAGACCGACCTCGACGAGCTCGCCGAGGACCTCGCGGAGATCGGCTACCCGAACTGACCCATCGCCCGGCGGGCGTGCGGACCCGGGCTCAGGAGCGCGGCCGGGCGCACGGCGCCGGAGCCGAAGCGCCTCCCGGCCCGGTCGATGACCGGCTCCAGCGCGCGGGCGTCCTCGATGAGCCGGTCGAAGGTCAGTTGCTCGGCCGTACGGGCCGCTGCGGCCGGTTCGCCGACCCGGACGGTCACCGCCCGCACGCGTGCCCGCTGGAGCGCGAGCGCGGAGAACAGCTCGTACAGCACCCGTTGCAGGGCTGGGGTGTGGGCAGTGGGCTCGCGCAAGGTGCGTGAGCGGGTGGTGGTGGAGCGGTCGGCATAGCTGACCTGCAGTTCGACGGTTCGGGCGATCTGCCCGGCTGCCCTCAGCCGGGCCCCGAGGTCGGTGGCGGCGGCGAGCAGCGCGCGCCGGAGCTCAGCGGGGTCGAGGACGTCGCGGTCGAAGCGTCGGGTGCTGGTGATGCCGGCCGGTGGTCCGGCCTGCGCGACGGTGCGCCGGTCGGTGCCGTGGGCGCGCTCGTGCAGGAGACGGCCGGTGGAGACGCCGGCGATGCGCTGCACGGTGGCCGGCGGAAGGTCGGCGAGGTCGCCGACCGTCTCGATCCCGTACCGGGCCAGGGAGCGCTCCAGGGCGGGACCGATGCCGGGCAGGGCACGCAGTCGGCGGCTGCGCAGGAAGTGCTCCGACTCCTCCGGGTCGTCGGGCAGGACGTGGACGGTGCCGGGCGTGGCGGCGTCGGCGGCCAGGGTGGCGAGCATGCGGTTGGGCCCGATCCCACCCGTGCTGGCCAGTCCGTACCGGGCCGCGAGCCGGGTCTGCAGCCGGTCCGCGAGCTGTGCCGGCGTCAGGCCGAAGTACCGTGTGGCGCCGGCCAGATCGAGGAGCGCGCTGTCCGGGGGGAGCGCCTGGATGACGGGAGTGGTGTCGCCGAGCACCGTGAACAGTTCGCGGTAGGTCTCGAAGTCGGCGCGGTGGAAGCGCAGGTGGAGGATCGTCCCCGCACTGGCGTCGGTGGTGGTCATCCGGCGCTCCCCTGGCTGGCGGACCACAGCCGGCCCGCGCCGCCGCCCGGCCTCGGCCGGACCTTCTCCACACCGTCGGCGGTGGAGTGCGGTGCGGGATCGGTGGCGAGCAGGGCCCGGACAGCGGCGGCGCCGCCGTCCTCGTGGGCGTCGGCGATCTCCTGGAGGTTCCAGGCGTGGGTGCCGATCACGGTGACGGACTTGCCGCGGCGCGAGACGGTGCCGCGGGCGAGCAGCAGGAAGTGGTGGAAGAGCGGGTAGGCGGCCTGCTCGTGGGTGTCGTCGAAGTAGGTGAGGTCGACTTGGCCGCCCTTGCCGCCGTCGTCCAGCGACACGAAGATGGTGCGGCGCCCGGACCGCATGGGCGGGGTCTGGATGGCGACCTTCGCACCGGCCACCAGCACGGTGGCGCCGGTCGGCTGCTTCCCCAGCAGGTGGGAGAAGGTGACACCGAGTTCGTCCAGCAGCGGATGCAGCGGCTCCATGAGATGCCGAGAGGCGTCCAGGCCGATCACGTCCAGTTCGGCCTCCATCTCCTGGCCGGGGGTCATCGGCGGCAGTCCGCTCGCCCCCGCGGGCGGGGCGACGGGTGGGGCGAGGGCGAGCTGGCCCGGGCCGACGGCGGCACGGCGGTGCCGGTGGAGTTCGTCGATCTGGAGCAGCAGGTCGCGGCGCTCGCTGCCGGGGGCGATGGTGGCGAACGCGCCGATCCGGGCCAGGCGGTCGGCGACCGGGCGGCTGGGCCGGGCGCGGGCCCAGAAGTCGGCGAGGTCGTGGAAGGGCTGGCCTTCCTGGATGCGCGCGGCCTGGTCGGTGGTGATGCCGTGGACATCGGCCAGCGCGATGCGCAGGCCCAGGCGGCCGTCCGCGAGCCGTTCGGTCCGGTAGTCGGCGGCCGAGTGCTGGACGTCCACCGGCAGGATCGGGACGCCGCGTCGACGCGCGTCGGCCAGCACGAGCCGCTTGGGGTACATGCCGGGATCGTGTTCGAGCAGCCCGGCGTAGAACGGCGCCGGGTGGTGCGCCTTCAACCAGGCGCTCTGCAGGGTCGGCAGGGCGAACGCGGTCGCGTGGGCGCGGGCGAACCCGTAGGCGCCCATGTTCTCCAGCATCCGCCACACCCGGTCGATCACGTTCGGCTCGTATCCGGCCTCGGCGGCGCGCTGCCGGTACCAGGACTGGAGTCTCGCCAGGCGCTCGGGCTTGGCCAGAGCGCGCCGGGCCTCCTCGCCCATCGCCAGATCGGTGCGGGTCATGGTGGCGAACAGGCCGGCCACCTGCTCGTTGTAGATGACGACGCCGTAGGTGGAGCGCAGCCACGGCTCCAGGTCGGGGTGGGGGTAGGTGACGGGCTTCTTGCCGTGGCGGCCGAGGAGGAAGGGCCGGATCATGTCCGCCTGCACCGGGCCCGGCCGGAACAGCGAGATCTCCGCGACCAGATCGGCGAACGTCTCCGGCTGGAGGCGGCCCAGGAGGTCCTTCTGGCCGGGGGACTCCAGCTGGAACACGCCCAGCGACTCGCCCTCGCGCAACAGCTCGAACGCCTCGGGGTCGTCGAGCGGGACCTGGACGGGGTCGTCCAGGTCGATCCGCTCGCCGGTGGTCCGCTCGATCTCACGCACCGCGTACGCCATGGACGACTGCATGCGCACGCCCAGCACATCGAGCTTCAGGAGACCGAGGCCGTCACCCTCGACGTCCTCCTTGTCGAACACCGTGGCGGGAAATCCCTCGGTGGCGGTCGGTACGACGGGGGTGCGGCGCAGCAGGGTGGCGTCGGAGAGGATGATGCCGCACGGGTGCATGGCCGTGCCGCGAGGAAGCGCGTCGAGGCCTTCGACCAGGTCCCACAACCTTCCGTACCGGCCCGCCAGGGCGGCGACCTGCCGCAGTTCCGGCAGTTCCCGCAGCGCGGTGCGGGCCGAGCGGGCCGTGATGTGCGGGAACGCCTTGGCGAGCCGGCCGACCTCGTCCGGAGGCAGGCCGAGGGCGAGCCCGGCGTCACGGATCGCCCCCCGCACCCGGTAGGTCTCCGGCATCGACAGGGTGCACACCCGCTCGGTGCCGAACCGGTCCATGATCCGGCGGTAGACCTCCAGACGGCGGGCGGACTCCACGTCGATGTCGATGTCCGGCAGGGAGCGGCGGCGCAGGTTGATGAACCGCTCCATCAGCAGTTCGTGATCGAGCGGGTTTGCCGAGGAGATGCCGAGCAGGTGCACGACCAGCGAGCCCGCGCCGGACCCCCGTGCCTGCACCCGGATGCCCATCTCCCGGATGTCGTCGACGATCCGGGCGACCGTGAGGGCGTACGTGGGCCAGCCGAGCGTGTCGAGTACGCGCAGTTCGGTGTCCAGGCGGGAGCGCATCGTGGCGGAACGGTCGTAGCCGTGGCGGATCATGGCCGCCTCGCAGCGCTCGCGCAGGACTCGGGCGGAGCTGCCGGGGGCGACGTCGATGACGCGCTCCTCGGGGAAGTGCACCCGCCCGATCCCGAGGTCGGCGGACGGGTCGAGGCCGCATTCGGAGGCGATGCGGGCGGTGGCCGCCAGCAGGTGCGCCGCCCCTTCCGGCCCCTGGCCGGCCGCGCGGGTGGCCTCCTCGGCGAGGTCGGCCATCTCGACGGCCCCTTTCAAGGACCGCTCCCCGTTGCAGACGCGGCCGGGCTGGACGGGGGTGAGCAGCCGAGCCGAATCCAGGACATCGGCGATCGCGGCCCGGTCACGGGTCGCGTAGCGCACGGCGTTGGTGAGGACCGCCGGCAGGTCGAGTTCGGCGGCCAGGCCGACGGTGCGGGCGGCCAGCCGCAGCGACCCCGGCCCGGTGCCGGTGCGGCGGTGGTGCACGGCCTCCAGCCGTAGGTACTGCCCGAAGACGTCACGCCACGGCGCCAGCAGTTCGGCCGCCAGGTCCGGTCGGCCGGCGGCCAGCGCCCGGCCTGGCTCGGATGCCGGGCCCAGCAGCGCGGTCAGGCCTTCGGAGTGCTGCCGGATCATGCGCCAGGGGACGACCGGCTGCCCGCCGCCGGCGTGTTCTCGGGCGGCCCAGCCGGCGGTGATCAGCGAGCACAGGTTCGCCCAGCCCTGCCCGTCACGGGCCAGCAGCGTGATCCGGGGCGCGGAGTCGGCGACGAACGCACCGCCCCGGGCGGGCGGGCGGCCCGTCCGCGGTGCCGGGTGTGCCGGGCGCAGGGGCGGGACCGCGAGGTCCGCACCGAACAACGGCCGGATCCCGGCTCCCGCACAGGCCTGGGCGAATCGGACCGCCCCGGCCACCGTGTCGCGGTCGGTCAGCGCCAGCTCCCGCAGGCCCAGCTCCGCCGCCCGTTCGACCAGCCGGTCCGGCGGCGAGGCGCCGTAGCGCACCGAGTAGCCGGAGGCGACATGCAGGTGGGCGAACACCCGGGACCACCTCCAGCTCCTTCTGTCAGCCCCCTTCTTCGTCTCTTCGTCGACACCCGGCTCCCTCCGGCTCCTCCAGCGTAGACCACATTCGATTACTTGTTCGATTCCCCGTTCGAAACGTCACCCTGGGTAGGCACTTCCTCACTCGTCGCCGCGCGGGGGCCGGCCCGCTCACCGGCCCACCGGCCCGCCGGCCCACCGCGACGGACCGTGCAGCGTCCGGACGGGCTCCGACCGGCGCGATCCGACGTGATCCGCCGGGCCGAGCGGGCCTCACCGCGGCCCGACCTGCGTCAACCGCTCGGCGATGTCACGCAGTTGATCGGCCAGCTTGCGCTGTCAGCGAACGATCCCGCAGCCCCTCATACCCCTGGTGAGATCGTGTTACGTTCATTCAGAACGCTGCGTCACAAGGAAGTTGATGCAGCACCTTTTTCAGGGCTGCGACGGTGGGGCGGCTCGACTGGCTGCGAGATCTACAGGGGGTCCGATGGACTTTCGACAGGGAAACCGGGACGCGATTCTTCCTCGGGCGAACGGCGGTGCGAGCATGAGCATGGGCGACCACGTGTTCAACAGGCTCCTGGGCGATCGGATCGTCTTCCTCGGCCAGGAAGTCGACGACGACATCGCCAACAAGATCACGGCGCAGCTGCTGATGCTGGCGGCCGACTCCGACCAGGACATCTACCTCTACATCAACTCGCCGGGCGGGTCGGTGACCGCCGGTATGGCGGTCTACGACACGATGAACTACATCAAGAACGATGTCGTGACCATCGCCATGGGCTTCTGCGCCTCCATGGGCCAGTTCCTGCTGACCGCCGGCACCAAGGGCAAGCGCTTCGCGCTGCCGCACACGAAGATCCTCATGCACCAGCCCTCCGCGGGCATCGGTGGTTCCGCCACCGACGTGCGGATCTACGCCGAACAACTCGTCCGCACCAAGCGGGAGATGGCGGAGCTGATCGCCCTGCACTCCGGCCAGGACGTCGAGAAGATCGTCAAGGACTCCGACCGCGACCGCTGGTTCACCGCGCAGGAGGCCAAGGAGTACGGCCTGATCGACGAGGTGATGCTCAGCGCGTCCGGACTCCCGGGCGTCAGCGGCGTGATCGGCGTCTGAGCACGCCGTCGGCAGGGGGGACGCCCCGGACCGGAGGACGACCCCCCTGCCAGGAGAGCGCAGCCATGTAGGTATCGACATCCGAGAAGGTCACCGCTATGTCAACGGCAGCTCAAGGCCGCTACATCGTGCCCCGCTTCACCGAGCGGACCTCGAACGGCACTCGTGAGTACGACCCGTACAGCAAGCTGTTCGAGGAACGCATCGTGCTCATCGGCGCCCCGGTGGACAACACCGTCGCCAATGACATCATGGCGCAGCTGCTGTGCCTGGAGGCCGCGGATCCGGACCGCGACATCTCGCTCTACATCAACTCGGCCGGCGGGGAGATCACGGCCCTCACCGCGGTCTACGACACCATGCAGTACGTCAAGCCCGACATCCAGACCGTCTGCATCGGGCAGGCGCTCTCCGTCGCGGCGGTCATCCTCGCGGGCGGCACCAAGGGCAAGCGGGTCGCCCTGCCGCACTCCCGGATCCTGTTGCAGCAGCCGCAGTCGTCAGGCAGGCGCGGCCAGGTCTCCGACCTCGAAGTCGAGGCCCGTGACCTGATCCGGATGCGCGAGCGCGTGGAGAGCCTGCTGGCCGCACACTCCAACCGGGACATCGAGCAGATCCGCCAGGACATCGAGCGCGACACCGTGCTCACCGCCCAGGAGGCGCTGGACTTCGGCCTGGTGGACCACATCGTCACCCCCCGGAACATCAACTCCGCGGTGTAGTAGGGCCGTTCGCGGTCCGGCACCCTCACTCCGTCACGGGCAGGCATTCGGCGAGCAGGTTGACGACGTCGCGCCAGGCGCGTCGGGCGTGCTCCGGGTGGTAGCCGACACCGGGGAGCACCGTGTGGTCGACCGGCGGATGGTGGAAGGCGTGCAGGGCGCCGCCGTAGACCACCAGGCGCCAGTCGACGCCCGCGTCCTGCATCTCCGCGGTGAACGCGTCCCGTTGTGCGGGCGGCATGATCGGGTCCTCCGACCCGACCCCGACCCACACCGGGCAGCGGATGCGCGCCGCCTCGCCCGGCCGGCCCGTGGTCAGGGCGTTGATCGTCCCGATCACCCGCAGGTCGACGCCGTCCCGTCCGAGTTCCAGCGCGATCGCTCCCCCGGTGCCGTAGCCGACGGCGGCGATCCGGTCGGGGTCGGTCCGCGGTTCGGCGCGCAACACGTCGAGCGCCGCGTGGCCGATACCCCGTATCCGGTCGGGGTCGGCGAGCAGGGGGATCGCCCGGGCCAGCATCTCCTCGGGATCGGTGAACCAGCGCCCGCCGTTGATGTCGAAGGCCATCGCCACGTACCCCAATTCGGCCAGGGTGTCGGCTCGGCGGCGCTGGAAGTCGTTCAGCCCCGCCCCCTCGGGCCCGACCAGGACCGCGGGCCGGCGGCCGGCACCGACCGGGAGCGCGAGGTGCCCGACCATCGTCAGGCCGTCGGCCGGGTACTCGACCGTACGCGTTGTCACCGTCGTCATGGGGCCGGACTGTAGTGATCGTCGAGCGCTTCGACGGTGTCGCCACGCTGCCCCTGCTTCGTGTTCACGAGAACCGGGAGTTCCGTACCGCCCCGCAGGTCGACCTCATGTCCTGGTCACGGGCGTCCGTGCGACCGGGCCCTGCGGGTGAACGGCCTTCGGTGGCACGGCCGGTCGGGCTCGGTCCGGTCAGTGGCCTCCCTTGAGCGCCCGGACACTCACCGAGTCGATCGTGGCCCGCACCCAGTCCAGGTCGCCGCCGGCACCGGGTTCGTCCGGGACGACCCGGTAGAGCTCGGCCCAGACCCTGGCGGTGGTCCACTCGGTGAACCGCCGGTGGACCGTCTGCCAGGAAGCCCCGAACACCGGCGGGAGCTGCCGCCAGCTACAGCCCGTGCCGGCGGCGAACACGATCGCCGCCAGGATCTCCCGGTCGCCGGCCCGCCGTCGCCCGCCGCCCTGCGGTCGGACGGGCGCGGCGGGCACCACTTGCTGGAACAGCTCCCACAACTCGTCCGGAACCAACCGGTCGACTACGCCCATGGATCACGGCCCCGGTACGGGTCAAGAGTGAACAGCGGGTCGGACGGATCCATGGATCGCTCCTTGGACGGTTGCGGGCGGTTCGGCGGGACGGGCGCGGTCATCCCAGCGGGGGCCAGGTGAGGAGCGCTTCGTTCTGGCTGGTGAACTTGGACATGGGCGCGAACCGGAAGTAGAGGTCGCGCATCCGGGAGGAGAACGGGCCTTCCAACTGCTCGGTCTCACTGAGCGAACGGGCCGCGGCGACCAGCGCCTCGGTCCGGGGCCGGCGCTGGTCCTCGTAGCCGCGCAGGGCCGAGGGCAGGTCCGTCGCCCCCCTGAGGTGCTCGGCGAGCACCACGGCGTCCTCGATGGCGAGCGCCGCGCCCTGGCCGAGGCTCACCAGCATCGGGTGCGCCGCGTCCCCGAGCAGGGTCATGCGTCCGGTGCCCCACCGCTGCCGGAACGGGCGGTCCTTGGCGGTGATGCTGACGATCGTCTCCTCGGGAGTGACCCGGATCGCCTCCCGCACCTCATCGGCCCAGCCGGCGAAGAGGCCGGCGATCTCCTCCTTGTCGAACGGCCGGCGCCTGGTGGCCCAGGACGGGACGTTCTTCGTCGCCCACCAGTACGCGCGGCCGTGGCCGATGTCGGCGAGGCCGAAGCGCTGGCCCCGCCCCCAGTAGTGCGCGGCGTAGCCCTTGGTCAGCCGCGGATGGCTGAAGGGCACCGTCGCCAGCCAGCACAGGTAGTTGCCGGGCCGCGGATCGTCGGCGTGCGCCGCCTGCCGGCGGATCGCCGAGTTGAAGCCGTCCGCGCCGATCAGGATGTCGCCCGAGACCTTCCGCCCGTCCTCGAAGGTCACCTCGACCCCGTCGTCGCCGGTGACGAACCCCGTGGCCGCGGCGTTCAGTTCGATGACCCGGTCGTCTCCGAGCGCGTCCAGCAGCGTCCGCTGGAGATCGGCCCGGTGGACGGCGTAGTTCGACGCGCCCAACCGCTCCGCGAGTTCACCGAACGGAAGGGCCCTGATCGACCGGCCGCGCTTGGTGAGGAACTTCAGCTCGTCGAAGACCTCACCGCGCTTCTCCAGACCCGAGGCGATGTCGATGTCCAGGGTGCGCAGCGCCAGGATCGCGTTGGACATCAAGGAGACCGCCGTGGTCCCCGGGCGCAGTTCGGGAGCCCGCTCGAAGATCCGGACCTCGACGCCGACCCGGCGCAGCGTGGCCGCGGCCGCCAGCCCGCCGATCCCGGCCCCGATGATGACGGCCGTGGGTGTGGAGTTCTGCGTCACTTTCCGCTCCTGTCGGCCTGCCGGTGATCGAGGCGATCGACCACCGCTTCCACGATCTTCTCGGCGATGACGTTCACGTGCGGCTCCTCCAGCAGGACCAGGTGGTCACCGGGAACGTCCACCACCTGAAGACGACCGGTGGTCAGGGCTCCCCAACCGTTGGTGGGATCCTCGTGCAGGCTCCGCGCGGCCGAGTGCATCGGCCGGAGGATCTCCGGCAGCCCCCCGGTGGCGCGCAGCAGCACCAGGTCCTCGTCCCCCGGTTCGGGCTGGTAGGAGAGGATCGCCTGCCAGTGCGCCTTGAACATCCCGAACAGGCGCCGCACGGTGGTGCGGGAACTGCCCGCCGGCAGCACGCCTGCCTGCGTGGCGTGTTCGACGATGAAGTCGAACTTCTCCTCCTCCGCCAGCCCGTCCGGCAGCGGAACCACCGGCGCGGTCCCGCTGCGGCCCGTCCACAGCAGCTCCCAGAAGAACCACTCCAGCAGCGAGTGGTCGGCGGCATCGGGCCGCTCCCCCTGCTTGACGAAGATCGGATCGATCAGCACGGCGCTCCGGAGGGCATCCGGGTCGGCGCGCCGCAGCTGACGCGCCATCTCGAAGGCGATGAAGCCGCCGAACGACCAGCCGCCGATGACGTACGGGCCTTCGGGGCAGGCCCGGCGCATCGCCTTCAGATAGCTGTCGGCCAGCTCGGGTATGGAGCCGAGGGGCTCCGTGCCGGAGACGGTCCCGGCGGCCTGGAGCGCGTAGACGGGCTGGTCCTGCGGCAGCAGGCGGGCGAGGCGGACGTAGCACAGCACGTGGCCGCCGAGCGGGTGGACCAGGAACAGCGGTGGCTTGTCGCCCTGGGTGCGGATCGGCACGACGGGGTCGAACTCCGCCGCCGAGTTCCCGGCCCGCAGCCGTTCCGCGAGCCCGGAGACGGTCGGCGCCGCGACGAACGACGAGATCGGGACGCTGACGCCGTACCGCTTCTCGATCGTCATCACCAGCCGCATCGCGGTCAGCGAGGTACCGCCGATGTCGAAGAAGTTGTCCCGCACGCCGACCGTGGGCAGCTCCAGCAGCTCCGCCAGGATGCCCACCAGCGCCTTCTCGTGCTCGTCGGCCGGCGGGGCGGCGTGCGCCGTCGGCGCGGCGAGCGGCATGCGGCGCAGCAGCGCGTCGTCCCGCTTGCCGCTGGGCGTCAGGGGCAGGCGCGGCAGCCACTCCAGGTGCGAGGGCACCATGTAGTCCGGCAGCGCCGTGCGCAGGCGGGTCCGCACCTCGTCCAGGTCCACGGCCTCCGCGTCACCGACGAGGAACGCCGCGAGGAACGCGTCGGCGCCCTCCCGGCGCCGGGCCACCACGGCGGCCTCGCGGATGCCGGGCTGCTCCTCGGCGAGTTTGGTGATCGCGAGCTCCACCTCGGCGAGCTCGACCCGGAAGCCGCGCACCTTCACCTGGGAGTCGGCGCGGCCGAGCCACACGAGGTTGCCGTCGGGCATGACCCTGGCCAGGTCTCCGGTGCGGTACAGGCGGGCGCCCGGCTCACCGGAGGGATGCGGTACGAAGCGCTGCTCGGTGAGATCGGGCCGGTTGCGGTAGCCGTGGGCCAGGCAGACACCTCCGACGTAGATCTCGCCCTTCGCACCCGGCGGCACCGGCCGCATCAGGCCGTCGAGCAGGTGCAGCTCGATGCCGTCCACGGGCACGCCGACGGGCGGCAGGTCGGGGAAGTCGGCCGGGTCGCCCGTCATCGTGTGATGGGTCAGCAGATGCGTCTCGGTCGGTCCGTACTGGTTCTCCAACACGGTGCCCGGCAGCGCGGCGCAGAACCGCCGGATCTCGTCGGTGATCCTCAGCTGCTCGCCGGAGGAGATCACGACCCGCAGGGCGCGGGGCCGGATGCCCAGGGCCTGGGAGGTCTCCGCGAGCTGCTGGAGCGCGACGAACGGCATGAAGGCCCGTTCCACCTCCTCGCGGTCCAGGAGGCGCAGCAGCGCCGGCATGTCGCGCCGCTCCTCCTCGGAGAGCAGTTGCAGGGTGCCGCCGCCGCACAGGGTGGAGTAGATCTCCTGGAACGCCACGTCGAAGCTCAGCGGCGCGAACTGGAGGGTCTTGCCGCCGGCCGCGCCGCTGGCGGCGGGGATCTGCCAGCTCATGTAGTTGGCGAGCACCCGGTGCGGGAGTTCGACGCCCTTGGGCTCGCCGCTGGACCCGGAGGTGAACAGCAGGTAGGCGACGGTCTCGCCGGTGATCTCCGGCAGTTCCGTACCGCCGACGGGGGCCGGCTCGACGGCGAGCAGGTCGTCCACGTGCAGCAGCCGGGCGGACCGCTCGAAGAGGTGCGCGTGCGTCTCGTGCGTGATGATCCGCAACGGGTCGGCCTGGGCGACCATGGAGGCGAGCCTGGCCGGCGGGTAGCTGACGTCGAGCGGGACGCAGGTGGCGCCGGCCTTGCCGACCCCCAGCACGGTGGCCAGCGTCTCGGGCGAACGGTCCATGGCGATGCCGACGGTCGATCCGGGCCGGGCTCCGGCGTCGATCAGGCCGCGGGCGATGCGGTTCGCGGCCTCGTCGAGCTGTGCGTACGTCCACTGCCGTGATCCGCAGGAGACGGCCACCGCGTCCGGAGTGCGTGCCACGTGCTCGTCGATCCGGCGGATGACGTTCATGGGCGCGTCCCCGTCGGGGCCGGGGGTGGTGCCGGTGCCAGAGGTGGTGCCGGGGGTGGTGCCGGCCCGCAGTGCCGCTTCGTCCCGCGGATCGCACAGGAAGGCGAAGTCCACGTCCGCGTCGGGGTGTTCGGTCATCCGCTGGAGCACGGCGAGGTACGTCCGGCCGAGGCTCTCCACCTGGGCCCGGGAGAAGGTCCGTCCGTCGCAGTCCATGCGCAGCCACAGGCGCTCGTCCACCGGGTCGACGACCGCGTTGACCAGGAGCTTGAAGTTCGTCTCCTCCCAGGTCCGGAAGTCGGCCAGCACCATGTCGGTGTCCTCGAAGAGCGAGGTGAGGACGTGCAGGTGGACGTAGTTGAAGGCGGTCTCGAAGATGACGTCCCCGCCGCGGTCCTCCTGGATCGCGCTGAGCGGGTAGCGCCGGTGGGGGTGGCTGTCCCGCTCCTGCTGGTAGACCTCGCGCGCCGAGTCCAGCCAGGTCCGCGGCTGGGTGTCGAGGCGCAGCGGCAGCGTCTCCAGGAAGAGTCCGGTGATCCGTTCGGCGCCGGCCTCCTCCGGCCGGCCGCCGGTGACCAGGCCGGTGGTGATGTCCCGCGTGTCGGAGAACAGCCGCAGGGTCAGGCAGTGCGCCGCGAGCAGCAGGGACTTGACCGGCAGGCCGTGGGCGCGCGCCAGGCTGCGCGCCGTGGCGCCGAGGCCGTCCGGCAGTTCCACGTGGTGGACGATGAGTTCCTCGTCGCCCGCGGGCTCGTACGGCCGGAATCCGTCGATCTGGACCAGTTCGGCGCCGGTAAGCAGCCGCTGCCAGTAGCTCCTGGTGGAGTCGGAGGCGAGGGCCCGCCGCTCCTCGCGCACGTAGAGGGCGGGGGACGGCAGCGGTCCGGACGGGACGGCGGCGACGGGCCGCCCGGCGTTGTGGAGGAAGTCCTGGAGCAGTTCGCGGACGAGGGTGGCCACGCTCCAGCCGTCCAGGATCGCGTGGTGGAAGCTGAACACCAGCTCCACGGAGGCGTTCAGGACGTGCGCGCGGAACAGGTACAGCGGCGGGCGGTCCAGCCGGTACTCGTGGTAGCGCCGCTCCTCGACGTGCCGGGCGACCTCGGCCTGCGCCTCCTGCTCGCCGAGGTCGCGCAGGTCCGCGATCTCCAGCCCGCCGTCGACCTCCTGGTGGACGAGCTGCAGCGGTTCGGAGTATCCGCCCAGGTCGAAGGCGGAGCGCAGCACCGGGTGGCGCCGAACCAGGCTGTCGAAGGCCCGGCGCAGCGCCTCCTCGTTCCATTCCGTCGTGAGGGAGTAGCGGAAGACGTCGTGGTACACGGCCGTCCGCTCGCGTTCCCGGCTGTGGTAGAGCAGGCCGAGGTGCAGCCGGGTCGCCGGGTAGGCGTCCGCCAGGCCGGTCAGCCGCGCGCGGTCGATGCCGGACACCAGCGCGAACGGCTCCAGCGGGGCGTCCTGCCCGGTCGGCGACGAGGTGGTCGCGGTCGCGGCGAGCGCCGCCACGGTGGGGTTGCGGACCATGTCGGCCAGGGTGAAGTGGACGCCCGCGCGCCGTGCCTCGGCCTGGATGCGGAGCATCATGATCGAGTCCCCGCCGAGGGAGTAGTAGTCCTGGTCGACGCCGATCCGGTCGGTTTCGAGGACCAGCGACCAGGCCGCCGCGATCTTCGCCTCGATCTCGTTGGTCGGTTCCGCGGTCTTGGCGTCCGCCTCCGCGGCGGGAGCGGGCAGCCGCCGCCGGTCGGCCTTGCCGTTCGCGGTGAGCGGGATCCCGTCGATCCGCACGAAGAACGCCGGGATCATGAACTCCGGCAACGACTCCAGGAGCCGGGCTCGAAGGTCCGCGAGCCGCACGTCCTCGTCCGCGACGTAGTAGCCCACCAGGTGGACGCCGCGGGCCGGCGAGTTCCGGTCCACGACGATCGCGTCCCGGACGCCAGGGAAGGCCGCCAGACGGTCGCGCACCTCACCGAGCTCCACGCGGTTGCCGCGGATCTTGACCTGGTCGTCCAGGCGGCCCAGGTATTCGAGGGTGCCGTCCGCGAGCCACCGCGCCCGGTCGCCGGTCCGGTACATCCGCCCCCGTCGCCCCTCGCCGGACAGGGGCTCATCGCCGGGTGTGAACGGGTCGGCCACGAACACCGCCGAGTCCAGCTCGGGCCGGTCCAGGTAGCCGCGTGCCACGCCCACGCCCGCGATGCACAGCTCACCGGGCACCCCGACGGGCTGGAGGTCGCCGTGTGCCCCGACCACGTAGAGCCGGATGTTGTCGATCGGTCGCCCGATCGGCACCCGCCGTACCTCCTGCGCCGCGTCACCCGGGCAGTCGTGGTACGTGACGTCGACGGTGGCCTCGGTCGGACCGTAGAGGTTGACCAGCCGCGGCGCCGGCCGCCCGGCCGCGGCGAAGATCCGGTTGAACCGGTTCACCTGGGTCGGCGCCAGGGCCTCGCCGCTGCAGAACACCTGCCGCAGGGACGCGACGCCGTCGAGCAGCGCCGGATCCTCTTCCAGCAGGTCGAGGAAGGGGCCGAGCATCGAGGGCACGAAGTGGGCCACGCTCACCCGGTGCGCCCTGACCGTCCCGAGGATGGCCCCGGGATCCCGCTCGCCCCCGGGCGGGAGCAGCGCGAGCCCGGCACCGGTGATCGCCCACCAGAACAGCTCCCACACCGAGACGTCGAAGGTCACCGGCGTCTTCTGGAGCAGGACGTCCCCGTCGCCGACCGGGTAGCGGCGCTGCATCCACTCCAGCCGGTTCACCACGGAACGGTGCTCGACCTGGACGCCCTTGGGCTGTCCGGTGGATCCCGAGGTGTAGATGACGTAGGCGAGGTCACCCGGGCCGCCGACGGGCCCGGACGGCGCGGGCGCGGTGCGCGGGGTGGCGTCCAGCCGCAGCACCGGCACCGCGTCACCCACCAGGGAGGCGGAGACGGTACTGCCCAGCAGCACGGACCTCGCCCCGCTGTCGGCCAGCAGGAACCTGACCCGTTCCGCGGGATGGCTCGGGTCGACCGGTACGTACGCGCCGCCCGCCTTGAGGACCCCCAGGACGGCCGCGACGAGTTGCGGGCCGCGTTCGGCCACCACGGCCACCCGGTCGCCGACGTCCACTCCGTCGCCGCGCAATCGGTGCGCGACGTGGTTCGCCCACGCGTCCAGCTGCGCGAAGGTCAGCGACTCCGCGGGGTCTTCGGCGATGACGGCCGGCCGATCGGGCGTCCTGGCCGCCTGCCGCTCGAACAGCGCGTGGACCGTGGTGTCCTGGGAGTAGTCGGTCACCGGTCCGCTGCCCGCCGCGATCAGGGCGGCACGCTCGGCCTCGCCGATCATGGGGACCTCCGACAGCGGACGGTCCGCCTGGTCGAGGGTGCCCCTGAGGATCGCCTCGATGTGGGTGGCCACCGACTCGATGGGGAAGTCCGCGTCGAAGACGTCGAGGGCGTAGTCCATGTCGACCAGGACATCGCTGACGTCGTCCAACTCGTTGACGACGACCGCCAGTACGTCGTCGTCGTGGGCACGGCCCTGCACGACGGTCTCGTACTCCACGCCCTGGACGGCCAGCGGGCTGGGCCAGCGCAGATAGGCGATGGTGGTGTCGAACAGCCGCTTGGGGCCGCTGCCTTGGAGCGGCACCGAGCGCAGCAGGTCTCCCACGGAGAATCGCTCGTGGGGCTTGAGCGCCCGGGTCCCGGCCTGCACCTCGGCGACCAGTTCGCTCATCGTGCGGTCCCTGCCGGGAGTCACCCGCAGCGGCAGGGTGTTGGCGACGTGGCCGACGGTCTGCTTCTGTCCGGCGGTGGGCCGGTTCAGCAGCGGCACGCCCAGGACGACCTCGTCGCTGCCGTGGATCCGGGAGAGGTAGACGGCGAAGGCACCCGCGACGAACGCGAAGACCGAATGGCCGCGTTCACGTATGCGTTCGATGAGATCGCGCTCGATCAGGAAGCTGTGGCGGGTGCTCCGCCGGGAGCCGGCCGGCGCGGTGCGGCGGAAGAAGGCCGGGGTGACGCCCGCCAGCCGCTCCTGGAAGAACTCGCGGTCCCGCTCGTGGTCGTCCGACCCCCGGTAGCGGCGCTCCTCCTCGACGAAGCCCAGGTACGACGGCACGGGCCGGTCATCGAACCGCCCGGTCCGCCGCACCTGGTCGTACTCCGCGCGGACCTGGGACATGAACAGGTTCAAGCCCCAGGCGTCCGCGATGATGTGATGGACCTTCACATAGGCGTGGACGACGTCCTCGCGCTCCTTGAGGACCGCGATCGTGAACAATCGGCGGCGCTCCACCTCGAACGGGACGTCGAACGCGTCCTTGATCCACGTCTCACAGGCCTCACGTGGCGCGGCGGCTCCGGAGAGGTCGATCGTCGGAATGTCGAACGTCTCGTACTCGGCCCACTGGCACGGAGTTCCGTCCTCCGGAGCGATCCGAAGTCGAAACGCGTCGTTGCGGTCGGCCGCGCGGCGCAGGCACTCCTTGAGCAGTTCGACGTCGACCTCACCGGTGAAGCGGTCGGTGATGAAGCAGTTGAACTGCGGAAGGTCCGGGAAGAGGGAATTCGCGGCCCAGATGTCCTGCTGATAAGCCGTGAGAGGGTAGCGCCCCGGTAGATTCACAATCGCTCCATTGTTCTCGACTGCTGCCTTCGATGTCCGAGCTGTGCGACTACCTCAGTGGGCGTTCTCCGCGGCGATCGTGCTGCCGTGGTACCAGGGGTTTCCGGCGGCCTCGGAGATGAGGTTGCGCGACTTCGTCTCCCGGACCCGACCGAGATCGAGAGTCAGGTACTGGACGAATTCCAGCGCGGTGAAGTACTGGCGCATGAAGGTCGGCTGGTCGAGCTCGATCTCGGTCACGGTGACGTTCGCGTTCTGCGGGATCGGGGCGGTCAGCAACGCCACCAGGTTCTTGCGCTTGGCCTGGGTGTAGTCGTCCTCCTCCGGGTCGGAGAAGACGAGAACGCTGTGCCGGCGCTCGGGGTCGGTGAGCGTGGCCACCTCGCTGTGGCAGAACTCGTGGAAGTAGTTCCGCGTCGCCGGCACCATGGCGATCTCGTTGAAGTGCATCTTGGCGAGCTTCAGCAGGCTCTCGTGCCACTTGGGCGACCCGAGCATGATGATGTTGGCGTTCTCGCTCCGGACGGCGGCGTCGGCGGCCAACTCGCGCAGGGCGGGCGTGAAGTCGGTCTCCAGGGTCTGGGCCAGGGCGCGGACCTCGGGGCCGTAGTCCCTGTCGAGGAGCCCGAGCTTCAGGAACATGTCAACCAGAATGGAGAAGTACTGGCCGACGTGGAACAGCGGGTACTCGCGGTCCGGCTTGCTCAGCGTCCAGCGCGCGATGGACACGCCGTGCTCCTCGCCCAGCTCGCCGAGTCGGCCGCCGGAGGTGAGCAGCAGCACCCGGTCGTGCATCGGGCGCAGCGCGTGGAAGGCGCGGACCGGCTCGTTGGAGTGGCCGCTGTACGAGCTCAGGATGATGAGCGTCCGGTCGTCCTCGATCACCGAGCGCGGAATCAGGTACTCGAATTCGTAGTCGTTGAAGACATGGACTTCGAGGTCGCTCCTGATCGAGTTGAAGAAGACTCGAATCACGTCCGACACGATGGCCGAGCAACCCATTCCGCTGAACACGATGCGGGTGAACCGACCGTCCTGCAGTTGCTTCACGAGATCATCCGAGATCCCGGAGATGTCGTACTCGCCCGACTTCGTGAAACCGGAACGGTACTCCTGCTCCAGGAACTCCTGGTAGCGCTCAAGGCGTGATCGCATGACTTTCCCCTCTTCCTCAATTGCGAGTGATGCCAGAAGGTGGCTTTCAGATTCGCGATCCTCGGATCCGCGGCCTTCGGGTGACTTCCGGACCGGTCACCACATGAACTGCCCGCCGTCCACGATCAGCTTCTGGCCCGTGATGTAGGCGGCGCCGCCACCCACCAGGAACTCCAACGCGTCCGCCATCTCGTCGGTGGCGCCGATCCTGCGCTGCGGAATTTCGTCCAGCAGTGCGTTCATGTATTCCGGCTCAGCCACGCGGTAACGGGTCCGCATCTCCTCCGTGTCGATCATCCCCGGGATGAGGCAGTTCACCCGGATGCTCGGCGCGAGTTCCATGGCCAGACACTTGGTCAGGTGGAGCAGGCCCGCCTTGCTCGAACAGTAATTGGCGCCGTTCAGGCGGGGGCGGATTGCCGTGGTCGCGCCGATGTTGATGATGGAGCCGCCGCCGGCCTCCACCATGTGCGGGGCGAACGCCCGGGTCATGTAGAAGGGTCCCGAGAGATTGGTTTCCAGCACCCGGCGCCAGTCCGAGTCGGAGATCTCCAGCACCGGCCGGTCGATGTTCAGCCCGGCGTTGTTGACCAACACCTGCGGAACTCCGTGCTCGGCGCGCACGAGTTCGGCCAACCGGGCCACGTCGTCGGGGTCCGACACATCCGACCGGACGACCGACAGCCCTTTTTCCATCTCTTTCAGGGCCTGATTCGCGGACTCCTCGTCACTGCGAAACGTGGCGACCACCCGGTACCCCATCCGGGTGAGCCTGTGGCTGAATGCCAACCCGATGCCCTTGGTTCCGCCGGTGACAATGGCCAGCCTGTCAGGTGATTCCACTCAAACCCCCCGTACGGAGCGACTCGGAGCGGCAGCGGTCCATCGCCACCGCGGTGAACCGGCCGCCGATGACGTGGTCATGGGCGGCCGGCTCCAGCCAAATGCGGCAGTTCCTCCGACCGAACGACGACGGCTCAGCCGGCCGCGGGCTTGCGGGCACTGAGGATGACGTCGAACCGCCCGGAGTACTGGCGATCCATCGGCTCGAAACCCGCCTCGGTGTACCACTGCTCGAAATCCCGGGGCGTGTAGATACGGCCCTCGGGCGACGCGACCGTCTGGACGTACGCCGACATGAACGCGGCGTGCGCGGGGCCGGTCTCGTCGTCGTTCTGCGCGCAGGCGACGACCACCAGGTGACCGCCCGGCTCCAGGGCCCGGTAGGCCTTCGCGAAAAGGGCGCGGACCTGCTCCGGGGACCAGATTTCGAGGAACCGGGAGAACACCACGCAGTCGTGGGACGACGTGGGGAACTCGTCCTGCATGACGTCGGCTCCGACCGCGCGAACCCGCTCCGACAGCCCGACCTCGGCGATCCGGTCGTTCGCCATCTTCGCCACGTTCGGCAGTTCGAGGATGGTCGCCTGGAGGTCCGGCCATCGCTGGGCGAAGCCGATGGCGTTGGTTCCGGTGCCTCCGCCGACGTCCAGCACGTGGTGGTACGACGAGAAGTCCACGGCGTTGACGAAGTCCTCGACCACGGAGCGGCTCTGGTGCTCCATCATGGCGGTGAACACCTTTTCGAGGTTCTCGTCCTCGGCGAGGCGTTCGTAGAGCGTGGTCGCCGAGGATCCGGCGAGCAGCTCACGATGCAGCCCCAGGTTGTCGTTGTTCACCAACGATTCGTAGAGCCAGCCAATCGGCCGGTACAACATCTCGTGGGTGTAGCGGATGATGACGGGCATGAAGCCGTCCGGATCGCCCGCCAGGAGATCGGTCGCGGCGGTGTTGTGATATCCGTCGCCGTCCTTGCGCACGAGCTCGAACGTGCAGCACCCCAACATCAGTACGTGTCCCGCGCGTTCTTCCAGCCCCAACGCGTCGGTGATCTCGTCGAGGGTGATGCCCGGCCGCTCCTTGAGCAGGGCGAACAATTTCAGGCGCAATGCGGCGTGCAGGTACGGGAACTGGAAGCTGGTGTACACCATCTTCCACAGCTCGTCCGTGGCGATCGCTGATGGTTCGGTCAAGGTGATCCCCTTCACGGTATCGCGGGCCTCAGGTGCGCACCTTCAGCCGAGTCATGGTGAAGTCCGGCATCGTCCGGTCCTGCCGATCGATGGCCGCTCGGGGCAGACAGCGGGATCAGGCGTTACGGATCGCCATCCGCAGCCCCGGCTGCCCCATCCCGGACATGGAGCATTTCTTGTTCAGCAATCGGCGGGCGTGTCGGCGGAGTTCGTTCTGGTGGGCACAGAGCGCGGCGGCGACGTGGTCAACCTCGGCAAGGTGTGGGCCGGCGTGGCGGCACCCTCCATAGCGACTCCCCCCTCTGGCCCGGCTATTCCGACACGGGTGAACGACATCAGGCGAGCGGTGTCGTCCCTCCACGATCTCCCGCAACACCGGCTCCTCCCGCTGCAAGAGCCAACCTCAAACTCGGAGTTCACACAAGAGCCCTGAAATCACCACCCCTCCGTGGGTGGCTTGAATCGTGCGGCGCCCCCTTCCGCATCCCAATCCATTCACTTGAGAGGCTGTCTCATTTGGAGATCCGCCGGTGGCAAATGAGGGTGGCCACGAAGACGGGGGGAGGCGAGCGGTAGGCGAGGGGAGGCGAGAGAGTGCGGTGCGGCCGTCTCGCTGGTGCGATCGTCTCGGTGGTGCGGCCGCCCTGAGCGCCGCCGCGAGCCGTCCGGAGCCCCGCCGTTCAACCGTGCGCCCGTGCACGACCAAGCGGCCGTCTTCCAAACGAGACACTCTCCCGGGCCACCGGAGCCCCGCAGACTACCGAAGGTTCGGTCGGCTATGCGACTGAAACCTTTCCATCACGGCAGCTACAAGTCATGCCGAAGGGCCCGTCCCGTCCCTCTCCCCTGCTGGTGGAGAGCATCATGTCGGTCGGATCGCCGTGTGGCACCCTGCACTGACCACCCCCGGCGCCGACAATTCCCAGCACACAGCCCCTCACGAGAACCGAGGAACCACCCGTGCGCACCCTGATCAGCACCGCCTTCATCTCGCTCGACGGCGTCGTCGAAGGCCCCGGCGGCGAACCCGGCTACCGCAACTCCGGTTGGACCTTCAAGGACATCGACTTCCTCCCCGAGGCGTTCGAGATCAAGGGGCGGGAGCAGGAGGAGGCCACCGCGATGCTTCTGGGCCGGGTCAGCTACCAGGCGTTCAGCCCGGTCTGGCCGGACATGCCGGAGTTCGCCCGCTACAAGACGCTGCCGAAGTACGTCGTCTCCAGCACCCTCACCGAGGGCGACCTGGTCTCGAACTGGGGCGAGACCTCCATCCTGCGCTCGCTCGACGAGGTCGCCGCGCTGAAGGAGACCGAGGGCGGCCCGATCATCGTCCACGGCAGCGCCACCCTGAACCACTCGCTCTCGGACGCCGGCCTGATCGACCGCTACCACCTGCTCGTCTTCCCGCTGCTGCTCGGCGCCGGCAAGCGCCTGTTCAGCACGACGGACAAGGACACCCAGAAGCTGAAGCTGATCGAGCACGAGACGTACCGGAACGGCCTCCAGAAGCAGGTCTTCGACGTCGTCCGCTGATCGGCACACCTCTTCGGATGACGGGCCGAGCCGGATCCGTTCGGCCCGTCAACGCTCCTGCGTGTTACGCCAGATGAACACCTCGCTGCTGGGCTGCCGCGCCGAGAAGAGGCCCGACGGCGAGCTCCTGGCAAGGAGGCGGCGGAGGTCCGCCTCGAAGGCCGGGCCGCGCTCCGCGAAGAGGTGCGGGGCCGAGGAGGAGAGCGAGAAGACGCCCGCGACCGCGTCGTCGGCCGTGCGCTCCAGCGGCTGCCCGCCCGGGACGACGATCCGCTGCGGGCCGGCGAAGCCCGCCCGGGCGAGGACGGCGGACTCGTCGCCCGGCGTGCCGTGCGGCAGCAGGCCCTGTCCGGCGCGGCGGACCGGGCCGAGGTAGTGCCGGACCAGTTCGCCGATCTCGGCGTTCGGCACCGACGGATGCGGCAGCCCCTCGGTGGGCCGTGGTTCGCCCTTCAGGTCCGAGATATGCGCCAGGGCGCCGCCGGGCCGCAGCATGCTCCGGACGGTCGCCGCCACCAGGTCGCGGTCCATCCAGTGGAAGGACTGGCCGAAGGTTGCCAGCGTGAACGTGCCGAGGCCCGGCGGCAGTTCCTCGGCCCGGGCCCGCACCCAGGTCGCCTTGGGCTCCGCCGCGCCCGCCCGCCGCGCCTCGGCGATCATCCCCGCGTCCGGGTCCACCCCGACGACCTCGGCGAACAGGTGCGCCAGCCCCAGCGCCAGCGTCCCCGGCCCGCACCCCACGTCGAGCAGCCGCCCCCGGCCGTCGAGCCCCAGCGCCTCGGCCAGCGCCTCCGCCAGCCCGGGGGCGTACGGGAGTCGGCCGCGCGGGTAGTGGACGGCCGTTCCGGCGAACAGCGTCTCGTCCCAGGACCAGGCGCCATCGGCCATGGTCACTCCTTCGATGAGGTGCTCATTGTTTGCGAACGTTCCAGATCTTGACATGAATTGACCGCACATCAGGAATGAGGTGGATCGGAAATCGTTGGACAGGTTTACGGTGGCCAACAGACTGATCCCATGACCGCGACAGATGACAAGACCGACCTTCGGATCTACATCCAGGATGCCCGCGACGCCCTGCTCTGGAAGCTCGAAGGCCTCTCCGAGTACGACCTGCGCCGCCCGCTCACACCCACCGGCACCAACCTGCTGGGGCTGGTCAAGCACGTCACCGGCGCCGAGGCGCTGTACTTCGGCGACACCTTCGGCCGCCCCTTCCCCGAGCCGGCCCCGGTGTGGATCACCGGCCAGACCGAGCCGAACGGCGACCTGTGGGCGCGGGCGGAGGAGAGCACCGAGGAGGTCATCGGGCGCTACCGACGGGTCTGGGCGCACTCCGACGCCACCATCGAAGCCCTGCCGCTGGATGCCGTCGGCACGGTGCCGTTCGGCGCCCGCCACGAGCAGACCCTGCACCGGGTCCTCGTCCACATGATCGCCGAGACCCATCGCCACGTCGGCCACGCCGACCTGGTCCGCGAACTCGTGGACGGCTCCACCGGCCAACGCTCCGACGGCGTCAACACCGCCCCCGGCGACGCCGACTGGTGGCGGGCCCACCACGACCGCGTGGAGCAGGCGGCCCGGGAGGCCGGCGGACTCGACTGAGCCCCGGCCGGGATGGGCCGGGACGGGTGGACCGGGACGGGTGGCCCGGGACGGGGATGGGCCGGGACGGTCGGCCTCGGCACGCTGATCTGTGTGTTCGGGCCGCGCGTAGGCTGGGCCGGTTCGGTCACTCGAAGGGGCGTCGGAAGGACACACGAGGGATGCACGGCGATACGAGGGAGCTCTACCAGGCGTTCGCGGAGCGGGAAGCGCGGGGCAACTCGCCGATCTACCAGGAGCTGGCCGAGCGCGTCGCCGAGGACGATCAGTTGCGTGTGCTGCTGGACGGGCTTGCGGGCACGAAGCGGCAGCCGAACCTGCTGTTCGGCGCGGTCCGGCACCTGGGCGGGCCGGTGGCGGAGGGCTGGTCGGCCTTTCGCGACTGGACGGCGGAGCACTGGGCCGAGGTCTCGACGACGATGCTGGAGCGACGGACGCAGACCAACGAGGCGGGTCGCTGTGCCACCCTGCTGCCGCTGCTGGCCACACTGCCGCAGCCGCTCGCGCTGATCGAGGTGGGGGCCTCGGCCGGGCTCTGTCTGTACCCGGACCGGTACCGCTACCGCTACCTGGCCGGGGAGGGGGACGGCGGGGACGGAAGGGACGGACGCGAGCGCGGGAGTGGGAGTGGGAGTGGCACCCCGGTGGCCGAGTTCGGCGCCGTGGCGAGCCCGGTGACGCTGGACTGTGTGGTGAGTGGACCGGTACCGCTCACCGACGCCCTGCGGGAACGACTGCCCGAGGTGGTGTGGCGGGCCGGGATCGACCTCAATCCGCTGGACGTGCGGGTGGAGGAGGACATGCGCTGGCTGGAGTCGCTGGTCTGGCCGGAGCAGACCCACCGGCTGGACCGGTTGCGCGGCGCCGTCCGGGTCGCCCGGGCCGAACCGCCGCTGCTGGTGCGCGGCGATCTCAACGCGACGGTCCGGAAGTTGGTGGCGCGGGCCCCGGCAGGGGCGACGCCGGTGGTGTTCCACAGTGCGGTGCTCGCCTATCTGTCTTCGGAGGAACGGGAGGAGTTCGCGGCGACCATGCGCGAGCTCCCCGGGCACTGGATCTCCAACGAGGCGGTCTCGGTGCTGCCGACCGTCGCCCGGCGTCTCCCCCGCCAGGCCCCCGCCGGCTCCGGGCTGTTCGCGCTCGCCCTGGACGAGCGGCCGGTGGCCTTCACCGGTCCGCACGGGCAGTCCCTGGACTGGTTCGACGAGGGGTAGGCCGCGCGCAGACTTCGGGCATGAATTCGGGCTTGAAGCTGCCGCAGCGGCAGCTTCTACCGTCGTGACCAGGGCCGGAGAACCGGCCCTGGTCCAAGCGAACGTACGAACGCGGGACGTTGGACGCGGGAACGTTGGGGCCCGGGACGTTGGACGCGGGAACGTTGGGACGCGGAACGAGGGAGGCAGCGCATGGCCTGGCCGATCGCGGAGGTCGCCCGGTTGTCGGGCGTGACCGCCCGGACCCTGCGGCACTACGACGAGGTCGGACTGCTGCCTCCGGCCTGGATCGGTTCCAACGGCCACCGCTACTACGAGGAGCGGCAGTTGCTCCAGCTGCAACAGATCCTGGTACTGCGGGCCCTGGGCGTGGGGCTGACCGAGATCGCCCGCATCCTGGGCGACCAGGTGGACGAGCTGGAGGCCCTTCGGGGCCACCGCCGGCGGCTGGTCGCCGAGCGCGACCGGCTCGACGCCCTGGCCGCAACCGTGTCCCGCACGATCGCCGACCTGGAACGCTCCCAGAAGGACGGCACACCCATGACCATCAACCGCCCCGAGAACCTGTTCGACGGAGTCCAGCCCGAGGACGTCGATGCGAGCCTGCGCGACTTCCCCGAGCACGCCGAGGCGGCCCGGCGCGCGACCGCCGCGATGTCCCCGGCCGAGATCGAGGCCGGACAGCGCGAGCGGACCGCCCGCATGATCCACCTGGCCGAGCTGATGGCGGCCGGCCACCCGGCCGAAGCCGAGCCCGTACAGAGCACGATCGACGAGGAGTACCGCCTGCTCGGCACCATCCGGTCCGTCCCGACCGAGGAGTACCTGGAGATCGCCCGCTCCTGCACCGAGAACGAGCAGTGGAGCGCCGCGTACGAGGCCATCGCCCCGGGCCTGGCCGCGTACCAGCGTGCCGCCATGGAGGCGTACGCGGCGGAGCGGCTCTCCTGAGTCGGTCCTGGTCAGGTGGCCTGGGTTGGGTCGGACAAACCCAACCCAGGCCGGCCCGGCTCGGTGACCCGGCCCGGTGACCTGGCCGGGTGACTTGGCGAGGTGACCCGGCCTGGCGGCCTGGACCGGCCGACGCCTGGCCTCTCCCCCGCCGTCACTCCGTCCGCAGCGCCGTGACCGTCCGGGTGCGGGCCGCCCACGTGGCCGGGAGGACGGCGCCGAGCAGGCCCAGCACCAGGCCGCCGAGTATCAGCGGCCCCGTCACCGACGGAGCGAACACGGCGAGGTCGGCGTCCGGCATTCCGATCCCGGCGGCCCGGGCCATAGCGGGCATCACCTGGTGGTGCACCAGGATGCCGATCGGGACCCCGATCAGCCCGGCCACCAGCCCACTGCCGCAGACCGAGGTGAGCACCATGCCGACGGTCTGCCGGGGCGACATCCCGAGTGCCTTGAGCACCCCGAGGTCGTGCACCCGCTCCCGGGTGTCCAGGAGCACGGTGTTGAGCACCCCGAGCCCCGCCACCACGGAGAGCAGCAGCGTGAGCACGCCCGCCAGGGTGTTCATCGCCAGCACCACGATGTTGAGGTGCTCCTCGCCGGGCTCGGCGCCCAGGCCCAGTGGCTTCACGGCCTGGTCCAGCCCGTCGGCGTAGGCCTGCGCATCGGCGCCCGGGGTGAGGTCGATGTGGAAGGAAAGCGCCTCGGGATGGATCGCGCCGCCGAGCGGCGCCAGCGTGGACCGGTCCGTGAACACCAGGTCGTTGGTGGTCAGCACCTCGCCGGTGATCTTCGCCGGGGTGCCGTGCCCGTGGTCGGTGAGGGTGACGATGTCACCGACCTTCGCCTGGTTGGCCCTCAGGTAGGCGGCGGCCACCACGACCTCGCCGGGGCCGTGGAACCAGCGGCCGGAGACCAGCTGGAAGCCGCTCCAGGAGGCGTCGCCGTTGAACGCGACCACCATGGAGCGCCCGGTGTTGCCGGCGAGGGCGACCGAGGTCGGGACGCTGCTGTACCAGGCCCGGGTGTCCGGACGGGAGTCGATGGCCTTGGCCACCGCTGCCTCGTCCACGTGGTCGACGGGCTGCGTGGAGCCCTCGATCGGAGCCTGGACCACCACTTTGCCCGCGCGGTCGGCCGTCAGGCCGTCCTGGAGGGAGCTCAGCGAGAGCGTCAGGCCGACGCAGAGGGTGACCCCGACCGTGCCGAGCACCACGGCCGCGCCGGTGGTCGCCGAGCGGCCAGGGCGGTTGAGCGGGGAGGCCAGCCCGAGGCTGAGCGCCCGTGGCAGCGGCAGCCGGCCGATCAGGTCCTGCGCCCGGGACAGCAGGCCCACCGCTCCTGCCCCCTCGGCCCCGCCGCTCGCGGCCGCCCGCTTGGCGCCCGGCGCCGCCCGGCCGACCGCGAGCGCCTGCACCGTCCGCAGCCGTCCGGCCCGCAGCGCCGGTACCAGCGCGGTGCCCGCCACGGCACCCAGCGCCGCCACCACGACCACGGCGTCCACCCAGAGCGGTATGCCGAGCAGCCCGCCGCGCAGCGCCTTGTGGGCCAGCCCGAGGACCGGCACGGACAGCAGGTTTCCGAGGAGCATGCCGAGCGCCGTCCCGACCCCGGCGGGGATCAGCGCCTGGGCGACGTAGGCGCGGGCCACAAGGGCCGGAGTGAAGCCCAGGGACTTGAGGATGCCGATCCGCCGGGTGGCGGCGCTGACGGCGCCGCTGACCACGACGCCGATGATCAGCACCGACATGGCCAGCCCGAGCACCCCGAAGGCCGTGACGAACGGGACGAAGGTCGAGGCCGTCCGGTTCGCCTCCGCCTGGGCGGGCCGGTAGGAGGTGGCCTTGGTGAGCGCCCCGCCCGGGACCGCGGCGGCCAGCACGGCGTGGTCGGCCTCCACCTCGGCGTCGCTGCCGGCGTGGGCGAAGCGGTAGAGGTACTGGGCGGCGGGCGTGGTGCCGGGCGGCGTCAGCCCGGCCACCTGCTCCGGGGCGACCCAGCCGTCCGCGCTCCAGGAGACCGAGGCCGCCAGCCCGACGACCTTGAGCGTCGGCTGCCCCGGCAGGTCCGGGAACGCCATGCTGTCGCCGACCGCGAGCGGGGAGTGCCCGTCCAGGAGCACCACCTCGCCGGGGCCCGCGATCCAGCGGCCGCGGGTGATCCGCAGGTCGTCCAGCGGGCCGCTCTCGGCGCGGCCGACCAGCGTCATGGGCGGCAGCGGGCTCCCGGGCGGCGGGATCTGGGTGCCGGCGCCGGAGCGCGGCTGGACGGTGACCGCCTGGTAGGGACCGGCCGAGGCCGTCACACCGGGCGCGTGGGCCGCCCCGGCGAGCTGGGCGGGGCTCGCCTTGGCCTGGTCGTACAGCACATTGAGGTGGGCGCCGTGCTGGTCGGCGAAGGAGCGCTGGTACGGGCCCTGGGCGGCGACCAGCAGCCCGAGCGCGAGGATGCACGCCGTCACGGACATCATCGTGGTGAGCACCATGACCAGGGTCTGCACCCGCCGGCGGCCGACCCCGGCGCGCACCACCTTGCCGAGCGCGCTCATCGGCCACCGCCCGGTGCCGGCACGGCCGCCGTGTCCCGGACCAGCCGACCGTCGAGCAGCTCGATCGTGCGGTCGGCGCAGGCCTCGGCGAGCGCGGTGTCGTGGGTGACCAGCAGGATCGTCTGGCCCTCAGCGTTGAGCCCGCGCAGCAGGTCGCGGACGTCGGCGGCCGAGGCGGTGTCCAGCGCCCCGGTGGGCTCGTCGGCCAGCAGCAGCGGCGGACGGTTCATCAGCGCCCGGGCCACCGCGACCCGCTGGCGCTCGCCACCGGAGAGCCGGCCGGGGAAAGCCTTGGCGTGCCGGGCCACCCCCAGCCGCTCCAGCAGCTCCGCCGCCCGGGCGCGGGCCTGCTCCCGTCGCATCCCCGCCAGCTGGGCCGGGAGCAGCACGTTGTCCTCCGCGTTCAGGTCATCCAGCAGGTTGAAGAACTGGAACACCATGCCGATCCGCTCCCGCCGGTACTCGGCCAGCGCGGCCTCGCCGAGCCTGTGCACGGCCACGCCGTCCACCTCCACCTCGCCCTCGCTCGGGCGGTCGAGGCCGGCGATCAGGTTCAGCAGGGTGGACTTGCCGCTGCCCGAGCGGCCGAGCACGGCCAGCGCCTCGCCGGCCCGGACCTCCAGGTCGAGCCCGGCCAGGGCGGGTCGGGCGGCGTCGGATCGGTCGTACGTCTTGCTGACGCCGCGGATCCGGATGATCGGCGCGTTCACGGGCCCTCCACGATTCGAGGTCCGGCCACGGGAGCCCCGGACCGGCTGACGGAACATCACGCTAGGAATCGGAGGCGGGGGGCCGACAGCCGTCTGGACGGCCTCTGCGGGGTGTATCCAGATACACCCCGAACTGGGTGTTCAGGCCTAGAGCGCCGGGTGTCTCGGCCGGGCAGACTGACCCATCGACAGACCGGAACCGGGGCCCACGGGGGGCTCCCGGGCCGCGGTTCGAGGCCCCCTGGACGGGGGCTTCGGAAGGGAAAGGGGGCGCGTCATGAGCGCGGGAGTGCTGAGTGGGCTGACCCTACGGGTCGGCCGGGCCTGCGTGGACGGGGTGCGCGCCTGGTACGCGGTGACGCTGGCGGTGACGGGCTTCCTCGCGCTGCTGGCCGCGCCGGTCGCGCTGGCCGCCGCGCTGTTCGGTCCGGACGAGCCCCGGCCGGACTTCCACGCGGGCGGCCCGTTGATCCTGGCGGTGCCGATGGCACCGGTCGCCCTCTGGGCGCTCTGCTGGGCCACCGGGGGCGGCGGCCGAGCGGTCGGCGCCGCGCTGTTCGCCCCGGGCGCGATAGCGCTGATGGCGACGCACGTCTACGGCGGTGCCGCGCCCGGCGGCCGGTCCGTCTCGGTCGGGCTGGCACCCTCGCTGTTGTTGCTCGGGCTGTTCGGCGCACGCTGGATCGCGACGGAGAGCAGGCGGATCGTCGGCAAGTGGAGCGGGCGGCCGATCCCGGTGCCGCACCGCCGGGCACCCGGCGCCGGGCCCTGGCAACGGCTGCGGGCCGGCGGCTGGCTCACCGACCCGGCGACCTGGCGGGACTTCGCCTGGACACTGCTCACCGGCGGCGCCGTGCTGATCACCGCCGCGATCGTCCTGCTGGCCCCCGTCGCCCTCCAGGTCTTCGGCCGGAACGGACCGTTCTTCGCGCTGGGCGTCATCTACGCCCTGGGCCTGTGGATCGCCCCGCTGGCCGTCCTGTGGGCCGCCCCTCCGGTCCTGCGGATCCATGAGCGGGCCGCCCGGGCCTTGCTCGGGCCCTCCCGACGGGCCGAGCTCGCCCGCCAGGTCCACCACCTCGCGCGGACCAGGGCGGACACCATCGACGCCGGAGCGGCCGAGCTGCGCCGGATCGAGCGGGACCTGCACGACGGAGCGCAGGCCCGGCTGGTGGCACTGGGCATGCTGCTGACCGTGGCCGAGCAGCTGAAGGACGACCCGGACGCCATCGGACCACTGCTGGCCGAGGCCCGGCAGTCCTCGGTGAAGGCACTCGGCGAGCTGCGGGACCTGGTCCGCGGCATCCACCCGCCGGTGCTCGCCGACCGCGGCCTGGCAGACGCGGTGCAGGCGACGGCACTGGACCTGCCGCTGCCGGTCAGCTTCACCGGCAATCTGCCCGGCCGGGCGCCCGCGCCGGTGGAGTCGGCCGCCTACTTCGCGGTGACGGAGCTGCTGGCCAACGTGGTGAAGCACGCCGAGGCCTCGCACGTGTGGATCGAGATAGGGCACAGTGGCGGACTGCTGCGGATATCGGTCACCGACGACGGGCGCGGAGGCGCCGACCCGTCCCGGGGAACCGGCCTCAGCGGAACCGAACGCCGCCTGGCCGCCTTCGACGGGGTGCTCGCGATCAGCAGCCCGTCCGGTGGGCCGACCATCGTGAACCTGGAGATCCCTTGCGCGTTGTCATCGCCGAAGACCTCTTCCTCCTCCGGGACGGTCTGACCCGGTTGTTGGAGGCCAACGGCATGAAGGTCACCGCGGCGGTGGAGGACGGCGAGCAGCTGCTCGCCGCGGTGGCCGCGGACCGGCCGGACATCGCCGTGGTCGACGTCCGGCTCCCGCCGAGCTTCACCGACGAGGGGCTGCGGGCCGCCCTGGCGGCCCGTCAGGCCCACCCGGGCCTGCCCGTCCTGGTGCTGTCGCAGTTCGTGGAGCAGTTGTACGCGCGCGAGCTGCTGGCCGGCGGCACCGGCGGGATCGGCTACCTGCTCAAGGACCGGGTGATGGGCGGCACCCAGTTCATCGACGCCGTGCAGCGGGTCGCCCAGGGCGGCACCGTGATGGATCCGGAGGTGATCACCCGGCTGCTCACCCACAACTCCTCGGCCGGTCCGGTCTCCACCCTCTCCCCCCGTGAGCGGCAGGTGCTGGCGCTGATGGCGGAGGGGCGTTCCAACGCGGCGATCGCCCAGCAGCTGGTGATCACCGAGCGGGCCGTCGCCAAGCACACCGCGTCGATCTTCGTCCGGCTCGACCTCCAGCCCTCCGACGACGACAACCGCCGGGTCCTGGCCGTCCTGGCCTACCTCAACAACTCCTGAGCCGCCCCGGCCTCCCTCATCCACCTAGGAAACAGGAAAGGAGCCGCCACCGCGCGCACCGCCACCGGCCCGGTCCGCCCCCCTACCCACCCCGCCCTACCCACCCCGCCCCGCCCTGCCCTGCCCGGCCCCGGCAGCCCGGCCCCGGCAGCCCGGCCCCCTGCGAATGCCCCACCGCTGCACGGGGCTCGCCTACCGCCGAACGGGTCAATTAGGCTGAGGAGGTGCTCATCCTTGTTCGCCGCCGCCACGTGGACCTGCTCCGCGTGACGAGCATGTCCTGTCGACGCTCCGGCTGAACCCCGCGCCACCCACCCTCAACGGCGGCCCCGCCAGGCCGCCACCACCTCCCGGCTCCCGGAGCGCCCGCCGCACCAGGCGGCTGCTCCGGCCGTCCACGGTCGACCACCGGGACCAGTCGGGACGAGACCAGCGGATGTCACACATGACGCAGCAGCACACGCCCATATCCGGCATATCCGAGACGGGCCGCGGCTCCACCCCGGCGGACGCCCTCCCGGTGATCGACCTGTCGCTCGCCGACGGCAGCCCGGACGACCGCCGCCGACTGCACGACGAGCTCCGCGCCGCGGCCACCGGCGTCGGCTTCTTCCAGCTCGTCGGGCACGGCGTCACCCCGGAGGAGACGGCCGCCCTCACCCGGGCCATGCACGCCTTCTTCGCTCTCCCCGAGGCCGACCGCCTCGCCGTGAGCAACCTCAACTCCCCCCACTACCGGGGCTACACGCGCACCGGCGACGAGCGCACCGGCGGCAGCCAGGACTGGCGCGACCAACTGGACATCGGCGCCGAGCTGCCCCCGCACGTCCCCGGCGCGGGCGAGCCCCCGTACTGGTGGCTGGAGGGGCCCAACCAGTGGCCCACGGCGCTCCCCGAACTTCGCGGCGCCGCACTCGGCTGGATCGACCACCTCGGCGCGGTCGCCCGCCGCCTGCTGCACGAACTCCTCACCGCGATCGGCGCCCGCCCCGACTTCTACGACGAGGCCTTCGCGGGCCACCCCCACCTGCGCCTCAAGCTGGTCCGCTACCCCGGCACCGCCCCGACCGGCGCCGGCCAGGGCGTCGGCACCCACAAGGACTACGGCTTCATCACTCTGCTGCTCCAGGACACCGTCGGCGGCCTCCAGGTCGAACGCGCGGACGGCACCTTCCTGGACGTCCCCCCGCTCAGCGGCGCCTTCGTCGTCAACCTCGGTGAGCTGCTGGAGGTAGCCACGGACGGCTACCTCAAGGCCACCAACCACCGGGTGGTCAGCCCGCCCGGCGCCCGCGAACGCTTCTCCGTACCGTTCTTCTACAACCCCCGGCTCGACGCCCACATCGAGCCACTGGACTTCCCGCTCGCCCACCACGCCCCCGGTGCCACCGAGGACCCGGACAACCCGCTCTTCGCCGATTTCGGCCTCAACGAGTGGAAGGGCTACACCCGAGCCCACCCCGAAGTCACCCGCCGCCACCACACCACCCCCGCCTGACCCCACCACGGGCAGCCCCCGACGCCCCTGCCCGCCGCTGCCCCCGGCGGATCGCAGGGGCGTCGGCGCATACACGTGCGCCGACCCGGTCGCGCACCCGGCTCAGTGCCGACTTCGGCCCCCACGAGTGGAAGGCCTACACCCGAGCCCATCGGTGGACCCGGCGCACTCGCCACTGTCACACTGCTGGTGTCACAGCGGGAGTGTGCCAGTGTGGGAGGCGGCTACGGATGGGGGAGTTCGGCGAGGCGGGGGGCGAGGTGCGGCTGACGGTGGACGAGTTGGCGGCGCGGGCCGGGGTGACGGTGCGGACGGTGCGGTTCTACGGGACGAAGGGGCTGCTGCCGCCGCCGGAGCTGGGGCCGCGGCGGGTGGGGCTGTACGGGGAGGCGCACCTGGACCGGCTGGGGCTGATCGAGGAGTTGCAGCGGCAGGGGCTGACGCTGGCCGCGATCGAGCGCTACCTGGCGCGGCTGCCGGAGGACAGCACGCCGCTGGACCTGGCGATCCACCGGGCGCTGGTGGCGTCCTGGACGCCGGAGAGCCCGGAGCAGGCCACCAGGGCGCAGCTGGAGCGGCGGGCCGGACGGGGGCTGACGGAGGAGCAGGTCGAGCGGCTCGCCGCGATGGGCGCGCTGGAGCGGACATCGGATCCGGAGGTGTTCCGGGTGGATCCGGGGCTGCTGCCGCTGGGCGTGCGGATCCTGGACGTGCCGATCCCGCTGGAGACGCTGCTGGCCGCCCGCTCGGTGGTGCTGGAGCACAGCCGGGCGACGGCGCGGGAGTTGCAGCGGCTGTTCCGCGAGACGGTGTGGAAGCCGTACCGGGAGAGCGAGCCCGCGCCGGCGGAGCTGGCCCGGATGAAGGCGTTGACGGACCACATCCAGCCGATGGTGGCGCAGGCGCTGGTCACGGCCTTCCAGCGGTACCTGCGGGAGGAACTGGGCGAGGAGTTGCGCCAGGAGTACTGACGGGTCCCGAGCCCGGTGGGGCCGCACGCCGCACGGCCCCACCGGAACCCGAGCCGGAACCCGAGCCGAATCCTCGGGTCAGTCCGTGAAGGTCAGTCCGTGAAGGTCCGTCCCTCGGCCGCCACCCGCTCCAGAAGCGCCGGCGGCGCGAACCGCTCGCCGTACGCGGCGGCGAGTTCCCGGGCGCGGGCCAGGAAGCCGGCCGGGCCGCCCTCGTACCCGTTGATGTACTGGAACACGCCGCCCGTCCAGGCCGGGAAGCCGATGCCGAGGATCGAGCCCACGTTGGCGTCGGCGACCGAGGTCAGCACGCCCTCCTCCAGGCAGCGCACCGAGTCCAGCGCCTCGCTGAACAGCATCCGCTCCTTGAGGTCCTCGAACGGGACCTCGAACGGGACCTCGGAGGAAGCCGATGCCGAGGCCGATGAGCCGCCGAAGTGCTCCAGCAGCCCCGGCCAGATCCGCCCGCGCTTGCCGTCCTCGCCGTACTCGTAGAAGCCCGCGCCGCCGCTGCGGCCCGGGCGGCCGAACTCGTCGACCATCCGGTCCATCACCGTGTCCGCCGGGTGCGGGGTCCAGGTGCCGCCGGTGGCCTCCACCGAGCGCCGGTACTCGTCGCGGATCTTGCGCGGCAGGGTGAGGGTGAGCTCGTCCATCAGGGAGAGCACCTTGGCGGGGTAGCCGGCCTGGGCGGCGGCCTGCTCGATGCTGGCCGGGTGGATGCCCTCGCCGACCATGGCGACGCCCTCGTTGAGGAACTGGCCGATCACCCGCGAGGTGAAGAAGCCACGGGAGTCGTTGACCACGATCGGGGTCCGGTCGATCTGCCGGACCAGGTCGAAGGCGCGGGCCAGGGCCTCGTCACCGGTCCGCGGGCCGCGGATGATCTCGACCAGGCGCATCTTGTCGACCGGCGAGAAGAAGTGCAGCCCGATGAAGTCGTCCTGGCGCTCGACGCCTTCGGCGAGCAGGCCGATCGGCAGGGTGGAGGTGTTGGAGCAGAGCAGTGCGTCGGGGTCGACCACGCTCTCGATCTCCTGGAACACCTTGTGCTTGAGTTCGGTGTTCTCGAAGACCGCCTCGATCACCGCGTCGCAGCCGGCCAGGTCCGCGGCCTCGGCGGTGGTGGTGATCCGGGCGAGCAGTTCGTCGCGCTTGGCCTCGGTGGAGCGCCCGCGCGCGATGGCCTTGTTCAGCAGCCCCGCGGAGTAGGCCTTCCCGCGCTCGGCGGCCTCGACGCTGACGTCCTTGAGCACGACCTCGATGCCGGCCTTGGCGCAGGTGTACGCGATGCCCGCGCCCATCATCCCGGCGCCGAGCACCGCGACCTTGCGGACCAGCCGCTTCTCGACGCCCTTCGGGCGCCCGGCACCGGAGTTGACCGCCTGCATGTCGAAGAACAGCGCCTGGATCATGTTCTTGCTGGTCTGCCCGCAGGCCAGCTCGGTGAAGTAGCGGGCCTCGATCACCATCGCGGTGTCGACGTCCACCTGGGCGCTCTCCACGGCGGCGGCCAGCACGTTGCGCGGGGCCGGGTAGGGCGCGCCGTTGAGCTGCTTGCGCAGGTTGGCCGGGAAGGCGGGGAGGTTGGCCGCGAAGGCCGGGGTCGCCGGGGTGCCGCCGGGGATCTTGTACCCCTTGACGTCCCAGGGCTGGACGGCGGTCGGGTTGGCCTCGATCCAGGCGCGCGCCCGGGCGGTCAACTCCTCCGGCGTCCCGACCAGTTCGTGCACCAGTCCGTGCTCCAGCGCCTGCGCAGGGCGGTACTGGCGGCCCTGGATCAGGAACTTCAGCAGGGCGTCGGTGATGCCGAACAGCCGGACCGTACGGACCACTCCGCCGCCACCCGGCAGCAGGCCGAGGGTGACCTCCGGCAGGCCGATCCGGCTGGCGGGGGTGTCGAGCGCGATCCGGTGGTGGCAGGCGAGGGCGATCTCCAGGCCGCCGCCGAGCGCGCTGCCGTTGACGGCGGCGACGACCGGCTTGCCGAGGGTCTCCAGCTTGCGCAGCGCGCGCTTGATCCGCATCGACTTCTCGAAGACGGCCTCGGCGTCCTCGGGTCGGGCGGCGGAGAGCATCCGGAGGTCTCCCCCGGCGAAGAAGGTCTTCTTGGCGGAGGTGATCACCACGCCGCGCAGCGCGTCCGGGGCCTGCGCGGAGGCCAGGTCCGCCAGCCGGTCGACGACGGTCTCGAAGTCGGCGGTGAAGGCCTCGTTCATGGTGTTGACGGACTGGGTGGGGTCGTCGAGGACGAGGGTGACCACGCCGTCCTGGTCCTGCTCCCAGCGGATGGTGGTGGTGTCGCTCATCAGGTACTCCAGATCTGGGAGGGAGGGTCAGACGCGCTCGACGATGGTGGCGATGCCCATGCCGCCGCCCACGCAGAGGGTGATCAGGCCGTAGCGCAGGTCGCGCCGCTCCAGCTCGTCGACCACGGTGCCGAGCAGCATGGCCCCGGTGGCGCCGAGCGGGTGGCCGAGCGCGATGGCGCCGCCGTTGACGTTCACCTGGTCGTGGCGGAAGCCGAGTTCGCGGATGAAGCGGAGCGCGACCGCGGCGAACGCCTCGTTGATCTCGACCAGGTCGATGTCGGCGGCGGTGAGCCCGGCCTTGGCGAGCGCCTTGTGGGTGGCCGGGGCGGGGCCGGTGAGCATGATGGTCGGCTCGGAGCCGGAGACGGCGGCGGAGACGATCCGGGCGCGCGGGCGCAGCCCGTACCGCTCGCCGACCTCGCGGTTGCCGATGGCCACCAGCGCGGCGCCGTCGACGATGCCGGAGGAGTTGCCCGCGTGGTGGACGTGGTCGATGGCCTCGACCCAGTGGTACTTCTGGAGCGCGACGGCGTCGAAGCCGCCGGCCTCGCCGATGGCGGCGAAGGAGGGCTTGAGGCCGGCCAGGGTCTCGACGGTGGTGCCGGGGCGGATGAACTCGTCGCGCTCCAGCACGACCAGGCCGTTGCGGTCGCGCACCGGGACGACCGAGCGGTCGAACAGGCCGTCCGCCTGGGCCTTGGCGGCGCGGGCCTGGGATTCGGCGGCGAAGGCGTCCACGTCGGTGCGGGAGAAGCCCTCGATGGTGGCGATGAGGTCGGCGCCGATGCCCTGGGGAGCGAAGTTGGTCTCGTACGCGGTCATCGGGTCGGCGAACCAGGCGCCGCCGTCGGAGGCCATCTTCACCCGGGACATCGACTCCACGCCGCCGGCCAGGATCAGGTCCTCCCAGCCCGAACGGACCTTGGCGGCGGCCAGGTTGACGGCTTCCAGACCGGAGGCACAGAAGCGGTTCTCCTGGACGCCGGCGACGGTGTCCGGCAGGCCGGCCGCGACGGCGGCGATCCGGGCGATGTCGGAGCCCTGGTCGCCGACCGGGCTGACCACGCCGAGCACGATGTCGTCGATCGCGGCCGGGTCCAACTCGGGGTAGCGGTTGCGCAGTTCGTGGATCAGTCCGACGACCAGGTCGATCGGCTTGGTGCCGTGCAGCGAGCCGGAGGCCTTGCCCCGGCCGCGCGGGGTGCGGATCGCGTCGTAGACGTACGCTTCGGTGGTCACGGTGGGAACGCCTTTCAGCGGGATTTCAGGGGCAGTTGCGGAGGGAGCGCTCAGCCGAGGATCGAGCGGCCGACGATCTCCTTCATGATCTCGGTGGTGCCGCCGTAGATGGTCTGGATGCGACCGTCGGTGAATGCCCGGGCGACCGGGAACTCATTCATGTACCCGTATCCGCCGTGCAGTTGGAGGCACCGGTCGGCGGTGCGCTTCTGTAGTTCGGTGGCCCACCACTTGGCCATCGAGGCGTCGGCCGGGGTGAGCGCGTAGCGGTTGTGCTCGGTGATGCAGCGGTCCACGAAGGTCCGGGTGACGGCGCACTCGGTGGCCATTTCGGCGATCTCGAAGCGGACGTGCTGGAGCTTGGCGAGCGGACGGCCGAACGCCTCGCGCTGCTTGACGTAGTCGGTGGTGATCTCGACCAGGTACTCGGCGCCGGCGATCGCCGCGGCGGCGATGGTGAGCCGCTCCTGGGCGAGGTTCTGCATCAGGTGGACGAAGCCGCCGTTGAGCTCGCCGATCAGGTTCTCCTTCGGGACCCGGACGTCCCCGAAGAACAACTCCGCGGTGTCCTGGGCCTTCTGGCCGATCTTGTCGAGGTTGCGGCCGCGCTCGAAGCCGGGCGTGCCGCGCTCGACGGCCAGCAGGCTCAGCCCGTGCGCGCCGCCCTCGGGGGTGGTGCGGGCGACCACGACCACGAGGTCGGCGAGGATGCCGTTGGAGATGAAGGTCTTGGCGCCGTTGAGCAGGTAGTGGTCGCCCTGGTCGACCGCCTGGGTGCGGATGCCCTGGAGGTCGGATCCGGTGCCGGGTTCGGTCATCGCGATCGCGGTGATCAGCTCGCCCGAGCAGAAGCCGGGCAGCCAACGGCGCTTCTGCTCCTCGGTGGTGAGCGAGGTGAGGTACGGGCCGATGATGTCGTTGTGCAGGCCGATCGCCAGGCCGGAGGCGCCTGCCCGGGCGAACTCCTCGGCCAGCACGGCGGCGTAGCGGAAGTCGGGGGTGCCGCCACCGCCGTACTCCTCGGGGACGGCGAGGCCGAGCAGGCCCTGCCGGCCGGCCGCGAGCCAGACGGAGCGGTCGACGATGCCGGCCTTCTCCCAGCGGTCGTAGTGCGGCAGCACCTCCTTGGCCAGGAAGGCCCGCACGGTGGCCCGGAAATCGTCGTGCTGCTCGGTGAAGATCTCGCGCTGCAACGCTACTCTCCTTGCTCTGCCGTGGAGTTGGTGGATGGGGCGCCGGGCTCCAGAGAGGCGACGCCCCAGTCCCGGGCCACCTCGGCGGTGTCCGCGCCCGGCCGGGCCGGCGGGCGGCGCAGGGCGCCGGGGGTGGCGGAGAAGCGCGGGGCGGGGGCCGGCTGGGTGACGCCGTCCACCTCGACGTACGTTCCCCGCGCCAACAGGTGCTCATCCGTGGAGGCTTGACGCATCGTCAGCACTGGTTCCACGCAGGCGTCGGTGCCGGCGAACACGGCCTCCCACTCGGCCCTGGTCCGGGTGGCGAAGCGGGCGGCGATCAGGGCGTGCAGCTCGGGCCAGCGGGCGAGCTCGTACTGGCCGGGCGCGTCCGGGCCCAGCTCCAACAGCCGGGCGAACTCGGCGTAGAAGCGCGGCTCCAGCGCGCCGACGGCCAGGTGGCCGCCGTCGGACGCCCGGTACACCGCGTAGAACGGTGCGCCGCCGTCGAGCAGGTTGACGCCCCGGCGGTCCTGCCAGTGGCCGGCCGCGAGCAGGCCCCACAGCATGCTGGCGAGGTGCGCCGCACCGTCCACGATCGCGGCGTCGACGACCTGTCCGGCACCGGTGGTCCGGGCGTGGTGCAGCCCGGCGAGCAGGCCGACGACCAGGTAGAGCGAGCCGCCCGCGTAGTCGCCCAGCAGGTTCGCCGGGATGCCGGGAGGCTCCTCGGCCCCGCCCGGCGCCGCCACCATCCCCAGCACGCCGGCCACGGCCGCGTACCCGAGGTCGTGCCCGGCGGTCGCCGCCCGCGGCCCGTCCTGCCCCCAGCCGGTCATCCGCCCGTACACCAGCGCCGGGTTGCGCGCCAGGCACGCCTCGGGCCCGACCCCGAGCCGCTCCGCGACGCCCGGCCGGTAGCCCTCGATCAGCAGGTCCGCCCGCTCGACCAGGTCCAGCACCCTCCCCCGCCCCTCGGGGGACTTCAGGTCGATCAGCACCGAGCGCTTGTTGCGGTTGCTGAGGTCGTACGCCGGATCCGTCCCGAGCGGCGAGGGCTCCGGCCGGTCCACCCGCACGACGTCCGCCCCGAGGTCGCCCAACAGCATCGCCGCGAACGGCCCCGGCCCGATCCCGGCGAGCTCCACCACCCGCACCCCCACCAACGGCCCCCTGGCCTCCGGCGCCCTGCTCGCGTCACGCACTGGCTGCTGAACCCTTCCCTGGGGTTTGACAGTAAAGCTGTAACACTCGGGATGATAGGCAAGCGACCCGCCGGTAACAAGACCTCCACACCAGCGCCGAACCGCCGATTCCCCCTTGACCGAACCTCGGTGAACCCGACGACTCCCCGCGCATCCGGTGCCACGGAGGGTGGGTCCGTGTGCTGACGGAGGCTCCCTGTACGGTCGTCATGTAGCGGAGGGGGAACAGCCGCTCTGCACAGTGGGGAGGAATGCACACAATGAGCACCCAAGGGTTCATCACGGGCCCGGTCGCCCCGGCCCCGGCGCCGATACCCGAAACCGCCGCGACGCCGCCCTACGCCGGGCTCGTCCTGGCGAGCGCCGGAAGCTCGGCCGCGTCCTCACCCGGCTCGGGGACCACCCAGCTCGACACCCCGTACGAGCTCGCCGCCTCCGCCGGGATGGCCCGTCAGATCGCCACCGACCTCGACAGCGCCAACGGCAAGGCCGGCGCCGGCGCGCACAGCCTCACCGAGTACGCGAGCACCGCGTCGACCAAGCTCCGCGGCTTCTCCTTCGGCGGCGCCCTCACCAGCAGCACCGAGCGGTGGATGCAGCAGTGCAAGGCGCTGCACGACAAGCTGGGCAGCGCCGCCGAAAACCTCGACAAGACCCAGCAGAACTACCACGCCAACGAATCCCGGACCGCCGCCGATCTCTGCGCGGTCCGGTAGCGGGGGAGGGAAACAGACAGATGGTGTCCTTCAAGGAACTGCACGAGGCCGACTTCTCCGGGATCAACGACGCCGCCGAGGCGTGGTCCGGCGTCGCCAAGGCCCTCACCTCCCTGGACGGTCGAGTCGCCAAGGACCTCACCAGCACGGCGCAGCGCGCCGGTTGGAAGGGTACGGCCGCCGACGAGGCGACCAAATCCCTTCAGGGCATGGACAGCGACTTCAAGCAGGCCTCGGCCGTCGCCACCGCCCTCGCCGCGATCATGAAGACCGCCGCCGAGGACTTCGCCGCCGCCCGCCGCGACCTCGACACGGCGATCCACGACGCGCAGACCGACAACATGACCGTCTCCGCGGACGGTGCGGTCAACTGGACCCTGCCGAAGGAGGCGCAGAACGACACCGACCGCGACGTGGTGGCGAAGGAGCAGAAGGCCAAGGCCGAGGCCATCGCGGCCCGCTTGACCAAGGCCGTCGAGAAGGCCACTTCGGCGGACCAGCGAGCAACCGTCGCCCTCCAGGGCGACATCGGCACCAGCACCACGTCCTTCAACCCCGCCCCGTACGGCGGCGGCCCGGTCGCGGACGCCAACCGGGCCAAGGACCTGATGTCCAAGGGCGGCAGCCTCACCGACGACCAGCTCAACCAGTTGCAGGCCCTCATGGCCGCCAACGCGGAGAACAAGGACTTCTCCACCACCCTGCTCAACGGCCTCAACTACGGCGGCAAGACCGGTCCGGACGCCCTGCTGGAGTACAGCAAGGTCTACGACGGCCTCGCGCACGGCAACCACAACGCCAAGGGCTACCAGGACGTCTACGGCAACCTGTCCGTCGTGCTGGCCACCGCCACCCGCGACGGCGGGATGGGGAAGGCTTGGGAGGACGGCCTGCTCGCGGCCGCACACCGCCCCGGCGCGTCCGCGGCCGGGTACAACGACAACTACCCCGCGCTGACGAAGCTGATGGGCGCCAAGGGCGTGTTCGACAAGTCGTTCCTCCTCAAGGTGGGCAACGACCTGGTCGGCTACGAGCGCAACAGCAAGGTCAAGGGTGAGGAGCTCTGGGGCCCGGACTGGAGCGCCATCAGGGGCCAGACGGACCCGGTGGGCGGCCTGATGACCGCGCTGAGCCGCAACCCGGACGCGTCGAAGGACTTCTTCGACCCGGGGAAGGGCAAGAACCTGGACTACATGCTGCACGATCGGAAGTGGCCCAACCAGGGCTACGAGCAGAACCAGACGGGCGACCTGGTCCGCGACACCTCACGCGCGGCGTTCGGCGACGCCTTGGAAGCCGCCACGACCGGCCGGGACCCGCACGGCAACCAGCCGCCGGTCCGCCCGCACGACAAGGTCATGTCGCAGATCATGGACGAAACCATGAAGTCGTTCGCCGGCACCGGCCAGGGCGACAAGACGTCCCTTCCGGCCGGACTCCGGCGGCCGATGGCCGACATGATCGCCGACTACGCGGCCGACATGCACGAGATCCTCGGCAAGGAGCACCTGCACGGGCCCTCCGAACCCGACGGGCTCACCGTCTCCAAGGACCAGCTCCTGCGACTCATCCGAGGTGCCACCGAGGACCCGGCTTCCTTCGCCGTCATCCAGCACGCCGAGACCCAGGAGATCGCCCGGCGCCTGGACGCACTCGACTACGACGCCATGAAGCCCGATGCGACGGGCCACACGAAGCCCGAACTGGAGTCCCTGATCCACAACTCGGCCAACAGTCTCGGCGCACTCGATGCGGTGTACGCCGACTCCGCGGTCGACCACGCGGACAGCGACAAGTCGGCCAAGGACTGGCAGGCGAAGATGAACTACCACCTTCTCGGTACACCCGCGAACCTGCTTCCGGGTGTGGGCGACATCGCTCAGCGCTACGTCGACATCGGGACCGCCACGTACGCCGATGCCGCGAAGGCGGAGATCGATACCAAACTCAAGGACAACTTGAGCTCCCACTTCTCAGCCGGACGCCAGCAGTTGGACGCGATGATCGAGCAGAAGATGGTCGTCTCGGGATACGACGGCAAGTCCTTGGACCGCGATGGCAGCGTCCCGCGACAAGCCCAACAGCAGGCAGGGATCGCCTACAACTCCGGCATCGACAACACCTATCGCACCGTGTTCGGAAGGTCGTGAACTCGTGGGAACGCCGAACGGGACCGGGAGTCCCCGCGACTGCGCGGGGCTGACCGACAAGGCCGACGCGGCACTCGACCGGCGGGGGTTCACCACCCGGGGGCTGCGGTCGCGGGCAGCCGCGGTGGTGCTGGCGCTCTCGCTCGTTCCGGTCGGGGCGGCGGGGTTCGCGGCCTACCGGCTGACGAACCTCGGCGGGCCGGACAGCCTGTGCGACGGGGCCGTCACGGCGGATCAGGTGCACGATCTCCTGGGGGGCGGGCGGGTCGAGGACAGCAAGGAGCCGCGCTACTCGATGACGGAGGACTACAGCGGGAACAGCTGCTCCGTCCGGGTCCGTTCCGGCCTGTTCGACACTTCCGAGAAGCACGTACAGGTCACGATCGCCCGGAACGCTGACGACGGCCCGGGCACGTTGGCCGCGTCGAACGCCCGGCTGTTCTCCGGTGACTCGGCCGGTTCGGTGACCCCGAACCTCGCGTGGGCCGTACTCCCCGAGGGGTGCCAGAAGGGCGTGCGCATCGAGGTCCGCACCAGCGAGGCCGGCGCTGACGAGGCGAGGGCCCGTCTGGCCGTGGCCTTCGCCAATGGTGTGGCCAAGGCGCGCTCGTGCGGGGACCGGGCGCTCACGGCTCCGAAGGAGCTGTCGGCGAAGGCTGCGGAGACGGCTCCTGACTGGGCCAACCTCTGCGGACTACCCGGGTTCGCACCCGCGAGGAACCCCGAGGCCCAGTGGCGCGAGGCACAGCAGGTGACGACCGGCTCCGCCCCGATCTGGTCCTGCACGATCGGCGGGGATCCGAAGTATGACAGCCGGTCGAAGGTCTTCTCGATCACCACCGACCCACGGGTCACCGCCCTGACCCAGAAGGACGGCAAGGAGCCGCCCGGCCCCGGGCGGGCCCGTTGGGTGGCCGGCGGGACCCTCGTCGTCGCTTGTCAGGGCAAGGACGTCTTCTTCACCCTCGCGGGCGACACCGGAAGGCCTTCCTTGTTCCCTGACCAGGAGGACCTCGTGCGCCAGTTCCTCACCGCGGGCGGCAAAGCGATCGGCTGCGAGCCGATCCTGTAGCGGGCGGGGAACGGGCGGGGAACGGGCGGGGAACGGGCGGGCGGAAATGGGCGAGCGGGCGTCGCGGGTAATGGTCTATCGTGCGATGGAACCATTACGCGATTCCCGGGGAGCGCCATGACCACCATCACCGACCCGACCGCCCGCACGATCGTCGCCGTCTCCGAGCGGCTGGTGCTGACGCAGCCTCAGGATAGCGATCTGGAGGCGATGTTCGCGATCCACGGGGATCCGGAGACCAACCGGTACAACCCGGACGGGCCGCAGCGGGAGATCGCCGAGGCGCGGGAGATGCTGGACGGGTTCGTCGCCGACTGGGTGCGGGACGGGGTGGGGTACTGCGCGGTCGCCACCCGGGAGGAGCCGGGGGTGGCCATCGGGTTCGCCGGGCTGTATCTGCACACCCTGGACGGGGAGCCGGTGTTCAACCTGTACTACCGGTTCCGGCCGTCCGCCTGGGGCCGGGGGTACGCGGCGGAGGCGGCCCGAGCGGCGATGGCCGAGGCGTTGCCGCGCTTCCCGGGCATCCCGGTGATCGCGCTGATCCACGCCGACAACCTGCCCTCGCGGCGGTTGGCCGGGCGGCTGGGGCTGGTCGCCGACCCGGACGGGCGGACGGACGAGGAGGACCGGCTGATCCACCGGATGGTCTGAGCCGTGGGTCCCCCGCCGGGGGGAGGGGGATCGCCCCCTCGGCGGAGGACTCGGGGCGGGGCCCGGCGGAAGGCTGGGGGCATGAGGATCGACGAGCGCGCGGTACGGGCCGGGGCGGCGTGGACGGCGGTGGCGGCGACGGTGCCGTACCTGACGCTGAAGACGCTGTGGTTGACGGGGCATCCGGTGGGGACGGACGATCCCGCCGCGATGGACCGGCTGTGGCTGGTGAACCTGCTGACCGTCGGCATGGACGCGATCGCCGTGGCGCTGGCGCTGGCGTTCGTCCGGCCGTGGGGTCGGCGGGCGCCGGCCGGGCTGGTGGCGTTCCCGATGTGGGTGGCGACCGGGTTGCTCGGCACGATCCTGGTCGCGCTGCCGCCGTACCTGCTGAGCCTGCTCCTGCTCGGGCCGGAGAGCGGGAGCGGCGACCCGGACGACCAGGGCCCCGGGGACTGGGTCTTCCTCCTGGTGTACGGCGGCTTCGCCGTCCAGGGCGTCGCGCTGCTGACCGCCTTCGCGCTGTACGCCCGCCGCCGCTGGGCCGGGCTGCTGCGGGAGCGGATCGGCGACCTGCCGGACTCCCCCACCCTCAGCGTGCAGCGCGTCCTCGCCTGTGTGGCCGGGCTGCTCGCCGCGGGCGTCGCGGCGGCCCGGGCGTACTGGGCGCTCGGCGGCACCGCCGGACTGCCGCAGGCCATGGTGGAGGACCGCAACCGGGGCATGGCGGTGATGGACGGGGTGGCCGCGGTGATGGCGGTGGCGGCGGTGGCGGCGCTGCTGGTCCTCGTCTTCCGGGTCCGGCCGGAGCGCCGGCTGCTCCGGCCGCTGCTGGTGGTCTGGACGGCGGCCGGCTCGCTGTTCGGTTGGGGCGGCTGGCAGTTGGTGGCCCTCGGGGTCTCGACGACCCGGGTGACCGAGCTGCGGATGGCCGTGCCCGGACTGCTGCCGCTGGTGGAGGCCGCCCAGGTGGTGGCCGCGGTGCTGGTCCTGGCGGTCGGGGCGGTGGCGCTGACCGAATGGGGCGCCCGCCGGCGCGCCGCTGCCGTAGAGTCGCACGAATGATCGCGGGGGCGGGCGAGCGGGCCGCGGGCGAGCGGGCCGTGGACGAGCGGGCGGCAGACAAGTCGGCGGCGGGCGGCAGACTACGGCGTACGGTCGGGGCGGCGGTCGGGCGGCGGGCCCGGCTGCGCTGGGTGCACCTGGTGCTGGGCGGCGCGCTGCTGATGCCGTACTGGATGCTGTCCATGGTGCTGCTCGGAGCGCTCAACCCGAACCAGTCGCCGGCCCGCCAACTGCTGCTGTACGTCCTGTCGTTGTTCACCTCGCTGCCGATGGCGGCGATCACCGCGCTGGTGCCGACCGTCCGGGGCCTGGAGGGCGCGGCGGCGCGGGCGCTGTGCGCGGCGGCCCGGCCGGAGGAGCTGGCCACCGGGCCGGCCCGCTCCTGGGCGGCCCGGTGGCGCACCGCGCTCTGGTACGTGCTGCACGTGCTGTTCGGCGGGGTGGTCGCCGGGATGACACTGACCGGCACCCCCGTCGCGGTGGTGCTGTTCCTGAGCTTCGAAGGCACCGACGAGTTCGTCCGGGCGTGGCGGCGGCACTTCCCCGACTTCCTGGCCGCCGGTCCCATCCTCGGCCTCGGCCTGCTGCTGCTGATCGTCGGCACCAACGCCGCCTGCGGCGCGCTGCTCGCCCGCTGGGCGCCCGCCCTGCTCGGCCCGACCCCGGAGGAGCGGGTGGCCGCCGCCGAGCGCCGGGCCACCGTGCTCGCCCAGCGCAACCGGCTGGCCCGCGAGCTGCACGACTCGGTCGGGCACGCGCTCAGCGCGGTCGGCATCCAGGCCGCGGCCGCCGCCCGGGTGCTGCGCAGCAACCCCGACTTCGCCGCCGAGGCCCTCGAAGCGATCGAGGAGACCGCCCGGGCGGCCGTCACCGAACTGGACACCGTGCTCGGGCTGTTGCGCGAGGAGGACCCGGAGGTCGCCGAACCGGCCGGGCCCACCCTCGCCGGGCTGGACGACCTGCTGCGCCAGCTCGGCCGCGCCGGGGTCGCGGTGGACGCCGACCTGGCGCCCGGACTGGCCGCACTGCCGACGGCCGTCTCCCGGGAGGCGTACCGGATCGTGCAGGAGGGCCTGACCAATGTGCTGCGCCACGCCGGGCCCGCCCCGGCCGGGCTGCGGGTCGCGCTGGCCGACGGCCGGCTCGACATCGAGCTGACCAGCCCGCTGGGCACCTCGCGCCCGAGTCGCCCCGGCGGAGGGCGCGGGCTGCGCGGCATCGCGGAGCGGGCGGCCGTCCTGTGCGGCGGCAGCACGGCGGGGCCCGGCGAGGACGGAACGACGTGGCGGCTGGCCGTCTGGCTGCCGGTGGGAGGAACGACGTGAACGACGTGAACGACGTGAACGACGTGAACGGCACGAACAGCATGGACCCGAACGACGCGACGGGTACGGGATCCGACAGCATCCGGGTGGTGATCGCGGACGACGAACGGCTGGTCCGCCTGGGCCTGCGGGTGGTGATCGACAGCGAACCGGACCTCACCGTGGTCGGCGAGGCCGCCGACGGCGCCGAGGTCGTCCCGCTGGTGCGCGAGCTGCGCCCCGACGTGGTGCTGATGGACGTCCGGATGCCCGGCATCGACGGCATCCGGGCCACCGAGACGCTGGTCAACGGGATGACCCCGCCGCCGCGCATCCTGGTGGTCACCACCTTCGAGCACGACGACCACGTGTACGACGCGCTGCGCGCCGGCGCCACCGGGTTCCTGCTGAAGCGGGCGCGGGCGGAGGAGATGGTGCAGGCGGTGCGGCTGGTCGCGCGCGGGGACTCGCTGCTCTTCCCGGCGGCCGTCCGCGACCTCGCGCTGCGCCACGGCGCGGACCGGCGGCGGGAGGCCGACGCGGCGGACCGGGACCGGGGGCCGTTCGGGCGGCTGACCGAGCGGGAGGGACAGGTGCTGCGACTGATGGCCACCGGGCTCAACAACGGCGAGATCGCACGGCAGCTGGTGGTGAGCCAGGAGACGGTGAAGACCCATGTCGGCAGCGTGCTGGGCAAGTTGGGCGCGCGGGACCGCACCCAGGCGGTCATCGCCGCGTACGAGTCGGGCTTCGTGCTGCCGGGCTGACGTCCGTTCAGGTCCGCCACGGTGGCACCGGGCCGCCGCGCCCGCCGAACGCGGGTTCCATCCGATCGACACCAGCGAGTAGAGTGCAGCCTTCCCCCCTGACGCCCGATACATCCCGTATCGCCTGAAACGAACTGGTGGCCGCATGACAGTCCGGACCCGACCCGCGCTGTGGTGGCGCATGGGAATCGTGCTCTCGGCGGGCCTCGGCCTGAGCCTCGGCACCGCGCCGCTGGTGTACTTCACCGTCCAGAGCAATGTGGTCGTGTTCGGCTACTTCATCGGCGCCGTGTACTGGATGCTCAAGCGCGACACCGTGGACGCGCCCGCGCCCCGGCTGCGCGGCGCCGCCACGCTGTACATCCTGATCACCGGACTGGTCTCGCACATCCTGCTCGAACACGGCGCCAACCCGCTGCCCGGACTGGTCGACGGGCCGGACAAGCTGGCGCACTGGTCGTCGTTCTTCCTGCACTACGTGACGCCGGTGATGGTGATCGTCGACTGGCTGGTGCTCAAGCCGCGCAACGCCTCGGCCTGGAAGGACATACCGCTCTGGCTGGCCTTCCCGCTCGGCTACGCGGCGATCGTGCTCACCCGCAACGCGCTGTTCGACAACTACCCGATGCCCTACCCGTACTTCTTCTTCGACCCGACCACCAAGGGCTACGGCTACGTCTGGGGCCAGATCGCCCTGCTGACCGTCGAGTTCGTGGTGCTCGCCGCACTCGTCGTCGGGCTGGACCGGCTCGGGACGCGGGTCGCGGGCAGGCTGCGACCGGCACAGCAGGCGTAGCACCCGGACGTCCACGGCGACGCCCGACGGACGTCCATGCGCGGCGGCCGGCCTCAGATCCGCCGGCCTCAGATCCGCCAGGCGCGGATCCGGTCGGCCGCCGCGTACACGTCCGCCCGGCCCTCGGCTATGTCGCGGGCCAGCTCGACCAGCGCCCCGTAGGGCGGGTCGAGCCCCTCCCCGGCCGCGTGCATGTACGCGGCCGTCGTCATGCAGGCGTACAGGTTGTTGCGCACCGGCAGCGGGCGCAGCAGCACGATGGTGTGCATCAGGGTGGCCGCGCACCAGGACGGGTCCGCGTCGTGGCCGAGTTGCGCGGTGTTCACCCGGTGCCGGGCGACGGCGGCTTGCAGCGCCGAGTAGTCCCGCACGCTGAGGTCCTCCGGGGAGGCCAGCTCCTGGACGTCGAGCAGCCAGCGCAGGTCGACGCGGAGCAGTGACGCTCCCCCGTTCCTCACCGCGCCGCTCCCCCGCCCCTCACCGCGCCGCTCACGCGGCGGGCGCGTCCTCGGGGAACGCGGCGTCGAACTCGGCCCGGTGCGACTTCCAGAAGGCCACCGCGTGGTCCACGAAGACCCGCCGCTGCTGCTCCCGCACGCTGAGGTCGTGGACGTACGCCTTCACGGTCTTGCCGTCCGCTGCGGCGGCCTCGCGGATCGCGGCGAGCTCGTGCTCCGTGTACTCGATGTTGAGCGCAGGCATGTCGCCGATGGTACTGGAGCGAACGGGAGTTGGGGGCGCGACCGGTGGATTTTCACCCGCACCGAGACGGTTCGCCGTCGCGCCCGGGGAGGATTCGGCGGGCTCCGGATGGGCCCGGAGGAGGAAGCCACGGCGACTCACCGGATGACGCCCGGGCGGCGGGGCCGGCCCTAGCGTCGTACGGGAGCGGTGGCGGAGGGGTTCCGCGGGGGAGACCGGGGTTCGGCGGAGGCCGGAAATGACACGCAAGAGCACGCGCGGGAGCGCACGCACGAACGCGCAGGAGAGCGCACGTATGAACGCGCACGGGAACGCGCGCACGAACACGCGCGGCAGCGCCCGCAGGAACGCCGGCAGGGTGGCGGCCGCGACGGTGGCGCTCGCGACGGCGGTGGGCCTGGCGGCGCCGGGGGCGGCCGCGGCGCCGAGGGGGCCGCTGGAGGGGATCTGGCGGACGGAGGGCTACGGCCTGCTGATCGCGGTCGACGGGGACCATGTCACCACCTACGACGTGACCGGGCACAGCTGCGTGCCCGGCTGGATCACCGGGACGCGGTCCGGCCCGCCCGGCCCGGACGGCACCATCCGCTACGCCGTGGGCAACCTCGCCCTGACGCTCACCCCCAAGGGCCGCGACCGGGCCGTCGAACGCGAGGAGGGCGGGGTCGGCACCAAGTCGCTCAGCCGGCTGGACGCCCTGCCGCCGTTGTGCGCCACGCCGGCCCCGAACGACCCGCTCGCGGTCTTCGACCGGTTCTGGGAGAACTTCGAGGAGAACTACCCCTTCTTCGCCGCCAAGGGCATCGACTGGCACGCCGTCCGGGACGAGAAGCGGCGCACGATCACCCCGGCGACGACCGTCGACCAGTTGCAGGCCGTCTTCACGGACATGCTCCGCCCGCTCGGCGACGCCCACACCGGACTGGCCCGGGTGGTCGACGGGCAGCCCAAGGCCGTCTTCGACGGGCAGCGGCCCGGGACGACAGTGCAGACCGATGAGCTGACCGCGCGGGCCCGGCAGGCCGCGGCCGCCCAGCTCACCGGCCCTGAGCAGCTCTTCGCCGGCGACCGGCTCGGCGTGGGCCGGCTCCCGGGCGGCATCGGCTACCTCCGGGTGAGCAGCTTCTCTGACTACACCGACGGCGACTTCCCGAGCCAGGCCGACGAACTGGACCGGGCGCTGGACGCCGTGCTGGCCGGCCCGAACCGGCCCACCGGCCTGGTCGTCGACGTGCGGCTGAACGGCGGTGGCTCGGACTCGCTCGCGCTCCGGATCGCCGCCCGGCTCACCGACCGCCCGTACGTCGCCTATCGGAAGGTCGCGCGCAACGACCCGGCCGACCCGACGAAGTTCACCCGGCCCGAGCCGATCACCGTACGGCCCTCGGCGGGCGCGCGCTTCACCGGCCCGGTGGCGGTGCTCACCTCCTCCATCTCCACCAGCGCCGCGGAGACCTTCACCCAGGCCATGATGGGCCGCTCCCCGCACGTGCTCCGGGTCGGCGAGAACACCCAGGGTGTCTTCTCCGACATCCTGATCAAGACGCTCTCGCCGGACTTCCTGGTCGTCCTGCCGAACGAGAAGTACCTCGCCCGGGACGGCGGCACCTTCGACGGACCGGGCATCCCGCCGGACGTGCGCACCCCGGTGTTCACCCCCGCCGAGCTGGCCGGGCTCAAGGACTCGGCCCTGAGCACAGCCCGCCGGATGCTCGCCCGGAACGCCCAGAACGCCCAGAACGCCCAGGGCGACCAGAACGTCCGGGGCCGCGAGCAGTAGCCGCTACATCGGCTCCACCGCCCGCAGTTCGCCGTCCAGCTCCAGCCACCGGGTGAGGCCCAGCCCGCGCAGGAACGGCAGGTCGTGGCTGGCCACGATCAGCGCGCCTTGGTACGCGGCCAGCGCCTGGGTGAGCTGGCGGACGCTGGCGAGGTCCAGGTTGTTGGTCGGCTCGTCGAGCAGCAGCAGCTGCGGCGGCGGGTCGGCCAGCAGCAGGGCGGCCAGCGTCGCCCGGAACCGCTCGCCACCGGAGAGCGTGGCGGCGGGCTGGTCGGCCCGGGCGCCGCGGAACAGGAAGCGGGCGAGCCGGGCACGGACGGCGTTGTCCCCGGCGGCGGGGGCGAACAGCTTGACGTTCTCCGCCACGGAGCGCTCGTCGTCCAGCAGGTCGAGCCGCTGCGGGAGGTGCCGCAGCGGCACCGGGGTGATGACCTCTCCTTCCAGCGGGGCGAGTTCGCCCGCGATGGTGCGCAGCAGGGTCGTCTTGCCGGCGCCGTTGCGGCCGACCAGGGCGATCCGCTCGGGTCCGCGCAGATCGAGGTGGGCGGTGGTGCCGTGGGGCAGCCGGACCTTGTCCAGGGTGAGCACGGTACGGCCGGCCGGGACGGCGGTGCGCGGCAGGTCGATCCGGATCTCGGCGTCGTCGCGCACCGCCTCCTCGGCCGCGTTGAGCCGCGCCTTGGCCTCCTCCAGCCGCTCGGTGTGCATGCCCTGGAGCCGGCCGGCCGTCTCCTGGCCCTTGCGTTTGAGCATGCCGGCGAAGATGTGCGGGTCGTTGCGGGTGACGGAGCGCTTCTTCCCGTACGCGGCACTGCGATCCAGCCGGCTGCGGGCCTCGACCAAGTCCCGCTTCTGGCGCTGGACGTCGGCCTCGGCGTTGCGCAGCAGCCGCTCGGCCGTCTCCTGCTGGGCGGCGAGGGTGCGCTCGTAATCGTCGAAGTTGCCGCCGTACCAGGTGACTTCGCCGTCGCGGAGGTCGGCGATCTGGTCGACGTGCCGGAGCAGTTCGCGGTCGTGGCTGACGATCACCAGCACGCCCGTCCAGCCGGCCACCGTCTCGTAGAGCCGCTCGCGGGCGGCCCGGTCGAGGTTGTTGGTGGGCTCGTCGAGCAGCAGGACGTCGGGGCGGGCCATCAGCAGGGCGGCCAGCCGCAGCAACACCGCCTCGCCGCCGGAGAGTTCGCCGGTGGTGCGGTCGAGACCGAGGCGGTGCAGGCCGAGCCGGTCGAGGGTGGCGCGGGCACGCTCCTCGACGTCCCAGTCGTCGCCGACCGCGTCGAAGTGGTGCTGGCCGGTGTCGCCGGACTCGATGGCGTGCAGCGCCTCGCGGGTGGCCCGGATGCCGAGGGCTTCGTCCACCCGCAGCGTGGTGTCGAGCGTCAAGCCCTGTGGCAGGTAGCCGAGTTCGCCGCCGATCCGGACGGTGCCGCCGGTCGGGGTGAGCTCCCCGGCGATCAGCCGCATCAGGGTGGACTTGCCCGCGCCGTTGAGCCCGATCAGGCCGGTGCGGCCGGGGCCGACGGCGAGGTGGAAGCCGTCCAGGACGGACTTGCCGTCGGGCCACTCGAACGACAGCTCGGTGCAGAGGACGGCGGTGGTGGTGGGTTGGTGTGCCATACAGGCCTCCCGGGGTGGTTGCCGAAGGGGTGGTGAGCAACACGGGAGACACCGCGGGTGCGGAACCGGAGACGGCCGGAAGGAGGTGAAGGGGTGGTGGCGTCACGCAGAGGAGCGCCACGGGCCGTGACTGAGGTCGCACACTCGCACACCGCGCGACGGCAGCAGTGCCTGCGCGGCGGGGGCGGTGTCCCGGGACCTCAGTAGAGCAACGGCCTTCTCCTTGTCTGGCTGATGACCCGGACCACGCTAGGCACTCGACACGACCCCCGCAACCGAATTATTCGGCGAAGACCCCGCAGGCCCCCACACGCGGGCCCCACACACAGGCCCCCACACGCGGGCCCCACACAGGCCCCCACAGCCCCGCGGCAAAGGCCCGGTGCCGATCCCGTGCCGATCCGGTGACAGGCCCGCACCGGTCGGGGGCGGGTGCCGGGAGTGTCCGCGCCGCATGGCAGACTCCTCACCTGCCATGCCTGCGGCCGAGTGGGGCCGCACCCGGGGACCGGGCCGCATGGCGGTAGTCAACAGGGGGATTTGAACTCATGTCACCGATATCCCGGCCGAGCCGTGCCGTCCTGGGCGCTTCCGTCGCCGCGCTGACCATGGTGGTCGCCACCGCCTGCGGGCCGGACAACGCCGACCCGGCCGTGACCGCGGCTCCCGCCGCCGACGCCGGCGCCAGTGCCAGTGCCACCGGCAAGCCGGGTGCGGCGCCGATCAAGCTTCCGACGCTCGAAGAGCTGAAGACCTGGAAGCTGGAGGACTGGGACAAGTGGGCCCAGGCGAACGTGATCACCCCGGCGGTCAAGGGCTACTGGACGCTCCAGAAGCTGCTGGAGGCCAAGCCGAAGCCGCTGCCGCAGCCCGCGCCGGACGCGACCCAGCCGCCCGCGCAGCCCACCAGCGCCGCACCGGCCACCAGCGCGCCCACCACCTCCCAGCCCACCGCGGCCCAGCCGGGCGGTTCGGACCAGCTGCCCGCGATGGTCCCGGCCAAGCCCGTGGCGCACCCCTTCCCGAAGAACATGCACGTCAACGGCAAGATCTTCTTCAAGGACGGCGGCGAGGACTACGTGTGCTCCGGCACCGTCGTCTCCGACCCGACCAACCCGGGCAAGAGCAACCTGGTGTGGACCGCCAGCCACTGCCTGCACGGCGGCAAGGGCAACAAGTACTACACCGACATCACCTTCGCCCCGGCCTTCAACAGCAACGGCGTGCTGAGCAACGGCAACCGCCAGGCCAAGCTGGAGGACGCCGAGCCGTACGGCGAGTGGCCCGCCACCTCCGGCATGGTCTCGCCGCAGTGGACCGCCGAGGCCGACCCGGAGAAGGGCGGCCCGTGGAGCCAGTACGACTTCGGCATCATCAAGGTCGCCAACCCGGCGGGCGGCAAGTCGCTGGAGGAGACCGTCGGCGGCTCCGTCCCGCTCTGGTTCAACGCCCCGCGTGACCAGGTCGGCAGCGTCAGCAACTACGGCTTCCCGGAGGGCAAGCCCTTCGACGGCGCCGAGCTGGAGCACTGCGACGGCGGCAAGCCGTCCAAGAAGGCCGCCGACCCGAGCCGCCCGGCGATGCTGCTGATCGGCTGCAACATGACCGGCGGCAGCAGCGGCGGCGGCTGGTACGCGACCAAGGACGGCAAGCCGGCGCTGGTCAGCGACACCTCGATCGGCAACGCCGCCAACACCTACGAGGCCGGTCCGTACCTGGAGGACGTGGCCCAGCACATGTTCGACTACTTCTCCAAGAAGGCCAAGTGACCTCCTGAGGAGGACCCCGGGGGCCGTGGCTTCGACAGCCGCGGCCCCGCGTCTTTTCCGCCACCCGGCCCGCTCCTCCTACAATCGGCCTCATCATGAGCGCCACACTCGTAGTCAAGGACCTCAGCGCCGGCCACGGCGAACGCATCCTCTTCTCCGGCCTGGACCTGGTGGTCGCCCCCGGCGACGTGATCGGCCTGGTCGGCGTGAACGGTGCCGGCAAGTCGACCCTGCTGCGGCTACTGGCCGGACTGGACACCCCCGAGGGCGGTTCGCTGCGGCTGAGCCCGGCGAGCGCCAACGTCGGCCACCTGCCGCAGGAGCCGGAGCGCCGCGAGGGCGAGTCGGTGCGCGACTTCCTGGCCCGCCGCACCGGCGTGTCGGCCGCCCAGGCCGCGCTGGACGAGGCCACCGAGGGCCTGGTCGAGGGCCGGGCGGGCGCCGACGACGCGTACGCCGTCAGCCTGGACCGCTGGCTGGACCTCGGCGGCGCCGACCTGGAGGAGCGGGCCGAGGAGGTCGCCGACTCGCTCGGGCTGAAGGTCTCGCTGGACCTGCCGATGACCACCCTGTCCGGCGGCCAGGCCGCCCGGGCCGGCCTCGCCTCGCTGCTGCTCTCCCGCTACGACCTCTTCCTGCTCGACGAGCCCACCAACGACCTCGACCTGGACGGCCTGGAGCGGCTGGAGGCCTTCGTCAAGGGCCTGCGCGCGGGCACCGTGCTGATCAGCCACGACCGCGAGTTCCTGGCCCGCACCGTCACCAAGGTGCTGGAGCTGGACCTGCACCAGCAGCAGGTCAACGTGTACGGCGGCGGCTACGAGGCGTACCTGGAGGAGCGGGCGGTGGCCCGTCGGCACGCCCGCGAGGAGTACGAGGAGTACGCCGACACCAAGTCCTCGCTGGAGGCCCGCGCCCGGATGCAGCGCGGCTGGATGGAGAACGGCGTGCGCAACGCCCGCCGCAAGTCCTCCGACAACGACAAGATCGGGCGCGCGATGCGCACCGAGTCCACCGAGAAGCAGGCCGCCAAGGCCCGGCAGACCCAGCGGATGATCGAGCGGCTGGACGTGATCGAGGAGCCCCGCAAGGAGTGGGAGCTGCGGATGGAGATCGCCACCGCGCCGCGCTCCGGCTCGGTGGTCGCCACCCTGCGCGGGGCGAGCGTGCGGCGCGGTGACTTCGCCTTCGGCCCGGTGGACCTCCAGATCGACTGGGCCGACCGGGTCGCCATCACCGGCGCCAACGGCGCGGGCAAGTCCACCCTGCTGGCCGCGCTGCTCGGCCGGCTGGAGCTCGACGGCGGCAGCGCCACGCTGGGCTCCGGCGTGGTGGTCGGCGAGGTGGACCAGGCGCGCGGCCTGTTCCTCGGCGGGGAGCCGCTGTCGGAGGCCTTCGCCGCCGCCGTGCCGGAGCTGGCGCCGGAGGAGGTGCGCACCCTGCTGGCCAAGTTCGGCCTCAAGGCGGCGCACGTGCTGCGCCCGGCCGACACCCTCTCCCCCGGCGAGCGCACCCGGGCCGCGCTGGCGCTGCTCCAGGCCCGCGGGGTCAACCTGCTGGTGCTGGACGAGCCCACCAACCATCTGGACCTGCCCGCGATCGAGCAGCTGGAGTCCGCGCTCGGCTCGTACACCGGCACCCTGCTGCTGGTCACCCACGACCGGCGGATGCTGGACACGGTGTCGGTGAACCGGCGGCTGGAGGTCCGGGACGGGCGGGTGCACGAGCTGTAGGCCTCCGACGGCCCTTCAGCGGCCCTCCCCGGCCCCTCCGGCGGCCCTCCGCCGGACCCGATTGGTCTCTACCTCTCGGTCTGAACCTCTTCCCGGGAGGAGTCGTCATGTGCTGTGCTGTCCGCCATGGTTGACAGCACAGACAGCGCCGTGGCGGAGACGTCCTACCCGACCGTCCCGCTCACCCCGATGACGGTGCCCGCCCACGAGGCCGAGGCCCGCGGCAGGTCCTTCCACGACGTGATGGCCCAGCGCCGGACCGTCCGCGACTACTCCACCCGCCCGATCCCGGACGGGGTGATCGAGTGGGCGGTCCGGACCGCGAGCACCGCGCCCAGCGGCGCCCACGTCCAGCCCTGGCGGTTCGTGGTGATCACCGACCCGGAGCGCAAGCGGCTGCTGCGCGAGGCGGCCGAGACGGAGGAGCGGGAGTTCTACGGCCACCGGGCCTCGGAGGAGTGGCTGGCCGCGCTCGCCCCGATCGGCACCGACTGGCGCAAGCCGTTCCTGGAGGACGCGCCGGCCGTGATCGTGGTGTTCGAGGTGCACAAGGGCCCCAACTCGCCGCGCCCGTACTACACCAAGGAGTCGGTGGGGATCGCGGTCGGGCTGCTGCTGGCCTCGCTGCACCAGGCCGGGCTGGCCACGCTGACCCACACGCCGAGCCCGATGAAGTTCCTCAACGAGGTGTGCGACCGCCCGGCGGAGGAGCGCGCGGCGTACGTGATCCCGGTCGGCTACCCGGCCGAGGGGGCGCGTGTGCCGGATCTGCGGCGCAAGGAGCTCGACGAGGTGATGGTCCGGCTCTGACGCGCCGGGGCGCGGCCGGGCGCGCCCTCCGTCGGGGGGACACCGGGTGCTGGCAGGTCCCGGCCAAGGACATAATCGCCGCCATGAGCCCAGCACAGCCACGGCCTCGTGGCCCCGCGCCGGCCACGGGCCCGGAGGCGGTGACGGTGACCCCCGGACGGCCGCCGGAGCGGCTGCGGCTGCCCGGCGGCCTCTGGCTCCGGCGCTGCCGCAGCAGCCACGCGGCGGCGCTCAACCAGGCCGTCCGCGCCGACCTGGACCATCTGCGGCCCTGGATGGCGTGGGCCGCCGAAGCCCCCTCCCGGGCGCAGACCGCCGAGCTGACCAGGGCCGGCGCCGCCGCCTGGGAGGCCGGCACCGACTTCATGTACGTGGCCGGCCTGGACGAGGAGCCCGGCCGGGTGATCGGCGCCTTCGGCCTGCACGGGCGGATCGGCCCGGGCGCGCTGGAGCTCGGCTACTGGGTCGCCGCCGGGCACATCGGCCGGGGCATCGCCACCGCCGCGGCCGGGGCGCTGACCGAAGCCGCGCTGGCGCTGCCCGGGATCACCCGGGTGGAGATCCGCTGCGACCTGGCGAACGTCGCCAGCGCGGCCGTCCCGCGCAAGCTCGGCTACCGGCTGGACCGGGTCGCCGAGGCCGCCGTCCGGGCTCCGGCCGAGACCGGACGGCAGCTGGTGTGGGTCATGGAGCGCTGAACGCCGCCCCCGAACCCCGCCCCCTGAGCGCGGTGCCTCAGTAGCGCGTGCCGGTCGCGGCCGGCAGCGCGTCCAGCTCGGCCAGGTCCGCCGCCGAGAGCTCGACCCCGGCCGCGCCCACGTTGTCCGCCAGGTAGCGCGGCGTCTTGGTGCCCGGGATCGGGAAGACGTACCGGCCCTGCGCCATCACCCAGGCCAGTGCGACCTGCGCGGGGCTGGCGCCGATCCGCTCGGCGACCGCCCGGACCTTCCCGACCAGCGCCAGGTTGGCGGCCAGCGCGTCCTGCTGGAAGCGCGGCAGCCGGCGGCGGAAGTCGTCGGCGGGCAGCTCGTCGACGGAGGTGATGCCGCCGGTCAGGAAGCCCCGGCCGAGCGGCGAGAACGGCAGGAAGGCGATGCCCTGCGACTCGGTGTACGGCAGCACGTCGGCCAGCACGTCCCGGGTCCACAGCGACAGCTCGGACTGCACCGAGGCCACCGGGTGCACGCTCTGCGCCCGCTTGATCTCCTCGACCGTCGCCTCGGAGAGGCCGATGCTCCGCGCCTTGCCCGCCGCGACGACCTCGGCGAACGCGCCCCAGGTCTCCTCGATCGGGACGTCCGGGTCGACCCGGTGCAGCTGGTAGAGGTCGACGTGGTCGGTGCCGAGCCGGCGCAGGCTCTCGTCGATCGAGCGGCGCACGTGCTCGGGCCGGCCGTTGCGCTCCTGCTGGCCCGCGCCGCCCGGCACGATGCCCACCTTGGTGGCCAGGAAGGCGCGCTCCCGGTACGGGCCGGCCAGCGCGGCGCCGACCACCTCCTCGTTGGTGTACGGGCCGTACATGTCGGCGGTGTCGATCAGGTCGACGCCGAGGTCGAGCGCCTGCCGGATGACCCGGACGGAGTTCTCGTCGTCCCGGTTCCGGACGTCGTACGCCCAGGTCATCCCCATGCAGCCGAGGCCGATGACGCCGATCTCGGGGCCGTTGGTGCCGAACGAAGCCTTGCGCATGACGGTGCTCCCATCGTGGGTGCCGCGGTCGGGCCGCGGCGCTGTCTGATCAACGCGTTCAGCTTTCACCTTGGAGTGCACTCAAGGTCAAGTCCCTTCAGAACAGGGGCGCAAGCGGGGCGTGCACTTCCGGTTTCACCACCGGGCCCGGAGCCCCCGCCGTCAACCCGCGTTGCCCACCACCGGCCCCTTCACCCGGTCGCCGCAGGTGACCGCCCGTCAAACCGGCGCGCGAGAGCCCGGGGGCGGACCTCCGCACCACCGGGCGCCACCCGGTCGGTCTTGGCAGCGGCCACGGCGACGGTCGACGCTCTGTGCACGGCAGATCATCGGCTCATCACCGCACCATCCGCCGCACCACCCGCCGTACCGCTCACCGGGGAGAAACCATGTCGCTCGTGCGCACCCGCGTCGCCGTCGTCGCTCTGCTCGCCGCCACCGCCACCGCCACCGCCACCGCGCTCAGCGTCCCGGCGCAGGCCGCCGCCAGCCGCTTCGACGACGGCAGCTTCGAGTACCCCAAGGCCCCGGCGAACTCCTTCCTCCCGAACCTGGGCGTCGGCCAGACCATCGGCCCGTGGCAGGTCGTCTCGGGCAACGTCGACCTGATCGGCGCGGGCTTCTGGCAGGCCGCCGAGGGCGACCAGTCGATCGACCTCAACGGCAACACCAGCGGCAGCATCGCCCAGACCTTCACCACCGCGCCCGGCACCACCTACACGGTGACGTACTCGCTGGCCGGCAACCCGGCGGGCGGGCCCGTGCTGCGGACCGGGTCGGCGCGGATCGACGGGCAGGACTTCCAGGACTTCAGCTTCGACGTCACCGGCAAGACGCGCGCCGCGATGGGCTACGTGGGACGGCAGTTCACCTTCGTCGCGCAGAACTCCACCACCACGCTGGGCTTCACCAGCACCGTGGGCGGGGCGTTCGGGCCGGTGATCGACAACGTCCAGGTGAAGGAGTGCAAGGCCTGCTGCGAGTGACCGGACGCGCCCCGCGCCGTCGCTCTCCCAACAGTTCCTAAAACCTGCCCTCGGTAAGGCTCCTGGGCCCGGGAAGTGCTTGACGTGCACAGCTGGTCTAGTCCAGTTTGATGCTCAGCACCGCGCTCCTCCCCCGCACCGGACCACCCCCAAGGCCGCCGCCCGCCCCGTGTCTCCCCCCTCGCGGCGCGGGCGGCCACCACGTCCCGAGAGGCAACCCCCACATGCCCAGCGCGCTCCAGCCTGCCCCCACGCACCTCCGCCCCGCCCGCCGGACCACCCTGCTGAGCCTCGCCGCGGCCACCGCGCTCGCCGCCGGCGGCCTGGCCGTCCTCGCCGGGAACGCCGGCGCCGCCGACGGCAACCTGCTCACCAACGGCGGTCTGGAGAGCGGCTCGCTCAGCCCCTGGAGCTGTTCCGCCGGGACCGGCAGTGTGGTCAACTCCGGCGCGCACAGCGGTACTTACGCCCTCAAGGGCGCGGTGAGCGCGAGCGACACCGCGCAGTGCGGCCAGACCGTCAGCGTCCAGCCCAACACCACCTACAGCCTCAGCGCCTGGGTGCAGGGCCAGTACGTCTACCTCGGCGCCACCGGCAGCGGCATCACCGACCCGGCCGTCTGGACCGCCGGCGGCCCCAACTGGAAGCAACTGTCCGCCAGTTTCACCACCGGCCCGGCCACCACCAGCGTCACCGTGTACCTGCACGGCTGGTACGGGCAGGGCGGCTACCTCGCCGACGACATCGCCCTGACCGGCCCCGGCGGCGGCAACCCCTCCACCCCGCCGCCGAGTTCGACCCCGCCGAGCCCGACCGGCACGCCCACTCCGGCACCCGATGTCGCACTGCCGGTCGCCCCGTACATCGACATGGGCGCCTGGCCCACCCCGTCGATGCCCGCCATGGCCAAGGCCGGCAGCCTCAAGGGCTACACGATGGGCTTCGTCACCGGCGTCGGCTGCAAGGCCAGCTGGTTCAACGCCTACGACCCGCGCACCGCCTGGGCCAAGGACCAGGTGGACGCGCTGCGCGCGGCAGGCGGCGACGTCAAGGTCTCCTTCGGCGGCGCCGCCGGCACCGAACTCGCCGCCGCCTGCACCACGGTGGACTCCCTGTTCGCCGAGTACGACGCCGTGGTGAACGCCTACAACCTGCGCTACGTCGACTTCGACATCGAGGGCGCGGCCATCGCCGACACCGCCTCCAACGACCGCCGCTCCGCCGCGCTCGCCAAGCTCCAGCAGGCCCACCCGGGGCTGAAGGTCTCCTTCACCCTGCCCGTGCTGCCCGAAGGCCTGACCGCCGAGGGCGTCGCCATCGTCAAGTCCGCCCGGGACGCCGGGGTTTCCGTCGACCTGGTCAACATCATGGCGATGGACTACTACCGGACCGGGACGGACTACGGCAACGCCGCCGTGCAGGCCGCCCAGTCGCTGTTCGGCCAGCTCAAGGCGCTCTATCCGGCGAAGACCGACGCCCGGCTGTGGGCCATGGTCGGCGTCACCCCGATGATCGGCGAGAACGACGACCACCAGATCTACAACCAGGCCGACGCCCAGCAGTTGGTGGACTTCGCCCGGCAGAACCACATCGGGATGCTCGCCTTCTGGGACGCCACCCGGGACGCCAACGCCTGCACCGGCGGCTCGCTGTCCAAGTGCACCAACATCCCGCAGCAGCCGTACGAGTTCGCGAAGATCATCGGCCAGTACGCGGGCTGAGCGCCCCGAGTGCCCGCCCCCGGTGCGGCTGTTCAGGTTTCGTAGCAGCCGCACCAGGGGGCGCGGAAGCCCAGCTGGTCCGGGTAGAGCTCGGCGGTGACGCGCTCGTCGTCCTCCAGCTCCTCGTCCTCGTCGTCCTCCTCCTCGATGACGAGCCCGAACAGCACGCCGTCGACCCGGACCTCGAACGGCGCGATCGCGATGCTCCGGTACTCCCGGCCGGGCAGGGCGTCGAGCCACTCCCCCAGCAGCAGCCGGGCGGCCTCGGGCTCCGCGCCCGTGGCCCGGATGCGCGAGTCGAGGTGCCGGCCGGCGGGGTCGAAGCGGTGCAGCGCCGCGTACCACTTCGCCTGGCCGACCGGGCAGGTGAACGAGGCGAAGAACTCGCCGCCCTGCCAGGCGCCGATGGTGCCGGTCCGCCCCTGCGGGTCGTGCCGGATCGGGATCAGGTCGGGAACGTTCATGGTCGAACCCTAGGGTCTGACCAGTGACAACGCCCCGACCGGCCCCCTCAGCGCCCGGTGGGCAGGTTGGCGCCGCCGGTGCAGTCGAGCACCACGCCCGTGACGAAGCCGTTGGCGGCCATCAGGTGGATCGCCCGCGCGACGTCCTCCGCCCGGCCGACCCGACCCACCGGGGTGGTGGCGGCGAGGCCCTCGAACAGCGCGGCCCGCTGCTCGGCCGGGACGCGGTCCCACCAGGGGGTGTCGATCACGCCGGGCGAGACCGCGTTGACCCGCAGCGGGGCGAGCTCGACGGCCAGCGGCGGGACCATCGCCTCCAGCGCGCCGTTGATGGCGGCCAGTCCGGCGGTGCCGGGGAAGGCGGCGCGGGCCGAGGCGGCGGTGATCAGGGTGACCGAACCGTCCTGGCGCAGGTGCGGCAGCGCCGCCTGGAGGACGCGCACCTGCGGCCAGAACTTGCCCTCGAAGCCGGCCGCCAGCTCGGCCAGGTCGAGCTGGGCGAACGGGCCGCTGCCGGCCGCGCCGCTCACCGCGACGACCAGGTGGTCGACGGTGCCGACCGTGGCGAAGAACTCGGCGAGGGCCGCCGGGTCGGCCGCGTCCAGCCGGCGACCTGCGGTCTTGCCGCCGATCCGGGCGACGGCGGCGTCCAGCCGGTCGCGGTCGCGGCCGGTGATGACGACCTCGGCACCGTCCGCGGCGAAGGCCGTGGCCGCCGCCTCGCCGATGCCGGAGCTGCCGCCCATCACGACGACGAGCTGACCGGCGAAGAGGTTTGACGCAGTGCTCATGGGGTGGGCCCTTCAGCTTGTCGAGACTAGCGGTTCCGGCAATGATGGTTGTCGAGACTGCTAGTCTTGTCAAGGGAGAGAGGGAGAACGATGAGCGAGACCGCGAACGTCGAGACCGCGAACGCCGGGGCCGCGAACGCCACGCGCCCCCACACCGGGCGCCGCCGCAACGAGGCCGCCCACCGGGCGATCCTCGACGCCGCGCTACGCCTGCTCGCCGAGTCCGACGGCACGCCCGTCACCGTCGACGCCATCGCCCGCGCGGCCGGCGTCGGCAAGCAGACCGTCTACCGCTGGTGGCCCTCCAAGGGCGCCGTCCTGCTCGACGCCCTCACCGACCGCGCCGACCGGGACGTCCAAGGCCCCGACACCGGCGACCTGCGCACCGACCTGCACGCCTTCATCACCACCACCTTCGACGCCGCCCAGCGCGACACCACCGCCTCCGCGCTGCGCACCGTCGTCCGCGAGGCCGCCCGCGACCCGCACCTCGCCGACCTGATGCGGGACTTCACCGCCACCCGCCGCGCCGCGCTGCGCGACCTCCTCACCAAGGGGCGCGAGCGCGGCGAACTCGCCGGGGACGCCGACCTGGACCTCATCGCGGACCAGGTCTACGGGGTGTTCTGGTACCGCTTCCTGCTCGGGCACGGCGCCCTGGACACGGACACCGCCGAACGGCTCGCCGACTCGCTGACCAGGGGGAACGCCGCTCGCTGACGCTAGGGACGCCGCCCGCGCAGCAGGGGTAGGTAGACCTCGTCCACGATCTCCACCAGGACGTCGTCCGGCGCCGTCGGCACCCCGCGCACCACGAACTCGTTGCGCAGCAGCACCACCGCCACGGTCGCCACCCGGGGGCGCAGCACCTCGGGGGCCAGCTCACCCCGGGCGACCGCGCGCCCCAGGACGGTGAGCCAGGGCGCGGCCGCCGCGTCGCCGGACTGGTCCTGCAACTGCGCCAGGAACTCCGTCGCGCCGCCGGCCGCGGCCAGCAGTTCGCGCAGGACGGCGCCCAGCGGGGAGCTCCAGTGGCGGTTCGCCTGGCGCAGCAACTCCAGTGCGTCGCCCCGCAGTTCACCGGTGTCGGGGAGCGGGGCGGTCTTCGCGAGCTGCTTGTACGCGGCGATGCCGAGGGCCAGCCGGTTGGGCCAGCGGCGGTAGATGGCGTTCTTGTTGGTGCCGGCGCGGGCGGCGACCCGGTCCATGGTCAGCCCGGCGTACCCGCCCTCGGTCAGTTCCTCGACCGCTGCCCGCAGGATCGCCTCCTCCAGCGCCGCCCCGCGCCGCCGCGTCTGCCCGGCCATGCCGCCGCCCTCTCCGTAGCCCTTCGACCCATCCTTCTTGCCGCGGCCGATCCCAGGCAACTAAGGTACTGGCCGTACCGTAAGTTCCCTCTCGCCGGAAAGGCGGAAGAACGTGCGCACCAAGGGAATCAGCTATGACACCGGCTTCCTGAGGAACGGGACGTACTCCCGAGCCCGGTTCGATCCCGAGGTGGTCGAGCGCGAGCTGCGGATCATCCGGGACGAGCTGCACTGCACCGCCGTCCGCGTCATGGGCGGTGATCCGGAGCGGATCGAACTCGCCGCCGGGTACGCCGCCGACCTCGGCCTGGAGGTCTGGTTCTCGCCCTACCCGCTGGAGCGGAGCACCGACGAGATGCTGAAGCTCTTCACCGACTGCGCCGAGCGGGCGGAGCGGCTGCGGCGGCGCGGGGCCGAGGTGGTGTTCGTGGCCGGCGCCGAACTCAGCCTGATGAACCCGGGGTTCCTGCCCGGCGCCGACACGGCGGAACGGGTCGCCCTGCTCGCCCGGCCCGAGCGGGTGCGCGAGCACCTCGGCGCGGTCAGCGGCCGGGTCAACGCGTTCCTCGGCCGGGCGGTGGCCGCCGTCCGCGAGCGGTTCGGCGGGCGCGTCACCTACGCGGCGGTGCCGCTGGAACGGGTGGACTGGGAGCCCTTCGACCTGGTCTCGCTCGATCTGTACCGCTCCGCCGAGATCGCCGACCGCTTCGCCGAGGGCGTCCGCGGCCTGACCGCCCAGGGCAAGCCGGTCGCCATCACCGAGTTCGGCTCCGCCGGCTACCGCGGCGCCGGCGACCGGGGCGCGCTGGGCCTGGACGCCGTCGAGTACGACGACCACGGCCCGGTCCGCCTGGACGGCGTCTACCAGCGCGACGAGGCCGGGCAGGCCGCCTACCTGCGCGAACTGCTGGAGGCCTTCGACGCCGGCGGCATCGACGCCGCGTTCGTCTTCACCTTCGCCCTCTACGACCACGTCCACCGCCCGGACGGCGACCCCTGCGAGGACCTCGACCTCGCCAGCTACGGCATCGTCAAGACCTACGAGGACCGCTCGGGCAGCACCTACCCGGGCGTCCCCTGGGATCCGAAGGAAGCTTTCTTCACCCTCGCCGAGTACTACCGCAGCCACTGACCGGCCTCGCCCTCGCGCAGGAAGTCGGCCGGGCCGACTTCCTGCGCGGCGCCCTCACGCGGCGCCCGGCCGGCGGCGGCGGTGGTAGGCCCAGGCGAGGGCGAGGGTGATCGGGCCCCAGAACATCGCCGTCGAGGTGCAGATCCGGCCCAGCGCCAGCCACCAGCCGTTGCGGTAGCCGACCTCCTCGAACACGCCCAGCCAGGCCAGCGGCATGCCGCCGAAGAGGGCCACCAGGACCAGCCCGCCGAGCACCGCCGGGACGAGCGCCGCGAGCGGTGGCACCCGGCGGCCGCGCAGCCCGGGCACCCAGCGCGGGAACACCTCCCCCCAGCCGCTGACCAGCCCCAGGGTCAGGATCGTCAGCGCCTCGGTGAGGACACTCAGCCCGATCACGTACGGGGCGTCCCACCAGACGTACGCCGGGGCGCGGGGGTCCACCGTCCCCATCGGGAAGTCGAACGCGAACGGCAGCCGCCACAAGCAGTGCGGCAGCACCACGAAGGGAAGGGCCTTGGCGAGCCGCAGGGCCCACCGGGGGACGGGGCGTTCGGTGTCGCCCACCGGAATGTTCATCAGCATGGGTCCACCGTCCCGGACCCCGCCCCCGCCCCGCGTCCACCGCGTGGACCCTCCCGCTCCCCCGCGCGGGCGAACCGCGCGTCATCCGGGCGGCGGAGGCGCGGCCGTCAGCCCTTGGCACCCAGGCCGTAGGCGGTCGCCAGCAGCCCGAGGGCGTACGGGGTCTCGGCGCCGTTCAGCGAGGTCGGGTCGACCGAGTACACGACCGTGCGGGAGAGGTCGCGCGTGGCGAAGACGCCGCTGGTGGAGCCGGGCCGGCTGCCGGTCTTGCCCCAGGCCTCGATGCCCCCGGCCGCGAGACGCACGAGCCCCATGCTCATGCACGCCTTGCCGTCCGGGCAGTAGCTCTTGCCCGCGGCCATGGGCACGTCCGGCACGGTGAACAGCTTCTCCTGCTGGGCCGGCGGGAGCAGGCGGCCCCGGAACAGCGCGGTCATGAAGCGCTCCAGGTCGGGGGCGCTGGAGATCATGCCGCCCTCGGCCCACGGCCACGGGCTCTGCTCGGTCACGTCCACCCGGTGCGAGCCGCCGTCGGCGTCCGGGACGGTCAGGTACGGGTGGCTCGCGGGGTGCCGCAGCCGCGGGTCGTCGCCGTCCGGGAGGGAGGTGTCGTGCAGGCCGAGCGGGCGGATGATCCGATCGCGCAGCTCGTCGGCGTAGCGGTGGCCGGTCACCTTCTCGACGACCAGCCCGGCGACGAAGGTGTTCATCCCCAGGTACTGCTGCTCGGTGCCGGGGGTGAACGTCAGGGGCTGACCGGCCATCGAGGCGACGATCCCCTCCACGGAGGGCCAGTCGAACTTGTGCTGCTCGAACCAACCGGTGGTGCCGTCGCCCCAGGCGTCGTTGGAGCCGCCCGGCAGACCGCTGGTGTGGTTGAGCAACTGCCCCACCGTGACGGCCTCGTACGGGAAGTCCGGGAGGTAGCGCTTGACGCTGCCGTCGAGGTCGATCCGGCCCTCGGCGGCGAGCTGGAGGACCACGGTGGCGGTGAAGACCTTCGAGATCGACCCGATCCGGAACCTGCCCTGCGGGTCCACGGCCATCCCGGCCTCCGCCGAGGAGCCCTCGAACCGCCCCGCCGAACCGGTGACCCGCAGGAACCCGGCGGAGACGTCGGCGGCGGGCCGCCGGTCGAGAGCCGAACGGATCGCCGCCGGGTCCAGCGGCGGCAGCGCGAACGGGCTCGCCGAGACCGAGGCCGAAGCCGAGGCCGCAGCTGAAGCCGAAGCCGAAGCAGGGGGCGCTGCGAGGGCGGGCGCCGCGCCCGCCCCGACCGTCAGCGCGGCCGCCAGGGCGGTGGCGGCGAGGACGGTCCAACGGGTGCGGCTCTTCTGCGCGTTCATATGCGGTCCGGCTCCAGACTGGTCGTCGTCCGAGCCGGTGCTTTCCGGCCCGGCGACGAGTCTTCCGGCCGTGCCCGCGTGGGACATCAGGGGCGGAGCGGCGCCGCTCCCTGATTTCGCGTCAGGGTTCCCCCGGAGAGGAACGGAGCGGGAAGTCGGCCCGGCCGACTTCCCGCGCACGACGCCACGGTCAGAGGCCCAGCGCCTCGGCCGCCAGCGCCGTCCCCTCCACGCGGGCCCTGATCTTGGCGAAGGCGGTCTCGCGCGAGGTGGAGACGTCGTCGGCGAACGGGGCGAAGCCGCTGTCGTCGCAGGTCCCCAGCCGGTCCGCGGGCAGGTGACGGGCGGCGGCCAGCACCCGGTCGCGCACCTGCTCGGCAGTCTCCACGACCGGGTCGATCGGGTCGATGACGCCGACGAACACCCGCGCGTCGGCGGGGAGTTGTTCCGCCACGACGGTCAGGACGCGGTCCGGCTCGGCCTCGCCCGCCATGGAGAGGTAGAAGTTGCCCACCGCGAGCTTGAACAACTCGGGCAGCAGCTCCGCGTAGTCGATGTCGAGGCTGTGGGTGGAGCCCTGGTCGGCGCCGGGGTCGGCATGGACGCCGATCCGGGCGCGCTCGGCCTTGCTGAACCGCTCCAGCACCCGGTTGTCGAGAGCGACGAGGTCGCGGAGCAACCCGCCGCTCGGGTCGAGCTTCAACGACAACCGCGCCTCGGTGAAGTCGAGTTGCACGACGTGCGCGCCCGCGTCGAGGCAGCCCCGGATGTCCGCTTCCGCACCGGCGACGAGGTCGTCCAGGAACGTCTCGCGCGAGTACCCGGAGATGCCGTCCGCCGGGTAGAGCAGGCTGAGCAGCGACGGCGCCACGACCGACTGCTTCACGGGTACCGTCGCCGACTTCTGCGCGGACCGGAGGTACTGATCGGCGTGCGCGCGGTAGCGGAAGGGGCCGGACGTCAGGCGCGGAAACGTCCGGATGTGCCCGTCGGCGAACGGGATGACGAAGCCGTCGTCGGCCAGGTTGTCGGCCCCGGCGATCGGATAGGTGTAGGCACTGGGCTTGGCCTGGTCGCCGTCGGTGACGACCGGCGAGCCGAGGGACTCCAGCCGCGCGATGGTGTCCTGGACGGCCCGCTGCCGGATCTCCGCGAACTCCGCGTCGTGGATCCGGCCTGCGGCATGGCCGGCTGTGGCGGAGAGGAGTTCCTGGGGACGAGGAACACTGCCGATGAGTTCGGAGGGGATGCTCATGGCGGCAGCGTAGAAACACGAGCGGGCCGGGCGGTGGAGGTGATCGGAACTGCCCCCGATCACACTCCATAAGGCCAAGACAGCACGCGAAGTCGGCTCGCCCCGGACAAACTCAGACCGTACCGGTCACTCCGTTGAACGGGACCCGCGAGGCCCTCAAGACTGCCCCGACGCTGTGCCGTGACTCCCGGGAGGTCGGGGAATGCGCTCGCCGGAGGCCCCTCCCCCGATCCGCCAGGCCGTGATCCTCGCGGGCGGGCGCGGCACCCGGCTCGCCCCGCACACGGACCTGCGACCCAAGGCGATGGTCGAGGTACGCGGCACGCCGCTGCTGCGCCACCAGCTCGACTGGTTCGCCGAAGCGGGCGTGGAGACGGTGGTCGTCTCGGCGGGCTACCGCGCGCAGGTGATCACCGACTACCTGCGTACGGCGGCCCTGCCCGTCCGCGCCATCGTGGTCGTGGAGGACCACCCGCTCGGCCGGGGCGGCGGGCTGAAGCTCGCCGCCCGCGCGCTTCCGGCGCCCCGGGAGCCGTGGTTCGCCGCCTACGGCGACATCTGGTCCGACCTCCCGCTCACCGCGCTGGGCACCCACCACGTGCGGGGCAGCGCCCTGGCCACCGTCGCCCTGGTCCCGGCCCGACTGCCCCGAGGCAGCGTCGTCTGTGACGGGTCGGGGAGGGTCGTCGACCTCGCCGCGCCGTCCGGCCGCGCGGTCAACGGCGGCGTCTACGCCTTCGCCCCCGCCGTCGTCCCGCTGCTGCCGGACCGGGGGGACCACGCCGACACCACCCTCCCCCACCTCGTACGGCTGCGGCAGCTGGCGGGCCACCCCGCCGAAGGCTTCTGGCGAGCGGTGAACACCCCGGGCGACCTACGGGAGCTACGGGCCCACCCGGCCTCGGTGAGGCCGTAGTTGATCGTGCCGCCTGTTAGCGTGGACGGATGGATGATCTTGGACTCGTGGTGTGGCCGCCCGCGCCGATCAGGACCGAGAGGCTCGTGCTCCGCGAGCCCGAGGCCCGGGACAGAGCGGCGTTCGTGGAGTTGCTCGCCTCGCCGGAGGTGCACACCTACCTCGGCGGCCCCCGGGCGCGGGGCGAGCTGGAGCGCGAGCTGCCCGAGGTGCCCGAGCGGTGGCCCGGAAGCTTCGTCGTCGAGCTCGACGGGCGGATGATCGGCCAGATCCTGCTCCGGAGGGCGACGGGGCACCGCCGCCCGGCAGCAGCCGAGAGGCTCGATCTCGGCTACCTGTTCCTGCCGCAGGCCTGGGGATTCGGCTACGCCACCGAGGCGTGCGCGGCGGCACTCGACTGGCTCGACGGCGTCCTGCCGGGCGAGCCGGTGGTGCTCACCACCCAGAGCGCCAACGCCGGCTCGATGCGGCTCGCGGCGAAGCTGGGGTTCGGGGAGGTGGAGCGGTTCGAGGCGTGGGACGCCGAGCAGTGGCTCGGCCTGCGGCCCGCCCGTTAGGGCCCGGCGCTTCCCGAGCAGAGTGATTCGAAGTCGTCCTGCTGGTCCGCCAGTTGCTGCTGGTCGTCGGCTACCTTCTGGTTGGCGTCGCCCAACTCCGCGCGCAGCTCGGCAATCGCGGCAGGGTCGGGATCGGGCTGGCTGGTGAGGTCGTCCAGCTGGTTCTGGAGATGCCTGACCGCCGCCGAGTCCCGGGCGAGCATGGCCCTGGTGTCGGCCATCAGGTTCCGCAGTTCGGCGCAGCGGGCATCGGCGGCCGGGGACATGGCCTCTCCTTCGCGCTCGGGCGGCGCAGAGCGCACCGCGTCTCCATGATGGCGCCCGGGAGTGCGGGCCGCATCCGCAGGCCCGGAAGCAGGAAGGGAGTGGGAAGTCGGATGGGCCGACTTCCCACTCCTGGGGGTTTACGGGGTCGCGGGGCTATCGCGGGGTTCAGGGGGCACCGGGAAGGGTGAGGTCCAGCTCCGACCAGACGGTCTTGGAGTCGGGGAAGCGCGGGATGGTGCCCCAGCGGTCCGAGAGGGCGTCGATGAGGGTGAGGCCGCGACCGGACTGGGAGTTGGGGCGGAGCTTGACGGGCAGGGCGGGAAGCCTGTCACACCGGGGGTCGCTGATTTCGATGCGCAGGGTAGCACCCCGGCGCACGAAAGTAGTGAGAGAGAGGTGGAAGTCAAATCCACGCCCCGGAACACGTCCGTGCGTGATCGCGTTCGCGGCAAGCTCCGTGACGATCAGGAGCGCGCCGTGGAAACGCTCGGTGTGCGTGGAGTCCAGCTCCCAGTCCGTAAGTTGACGCCTCGCCAGACGTCGACAGATGGCCGCGCCCTTGGGGGTGGCGGGGAGGCTGGTGGTGCTGGACCGGGGTTTGCCGAGGGGGATTTCGGTCGTCATGGGAGATAAGCGTGGTGGACGGGAAGTACTCTGACCATGCATTCGGCAGGTACGGAGAGTGTCTGTACGGGTGCGGAAAGCTTTCGTGTGGCTCAAGCGCAAGAGGGTGATCGCGATGGGTGTGGCGACGGGCAACGGGTCGGGCAACGACGACGTGCGGACGGAGACGCCGGAGGACCTGGCGGAGGTCTCGGACTTCTTCCGCGCGCTCGGCAAGCAGATCAAGATCCTGCGGGAGCAGGCCGGAATGACGCAGAAGCAGCTCGGCGATCACGTCGGCTACACGGAACAGATGATCAGCGCGGTGGAGCGCGGGGTTCGGACGCCGCAGCCTGAACTGCTGATCGCGCTGGACAGGATCCTCCGCGCCAATGGCCTGTTGGCCGTAGCGGCGGACGACGTGATCAAGGCGCGAGACAAGGCCCGCATCCGGCATCCGGCCTGGTTCCGGGGCTACGTCGAGCTGGAGCCCGTGGCGGTCGAGATCCACGAGCACAGCATGTATCTCATCCCAGGCCTCTTGCAGACCGAAGCACATATGCGGGCCCTGTACGGGATGAGGCAGCCCCTGCTGACCGAAGAAGTCATCGACGAGCGAGTGGTGTCGAGGCTCTCCCGCCAGGTGGTCCTGACCCGATGGCCGCGTGCGATCTTCAGCTGGGTCATCGACGAGAGCGTCCTTCTTCGACCCCTGGGTGGCCGGGAGGTTCACGAAGAACAGCTGCGCCGCCTGCTGGAGGTGGGGCGGATGCGGGGGATGGCCATCCAGGTCATGCCGCTGAGCAGGAGTGAGCACGCCGGGCTGGGAGGCCCGTTCCACCTGATCACTCCCAAGGGGCGTCCACAGATGGGATACATCGAGGCACAACAGAGCAGTCGTCTGATCACGGACCAGGAGGAAGTCCGTATCATGAACGCACGCTACGGCGCTCTCAGGGCTCAGGCTCATACGCCGGAAGAGTCCATGACCTTGATCGAGAAGATGCTGGGAGAACGATGAACACGAAGCTGGCGTGGATCAAGAGCAGCTACAGCAGCAACGAGGGCGGCGCCTGCGTCGAGGTGGCCAAGACCCCCGGCGCCGTCCACATCCGTGACTCCAAGGACAAGAGCGGCCCCCAGCTGGCCGTCGACCCCACCGCCTGGGCGGCGTTCGTGAAGTACGCCGCCACCGCGAAGGTCTGACCAAACAGAGCCTCCTCAACGGCCCACCGTCTTCCCGGCGGCGGGCCGTTGGCGTACCGTCACGAGACATGGAACTCGCCTGGTTCAAGAGCAGCCACAGCACCAACGAGGACCCCGCGTGCGTCGAAGTCGCCTGGCGCAAGAGCAGTTACAGCAGCAACGAAGGTGGCCAGTGCGTCGAGGTCGCCGAGACCTCAACCACCGTCCACGTCCGCGACTCCAAGGACAAGGCCGGCCCCCAGCTCGCCTTCTCCCCCACCGCCTGGCAGGCGTTCATCGCCTTCGCCGCCACCACCCCCGGCGCCGCTTAAACCCGACAGATTCACGCTGTACGGGCGGCGGTCCGTTCGGCGCGCTTGGCGAAGACCTTCTCCCGCCGGTCAGCGGTCTGCTTCATCATCCGCTTGCGGTCGCGCGCGGAGAGCCGGTCGATGTACAGCCCGCCGTTCAGATGGTCGGTCTCGTGCTGGAGGCAGCGGGCGAAGTAGCCGATGCCCTCGATCACCACCGCCTCGCCGTACTGGTCGACGCCGTGCACCACGGCCCGGGCCGGCCGCGCGAGCTTCGTGTTGGCCCCCGGCACGGACAGGCAGCCTTCGATCTCCTCGATCAGCTCCCGCCCCGGCTCCTGTTCCTCCACCACCGGGTTGAGCACGTGCCCGGTGTGCCGGACGCCGTCGTCGTCGACGCAGTCGTAGACGAACAGCCGCAGGTCCACGTCCACCTGGTTGGCTGCCAGCCCGCACCCCTCGGCCACCTCCATGGTGACGAACATGTCCGCGATGAGCCGTTCCAGCCATTCGCTGCCGAAGTCCTCCTCGCCCGCCGTCCGGCAGGTGCGGCGCAGGATCTCCTCCCCCACCTCGGTGATCCGCAGGACGGTCGGCCGTTCACGCAGCTCGGACACGGGCACCCCTTCAACCTCACTGGACTTGCTGTCGACTTTGCAAAGTAGCAGACTTTGCAAAGTGACCGAAGACCTCGTCAGCACCGGCCCCCTCCCCGAGCACGCCGTCCGCACCGCGCTGCTGGAGCTGCTCGCCGAGCTCGGCACCGTCACCTCCACCGAGGCCGCCGCCCGGCTCGGCCTCAGCTCCGGCCTCTGCTCGTTCCACCTGCGGCAGCTCGCCCGGCACGGGCTGATCGAGGAGGCCCCGGCCACCGACCTTCGCGCCCGTCCCTGGCGGCTACCGCAGCCCCAACAGCCCGCACCGGCAGGCGAGTTCGACGCCCTCGCGCGCGGCCTCGAAGACGAGAGCCACCAGCGCTGGCTCGCCCACCGCGCCGAGGCCCCGGCGGAGTGGCAGCAGGACGAGGCCTTCAGCGCCGTCGTCTACCTGACCCCCGCCGAGCTGGCCGCCGTCGGCGGCGAGGTCCGCCGCCTGCTGGCCCGCTACCGGGACCGCGAGAGCGACCCGGCCGCCCGGCCCGCCGACGCCCGCCCGGTCGCCGCCGTCGCCCGGCTCTTCCCCCTCCTCGACCAGTAGGTCAGACGGCTCGCACCCGCGCCCGCACCGCCCGGACCACCGGGCCGGTCGCCAACCCCAGCGCCGCCCCCAGGACGACTCCCTGCACCCCGTCCCACACGTCCTGCACATCACAGGTCCGCCCGATCACCGGCAGCGCGTACTGCACCACCGACACCGCGAACGGCAGCGCCGCCGCGCCCAGCAGCGCCGTCGTCACCCGGCGCCGGGTGCCCGCCAGCGCGGCCGCGAAGCCGACCGGGGCATACGTCGCCAGCTTCAGTTCGATGTCCCGGACGTGCAGCAGCTCGTCCGGCGAGCGCCACCGGCCGCCCGCGACGATGCAGTGCCGCACACCGCCCTCCGTGAGCTGGAACGCCTCGGGCAGCAGGGTCGCCACGACCACCCCGCCGAGCCCGAGCAGCAGAACGAAGCCCACCGCCCAGTGGGCCCGCAGCAGCCGCCCCACCTGCCGGTTCAGCAGGGCCGCGGGCACCAGCGAAAGCAGCAGCCCGGGCCAGAACATCGGCATCCCGCCGAGCACCGCACTGATCACGCCTCAACGGACGCCCCGGGCGCCCCGCCCGGTTCTCACCCGGGCCCGGGAAATGCCCGGAGGGTCACCGGCCGGTCACCGCCACCGCGCCCGACCGGTACGAGCATCGCGTCGGGCGCCGACACCAAGCGGGCCCTGGCCAGGCGGACGTGGGAGGACACCCGGAACTACGCGGACGCCAAGTCCGAGGTGATCGCCGGCATCATCGAACGGGCCATCCGCGACGAGGACTGATCAGTGCGGGATGGAGGAGATCAGCTCCTGCGCTCCCTGCCGCTTGAGCGCCAGCGCGACCGAGGTCCCGAGATCCTCCGGGGAGAGGGCGCCCGCCCACTCGTGGGCGTCCAGCACCTGCTTGCCGTCCGGGGTGAAGACCCGGCCGCGCAGCGAGAGGCGGCCGTCCCGCTCCGCCCGGGCGTACCCGGCGATCGGGCTGTTGCAGTGGCCCTGGAGGGCGTGCAGGAACATCCGCTCGGCCGCCGCCTCGCGCCAGGTGTCGTGGTGGCCGAGGCCGGTGACCGCGTCGATGGTCGCGGTGTCGCCCTCCCGGCACTGGAGGACGAGGATCCCGGCGCCGATCGGCGGGCACATCGCCTCGATGCCGAGCACCTCGGTGATCCGCGCCCGCTCGCCGATCCGCTCCAGGCCGGAGACGGCGAGCAGCAGCGCGTCCACTTCCCCGGCGGCCAGCTTGGCGAGCCGGCTGTTGGCGTTGCCGCGGATCGGCACGCACTCCAGGTGCGGGTGGGAGGCGGCGAGTTGGGCGACCCGGCGGACGGAGGAGGTGCCGATCCGGGTGCCGGGCGGGAGGGCGGCGAGCGGCAGGCCCTCGGGGTGGACGAGGGCGTCGCGGATGTCGTCGCGGCGCAGGTAGGCGGCGAAGACGGTGCCCGCCGGGAGCGGGCGGTCGGCGGGCACGTCCTTGAGGCAGTGGACGGCGACGTCGGCCTCCCCGGCGAGCAGCGCGGCGTCGACCTCCTTGGTGAACGCGCCCTTGCCGCCGAGTGCGGCGAGATCACCCGTCCAGCGGTCGCCCGAGGTGGTGACGGGGACGACCTCGGTGCGCAGTCCGGGGTGCAGGGCGGCGAGTTCGGCGCGTACTCGCTCGACCTGGGCGAGCGCCATGGGCGAGGAGCGGGAGACGATGCGGATCAGCTCAGCGGTGGCCATGGCGCGATGATAGGGCGTCGAACAGCCGCCGGTGACGACGCGTCAGCCGCCCGGCGCGTGCCGGGCGGCCAAGCGTGCGAGCTCACTCGTTGTGCAGCACCTCGGCGATCGGCAGCCGGGCCGCCGAGCGGGCCGGGACGAGCGCGCCGAGGACGGCGATCAGCACGCCGGCGAGCGCCAGCCCGCTCAGCAGCGGTGCGCTCCACACATCGAGGGTGTCCGGCTTGAACACGATCGTGCCGACGTTCTCGGTGATCAGCCGGTGGGCCACCACCCCGACGGGGATACCGACGAGCCCGCTGACCACGCCCTGCCAGGCCACCGAGGTGACCGTCATCGCCACCACCTGCCGGGGCGTCATCCCGATCGACTTCAGCATGCCGAGGTCCCGGCGGCGTTCGCGGATGGTGAGCAGCAGGGTGTTGAAGACGCCCAGCGCGGCGACCACCGACAGCAGCACCGTGAAGATCGTGGTGAAGGCGATGACGGCGGCGACCGGCCCGCCCAGGGCGGGATCGAACACCGAGGCGGAGAGGCTCGGGTCGGCGTCCGTCACCGCCTTGCGGTAGGCCTCGGCGTCGGCGCCCTCGGCGAGCCGTACGTCGTACTCGACCACGTGCGGGTCGTCGGTGAGCGCGGCCCTGGTGGCGTCGTTGGAGGCGAACGCCCGGGGGTTGCCCTCCTCCTCCTCGCCGACCAGGGTGACGGGCAGCTTCCGCCCGTCCAGGTCCAGGGTGAGCCTGTCGCCGAGCTTGAGCCCGTGCTGCTTGAGGAAGGAGGGCCCGGCCTCGATCTCGTTCGGCCCGGTCGCCGGGCGGCCCGCCACCACGTCGAGCCGCTTGGAGTTCACGAGGTCGTCGCCGCCGTAGAAGTCGGCGAACGCGGGTTGGCTGTGGCCGACCAGCCCGACCTGGACCAGCCCTCGGGTGCTGACCCGCTCGGCGCCGGGGGCGGCGCGCAGCATCGCCTCGGTCTGGGCCGGGGTGAGCCTGGGCGCGACCTTGTTGCCCGCGAAGTGGGCGGTCTGGACGTTGACGTGGGTGTGGCCGTCGCGGTGGTCCACCGCTTTGGTCAGGGTGCTGCTCAGGCCGGACGTCAACGTCACGGTGACCACGCCGAGCACGATCGCCGCCATGGTCAGCGCGGTACGGGCGGGGCGGGCGAAGGGCTGGCCGAGGCCGAGGCTCACCGCGCGCGGCAGCCGGGTGCCGCTCAACCAGCGTTGGACCTTCAGGCCGCGGCCGCCCTTCGGGGCGCTGCCGGCCGAGATGGCCTGGGCGGCGGGGAGCCGGTGGGCGCGCAGGGCCGGGACGAGCGCGGCGAGGACGACCAGCGCCGGAACGCTGATCAGGGTGGCGAGCGGCAGCCAGCCGGCCGGTTCGATCACGGCGGTGCCGGTGACGATGCCGGAGAACGCGGACTTGAGGATCGGGTACGAGGCCACCCAGCCGGCCGCCGTCCCGAGGACGGTGCCGGCGATCGCGGGCACCGAGACCATGGTCAGGTAGACGGTGAGCACCTGGCGCGGGGTGAAGCCGATCGACTTCAGCACGCCGATGTGCCGGTAGCCGGAGACCACCGCGCCGCTCACCACGTTGCCGACGATCAGCGCGGAGACGACCAGGCCGAGCACGCCGAAGACCGTCATCAGCGGGAGGTAGGCGTCGGCGCCGGCCGAGAAGGCGTCCTTGAGCACCAGGTACGACTGGGCGCTGACGACCGCGTCCCGGGGCACGCCCTCGGTGGCCGCGCCCATGGCGGCGGTGAGGGCCTGCTCGCCGGTGGCGTCGGTGAAGCGGTAGAGCATCTGCCGGCCGGTGGGGTGCAGGGCGGCGGCCTGTTCGGGGGTGACCCAGCCGCCGGCGCTCTGGCTCATGCTGTTGGCGAAGCCGACGATGGTGAGGTGGCGGTCGCCGCCGATCGGGAGCCTGGTGTTCAGGAGCTTCTCCCCCACGCCTCCGAACGGCGAGTTGAGGACCACCTCGCCGGGTGCGGCGGGCCAGCGGCCGGACAGCAGCTCCACCCGGTCCACCGGCCCGGCCGGATCGGCCCGGCCGACCAGGGCCAGCGGTCCGGGCGGGCTGCCGAACCAGTCGGTGGGGATCTCCACCACGGCCTGGTCGAACGGCCCGGCGGCCGCCTCGACGCCGGGCCGGTGGGCGGTGGCGGCCAGTTGCTCGGCGGAGGCCCTGGCCGGGTCGAAGGACGCCACCAGGTGGGCGCCGCGCTGTTGGGAGAAGGCCTCGTCGAAGGGGGCGCGGGCGGCGCTGATCACCGCGAGGCCGAGCAGGACGGTCGTGGTGGCGCAGAAGACGACCAGGCCGATCACGATGGTCTGCACCCGGCGGCGCTTCACGGCCGCCCGCGAGGCCCGCCACACGGCACCGGTCATGACTGGGGCTCCAGCATTCGCTCACGTGCCACTCTGCCGTCCGCGACCTCGACCAGCCGGCTGGCGCAGCGGGTGGCCAGGTTGGGGTCGTGGGTGACGATCAGCAGGGTCTGCCCGATCTGGTTGAGGTCGATCAGCAGGTCCATCACCTGCTCGCCGGAGCGGCTGTCCAGCGCGCCGGTCGGCTCGTCGGCGAGCAGCAGGGCCGGGCGGTTCATCAGGGCGCGGGCCACCGCGACGCGCTGGCGCTCACCGCCGCTGAGGGTGGCCGGGTAGACGTCCTTGCGGTGGGCGACGCCGAGTTCGTCCAGCAGCTCCAGTGCCCGGCGGCGGGCCTGGCGGGCGCCGGTGCCGGTGAGCTGGGCGGCCAGGGCGACGTTGTCGAGGGCCGGGAGGTCGTCGATCAGGTTGAAGAACTGGAAGATCATGCCGACGTGGCGGCGGCGGAACAGGGCGAGCCCGGTCTCGTTCAGCTGCCCGAGGTCCTGCCCCTGCACCCGGACGGTGCCGGCGGTGGGCCGGTCCAGCCCGGCCACCATGTTCAGCAGGGTGGACTTGCCGCACCCCGAGGGGCCCATCACGGCGACCGCCTCGCCCGCGCGGATCCGCAGGTCGACGCCGTCGAGCGCCTTGGCGTCGCCGAACTCCTTGTGGACTCCGGACAGCTCGACGACGACCTGTGCGTCGTCCGGCCGGGAGGTCCCGTCGTGGTCGTTGCTCATGGGGGACGACGGTAGGCGCGGCGCCGTGGCCGAGACGTCCCACCCCGGGTGTAACCGTGGGCGGCCGTAGTACCCGGGATGTACGGGGGCGGCACCCCCGGATGATGTGGATCACGCACCGGCCTGGGAAGCTGGCGTCGTGTGGGGAACGGGGTGGCAGTGGGCGGCGGTCGCGGTGGCCGGCGCGTCGAGCGCGGGCGCCGGCTGGCTGGCCGTGGCGCTCGCACGGGCGCGGCGGCTGCACCGGGCGGCCATCGGCGAGCGCGGCTGGCTGCTGGAACGCGAGCGGGAGAGCGCCGCCCGGACGGCCGTGGACGCCGAACGGGCGCGCATCGCCGCCGAGTTGCACGACATCGTGAGCCACAACGTGAGCCTGATGGTGGTGCAGGCCGGGGCTGCGCGCGAGGTGCTGGCCACCATGCCGGAGGCGGCCGCGGCGTCGATGGCGGCGGTCGAGACGGCCGGACGGGACGCGATGACGGAGCTGCGGCACCTGCTCGGCCTGCTCGCCCCCGCCGCCGACGGCAGCGAGGAACCGGAGGCGGACGGCTTCGCGCCGCAGCCCAGCCTGAGCCGGCTGAGCCCGCTGATCGACCGGTTCGCCTTCGCCGGGCTGCCGGTCGAGGTGCGGATCTCCGGCGAGCCGCGCCCGCTGCCGGCCGGCGTCGACGTGACGGCGTACCGGATCATCCAGGAGGCGCTCACCAACGCGCTCAAACACGGGGACGGGGTGACGGCGGAGGTGACGGTGCGCTACGCGGACCACTACCTGCGGGTGGAGGTGCTCAACAGCGGCCCGAGCGTGCTCTCCGGGGCGCCGGCGCCCGTCGGGTCGAAGCCCGACGGCGCCGGGCGCGGGCTGATCGGCCTGCGCGAGCGGGTCGCGGTGTACGGCGGGGACCTGGACGCCCGGCGCCGGCTCGGCGGCGGCTACCGGGTCCGCGCCCGCATCCCGCTGGACCGGCCGTGACGGCCTCGGTGGAAGGGGCCTCGGTGGAGCAGGACGGGCAGCGCCGCCCCCGGGTGGTGATCGCCGACGACCAGGAGCTGGTCCGCACCGGCTTCCGGATGATCCTCACCGCGCGCGGCATCGACGTGGTCGCCGAGGCCGCCGACGGCGCCGAGGCGGTGGCCGCCGCCGTGCTGCACCGCCCGGACGTCGCGCTGCTGGACATCCGGATGCCCACCATGGACGGGCTGGAGGCCGCCCGGCGGATCCTGGCCCAGGTGCCGGGCTGCCGGGTGATCATGCTGACCACCTTCGACCTGGACCACTACGTCTACGCCGCGCTGTCCGCCGGGGCCAGCGGCTTCCTGCTCAAGGACGTCACCTCGGCCCATCTCGCCGCCGCCGTACGGCTGGTGGACACCGGGGACGCGCTGCTCGCGCCCTCGATCACCCGGCGCCTGGTGGAGCGCTTCGCGGCCGGCGCCCCGCGCCCGGCGCCCGGCGGCGACGGCCCGCCGCCGCACCGCGACCTCGCGCCGCTCACCCCGCGCGAGGCGGAGGTGCTCGCCCTGCTGGGGCGGGGGCTGTCCAACACCGAGCTGGCGCGCGAACTGACGCTCAGCGAGTCGACGGTGAAGACCCATGTGGCGCGGATCTTCGCCAAGCTCAACCTGCGCGACCGGGCGCAGGCGGTGGTGCTCGCCTACGAGACCGGGCTGGTCGCACCGGGCGGCTGAGCTCCAACTCGCCTTCGTTTCGGCCGATTTCAGGTGACTATCATCATCCGAAATCACTCCTTAGAGCTAACTTCCGGCCAGATCCGCCTTTTTACCCATTCATGGGGCACCATCTGCATGTCCACGCCCGAACGAGACCGACCTTCACGGGCGCCACCACCCGGCACGACGAGGACAATTGGACCGGCCCGAGACCACCACTCCCCCCGTCTGGGACTGCCCCTTCCACCACACCGACGCCCTGGAGTTCGACCCCCTCCTGAAGCGGCTGCTCACCGAGGCCCCCGTCGCCAGGATCAGGCTGCCGCACGGCGAGGGGGAGGCCTGGCTGGCCACCCGCTACGAGGACGTCAAGACGGTCACCACCGACCGCCGGTTCAGCCGCGCCGCCGGCATCGGCCGCGACCTGCCCCGGATGACGCCCGCACCGATCGCCCAGGCCGAGGCGATCAACCTGATGGACCCGCCCGCCCACAACCGGCTGCGCCGGCTGGTCGCCCAGGGCTTCACCAACCGCCAGGTCGAGCGGATGCGCCCGACCACCCAGCGGACGGTCGACGGCTACTTCGACGAGATGGCCGAACACGGCGCCCCCGCCGACCTGATGCACTTCCTGGCGAACCGCCTCCCCCTCACCACCATCTGCGAGCTGCTCGACATCCCCGCCGCCGACCGCACCGAACTGCGCGGCCACGCGGTGGCGATGATGCGGATGGGCCCGGACAGCCGCGACGGCCAGGAGGCCGCCAAGACGGCACTGCGCGGCTACTTCACCGAACTCACGGCTGCTCGCCGAGCCCGTCCCGGCGAGGACCTGATCAGCGCCCTCGCCACCGCCCGCGACGGCGACGAACTGCTCGACCCGGACGAGCTGACGGTGATGGCGATGGTCCTGCTGGTCACCGGCCACGACACCAGCACCTACCAGCTCGGCAACCTCACCTACACCCTGCTCACCCACCCCGAGCAGCTCGCCAAGCTGCGCGCCCGGCCCGAGACGCTGCCCGACGCGCTGGAGGAGCTGCTGCGCTTCATCCCGTTCCGCCAAGGCGTGGGCATCGCCCGGGTCGCCACCGAGGACGTCGAGCTGGGCGGGGTGCTCATCCGGGCCGGCGAGGCCGTGCACGTCTCGTACCTGACCGCCAACCGGGATCCGGCGTTCTACGAGCGGCCCGACGAGCTGGACCTCGACCGGGGCGCGCCCACCCACATGGCCTTCGGCTACGGCCAGCACCACTGCCTCGGCTCGCACCTGGCCCGGATGGAGCTCCAGGTCGCCATCGGCACCCTGCTGCGGCGCTTCCCCGGTCTGCGGCTGGCCGTCGAGCCGTCCGAACTCGACTGGGACTCCGGCTCGATCTGGCGCTTCCCGCGCACCCTGCCGGTGGCCTGGTAGCGCCTCCCCGCCCATCGTTCCCGCAGCACTGGGGAGACCCGCCCATGGCAACACTGTGCCGCCCGGCGATCGCCGTGCCCGAGCACGTCATCACCCTCGACCAGACCCTCGCCCTGGCCCGTACCCTGCACGCCGGCCACCCCCAACTCGGCCTGGCACTGCGGCTGATCGAGAACACCGGGGTGCGCACCCGGCACCTGGTCCAGCCGATCGAGCGGACCCTCACCCACCCGGGGTTCACCGTCCGCAACGAGGTGTACGAGCGCGAGGCCAAGCGGCGCGTCCCCGAGGTGGTCGAACGCGCCCTCGGACACGGCGAATTGACGGCCCGGGACATCGACCTGATCGTCTACGTGTCCTGCACCGGCTTCATGATGCCGTCGATGACCGCCTGGCTGATCAACACCATGGGCTTCCGCTCCGACACCCGTCAGGTGCCGATCGCCCAGCTCGGCTGCGCGGCCGGCGGGGCCGCCGTCAACCGCGCCCACGACTTCTGCCGCGCCTACCCGGGCGCCAATGTGCTGATCGTCGCCTGCGAGTTCTGCTCGCTCTGCTACCAGCCGACCGACCTCGGCGTCGGCTCGCTGCTCTCCAACGGGCTGTTCGGGGACGCCGTCGCCGCCGTGGTGATGCGCGGGCAGGGCGGGCGCGGGATGCGGGTCGAGCACAACGGCTCGCACCTCGTGCCGCACACCGAGGACTGGATCTCGTACGGGGTGAAGGACACCGGCTTCCACTTCCGGCTGGACAAGCGGGTGCCCGGCACGATGGAGATGCTGGCGCCCGCGCTGCGAGGCCTGGCCGGGGAGCACGGCTGGGACGTCTCCGGGCTCGGCTTCTACATCGTGCACGCCGGCGGCCCGCGCATCCTGGACGACCTGTGCCGCTTCCTCGATCTGGAGCCCGCCGCCTTCCGCCACAGCCGGGCGACGCTCACCGAGCGCGGCAACATCGCCAGCGCCGTGGTCTTCGACGCCCTGGCCCGGCTGTTCGCCGAGGGCGGCGCCCCCGAGGGCACCACCGGACTGATCGCCGGTTTCGGACCGGGCATCACCGCCGAGATCTCGCTGGGCAGTTGGGCCTGCGACCCGGCCGAACCGGTGCTCCTGCGCCCATGTGCGATCTCCACCTCCGACATCACCCTCGTCCATCCGACCGCCTCCCGCCGTTTCCCGGCCGGCACTACGATCACGGAATGACAGACACCACGGACCGAACCGATGCCTCTGCCAGATCCTCCGAACTCGCCGCACTGTTCCCGGCGTTGCACGCGCCGCAGTACTGGAGCTGGGGGCGGTTCGACGCGCAGTTCTCGACCGAGCTGCCGCCGGACGCGCTGGTCACCAACATCCACCTGGTCGGTTTCGCCGACGGCCAGGTGGTGCTCTGCCGCGACGACCGGGACCACTGGTTCCTGCCCGGCGGCACCCGGGAGCGGGGCGAGTCCATCGCCGCCTGCCTGACCCGCGAGCTGAGCGAGGAGGCGGGCGCCCGGCTGCTCGGCGAGCCCGGGTGGCTGGGCGCGCACCGCTGCCGCACCGAGGACCCGGTGCCGTACCGGCCGTGGCAGCCGCACCCGGAGAAGGCCTGGCTGTGGGGCTGGGGAGAGGTCGCGCTGGACTCCGCGCCGACCAACCCGGCGGACGGCGAGCAGGTGGTCGAGGTCCGTGCGGTGCCGCCCGAGGAGGCCCAGCGGCTGCTGCTGGCCGGGCACGACGCCTGGTGGGGCGAGCTGGTCACCCTGGCGGTGGAGCTGCGGCGGCGGGCCGGGCTGGGCTGAGGCCCTCCCCTTCCGGATATTCCCGCCGGGCGGGAAGAGCACTGGAACGGCCGAACAGCAGGAAGCCGTGTCCGTTTTGCGGTGATATGACTCGGCCATGGACACCAACATGCTGGCCGTGGACTACCCGGTGCTCAACATCTTCTGGACGCTGCTGGAGCTGTTCCTCTGGATCCTCTGGTTCTTCCTGCTGTTCAAGATCATCACGGACATCTTCCGCAGCCACGACCTCAGCGGCTGGGGCAAGGCCGGCTGGCTGGTCCTGGTGATCATCCTGCCGCTGATCGGCGTCCTCGCGTACCTGATCGCCCGGGGGACGTCGATGGGCAAGCGGGACGTCGAGCAGGCGCAACGGTCCGAGGCCGCGTTCAAGGCCTACATCCGGGACGCGGCCGGGACGGCGCCCGGCGAGGCGGGCGGCGGCGGTGGGCCGGGCGGTGGTGCGGGCCGCAGCCACGTCGACGACCTGGCCAGACTCGCGGACCTGAAGGACCGGGGGGCCATCTCCGACGAGGAGTACCAGAGGGCCAAGGACAGGATCCTGTCCTGACGGACTCCCGGTGTGACGGACGACGGCCGGTGGGCGCTCGCCGAGCTCCCACCGGCCGTCGTCACGTACGGGTACCGGCTCAGCGGCGCCCGGAGCGCCGGTCGCCGCCGCCACCGCCGCCGGTCAGGCCCGCGCGGCGCAGCGCGTCCGCCATGGCGCTGTTGGCCGGCGCGCCGGCGCCGAAGCCGCCCCGGTCACCGCCACCGCGCCGGTCCTGGCCGCCACGGCCGCCCTGACCGCCGCCCTGGCCACCACCCTGACCGCCGCTGCGGCGCTCCTGGCGCGGCGGGCGGGCCTGGCGGTCGCCGCGGTCGCCGCCGCGGTCGCCGCCGCGCTCGCGCCCGACCTCGTCGTCCAGCCGCAGGGTCAGCCCGATCCGCTTGCGCGGCACGTCCACCGAGAGCACCCGGACCTTGACGATGTCGCCGGGCTTGACCACCTCGCGCGGGTCCTTGACGAAGGTCCGCGACAGCGCCGAGACGTGCACCAGCCCGTCCTGGTGGACGCCCACGTCCACGAAGGCGCCGAAGGCGGCGACATTGGTGACCACGCCCTCCAGCACCATGCCGACCTCCAGGTCGCCGATCTTGTCGACGCCCTCCTTGAAGGCCGCGGTCCGGAAGGCCGGGCGCGGGTCGCGGCCGGGCTTGTCCAGCTCGCCGAGGATGTCGGTGACGGTCGGGACGCCGAAGGTGTCGTCGGCGAAGTCCGCCGGGCGCAGCGCGCGCAGCCGCTCGCCGTTGCCGATCAGCTCGCGCAGCTCCCCGCCCGTGGCGGCCAGGATGCGGCGCACCACCGGGTAGGCCTCGGGGTGCACGCTGGAGGCGTCCAACGGGTCCTCGCCGCCGGGGATGCGCAGGAAGCCGGCGCACTGCTCGAAGGCCTTGGGGCCGAGCCGGGAGACGTCCTTGAGCTGCTTGCGGGTGCGGAACGGGCCGTTGGCGTCGCGGTGGGCGACGATGTTGTCGGCCAGCGTGCCGGTGATGCCGGAGACCCGGGTGAGCAGCGGCGCCGAGGCGGTGTTCACGTCCACGCCGACGGCGTTGACGCAGTCCTCGACCACGGCGTCCAGCGAACGGGAGAGCTTCACCTCGCTGAGGTCGTGCTGGTACTGGCCGACACCGATCGACTTGGGATCGATCTTGACCAGTTCGGCCAGCGGGTCCTGGAGCCGGCGGGCGATCGATACCGCGCCGCGGATCGACACGTCCAGGTCGGGCAGCTCCTGGGAGGCGAACGCGGAGGCCGAGTAGACCGAGGCGCCGGCCTCACTGACCATCGCCTTGGTGAGCTTCAGCTCGGGGTGGCGCTTCAGCAGGTCCTCGGCGAGCTTGTCGGTCTCCCGGGAGGCGGTGCCGTTGCCGATCGCGACCAGGTCGACGTCGTGCTTCTTCGCCAGGGCGGCCAGGGTGGCCAGGGCCGCGTCCCACTTGTTGGCGGGCTGGTGGGGGTAGATCGTGTCGTACGCGACGACCTTGCCGGTGGCGTCCACCACGGCGACCTTCACGCCGGTGCGAAAGCCCGGGTCCAGGCCCATGGTGGCGCGGGTGCCGGCCGGGGCGGCGAGCAGCAGGTCGCGCAGGTTGGCGGCGAAGACGCGCACCGCCTCCTCCTCGGCCTCGGCGCGCAGCCGGGCGCGCAGGTCGATGCCGAGGCGCACCAGGACGCGGGTGCGCCAGGCCCAGCGGACGGTGTCGCCGAGCCACTTGTCGGCCGGGCGGCCGTGGTCGGCGATGCCGAAGCGGGCGGCGATCCGCTGCTCGTAGTCGTTCCCGCCGGGCAGGTCGCCCTCGGACTCGCCGTCGAACGGGGAGAGTTCGAGGTCGAGCACCTCCTCCTTCTCGCCGCGCAGCATCGCCAGGATGCGGTGCGAGGGGAGCTTGGTGTACGGCTCGGCGAAGTCGAAGTAGTCGGCGAACTTGGCGCCGTCGCCCTCCTTGCCGTCGCGGACGGTGGCGACCAGGCGGCCGCGGGTCCACATCCGCTCGCGCAGCGAGCCGACCAGGTCGGCGTCCTCGCCGAAGCGCTCGGTGAGGATCGCCCGGGCGCCCTCCAGGGCGGCGCTCCGGTCGGCCACCGACTCGTTCAGGTACCGCTCGGCGAGCGCGGCCGGGTCCTGGGTCGGGTCGGCGAGCAGGCTGTCGGCCAGCGGCTCCAGCCCGGCCTCGCGGGCGATCTGCGCCTTGGTGCGCCGCTTCGGCTTGAACGGCAGGTAGATGTCCTCCAGGCGGGCCTTGGAGTCGGCGGCGAGCACCTGGGCGCGCAGCGCGTCGTCCAGCTTGCCCTGGGCCTCGATCGACTCCAGGACGGCCGCCCGGCGGTCCTCCAACTCGCGCAGGTAGCGCAGCCGCTCCTCCAGGCTGCGCAGCTGGGCGTCATCGAGGGAGCCGGTGACCTCCTTGCGGTAGCGGGCCACGAAGGGGACGGTCGCGCCGCCGTCGAGCAGGCCGACAGCCGCGTTCACCTGCCCCTCGCGGACGCCCAGTTCCTCGGCGATCTTGCGCTCGATCGCCTGCTGGGCCTGCCGGGCCACCTGTTCGACTGGCGTGGTCACGAAGCCGGTCACCTTCTCCTTCAGTGCTTTGCGCCGTACGCCCTGCATTCTGGCAGGTGCCGACGGCGGGGCCCGGCCGCCCCGGGTGCGGCCGGGCGTGGCGTACCGCCTCCGGAGCGGGTCGGATCCCGCCGTTCCGCTTCGAACACCCCTCGGAATGGGAGCAGTTCGGGAATCCTGCTGAACCGGAACGAGCGGCGCTGTACGCTGCCGGGCATGTGCGCTGCCACCCGGATGCACCCCGACGGACCGGTGGTCGACGCGGCCCTGGTCCGGCGGTTGATCGCCGCCCAGTTCCCTCAGTGGGAGCGCCTCCCGATCACCCCGGTCGCCGCCGCCGGTGCGGACAACGCGATGTTCCGCCTCGGGCCCGAACTCGCCGTCCGGCTGCCCCGGGTGGAATGGGCCGCGGCCGGTCTGCGACGGGAACAGCAGTGGCTGCCCCGGCTGGCGCCGCGGCTGGCCCTGCCCGTACCGACGCCGCTGGCGGTCGGCCGGCCCGCCGGCGGCTACCCGTGGGAATGGTCGGTGCTGCGCTGGCTGAACGGCGCCAACCCGGCGGTCGGCTCGCTGGGCGCACCCGAGGGACTGGCCCGCGACCTGGCCGCCTTCGTCAACGCGCTGCGCGCCGCCGACCCGGCCGGCGGCCCGACGGCCCAGCGCAGCATCCCGCTCGCCGCCCGGGACGGCGCCACCCGCACGGCCATCTCCCAGCTGGCCGGCTCGATCGACACGGAGGCCGCAACCGCCCTGTGGGACAAGGCACTTCGACTGCCCGCTTACGCCGGCCCGCCGGTCTGGATGCACGGCGACCTCACCCCCGGCAACCTGCTGCTCGCCCGCACCGGCCGGCTCGCCGCCGTCCTCGACTTCGCGCAGCTGGGCATCGGCGACCCGACCGCCGACCTGATCCCCGCCTGGAACCTGCTGCCCGCCACCGCCCGCCCCGCCTTCCGCGCCGCGCTGCGCGCCGACGACGCGATGTGGGCCCGCGGGCGCGCCTGGGCGTTCTCCATCGCCCTGGTGACGATCCCCTACTACCGCCACACCGACCAGGCGCGGACCGCCGACGCCCGGCGGGTGGTGCGCGAGGTCCTGGCGGACCGCAGCGGGTAGAGCTTCGGGGTCTTCGGGGCGCTCGGGATCCTCCGGGCCCTCGGGACCTTCGGAAGCGGCTGCCGTCATCGGCCGTCGTTGCTATGGTTCTCCCCGCCACTACGGGTCGGGGGAGCGGAATTGGCAACAAGCGTCATCAACGTCAGGGTGAGCCGGAAGGTGCTGTGGATCAGCGGGGACGCGTACCCGCTGAACAACATCGCCCGAGCACGACAGCTGGTCTGGTGGCCGCCCAAGCGTTCGCGGGTGATCATCCGGTTCGTCCGGAAGGTGCTCGGGCTGCTGGCCGCCGCCGTCCTGTTCGGCGGGCTCGTCCATGCCGCGACGGGACTCCTGAGCCTCCTGCTGCTCGGAGCCTTCGGCTACCTCGTCTACCGCCTGGTCGCCCAGCTGCGGCAGAAGCCGCTCTACCGGCTGGTCATCGAGACCTCCAGCTCCTCGCACACCGCCGTGGTGAGTTACCACTCCTGGCAGATCGAGGACCTGATCCAGCGGATCATGGAGGCGATCGACAACCCCCTGGCGGAGTTCGCGGTCCAGGTCGAGAACGTCCACGTCGGCGACAAGATCATCCAGTACGGCGACCACAACACCGGAAAGCGGGTCGGACTGTGAGCAACTCCTTCCACTTCGGCGACTCCGTCACCCAGTACGGCGACCACAACGTCGGCATCATCAAGAACCAGGGCCCGACCGACCCGAAGGCCGCGCTGCGCGAACTCGTCACCGCCGTCGCCGCGTTGCGCGGGCAGGTGCCGGCCGAGGACCGCGAGGTGCTCGACGAGTCGCTGGAGGCCATCGGCGACGGCGCCGCCCCGCCGTCGGTGCTGCGCCGCGCGCTGCGCAACATCTCCGGGGTCGCCTCGCTGGTCACCGCGGGCGCGCCGGTGGTCGAGTCGATCCGGCGGATCCTGGACTCCTTCGAGTCCTGACCGCGCGATTTGTCCTATCGGGTCAGCAATCTTCCCTGGTCAACCCCACTGCTAGCCTGACCGCCATGAGCGGACTGCGGGAGCGCAAGAAGGAGCGGACCCGGCGGGCCATCTCCGAGGCGGCCATCACGCTGTTCCTGGAACACGGCTTCGACCGGGTGTCAGTGGCGGACGTCGCGGCCGCCGCCGAAGTCTCCAAACCGACGCTGTTCTCCTACTTCGCCACCAAGGAGGACCTCGTCGTCCACCGCTTCGCCGACCACCAGGAGCAGGCGGCAGAGACGGTCCGCACCCGGCAAGCCGACGAACCCGTGCTCGACGCGCTGCTGCGGGACTTCCTGGACGGCCTCACCCGGCACGACCCCGTCACCGGCCTCAACGACCACCCGGCGGTGCTCGCCTTCACCGCCCTCGTCTACGGCACCCCCAGCCTGGCCGCCCGGGTCGGCGAGTACGTGGCCCGCGCCGAGCGGTCGCTGGCCGAAGCCCTGCGCGAAGCCCCCGACCTGCCCGAACCCCGGGACCTCACCGCCGCCCTGCTCGCCGCCCAGGTCACCGCCACCCAGCGCGTCCTCGCCCTGCACAACTGGCGCCGCATCCAGGCCGGCCGCACCGCCGACGACCTCCACGGCGAAGCCGCCGCGGACGCCACCCGCGCCTTCCGTCTCCTCGTCGACGGCTACGGCCCGCCCGCCGCGCCGTAGGACCCGCTGGCTAGAGTGCCGCGCATGACAACGCGTCACCTCGCCTTCGATGCCCTGCACAACTTCCGCGACCTGGGCGGCCATCCGGCCGCCGACGGGCAGTCCGTCCGGTGGGGGCTGCTGTACCGCTCCGACTCGCTCGGCAAACTCACCTCCCCCGCGGACCTCGACCGGCTCCACGCCCTCGGCGTACGGACCGTGATCGACCTGCGCTACCCCTGGGAGATCGCCGCCAAGGGCCGGGTGCCCGACTTCGAGGGCCTGGAGTACCACAACCTCTCGATCGAGCACCGCCCGTACGACCAGGCCGAGATCGACCCGGAACTCGACCCCTGGCGCTACCTCGCCGACCGCTTCGCCGAGGTCACCGAGGACGGGGTGCGGGAGATCCGCCAGGCCCTGGACGTGATCACGGCCGCCGAGGCCCCGGTGGTCTTCCACTGCGCCTCCGGCAAGGACCGCACCGGCCTGATCGCCGCCCTGCTGCTCACCCTGCTCGGCGTCGACGAGGACACCATCGCCGCCGACTTCGCCCTCACCGAACTCGCCACCCCCCACCTCGTCGCCGACTGGCACACCGCCCACCCCGGCCGCACCCTCCGCTGGCCCGGCTACGGCCGCGCCCCGGAAACCGTCATCCGCCTCGCCCTCGCCGACCTCACCGCCCGCCACGGCTCCGTCCAGGCCTACCTCACCGACACCCTCGGCGTCGACCACGAGCAGATCACCGCCCTACGCACCCGCCTGCTCACCGCCTGACCGCCTCGCAACGCCCGGACACCCCCGACCACCGCGCAACCCCTGCGCGGCGGGGTGGGCGTAACTCGGTGGCGAGGTGGGGGTGGGGCGGGTGACGATGCGCGGTATGACCGAGACCGAGCGTTGGACGCAGGCGACCGTGTACCCCGACATGTGGGCGGATCCGGCGGATGATCCGCGCAACAGCGAGGGGCCGAGCCCCGACGGGGAACTCGCCACACTGCAGGACTTTCTGACGAACCATCGACTGACCCTGCGGATGAAGTGCGACGGGCTGGACGCGGAGCAGTTGGCCCGGCGCTCGGTGCCGCCGTCGACGATGTCGCTGCTCGGGCTGGTGCGGCATCTGGCCGAGGTGGAGCGGGACTGGCGGAACTGGGTCACCTACGGGGAGCCGCTGCCCAAGATCTACGGCCGGCGGGACGCGGACTTCGACGGGGCCGTCGGGGAGCAGGCCGTGGTGGACGGCTCCTTCCGCGACCTGGAGCGCGAACAGACGGCGCTGGACGCCGAGTTGGCGCAGTACCAGGACCTGGGCGAGCGGGTCGGGAGGCAGCGGGTCTCGATCCGGGAGCTGCTGGTGCACCGGATCGAGGAGTACGCCCGCCACTGCGGCCACGCCGACCTGCTGCGCGAGCGCGTCGACGGCCGGGTGGGGCAGTAGGGGGCGGGACTCAACGGCGGCGTCGGCCGCCCTTGCCGGCGCGGGCCGTCGGCGCCGGGGCGGTCGGCGCCGGGGCGGTCTCCGGCCAGTGGGCGGGCCGGGCGAGGGCGGCCGGCAGCCGGGTGGTGGCGTCGCCGCGGGCGGCGTCGAGCTGGGCCTGGGTGAGGAAGAGCGCCGTGCTGAGGTCCGCGCCGGCCAGGTTGGCGTCCCGCAGGTCGGCGCCGACCAGGTCGGCGAGCCGGAGGTCCGCGCCGGAGAGGTCGGCCGCGACGAGCAGGGCGCCGCGCAGGTTGGCCCCGTGCAGGTCGGCGCCGCGCAGCCGGGCGCCGAAGAAGTCGGCGCCCCGGTGTTCGCGGCGGCGCGGGACGCCGGCGCGGACCAGTTCGCCGGCGCGCAGCAGCAGCTCGCTGACCCGCCCGCGGTGGGCGGGGACGTCGACGGCGAGGATCTCCTCGGGGGTGCCGCCGGCCATTCGGTCGGTCTCCGCGAGCGCCTGCCGCAGCTCGTCGTGGAGGGGCTGGGCCGCGTCGAAGGTGAGCGCTTCGGTGAGGTAGCGGAGCAGCTCGTGCAGCTGCCGCACGATCGGGAAGACGTCGAACATCGCCTGGGCGCTGTCCGGCTCCTCGCGCCAGCCGCGGCCGCCGAAGGTCACCTGGGAGACCCGTTGCCCGGCGCCGAAGCAGTCGTAGACGGTGCAGCCCTGGAAGCCCTTGTCGCGCAGCCGGGCGTGGATGCCGCAGCTGAAGTCGGCCTGGAGGTTGTGGCAGGGGTTGCCGGCCCGCTTGTTCTCGGCGAAGTCGGTACCGGCCGTGAACGGCAGGGCGACGCAGCAGAGCCCGAAGCAGTTGCCGCAGTCGGACTTCAGCTCCGGGGAGGCCGCCGGGGTCGGCGCGGCCGCCGTGGGGTCCTGCGGCGACTCGGTCTCGCGCACGTCCGGGGTCCTTCCAGCAAGCGGGCGCCGGGCGGCGCCGTGAACCCGGAAATCCTACTGGGCAGACGACCCTCGGCGCCGGTAAGCTATGCAAGGCCATAGAGACCATTACATACAGAGACCATGACATTCAGGGGTGGGCGCATGCAGGACCCGGACATCAGGACGCTGGTCCGGACGTGGATGTCGGGCTGGACCGTCTCACGCGGCTCCGCCGAACCGGTGGACCAGCCCTGGGGCTGGAGCATCGACGTCGGCGCGCCGACCGAGGTGGGCCGGCACGTGCTGCCGGAACCGACCGAGGCCGAGGTCCGCAAGCTCGTCGAGAACACCACCGCGCCGACCACCTGGCTGAAGGTGTTCGCCGAGGACGCGGTCGTGCGCCCGTGGCTGGACGAGCGGTGGCGCCTGGACGTGCCGGGCTACCTGATGACCGTCCCGCTCGCCCCCGAGCGGCCCGTGGCGCCGGCCGGCTACACCGTGACCAGCTGGGAGCGGGGCGGGGTCCTCCGGACGCTGGTGCGCACCGAGGACGGCCACCTCGCCGCCCGCGGCCAGGCGGGCCTGGCCGGACCGGCGGCCGTAGCGGACCAGATCGTCACCGCGCCCGAGCACCGCCGCCGGGGCCTGGGCGCGCTGGTGATGCGCACGCTCCAGTCCGCGGCGCACGAGCGGGGCGCGCGCACCGGTGTGCTGGTCGGCACACCGGACGGGCAGGCGCTCTACGCCGCGCTCGGCTGGACCACCCACGCCGAGATGACGAGCACCGTCCTGGACCCGACCGGCCCGAGGGCGAACACGCCTCAGCCGTAGGGCTCAGCCGTACGGCAGCAGCTCCGGCCGCTTCGCCGGGCGGCCGTCGCCGGAGGAGCGGCCGGTGAGGCGGCGGCCGATCCACGGGCCGACGTGGGTGCCCAGCCAGCGGGCGTCCTCGCGCAGCTTCTCGGTGCGGCCGGTCGGGGCGGCGGCGGGCAGCGGGGCACGCCAGTCGAAGGCGGCCGGGCGGCCGAGCGCCTCCAGCACGCCTTCGGCGACCCGGCGGTGCCCCTCGGGCGAGAGGTGCAGACGGTCCTCGGCCCACAGCCGGCGGTCGTCGAAGCAGGGCGCGGAGAACAGGTCGACCACGGCGACGCCGTCCTGCCGGCCCAGCTCCTGGACGAAGGCCTTCAGCCGCAGGATGGCGGGCAGCAGCCGGGCGCTGCCGGCCATGCGGCGGGTGGGGTCGGTGCTGGTGAACAGCACGACGGTGGCGCCGGTGGCGCGCAACTCGGCGGCGCAGCGGCCGAGCAGGCGCTCCACCCGGTCGATGTCGCAGCCGGGGCGCAGCACGTCGTTGAGGCCGCCGGCCAGGGTGACCAGCTCGGCGCCCATGGCGGCGGCGGTGGCGAGCTGCTCGTCGTGGATCTGGCCGATGAGCTTGCCGCGCACGGCGAGGTTGGCGTAGCGGAAGTCGTCAGCCTCGGTGGCGAGGGCCTCGGCGACCCGGTCCGCCCAGCCGCGGTAGTGGCCGTCGGGCAGCAGGTCGTCGCACATGCCCTCGGTGAAGGAATCCCCGACGGCGACGTAGCTCGCGTAGCTGCGCTCGGTGGTGGGCACGGGCGGCCTCCGCTCTCCTGAGATGGCTCCGATGAGATGGCTCCGAGATCCGACGATCGTACGTGTGCCGGACGGACAGCCGAACAGCCGGGCGGCGGAAGTGCCGCTCAGCCGCCCACCCGCGAGGCCGTGAACCAGTGCTCCCGCACCGCGTCGGTGGGCCGCTGCTCGCCGAGGGCGGCCAGGCCCCATTCCCCCAGCGCCTCGATGACCGGCCGCAGTTCGCGGCCGCGCTCGGTCAGCTCGTAGACCATCGCGTTGGCCGGCCGTTCCAGCCGCCGGCGGGTGACGAGTCCGTCGCCCTCCAGCTGCTTGAGCCGGGTGGCCAGGATGTCGGTGGAGACGCCGGGCAGGTCGGCGTGCAGGTCGGTGTAGCGGCGCGGGCCGCCGAGGAGCTCACGGACGATCAGGAGGCTCCAGCGCTCCCCCACCGCGTCCAGGGCGCGGGCGACGGCGCAGTACTGGTCGTAGCTTCGGCGTGACATGCGGATCAGCATAGCCAAGAGGTTGGACTTTCCAAGTACACACTTGGTAGAACAAAGCTGAAGCAACGAAGCGGTGGTGACGGTCGGGAGGCCGCAGATGGAGTTTCGCCAGTCCAGCAAGCTGAATGACGTGTGCTACGAGATCCGCGGCCCGGTGGTCGACCAGGCCAACGCCCTGGAGGAGGCCGGGCACAGCGTGCTGCGGCTGAACACCGGCAACCCGGCCCCGTTCGGCTTCGAGGCGCCGGAGGAGATCCTCCAGGACATCATCCGCAACCTGCCCACCGCCCACGGCTACAGCGACTCGCGCGGCATCCTGCCGGCCCGCCGCGCGGTGGTGCAGTACTACCAGCAGCGCGGGGTCCAGGGCGTCGGCGTCAATGACGTCTACCTCGGCAACGGCGTCTCCGAGCTGATCCAGATGGCCGTCACCGCGCTGGTGGACGACGGCGACGAGGTGCTCGTGCCCATGCCCGACTACCCGCTCTGGACGGCCTCCGTCCGGCTGGCCGGCGGCAAGGCCGTGCACTACCTGTGCGACGAAGAGGCCGAGTGGTACCCGGACCTGGACGACATCGCCGCCAAGATCACCGACCGGACCAAGGCCATCGTCGTCATCAACCCCAACAACCCCACCGGCGCGGTCTACCCGAGGGAACTGCTGGAGGGCATCCTCGACCTGGCCCGCCGCCACCAGCTGATGGTGCTGGCCGACGAGATCTACGACAAGATCCTCTACGACGGCACCGAGCACCACTGCCTGGCCGCCCTGGCCGACGACGTGCTGACCCTCACCTTCAACGGCCTCTCCAAGGCCTACCGGGTGGCCGGCTTCCGCAGCGGCTGGCTGGTCGTCTCCGGCCCCAAGCAGCACGCGAGCGACTACCTGGAGGGCCTGACCATGCTCTCCGGCATGCGGCTGTGCCCCAACGTGCCCGCCCAGTTCGCCGTGCAGGCGGCGCTCGGCGGCCACCAGTCCATCAACGACCTGGTGCTGCCCGGCGGCCGGCTCACCGAGCAGCGCGACATCGCGGTCAAGGCGCTCAACGAGATTCCCGGCGTCAGCTGCGTCAAGCCCAAGGGCGCCCTCTACGCCTTCGCGAGGCTGGATCCGGCCGTCCACCGGATCGTCGACGACGAGCGGTTCGTGCTGGACCTGCTGCTGCGCGAGAAGATCCACGTCGTCCAGGGCACCGGCTTCAACTGGCCCCGCCCGGACCACTTCCGCTTCGTCACCCTGCCCCGGGCCGACGACCTGGAGACGGCCATCAACCGGATCGGGCGCTTCCTGGCCACCTACCGCCAGAGTTGAGCACCCTACGATCAGGGCCATGACCGTCCTGCGCTCCATCGCCCTGTTCGTCCTCGCCGCGCTCGCCGAGATCGGCGGCTGCTGGCTGGTCTGGCAGAGCGTGCGCGAGCAACGGCCGTGGTGGCTGGCCGGGGTGGGCGTGGTGGTGCTCGGCGCGTACGGCTTCGTCGCCGCCCTCCAGCCGGACAGCCACTTCGGCCGGGTGCTGGCCGCGTACGGCGGGGTGTTCGTGGCCGGCTCACTGCTCTGGGGCATGGCCGTGGACGGCTTCCGGCCGACCCGCCACGACGTGCTGGGAGCGCTGATCTGCCTGGCCGGGGTCGGCGTCATCATGTACGGGCCCCGGCGCTGAACCACGCCGGAGGCGCCGGGACGCGCGGGCCCCGGCGCCGGCGTTCCAGCACCGGGGCCCGTCAGGCACGTTCGGGAACGGCCTGGCGCGAAGGGACTACCAGCCCCAGCCGCCGCCCTGGCCGTCGTCGTCCTGGTTCGAGTCCCAGCCCTCGCCGACCTTGCGCAGGATCGTGTAGTTGTCGATCTGCGTGCCGTCCTCGGCCAGCGCGGTGACCTTCATGACCGACTTCTGCCCCAGGTGCTTCGGGGTCACGTCGACCTTGATGAAGGAGTAGCCGGTGTAGCGCACCCGCGACCACTGGATGGTCTCGGGGACCTTCACCTTGCCCTTGCCCCAGTAGTAGGTCTTCACCTCGTCCTGGTGGTTCTCGTGCCCCTCGTAGGTGTCCGGCACGTCGAACTTGTACAGGCTGCGGCCGGCCGCACCCGCGGTGACGTAGACCACGCCGTCCTTGGCCGGCTCGATGGTGGCGCCGCTCGGCACCTGCTTCGAGACCTTGTTGCCGAGGATCGCGTCGGTGCGCTCGTAGATGTGGTTGTGGCCGTTGATGACCAGGTCCACCCGGTACTTCTCGAACAGCGGCACCCAGGCCTCGCGGACCCCGCCCTCGGAGGCGTGGGCGACGGTGGTGGAGAAGGCGCAGTGGTGGAAGAAGACCACGACGAAGTCGACGGTCTCGTCGCCCCGTAGGTCCTTGAGGGTGCGCTCCAGCCACTTGGTCTGCTTGTTCGCCGAGATGCCCAGGTTGGCCGGGATCTCGTAGGAGACGTCGTTGGCGTCCAGCGAGATGACGCCGACGTTCTTGTAGCGGAACGTGTAGACGCCGGGGACCTGGCGCGGGTCCGGGCCGTTGTTGGGCAGGAAGAAGCGGGCGTTCTCGCCGCCGTAGCCGTGGGGCGAGTACCAGGCCTCGATGTCGTGGTTGCCGTACGCGACCATCCACGGGATCTCGGCGGCGACCGTCTCGGTCTGGACCAGGAAGTCGTCCCAGGTCTTCGCGTTGAAGACGGACTTGTCCGGGTCGGTGCCGGAACCGGCCGGGTCGGCGTAGCAGATGTCGCCGGCGTGCAGGTGGAAGGCCGGCTTCTGGGCCTTGATGATGTGGTCGTTGCCGGCCGCGTGGGAGCTGACGCCCTGGTCGCCGAAGGCGGTGAAGGTGAACGGCTCGTACACCTTGCCCCAGCGGTGGTCTCGGGAGGGCGCGGTGCGGAAGGTGTGCAGGGTGGAGATCTGCTGCTGGGAGGCCGGGTCGAAGCCGTCGTGGCCGACACCGTAGTAGTAGGTGGTGTCGGGCTTCAGGTCCTCCAGCGCCACGTGCAGGTAGTACTGGTCCACCGGCTGGCTGCCCGGGGTCAGCGCCGGGGTGTGCAGGGCGCGGACCTCGGCCTGGACCTTGTGGCTCAGCTCCCACGGGGTCTTGCCGAAGCGCAGGTACGGCTTCTTGACCGGGGCCGGGACCTGCCAGGAGATGCGGAACTGGGTGTCCGGCTCCGGGCCGAACTGGAGGTGACGGCCGATCGGGGCGACGAGCGAACCGTCGATGCCGTCGGTGGTGCCACCGGTCAGCAGCTGCGGGCCGGCCGGGGCGGCGAAGGCCGTCCCGCTGCCCAGCGCGCCGCCGACGGCGACGGCGCCCACCGTCACGGCGCCGGCGCGCAGCATCCGACGGCGGGAGAAGCGGGCCCGCAGGTACTCGTGCTGCTCGGCCATGCTCATGCGGTCGGCAAGCTTGGCCGGCACGCCCATGTTGGGGATATCCATGCGCGGGACTCTGCCAGCGGTGTGTTGATCAGATGCGGACGCCGGGTGAACGCGCCGCAGCGCGCCCCCCATTCGAACGCCAACGTTCGACCATGAATCGGTAAAGAACATGTTCGTACCGGCTCGACGGCACATCATGGCCCCCGCACAACCCTGCGCCTGACCGGGCACCAGGGCTCGGCCCGACCGGGCGCCAGGCTCCGGTCAGTCGGCGGGCTCGTCCCACTGGGTGGCGGTCCGGTTGCCGGTGCCGTCGCAGGTGCGGCAGATCTCGTCCCGGTAGGCGTGCTTGGCGCCGGTCGCGTCCACCCGGTAGCGCACGTACACCCCGGTGCCGTCGCAGAGGAAGCAGTTGCCGCCCCCGCCGCCCACCTCGGTGGTGCCGGTGCCCTGGCAGGTACGACAGCTGAGGCCGGCGGTCCGGCCGGTGCCCGCGCAGATGCGGCAGACCGTCGTCATCGGCTTCCTCCCTCGCGCGCGAACGGCTCGGTGGCGTCCGGGACGGGCCCGACGCCACCGGTCATGGTAGTGGCGACGACCCCCGGACCACCCGGGGTCCATCGAACCGGCGGAAGGTCAGCCGGAGGCCGTCCTCGAACTCGCGCCCGCGGGGCGGCGCCGACTCACTCGGGCAGGCCCTCGCGGACCCGGCGGGAGACCGAGATCAGCTGGAGGTCGAGCAGGCCCGGCGGATCGGCCAGCCCCGGGCCGCCCGCCCGCACCCAGGCGGCGATGTCGTCGATCATCTCGTCCATCAGCACGAAGCCCAGCCAGACCGGCCGCCCGCCCGCCGCCCGGCCCTCGGCGGAGGGGCCTACCACCACCACGTTGGACTGGGTGCACACGTCCAGGCACTTCACCGCGCGGACCCGGCCCGCCGAGCCGACCGCCGTGCGCAGCCGCTCGTACTGTCCGGCGTGGTCCACCCCGGGGTGCTTCGCCTCGGTGCCGCAGCAGCAGCCCCGGCAGACCGTCACGGTCACCGGGGCGCCGGCGCCCCGCTTGCGGTCCCGGGCACCGTCGCGCTCTCGGCGGCTCATCGGTTCTCCTGCCCCTCCCGGTCGGCGGCTCCCTGCGCACCGGCCACTGGCACTGTACCTGTCACCTCGTCGGCCCCCGGAGGCCCGCGACGGAGCGCACCGCCGGACCGCCGCGCCCACCCTTGCGGGGAATTCCGCTCCATACCGTCTCGGAATTCCCGTCAATACCCGTGCGGCACGCTTCCGATACCCGGTGGAGCGAAATGCGGAATTCCCCGTCGGAGCATCTGACGAAATGTCGGCACTTTCCGCGCAAACCATGGACGCCGGGGAAACGGCGCAGTAACTTACCTGCGAGTAGCTGCGGCCCGGCTCGGCACGACCCCCACCCTTCGTTTCTCTCCCCCAGGAGGAACCGTGCTCCGCCCTGCCCGGAAATTCCGGCACCTCCGGAATTCCACCGCGCTCACCGCCGTCGCCCTGGGCGCCGCGCTGGCGCTCAGCTCCACCGCCGCCCAGGCCGCCGTCCCGGCACCGAGGCACTACGTGGCGCTCGGCGACTCCTACGCCGCCGGCGCCGGAGTGCCCGGCCAGTCGGCCGGCCTGTGCCTGCGCTCCGACCGCAACTACGGCCACCTGGTCGCCGGCGCCCTCAAGGCCGGCACGTACACCGACGTCACCTGCTCCGCGGCCAAGATCAAGGCGATGACGCAGCCCCAGTACGACGCGATCATCAAGGTCAACGACCCGCAGCTGGACGCGGTGAGCCCCGACACCGACCTGGTCACCCTCGGGATCGGCGGCAACGACCTCGCGGCCAGCGACCTCGGCCTCGGCGAACTGGTCGCCACCTGCATCGCCGGCGCCGTCGTCAACCCGCTCGGCACGCCCTGCAAGGACGTCTACCACCACGGCTACTGGGACTGGAGCACGCTGTCCTGGAGGTACGGCAACGACGACCTGGCCGAGCGGATCCGCACCACCATCGCCCCGCAGCTCGCCGACACCCTCCGGCGCATCCACGCCAAGGCGCCCGGGGCCCGGGTCCTGCTGGTCGGCTACCCGTCCGTGCTGCCCGCCGACGGCTCGACGTGCGTACTGCGCCAGCCGGTGACACCCGGCGACGTCGAGTACATGCACAGCGTGCTCGACAAGCTGAACGCCGCGATGAAGTCCGCCGCGGCCGCGAACGGCGCGACCTACGTGGACACCGCGACGCCGACGCTCGGACACGACGTCTGCTCGGACGACCGCTGGATCGAGGGCGCCCTGCCCGGCTCGCCCGCCGTGCCGTTCCATCCGAACGCGACCGGCGAGCAGGCGATGGCGCAGGCGGTGCTCGCCGCGCTGAAGTAGCACGCCCGGAAAGCCCCGAGGGGCCGGCGACCGGATCCCGGTCACCGGCCCCTCGGCCCTGGCGCGCGTCCTACTCGGACTCGGCGGCCGCGGCGGACCCGGCCGCCAGCCCGGCCGACCACTTCTCCTCGACGTTGCCGAACTTCCAGTAGGCGATCGCCGCCGCCCAGGTGAGCACGAACAGCCCGACGATCGCGTAGCCGACGAAGTTGAGGTCCAGCTCGCCGATCCAGGCCACCGGCCCGCTGGTGATGTCCAGCTTCTCGCCGAGCAGGCCGATCAGCTCGACCGAGCCGATGACCAGCGCGACCAGCACCGACAGCCCGGTGACGGTCAGGTTGTAGTAGATCTTGCGGACCGGCTTGGAGAAGGCCCACTCGTACGCGAAGTTCATGAACGAGCCGTCGATGGTGTCCAGCAGGCTCATCCCGGCCGCGAACAGGATCGGCAGGGTGAGCAGCGCGTACCAGGGCAGCGAGAAGGCCGCCGCGCCGCCGGCCAGCACCAGCAGGGACACCTCGGTGGCGGTGTCGAAGCCCAGGCCGAACAGCAGGCCCACCGGGTACATGTGCCAGGGCTTGGTCACGGCCCGGGTGACCCGCCCGAGGATGCGGTTCATCAGGCCGCGCCGCTCCAGCTGGCGCTCCAGCTCCGCCTCGTCGTAGTCGCCCTGGCGCATCCGGCGGAAGACCTTGAGGATGCCGTTGAAGGCGCCCAGGTTGATCAGGCCGAGCAGCAGCAGGAAGGTGCCGGAGACGGTGACGCCGATCAGGCCGGTCATCTCGTGCAGCGTCGAGTCGTCCGACTCCACCTGGCCGGCCAGCGAGCGGATGCCGAAGGCCAGCAGCGCGCAGAGGCCGAAGACGATCGAGGAGTGCCCGAGCGAGAACCAGAAGCCGACCGACAGCGGCCGCTTGCCCTGGCCCATCAACTTGCGGGTGGTGTTGTCGATGGCCGCGATGTGGTCGGCGTCGAAGGCGTGCCGCATGCCGAGGGTGTAGGCGGTCAGGCCCATGCCCGCGCCGAACACCTGGCCGCCGACGGTGTAGTGCTCGGGCTCGACCAGCGCGAGCAGCGTGAACCAGCCGATGACGTGCAGCGCGAGGATGAAGCCACCCATCCCGGCCAGGCGGATCCACTCCTCCCGGGTGAGCCGGTCGCGCCAGCGGGGGGCAGTCATCGCGGTGTCCTCTCGGTCGGGCGGTTCGTCCATGCGGTCGAAGCTGGGCCATCTTTCCTTCTCGATGCGCGCAGTTGCAAGTCATGCGCAATTACGAATTCGACTCCGCCGCTTCACGACCCACTGTGAAGATCGTCACGACCCGTACAACGCTTCGTAACCCTCCAGGCCTTTCCCCGTGAGCTCTACGCGCGGATACTGCCGTTCTACGCGCGAAAACTCGGGCGCCGATCTCCAACTCCCCACGAAGGAACGGCACATGACGATCCGTATTCGAACCGCTGCGGCCCTGGCCGGTGCGGCGCTGCTCGCGGCCGGTCTCACCACCCCGGCCACCGCCACCGCCGCCGCCCCCACCGGCGCGAAGACCGCCGCGGTCAGCGCCACCCCGCACCGGGTGCTGTTCGACAACAGCAAGGCCGAGACCGCGGGCAACGCCGACTGGATCATCAGCACCAGCCAGCCCGACCCGCTGGGCCAGAACGCCAACCCGACCACCGAGAAGAGCTGGACCGGCGCCCTCTCCGCCTGGGGCGTCGCCCTCCAGAAGACCGGCCAGTACAGCCTGAAGACCCTCCCGGTCGGCTCCACCATCAGCTACGGCACCGGCGCCGCGCTCGACCTCGCCAACTTCGACACCTTCGTGATCCCGGAGCCCAACATCCGGTTCTCGGCGAGCGAGAAGACCGCGCTGATGAACTTCGTGAAGAACGGCGGCGGCCTGTTCCTGGTCTCCGACCACATCAACAGCGACCGCAACAACGACGGCTGGGACTCCCCGAAGATCATCAACGACCTGCTGACCAACAACGGGGTGAACAACAACGACCCCTTCGGCTTCTCGGTCGACCTGCTGAACATCACCACCGACAACCCGCGCGCCGTCAACGACGCGACCGACCCGGTGCTGCACGGCCCCTTCGGCGCCGTCACCGGCTCGATCCTGCGCAACGGCACCACCTTCACCCTGAAGCCCGCCGACAACCCCGATGTCAAGGGCCTGGTCTACCGGACCGGCTACAGCGGCAACACCGGCGCCTTCTTCGTCACCAGCACCTTCGGCTCCGGCCGGGTCGCGATCTGGGGCGACAGCTCCCCGATCGACGACGGCACCGGCCAGTCCGGCAACACCCTGTACAACGGCTGGGACGACCCGGCGGGCACCGACGCCGCGCTCGCCCTGAACGCCACCGCCTGGCTCAGCAAGGCCTGATCCCCGGCCTCCCCTCATCAGGCGCACGGCCGCTCCCTCCCCTACTGTCGGAATACCGACGCCCGGGACCGATGGGAGCGGCCATGCCGTCCTACGCCTACCGCACCACCCGCGAGGACCTGCGCATCCCGCTGCCCGACGGCACCCGGCTGGCCGCCCGGCTGTGGCGGCCGGTCGGCGACGAGCCCGGCCCCGCCCTGCTGGAGTACTCCGGCGGCCGCCTCACCGACCGCACCGCCGCCGACGACGCCCGCCGCCACCCCTGGTACGCGGGCCACGGCTACGCCACCGTCCGGGTCGACACCCGCGGGCACGGCAACTCCGACGGCCTCCCCGGCGAACCCGGCGGCGCCCAGGAACTGGCCGACGGCACCGCCGTGATCGACTGGCTCGCCCGCCGCCCCTGGTGCAACGGCCGCCTCGGCCTGCTCGGCATCGGCGCCGCAGGCACCACCGCGCTGCGGCTCGCCGCCCGCACCCCCGAGACCGTCGGCGCCGTGGCCGTCGCCTGCCCCGAGGGCGGCCACCGGCTCGGCGGGGCGGTGCTCGCCGCCGACCTGCACAACCGGCTCACCGCCCTGGTCGCCGACGCCGCCCTGCCGCCGGACCCACGGCACGTCGGCGACGCCTGGCGGCCCGGCTGGCTGGCCCGGCTCGAAGCGCTGACCCCTCCCGTCGAGGACTGGCTCGCCGCCGGAGAGTCCACCGTCCCGGTATCCGTCCCCGTCCTCGCGGTGACCGGCTGGGGCGACCCGTCCTGCTCCTTCGTGCTGCGCCTGCTCGCCGAATCCCCCACCGCGCGCGCCCTGATCGGCCCCTGGCCGCACGGCCTGCCCGAGGCCGCGCTGCCCGACACCCTGCGCTGGTGGGACCACTGGCTGCGCGGCGCCGACACCGGCGCCCTCAAGGAGCCCGCCCTGCGCAGCTGGCTGAGCACCCGCTGGACCGGCGACGAGGCCTGGCCCTCCCCCGACGTCCGGGAGATCCACTACGGCCTGGACGGGCCGCTGCGCAGCGCCGGCACCGCCTCCGACGACCGCTACGCCCGCGTCCGCTCCCCGCAGCACACCGGCCTCAACGCCGGCGCGTACGTCCCGCACGGCCGCCCCGCCGACCAGCCGCCCGACCAGCGCGAGGAGGACGGCCGCTCGGTCTGCTTCGACTCCCAGCCGCTGCCCGAACCGGTCGAGCTGCTCGGCACGCCGACCGTACGACTGCGGCTGCGCCCGCGCGAGGACGACCCGCCCGCCCAGGTGTCGGTGCGGCTCTGCTCGGTCGGCCCCGACGGCACCTCGGAGCTGGTCACCCGGGGCGTGCTGGTCGCCGACGGGCCGGACGCCGAGGTGGAGCTGGCCGCCTGCGGCTGGACGTTCCCGGCCGGGCACCGGCTGCGGCTCGCCCTCTCCTCGGTGTACTGGCCCTGGGTGTGGCCCCCGGCCGAGGACACCGGGTACGGCGTCGACCCGTCCCGCTCCACCCTGAGCCTGCCGGTGCGCCACCTCGCCGCCGACATCGGGGCGAGGCCCGTCACCTTCGAACACCCGGAACTGCCCGAGCCGCTCGACGTCCACCTCACCGAGCCGCTCACCGCCCGGCCCGAGCACATCACCATCCACGACATCGGCCGCCACGAGTGGCGCACCGAACTCTCCCCCGCCACCGACGGCACCCGCACCCACCCCGACGGCCTGGTCCGCGACGAGCACACCGTCACCGCCTACCGGGTGCTCACCGGCGCCCCGCTCAGCGCCCAGGCCCGCACCGACCACACCGTACGGCTGGAGCGGCCCGACATCGGCTGGGACGTCACCGTCCAGACCCGCACCCAACTGCGCTGCGACGCCGGGCACTTCATCAGCGTCATCCAGCTGCGGGCACTGGAGGCGGGGTCGGTGGTGTTCGCCCGGGAGTGGCAGCACCGGGTGCCCCGGACGAACACCTGAGCACGGCGGGCGCACCGCGGCCCGGGGTGCCCCCGTCAGCAGTGTGAGAATGCGCCTGTCAGGGCAAAACGCTTCGGGGGAGGGCGAACATGCTGGCAGAGTCGGTGTTCCGGACCGAGGACGTGGAACCGCCCGACCGCTTCGACTACTGGCGGGACCACATCACCCGGCTGATCGCGCCGTTCGACGCCCGCACCGAGCACACCGCCGACTTCCGGGCGGAGTTACGCGTCCTGCCGCTCGGCGACCTGTCGCTCTGGACGATGGAGAACCCGCCGCTCACCGCCCACCGCCCGTCACCGCTGATCCGCTCCTCCAGCGACCCCGAGCTGTACCTGCTCTCGCTGCCCTTCGACGACGCCACCACCGCGGTGCGCTCCGACGGCCTCGGCGGATACCGCCCGCACGACCTGGTGCTCCAGGACAGCTCCCGGCCCAACCTCCTCCAGGTGAGCACCGACGACCCGCGCCAGCGGATCCGCGGCGCCTGGCTGACCGTCCCCCGGCAGGCGCTGCCGCTGCCGCCCGACCGGATCGACCAACTGACGGCCCGACGGATGCCCGGGGACGCGGGCGTGGGCGCCCTGCTCGTCCACCTGCTCGGCGGCATCGCCGCCGACACCGGCGCCTACCGGTCCGGCGACGCGCCCCGACTGGGCACCGCCGCCCTCGACCTGCTCACCGCGCTGCTCGCCCACCACCTCGACGTCGAGGACGCCGTACCGCCGGAGAGCCGCCGCCGGGCCCTGACCCGGCGGATCCGGGCCTTCATCCGCGCCCACCTGCACGAGCCGGACCTCAACCCGGGCGCCGTCGCCGCCGCCCACCACATCTCGGTCTCGTACCTGCACCGCCTCTTCGAGGGCGAGGAGGAGACCGTCGGCAGCTGGATCCGCCGCCAGCGCCTCGAACGGGCCCGCCGCGACCTCGCCGACCCGGCCCTGGCCCAGACCCCCGTCCACGTCATCGCGGCCCGCTGCGGCTTCCCCCGCGCCGCGGACTTCAGCCGCGCCTTCCGCGGCGCGTACGGCCTGCCGCCGCGCGACTTCCGGCACGGGGCGTCCGCGGGCAGTGGACTGTGCGGCAAACGGGAGTGGACCGCACGCTAACGACAACCACCCTGCGGGACAGGCAAGCTGATGGTGCGTCCAGCGCGGGGGATTCAAGCGGTGGACGCGACCACACCAGCACCCTCGAAGGGGGACCAGCCATGTCCAGCAACGGACTCCGCAGGACCAAGCGCTCCGCCGCCGCCGTCGGCATCGCCGCCCTGGCGCTCGGGCTCACCGCCCTCGGCGGCGGCCAGGCCGTCGCCGACTCCCACGCCGGGCTCGGCGGGAACCGGATCCTCGCCGACTCGCACGCCGGCCTCTCGGGCACGTTCGAGATCAGGAACGACAGCGGCAAGTGCCTGGAGATCACCAGCTCCTCCACCGCGAACGGCGCCCTGGCCCAGCAGTGGACGTGCAAGGGCCAGGCCGGCTCGAAGTGGCAGTGGCAGGCCGCGGGCGGCGGCTACTACAACCTCGTGAACGTCCACAGCAACAAGTGCCTGGAGATCCAGAGCTCCTCCACCAAGAACGGCGCCGAAGCCCAGCAGTGGTCGTGCAACGGCCAGAACGGCGCGAAGTGGCAGCTGGTGGAGGTCCAATCGGGCCGGTACGCGCTGCTGAACCACAGCGGCAAGGTCCTGGAGATCGCGAACTCCTCCCACGCGGACGGGGCCAACGCCCAGCAGTGGGAGTACAAGGGCCAGTCCGGCGCGCTCTGGTACTGAGCCGCCGACGGCCTCCCACCCGGCCGGCCCGGGGCACTCCCCGGGCCGGCCGGTCCCTACGCGTGGCTGCCGGGCGGGGAGGGCTGATCGGCCAGGACCTCGGCGATCACGTGGCGGGCGATGGCGGTCATCCGCGGGTTGCTGTCGCGGTAGTAGGAGACCTCCATCAGGGCGACGGACAGGGCCCAGCCGCGGGCGCGGGCCCAGGTCGCGTCGTCGGCGGCCACGGCCGCGCGGAAGGCCTCACGGGCGGCGGCGGGCAGGACGTACCAGGCGGGGAGCAGGTCGACGGCCGGGTCGCCGAGGCCCGCGCAGCCGAAGTCGATGACGGCGGCGAGGCGGCCCTGCGGGGAGACCAGGAGGTTGCCGGGCTGGAGGTCGGCGTGGATCCAGACCGGGGGGCCGGGGTGCTCGGGGGCCTTGAGGGCCTCCTCCCAGGCGGCGGTGGCGGCGTCGGCGTCGACGACGTCCGCCACCGCGCCGATCGCCTTCCGGATGTGCGCGTCCCGGTCCGTCAGGGTCTCGCTGCGGTAGGAGGCCGGGGCGCCGGTCGGGTCCAGCCCGCACAGGGCGGTCACGAAGGCGGCCAAGTCCTGGGCCAGCAAATCCGGTCGGGCGAGCTCGCCGACGACCGGGGTGGCCCCGTGGAGCCAGCGCAGCACCGCCCAGGACCACGGGCAGTCGTCGACCGGCCCGCCGACGGCCACCGGCGCCGGGATCGGGGCCGGCAGGTGCGGGGCGAGGCGGGGCAGCCAGCGGGCCTCCCGGCCGATCTCCTCGACCATCCGCGGGGTGCGCGGGATACGGACCACCAGCTCCGCGCCCAGCCGGTACATCGCGTGGCTGGCCCCGACCGGCACCACCGGCTCGACCGGCAGGCCGGCCCAGCGCGGGAACTCCGCGGCGACCATCCGCCGCACCAGCGCCTCGTCGATGGGCAGTTCGTCGGGATGCATCCTGCCGAAGGTGGTCATGGCGCCCAACCCTGCCAGCCGCGAACCGGGCCCGGCAACCGGATTCCTACCCCTGGTGAACCGCGCCGGCCGCGATCAGGGCGGGCAGCTCGCGCATGTCGTGGAAGACCACGGTGCCCGGCCCGGCCAGCCGCTCCGCCGCCGTGACGCCGCCCGCGTAGCCGAGGGCGCGCATTCCGGCGGCGCGGGCGGCCTCGACGCCGGGGCGGCTGTCCTCGACCACCACGCAGGCGGCCGGGTCGACGCCCATGGTCCGGGCGGCGTGCAGGAAGAGGTCGGGCGCGGGCTTGCCGCGGCCGACCTCGGTGGCGCTGAAGATCCGCCCGGCGAAGTGGTCGTGGAGGCCGGTGCGGCCCAGGGTGTGGCGCATCTTCTCGTGGGTGCCGCTGGAGGCCACGCAGGTGGGCAGGGTGATCGCGGCCAGCGCCTGCGGCAGGCCGGGCACCGGGGTCAGCCCGGCGTCCACCGCCTCGGTGTGCAGTTCCCGGAAGCGCTCGCCCCAGACGGCCGCCACCTCCGCCCCGAGCCGCTCGGCGACCAGCGCGTCGCAGGCCGGCTCCGAGCGCCCGATGAACAGCTCGATCGCCTCGGCCTCGGTCAGCGGCCAGCCGTACTCCTCCCCCAGCCGCACCAGCACCCGGACGGCGATCACCTCGCTGTCCACCAGGACACCGTCACAGTCGAATATCACCAGCTCGATAGGCTTGATCATCGGGCCAGCATAGAGAGCCGCGCGGCCCGGGAGGCGGGCCGCGCGGCTACCGGCTCACCGGTTCAGCCGGTCTGGACGGCGGTGTCGTCGATCACGAAGCTGGTCTGGAGCGAGGCGTCCTCGGTCCCGGCGAACTTCAGGGTGACGCTCTGGCCCGCGTAGGCGGACAGGTCGAAGGTGCGCTGCTGGTAGCCGGCGGCGGCGTCCAGGTTGGAGTAGGTCTTCAGCGTGGTGCCGTTCGCCGACACGGTCAGCTTGTCGTACGCGGTGGTGGTGCTGGTCTCCGCGGTGTCGACGTGCAGCCAGAAGCTCAGGGTGGCCTTGCAGCCGGCGGGGATGCTCACCGTCTGGGACAGCGTGTCCGAGTGGGTGGAGCCGTAGCCGTTCAGCCACGCCTTCCAGGAGCCGCCGTGGGCCGGCTGCGAGGCGCTGCTGTCGACCACGCTGGTGGAGGCCGTCCACGGGGTGGCGGTGCCGGTCTCGAAGCCCGCGTTGCCCAGCAGCTGGGCCGGGGTGCAGCTGCCTCCACCGCCGGTGGAGACGGCCCAAGTGAAGGCGGTGGAGGCGGACTTGCCCGCGGCGTCCGTCACGGTGACGGTCACGTTGAAGCTGCCCGCGGTGGAGACGGTGCCGGCGATGACGCCGGTCGAGGAGTTGATCGACAGCCCGGCGGGCAGGCCGGTCGCGGCGTAGGACAGCGGGGCGGTGCCGCCGGAGGCGTTGATCTGGAGGTTCACCGCGCCGCCGACGGCGGTGGCCTGGTTGCCCGGGTTGCTCACCGAGACGGCGCTGCCGGCGGGCTTGGTGAGCAGGCAGCCGGACACGTTGAGGTCGATGGCCCGGGTCGAGGGGTTCAGGCAGGTGGTGAACCAGTAGGTCTCCTGGCCGTAACTCTGGCCCTGGTAGGCCTTGGTGGTGCCGTCGGCGGCCACCTCGCACGGGTTGTTGAGGGTGCACATGGCGCCGTTGTCGTTGCCGGTGTTGTTGATGCCGACGATCTTCCCGCTGGCGGAGTCGATGATCGGCGAGCCGGAGGTGCCGTGGGTGGTGTTGCAGCCGGAGCTGTAGCGCAGCGAGTCGTGCCAGGTCCACGCGTCCTCGCGCAGGGTCGGCACGAAGCCGTTGACGGAGCAGTTCCAGACCTGCTTCCAGTACGAGGAGGGTATGTACATCGACGCGCCGTCCGTGGGGTGGGCGTCGCTGATGGTCAGCGCGGTGGCGCCGTACTTGGAGGTGATCGACCCGTAGGTGTCGGTGAGTTGGTAGAGCGCGACATCGGTGCCGGTCATCGTCGCGTAGAGCACCTTGTCGGCCTGGACGGTGCCCAGGCTGTTGCCCGCGCCGTCGAGCAGGGTGCCGCTGCGGCTGGCGGTGGCGTTCTGGATGACCTGGCCGGCCGAGGGCATGGTCGGCAGGCAGTGCCCGTTGGTGAGCATCAGCGCCCGGTCGCCGTCCGCCGAGGTGGGGTAACGGACCAGCGAGGCCGAGCAGTTGCTCAGGGCGATGGTGGAGGTCAGGTCGGCCGCCTGGACGGCGTGCGCGGGCGCGGCGGCGAAGGCCAGCCCGCCCGCGACGACGGCACTCGTACCGGCCACCGCGACAATCCTCTTGAACATGGCTCTCCTTGTGGGGGATCGCGGGGTGTACGACTGGTCGCCGAGGCCCGCGCCGCACGAAAGTGCCATGCGCACTACAAGGAATCAATGCTTCGGACCGAACTGGCCCGCGCGGATGTGCCGTTGTGACGTGAATCCATCGGTACGCGCCACCGCCGCGGGGCGGCGGCCGCGCCCTTCGACTCGGCCTCGACGGGCGCGGCGTCCGCACCGGCCAGCCGCTCACCGGGGGTAGCCGTCCGGTACTCCCAGGGGCCGTCCAGGAGACGCCCAGGAGGTCAACTACGATCGGGCCCGTGCTCAGCCTCACCGGACTTCCGCTCCAGATCATCGCCTCGCTCCTCGCGATCGCCGTCTTCGCCGCCACCATGTGGCTCTGGCCGCGGTTCGGCGGGAAGGGCTGGAAGTCCTGGCTGGGCCGGATCGGCGCCTTCCTGGCCACCCAGCTCTCGGTGCTGGCCGCGATGGGCCTGATCGCCAACAGCTACTTCGGCTTCTACAGCTCCTGGACCGACCTGCTCGGCACCAGCGGCGGGCTGGGCACCGTCGTCGACCACCAGCCCAACGCCTCCGGGGTGTCCGTCACCGGCGAGCAGAAGTTCTACTCCGCCCAGGGCTCGGACCCGGAGCGCTCCGGAATGATCCAGCAGGTCGACGTCAAAGGAGCCGGCAGCGGCCTGAGCACCGAGGCGTACGTCTACCTGCCGCCGCAGTACTTCCAGCCGGACTACGCCAAGCAGCACTTCCCGATGGCCCTGGTGCTCACCGGCTACCCGGGCACCCCGGAGAAGCTGATCTCGCTGATGCAGTACCCGGCGTCCACCCTGGAGGCGATCGAGCAGAAGAAGCTGCCGCCGACCATCCTGGTGATGACCCGCCCCACCCTGGTCGGCGACCGGGACACCGAGTGCGTGGACGTGCCGAACGGCCCCCAGGTCGAGACCTTCTTCACCAGCGACCTGCCCAAGGCCCTCGCCACCACCTACCGGATCGGCACCGACCCGGCCAACCGGGCCGTGATCGGCAACTCCACCGGCGGCTACTGCGCGCTCAAGTTCGCGCTGCGCAAGCCCGACTCCTACCGCGCCGCGGTCGCCCTCTCCGGCTACTACAGCGCCGCCCACGACCCGACCACCGGCGACCTGTTCGGCGGCAGCGCCCAGCTGAAGCAGGAGAACGACCTGCTGTGGCGGCTGAAGAACCAGCCGCCCGCCCCGGTCTCGCTGCTGCTGACCACCGCGTACGACGAGAACAACTACGACGAGACCAAGGCCATGGTCGCCGCCTTCAAGGCCCCCACCACGATGTCGACCATCACCCTGGACACCGCCGGCCACAACTTCCACACCTGGACCCGGGAGATCCCCCCGGCCCTGGAGTGGCTGGGCAAGCACCTGGCCATGCCGCCGTCCGCGTGACACGGCAGATCACACCTGCCTCACAGCCCCGTCTCACGGTTCTCTCAGAGGCGCCACCGACCGTATGGCGCATGACCACGAGCAGCTCCACACCTCCGGCCGGCGAACCGTGGCCCGAGGCCGCGCACTACCCGCCGCCGGAGGTGCCGCGACCCGGCCCGGCGCCGCTCTTCCCCGAGCAGCCGCTGCCGTACCCCGAGGGCGCGGCCTCCTGGTCCGATCGGCTGCGCACCCTCCCGGCCCGCGCCTGGCGCGGGCGCGCGGACGACCCGCGCTGGGTGCGCCCGGCCCTGCTGGCGCTGCTGGCCGCGACCGCCGCGCTCTACCTGTGGGGCCTGAGCGCCTCCGGCTGGGCCAACTCCTTCTACTCGGCCTCCGTCCAGGCCGGCTCCCAGAGCTGGAAGGCCTTCTTCTTCGGCTCCTCGGACGCCGCGAACTTCATCACCGTCGACAAGCCCCCGGCCGCGCTGTGGCCGATGGCGCTCTCGGCGCGGATCTTCGGGCTCTCCTCCTGGTCGGTGCTGGCCCCGCAGGCGCTGATGGGCGCGGCCACCGTCGGCGTGCTGTACGCGACGGTGCGCCGCCGCTTCTCCCCGCTCGGCGCCCTGCTCGCGGGCGCCGCGCTGGCGCTCACCCCGGTCGCGGCGCTGATGTTCCGCTTCAACAACCCGGACGCGCTGCTGGTGCTGCTGCTGACGCTGGCGGCGTACGGGCTGGTGCGGGCGATCGAGGCGGCGGGCACCCGGTGGCTGGTGTTCACCGGTGTGATGTTCGGCCTGGCGTTCCTCACCAAGACCCTGGCGGCGTTCCTGATCCTGCCCGCCTTCGCGGTGGTCTACCTGGTCGCGGCACCCACCGGGTTCTGGCGGCGGGTACGGCAGACCCTGCTCGCGGGCGCGGCCCTGCTGGTCTCGGGCGGCTGGTGGGTGGCGATCGTCGAGCTGATGCCGGCCTCGGCCCGCCCGTACATCGGCGGCTCGCAGGACAACAGCTTCCTCTCGCTCACCTTCGGCTACAACGGCCTCGGCCGGATGGACGGCAACGAGCGCGGCAGCGTGGGCGGCGGCGGCCGGATGCCGGCCGGGCTCGACCTGCCGGGCGGCGCGGCGCACGGCGGCGGCCGCGGCTGGGGCCAGACCGGGCTCACCCGGATGTTCGGCAGCGACATCGGCGGGCAGATCGCCTGGCTGCTGCCGGCCGCGCTGATCCTGCTGGTGGTCGGCCTCTGGGCGACCCGCCGCTACGCCCGCACCGACACCGCCCGCGCGGCCTTCCTGGTCTGGGGCGGCTGGCTGCTCTCGACCGCGCTGATCTTCAGCTTCATGTCCGGGATCTTCCACCAGTACTACACGGTGGCGCTGGCCCCGGCGGTCGCGGCACTGGTCGGCATGGGCGTGGACGGGCTGTGGCGGGCCCGGCACCGGCTGCCCTGGGCGCTGGTGCTGGCCGGAACGCTCGCGGTGACGGCCGTCTGGGCGTTCGTCCTGCTCGGCCGCAGCTCGGACTTCCTGCCGTGGCTGCGCTGGGCGGTGCTGGTCGGCGGGCTGGCGGCGGCGGCCGCGCTGGGCGCCGGGCCGCTTCTCGGCCGGGCCTGCGGGCAGTCCTCCGCTCGTGCGGGCGCGCGGCTCGCCTCGGTGGCGGGCCTGGTGGGCCTGGCGGCGGCGCTCGGCGGGCCGGCGGCTTACGCGGTGGACACCGTGAACCGTCCGCACACCGGCTCGATCGTGACGGCCGGGCCGAGCGTGCAGGGCGGCGGGTTCGGGCCGGGCAGCCCGGGGCGCAAGGGCGGCAACGGCGCCAAGGGCTTCCCGGGGGGCGGCGGCACCGGACGCTGGTTCGGCCAGGGCGGTCAGGGCGGTCCGCAGGGCTTCCCGGGCGGCCAGGCCGTCCAGGGCTTCCAGGGTTTCCAGGGCGGGCAGGCGTTCCCGGGCAACGGCGATGGCACCGGCCGTCATGAGCGCGGCACCGGTACCGGTACCGACAGCGGCGGCACCGGCACCGGCACCGACAACGGCACCGGTGGCACGGCGGGCGGCCCGCCGCCCGGCGGCATGGGCGGCCTGCTCGACGGCCCCAAGGTGACCGGCGAGGTCGCCGACATGCTCAAGGAGAACGCCGACCACTACACCTGGGCGGCCGCCACGATCGGCTCGCAGACCGCCGCCGGCTACCAACTCGCCACCGGCAAGCCGGTGATGGCCCTCGGCGGCTTCAACGGCACCGACCCCTCGCTGACCCTGGCCGGCTTCCAGGAGTACGTCCAGGAGGGCAAGGTCCACTGGTTCATCGGCGCGGGCGGCTCCCACCGAGGCTTCGGCGGCGGCGCGGGCGGCGACGAGGGCGGGCAGCAGAGCGAGTCCGCCCGGATCGAGTCCTGGGTGACGGCCCACTTCACCGCGAAGACCATCGGCTCGACCACCTTCTACGACCTGACGGCCCCCACCTCCTGACCGTCGGGCCCCGAAGGGGGCGTGCCGCGTGCGACCGCGCGCGGCACGTCCCCTTCTTCTAGTCGGACGGACAGGACGTCCCGGCCGCCGGCAGCCGGCCGTCCAGCAGGAACGCGGCCACCGCCTCCCGGACGCAGCCGCTCTTGTCGTACGCGGTGTGCCCGTCGCCCTCCCGGGTGAGCAGCACCCCGTGCTCCAGCCCGGCGGCCAGCCGCTGCGCCCAGGCGTACGGGGTGACCGGGTCGCCGGTGGAGCCGATCACCAGGATCGGCGCGCTGCCCGGCGCCCGGATCGGCCGGGCCGTTTCGGGCGATCGCAACGGCCAGGGGCGGCAGTCCGGGTCGAGCAGGGTGCCGAGCGGGGCGTGTGCGCTGGTCAGCGGGGCGCGGGCGGCGAGTTCGGCGAGGTCCGCGCGCAGTTGCGGCTCGGCGGGCGGCGGTGGGCCGTCCGCGCAGGAGATGGCGGCGAAGGCGTCGGCGACGGTCCGGTAGCGGCCGTCCTCGGCGCGGCCGTCGGCGCTGTCGGCGAGGGCGAGCAGGCCTTCGGCCTCGCCGCGGGTGACGGCCGGTCCGAGGGCCGCGCGTAGCCGGGGCCAGGAGCGGCGGCCGTCGGAGAGCACGTTCAGGGCGGCGTCCCAGCCGAGGGAGGCGGTGAGCGTACGGCCGTCGGCGGCGCGCGGCGGGTGGTCGCGCAGGCCGTCGAGGAAGCGGGCGAGGCGCTGCGGGGCGGCGGCCGGGTCGGTGCCGAGCGGGCAGGCGTCGCCGTCCTCGGCGGCGCAGGCGGTGGCGAAGTCCCGCAGGCCGGCCTCGGCGGCGGCGGCCTGTTCGATGCCGAGCCGGCCCGGGTCGGCGCCGTGGTCGACGGCTCCGTCCAGGACGAGCCGGCCGGTGCGGTCGGGGAACTCCTCGGCGTAGCGGGCGCCGAGGTGGGTGCCGTAGGAGAAGCCGAGGAAGTCCAGCTTGCGTTCGCCGAGGGCGCCGCGCAGCACATCGAGGTCGCGGGCGGTGTCGCGGGTGCCGAGGTGCGGGAGCAGGTCGGCGTGCCGGGCCCGGCAGGCGTCGGCGAGGACGGTGCCGTGGTCGTAGCCGGGGTCGTCGGTGGCGTTCCACTGGTCGCGGGTGCGGTCGTCCAGGCAGTGGACGGGGGTGGTGTCGCCGGCGCCGCGCGGGTCGAAGCCGACCAGGTCGTACCGTTCGCGCAGCGCCCCCTGGAATTCCTTCCAGCCCCAACGAACCATTGCCGTACCGGAGTTGCCGGGCCCGCCGGGGTTGAGCAGCAGGGCGCCGAGCCGCCGCCCGGGGCCCGCGGCGGGCACCCGGGCGAGGGCGACGTCGATGGTGCGCCCGCCGGGGTCGGCGTAGTCCAGCGGGACCTTGAGGGTGGCGCACTGGACGGTGACGGCGTCCGGGCCGGTGTCGCCGTCGCCGGGGCAGCGCCGCCAGTCGATCCGCTGGTCGTGGAAGGCGCGCAGGGCCGGGGCGGCGGCGGCAAAGACCCGCTCGTCCGGCGTCGGGCGGTCACCGCCGCCAGTGGAACCGCCGGTGCAGCCGCCCAGCAGGGCGAGCACGAGGGCGGGCACGAAGGCGGGCAGCGCGCGCCGGAACGACCGGGGCGACCGGGAGAGCCGGGAGATCATCGGGGCCACCACCCACGAATACCACCCGGCCCACCCGGCCGCCCCAAGGAATTGACGTTTCGTCAGCCGCCGCACTGCTGGAGCATGGCCTTCTTGTCCGCCTCGGTGACGGGAAGCTGGTACTTCAGCGAGACCTGGGCGAAGCGCACCGCGTAGGAGCAGCGGATCTCGGTGTTGGCGGGCAGCCAGTTGGCCGGGCCGGAGTCGCCCTTGGAGGCGTTCTGCGAGCCGTCGGCGGGGATCAGGTTGAGCGGGTCGTTGGCGATCTGGACGCGCTTGAGCTTCTCCCACTTGGCGGCGCCCATCTGCCAGTCGTAGGAGAGCGGCATCACGTGGTCGATCTGGATCTTGGTGGCCTGCGCCTTGGTCCACTGGACGGTCTTGCCGGTGTACGGGTCCCAGATGGTCATCGCGGTGACCGTGCAGTCCGAGCCGTCCTTGTGCTCGACGGCCGTGCCGTCGCGGGCCAGCAGGTCGTTGCGGGTGTCGCACTTGTTGCCGCCGAACGGGACGCCCTCGACGTTGTCCGTCCAGGCGGGGCCGAACTCGTTGCGGTCGTAGCCGTCCTTGGGGCCGACGGCGGCGGTGGTGACCTTGGCGATGATGTCGCGGCCGGCCTTCTGGTCCTCGGGGGTGGTCAGCGGCGCCAGGCCGGGCTTGGTGCCGTCCGGGTTCTGGAGCGGGCTGGTGCCCTGCGCCCCGCCGGGCCCGGCGGGTGCGGCGCTACCGCCGTCGGCCTTGGGGGTGCTCGACTTGTGGTCACGGCCGCCGATCAGCCAGCCGACCAGCGCGAGCGCGCATATCAGGAACACGGTGGCAGCGGAGAGCGTGGAGCGGCGGGCGGGCACGGATAACTCCCGGAGTCAGGGGCGGGGTGACGGCGAACCAGCAGATCAGCCACCCCAAGAGCAGGTCAAGCCGACGCCACGTGCGACCCCGCAGCATGTCGAAGCTCACACCCGCCCGAACCCCGCCGTGCGTGCCCCGGCCGCGAGCGGGCAGGCTGATCGCATGCAGACTGCGCCGACACCCGCCGCGCCGACACCCGCCGCCCCGGTCGCCGCCCTGGTCCTCGCCGCCGGGGGCGGGCGGCGCCTGGGCGGGCGGCCCAAGGCGCTGATCCGGTACGAGGGCCGGCCGCTGGTGGAGCACGCGGTGGCGGTGGTCCGGGCCGGCGGCTGTCCGGACGTCACGGTGGTGCTGGGCGCGGAGAGCGCGCGGGTCCGCTCCACCGCGCACCTGCCGGGCTGCCGACTGGTCGGCAATCCGGACTGGGCGCAGGGCATGGGCTCCTCGCTGCGGGCCGGCCTGGCCGCACTGCCTCCGCAGACCCCGGCGGTGCTGGTGATGCTGGTGGACACCCCGGGCGTCACCCCGGCCGCGGTGGCCCGGCTGCTGGCCGCCCACCGGGCGGGCGCCGAACTGGCCGCGGCGGCCTACCACGGGCGGCGCGGGCACCCGGTGCTGATCGGCGCCCGGCACTTCGCCGAGGCGGCGGCGGGCGCCCTCGGCGACACCGGCGCCCGCGCCCTGCTGGCGGCGCACGCGGCGCGGCTGGTCCTGGTCGAGTGCGCCGACGTCGCCACCCCGGACGACCTCGACACCCCCGCCGACCTGGCCCGCTGGTCCGCCGGCCGACCTGCCGGGGCCTCCCCCTGGAGAAGGATTCCGCCCCCGCCCGGGCCCTGATCCGACCCTGAGGATTGCCCCATTCCGCACCCGTCGCCGGATATTTCGGGGAGCATGGAAAACGCCCGAACCACCCGACCCCGACGGACGGAGCCCGCGATGGCAGGACTGCCCGACGACTTCACCGGACACGACCCCACACGGTCGGGGCCTGGCGGTGGCGCCCGGGCGATCCGCTGCCCCGCCTGCCGCCGCGAGCACCTCTACGAACCGCCCTCCCTGCCCTGCCCGTGCGGCGCCTCGCTCAAGGTGCCGCTGCTGCGCGGCGGGGTGCCGGTGCAGGTGCGCTTCCGCTCCTGGGAGGACTCCTGGCTGAGCATGCGCTGCCCGCACTGCGGCCGCTCCGACCAGTGGCCGCAGCCCGAGTTCACCTGCAACTGCGGCGCCACCGTCCGGCTGCCGGTGGACCGCACCACCCGGCTGGGCACCGGCACCGCCGCCCCGCTCGCCGCCCCCGGCCCGCAGCCCGCCCGCCCGTACCCGGCCCACCCGGCGGGCGCGCCGGCCCCGGCCCCGGCCGCACCGCCCTCGGCCGGCCGCTCCCGCCCGTTCCGCCACCGCGCGCCGTTCCGCCCGCACCCGGTGCGCACCTCGCAGGACGCGGTGTTCACCGCCGCCCGCTACCTGGAGTGGCTCGGCTTCGACGACCTGGAGCTGACCGAGGCCCAGGAGCGCGACGGCGTCACCCTGCTGGGCAGCCGGATGGTCGCCCAGGTGGACACCTGGACGGAGCCCGCCGACGTGAAGGCGGTCGAGTGCCTCTGGCTCCAGACCCTGCACGCCGAGGAGATGGCCGCCGCGATGTTCACCCTCGCGGGTTATTCGCACCAGGCCACGGTGCGCGGCGAACAGCTGCTGGTCGCCTTGTTCAGCCTGGACCTGGCGGGTGTGCCGCAGCCCGCGAACGGCGCCGCCGAGGCCCTGATGGAGACCGGCTGGACGTCCTGACCGGCCGGCCGGGCCGCCGGGCGCCCCTCTAGATCATTTCTCCGCCGAAAGCAACAACCTTCGCTCGTGATCTGGTGCACAAGCTCACCCCCGTGTTGAATTGCCGCCACAGCGCGGGCCTTTCGCCCTGCCGTCGCGATGTGCACGGGTCGTGGCGGCAGGGCCCCAGGGGTGGGTCCGTGCCCTTGCCGGATGGCGCACACAAGGAGGTGGCGTTGTCGGAGCACGGATGGGACCCGAGTGGCCCGGACGGGCGGGGGCGGGCGGCAGCGGAGGAGCCGGGGGACACCGTGTGGCGGCTGAGGTCCCGGGGGTGCTGGCAGGAGGCCGCCGACCTGCTGCGACCGGCCGCCGAACACGACCCGGACGCCGCCCTCGGACGGGCCGAACTCCTCATCGAGCAGAGCCTGTTCACCGCCGCGCACTGGATCCAGGCGGAACAGGCGCTACGGCTGGCGGAGGCACTGGCCGCCGGCACCGAACAGCGCGCGGCCGCCGCGTGCGCCCGCGGCTTCCTGGCGTACGTGGCGAGCGTGCTCGGCCCGCGGGACCGGCTGGACGAGGCCCAGGCCGCACTCGGCCGCACCTCGGCCCTGCTGCCGCCGGACGCCCCGGGCCGCCCGCTGCTGGACTTCCGGCGCGGGCTGGTCGCCGAGAACCTGCTGCGCGACCGCAGCGCCGCCTGGATCGCCTACCGCCGGGCGCACGACGGCGCGGGCGAGCGGGGGGACGAACTGCTGCGCTCGTACACCTGGCGCCACCTGGCCGCGCTGGCGCTCTCCCGGGGGGACCGCGGCAACGCCTGGGAGGGCTTCGACGCGTCCCTGCGGCTGCGCGAGCAACTCGGCTTCACGGTGGGGGTGGCGCCGGCGCTCGCGGCGCTCGCCGAGGTGTCCGAGCCGGCCGAGGCGGCGCGGCTGCGGGCCGAGGCGAGCCGGCTGGTGGCCGCCTTGGGCGGGGTGCCGGTCTGGCTCGCGCGCCAGTTGGGCGCTGCCCGCGCGCCGGGGGCCTCCCCGGACGGGCGCATCACGAGCGAGAGCGGGGAAACGATCAGCTAAGGTGAGGCTAACCTGGCCGGGGCGAGCAGTGCCCCGGCCGGGTCGCCTTGCCGTTTCCCGGGCACCGCCATGCCCCGGCCCGGCCGCGACCGGCGCTGGAGGCACCTCCGCCGGGCGCCGGCGGGCCTCCCATGGACGCCCCGGTCGACCCGATGGGGCCGCCCATGACCGCGAGCAGCACCCGGCCCGGCCCCGCGCCGCGCGCCCCGCGCACCACCGGGGCGCGCACCCCCGTCCCCGCGCCTGGCTCCGCGCCCGCTTCCACGGCCCCGGGCGCGCCCTCCTACCACCGGCTGTCCGGCCTCACCCCCGTCCTGACGGTGCGCTGCGCACCGCCCCGCGGCGGCGACGGGCGGCTGTCCGCCGCCGACCTCGCCACCCGCCCCGAGGCGGTGCGCGAACTGATCGCCCACGACGCCCGGCAGGGCCTCGCCCGCTACGGGCAGCCGCTGCGCCCGGACGTCGCGGCCGGGTTCGGGCTGCACCGCTTCGTCTGGCCGGTCTCGCTGCTGTTCACGCTGCCGTGGTTCCTGGAGCGCCGCGTCCCGCTGCTCGGCCTCGGGGACGTCTCACTGCGCCGGCACGCGGAGGCGATCGAACTCACCGTCCGCCCGGCGGAGTTCGCCTGTCTGCCGGACGATCCGGCGGCCGGCTCCGAGCAGGCCCGGACGGCACCGGACGAGCCGGCCCTGGGCGCCGTCCTGCGGTCGGCGCTGGGCGCCTTCCTGGCCCCGGTGCTGACCGCCTTCGGCCCGGAGGCCCGGCGCGGCCCCCGGGTGCTGTGGGCGATGGCCACCGACGCGGTGGTGGAGGGGCTCTGGTACGCGGGCGGGCTGCTCGGGGAGCAGGAGCGGGCGCGCGCCGAACTCTCCGCGCTGCTGGCGCCCGCACCCGGCGCGGCGGGCGGCCCCGCGCCGGACCCGGCCCCGTTCACGCCGGGCGCCGGCTTCGCGCCGCCGGCCCCCTCGGGCGGCGGCGCTCCCGCCCCGCACCGCTCCCGGGCGAGCTGCTGCCTCGTCTACACCGCGCGGCCGGCGGACATGTGCGACGGCTGCCCGCGCCTCGCCCGGCGCTGACGCCCCGGCACCTCAGGCCGCGGCCGCCGTCCCGCTGAGCTCGAACCACATCCGCTTGCCCGAGCCGCGCGGCTCCACGCCCCAGGAGTCCGCGAGCGCCTCGACCAGCATCAGCCCGCGCCCGGAGGAAGCCTGCTCCCCCGGCGTGCGGCGGGTCGGCCAGAGGTCCGACTCGTCCTCCACCTCGACCCGCAGCCGGGCCCGGCCGCCGTCCGCGTCCGACTCCCGGTAGAGCCGGGCGGTGAACATGGCGTCCCGGTCGGTGTGCCGGATGGCGTTGGTGACCAGCTCGGAGGAGAGCAGTTCGGCGGTGTCGATGAACTCCGCCACGCCCCAGCGGCGCAGCGCGTCGCGCAGCTCGGCCCGCACCTCGGCGATCCGCGCCAGGTCGGCCTGCCCGATCCGGCGGCGCAGCTGCTGGGCCGTCAGGCCGCCGGCCGGCCCGTCCCAGCGCAGGAGCAGCAGCGCTATGTCGTCCTCGCGCTCGCTGGACTCGGCGGCCTGGGAGGCGATCCGGTCGGCCAGCTCCTCCAGCGGGTCGCGGGCGCAGAGCTCGGCGTCCGGCAGCGGACGGGCGAACGCCCGGGTGAGCCGGGAGACGCCCTCGTCCAGGTCCATGCCGCGCGCCTCGACCAGGCCGTCGGTGCAGAGCAGCACCGTTTCTCCTGGGTCCAGGCTGAACCGGGTGACCCGGTACTCCTGGTCCGGGTCGATGCCCAGCGGCAGCCCGCCGGCCACCGGCACCACGGCGGCGGTGCCGTCCGCACGGCGCACCACCGGGTCGAGGTGGCCGGCCCGGACGGCGTAGACCACGCCGTAGTCCACGTTGACCTCGGCGTAGGCGCAGGTCGCGAAGTGGTCGGTGTCCAGGTCGGCGAGGAAGCGGGAGGCGCGGGCCATCACGGCGGCGGGCGGGTGGCCCTCGGCCGCGTAGGCGCGCAGCGCGATCCGCAGCTGACCCATGATGCCGGCGGCGTGCACGTCGTGGCCCTGGACGTCGCCGATCACCAGGCCGACGTGCCCGCCGGGCAGCGGCACCACGTCGTACCAGTCGCCGCCGATCTGGAGGCCGGATCCGGCCGCGAGGTAGCGCACGGCGGTGGTCACGCCCTGGATGGACGGGACGGTGCGCGGCAGCATCACCCGCTGGAGGCCGGCCGCCAGCTCGTGCTCGGCGTCGTGCAGCCGGGCCCGGGCCAGCGACTGGGCGACCAGCCCGCCCAGGGTGGTCAGCAGGGTGCGCTCGTCCGCGTCCAGCTCGCGCTCGTCGTCGAAGCTGACCCCGCAGATGCCGATCGCCCGGCCGCTGGCCACCAGCGGCAGGTACGCCCAGGAGCCCCGGCCGCTGCGGCTGGCCGGCTCCCACACCTCGGGGTAGCCGTCGCGGAACTCCTCGCGGGTGGAGACGAAGACCGGAGCGCGCAGCCGCAGCGCCTCGGCGGCCGGGTGGCCCGGCGGCAGCACGGTGCGGTCCCAGACCGCCAGGGTGTCGGAGCGGTAGCCGGAGGCACCGAGGATCTGCGCCCGTCCGGCCTCGAAGGAGGCCAGCACCAGGCCGTCCGGCGGCAGTCCGGGCAGCGGCAGCTCGGTGAACACCCGGGCCACGTCACGCACGGTGACGGCTTCGGAGAGGGCGCGCGCCGCCTCCTTGATGAACCGGGAGCGCTCCTCGCGCAGCTGGGCCATCCGGTCGGCGTGGTCGCGCTTGTGCAGTTCGACGGTGGCGTCCCAGACGAAGCCGACCATCCGGGAGGCCCGGCCGAAGGCGTCGGCGAGCACCCGGCCGCGGAAGCGCACCGCGCGCATGCCGTTCGCCCCGACGGTGCGGTAGTAGGCGCCGCACTGGCCCAGCTCGGTGACCGCGCGCTCGACCCGGCGGCGCACCACGGGCGCGTCCTCGGGGTGCAGCAGGGACAGGAAGGAGGCGGCGGTGCGGTCGAAGCGGCCCCGCTCCAGGGCGTCCAGTCCGACGATCGCGCAGGCCCGGTGGTCGCCCTCCAGGACGTCGCGGCGGATGTCCCAGTCGAAGGAGCCGATGCCGTTGGCGGCCATCGCGGGCTCCAGCCAGTCCGGCATGGTGTCCGCGGAGGAGGGCGGCAGTCCGCCGGACAGCACCGGCGCCAGCCGGGCGGCGGCGAGGCTGGGGGACGGTCGCGTGGGGGCGCCGCGGCGGGACGACTGGGCGGGCGGCCGGGCCCGGCCCGTCCCGGTGGTGGTGGGGCCGGCCACGGGCTGCCCGGGGGTGCGCGGCTCCAGGGCGCCCGGCTCTATGGATCTCGGCTCGACGGCTCTCGGCTCTCCGGTTCGCGGCTCGACGGCTCTCGGCTCGACGGTTCGCGGTTCCCCGGTTCGCGGCTCGACGGTTCGCGGCTCGACGGCGCTTGCCGCGCCGGGCTGAAGTGCCGGCCCCGGCGACTCGGGATCAGTGGGCATGCTGCTCCTGCCGCTGCCATGGCGGACCGCGCCGACCGTCCGGACGGGCCGCGTGGCGGTGTGATGGGTCGTGCTGGATAGGACGGTGCGCCGGACGGTCGCCAGTCGAGGTTCGGTCTCCCCGCTGCTTCCCGCACGTGGACACACATTCCCACCATCCTGGCCAATGTTCGGCCGAGCGGCAATGCCAACGGGCCGGAAATCTTCCGTTCCGCCTTCTGTTCAGGGCTTGCTTCGACAGCGAATCAATCGACGACGAACCATCGTACGACCGTCCGAGCGGCACTCGTCGAGGCACGGCCGGGAGGCCCGTCAGGGCATCGCGAGCTCGAACCAGGTGACCTTGCCGTCGCCGCGCAGCTGCACGCCCCAGGAGTCCGCGAGCGCCTCCACCAACAGCAGGCCGCGCCCCGAGGTCGCGTACTCGGCCTCCGGATCGCGCCGGCGGCCGGGCAGTCTGCTGGTGCCGTCGTGCACCTCGATGCGCAGCCGGTGGTCCGAGCCGAGCACCGCGTCGAAGACCGCGCCCTTGCCGGTGTGCACCAGCGCGTTGGTGACCAGCTCGGAGGAGAGCAGCTCGGCGGTGTCGGACAGCTCCGGCACCCCCCAGTGGCTCAGCGCCGAACGCAGCCGCCGGCGGACCGCGCCCACCGCGACCAGGTCCGCCGGGTCGAGCGTGAGGTGCAGGCGCCGGTGCAGGGCACACCCCGGAGCCGGCGCGCCCGGCAGGGCGGTGCCCGTACTGACCGGCCCCTGGACCGGCCCGGACCGGTAGGCGTCGCCGGAACTCGTCCGCTGCCGCGGGAATCGTGACTGACCGTCCATCAACCCATGCCCCCGCCCTGAAATCCGGGCCCCCGCCTCCGGATCCCCCGCCGGCCGGGTGGCCCCCTGGTTCTGACCACTCATCCTCATGCCCAGTTGACGGCGTTTGCAACAGTGTGCGTCCGATCACGTGGGGTGAAAGGGGCACGGGGTGGTCCGCGTGATCCAACTGCCCGCGCCGGACAGGTTTGCGAAGCGTAGAGGCCGTGTGCGAGGGCGCCGCCACCCGATCCCGCGCACACCCGGCGCCCGTACGGACCACGCGCCCGACCGTGCGCCCCCTGGCCCGCGCCGCCCGCGCGCCGGGCCCCTCGCCGTTCCCGTCCCACCCCCGCCCCCTCGCCCCTCACCCCCATCCCCCGCCCGACAAGCCGAACCCCCGCGGAGCGGCAACGCTGGACAGGGCGGCCCGCTGCGGGTTCAATGACCCGAGATGTTTGAACGTCGTTCTAACATCGACCCGGGTAGCCCACCAGGCCCCCGAGCCGACCCCCTCCCCGGCGACCGCGAGCGAGGAACCGTGCGACTGACCCCCACCGAGCGGGACCGGCTGCTGATCTTCACAGCAGCCGAGCTGGCCCGCGCCCGCCGCGCCCGGGGCGTGCGCCTCAACATCCCCGAGGCCACCGCCCTGATCGCGGACACCGTCTGCGAGGCCGCCCGCGACGGCCGGCGCCTGGCCGAGGCCATCGAGGCCGGCCGCTCCGTGCTGAGCGCCGACGACGTGCTGCCCGGCGTGCCGGACGTGGTCACCGTCGTCCAGGTCGAGGCCGTCTTCGACGACGGCACCCGCCTCGCCGTCGTCAACGACCCGTTCAAGGGCGCCGGCTCGCTCGGCGACGAGGCCCCCGGCGGCGCGCTGCTCGGCGACGGCGCCGGCTACGACCCGGTCGAGGAGACGCTCCTGATCCCCGTCCACAACACCTCCGGGGTGCCGATCTCGGTCACCTCGCACTTCCACTTCTTCGAGGCCAACCCGCGCCTGGCCTTCGACCGGGCCGCCGCCTACGGCACCCACCTGGCCGTCCCGGCCGGCTCCTCGGTGCGCTTCGACCCGGGCACCACCGTCGAGGTCGGCCTGGTGCCGATCGGCGGCAAGCGGGTCGCGATCGGCTTCGCGGGGCTCGTGGACGGCCCCCTGGACGCGCCCGGCGCGAAGGAAGCCGCCCTCGCGAAGGCCCGCGCGACCGGCTACCTGACCAGCTTCGACGACTCGGAGGTGCCCTCGTGACTTCGATCACCCCGCACGACTACATCTCCGTGCACGGCCCGCGCGCCGGAGACCGCATCCGGCTCGGCGACAGCGGGCTGATCGTCCGCGTGGAGTCCGACTCCCAGGCGCCCGGCGACGAGTTCCTGGCCGGCTTCGGCAAGACCGCCCGCGACGGCCTGCACCTCAAGCCCGCCGCCGTCCGGGACACCTGCGACGTGGTGATCAGCAACGTGCTGGTGATCGACGCGGTCCAGGGCGTCCGCAAGACCTCGATCGGCCTGATCGGCGGCCGGATCGCCTCGATCGGGCGGGCCGGCAACCCGGACACCCTGGACGGCGTCGACGTGGTCGTCGGCACCGGCACCACGATCGTCTCCGGCGAGGGCCTGATCGCCACCGCCGGCGCCATCGACACCCACGTCCACCTGCTCTCGCCGCGGATCATGGAAGCCTCACTGGCCTCCGGCGTCACCACGATCATCGGCCAGGAGTTCGGCCCGGTCTGGGGCGTCGGCGTGAACTCGCCCTGGGCGCTGCGCCACGCCTTCAACGCGTTCGACGCCTGGCCCGTCAACATCGGCTTCCTGGGCCGCGGTTCGTCCTCCGACGAGGCCCCGCTGATCGAGGCCCTGGCCGAGGGCGGCGCATCCGGCTTCAAGGTGCACGAGGACATGGGCGCGCACACCCGCGCGCTGGACACCGCGCTGCGGGTCGCCGAGGAGTACGACGTCCAGGTCGCCCTGCACACCGACGGCCTGAACGAGTGCCTGTCGGTCGAGGACACCCTCAAGGTGCTGGAGGGCCGCACCATCCACGCCTTCCACATCGAGGGCTGCGGCGGCGGGCACGTCCCCAATGTCCTGAAGATGGCGGGCGTGCCGAACGTCATCGGCTCCTCCACCAACCCGACGCTGCCGTTCGGCCGCGACGCGCTCGGCGAACACTTCGACATGATCGTCTCCGCGCACGACCTCAAGACCGACCTGCCCGGCGACGCCGCCATGGCCCGCGACCGCATCCGGGCCGGCACGATGGGCGCCGAGGACGTGCTGCACGACCTCGGGGTCATCGGCATCACCTCCTCCGACGCCCAGGGCATGGGCCGGGCCGGCGAGACGGTGCGCCGCACCTTCGCCATGGCCGGCAAGATGAAGGTCGAACTCGGGCCGCTGGACGGCGGGTTCGGCACCGTGGAGAGCGGCGACGACAACGAGCGGGTGCTGCGCTACATCGCCAAGCTCACCATCAACCCGGCCATCGCCCACGGCCTCGCCCACGAGGTCGGCTCCATCGAGGTCGGCAAGCTCGCCGACATCGTGCTGTGGCGCCCGGACCACTTCGGCGCCAAGCCGCAACTGGTCCTCAAGTCCGGGTTCCCCGCGTACGGCGTGGTCGGCGACCCCAACGCCTCCACCGACCGCTGCGAACCCCTCGTCCTGGGACCGCAGTTCGGCGCCCACGGCGCGACCGCCGCCGACATCTCGGTGGCCTTCGTCGCCCAGGCCGCCGCCGACAGCGCCTACCTCGACCGCCCCGCCGACGGGCTGCCCACCCGCCGCCGCCGGGTCGGCGTACGGAACACCCGCGGCATCGGGCCGCGCGACATGGTGCGCAACGCCCGCGTCGGCCGCGTCGAGGTCACCGAGACCGGGCTGGTCTCCCTGGACGGCTCGCCGCTGCGCTCCGAACCGGCCGACAGCGTCTCGCTCAGCCGCCTCTACTTCCTCTGATTCCACGGGACTCGATGATGACCAACGCCACCCCCGCCGCCCTCGGCTACCGGATGCCCGCCGAGTGGCACCCGCACGACCGCACCTGGATGGCCTTCCCCACCGCCAACCCCACCTTCGACGGCCCCGGGCAGCTGCACGCCGCCCGCCAGGCCTGGGCCGCCGTCGCCGACACCATCGTCCGGTACGAGCCGGTGACGCTGATCGTCAACACCGGTGAGACGGAGCAGGCCCGGACGTACGTCTCCGAGCGGGTCGAGATCGTCGAACGCCCGCTGAACGACGCCTGGATGCGCGACATCGGCCCGTCCTTCCTGATCGACGGCAAGGGCTCGCTGGCCGCCGCCGACTGGATCTTCAACGGCTGGGGCGCGCAGTCCTGGGCCCGCTGGGACAAGGACCAGCACATCGCCGAGCACATCAGCGAGCTGACCGGGGTCCAGCGCTTCGCCTCCCGGCTGATCAACGAGGGCGGCGGCATCCACGTCGACGGCGAGGGCACGGTGCTGGTCACCGAGACCGTCCAGCTCGGCGAAGGACGCAACGAGAACTGGTCCAAGGAGGAGGTCGAGGCCGAACTGCACGCCCACCTCGGCACCACCAAGGCGATCTGGCTGCCGCGCGGACTCACCCGCGACTACGACGAGTTCGGCACCCGCGGGCACATCGACATCGTCGCCTCCTTCGTCCGCCCGGGCGTCGTGGTCGCCCACGTCCAGCCCGACCCGGCGCACCCCGACCACGAGGTCTGCCGCGACCTCGTCGCCGTCCTGCGCGCCTCCACCGACGCCCAGGGCCGACCGCTGGAGGTCATCGAACTGCCCGCCCCCACCGTCCTGCTGGACGAGGACGGCGAGCCGGTCGACTACTCCTACATCAACCACTACGTGGCCAACGGCGCCGTCGTCCTCTGCGCCTTCGACGACCCGCGCGACCGGGAAGCCGCCGACATCCTCGCCAAGGCCTACCCCGGCCGCACCGTCGAACTCGTCGACGCCCGCGAGATCTTCGCCAACGGCGGCGGCATCCACTGCATCACCCAGCAGCAGCCCAAGGCGCTCTGACGCCCCACCCGGGTGGGCGCCGCGCGCGCCCACCCGGGTAGCCTTCCGAGCCCCCGCCCACCGAGGAGATCCCCCATGGCCGACCCCCGCCCGCGCCGGCCGGCCCGCCCCCGCGAGGAGGTCTTCGCCACCGCCCGGGCCGCGATCGCCGAACACGGGCTCGCCAAACTCACCATGGCCGGGCTCGGCAAGCAGCTCCAGATGAGCGCCGGACACCTCCTCTACTACTTCGGCAGCAAGGACCAGCTACTGCTGGAAACCCTCCGCTGGAGCGAGGACCAACTCGGCGCCCGCCGCCGCGAAACCCTCACCGACCCCGCCCTCGACCCCTGGCAGCGCCTCGACGCCTACCTGCGCCTCTACCTACCGGAAGGGGCGGGCGACCCGCGCTGGATCCTCTGGGTCGAGGTGTGGGGCCGCTCCCCCGCGAGCGCCGAGATCCGCCAGGGCCAGCAGGAGATCGAGGCGCCCTGGCAAGCCGACCTGGTCACCCTCATCGAACAGGGCACCGTCACCGGCCACTTCACCCCGGGCCCCGCCGCCGACCGCGCGATGCAGATCCGCGCCCTCCTCGACGGCCTCTCCGTCCCCATCGCCATCGGCCTCCCCGACACCCACCGCCCCGCCGCCCTCACCCAGGCCACCGCCGTCACCACCATCCTGCTCCGCACCTGACCCCGCGCAGGGAAAGTCGGCTGGGCCGACTTCCTGTGCGGGGCGGTGGGTTGAGGTCCGCGCTCGTCTGTCGGGTGAGGGTCACTCGGTCCAGATGGCGGCGGCGGTGCGGTCGTCGGCGTAGCCCTTGGCGCGGACCTGGACTTGGCGGAGGAAGTCGACGGTGCCCGGGGGGTGGGGGTGGGCCCAGTGGGTGGAGAGGAAGTGGGCGACGGCGGGTTCGTCGGCGATGGGGCGGGCGAGGCCGGGGGCGCAGAGGAGGAGGATGTCGCCCGGTGTCGCGGGGACGAGCCGGAAGCGGAACGGGCGCGGGCCGGGGGTCGGCGGCCGGCCGTCCGGGTGGTGCAGCAGGCGGGCGGCGTAGGCGTCGATCCAGTGGCCGGAGCGCAGCAGGTAGAGCCCGCCCGGGCCGACGCCGAAGGCCGCGCGGTAGCCGGCCTCCGGGTCCAGCGACACCAGCAGGCAGTGCAGCGAGGCCGGGGACGGGCTGTCGTCCCCCTCCTCCCGGAGCGCCAGGGCACGCAGCGGGGCGGCCGCGCCGGTGGCCAGGCGCTGGAGGCCGTAGCGGAGCCGGTCGCGGGCGCCGTCGCGCAGGTCGGCGGCCAGGCCCGCCCGGCTGCGCCCGATCGCGGTGGCGAGCTGGTGGCAGGCCTCCCCGGTGGCCGCCGCGACCGCCTCCGGGGTGACCGCCTCGTCCTCGGCGCCGCCCGTACGGTCCAGGCCGCCGAGGACGGCGAGCAGCAGCCCGTCCGGGCCGTCACCGAACCGGGTGACCAGCAGGGCGTCGCGGCGCGGCTCGCCCCGGTAGCGCGCGGAGTCGCCCCGGACGGAGGCGGCGCGCAGCACCGACGGACCGTACTGCGCGCCCTCCAGCACGGTGTCGGGGACGAGGGCGCTCAGGGTGTCCGGGTCCGCCTCGGGTACGGCCGTCGGCTCGGGACCGTAGGTCGGCGGGCGTTCGCCGACGTGCGGGACGGCGGCGCCGCCGTCGGCGAGCGGTGCGCGGATGGCCAGCCGGGGGTCGGGGACGGTCGGGGGCGCCGGCTCGGGGTCGGGTTCCGGGGTGTGGACGGGCTCGGGCTCCTCGGCGACAACGAGTTCGGGCTCGGGCTCGGGCTCGGGCTCGGGTTCGACGACAGGCTCGGGTTCGGGGGCGGGCTCCGGAGCGGGCTTCTCCAGCGAGACCGGTACGGCCTCGGGCTCGGCCTCCGGCTCCGGCTCCCGCTCCCGCTCCCGCTCCGGGGAGATCACGCCGATCGCGGTGTCGAACCAGTCGTCGATGCTGTCCCCGCCATCCGAAGCCGACGCCGCCTCCGCCGCCTCCGGAGCCGTAGGCATCTCCGGCTCCGCCGATCGCTGCTGCCCGATGAGCCCGACCGCCGTGTCGAACCAGTCGTCCACGCTGCCGTCCCCCGGGTCGGCGTGCGGGGTGTCGGGGAGGGTGCCCGTCGGACCGTCGTAGACGGCGTCCCACCAGCCGTCGTCCGGCCGGTGCGGCTGTGCGGGTGCACCCTGCTTGCTCATCTGGCGGCTCCTGGTGGTTCCGTGGTCGCGCCGCCCCCGGGCGGGCCGGGCTGGGCGACATTGTTCTCCACCTGCGACGCCCCTGTCCGGGTTTCGACGACAACCGGTCACCCACCGGAACATCCCGGCCACCGCGCTCACCAGCCGCTTCGCCGGCCCGCGCCGGGTACGTCACCGGTTCGTCCACTTCCGTTCCGTCCGCGCTTGCCGGATGTGTCCGGAGCAGGGCGTTTCCTGGTCATCCGGGTCGGCGGGCCGCCGAAAATGGGGGCCGATGGGGGGCATCGCAATCACTCGTTCGGCTGATTAAATGTGCGCATGACCGCGTCGGCCCCCAGCTTGTCCCGGCCGGGGAGGGCCGCGTGGGCGGGCCGCCCGGCGGGTGGGCTGTTGGTCCTGCTGCTGGTCACGTTGCTGACGCTGCTGCCCTGCGCGGGCCCGGCGAAGGCGGCGGACGGTCCCGGTCATCCGGCGCCGGCCCAGGGCCAGGCGAGCGCCGTCACCGTCGTCAGCGTGGTCCGCGTCCAGGTCGCCACCGGGCAGACCACCCGTACCGGCCACGCCGCGAAGGTCACCGGCTCGGCGAGGGCCACCGGCTCCGCGAGGGCCTCGGACCACCACCGGACGGCCGAGGAGCAGGGGCACTGGATCCTCTGCACCGCCGACGGCCAGCCGCCGCGCAACAACGGCTGCTCCAGCTACCCGTACTGCCCGCAGGACGCCCAGCTGCCGAACCCGCCGCCGCAGCCGCAGCCCGCCGTGTCACCGCTCACCCAGGCCGCGCCCGAGGCGCCGCCCCGGGTGGTGCCCGCCGGTCTGCTGGACGGCTCGCATCCGGTTCCCGACCTGCACGAACTCCAAGTCCACCGGTCCTGAGCGGGACCGCCCGTCGGCATGCCCACCGACGGCTCCGCCCTTCCGCTCATTCCAGCTGACCGCCGCCACCGACCGGTGCGGCGGGGACAAGGACGACCCCACCATGAGTTCCGCTTCCAAGCAGTCGAACAAGCCCGGCGGCAAGCAGGCCGGCCTCGACCGTCGCGCCCGGATCGCCGAGCTGCGCGCCGTCGAGCAGCGCCGCGACCGCCGCAACAAGATCGTCGCCTCGGTGGCGGCCGGTGTGCTGGTGATCGGCGCGATCGCCACCGGCACCTGGATCGTCATGGACCAGAACCAGAAGAAGAAGGACAAGGAGGTCGCCGCCAACGCGGACATCCCGGGTGTGAAGACCTTCGGCGACCTGAGCCGCAACCACGTCAAGGACAAGGTCAGCTACCCGATGACCCCGCCGGTCGGCGGCGACCACAACGCGATCTGGTCGGACTGCATGGCCCACGTCTACGACCAGCCGCTGGAGAACGAGCACGCCGTCCACTCGCTGGAGCACGGCGCGGTCTGGGTGACGTACAACAGCAAGGCCACCCCGGACGACCTCAAGATCCTCTCCGACAAGGTCAAGAAGACCCCGTACTCGATGATGAGCCCGTACCCGGACGAGCCGGGCACCATCACCCTGAACGCCTGGAGCACCCAGCTGATCGTGGACAGCGCCACCGATCCCCGGGTGGAGGAGTTCTTCACCAAGTACGTCCAGGGCAAGCAGACCCAGGAGCCGGGTGCCTCCTGCACCATGGGGCAGATGTGACCGCCGACGCGGGCCTCCCCGACGAGGGCGCGGTGCCGGACGCGGAGGAGGCCGGCTCGCCGCGCCGCCGGCGCATGTGGTGGCCGGCCGCGCTGGCCGCCGCCGTGGCGCTGGCCCTCGGGGTGCCGGCCCTCGTCGCGGGCGGGACCTCGGCGTCCGGCTCGCCCACGCTGTCCGTCCCGGCGGACGACTCGCCCGAGGCCGGCTTCGCCCGCGACATGGCGACCCACCACCAGCAGGCGGTGGACCTGTCGTTCGTGGTCCGGGACCGCACCGGCGACGAGCCGACCCGCACCCTGGCCTTCGACATCATCAACACCCAGGCCAATCAGCGCGGGATGATGATGGGCTGGCTGGACCAGTGGGGACTGTCCCAGCACGCGGCCGCCGCGCCGATGGCGTGGATGAGGATGGGCCACGAGTACCAGGCCCACGACGGTTCGCTGATGCCCGGCATGGCCACCAACACCCAGATCGCGAAGCTGCGCACGCTCAGCGGGCGGGACGCCGAGGTGTACTACCTCCAGCTGATGATCGAGCACCACAAGGGCGGGGTGGAGATGGCTCAGGGCTACGTCGACATGGCCAAGAACGAGACGGAGAAGCGGCTGGCGCAGTCGATGGTGGTCGCCCAGACCTCCGAGCTCCAGCTGATGACCGACATGCTCAAGGAGCGCGGCGCCGCCCCTGGTGTGCCCGCCTCCTGAGCGGCCCCACGACGGCACGATCCGCGCACTTCCCCGGACGGCCGGGGCGGTCCCGTACCGCCCCGGCCGTCCCCACGCTTTCCGGAGAACCCGCATGACCCCCGACGCCCCCTGGCTGATCGCCGGACTGGGCAACCCCGGCCCGTGGTTCCGGCTGACCCGGCACAACGCGGGCTTCCTGGCCGTGGACCGGCTGGCCGAACGGCACGGCGCCCGGTTCCGCCGACGCGGCATCGCCACCCTGGTCGCCGAGATCGGCATCGACGGCCACCGGGTGCTGCTGGCCAAGCCGCTGTGGTCCATCAATCTGTCCGGACGCCCGGTGGCCGGGCTGCTGCGCCGCCACGGCGTCCCGGTCGAGCGGCTGGTGGTGGTGCAGGACGACCTGGACTTCGCGTTCGGTGCCGCCCGGCTCAAGCGCGGCGGCGGCCCGGGCGGCCACAACGGGGTGCGCTCGGTGGGCGAGGTGCTCGGCACCCGGGACTTCGTCCGGCTGCGGTTCGGCATCGGCCGGCCGCCGAAGGGCCAGAGCGTCGGGGACTTCGTGCTGAAGAAGTTCCCGGAGGATGAACTGGCCGCGATGCCAGGCGAGTTGGACCGCTGCGCGGACGCCCTTGAGACGCTGGTACGGCGCGGCCTCAACCGGGCCCAGGACGCCCTGAACGCCCCGGCCTAGGGCTGCCCACGTAGACCCCGGACCGGCCGGGTGAGCAGCGCTGCCGCGGCCGCGACGGCGGCGAGGACGACGAGCACCGTCCGCCCACCGGACGCGGCGCCCGCCAGATGGACACCGAGGACGGACAGCGCCATGCCGAGCGCCGTGCCGAGGCTGCGCGCCATGTTGACCATGCCGCCGCCGACCGCCGAACACTGCGCCGGTATCGCCCGCATCACCAGCGCGTTGTTGGCGGGCAGCAGCAGGCCCAGCCCGTAGCCGGCGATCAGCAGCGGGGCCGCCGCCGCGCCCGTGGCCGGCAGCAGGGCGAACAGCAGCAGTCCGGCGGCCGCGAGCAGTGCGCCGAAGCGGCACATCGTCACGTCCGAACAGCCGCGGGGCAGCAGCCCGCCGCCGACCGTCGCGGCGAAGGCGAACGCGGCGGGCAGCAGGGTGACCAGCAGGCCCGCACGGGCCGTCGAGACGCCCGCGCCGGCGAACAGCACCGGGCCCAGCACCAGCGGGCAGAACAGCAGCAGGTAGCCGATCAGGGCGACCAGCAGGCCGGAGCGCACGCCCGGGGTGTTGACCAGTCCGGGCGCCAGGATCGGCCGGGCGGCCCGCCGCTCCTGGCGCACCAGGGCCAGGGCCAGGGCGGCTGCGGCGAGCAGCAGGACGGCCACCGCCCAGCCGGGCAGGGGCAGGCCGGAGGCGGTGGACAGGGCGAGCAGCAGCGCGGTGGTCGCGCCGGTGAGCAGCAGCATGCCGGGCAGGTCGAAGCGGGTCGCGGCTGGAGCCGGGACTCGCCTGCGGGGCGCCGGTACGACGACCGGACCACTCGCCGTGCGGGTGCGGGGCAGCAGGTACCAGCCGGCCAGGACGCCGAACACCGCGATCGGCACGTTGACCCAGAACACCCAGCGCCACGAGGCGTGTTCCACCAGCAGCCCGCCGAGGCTGGGCCCGAGCGCCAGGCCGAGGCCCTGGGCGGAGGCCTGGATGCCGAGCGCGCGCCGCATCGCGCGTGCCGGGACGCCGCGCGCGACCAGGGCGACGCTGTTGGCCTGCATCATCGCGGCACCGACCGCCTGGACGGCGCGGCAGCCGACCAGCGCCCAGAGGCTGCCGGCGAACCCGGCGCCGAGCGAGGAGAGGCCGAAGACCGCGAAGCCGCCGATGTACATCGTCTTGCGGCCGACCAGGTCGGACAGCCAGCCGATCGGCGCCAGCAGCGCGACCAGGACCAGCAGGTAGGCGAGGGCGACCCACTCGACGGCGGCGAAGCTCGCGTCGAAGTGCCGGCCGAGGGCGGGGAAGACCAGGGCGATGACGCTGGCGTCGAGCTGGCCGAGGAAGGCGCCGAGGCAGACCGTGCCGACGGCCAGCCAGTGGGCGTGGGGCCAGCCGGCGATGCCTCGGGGCCGAGGCCGCTCGGTGAGCAGCCGCGAGGCCAGAGCGGTGGCGTTCATGCTCCGAATATATCGGATGCAGATATGTTCTTTCTGCGAGCAGATCGCTCTCCGACAGGATGCGTCCCACGGGGCGGACGGTGCCGGACGGAACGCCCGTGACAAAGCCCCCGACGGCTTCGTCACGCGGCCGCAACAGCGCCGCAACGGGCCGCGGGCCGGAGCCCGAACCGGCCGCCGAACCACCCCGTACCAGGAGATACGCTGTCCGCCATGCCGTCGTCACCACACGTTCCCGACCCCGCCAGCGGAAGCCCCGACCCGGCGGTCGACCCGGCGGTCGAGCACGCCCGGCGGCTGACCGACACCGTCACCCGGCTGCGCCGCGCGCTGCGCAGCAGCATCCGCACCGACTACCCGTGGGAGTCCCTGCCGATGGCGCAGGTCGAGCTCCTCCAGACGCTGGCCGCCGCACCGCTGCGGGTCGGCGAGCTGGCCGCGCGGCAGCGGCTCGCGCCCAACACCGTCAGCGGACTGGTCGGAAAGCTCCTCGAAGCCGGGTTCGTCGACCGCCAGGCCGACCCCGGCGACCGCCGCACCGCCCGGATCGCCCTCACCCCGGCCGGGCGCCGACAGCTGGACGACTGGCAGCACGCCCACGAGCGGCGGATAGCCGCCGCGTTCGACACCCTCGCCCCCGCCGACCGCTCGGCAGTCGTCGACGCCCTGCCGGCGCTGGAGCGGCTCGCCCGCGCCCTCGCCCAGCCGGGCGCCGGGAACGACGTCCCGGCCTAAACCGCTGGTGACCGGGGTCCGCCCGGCGCTACCGTCCCGGTATGACCACCCCGGACGTACGGATCGAGCCCTGGACGGACGACGACCTGGCGCTGCTGCGCCTGGTCAACACACCGGAGATGAAGAAGCACGTCGGCGGACCGGAGAGCGAGGAGCAGCTGCTCGTACGGCACCGGCGCTACCTGGACTTCGTCCCGTCCGGGCTCGGCTGCATGTACCGGATCGTGCTGCTGCCCGAGGGCGAGGCGGTCGGAACGGTCGGCTACGGCACCCGGACCTGGGAGGGCCGGACCGTCCACGAGATGGGGTGGAACGTGCTGCCCGGCCACCAGGGCCGGGGCATCGCCGTCGCCGCCACCCGCGCGGCGGTCGCGGCCGCCCGCCGCGAGGCCGCGCACCGCTACCTGCACGCCTTCCCCTCGGTGGACAACCCCGCCTCCAACGCGGTCTGCGCGAAGGCCGGGTTCACGCTGCTCGGCGAAACGGACTTCGAGTTCCCGCCCGGGCGGTTCATGCGCAGCAACAACTGGCGGGTGGACCTGCGGGGTTGAGCGGCCCATCAGGCCCGGCACGGTCAGAACAGGGCGCCGCCCTCCAGGTCCAGGAGCCAGCGCTTGCGCTCCACTCCGGCCGCGAAGCCGGTGAGCGCGCCGCCGGCGCCGAGCACCCGGTGGCAGGGGCGCACGATCAGCAGCGGGTTGGCGCCCACCGCGCCGCCGACCGCCCGGACCATGCGCGGCTCCTGCCCGGCCAGCTCGGCGAGTTCGCCGTAGGTGACGGTCGTGCCGTACGGGATCTCGTCCAGCGCGGCCCAGATCCTGCGGCGGAACTCGGTGCCCTCGGGCGCGAGCGGAAGGTCGAAGTCGGTGCGCTTGCCGGCGAAGTAGTCGGTCAGCTGGGCCACCGGCTCGGCGAGCGCCTCCGGGTCGGGGATCCAGTCGTCGGCGGGCTCGGCCAGCGCGTACTTCTGGCCGGGCGCGGTGACGGTGGCCAGCGCGGCCGGCCCGCCGTCCTCGGGCAGCACCCCGCTGAGCAGCAGCCGTCCGAGGGGGCTCTCCATGGTGGTGTAGACGGTGGTGCTCATGATCGGTCGTTCTCCGTTCGGGTGCTGCCGGTGGTCGTCGGGGTGGTGCTCGCGGGGCCGGCCCACAGCCGGTGGACGGCGTAGGAGCGCCACGGGGCCCAGGCCTCGGCGGCGCGGGCGGCGGACTTCGGGTCGCCGGGGGCGCCGAGACGGAGCAGGCCGTGCTTGACGCCCACGTCGCTCGGGAGGAAGACGTCGGGGTCGGCGAGGGCCCGCATCCGCAGGTATCCGACCGTCCAGGGGCCGATGCCGGGCAGGTCCAACAACCGGGCGGCGGCCTCCTCCCGGTCCACCCCGCTGTCGAGGCGGACCACGCCCTCGGCCAGCGCGGCGCACAGGCCGGTGAGCGCGCGGCGGCGGGCGGCGGGCATCGCGAAGTCCTCCGGGTCGGCGGTGGCCAGGGCCGCCGCGGTCGGGAAGAGCAGGCGCAGGCCACCGCTGGGCTCGGGCAGCGCGGTGCCGTACCTCTCGGCGAGCCGTCCCGCCAGGGTACGGGCGGCGCCGACGCTGATCTGCTGGCCGAGCACGGCGCGGACGGCCAGCTCGTGCGGGTCCACGTGGCTGGGCGAGCGCAGGCCGGGGCGCTCGCGGACCAGCGGGCCGAGCAGCGGGTCGGCACCGAGCTGCTCGTCGACCGCCAGCGGGTCGGCGTCCAGGTCGAAGAGGATGCGCAGGCGCTGGACGGCGGTCGGCAGATCGCGCAGGTCGGTGAGCAGCAGCCGGCAGTCGAGCCAGCCGCGGGTGGTCGGCTCGCGCGGCGCCAGGCCGTCGACCTCGGCGATGCCGTGGCCGTACGGGAGCGCGAGGGTGCGCCGGTAGGTTCGCACCCCGGCGCGCGTGCCGGGGACGACCTCCTCCACGCCGGGGACGGCGCGCAGGGCGAGGAAGTCGATCAGGTGGTCGCTGTCGAGCGCGCCGCGGTAGGCGAGGCGCAGGGTGAGGCCGCCGGCCGGGGTCGGGGTCGCGGAGCCGGGGCCGGCGGCGGTGGCGGTGCGGGGGCCGGCGGCGGAGCGGGGGTCGGCGGCGGTGCGGTGGCCGGTCGCGACCTCGGCGCGCAGGCCGCTCGGGGTGCGGTCGTAGACCTCGCGCACGGTGTCGTTGAACTGGCGGACGGACGCGAAGCCGGCCGCGAACGCGATCTCGGTGACGGGCAGTTCGGTGGTCTGGAGGAGCAGGCGGGCGGTCTGCGCACGGCGGGCGCGGGCCAGCGCGATCGGGCCGGCGCCGAGCTCGGCGGTCAGCTGGCGTTGCAGCTGCCGGGAGCTGTAGCCGAGGCGGCCGGCCAGGCCGGCGACGCCCTCGCGGTCCACCACGCCGTCGCCGATCAGCCGCATCGCCCGGCCGACCAGGTCGGCGCGGTGGTTCCACTCGGGCGAGCCCGGCACGGAGTCGGGGCGGCAGCGGCGGCAGGCGCGGAAGCCGGCCCCCTGGGCGGCCGCGGCGCTGGGGTAGAAGACGCAGTTGACCCTCTTGGGGGTCACGGCCGGGCAGCTCGGGCGGCAGTAGATGCCGGTGGAGGTGACCGCCATGAAGAAGACCCCGTCGAAGCGGGCGTCGCGGCTGTCCACGGCTCGGTACCGGATGTCGTCGTCGATCACGTTGTCCAGTTTGCGGCAATGAGTGGGGGGTGACTGGCGGGAATCGGACATTGCTGTTGATCGCTCCTTTAGGGGCCCTCCCCTCCCCCCTCCCCCCACCCACCCTCCGCCACCACCACCCACCACCCGCCTCGCCCCATGAGCCATCGCCCCACGAAGCGCCACCCGCCACCGCCCACCGGGCAGCCATTCACGGGCACCCATCACCAGGGCACCGCCCGCCGCCCGCCCGCCATCCGAACTCCGCCGCCCGAAATTCGCAGGCACGCCCGCCCGACCCGCCGCTACCCTCGCCGGATGAACGAGCAGCAGTCCTACACCGGCTCGGACGACCCGCGCGTCGCCGCCCTGCCTCCGGCCGAGTTCGCGTTCCCCGGCCCGCTGCGGGACCAGCTGGTCACCGCCATCCTCGACGGCTCCAAGACCAGCACCACCGGCCTGGTCGCCGACTACGAGCACGAGGACGAGCCCCTGCCGCTGGCCGGTGAGCGGGCCACCGTCCTCGATTCGGACGGCCGCAGGGTCGCCGTGATCGAGACCACGGACGTCCGGGTCGTCCCGCTCGCGGACGTCGACCTCCAGCACGCCCTGGACGAGGGCGAGGGATGCACCAGCGTGGCCGAATGGCGGGCTGCGCACGAGCGGTTCTGGCGCAGCCCGGAGCTGCTCGCCGCCCTCGATGACCCGGGTTTCACCGTGGACGACACCACTGAGCTGGTGCTGCAGCGCTTCCGCCTGGTGGCCGACCTCCGCTGAGCCGGGCGGGGCCCAGCGGCGGTCGGTGTCGGTCGACGGCGGTCGGTGTCGGTCGACGGCGGTCGGCCTGGCCGCAGGTCAGCGCTTCACCGGACCTCCCGCGGCTCGCATCGACTTGGTGATCGTCTTCCACTTCTTCAGCCGCGCCTTGGCCACCCGGGCGTCCGTGCGCGAGGCGATCCAGTCGTTCTCGCGCTGGAGCTTGAGGTAGCTGTCCATCCGGCGCTGCGGCAGGGTGCCGTCGGCCAGCGCCTCCCGCACCGCGCAGCCGGGCTCGGTGTGGTGGCCGCAATCGTGGAAGCGGCACTCCTCGGCCAGCTCGGCTATGTCCGCGAAGGCCAGGTCCACACCCTCGCCACCGTAGAGACCGACCTCGCGCAGCCCGGGGGTGTCGATCAGCACGCCCCCGCCGGGAAGCGGGATCAGCTCGCGGGTGGTCGTGGTGTGGCGGCCCTTCTGGTCGACCGAGCGGGCCTCCTGGATGGTCATCGCGTCGACCCCGGCCAGCGCGTTGGTGAGCGTGGACTTGCCGACGCCGGACTGGCCGATCACCGCGGTGGTGCCGGGGGTGCAGGCGCGCAGCACGTCCATGCCCTCGCCCGTCTCGGCGCTGACCACGAGCACCGGGACGCCGGGGGCGACGCCCTCGACGTCGGAGCGGATGAAGTCGGCGTCGTCGACCAGGTCGGCCTTGGTGAGGACGACCAGCGGTTCGGCGCCGGACTCCCAGGCCAGGGCGAGGAAGCGCTCGATCCGGCCGAGGTCGGGGTCGAGCGCGAGGGAGGAGGCGATCAGCACGGTGTCGACGTTGGCGGCCAGCACCTGGCCGTCGGAGCGCTTGCCGGCCACCTTGCGGATGATCGCGGTGGAGCGCGGCAGCAGCGCGGCGACGGAGGCCATCGGCTGGGCGTGGAGGTCCACGGCCGCCCAGTCGCCGGTGCACGGGCAGTTGATCATGTCGGCGTCGCCCACCGGCCTGGTGTCGAACCGGACGGTGCGCGGCTCACCCGTCTGCGGATCGGCGATCACGGCGTCACACTGGCCGCGGTCGACCCGGACGATCCGGGCCGGGAGCAGCCCGGCCTCGCCGAACGGGGTGAACAGCTCCGCGAGCTCGGCCGTCCAGCCGTAGCCGGTCAGCGCGGAGTCGTCAGCGGAGGAGGAGGAAGAGGAGAACGACGGAACGGAGGCAGCGTTGGACAACGCAGTGGCCCTTCGGGAGGAACTGGTCCCGGCGGGCTACGGCTGGCGCGAAGGGCTCAGCCGGCGGCCGGGAAGAGGAGGTGAACGCGAGTGCTGCCCTGGGCAGCTATCGGGGCGACAACGGTCACGGGGCTCACCTCCTGCTCTCTACTCCTCGGGCGGCCCACTGGCCTCCGATCCGGACGTGTCACACGCTAGCGGACCAGGCCATGGCGGCCAACCTATTTTTGACCTGCGGAAATGCGGTTCAGCGGTCCACAGCGTGGCCGCAGCAGGACCGCAGCATGGCCGCAGCAGGACCGCAGCGGAGCAATATTTGCCCACCGAATGCCCCTGCCCAAACCCCGCCGAAAGCCAGGGGATTCAGCCCCCGTACCGGTGCTTGAGGTTCGGGTCGTCCAGCCACCACGGCCGCATCCCGCCCTCTTCCTCCTCCGGCCGCCCCGCCGCCCGCGCCTGCGCGGCCGCCGCCTCGAAGCGGGCGTCCAGTTCGGCGTCCACCGCCCTGTTCTCCTCCCGCCCCTGCACCACCATCCGCCGCACCAGCGCGGCCAGGAACGGCAGCCCGACCAGGTCCCCCAGCACCCAGAACGCGTTGCCGCCCCAGGTCTGGTCCTGCGCCAGGCTCGGCCCCCACGGCCGTCCGAGCGCCACGTAGTAGTGCTCGGCGACCAGGTGCCCGCCGTAGATCAGGACGATCCCGAGCCCCGCGTCGAAGATCACCTCGGCGAAGGTGATGAACAGCCCGACCAGGTGCGGGTACTCGTGCCCGACCGGGTCGAGCTGGAGCCGCGGCCAGAAGTACGCGAGGCCCAGCAGGACAAGCGCCAGGTGCAGCACCACGTTCCCGAGCCCGCTGGACACCGACCACTCGTACCAGGGCGTGAAGTAGAGCAGCCATGGCGGCGCCATCAGCAGCGCGGTGGAGACCGCCGGGAACATCAGCACCTTGGACGGGCGGCTGCGCAGCGCCCGCAGGATGCGCTCCCGCCGGGGCTCCGGCGCCGCCTGGACGAGCAGCGAGACCGGCGCGCCGAGCGCGAGCAGCAGCGGGACGACCATCAGCAGCAGCACCACCTGCACCGCCCGGTCGGTGAACAGGATCCGCTCGTACACGCCGAGGCCGGAGCAGGTGCACCAGATCCACAGCAGCAGCCCGCCGAGGAAGGCGGCGGTCCGGGTCGGCTGCCAGCGCCCCCCGCCGGAGGACTCGCCGCCCGACGCCCCGCCGGTGCCCGCCCGGTCGACGCGGCGCACCGCCGCCAGGTACCAGGCGGCGAGCAGCACCGAGAGCGCGAGGACCAGCGGTTCGGCCGTCCACGAGGTCGCCAGGTCGGACCAGTGCCACGGCGGCGGCCCGCCGTACGCGAGCACCGAAGCCGGCCCGCCCGTGCCGTCCGCCGCTACGCCCATCCGCCCGCTCACCCCGCTCGTTCCAGAAGCCGAAAACCGGAAGCCGGGTCACCCCGGCGCCCGGCCATGATGTCCCCGCGCGACCGCCCCGCCGCACCCGGGCCCCGCCTCTATACCCGGACCTGAACAACGCTTTACCTAAGCCCAACAAACCTTTGCCCAGGCAAAGTTCTGCCCTCGTCCCCTTCCTCTCGCAACCGCGTCGGAAGACACAAACGTCTGGAAGGATGCACCGGCGGCGAGACCCCGCCGTGGTCGACAAGGGGATGACACGAGGTGCGAAGCACTGCACGCGGCGAGGGCCGCCGGCTGGCGACGCGCCACCGCAACATCGAACTGGGCCTGCTGGCCTTCGCGGTGGCCGTCTGTCTGGCAGGACACATCGACGCCGCTCTGGCGCTGACCGGAAAGCTGCCGCCCGGCCTGCTGGTGCACGGCCTGTCGCTGGGCGCGCTGGCCGGGGCGGCCCATCTGGCGGTGCGCCGGTTCGCCCCGTACGCGGATCCGCTGATCCTGCCGTTGGGCGTCTTCCTGACGGGCTTCGGGCTGGTGCTGCTGGACCGGCTGGACTTCAGCTACAAGCTCGCGCACGCCGCCAAGGGCGACTACCAGAAGCTCCCGGCCGCGCCCTCCCAGCTGATGTGGGTGTTCATCTCGGTGGCGGCGGCCCTCGCGCTGATCGTGCTGATCAAGCACCATCGCTTCTTCCAGCGGTACGTCTACCTGATGATGGCGGGCGCGCTGATCCTGCTGACCGCGCCGATCTTCTCGCCGACCGACAGCTTCGGCGCCAAGCGGTGGATCAAGCTCCCGGGTCTGCCCTCCTTCGAGCCGGACGAGTTCGTGAAGGTCGCGATCACGATCTTCTTCGCGGGCTATCTGATGGCCCACCGGGACGCGCTGGCGCTGGCCGGGCGCAAGGTCTGGGGGATGACCCTGCCGCGCGGCCGGCACGCCGGTCCGGTGCTGGCGATCTGGGCGGTCAGCCTGCTGGTGCTGATCTTCGAGCGCGACCTGGGCACCTCGCTGATCTTCTTCGGCCTCTTCATCGTGATGCTGTACGTGGCGACCGAGCGCACCAGCTGGGTGGTGCTCGGGCTGTTGATGGCGGTCGGCGGCGCGGCGGTGGTCGGCACCGTGGAGCCGCACGTGCACGGCCGGGTCGAGGCCTGGCTGCACCCGCTCGACTACTACAAGCCGGTGCACGACCAGGCGATCTCCGAGCAGCCCGCCGAGGCGCTGTTCAGCCTCGGCACCGGGCACCTGACCGGGACCGGCCTGGGCTCGGGCCGGCCCTGGCTGATCGGCTTCGCCGGGCGCAGCGACTTCATCTTCACCACCATCGGCGAGGAGCTGGGCCTGGCCGGGGTGACCGCGATCCTGCTGGTCTACGTGCTGCTGATCCAGCGCGGGCTGCGCACCGCGATCGGCCTGACCGACCCGTTCGGCAAGCTGCTGGCCACCGGACTGTCGGCGGCGCTGGCGCTCCAGGTGTTCGTGGTGGTCGGCGGGGTGAGCGGGCTGGTCCCGCTGACCGGCAAGGCGCTGCCGTTCCTGGCGGCCGGCGGTTCGTCGCTGCTGGCGAACTGGCTGATGGTGGCGCTGCTGATCAAGCTGAGCGACTCCTCCGGGCGCACCGCCCTGGATCCGGCCCGGCCCGACCCCGAGCCGCTCCCGGTCCAGGCCCGCCCGGTCGAGCCGATCGCATCCGTCGAACCGTCGCCGAACGGTCCGACACTGTCCGGCCCGTACGGCCCGTACGGCCCGTCGACACCGGCACCGACCCCGGCCGCCACGGACCCGACGGCCCCGACCGAGCCGCGCCCCGGGTACGGCTATCCCCCGAACCAGGCCACCACCTGAGACCGGAGCCTCCGCCACGAAACGCCACAGGGCCTCCCCCGCACCCGCGGGAGAGGCCCTGTCCGTTTCCTGCCGTCCGCTCGGGACTACCGCTGCTCCCACGGCGGCCGGGGCGGCCGCGGCGGGTACCCCGATGCCTGCTGCTGCCCGGGCGGCCCCACCGGCGGCGGTCCAGGCGGCGGTCCAGGCGGCGGTCCCAACGGCTGCGGCCCCGACGGCTGCGGCCCCGACGGCTGCGGCCCCGACGGCGGCCCGGGCCGCGAACCCGGCGGCCCAGAAGGCCCCGAGGGCGGCCCCGAAGGCCGGTCGCTGTCCGGCGGCGGCGGCGCCGGCCGGTGGTGCGGCCCGCCCCGGGCGGTGAGCCGCCCGCGCACGTTGTCGGCGGCCAGCACGTCGGCCCACCGCTCCGGGTACTCGGAGGGCACGTCGACGTCGTCGCCCTCGTCCTCGCCCCACTCCTCCTCGACGCCCTCCGCGAGCCCGAGTTCGCGGGCGCGCCGGGCCCGTTCGACGGCCCGCCGGGCGGCGACCTCGCGGACCACCGCGACGGCGGCCTCCTCCTGGGCGCGCTCGTTCTCGGCCCGCGCGTCGGCGGTCTCCAGGGTGGGCCAGCGGCGGTCTATCGCGGCGTTCATCGCGGCGCCGATGAGGACCGCGAGCGCCACCACGAAGATCCACAGCAGTACGGCCACCGGCGCCGCGAGCGAGCCGTACACCGAGGGGCCCTCGCCGGCCCGGCCCTCGATCGAGCTGACCAGGTAGAGCCGCAGGCCGACGCTGCAGAAGACCAGCACCACCAGGGCGACCAGGGCACCGGGGATGTCCTCGCGCCACGGGGTCGAGACCGGGACGGCCAGGTGGTAGAGGGTGGTCAGCGAGACGATCAGCAGCACGATCGCGACCGGCCAGTAGGCGGCTCCGGCCAGTCCGGCGATGCCGGGCACGGCGTTCTCCACCAGCCCCGGCCCGGCCATCAGCAGTGGCAGCACCAGCGAGCCGATCACCAGGGCGCCGAAGTAGAGGCCGAGCGACATCAGCCGGGTCTTGACGATGCCCCGCTTGCCGTCGAGCCCGTACATGACGGTGATGGTGTCGATGAAGATGTAGAGCGCCCTGGAGCCGGACCACAGGGACAGCAGGAAGCCGATCGAGATGAGGTCGGGCCGGGCGGTGTCGAACACCTGGTTGAGCAGCGGGACCACGACGTCGTTGACGGAGGAGTCCGACAGCGCCGTCCCGGAGGCCGAGACGATGTCGCGCTTGAGCTGTTCGATGGTGGTCGAGTCGATGAACTGGTCGAGGTAGCCGATGGTGCCGGCCAGGCCGAGCAGCAGCGGTGGGATCGACAGCAGGGTGAAGAAGGCCGCCTCCGCGGCGAGGCCGGTGACCCGGTACTCGACGCAGGTGTTGGTGGTGTCCTTCACCAGGTCCCACGCCGTACGGTGCCAGGTGGCCTGTCTGGCCGCGCGCCGGGAGCCCTTGCCCCTCCGTCGGGAGGGTCGCTCGGCGTTCGGTCTGCTCGTATCGCCTGCTGCTTGCACAGGGCCAACCGTATCGGGCCGGGGCCGCGCGGTTGATCTCCCCGGGTGGGGGGCGCGTGGCCGGGCGCCCTGGCGGGGAGCGGCGGGAACCTCCGATCGTCTCGCATGACGATACGTCAGCGTCCATTATCCGGATGTTAGTGGACCGCGAGTCCCGCGCCGTGCGAATCTCTTGCCATGCCTAGCGCCGGAACCACCCTGGTTGGTCGACTCCACGTCGATCTCCTTCGCGTGTCCAGCGCCATCTGTCCGGTGACCTGAGCTCCCGTCTCCGCCGCACTCCCGCATCCGGCGCCGACCTCCCCGCCATCCCCGCCGCCGTGGATGCGCAGGCGCCCTCCCCGCCCCGGTCACTGCCCGTCAGGCCTTGAGAATCCGCAGGTCAGAGCAGCACCGCACGGCCGAGCACGCCCCGCGATCCCTCCGGCGCCAGCGCCATCCGCCCAGAAGGACTTCACCATGGCCACCTCCCCCGAGACCGTCGAGCCCCCGGCCGACCGCGCCGCCGAGCACCGCCCCGCGGCGGCCCGCAAGGCGACCCGCCACCGCGGCGAGGGCCAGTGGGGCATGGGCCACTACACCCCACTGAACGCCAACGAGCAGTTCAAGAAGGACGACGACGGTCTCAATGTGCGGACACGTATTGAGACGATCTACGCGCAGCGGGGCTTCGACTCGATCGACCCCTCCGACCTGCGCGGCCGGATGCGCTGGTGGGGCCTCTACACCCAGCGCAAGGAGGGCATCGACGGCGGCAAGACCGCGATCCTGGACCCGCACGAGCTGGACGCCGAGTTCTTCATGCTCCGGGTGCGCATCGACGGCGGCCGGCTGACCGTCCCCCAGCTGCGCGCGATCTCCGAAGTCTCCGAGCAGTACGCCCGCGGCACCGCAGACTTGACGGACCGCCAGAACATCCAGCACCACTGGATCCGGATCGAGGACGTCCCGGCGATCTGGCAGAAGCTGGAGGCCGTCGGCCTGTCCACCACCGAGGCCTGCGGCGACACCCCGCGCGCCATCCTCGGCTCCCCGGTGGCCGGCGTCGCCGAGGACGAGATCATCGACGGCACCCCCGCCATCGAGGAGATCCAGCGCCGCTTCATCGGCAACAAGGACTTCTCCAACCTGCCGCGCAAGTTCAAGGCCGCGATCTCCGGCTCCCCGCAGCTGGACGTCGCCCACGAGATCAACGACGTCTCCTTCGTCGGCGTGGTCCACCCCGAGCACGGCCCCGGCTTCGACCTGTGGGTCGGCGGCGGCCTGTCCACCAACCCCAAGCTGGGCGTGCGGCTGGGCGCGTGGGTCCCGCTGGAGGAGGTGGCGGACGTCTTCGGCGGCGTCATCGGCATCTTCCGCGACTACGGCTACCGGCGCCTGCGCAACCGCGCCCGGCTGAAGTTCCTGGTCGCCGACTGGGGCGTGGCGAAGTTCCGCCAGGTGCTGGAGGAGGAGTACCTCGGCCGCGAACTGGCCGACGGCCCCGCCCCCGCCGAGCCCACCGCCCGCTGGCGCGACCACATCGGCGTCCACCGGCAGAAGGACGGCAACTACTACATCGGCTTCGCCCCGCGCGTCGGCCGGGTCGACGGCAAGCTGCTCGGCCGGATCGCCGACCTCGCCGAGGCCCACGGCAGCAACCGGGTGCGCACCACCACCGAGCAGAAGATGCTCATCCTCGACGTCGCCGAGGAGCACGTCGACTCGGTGGTGGCCGGCCTGGAGGCGCTGGACCTGCGGGTCGACCCCTCGCCGTTCCGCCGCGGCACCATGGCCTGCACCGGCATCGAGTACTGCAAGCTCGCCATCGTCGAGACCAAGGAGCGCGGCCGCACGCTCATCGACGAGCTGGAGCAGCGCCTGCCGGACTTCGCCGAGCCGCTGACCATCAACATCAACGGCTGCCCGAACGCCTGCGCCCGCATCCAGGTCGCCGACATCGGCCTCAAGGGCCAGCTGGTCACCGACGAGCACGGCGACCAGGTCGAGGGCTACCAGGTGCACCTCGGCGGCGCGCTCGGCCTGGAGGCCGGCTTCGGCCGCAAGGTCCGCGGCCTCAAGGTCACCAGCGCGGGCCTGCCCGACTACGTCGAGCGAGTGCTGACCCGCTACCAGGCCGATCGCGCCGAGGGCGAGCGCTTCGCCCAGTGGGCGGCCCGGGCGAGCGAGGAGCAGCTGTCGTGACCGAGCGCGGCGAGGGAACCGATCGAGCAGGGCGTTGTTCACGAAGTGAACGCCGAGCGCGGCGAGGTGGGCGATGAGTGAACGAGCCGCACCGTTCTTCTGCCCGTACTGCGGGGACGAGGACCTGCGCCCCTCCGAGGCCGGGCACGGCGCCTGGGAGTGCCACGGCTGCCGCCGCGCCTTCCAGTTGAAGTTCCTCGGCCTGCTGTCACCGACCGTCCACGGGGGTACGTCACATGAGCAGCACCGCGACTGACTACGAGTCGATCGCGCGCACGGCCGGCCGCGAGTTGGAGGAGGCCTCCGCGCAGGAGGTCCTCCGCTGGGCCGCCGACACCTTCGGCGAGCGGTTCTGCGTCACCTCCTCGATGGAGGACGCGGTGGTGGCGCACCTGGCGTCCTCGGTGCTCCCGGGGGTGGACGTGGTGTTCCTGGACACCGGCTACCACTTCCCGGAGACCATCGGGACCCGGGACGCGGTGGCCGCGACCATGCCGGTCAACGTCATCACGCTCACCCCGCTGAAGACCGTCGCCGAGCAGGACGCCGAGCACGGGCCGAACCTGCACGACCGCGACCCGGACCTGTGCTGCGCGCTGCGCAAGGTCGAGCCGCTGAACCGGGGTCTGGCCGGCTACGACGCCTGGGCGACCGGGCTGCGCCGCGACGAGTCGCCGAGCCGGGCGAACACCCCGGTGGTGTCCTGGGACCCGAAGCGCCGCAAGGTCAAGATCGCGCCGATCGCGCGGTGGACCCAGCAGGACGTGGACGCCTACGTCGCCGCCCACGGTGTGCTGCTCAACCCACTGCTGTGGGAGGGTTACACGTCGATCGGCTGCTCCCCGCTGTCCTGCACCCGCAAGCCCGCCGAGGGCGAGGACGCCCGCGCCGGGCGCTGGTCCGGCTCCGGCAAGACCGAGTGCGGCATCCACCTCTGACCGGCCGCCGCTGACCGGTCGCCCCGAGCCGGCCGCCCCGAGCCAAGCCGCCAACTTTTCGAGTAAGGAAGAAACCCGTGACAGCTCACATCCCGGCCGCCGACCCAGCCGCAGAGGCGGCCCGCGCGGCCGCCCCCTGCGAGCGCGGCGCCACCGTGTGGCTGACCGGGCTGCCCAGCGCGGGCAAGACCACGCTGGCCTTCGCGCTGGCCGGGCGGCTGCGCGCCGAGGGCCACCGGGTCGAGGTCCTGGACGGCGACGAGATCCGCGAGTTCCTCTCCAAGGGCCTCGGCTTCTCCCGCGAGGACCGCCACACCAACGTCACCCGGATCGGCTTCGTCGCCGAGAAGCTGGCCGCCAACGGCGTCAAGGTGCTGGCCCCGGTGATCGCCCCGTTCGCGGACTCCCGCGCCGCGGTGCGCGAGCGGCACGCCGCGAACGGTACGGAGTTCCTGGAGGTGCATGTGGCGACCCCGGTCGAGCTGTGCGCCGAACGCGACGTCAAGGGCCTGTACGCGAAGCAGGCCGCCGGGGAGATCTCCGGCCTGACCGGCGTGGACGACCCGTACGAGGCGCCGGTCCACCCGGAGCTGCGCCTCCAGACGCAGGGCCGCGAGGTGGCCGACTCCGCCGCCGAGCTGCACGCCTTCCTGACCGAGAGGGGTCTGGCATGACCACCGCGACCGACAGCCCGGTCCGCACCGACGACACGCCGTACGCGCTGTCCCACCTGGACGCGCTGGAGGCCGAGTCGGTGCACATCTTCCGCGAGGTCGCGGGGGAGTTCGAGCGTCCGGTGATCCTGTTCTCCGGCGGCAAGGACTCCATCGTCATGCTGCACCTGGCGCTCAAGGCCTTCGCGCCCGCCGCCATCCCCTTCTCCCTGCTGCACGTCGACACCGGGCACAACTTCCCCGAGGTCATCGCCTACCGCGACCGCGTCGTGGCCCGGCACCACCTGCGCCTGCACGTCGCCCACGTCCAGGACTTCATCGACCGCGGCGTGCTGCGTGAGCGCCCGGACGGCACCCGCAACCCGCTGCAGACGGTGCCGCTGCTGGACGCCATCGAGCGGAACCGTTTCGACGCGGTGTTCGGCGGCGGGCGCCGGGACGAGGAGAAGGCCCGCGCCAAGGAGCGCGTCTTCTCGCTGCGCGACGAGTTCGGCGCCTGGGACCCGCGCCGCCAGCGCCCCGAACTGTGGTCGCTCTACAACGGCCGGCACGCGGTCGGCGAGCACGTGCGCGTCTTCCCGCTGTCCAACTGGACCGAGCTGGACGTGTGGCAGTACATCGAGCGCGAGGGCATCGAGCTGCCGGAGATCTATTACGCCCACGAGCGCGAGGTGTTCGCCCGCTCCGGCATGTGGCTGACGGCCGGCGAGTGGGGCGGCCCCAAGGACGACGAGCCCGTCCAGCGCCGGCTCATCCGCTACCGCACCGTCGGCGACATGTCCTGCACCGGCGCCGTCGACTCCGACGCCGACACCATCGAGGCCGTCATCGCCGAGATCGCCGCCAGCCGCCTCACCGAGCGCGGCGCCACCCGCGCCGACGACAAGCTCTCCGAGGCCGCCATGGAAGACCGCAAGCGCGAGGGGTACTTCTAACCATGACCACCGCCACCGCAACCTCCCTGCTGCGCTTCGCCACCGCCGGCTCCGTCGACGACGGCAAGTCCACCCTGGTCGGCCGCCTCCTGCACGACTCCAAGTCAGTGCTCGCCGACCAGCTGGAGGCCGTCGAGCACGCCTCCCGCAAGCGCGGCCAGGAGGCACCCGACCTGGCGCTGCTCACCGACGGCCTGCGCGCCGAACGCGAGCAGGGCATCACCATCGACGTGGCCTACCGCTACTTCGCCACCCCCCGGCGCCGGTTCATCCTCGCCGACACCCCCGGCCATGTGCAGTACACCCGCAACATGGTCACCGGCGCCTCCACCGCCGAACTCGCCGTCGTCCTCGTCGACGCCCGCAACGGCGTCGTCGAGCAGACCCGCCGCCACGCCGCCGTCGCCGCCCTGCTGCGCGTCCCGCACGTGGTGCTGGCCGTCAACAAGATGGACCTGGTCGACTACGCCGAGCCCGTCTTCGCCGCCATCGCCGCCGAGTTCACCGCCTACGCCGCCACCCTCGGCATCAAGGACGTCCTCGCCGTCCCGATCAGCGCGCTGGCCGGGGACAACGTCGTCGAGCCCTCCGCCCACATGGACTGGTACGGCGGCCCGACCCTGCTGGAACACCTGGAGACCGTCCCGGTCGGCTCCGACCCGAGCGAGGAGCCGGCCCGCTTCCCCGTCCAGTACGTGATCCGCCCGCAGACCGAGGAGCACCCCGACTACCGCGGCTACGCGGGCCAGTTGGCCTCCGGCGTGCTGCGCGTCGGCGACACCGTCACCGTGCTGCCCTCCGGCCACACCACCACCGTCGCCGCCATCGACGCCCTCGGCCGCGAGAGCGACATCGCCTGGGCCCCCCAGTCCGTCACCGTCCGCCTCGCCGACGACATCGACATCTCCCGCGGCGACCTCATCGCCGCAGGCCCGGCCCCCGCGCCCACCAAGGACATCGAGGCCACCGTCAGCCACCTCAACGAGCGCCCGCTGCGCGCCGGCGACAAGGTGCTGCTCAAGCACACCACCCGCACGGTGCGCGCGCTCGTCAAGGAGATCACCTACCGCATCGACATCGACAGCCTCGAACAGCGCAGCGGCGCCGAGGGGTTGAACGTCAACGACATCGGCCACGTGGTGCTGCGCACCGCCGAGCCGCTGGCCCTCGACGGCTACAGCGACAACCGCCGCACCGGATCGTTCCTCCTGATCGACCCGGCCGACGGCACCACCCTCACCGCCGGCATGGCGGGCGAGGCCTTCGAGACCGTACGCGGCACCGCCGCACCCGACGAGGAGGACTGGGTCTGATGCCCAGCGAGGCGTTCTCGGGCATGGACAAGGAAGGCGGCCGCATCGGCAGCGGCGTCCTCGGCAGCGGCCAGGGCGGCCTGGCCCGATGTGTGGGCCGACGGGGCTGAACCGCCCTGTCACCGGGTCGCCTTCCGGGCCGCCCGGCTTGCCCGGCAGCCACTGCCGCAGCGCAGCACCTTCCGAACCTTCCACCCGAGACCGCCTCCTGACGGTCCGTCATCGAACAGGGCCCACCATGGCACCGAACCCGGCACCCTCGCATACCCTCTCCCGCCCGAACGCCGGGCGGATCAGACGCCCCGCCGCCGCGGCGGCGGCCGCCCTGACCGCGGTGGCCCTGCTGTCCGCCTGCGGCTACGGCTCCAAGGCCGACGACAAGTCCTCCGACACCAAGGCCAACGCCACGGCCACCGCCGGGGATTCGGGCGCGAAGCTGTCCGCGGACACGGTGAAGATCGGCTACTTCGCCAACCTCACCCACGGCACCCCGCTGGTCGGCCTCCAAGAGGGCATCTTCCAGAAGGAATTGGGCGCCACCCAGATCAAGACCCAGGTCTTCAACGCGGGCCCGGCCGAGATCGAGGCGCTCAACGCCGGCTCCATCGACATCGGCTGGCTCGGCCCCTCCCCCGCGATCAACGGCTACACCAAGTCCGACGGCAAGTCCCTGAAGATCATCGGCGGTTCGGCCTCCGGCGGCGTCAAGCTCGTCGTCAACCCGGACAAGGTCTCCTCGCTGGACGACCTCAAGGGCAAGAAGATCGCCACCCCCCAGCTCGGCAACACCCAGGACGTCGCGCTGCTCAACTACCTCGCGGGCAAGGGCTACAAGGTCGACGCGGCGACCGGCGCGGGCGACGTCTCGGTGGTGCGCACCGACAACAAGGTCACCCCCGACGCCTACCGGCAGGGCTCCATCGACGGCGCCTGGGTGCCCGAGCCCACCGCCTCCAAGCTGGTCACGCTCGGCGCGAAGGTCCTGCTCAACGAGAAGGACGTCTGGCCGGACCGGAAGTTCGTGATCACCAACATCATCGTCTCGCAGAAGTTCCTCAAGGAGCACCCGGACGTGGTGGAGGCCGTGCTGCGCGGCTCGGTGAAGACCAACGACTTCATCAAGGCCGACTCCGAGAAGGCCAAGGCCGACGCGAACGAGGCGATCAGGAAGGCCGCCGGCAACGCGCTGGAGCCGGCCGTCCTCGACCCGGCCTGGGCCGACATCGACTTCCTGGACGACCCGCTGGCGAACACCCTCCAGGCCGAGGCCGACCACGCCGTCACCGCCGGGCTGCTCAAGCAGCCCAACCTGGACGGCATCTACGACCTCACCCTGCTGAACAAGGTCCTCGCCGCCCAGGGCCGGCCCGCCGTCGCGGACGCCGGACTCGGCACCAAGTAGCGCCGCAGCCCCTCCAGTTCCGCGGTCCGGCCCCGCCCGCTCCCCGATCGATGCCCACCGGCGGGAGGGGCCCGGACCACGGCCCCGCTTCGCAGCCCGACGCAGACCACTCACGCAGGAGGTGTCCGGATGACTCCGGCACTGACCACCGAACCGGGCGCCGCCGGCGCCCGCCCCGACGGCGCCGCGCCCGCCATCCGGATCTCGCACGTGCACAAGTCCTTCGGCCGCCCCGGCGCCCGGACCCACGTCCTGGACGACATCACCCTCGACGTCGCCCCCGGCGAGTTCGTCACCCTCCTCGGCGCCTCCGGCTGCGGCAAGTCGACCCTGCTCAACCTGGTCGCCGGCCTCGACCGACCCAGCGCCGGCACCATCGAGGTGCCCGACGGCCGACCCGCGCTGATGTTCCAGGAACACGCCCTGTTCCCCTGGCTCACCGCCGGACGCAACATCGAACTCGCCCTCAAGCTCGCCGGCGTCCCCCGCCCCGAGCGCCGCGCCGAGGCCGAGCGGCTGCTCGAACTCGTCCGCCTCGGCGGCGCCCACGACAAGCGGGTCCACGAGCTGTCCGGCGGCATGCGCCAGCGCGTCGCCATGGCCCGCGCCCTCGCCCAGGGCAGCAAGGTTCTGCTGATGGACGAGCCCTTCGCCGCACTCGACGCCATCACCCGTGACGTGCTGCACGACGAGATCACCCGGATCTGGGCCGAACGGCAGCTGTCCGTCCTGTTCGTCACCCACAACGTCCGCGAGGCCGTCCGGCTCGCCCAGCGCGTCGTCCTGCTCTCCTCCCGCCCCGGCCGGGTCGCCCGCGAATGGCAGATCGACCTGCCGCAGCCGCGCCGCATCGAGTCCGCCGGAGTCGCCGACCTGTCCATCGAGATCACCGAAGAACTGCGGGGGGAGATCCGTCGCCATGTCCAGCACTGACACCACCCTCACCAAGTCCGACGGCCGGGAGGACACCGCCTCCGTCGGCGCGGGCCTCGACGCCCTGGACGCCGTCACCGCGCAGCGCGGCTCGCTCGGCGAGGCACTGCGGACCAAGGCGCTGCCGCCGCTGATCGGCGTCCTGGTCGTGCTCGCGCTGTGGCAGGGCGCCTACAGCATGCACGTCACCTCGTCGTACAAGCTGCCCAGCCCGGCCGACGTATGGCACTCCGCCCAGGACCTCTGGTACCAGGGCACCCTGTTCTCCATCATCTGGACCAGCGTCTGGCGCGGCCTGTCCGGCTTCCTGCTCGCCGTCGTCATCGGCACCCCGATCGGCCTGGTCGTCGCCCGCGTCCGGCCGGTGCGCACCGCCATCGGCCCGGTCCTCCAGGGCCTCCAGTCGCTGCCCTCGGTCGCCTGGGTGCCCGCCGCCGTGATCTGGCTCGGCATCAACGACTCGATGATGTACGCCGTCATCCTGCTCGGCGCCGTCCCCTCCATCGCCAACGGCCTGGTCGCCGGCATCGACCAGGTGCCCCCGCTGTTCCTGCGGGCCGGGCGCACCATCGGCGCCACCGGCCTCGCCGGCGCCCGCCACGTCCTCATCCCCGCCGCCCTGCCCGGCTACCTGGCCGGCCTCAAGCAGGGCTGGGCCTTCTCCTGGCGCTCCCTGATGGCCGCCGAACTCGTCGCCGCCTCCCCCGACCTCGGCCGGGGCCTGGGCCGGTTCCTGGAGGACCAGCGGGAGTTCTCCGACATGTCCGGCGTGCTGCTCGGCATCATCCTGATCCTCTTCGTCGGCATCGCCATCGAACTGCTGGTCTTCACCCCGGTCGAGCGCCGGGTGCTGCGCAACCGCGGCCTGCTGGCCGCCGGCAAGTGAGGCAGCGCCGATGCCCGCCCTCCTCCTGATCGCCCACGGCAGCCGCGACCCGCGCCACGCCGCGACGGTGGCCGCCCTGGTGGAGGAGGTGCGGGCGCAGCGCCCCGCCGCCGTGGTCGCCACCGCCTACCTGGACCACTGCGCGCCGCGGATCCCCCAGGTGGTCGGACGGCTGGCGGACGCGGTGGCGGTGCCGCTGCTGCTCAACCGGGCGTTCCACGCCAAGCACGACATCCCGGCCGCGCTGCGGGCCGCCGGCTCCCGGCTGCCGGTCGCGGACGTGCTCGGCCCGTCCCCGCTGCTGCTCGCCGCCCTGGACCGGCGCCTCGCCGAGGCCGGCCTGGCGGTCGGCTCGCCCGCCGTCCGGGCCCGCACCGGCGTCGTCCTGGCGGCGGCCGGCTCCTCCGACCCGGCCGCCGACGCGGCGACCCGCACGGTCGCCGCCGCCTGGCGCCGCACCCGCGGTTGGGCCGCCGTCGAAGTCGCCTACGCCTCCGCCGCCGGCCCGCGCGTCCCCGACGCCCTCGCCGCCCTCCGCACGGCCGGCGCCGCACACACCGCCGTCGCCCCCTACCTGCTGGCCCCGGGCCTGCTCCCGGACCGCATCACGGCCGCCGCCGAGGGGGCGGATGTGGTCGCGGACGTCCTCGGCCCCGCCCCGGAACTGGCGTCCCTGCTGCTCCGGCGCTACGACCAGGCCCTCCGGGCCGCCCAGCCGGTCGCGGCCCTCACCGCCTGAACAGAACCTCCGGTCACCGCTGCCCGTCAAGGGCACGCCGGGCGGCCGGAACGCGAACGGCCCGGCTCCCCCCGGGCGAGGGGGAGCCGGGCCGTCGTCGGGCCCCGGAAGGGGATCAGTCGAACGTGCGGCGCTGGCGGCCGGTCCCGTAGTTGGAGCCGGACTTGCTGCCGCTGCCGGGCTTGGAGCGGCCGGAGGAGCGGCCGATGAAACCGGCCGCCTGCGGGCGGTCGCCGCTCTGGGCGGTGGCTCCGGCCCCCATCCGCTGCTTGGGGCGGGGGCGGCGCGGGTTGCCGTTCATGTCGACGTCGGTGGGCAGCCCGGAGCGCTTGCCGGGACGGCGGCGCGGGGCGCCGGCCTTGGCCCCGGCGGGCTTCTCGGCGGCGGCCGCGGCCTGGTCGGCGACGACCGGCACGGCCACCGTCACCGGGACGCCGCTCGGCGTGCGGGCGCCGGTGATCCGGACCAGGTCGGCGTCGCCCGGACGGATCTTGGTGACGGTCGGGCGGATGCCGGCCACCGTCATCAGCCGGTTGACCTCGCGGCGCTGCTCGGGCAGCACCAGGGTGACGACCGTCCCGGACTCGCCGGCCCGGGCGGTACGGCCGCCGCGGTGCAGGTAGTCCTTGTGGTCGACCGGCGGGTCGACGTTGACGACCAGGTCCAGGCCGTCGATGTGGATGCCGCGCGCGGCGACGTTGGTGGCGATCAGCGCGGTGACGTGGCCTTCCCGGAACTGGTCCAGGACCCGGTTGCGCTGCGGCTGGGACTTGCCGCCGTGCAGGGCGGCGGCCTTCACGCCGTTGGCGAGCAGCTGCTTGGCCAGCCGGTCGGCGCCGTGCTTGGTGTGCACGAACATGATCACCCGGCCCTCGCGGGAGGCGATGTGCGCGGTGGCGGAGGCCTTGTCGGTCGGGTCCAGCTGGAGGACGTGGTGGTCCATGGTGGTGACCGCGCCGGCCGAGGGGTCGACCGAGTGGGTCACCGGGTCGGTCAGGAAGCGCTTGACCAGCCGGTCGACGTTGCGGTCCAGGGTGGCGGAGAACAGCATCCGCTGCCCGCCCTCGGCGACCTGCTCCAGCAGCTTGCTGACCTGCGGCAGGAAGCCCATGTCGGCCATCTGGTCGGCCTCGTCGAGGACCGTGATCGCGACGTCGGAGAGGTTGACGTCCCCGCGCCCGATCAGGTCGTCCAGCCGGCCCGGGGTGGCCACCAGGACCTCGGTGCCGCGGCGCACCGCGTTGGCCTGCCGGTTGATCGACATGCCGCCGACGACGGTGGTGATCCGCAGGTTGACGGCGGTGGCGTACGGGGTGAGCGCCTCGGTGACCTGCTGGGCCAGCTCGCGGGTGGGCACCAGGACGAGGGCCAGCGGGTACCGGGCGTCGGCGCGCTTGCCCGCGGTCCGGGCGAGCAGCGGCAGGCCGAAGGCGAGGGTCTTGCCGGAGCCGGTGCGGCCGCGGCCCAGGACGTCTCGCCCGGCGATCGAGTCGGGCAGCGTGGCGGCCTGGATCGGGAACGGCTCGGTGACGCCTTCGCGGCCGAGCGCGGAGAGGATCCCCTTGGGCAGTTCCAGCTCGGCGAAGGTCGCCGCCGGGGGCCGGGCCGGGGTGCCCTGGACCACGGTGAAGTCGGTGGCCTCGGGGGTGGCGGCGGGGCGGTTCTGCTTGGGGGCGCCGGCGCGGTTGCGCGGCTTGCGCGAGCGGTCGCCGCCCGCGGTGCGGCCGGGCTGGCCGGTGCGGCGGGACTGCTCGGTGTTGCGGGGGCCGCGGTCGCGCGGCGGGCGGGCAGGGGTGGTCACGGGATCTCCGTCCGTTGGTCAACAACCCGGGTCACGGGCTGGTCGGCCGTCGGAAGGAAGTGCGCCGCCCCGGCCGTACGGCGGCATGAGCGGGGGCCCGCACCGTGCGGTGCGGGCCCCCGCTTCGCGATGATCGCGAGTCAGCGTGGGAGCTGACGTCAGCCGATGATCTGGATGTTCTCGGCCTGCGGGCCCTTCTGGCCCTGGGTCACGTCGAACTCGACCTTCTGGCCCTCGAACAGCTCACGGAAGCCCTGAGCCTGGATGTTCGAGTAGTGGGCGAAGACGTCAGCGCCGCCACCATCCTGCTCGATGAAGCCGAAGCCCTTTTCGCTGTTGAACCACTTCACGGTGCCGGTAGCCATAACCGTCTCCTCATACTGGGGCATCAGAGACCCACACCTCGTGGGTCCCCAAGTAGCCGCGATCCCCATCCGGAGACTGAAACACCGGACAAAACAAATGCGCCTGTCGGTTGGAACCAGCAGGCGCACACCACGTTCATGGGAACCAAAACTGCAACTGCTTCGACTGTAGCACGGTGCCACCCCGGTTGACCGGGGATTTTCCCGCCCTGTAGATCACGTTTGGCCGCCCCGAGAAAGGGGCAGGCGGCGCCCCGCCGAAGCGGGGCGCCGCCTGTTTCCGGAGATCCGCGGCTCAGCGCCGGCCGGCCGGCTCCGGCAGGCCGTGGACGTCGACCGGCGGGGCCTGGCCCTCGCCGTGGCCGTGCCCGGGGGTGTCCGCGTGGCCGGGCCACCAGGCGCGGCGGCCGAGCAGCGCGGTGAGCGCCGGGGTGAAGAACATCGACATCACGAAGGCCGCGATGAGGATGCCGATGGCGATCGAGAAGCCCATCTCGCTCATCATCGTGTTGCCGGCCAGCAGCATGGTGCCGAAGGTCGCGGCCAGGATGAAGCCGGCCGCGGCCACCGTCGGGCCGCCGTGGCGGATCGCCTGGCTCGCCGCCTCGCGGGGGCTGCGGCCCTCGCGGGCCTCCTCGCGCAGTCGGGCGATCATCAGGATGTTGTAGTCGGTGCCGAGCGCGACCACGAAGAGGTAGATCAGGATCGGCAGCATGAACATCAGGCCCTGCTCGCCCTTGATGTTCTGGAACAGCAGGGTGGTGGCGCCGAGGGTGGCGCCGAAGCCGAGGCCGACCGAGGCCATCAGGTACCAGGGGGCGACCACGCTGCGCAGCAGCAGGCCGAGGATCACCATGATCAGCACCGCGGCGATCGGGAAGACCAGGCTGTAGTCGTGGGCCATCGCCGTGTTGATGTCCTTGTACACGGAGGTGGTGCCGGCGACGTAGGCCTTGGTGCCGGCGGGCGCCTGGTCGTGGGCGACCTTGCGGACCTCGCCGATGGTGTCGATGGCCTTGTTGCTGGCCGCCTCGTCCTTGAGGACGACGGTGATGTCGGCGGTGAGCCCGTCCTTGCTGACCCCGTGCTGCGGGTCCGGCAGGGCGGCGCCGGACACGCCGGGCACCTTGCCCAGCCCGTCCACGTAGCCCTTGAGCCCGGCGACGTCGATCTTGTTGCCGTTCTGGCTGGTCAGGTAGATGTGGGCGGGGTCCGCGGCGCCGGCCGAGTAGGCCTTGATCATGGTGTCCTGGACGACCATCGACTCCTTGGACTTCGGCATCGAGCTGCCGGCCATGTCGAAGGTGCCCTGGTAGCCGAGGGCGGCGACCGCGAGGCCGGCCATCACCAGGCCGGAGAGCACCGCGGCGGCGGCCGGACGGCGGCCGACGGTGCGGCCGATCGCGGCGAAGCGGGCGTTGGACGGCTCGCGCTGCCAGGCCTTGGAGGGCCAGAACAGGACCTTCTCGGGGATCAGGCAGAGGATCGCGGGCACCAGGGTGACGGACGCGACGGCGGTGACGGCCACCGCGATGGCCAGCGACGGGCCGAGCGCCTTGAACATGCCGAGGCTGGACAGGACGAGCACGGCGAAGGCGACCACGACGGCGCCGGCGGCGGAGGCGATGGCCTCGCCGACCCGGCCGATGGCGTTGGCCACGGCCTGCTTGCGGTCGTCCCCGGCCCGCAGCCGCTCGCGGTAGCGGAACATCAGGAACAGGAAGTAGTCGGTGCCGACGCCGTAGAGGACGACGGTGAGGATCTGCTCCATCGAGTTGTCGGCCTTGAGCCCGAACACCTTGCTGGCGTCCGCGATCAGGCCGTTGGCGACCATCGAGTAGATGATCACCGAGAGGATCGGCAGCAGCGCGATGATCGGGCTGCGGAAGATGATCCCGAGCGTCAGCAGGATGATCACGACCGTGCCGAGGCCGATCAGCATCCCGGCCGTCTTGCCGGCGTCCTGCTGGTCCAGGCTCATCGCGGCCGGGCCGCCGACCTGGAACTTCAGGTTGCTGCCGGAGGCGAGGGCGGTGCCCTCCTCGCGCAGCTTCTTCGCCGCGTCGGGGAACTCCTCCGACTGCATCTTGGTCTTGTCGATGGAGACCATCGACATCGCGTACTTGTGGTCCTGGGAGTAGGAGGCCGGCGAGACCGGGACGACCATCTCGACCAGCGGGATCTTCTTGTCGGCCAGGCCCTGGGTGACCTTGTTCATGGTCGCCGCGTCGGCGTCGTCCAGCTTGCCGCCGTCGTTGCGCTCGAAGAGCAGCAGCGCGGAGGGCGAGATGTTGGACGGGAAGGCCTTCTGCTGGACCTCCATCGCCTGGATGGACTCGTAGTGCTTGGGGAGGAAGGCCGCCTCATCGGTGTTGGCCTTCAGCGGCGGGGCGGTCGCGATGATCGCGACCGCGGCGATCAGCCATGCGCCGATCACCCACCAGGGGCGGCGAACGACGAATTGTCCGAGTCGGTGGAACATGCTCGTGATGCCTCCTGGGCATGGTTCACCGCAGCCCTCTGGGGGACGGGTTTCGGGGCGACGGCAGGACCGGCACGGGAATGCCCGAGGGCTTCCTTGCCGGTCGGCAGGTAAGTGGTCTGGGGCATCATCCTACGAGCACTTGCTTGCCGCCCGGCAAGGAGCCCCCGTGTGCTTCAACCCCCCGTGGCCGCCCGAAGCGGCCCCGCATCAGTTTCTCCCGAGCGCAAGCCCGTTGACCTCGTGCTCCGGGTGGAGATGAGTCCCCCTCAGGGTGGAGGCGAACCCCCTACCCCCTGGGATGAGATCTCGGGGTCCGGGGGTAGGGAAAACCCCACCCCACCCCCCGAGGAGAGCACCAGCGCGAGGCCACCCGGCAGCCGGATTACCCGCCGACCCCCGCTTCCCTAGTGTCGATCGTGACGCCGGGACGCAGCCGGCGAGCGACATCCGGCGGCTCCCCGACCCAGGGCTCCCGCCACTCCCGTACCGGCGACGACCGCCGCACTCCCTGGGGGGACCTCCGATGAAACACCTGAAGACCAGACTCGGCCCGGCCGCCGCGATGGGTGCCTGGAGCGCCAGGCACCGCAAGACCGCGGTGTTCGGCTGGCTGCTCTTCGTCATCCTGGCCTCGGTGCTCGGCGGCATGCACGGCAGCACCAGGATCACCGAGGCCGAGTCGATACCCGGCCAGGTCTCCCGGGCCACGACGATCCTGGAGGAGGCCGGGCTGAAGAGCCCGGCGACCGAGACCGTCCTGGTCCAGAGCACCACCCGCAGCGCCGACGACCCCGAGTTCCGCGCCGCCGTCGACCAGGTGGTCGCCGCCGTGAACGGCACCGGCAAGGCCGCCGAGGTCCGCTCGCCGTACGACACCAAGGCCGTCTCCGCGGACGGCCACTCCGCGCTGGTGCTGCTGACGCTCAAGGGCGACGCCACCGAGGCGACGGACCACGTCCAGCCGGTGCTGGACGCGGTGGCCGGCGTGCAGAAGCAGAACCCCGGCCTGACCGTGGTCGAGCTCGGCGACGCCAGCTCCGGCAAGTGGATGCAGGACCAGGTCAAGGACGACTTCACCCGCGCCGAGTGGACGGCCGTACCGCTCGCCCTCGGCATCCTGCTGGTCGCCTTCGGGGCGCTGGTCGCCGCCGTACTGCCGGTCGTGCTCGCGCTGACCGCCTTCATCGCCGCCGCCGGACTGGTCGCGCTCGGCAGCGGGTTCCTGCACACCAGCAGCGACGCGAGCTCGGTGATGCTGCTGGTCGGCCTCGCCGTCGGCGTCGACTACTGCCTCTTCTACCTGCGCCGCGAGCGCGAGGAGCGGGCCGCCGGACGGGACGCGGCCACCGCGCTCGCCGTCGCCGCCGCCACCAGCGGCCGGGCGGTGCTGGTCTCCGGCGTCACCGTGGTCGTCGCCATGGCCGGGATGTTCCTCACCGGGATCGCCACCTTCCGGGCGATGGCCTTCGCCACCATCGTGGTCGTGGTCACCGCCGTGCTCGGCTCGCTCACCGTGCTGCCCGCGCTGCTGTCGATGCTCGGCGACCGGGTCGAGAAGGGCCGGGTGCCGCTCCTGGCCAGGCTGCGCCGCCCGGAGCCGGCCGGGGCCGTGACCGGCGGGCGCTTCTGGAACGCGGTGCTGACCCCGGTGCTGCGCCGCCCCCTGGCCGCCACCGTGATCGCCGGCGGCGTGCTGCTGGCCCTGGCCGCGCCGCTGCTCACCATGCACACCGCCAAGCTGACCTTCCAGCAGCAGCTGCCCGCGGGCGACGCCCTGGTCGCCGCCTCGCGGAAGATCGAGGCCGCCTTCCCCGGCAGCCCGGCCCCCGCCACCGTGGTGATCAAGGCCGCCGACATCGACTCCCCCGCGATGACCGCCGCGATCGCCGACCTCAAGGCCAAGGCCCTGGCCGGCGGCCGGATGCACGGCCCGGTGGCGGTCACCGTGCACGCCGAGCAGAACGTGGCCACCGTCGAGATCCCGCTCAACGGCACCGGCAACGACGCCACCAGCAACGACGCCCTGCGCAGCCTGCGCGAGGAGCTGGTGCCCGCCACCGTGCTCAAGGTGCCCGGCACCGAGGCCCCGGTCACCGGCGCCACCGCCGCCTCGTACGACTTCAACCGCAAGATGTCCCACGCGATGCCGCTGGTCTTCGGCTTCGTGGTGCTCTTCGCCTTCCTGCTGATGCTCACCTCCTTCCGCTCCCCGGTCGTCGCCGTGACCGCCGTGGTGCTCAACCTGCTCTCGGTGGGCGCCGCGTACGGGGTGCTGACGCTGGTCTTCCAGCACGGCGTGGGCGCCTCGCTGCTGGGCACCGCCGGGGTCGGCGCGGTGGAGTCCTGGGTGCCGCTGTTCCTCTTCGTGATCCTCTTCGGGCTCTCGATGGACTACCACGTCTTCGTGGTCTCCCGGATCAAGGAGGGCCACGACCGCGGCCTGCCGACCCGGGCCGCGATCGCCCACGGCATCCGCTCCACGGCCGGGGTGGTCACCAGCGCCGCGGTGATCATGGTGGGGGTGTTCTCGGTCTTCGGTTCGCTGTCCATGCAGGTGATGAAGCAGATGGGCGTGGGCCTGGCGGTCGCGGTGCTGATCGACGCCACGGTGATCCGCGCGGTGCTGCTGCCCGCGGTGATGACCCTGCTGGGCGACCGCAACTGGTACCTGCCGCGCCGGCTGAACTGGCTGCCGGGCCTCTCGCACGGCGAGTCCGTCCCGCCGGTCGCGCCGGCGGCGGCTCCCGCGGCCTCCCCGGTGGAGGTGCTGAGCCACCGGTGACGCTGGTCACCCTCGGTCGATGCCGGGCCCCGCGGCGCGCGGGGCCCGGCGTCCGTGCGTCATGATGATCACCGTCCGGAATCTCCCGGATGTACACCGGCGGAACGGAGCCCAGTCATGATCCCCTTCGACGAGGGCCGCGCCCGGCTCCTGCTCGCCGAGGCCTGCCAGTCCGCCGGACTGCCCGCCCCGGACGGCGCCACGCTGCTCGCGCTCGGCGAGAACGCCGTCTTCGACCTCGGCGACCCGGCCGTGGTCGCCAAGGTCGGCCGCGGCCCCGAGCTGTACGACCGGGCGCACCGCGAGCTGGCCCTCGCCCACTGGCTGGCCGGGCAGGACGTGCCGGTGGTGCGCCCGTACGACGCGGTGGCGCCCGAGCCGCAGCTGGCCGACGGCCACCCGGTCACCTTCTGGCACCGGCTCGCGCCCGCCGTGCGCCCCGCCCGCCCGGTCGACCTCGCCCCGCTGCTGCGAGCCCTGCACAAGCTGCCGCTGCCGCCCTTCACCCTGGGCCGGCGCGACCTGCTGGCCCCGGTCGAGCGCTGGCTGGCCTCCGCCGAGGGTCATGTCGACCCGGCGGACGTCGCCTTCCTGCGCCACCGCCGGGACGCCTTCGCGGCCGCCCTGCCCGACCTGGTGCCGCGGCTGCACCCCGGGGTGATCCACGGCGACGCGCTGCCCCGCAACGTCCACGTCGGCCCGGACGGGCCGGTGCTGCTCGACCTGGAGTTCATGGCGAACGACCTGCGCGAGCACGACCTGGTGGTCCTCGCCCTCAGCCAGGACCGGTACGGCGTGCCGGCCGAGGAGTACCGCGCGTTCACCGAGGCGTACGGCTGGGACGTGCGCGAGTGGCCCGGCTTCACGGTGCTGCGCGGCGCCCGGGAGACGGCCAGCGCCTCCTGGGTGGCGCAGCAGGCGGCCAGCAACCCGGCGGCGCTGAAGGAGTTCCGGCGCCGGGTGGACTCGCTGCGGGACGGGGCCACCGAGGTGCGCTGGTACCCGTTCTGACGGTGCCGTTACCCCGGTCGGCGCCGGGGCGCCAACCGGGGCGAGTGTGAGAAGAGTCCTGGGGCGGTTCGGTCCGGTCCGCAACCAGGGCACGTACGATCGGCGTCCTATCGGACAGTCATCCTGACCCGAGAGATCGGCACCGTACTCGCACCTCAGGAGCCGCCGCCATGCACCGGACCGCCCGCCGCCCCTCCACCCCGACCCGACCGTCCCGCTCCAGGCGCCGGCTGTTCGCGGGCTGTGTCGCGGTGGCCGCCGCCCTGGGCCTGGCCGCGTGCGGGACGGCCAACGGCGCCCTCCAGTCGCCGAGCACCGCCCCCGTGACGTCCGGGACGGCGGCGCCGACCGCCGCTCCGAGCGGGACGGCGGCGACCACCATCGCGCCGGCGCCCGGCTCGGACGCCGCCACGCCGGGGTCCTCCCCCGCCGCCTCGGCGCCGGCGAAGCCGCACCCGTCCACGGCGACCGGCTCGCCCGTCTCCGCCAAGCCCACCGCGCCGGCCACCCCGGCCGCGCCGAGCAGCGCCGCGGCCTCGCCGGCCTCGTCGGCCTCCCCGGCCGCGCCGCCGCCGCACACCGGGGCGGGCACCGTGATCGGCTCCACCGCCTCCGGCGGCCGCACCGTCGCGCTGACCTTCGACGACGGGCCCGGCCCGGCCACCGGCCAGATCCTCGACCTGCTGGCCCAGTACCACGCCAAGGCCGTGTTCTGCGAGATCGGCCAGAACGCCGCCGCCAACCCGGCGCTGGTCAAGCGCATCCTGGCCGACGGGCACCGGCTCTGCGACCACAGCGTCCACCACCCGCAGCCGTTCGCGAAGCTCTCGCACGACAAGGCGGCGTACGAGATCACCACGGCCCGGGACATGATCGTCCACGCGGGCGGTCCGGGCACCGAGGTCGGCTGGTTCCGCGCCCCGGGCGGCGGCTTCAACGCCGACAACGAGCGGATCACCGCGGGCCTGGGGATGTCCTCGCTCGGCTGGTCCGTCGACCCGCGCGACTGGTCGCGTCCGGGTGTGCCGGCGATCGTCTCGACCGTGCAGCACCAGCTCAAGCCCGGCGGGGTGATCCTGATGCACGACGGCGGCGGCGACCGCGGCCAGACCGTGGCCGCGCTCAAGCAGCTGCTGCCCTGGCTGGTCGAGCAGGGGTACACCTTCGACTTCCCGGCCGCGTAGCGTCAGTCGACGCGCAGCCGGTAGACCTGCCGGGAGCCGCCCTCCGGGCCCGGGTCGGCGGCCTCGGCCGGGGTGAAGCCCAGCCGCTCGTAGAAGACCCGGGCACCACTGGCCACCGCGCCCGGGTGGTCCGGCCCGAAGGTCACCACCTCGACGGTGGCCGGGCCCCGGACGTGGCGGCGCAGCGCGTCCTCGACCAGCGCCCGGCCGACGCCGGTGCCCCGGGCGCGCCCGGCGACCACCAGCCAGTGCAGGTGGTGCGGCCCCTCACCGCCGACTCCGAACAGCAGGCCGCCGAGCGGCCCTTCGCCGTCCTCGGCGACGGTCGCCAGGCCCTGCTCGGCGCTGTCGAGCACCGCGCGGTGGAAGCCCGGTTCGGCGACCATCGGGCCGAACCAGTGCTCGACCTCGGCGGCGAGCGCGAGGAAGCCGGGCAGGTCCGCCGACCGGGCCTGGCGCAGGGCCGTCACCGGGCGGGCCAGCGCGGGTCGACGACGGCCCGCGGGTCCTTGCCGCGGCGCAGCCAGGCCTGGAGGCCCTCGGCCCACTCGCGGTACCAGTCGATCTGCCGCCGGTGCAGTTCGGCGGGCTCCAGCGCCCCCACCTCGGCCGGGTAGCGCCCGGCGAGGGCGACGGCGACCCGGACGGCGGCCAGCGCGTCGCTGCCCGCCTCGTGGGCGTCCGTCAGCTCCACCCCGTACAGCTCGCAGACCCGTTGCAGGGTGCGCGAGCCCTTGCGGTACTTGTCCACGGCGCGGTCGATGACCAGGGCGTCCAGCACCGGCCCGACCGGCCGGCCCAGCCGCTCGGCTAGCGTCGCCAGCCCGTGGCGGCGCAGCTCGGCGTCGAGCAGCGAGAGGTCGAACGGCGCGTTGAACGCCACCACCGGCCGTCCGTCGGCGATCCGTTCGCACAGCGCGGCGGCTATCTCCTCCACCGCTTCCTTGGCCGGCCTGCCCTTGCTCCGCGCGACCTCGTCGCCGATCCCGTGGATCGCCGCCGCCTCGGCGGGTATCGGCACCCCGGGGTCGAGCAGCCAGTGCGCGGCCCCCACCCGGGCGGCTCCGACGGTGTCCACGAGGGCGGCCGTGACGATGCGGTCCACGGCCGGGTCGGTGCCCGTGGTCTCCAGATCGAAGCCGACCAGTGGCTGCTGCCACCAGCTCATCAGGTGTGTCCTTCCGTCCTGTGTCCCGAAACAGCCCCTATCATCACCCGCCCCACCGACAACCCGGCCCACCGGGAGCCGTTCCGGGGCCCGATCACCGTTCGGGGGCGGGGCGGAGCAGGAAGACGTCGATCTCGTCCTCGCGTTCGAGCCGGAAGCCGTGCCGTTCGTAGAGGCGGCGGGCGGGGCTGCCCTGGAGGACGTCGAGGCGGACGGGTTCGCCCGCGGTGTCGGCGTCGGCGAGGAGGTGGCGCAGGACGGCGGTGCCCAGGCCCTGCCCCTGGTGGCGCGGGTGGAGGTAGAAGTGTTCCAGCAGGCGGCCGCCCTGGTCGGCGGGGCGGACGGTGACGGAGCCGGCGAAGGCGCGGTCCGGGCCGAGCAGCACGATCGAGGTGTGTGCGGGCGAGAAGCCGTCGCGCAGCCGCTGGCGGACCCGGTGTTCGTCGTAGCGGCCGAGGCGTTCGAGGTCGGGGCGCATCACCTCGGCCCGTAGTTCGGCGACGGGTTCGAGGTCGGCGGTGGTGGCGGGGCGCAGGCTCCAGGCGGGGTCGCTGTTCACGGTCGGCAGTCTGGCAGTGGCGTCATCGCGCCGGCCAGGGACTTTCTCAGGAGACCGGCCGGGAGTCGGACCAGATGCCCTCGAACTCCTCGCGGTAGACCTCCAGCAGGCCGGGTTCGGTGCCGCCGGGCTGCTGGCCGGCGCCGCCGCGCAGGACCAGGGCCGGGGACTCCATGCCGCGGGCGCGGCGCAGGTAGGGCTGGATGACGCCGAGGTCGCGGCCCTGGCGGCGGCCGCCGCTCGGGCCAGCCGGGCGGGGGCCTTCGACGAGGTAGGCGGTGAAGCGCGGGGTCTCGTCGAAGACCCGGATCTCGAAGCCGCCCTGGTCGCGCAGGTGGGCCCGGACCCGCCGTACGTGCCGGATGTTCATCTCGATGGAGCGGGACAACTCGCTGCGGCTGAGGCCGAGTTCGCGTTCGCGGCGGCGTACCGCGCTGCTCGCCGGGTTGAGGAAGAGCAGCCGTACCCGGCAGCCGTCCCCGGCCAGGCGCACCAGGCGTTTGCCGGTGTAGTTCTGGCAGAGCATGCCGAGGCCGATGCCGAGCGCGTCCAGGCGGCGGGCGCCGTCCAGCAGGTCCTCCACCGGCAGGTCGCGCTGGAGCCGGACCCGGTCGGCGTGCACGGCGACCACGTCGGCGTACCGGCCGGCCACCAGGGATTCGACCACGTCGGCGGGCACCCCGGCGCCGCCGCCGCCGTCGAGGACGGCGAGCAGCCGGGCGGCGGCCCGTTCGGTCTGGGCCAGGACGGTCTGGGTGAGCACGCGGTTGCGGGAGACCACGTGCCGGGCGACTTCCAGTTCGTCCAGGGCGAGTTCGATCTCGCGCCGGTCGGCGAGGAACGGTTCGAAGCAGGGCCAGTGCTGGACCATCAGTTCGCGCAGCTGGGGCAGGGTGAGGAAGACCAGCGGGTCGTCGTCGGCGGGGTCGAGCAGGTAGCCCTTGCGGCGGCTGACCTCGCGGACGGCTCCGGCGCGGTGGGCCCATTCCTCGCCGACCGGTCCGGCGGCGGCGGTGACCCAGTCCTCGCCGTGGGCGGGGGCGTAGATGGGGTGCAGCACCTCGTCGACGAGGGCGCGCAGCCGCTGTTCGACGAGGTTGAGCCAGACGTAGGCGCGGCCGGACAGCCGGACCCGCTGGTAGGCGTCCTCCCATTCGCCGGCCGACCAGGCCAGTGCCGGTATCTCGACGGGGCCGCTCTGGGCGGGTACCAGGGCGCGGCCGGTCAGGGTGGGGCGCATGACGACCGTGGGCGCCTCGCTACGGGCCGGGCCCCGGTCGGGGCCGCCGGGCCCGGAGCCACGGCCGCCAGCGGGGAACACCATGCGCCACCTCATCTGCGGCTGATCCCCGCGGGCGCGGGGACCGTTGACGGGTCGTTGACAAGCACCGGTCGGCCGGGGTGGCCGGACGATCAAGGGTACTGCCCGCCGCGAGCGGCTCGCAGCCGGACGCCGGGCGGCCCGGCCGCGGCGCCGTCCGCATCACCCGCCGCACTCTTCACACGAATGCCCGTCGACCCCTCGTTCGGACCAACCCGGGCCGGATCTCCCGGACGCCGGGGAGGGCCTCGGGGAGTATGCGCTGGTGCCACGTGTCAGGGCGGCCGCGCCGTCCACCGCCGCGGCTGTGCCGTGCGTCACGGCGCGCGGGCACGCACATGTCCGGCCGTCCGGCCGGGAAGAAGAGCGTCCGAGTCCGGGCCGACGGCCCGGATCCTTGTCGGATGCTACGCCAATTTCCGTCGGCAGCAAGGAAGTTGAGGAGTCATGCAGGTCTGGCCCGGTACGCCCTACCCGCTCGGCGCCACCTACGACGGGGCCGGCACCAACTTCGCGGTGTTCTCCGAGAGCGCCGACCGGATCGAGCTGTGCCTGATCGGCGAGGACGGCTCCGAGACGGCCGTCGAACTGCGCGAGACGGACGCCTTCGTCCGGCACGCCTACCTCCCGGGCGTCCAGCCCGGCCAGCGCTACGGCTTCCGCGTGCACGGCCCGTACAACCCGGGCCTGGGCCAGCGGCACAACAGCGCCAAGCTGCTGCTGGACCCGTACGCCAAGGCGATGAGCGGGCACATCGACTGGGACGAGTCGGTCTACGGCTACCACTTCGGCGCCCCCGAGCGCCGCAACGACCTGGACTCCGCCCCGCACACCATGCACTCGGTGGTGATCAACCCGTACTTCGACTGGGGCACCGACCGCCCACCGCGCACCGAGTACCACCGCACCGTCATCTACGAGGCCCATGTGAAGGGCCTGACCAGGCTGCACCCGGGCATCCCCGAGGAGATCCGCGGCAGTTACGCGGGCCTGGCCCACCCGGCGGTGATCGAGCACCTGGCCAAGCTCGGCGTCACCGCGATCGAGCTGATGCCGGTGCACCAGTTCGTCCGCGACCACCGGCTGCGGGACCTGGGCCTGTCCAACTACTGGGGCTACAACACCGTCGGCTTCTTCGCCCCGCACTCCTCCTACTCCTCCACCGGCGACCGCGGCCAGCAGGTGCAGGAGTTCAAGTCGATGGTCAAGGCGCTGCACGCGGCCGGGATCGAGGTGATCCTCGACGTGGTCTACAACCACACCGCCGAGGGCAACCACCTGGGCCCGACGCTGTCGCTGCGCGGCCTGGACAACGTCTCCTACTACCGCCTCGCCCAGGACCAGCGCTTCTACGAGGACACCACCGGCACCGGCAACAGCCTGCTGATGCGCAGCCCCCACGTGCTCCAGCTGATCATGGACTCGCTGCGCTACTGGGTCACCGAGATGCACGTGGACGGCTTCCGCTTCGACCTCGCCGCCACCCTGGCCCGGCAGTTCCACGAGGTGGACCGGCTCTCCTCGTTCTTCGACCTGGTCCAGCAGGACCCGGTGGTCTCCCAGGCCAAGCTGATCGCCGAGCCCTGGGACCTCGGCGAGGGCGGCTACCAGGTGGGCAACTTCCCGCCGCTGTGGACGGAGTGGAACGGCAAGTACCGGGACACGGTGCGCGACCTGTGGCGCGGCGAGACGGCGGCGCTGGCCGAGTTCGGCTCCCGGCTCACCGGCTCCTCCGACCTCTACCAGGACGACGGCCGCCGCCCGATCGCCTCGATCAACTTCGTGACCTGCCACGACGGTTTCACCCTGCGCGACCTGGTCTCGTACAACGAGAAGCACAACCAGGCCAACGGCGAGGAGAACCGGGACGGCGAGTCCTTCAACCGCTCCTGGAACTGCGGCGTCGAGGGCCCCACCACCGACCCGGAGGTCGAGGAGCTGCGGGCACGCCAGCAGCGCAACCTCATCGCCACCCTGATGCTCTCCCAGGGCGTGCCGATGCTCTCCCACGGCGACGAGCTCGGCCGCACCCAGCAGGGCAACAACAACGCCTACTGCCAGGACAACGAGCTCACCTGGGTGCACTGGCCGGAGGGCGACGGGTGGCAGGCGCGGCTGCTGGAGTTCACCCAGGGGATGATCTGGCTGCGCCGCGACCACCCGGTGTTCCGGCGGCGGCGGTTCTTCCACGGCCGGCCGGTGTCCGCCTCCGGCAGCCTCGACGACCTCACCGACATCGCCTGGTTCACCCCGACGGGCGACGAGATGACCAAGCGCAACTGGGGCGCGAGCTACGCCAAGTCGCTGACCGTCTTCCTCAACGGCTACGCGATCTCCGAACCGGACCGGCGCGGCGGGCGGATCGTCGACGACTCCTTCCTGCTGATGTTCAACGCCCACTTCGAGCCGCTGGAGTTCACCGTGCCGGCCGGGCACGGGCAGGAGTGGCAGGTCGTGGTGGACACCGCCCAGCCCCGGCTGCCCGCCCCGGGCACAGGGGCCAAGGTCAAGGCCGGGGACGCCCTGTGGCTCACCGACCGCTCGCTGATGGTGCTGCAACGGCCCGCGTGAGCGACCGTACGGACGGCCCCGGTCACCTGTTCGGGTCAGCAGCGGGTCTTGGCGGCGCGCTCCCCCGGGTACCTATGGAGCTATGACCCCCGCCGCCGAGCCCGCGCAGCCCCGCCCGGCCGCCACCGTCCCCACCGCCTCGTACCGCCTCCAGCTCCAGCCCGGCTTCACCCTGCGCGACGCCACCGCCGCCGTCCCCTACCTGGCCGCCCTCGGCGTCTCCCACCTGCACCTCTCGCCGCTGCTGGAGGCCGTCCCCGGCTCCACCCACGGCTACGACACCGTCGACCACACCCGGATCAGCGAGCAGCTCGGCGGCGAGCCGGCGCTGCGCGAGCTGGCCGCCGCCGCGCACCGCCACGGGCTGCGGCTGATCGCCGACGTGGTGCCCAACCACATGGCCGTGCCCGCCCCCGAGCGGCTCAACCGTCCGCTGTGGCAGGTGCTGCGCGACGGGCCCGACTCGCCGTACGCGCGCTGGTTCGACATCGACTGGGCCGCCCAGCCCGGCCCCGTCGACGCCCCCGGGCGCGGCCGGGTGCTGCTGCCGCTGCTCGGCGACCGGCTCGGCGCCGTGCTGGACCAGCTCACCGTGGACGGCGACACCCTGCGCTACCACCGGCACGAGCTGCCGCTGCGCCCCGGCACCTCCGGGCTTCCGCTCGACGAGCTGCTCGCCCGCCAGTGGTACCGGCTCGCCTGGTGGCGCCTGGCCCGCACCGAGCTCAACTACCGGCGCTTCTTCACCGTCAACGAGCTGATCGCGCTGCGGGCCGAGGACCCGGAGGTGTTCGCCGCCACCCACGCCGTGCTGCTCGGGCTGCACGCCGACGGCGTCCTGGACGGCTTCCGGATCGACCACCCGGACGGGCTCGCCGACCCGCGCGGCTATCTGCGGCGCCTGGCCGAGGCCACCGGCGGCGCGTACGTCGTGGTCGAGAAGATCCTCACCGGCGAGGAGCGGCTGCCCGAGGACTGGCCGGTGGCCGGCACCACCGGCTACGACGCGCTGCGCCGGATCGACGGCGTGCTCACCGACCACGCGGGCGCCTGCCGGCTGGCCGGGGCGTACGAGTCCTTCCGGCACGGCGGCCCCGTCCGGGACCTCTGCGAGGACCCGCACCCCGCGATCGCCGCCGCCCGGCGCGGACGGGCCGACATGACCGGTCCGGACGGCGAACTCGCCGCCGAGGTCGAGCGGCTGGTGCGGATCGCGCTGCGGATCGGCGCCGCCGAGCCCGCGCACGCCGACCACTCGCCGGCGCAGCTGCGCACCGCGCTCGGCCGGCTGCTCACCGACTACCCGGCGTACCGCCCGTACGCCCGGCCGGGCGAGGTGGTCCCGGCCGTCGCGACGGAGCAGCTGCGGGCGGCCCTGGACGGCTCCGCCGACCCGACCGACCGCCTGGTCGCCGCGCTCGCCCTCGGCGAGCTGGGCCGCGGCACGGACAAGGACGAGTTCTGCGTGCGCTTCGCCCAGACCGCCGCCGCGGTGGCCGCCAAGGGCGTCGAGGACACCGCCTTCTACCGCTGGAACGCGCTGCCCGGCCTCAACGAGGTCGGCGGCGAGCCGGCCAGGCCCGGACTGCACCCGGCCGAGTTCCACGACTGGTGCCGCCACCTGGAGGGCACCTGGCCGCACAGCATGACGGCGCTCTCCACCCACGACACCAAGCGCAGCGCCGACGCCCGGGCCCGGCTCACCGCGCTCGCCGAGCGGCCGGACAGCTGGGCCGCCGAGGCCGCCGCCTGGTCCACCGCCGCCGGGCCCGGCTTCGACCCGGACGCCGACTGGCTGCTCTGGCACACCCTGGTCGCCGCCTGGCCGATCGACCCGGACCGGCTGGTCGCCGCCCTGCTCAAGGCCGCCCGCGAGGCCAAGCTGCACACCTCCTGGACGACCCCCGACCCCCGCTACGAGCAGGCCCTGGAACAGCGGGCCCGCTCCGTCTACGGCAACCCCGGGCTGCTCCCCCGGATCGAGGGCGCCGTGCACGCCCTCGCCCCGTACGCCCGCGCCAACACCCTGGCCGCCGCGCTGCTGCACCTGACCGTGCCGGGCGTGCCGGACCTCTACCAGGGCAGCGAGGAGCCGCTGTACACCCTGGTCGACCCGGACAACCGGGGCCCGGTGGACTTCGGCGCGCTCGCCGTGCGGCTCACCGACGCGGCCACGCCGCGCCCCGGCGACCTCGCCCGGGAGAAGCTGCACCTCACCACCGCCGCGCTGCACCTGCGCCGGTCCCACCCGCTCGGCCGGTACCGGCCGCTGGCCGCCACCGGCCCCGCCGGGGAGCACCTGCTGGCCTTCGCCCGGGGCGAGGACGTGGTCACCGCCGTCACCCGGCTGCCGTACGGGCTGGAGCGCTCGGGCGGCTGGCGCGACACCGCGCTGGAGCTGCCGGCCGGCGGGCCGTGGACGGACGAGCTGACCCTGCGGAGCTTCCCGGCGGGGCCGGTGCCGGTGGCGCGACTGCTGGAGTCCTCGCCGGTGGCGCTGCTGACGAGGAGGGGCTGATGCCGGCCTACGAGGTGTGGGCGCCCCACGCAGCCTCCCGGGTGCGGGTCGAAGTCAACGGATTCGCCTACGAATTGGCTCGCTGCACGGACCGGGCGGGCTGGTGGTCCGGCGAGGCCCCGGCCGGTGACTACGCCTTCCGGCTGGACGACGGCCCGCCGCTGCCCGACCCGCGTTCACCCCGGCAGCCGCACGGCCCGGACGGCCCGAGCCGCCCGGTGGACCACGCCGCGTTCCACTGGTCGACCGCCGGCCGGTGCGCGCGGGCGCTGCCCGGCTCGGTGCTGTACGAGCTGCACGTGGGCACCTTCACCGCCCGCGGCACCTTCGACGCGGCCGCCGAACGCCTGGACCACCTGGTCGAGTTGGGGGTGGACTTCGTCGAGCTGATGCCGGTCTGCCCGTTCCCCGGCAAGCACGGCTGGGGCTACGACGGCGTCTCCCTCTGGGCCGTCCACGAGCCCTACGGCGGGCCCGAGGGCCTCAAGCGCTTCGTGGACGCGGCCCACCGCAAGGGTCTCGGGGTGGTCCTGGACGTGGTGCACAACCACCTCGGCCCGTCCGGCAACCACCTTCCCGCGTACGGCCCCTACTTCACCGACCGGCACCACACCCCGTGGGGCTCGGCGGTCAACCTGGACGCGCCCGGCTCGGACGAGGTGCGCGCCTACCTGATCGGCAGCGCGCTGGCCTGGCTGCGTGACTACCGGATCGACGGGCTGCGACTGGACGCCGTGCACGCCCTCGCCGACGACCGCGCCGTCCACTTCCTGGAGGAACTCTCCCACGAGGTCGAGAAGTTGGCGGTCACCACCAACCGGCCACTGTTCCTGATCGCCGAGTCCGACCTCAACACCCCCGCCACCACCGCCCCCCGCGAGGCGGGCGGAAGAGGCCTGACCGCGCAGTGGAGCGACGACTTCCACCACGCCCTGCACTGCGCGCTCACCGGCGAATCCCAGGGCTACTACGGGGACTTCGCCCGCGAGCCGATCGCCGCCCTCGCCAAGGCCCTCACTCGGGGCTTCTTCCACGACGGCACCTGGTCCTCCTTCCGCGGCCGCCACCACGGGCGCCCGTTCACCCCGACCGGCCACGGGCACCGGCTGCTCGGCTACCTCCAGACCCACGACCAGGTCGGCAACCGGGCGCTCGGCGACCGCGTCTCCACCGGCCTCGCCCCCGGCCGACTCGCTTGCGGCGCCGCGCTGGTGCTCACCTCACCGTTCACCCCGATGCTGTTCATGGGCGAGGAGTGGGGCGCCGCGACCCCCTGGCAGTACTTCACCGACCACACCGACCCGGCGCTCGCCGAGGCCGTCCGGCAGGGCCGGCGGCGGGAGTTCGCCGAGCACGGCTGGGCCGCCGAGGTCGTCCCCGACCCGCAGGAGCCGGCCACCGTGCTGCGCTCGGTGCTCGACTGGACCGAGCCCAGGCGCGCCCCGCACGCCGGACTGCTCGACTGGTACCGGACGTTGATCAGGCTGCGGCGCGAGCGGCCGGAGCTGTCCGACCCGGACCTCGGGGCGGTGCGGGTGGAGTTCGACGAGGCGGCGCACTGGCTGGTGGTGCACCGGGGGCCGTACCGGATCGCGGTCAACCTCGGGCCGGAGGAGGCCGCGCTGCCGCTGGGGGCCACCGGGCGCGAGGTGGTGGCGGCCTTCGGCGGGGGCGTCGAGCCGGACGGACACGCGGTGCGGGTGGCGGCGGACACGGTGGCGGTCGTCGCCCTCTGAGCGCTACTGGAAGAAAGTGCCGATCCGCTCCCGCAGCGCCGGGGCGTCCAGGCCGTAGGCGGCCAGGTGCTCCGGGATCGAGCCGTAGTGCCGGTGCTCCTCGCGCGGCACGCCCAGCGCCAGCACCCGGTGCGCCCGGCTCGCCAGCGCCTCGTGCGCCTCGTTGGCGGAGGTGCCCGCCAGGTACGGCTCCACCAGCACCACGTCCTGCCCCCGCTCGCCGAGCGCCGCGCGCAGCCCGGCGGCGTCGAAGGGGCGCACCGTCGCCGCGTACAGCACGGTGACGTCCAGGCCCTCGGTGGCCGCCAGCACCGCGTCCAGCATCGGGCCGACGGCCAGCACCACGCCGCGCGAGCCGGCCCGGACGGTGGCGAAGCGGCCCGGCTCGACGGCCACCGGCGCCGCGTTCTGGTGCGCCGAGAGCCGGACGTACACAGTGCGGTCGCCGTCCGCGTAGGCGTGGCGCAGCAGTCGCTCGGCCTCGTCCGGGTGGCCGGGCACGTGGACGGTCCAGTCCGGCAGGGTGTCCAGCAGGGCGACGTCGCCCGGCGACATGTGGGTGCGGCCGCCGGCCGGCCAGTCGTACGAGCCGGCCGCGCTCACCAGGACGGCGCCGACGCCCTGGTGGACCAGGTCCAACTTGACTTGCTCGAAGGGTCGTTCGATGAGGAAGCTGGCGAAGGTGTGGGCGATCGGGCGCATCCCGGTGAGCGCCAGTCCGCCGGCCGCGCCGATCAGCAGCTGCTCGCGGATGCCGACGTTGACCACCCGGTCGGGGTGGCGCTCCTGGGCCGGGGCGAAGGCCGCCGCGGTGATGTCGGCCAGTACCAGGGCCAGCCGGGGGTCCTCGTCCAGCAGGCGGGTGGTGACGTCGACGAAACGGTCGCGCATGGTGTCCATCGGTGAACTGCCCTTCGGTGTGCGGTTGTCGGTGATCAGGAGTTCTTGGGCTCGACCCGGGCGACCACCACGTGCGGGCGGCCCGGGTGTTCGGCGGTGAAGGCGCGGTACAGCGCCTCGTGGTCGCGGCCGTTCACCGTCGCGCTCGACCAGCCCTCGGCCGCGAAGCGCTCGGCGATGCCGCCCTGCCAGCCGTGGGTGGCCGAGGAGTTGTCGATCACCACCGTGTGCAGCCGGTCCAGCCCGTACGCCCCGGCGAAGGCCACCGCCTCGGCGTTGGAGCCCTCGTCGAACTCCGCGTCGCCGACCAGCACCCACACCGCCGGGTCGCTCAGCCCCTGCGCCCGCAGCCCGAGCGCCGTGCCGACGGCCAGCGGCAGGCCGTGGCCGAGCGAGCCGGAGGCGATCTCCACGCCGGGCAGCAGGGTGCGGTCCGGGTGGTGGCCGAGCGGCGAGTCGTAGCCGCCGAAGCTCGGCAGCACGGCGGGGTCGAGGAAGCCCTTGGCCGCCAGCACCGCGTAGTAGGCCATCGGGCCGTGGCCCTTGGAGAGCAGGAAGCGGTCCCGGTCCTGGGCCTCGGCGGTGGCCGGGGTGACGCGCAGGACCCGGTCGTACAGCACCCAGAGGGCGTCCAGGGTGGAGGTGGCGGCGGGGCCGTGCTTCTCGTCGCCGGTCATCAGGCCCATCAGGGCCGGCAGGTCATCGAACCGGGTGTCGTGTCCGGCCCCGGCCGTCGCGTTCGTCGTCATGACCACGATGGTGCGACTTGAAGCCGACTTGAGGTCAAGCGGCTACAGTGGGCCTCCATGACCGCCCCGTCCGACGGCCTCCGAACCTCCTGCCCGCGCCCCGGCGACCTGCTGACCATCGGCCAGCTCGCCGCCCGCAGCGGCCTCGCCGCCTCGGCACTGCGCTACTACGAGAGCCTCGGCCTGATCCACGCCACCCGCACCGCCGGCGGCCAACGCCGGTACGCCCGCGGCACGCTGCGCCGGATCGCCTTCATCCGGGCCGCCCAGCGGGTCGGCCTCTCGCTGGACGAGGCGAAGGTCGCGCTGGACCGGCTCCCCGAGCGCCCCGCCCCCAGCGGCACCGAGTGGGACAAGGTCGCCGAGTCCTGGCAGGGCCGGATCGACGAGCAGATCGCCGAACTGGAGCGGCTGAAGGCCAAACTCTCCGGCTGCATCGGCTGCGGCTGCCTCTCGCTGTCCCGCTGCGCCCTCTACAACGCCGCCGACCGGGCCGGCGAGACCGGCCCGGGCGCCCGCTACCTGCTCACCCGCGACCCGGCCACGGGCCCGGAACCCGTCCCCACCGAAGGCCCTTGAGGCCGCGGGTCGGTGCGCAGCAGGCCGTAGCGGACGACGTCGCGCCACTCGCCGCCGCGGAAGGTCCCCGCGCGCTGCACGCCCTCCCGGGTGAAGCCGAGCTTCTCCAGGACGCGCTGCTCGGCCAGGTTGCCGGCCTCGGTGTCCGCCTCCAGCCGCATGGTCGGGGTGTGCGCGAACATGTAGTCCACCAGCAGCCGTTGGGCCTGCGTCCCGATCCCCCGGCCGCGCGCCGCCCGCACCAGCTGCGCGCCGAGGCTCCAGTACGGGGCGACGGGGCGCGGGCCCATGCGGGTGGCGGCGACGAAGCCGCAGTACTCGTCACGGACGGCCACCGCGAGCACCCACTGCCCCTCGCCGAGCAGCCCGTTCTCCGCCCACTGCCGGCTGAACCGCTGCGGGTCACGCCAGCCGAACCACTGGAACTCGCCCGGCGCCTCCGGGTCGTTCAGCATCGCGTCCAGGGCGGGCAGATCGGCCGCGGCGACCGGGCGGAGGGAAACTCTGTCATCGCTCATGCAGGCGCCAACGGCCGGGCGGACGCGGCGGTTCCGCTGCCCTTCCCGATCGAGCGGGCGAGCCGGAATCCCACGTCGTCGATCCGCAGGGTCGGGTGGCTGCGGCGGCGGACGGAGGCGCGGCAGCTCCAGTGCTCGTCGAACCAGCCGCCGCCGCGCAGGACGCGGTAACCGCCGTACACCTCGGGGTCGTAGAGGTCCCAGCACCACTCCCAGACGTTGCCGAGCAGGTCGTACAGCCCGTACGCGTTGGGGCGCAGCTCGCCGACCTCGTGCGGGCGCTCGTCGGAGTTGCCGCGGTGCCAGGCGATCTCGTCCAGCGGGCCGTAGCGGGGGCCGTCGGTTCCGGCGCGGCAGGCGTGCTCCCATTCGGCCTCGGTGGGCAGCCGGTAGCCGTCGGCGGCACGGTTCCAGGAGGCCGTCTCGCCGTCCGGCGCGTAGGCGGGTGTGAGGTTCTCGCGCCGGGAGAGTTCGTTGCAGTAGCGGACGGCGTCGAGCCAGGAGACGCTGTGCGCGGGGCGCCGGTCGCCCGTCACGCCCTGGTACTGCTCGCGGGTCACCGGACAGGCCGCCAGCCGGTAGGAGTCCACGTCGACGGCCCAACTCCGCTGGGTGCGACGGTCGGAGAGGGTGACCCGGCCGGACGGTACGGTGATCATCCACCGATCCTAGGCCGCACCCGGGCGTGTGCGCCGCGGCCGACCGCGCCGCGCGCCGTCAGGTCCATGCCGAGACCCAGCCGGTGAAGCCCAGCCAGCCGCCGATCGTGACCGCCGCGCACACCCAGGCGAATCCGGCCGCGCCACGGCCGGCCCGCGGGCCCTTGGCGCGCTGGAAGCCGGCGGTCAGTCCGGCGACCGCGGTGACGGGCAGGGCGAGGAAGGCCAGGTACCCGACACCGTGGTAGATCCACATCGCGAAGATCAGGCCGACGAACGCGAACGGCGCCGACACCACCACGACGATCACGCCACCGACCGTGCAGGCGATCCGGAGCTGCCGCGCCTCGGAGAAGAACGGCGGCACCGCGCATGCCGCGGCGCAGAACAGCCCGAAGATGTACAGCTCCACCCCGCCCGGGCCGTACCCCAGTCCGATGCACCACACCGGCAGCAGGAAGGCGACCGCCCCCAGTCCGGACAGCCATCGGGCACTCCACGGCACCGCAACCATGCTTCCCCCTCGCACGCAGCATATTTGAACGCGTTCGAATCTAGCATGCCCCACCCCCCGGCGAGTCTTGGCCGAAGCGTTACGCCGGCCCCCTCCCGGGCACCTCCCCCGCCCCGCGGAAGGGGCCCTTCCCGGGCCGTGGCGCAGTCGCCACCGAGCGCCGACCCGGGCCCCGGACAACCGGGACGGACCAGGCCGCCAGGGCCCCAACCACCCGCCGCGCAGCCGCTTTTGCGCCCCGCGCGCCCGCCCGGCGAGCCGCCTAGGCTCGGTGGCATGAACCGTACGATCCGCACCGTCGACGACGTCCTCGCCCTCCTCGACGGCCTCTTCCCGCCCGCCGGGCCGTTCTGGGACCGGTTCTACGCGGACCGGTCCGCCGAGCGCCCGTTCTTCGCGCCCAAGCCGGACGAGAACCTGGTGTCCTGCCTGGAACGGGGCCTGCTGCCCCCGGCCCCCGGCCGGGCGCTCGACCTCGGCTGCGGCGCCGGGCGCAACGCGATCCACCTGGCCTCGCTCGGCTTCGAGGTCGACGCCGTCGACCTCTCCCCCACCGCCCTCGCCTGGGCCGAGGAGCGCGCCCGCGAGGCCGGGGTGGCGGGCGCCGGCCTGCGCTTCCACCGGGCGAGCATCTTCGAGGCCGAACTCCCGCACACCCGGTACGACCTGGTCTACGACTCCGGCTGCCTGCACCACCTCCCGCCGCACCGCCGGGTCGGCTACCTCGCCCTCCTCGACCGGGTCCTCGCCCCCGGCGGGCACTTCGCCGTCACCGCCTTCGCGGCCGGGCAGATGGGATCCGAGCGCCCCGACGAGGAGCTCTACCGGCTCGGCACCCTGGAGGGCGGGCTCGCCTACTCGCCGGACGAACTCCGTTCACTGTTCCGCGAGTTCACCCCGCTGGAGATTCGCCCGATGGCCGCCCAGGGCCCGGAGTCCGAGCTGTTCGGCCTGCCCTTCCTCCTCACAGCGCTCTTCCAGCGGGCTGTCAGCTTCTAACCGGCCTCTCATCTGCCGCCCCTAGCCTCCGGCCGTATGAACGTCTCCCTGCTCGACGGCTGGTTCCCGTGGACGGTCCAGGCCGCGGCCCTCGCGCTGCTCCTGGCCACCGCGAGCCGACGGGACCGGACCTGGCTGCGCAAGCGGGGGCCGATCGCGCTCGGGACGGCGCTGGCGCTCACCGGCGCCGCCGCCCTCGCCGTGCTCACGCTGAGCGGGATCACCGACCCGGTCCCGTACGGGGTGTGGCTGTGGAGCGGGGTGGCGATCGCGGCGCTGTGCGTGCTCGGCTTCGGCTGGCGCGGCGACCGGTGGTGGCGGCGGGCGCTGGTGGCGCCGACGGTGCTGCTGGCGCTGTTCTCCGCCGCGAACAGCGTGAACATCGCCACCGGCTACTACCCGACGCTGGACGACGCGATCGGCGAGCTCGGCGGGCAGCCGCTGCCGGAGCAGGTCACCCTGGACGAGCTGCGCTCGATCCACGGCCGGACCAGCACCGGCCGGATCGTCCAGGTCGACATACCGGACACCACCGGCGGTTTCCCCCACCGCCAGGAGCTGGTCTACCTGCCGCCCGCCTGGTTCCGCAGTCAGAGCCGCCCCAAGCTGCCGGTGCTGGAGATGATCGGCGGCGAGTTCGCGGCGCCCGACAACTGGATCCGCTCGGGCAACGCCGTGAAGACCGCCGACGCCTTCGCCGCCCAGCACAACGGCTTCGCGCCGATCCTGGTGTTCACGGACGCCACCGGCGGCTTCCGGGTGGACACCGAGTGCGTGGACGGCCCGCACGGCCGCGCCGAGAGCCACCTGCTCAAGGACGTCCCGCCGTTCGTCCAGAAGACCTTCAACGCCGCCACCGACCCGCACAAGTGGGGCGTGGCCGGCTGGTCGATGGGCGGCACCTGCGCGTTCGACCTCACCGTCGAGCACCCGAACGTCTTCACCCACTTCGGCGACTTCTCCGGCGACAAGGGCCCGTACATCGGCGACAAGGACCACACCGTCCAGGAGCTGTACGGCGGCGACGCGGCGGCCTGGGCCGCCCACGACCCGCTGACCGTGCTCGCCCACCACCCCAAGTACCAGGGCGTCTCCGGCTACTTCGCCCAGGGCGACGAGGAGCACGGCCAGATCGAGTCCGCCAAGGCCCTGGAGGCGGCGGCCGAGAAGGACGGCATCCGCACCGTGAACGTGGTCGGCTCCGGCAGGCACAACTGGCAGACCGGCGCCGCGTCCTTCACCCGGGCGCTGCCCTGGCTCGCCCGACAGCTCGGCGTCCCGGGCACCCGCGTCTAGACCAGCCGCACCGCGCGACCGCCCTCACCAGCACGGATGTCACATCAACCACACCGGCACCAAGGGGAATCCGGTCCTCCGGCCGGGACCCGGCTTTGCTCCCGGCGGCCCGGTGGCATAGGTTTTCGAGCGCCGTCGGCATACCACCGACCCTGACCGTCCCTCAATCCGGGGGCGAGCGGCGGGGCGAGGAATCCTGCGGCCGTACGCACGGGGGAGGAACCGCTGCCATGCCGAGTGCCCGCGACCACGGGTCCACCCGGCGGCGAGGACGGAGGGACGGCGCCGCACACCAGCGGTCCACGGCCGGCACCCGCCCGACCCCGACCAATGCCACCGGACATCCGAGGAAACGTCAGTTGCGCACCACCAGACTCGCCACCGCCACCGCCGCCGCCCTCGTCTGCCTGGGCGCGCTCAGCGCCTGCGGGCCGGACAACTCCGGACAGGACGCCGCCCGGCCCGCCGCAGAGGCCACCACGCCCACCACCAACCCCACCAAGCCCAGCGGGCCCGACAAGGGCATCCCGGACAAGGCCTGGATGGACACCAAGAGCATCCCGATGGACGAGAGCTACCACTACACGCCGCTGGCGGCCAACGCCAAGCAGCTCTCCGGCACGGTCCAGTTCAAGGGCATGGAGCTGTGCCACGCCCCGGTCGCCAAGGACGACGAGCCGCTGTTCACCGGCACCGCCGCCAAGTCCGAGGTCGGCTTCGGCGGGGAGCGCTGGGCGGCCCAGCAGACGCTGCTGTTCCACGGCGACCCGACCCACAGCAGCGGCGCCAAGCAGAGCACCAACCTGGCCCAGGCCCGCCTGTTGGAGACGGTCAAGGCCTGCGCCAAGACCGCGCCCGGCGCCACCGTGAAGGTCGACAGCGCCCCGGAGGCGCCCTACTTCGCCGCGCTCCTGACCATCCCGCAGGCCGACGGCAGCACCGTCACCCTGCACGAGTACGTGGTCAGCGACGGCGGCGTCGTCAGCGAGCTGTCGGTGTGGGCCACCACCAAGGCCGGCGCCCAGCCCAAGGACGCCTGGAAGGCCCCCGAGGACAAGTACGTCGGCACCGGCATGGGCTCGCCGATGTGCGAGGCCTTCCCGGGCTGCGACGGCCACGCGTAGCCCGTACGCCCGCCGCCGCCCGGCCCGTTCACTCCCGTGGGGGTGAACGGGCCGGGCGGCGTTCTCACAGTCCCAGGACGCCGAGCGCGGTGGTCCAGTCGGTCGCGATCGCGCTGCGGGCGTCGTCGAGGCCGACCCGGCCGCCGCACACCGCGTTCTTGAGCTTGGTCTCGACGGAGTCCTTGCTCTGCGCCGGCTGGCTGCCGTAGCGCGGCTCGGGCCACAGGTTGGCCGGGTCGCGCGGGGCGCCGCCGAGCTCCAGCGGGACGAGGTGGTCCTCCTCGTAGTCCGCCGTGCTGGTGTCCGCGTAGCCGTACGCCGCGATCTGCTGCACCTTCAGCGCGTTGGTGTAGCTGGTCGGCGGGCGGACGGTGGCGGTCCAGCCGGAGACGCAGATGGTCTGCCCGATGGTCGCCTGGGTGACGTCCGGGTTGTACGCGCCGGGGGTGCAGGACGGGTCGGGCAGCGGCAGGTACGCCTGCGAACAGCTCGCCGCGAGCGCGCCGTGCCCGGCGGTGGAGGCCGTCGCCGGGGTGGCGGCCCGCGCGGTGCCGGCGGCGAGCCCGGCGGCGGCGATGGCGGCCGCCGAGGCGACGACGGTGAGACGGTGACGGAGCATCATGGGGAAGCACTCCTGAACCGGCCCGGCCCCTTGCCGGGCGACTGTGTTCATGACATCACCGCTCGACCGTCCGCCGTCAGGCCCGGGACGTGAACGCCTGGTGCCCGCGTCTCCACAACCGCCGGGGCCCGGCCCGCGCCTCCGCCGCCGGCCTCAGCCCCGGGGGACCTCCAGCTCGATCTCCCGCCGGGTGTCGTCCCCGGGCATCGGAACCGTCACCCCGGTCGGCTCGAAGCCGGCCTTCCGGTACAGCGCCTGCGCCCGGGGGTTGTCCTCGTGGACGAACAGCCGCACCCGCTGCATCCGGGGCTCGGTGAGCGACCACGCCCAGTCCTGGACGGTCCGGATCAGCTCCTGCGCCAGCCCGGTGCCGCGCGCCTCCGGCCGGACGTAGACCCCGACCACGTGCACCTGGTCGACCTCGACGACGTCGCCGCCCAGGGCCCCTCCCGCGCCGGGCCGCTCGACCAGGCCGGTCATGGAGCCCAGCCAGCGCCCGTCCTCGGCCTCCGCGACGAACTGCGCCACGTCCGGGGCCGTCGCGGCCTTGGTCGTACGGTCCTGCCAGAACTCGTCGGGCTGGGCCGCGGCCTGCTCGTGGGTCTCCAGGAAGGCCACGGGCGCGACCGGGTCCAGCAGGGCGTCCAGGCGGATGTCCCTGAGCCGCTGCCAGTCCTCGGTGCGGACTCGTCTGATGGTGATTCCGGTGCTCATCGCATGATCATTTCACCGGATCCCGCCGCCCGCGCAACCGATTTCGACGCCGCCGAGGGGCCCCGATCCGGGCCCCAGGGCCTACAGTCCCTGGGCCAGCAGCCGGGCCAGCAGCGCCGCCGGCCCCTCCGGCAGGCTGCCGTGGACGAGTTCGGTGCGGTGCACCAGCCGGGGCGTCGCGATCGGCGCGCGGCCGACCCCGGGCGCCGCCGCGAGCACCGGCTCGGGCAGCAGGGTGAGCCCGTGCCCGGCGGCCACCAGCGCGAGCAGTCCGCGCAGGTCGGTGCCCTGGTAGCGGGTGGCGGGCCGGAAGCCGTCGACGCCCGCGGCCGCGCGCAGCCGAACCGCCGTCGGGGTGAGGTCGGGGGCGTCCAGCCAGCGGGCGGCGCAGAGGTCGGCGAGCGCGAGGCCGCCGCGCCCGGCCAGCGGGTGGCCGAGCGGCAGGGCTACGGCGACCGGCTGCTCGGCCACCGCGACGGTGCGCAGCGGGCCGACGTCGGGCAGCGGCAGCGGGTCGCTTGGCGCGGCCAGGCCGTCGACCAGGGCGAGGTCGACCTCGCCGGTGGCGACCTGCGCGGGCAGCACGCCCTGGGCGAGCACCCGGACCACGAGGTCCGCCTTCGGGTAGGCCCGGCGCACTTCGCCGAGTGCGCGCCCGAGCTTCGCTCCGACCGCCAGCGGGGTGGTTCCGAGCACCAGCCGGGCGCTCGGGGTGGCGGCCAGGCGCGCGACGTCGGCGCGCGCCGCCTCCAATCGGACCAGCAGCGGCGCGGCGTGCTCCAGCAGCCGCCGTCCGGCCTCGGTCGGGCCGACCGGGCGGCGGACCAGCAGGGCGGTGCCGAGGTCCGCCTCCAGGGCGGCGATCTGCTGCGAGACCGCGGACTGGGTGTAGCCGAGCTCGCGCGCCGCGTCCGAGAAGGAGGCGAGGCGGGAGACGGTGACGAAGGTGCGCAGCTGCTGCGGGTCCACGGCGGTCATCAACCGATCTGATCGAAACGTAAGGAATCATCGTTGGCGCTGATCTCGGGTCGGGGGCCAGGATAGCCGCATGACCTACCTGACCCCGCGCCTCGCCCTGGTCGGCGACCGCTCCCCCGCCGTCCGCTCGCACGCCCGCGTCCCCGGCCTGCTGGACGCCCTCGCCGACCACGACCACCTCGTCCTGGACGCCTACTGGATCCCGACCGGGGACGCCGCCGCACCCGGCGCCCTGGACGGCTTCGACGCCATCTGGCTGCTGCCCGGCAGCCCCTACCGCAGCGAGGCGGGCGCGCTGGCCGCCGTCCGGACCGCCCGGGAGCGCGGCATCCCCTTCCTCGGCACCTGCGCCGGGTTCCAGCATGCGGTGCTGGAGTACGCCCGCGACGTCTGCGGCCTGGCCGGGGCCGTCCACGGCGAGGAGCACCCGGACGGGGAGCACCAGGTGATCGCCCCGCTGGCCTGCTCGCTGGTCGGCCACGAGGGGGCCGTCACGGTCAGCCCCGGGAGCCTCGCCGAGCAGGTCCTGGGCACCACCCGCACCCAGGAGCGCTACCACTGCGCGTACGGCGTCGACGGCTCCTACCTGGAGCGGCTGTCCGCGCACGGCCTGCGGTTCAGCGGCGCGGACGACTCCGGCGAGGCGCGCATCCTGGAGCTGCCCGGCCACCCGTTCTTCCTGGCCTCGCTGTTCCAGCCCGAACTGTCCGGCGACGGCACCCGGGCGCACCCGATGGTCCGCGCCCTGGCCATGGCCGCCGTGGCCCACGCGGACGCCGCCACGGCCACGGCCGGCGCCTGAGCGCGCCTCACATCGGCAGCGACCGCAGCCGCACCGGCCCCTCCGGCCAGCCGGCCCCCGCCACCAGCGGCGCCCACATGGTGCGCAGCGGCATCTGCGCCAGCCGCCCCTCCGGCTGCTCCACGGTGACCCCCTGGGCCACCTCCCGGAAGCCGAGCCCCCGGTAGAACGCGCTCAGCGGCGGGCGGCAGAACAGCAGCGCGTACCGGTGGCCGAGCGTGCGCGCGTGGTCGAGGGCGGTCCCGACCACGGCCCGCGCGAGGCCGCCGTGCCGCTGGTCGGGCGCCACGCAGACCCCGCCGACGCCCATCACCGCCAGGTCGGTGCCGCCCACGGTGAGCGGCAGCGGCAGCAGCCCGGTGTGGGCGACGAGCCTGCCGTCGGCGGCCCGGACGCCGAAGTGGATCTCCTTGGGGAGGAAGGCCAGCCCGGTGTACGCGACGCCGTACGGGTCGTCGCCGGGGCCGAGGATCTCGTCCTGCTCGGCGCGGCCGTACCGGGCGAGCCGCTCGACCACCGGCGCCGCCCCGGCGAGGTGCCGCTCGGACACGGGCGCGGATGCGGACAGGGTCGCGGGCGCGGGCATGGGCTCGGGCTCAGGCTCAGGCTCAGGAGGGAAACGATCATCCATTCCGCCATGCTCTCCCCCCGTCACGGCCTTTCACCAGTCCCTTCCCGGCCACTCGATCGGACGATCCGACCGGCGTCCCCGGCGGTGTGGCAGCATGCCCCTCATGCAGCAGCCCACCGACCAGTCGGCCGCCGCCCAGCCGACCGCCGTCCCCTCGGCCGAGGAACTCGCCGCGCCGCTGCCCGGCCCGCCACTGCGTCTGCCCGGCCCCGTCCGGGACCTCGCCCCGGCCGCCCTGGTGCTGCTGGTCCTCGTCCCGCTCGCCGCCCACGACCCGGAGGTCGGCCCGACTGACTCGCCGACGACCAACGCGAGCCTGATGGCGGTCGGCGCGCTCGCCCTCGTCCTGCGCCGCCGCCACCCGGCCGCCGTCGCGGCGGTCACCCTGGTGAGCGGTCAACTCCCGCTCGCCGTCGCGCTCTACGGCCTGGCCGCGCGGCGCGGCGGCACCGCGCCGGTGTACGTCCTGGCGGCCCTGGCCGAACTCCGGCTGCTCGTCCCGTTCGACGCCGAGGACGTCGTCACCCTGTCCGGACTCGCCAATCTGATCGAGGACCCGCTGGTCTTCGGCCTCGTGCCGCTCGCCCTCGGCCTGGCCACCCACCAACGCGCCCGCACCGTCAGCGTGTTGGCCGAGCGCAACCGGCTGCTCGGCGAGCGCAACCGGCTGCTGGAAGAGGCCCGCCGGCACGCCGAGGAGCGCGCGGTGGCCGCCGAACGCGCCCGGCTCGCCCGGGAGATGCACGACGTGGTGTCCAACCGGGTCTCACTGATCACCCTGCACGCGGGCGCCGGGCAGGTCGCCCTGGCCGGGGACCCGGCCGCCGTCCGGCAGACGCTCGGCCTGATCCGCACCCTCGGCCTCCAGGCGCTGACCGAACTGCGCGTCCTGCTGGGCGTGTTGACCACCACCGCCGACCAGGCGCCCTCGCTGCGCGCGCTGCCCGCCCTGGTGGAGGAGTCCCGGCAGGCCGGGCTGGCGGTCGGGCTGACCGTCAACGGCCCGGCCGAGGGGCTGGCCGATCCCGGCCCCGCCGTGCAGTACGCGGCCTACCGGATCGTCCAGGAGGCGCTGACCAACGCCCACAAGCACGCCCCGGCGGCCGAGGTGGCCGTCACCGTCGAGGTCGCACCGGACGGGCTGCGTCTCGCGGTGGTCAACTCCCCCACCGGCAACGGGAACCCGGACCCGGACCTGCCCTCCGGCGGCCACGGCCTGCGCGGCATGCGCACCCGGGCCGGCGACCTCGGCGGCACCCTGGACGCCGGGCCGACCCCGGAGGGCGGCTTCGCCGTCCGTGCCCGGCTGCCGCTCGGCACCGCCTGAGCGGCAGCACCCGAGCGGCACCCGAGCGGCATCGGGGCGGCACTCGGACGGAAGCTCAGGCCGACGCCCGCCGCGCCAGCTCCGCCCACACCTCGTCCACCCGGGCCGCCAGCTCCGTCAGCCCGCCGCCGTTGTCGATCACCAGGTTCGCGATCGCCAGCCGGTCCTCCCGGGAGGCCTGCGCGGCCATCCGGGCCCGTGCCTCCTCCTCGGCCATCCCGCGCAGCCGCACCAGCCGGTCCACCCGCACCTCGTCGGCCGCGTCCACCACCACGATCAGGTCGAACAGCGGCGCCAGGCCGTTCTCCGCCAGCAGCGGCACGTCGTGCACCACGACCGCGTCCGGCGCGGCCGCCGCCTCCAGCGCGGCGGAGCGGGCCCGCACCAGCGGGTGGACGATCGCGTTCAGCGCCTTCAGCCGCTCCGGGTCGGCGAACACGATCGCCCCGAGCGCCGGACGGTCCAGCGCGCCGTCCTCCCGCAGCACCTGCGGGCCGAACTCGGCCACCACGGCCGCCAGGCCGTCCGTCCCGGGGGCGACCACCTCGCGGGCGATCACGTCCGAGTCCACGATCACCGCGCCGTGCGCGGCGAACAGCCGGGACACCTCGCTCTTGCCCGCGCCGATGCCACCCGTCAGTCCGATCTTCAGCATGGCGTCAGGCTACCTGCGTGGCCCGGCCCAGGTCAGCCCAGCTCCAGGCTCTCGCCCTCCTTCAGCACCGCCAGCTCCGCCCCCGTACCGGGCCCCTGCGGCCCGACCAGCCGGGTCTGCACGGCGAACCCGATCGGGCTGAGCACTGCCTCGTGCACCGGCACCGCCCGGCGCGGCCCGGCCTCCCGGACGTAGTCGATCACCTCGGAGGCCTTGCTCCAGGGCGCCGCCAGCGGCAGCAGCAGGGTCTCCACCGGGTGCGGCGGCACGGTGAACGCGTCGCCGGGGTGGAACAGCCGGCCGTCGAAGAGGAAGCCGATGTTCGTCACCCGGGGGATGTCCCGATGGATCTCCGCGTGCCACTCGCCGTGCACCGACACCCCCAGCCCGCCGATCTCGAAGGCGTCGCCCTCGCCGACGACCGCGACCCGCCGCGCCACTCCGTCCAGCCGCGCGGCGACGGCCCGGTTGGTCCACACCCGCAGCGCCGGATCCGCCTCCAGCGCGGCGCGCAGCCGGGACTCCTCGAAGTGGTCCATGTGCTCGTGGGTGATCAGGACGGCGTCCGCCCCGGCCAGTGCGGCGGCCGGGTCGGTGAACGCTCCCGGATCGACGACGACGGTGGTGTCACCGTGCTCGATGCGTACGCAGGCGTGTCCGAACTTGGTGATTCGCATGCCCGAAACCCTACAGCAAGGCTGTACAGCAATGCTGTGCATATTGTCGGTAGACTCATCCCATGACCAGCCGAGCCCCCCACCCGGACACCCTGGAACTCGCCGCCGACCTGCGCGCCGCCCTCGGCGCCCTGGTCCGCTCCCTGCGCACCGGCGACGAACTGCCGCAGAACCAGGCGGGCGTCCTCGGCCTGCTGATCCGCGACGAACGCTCCTGCACGGTCGCCGAACTCGCCGAGCTCCAGCGCGTCCGCCACCAGTCGATGGCCCGCACCGTCACCCTGATGACCGAGGCCGGACTGGTCACCCAGCAGCCCCACCCCACCGACGGCCGCAAGCAGCTGATCACCGCCACCGAGGCCGGCCGCGCCGCCCTGCTCGACCAGCGCGCCCGCCGCGAGCACCGCATCGCCACCGCGATCGAGTCCCGCCTCACCCCCGAGGAGCAGCACGCCCTGCAAGCCGCCGTCCCTCTGCTGCGCCGCCTGCGCTGACCGCGCCAACACCCACCCGAGGCCCGGCTTCTGACCCCTGCTAGGGTCCGACCACGTGACGGACCGGGCAGAGCACCAGTACCAGGCCATGCGCGAACACTTCCACCGCGCCGCCGACCAGCGGGGATTCACCCTCGCTCCGGCCCAGCAGGCGGCAGCCGAGCGGCTCAGCCGACTCGCCGGCGAACTGGCCCGCCCGGCCTGGCGGTTGCGCCGCCCACCGCGCCACCTCTACCTGTGGGGCCCGGTCGGCCGCGGCAAGAGCTGGCTCGTGGACACCTTCCTCGACGGCCTGCCCACTCCGGACAAGCGGCGCCTGCACTTCCACGACTTCTTCCGCCGCCTGCACCAGGGGGTCGCCCGGCACGACGCCGGCCCGCGGCAGTCCGCGCGCGACGGCGCCGCCGTCGACCGCGCCGTGGACGACCTGCTCGGCGACTGCCGGATCCTGGTCTTCGACGAGTTCCACGCCCACGACGCCGGCGACGCGATGCTCGTCGCCCGCCTGCTGCGCACCCTGCTGGAGCGCCGGATCACCCTGGTCACCACGTCCAACTACCCGCCCGCCGGCCTGATGCCCGACCCGATCCACCACCACCTCTTCGAGCCGACGATCCGGCTCATCGAGGAACGGATGGACGTCCTCGACGTCGCCGGCCCGGTCGACTTCCGTCGACTGGCCCCGGCCCAGGACCGGCCCGCGCCGAGCGACCTGCGCTTCGCCACCGGCGCCGTCCTGCGCCCCGGCCAGGAGGCGGCCGCCGGACTGACCCCGCCCGGGCCCGAGGAGGCCGCCCCCGTGACCGCCCACCACCGCGAGCTGCCCGCCCGGGCCGTCCGCGAGGCCGAGGGGCTGGTCTGGTTCGGCTTCGACGCGCTCTGCGAGGGCCGCACCGCCGTCCCCGACTACCTGGCGCTCGCCGAGCGCTTCCCCACCCTCGTCCTGGACGGCGTGCCGCCGCTCGCCGAGGCCGGTTCGGACGGCCGCCAGCGGTTCGCCAACCTGGTGGACGTCTGCTGCGACCGCGACATCCGGCTGATCCTGATCGGCGCCGACCCGATGACCGGCCTGGACCCAGGCTCCCCGCTCCAGCGTGACCTGGACCGCACCACCAGTCGCCTCGCCCTGCTCCGACAGGAGCCGGCCACGGCGCCCTGAGGCCGGCCCGCCCGCCCGGGAAGAAGCCCGCTACGCCGTCCCGACCAGCGACTCGACCTCGACCGGCCGCTTCGGCGGGACCGCCACCGGCCGCGCCGCCGCCCCGATCTCCGGCAGCTCCACGTGCTCGCTCAGCCCGAACCGCCGGTGCAGCCGCCGCAGCGGAGCCGGCGCCCACCAGTTGAACTCGCCGAACAGGCTCATCGCCGCGGGCACCAGCAGGCACCGCACCAGGGTGGCGTCCACCGCGACGGCGACGGCCAGCGCGATGCCCATCTGCTTGACCATCAGCATGTCCCCGAGCGCGAACCCGGCGAAGACGATCACCATCAGCATCGCCGCCGAGGTGATGATCCGCCCGCTGCGCTGCACGCCCAGCTCCACCGCCCGGACGCAGTCGTGCCCGCGCAGGGTCAGCTCCCTGATCCGGGCGAGCAGGAACACCTCGTAGTCCATCGACAGCCCGAAGGCGAAGGCGAAGACCAGCACCGGGATGAAGGTCTCCAGCCCGCCGGTCGGGCTGAACCCGAGCAGCCCGCTGAACCACCCGTCCTGGAACACCAGGGTGAGCGCGCCGAGCGAGGCGCCCAGCGAGAGCAGGTTCATCAGCAACGCCTTGACCGGCATCACCACCGAGCCGGTCATCAGGAACAGCAGCACCAGGGTGCCGACCGCGACCAGGCCCAGCGCCCACGGCCCGCGCGAGAGCAGTTCGTCCTGGAAGTCCACCACCGAGGCCGCGCCGCCGGTGACGTAGGTGGTCAGCCCGCCGCGGTCGGCCCGCAGCTCCTCCACCACCCGCTTGGCCGCCTTGCCCTGCGGATCCCCGGGCACCAGCACGTCGATGGTGGAGACGGCCTCGCCCACCGGGGTCACCGCCCGCACCCCGCTCACCCCGGGCAGCTTGGCGACCACGTCGTCCGCGTACGCCTGCGCCACCTGCGCGCCGCCCTCGACCACCACCGTGATCGGCGCGGCCGAGGCCTGCGGGAAGCGCTGGTCGATCGTCTCGGCGACCTGCCGCCCGGCCGAGGAGGCGGGCAGTACGGCGGCGCCGGAGCTGCGCATGTCGGCGTGCAGGAACGGCGCCCCGGCCGCCATCAGCAGCGCCACCGAGGCGAGCGTGACGGCGACCGCCCGCTTGCGCACCCGGCGCACGGTCCGGCTGAAGAACCCCTCGTCCGCGACGGGCGCTGTCGGCGCCTTGATCCGCGCGCCGGCGAAGCCCAGCAGGGCGGGGATCAGGGTCAGCGCGGCGGCGACGGCGATCACCACCACGCTCACCCCGGCCGCCGCCACCGCGCCCAGCACCGGACTGGTGAAGACGAACAGTCCGCAGAGCGCGACGGCCACGGTCAGCCCGGAGAAGGCCACGGTGCGCCCGGCGGTCGCCGCGGTCCGTTCGACGGCGGCGGCGACGCCCGCGCCGAGGCCGCGTTCCTCGCGGAAACGATTCACCATGAGCAGCGCGTAGTCGATCGAGAGCCCGAGCCCCAGCACGGTGGCGATCGGCAGCACGCTGGTGTCGATGTCCATGATCCGGCTGAAACCGAACATGGCCAGCAGCGCGCCGCCCACCGAGGCGACCGCCCCGATCACCGGCAGCGAGGCCGCCGCCAGCCCGCCGAAGACCAGCACCATGACGATCAGTGTGAGCGGCAGCGTCACCAGCTCGCCGAACCGGGTGTCCTTCTCGGTCTGCTGCTTGACCTCGTCCTGGAGCACCCGGTCCCCGCCGACCGTGACATGGGCGCCCCCCACCCCGTCCAGCGCCGCCAGCCGCGCCGTCACGGCGTCGGTCTGGGCGTTGCTCGCGCTGTCGGCCATCCGTACGGTGACCAGGCTCGCCGTGCCGTCGGCGGAGCGCAGCGCGGCCTGCTCCGGTCCGGGGCCGTACGCGTCCTGCGCGGCGGAGACCCCGGGCAGCGCGGTGATCTCGGCGGTGGCCCGCTCGACGGCGGCCTTCACCGCCGGATCGTCCACCGGGCGGCCGTCCACCACGGCGGTGACGGTGCCCTTGGCCGGGTCGGCGGCGGTGACCACCGCACTGCCCCGGTCGGCCTCGGCGGTGGCGGAGGAGGCTCCGGCCACCGAGCCCTCGAAGACCCGCCCCCCGATCAGGACACCGACCACGAGGACGACGGCCCACAGGCCGAGCACCCAGCGGCGGTGGCGGAAGCAGAACCGGCCGAGGGCCGCGAGCCGGCCGCCCACGACAGTGGAGGCGGCGGAAGAGCGGTTGCGCATGAGAAGCCTTTCGGGCAGCTCCTCTCAATCTAGGCGGAAGCCGAACTCCCACCTATAGATGGGCAATGAGCCCCATCTCACACTTTCCTTCACATAATGAACACATAAGTCGGCGCGACATAAATCAGCGCGGACAACTAAATGCGGACAACCGAATTGCGGCCGCCGGAACCCGGAGAACGGCCACCGGAATCCGGAGAACGGCCACCGGAATCCGGAAACCCGGGCCCCGACAACAAAGTGGGCCCCACCCGGAAATCCGGGTGGGGCCCACCGTCTAGCTATCGGCTAGCGGGAAGCGAGAGCCTCAGCTCTGGCCGCCGGCCAGCTTCTCGCGCAGGGCGGCCAGGGCCTCGTCGGAGGCCAGGGCGCCCGAGCCCTCGTCGCTGCTGGACGAGTACGAGCCACCGGCGGCAGCGGCGACGGCGTCGCCACCCTCCTCGGCAGCCTGGGCGTCGGCCTCGCGGCTCTTGATGACCTGGGCCTGGTGCTGCTCGAAGCGGGTCTGCGCCTCGGCGTACTGGCGCTCCCACTCCTCGCGCTGCTTCTCGAAGCCGGGCAGCCAGTCGTTCGCCTCGGGGTCGAAGCCCTCCGGGTAGATGTAGTTGCCCTGGTCGTCGTACGAGGCGGCCATGCCGTACAGGGTCGGGTCGAACTCGACCTCGGCCGGGTTGGCACCCAGGGCCTCGTTGGCCTGCTTGAGCGACAGGCTGATGCGGCGACGCTCAAGGTCGATGTCGATGACCTTGACGAAGATCTCGTCGCCGACCTGGACGACCTGCTCCGGGATCTCGACGTGGCGCTCGGCCAGCTCGGAGATGTGGACCAGACCCTCGATGCCCTCGTCCACGCGGACGAACGCACCGAACGGAACCAGCTTGGTGACCTTACCCGGAACGACCTGGCCGATCTGGTGGGTACGGGCGAACTGCTGCCACGGGTCCTCCTGGGTCGCCTTCAGCGACAGGGAGACGCGCTCGCGGTCCATGTCAACGTCGAGAACCTCGACGGTGACCTCCTGGCCGACCTCGACAACCTCGGACGGGTGGTCGATGTGCTTCCAGGACAGCTCGGAGACGTGAACCAGGCCGTCGACGCCACCCAGGTCCACGAAGGCACCGAAGTTGACGATCGAGGAGACGACGCCGGAGCGCACCTGGCCCTTCTGGAGGGTGGTGAGGAAGGTCTGGCGGACCTCGCTCTGGGTCTGCTCCAGCCAGGCACGGCGGGACAGGACCACGTTGTTGCGGTTCTTGTCCAGCTCGATGATCTTGGCCTCAAGCTCCTTGCCCACGTAGGGCTGGAGGTCGCGGACACGACGCATCTCGACCAGCGAGGCGGGGAGGAAGCCGCGGAGGCCGATGTCGAGGATGAGACCACCCTTGACGACCTCGATGACGGTACCGGTGACGATGCCGTCCTCTTCCTTGATCTTCTCGATCGTGCCCCAGGCACGCTCGTACTGAGCGCGCTTCTTGGACAGGATGAGACGACCCTCCTTGTCCTCCTTCTGGAGAACCAGGGCCTCGATGTTGTCACCGACGGCGACGACCTCGTGCGGGTCAACGTCGTGCTTGATCGAGAGCTCGCGGGACGGGATGACGCCCTCGGTCTTGTAACCGATGTCGAGGAGAACCTCGTCACGGTCGACCTTCACGATGACGCCCTCGACGATGTCGCCATCGTTGAAGTACTTGATGGTCTCGTCGATCGCGGCGAGGAAGGCCTCCGCGTCGCCGATGTCGTTGACCGCGACCTGCGGGGTGGTGCTGAGGGAGGAGTCGGTGGGGCTCGTCATTAGGAAAAGGGCTCCGGTACGGACATGAAAGTCGTAGGTAATGCCACGCGGAGGGCCCGTATCGCTCCCACCGAAAGCCGGACAGCCAAGAACACGGCGCACCGAAATTCCCGTACAACGAGAACCGGCGTCCGTCTTGCGACCGTGGGGTCTTCGACAGATGCGAGCGCGACCTGCTCCGTCCGAGGCGCGCAGGCCCGCAGCGCAACTTGTAGCATACGGGGACGGCCGGGCACGGTCAATGCCGAAGGACGGCAAGACGGTGGAGCCCGGTACGGATCAGGCCATATCCTCCGATTGCGCGCCTCGCGGCGGCGCCCGCAGGGGCCCTATCCCCGGATGCCACCGCCAGGAGCCGAACCCTGACGGGCCGGTTCTCGGCAGCGGCGCTTCCGCACTCCATACCCTACGCGATGGGCATTGTCACCGTGGCCACCACCCCCCAGTCGGACCTGCACGATCTTGACACCTCCGCCGCTCAGGTGGAGTCCGCGCAGGTCGAAGCCGCCGCGCGGACCTCGTCCGCACACGTCGAATCGGCGGCCCCGCACGTCGAATCGGCCGCGCGGGTCGAGGAGGAGGACGGCGAGGAGGAGGACGGCGACGACGCGGTGCGCCGCGAGGCCGACACCGGGGAGAGCAGCCGGGCCAGCCGGCACTGGTGGGACCGCAACGCCGACGAGTACCAGGACGAGCACGGCGAGTTCCTCGGTGACGACCGCTTCACCTGGTGCCCCGAGGGCCTGGACGAGGCCGACGCCCACCTGCTCGGCGAGGTCGGCGGCAAGGACATCCTGGAGATCGGCTCCGGCGCCGCCCAGTGCTCCCGCTGGCTCGCCGCCCGCGGAGCGCGCCCGGTCGCCCTGGACATCTCCTACCGCCAGCTCCAGCACTCCCGCCGGATCGACCTCGGCCGTGGCGCCACGCCCGTCCCCGTCGTCCAGGCCGACGCCGCCGTGCTCCCCTTCGCCGACGCCTCCTTCGACCTCGCCTGCTCCGCCTACGGCGCCGTCCCCTTCAGTGCCGACACCGCCGCCCTGATGCGCGAGGTGCGCCGGGTGCTGCGGCCCGGCGGGCGCTGGGTCTTCTCGGTCACCCACCCGATCCGCTGGGCCTTCCCCGACGAGCCCGGCGTCGAGGGCCTCACCGCGATGTCCTCCTACTTCGACCGCACCCCGTACGTCGAACAGGACGAGCAGGGCCACGCCACCTACGTCGAGCACCACCGCACCCTCGGCGACCGGGTCCGCGAACTCGTCGGCGCGGGCTTCCGCCTGGTCGACCTGGTCGAGCCCGAGTGGCCGGCCGCGCTGGAGCAGGAGTGGGGCGGCTGGTCCCCGCTGCGCGGGCGGCTGATCCCCGGCACCGCGATCTTCGTCGCCGAGCGGGGCTGATCCTCCCGATGAACCCGGCCTGGCGCGACCTGCCCGTCCGTACCGCCCTGCCCGCCCTGCACCAGGCCCTCGACGGGCACGGCACCGCCGTCCTCGCCGCGCCGCCCGGCACCGGCAAGACCACCCTGGTGCCGCTCGCCCTGGCCGGACTGCTGTCCGACGGCCGGCCGGTGCGGCGGGTGCTGGTCGCCGAACCGCGCCGGCTCGCCGTCCGGGCGGCCGCCCGCCGGATGGCCTGGCTGCTCGGCGAGGCGGTCGGCGACCGGGTCGGCTACACCGTGCGCGGCGAGCGCCGGGTCGGGCCGTCGACGGTCGTCGAGGTGGTCACCACCGGCGTGCTGCTGCAACGGCTCCAGCGCGACCAGGAACTGCCGGGCGTGGACGTGGTGGTCCTGGACGAGTGCCACGAACGGCACCTGGACGCCGACACCGCGCTCGCCTTCCTCCTCGACGTCCGGGCGGCACTACGGCCCGAACTCGGGCTGGTCTGCGCCTCGGCCACCTCCGACACCGAGGCCTGGGCCCAACTCCTCGGCGGCGCACCGGTAGTGGAGGCCCACGGGACCTCCCACCCGGTGGAGACCGTCTGGTCGCCGCCACCCCGCGCCGTCCGGCCCGCGCACGGCACCCGAGTGGACCGGGCGCTGCTCGACCACGTGGCGGCCGTCATCCGCCGGGCGTTGAGCGAACGCGACGGGGACGTGCTCTGCTTCCTGCCCGGCGTCGGCGAAATCGCCCGGGTCGCCGGGCAGTTGGGCGATGTACCGGCCTCCGTACTCCAACTCCACGGCCGCGCCCCACAGGCCGTCCAGGACGCCGCCCTCACCCCGTCCACCTCGCGGCGAGTGGTCCTCTCCACCGCCGTCGCCGAATCCTCCCTCACCGTGCCCGGCGTACGGATCGTGGTCGACGCCGGCCTCGCCCGCGAACCCCGCACCGACCACGCCCGCGGCCTGGCCGGCCTGGTCACCGTCCGCGCTTCACTCGCCGCCGCCCGCCAGCGCGCCGGCCGCGCGGGCCGCGAAGCCCCGGGCACCGTCTACCGCTGCTGGCACGAGGCCGAAGACGCCCGCGCCGCCCGCTTCCCCACACCGGAGATCGCCCTCGCCGACCTCACCGGCTTCGCCCTCCAGGCCGCCTGCTGGGGCGACCCGGACGCCACCGGCCTGGCCCTGCCCGACGCACCGCCGGCGGGCGCCATGGCGGCGGCCCGGCAAACCCTCCTGGCCCTCGGCGCCGTCTCCCCGGACGGCCGGGCCACGTCGCGCGGCATCCGCCTCGCCCGCACGGGGCTGCACCCCCGGCTCGGGCGCGCGCTGGTCGACGGGGCGGCGGCGGTCGGTGCTCGGCGAGCGGCCGAAGTGGTCGCGCTCCTCTCCGAAGAGCCACCCCGCGCCCTCGGCGACGACCTCTGCGCAGTGTGGCGCGGTGTGAAGGACTCCCGCGACCCCTACGCCGGCCGCTGGCGCGACGAAGTCCGCCGCCTGCTGCGCGCCACCTCCGACGAACCCGCCACCGACCTGCCCGACACGGCCGCAGCAGGCCTCGTCGTCGCCCTCGCCTTCCCGGAACGCATCGCCCGAGCGCGCGTCGAGCGCCCCTCCCCCGGCGAACGCAGCCCGTACCTGATGGCATCGGGCACCGCCGCCGAACTCGCCCCGGACACCCGGCTCGGCGCGCTGCCCTGGCTCGCCGTAGCCGTCGCCGACCGCCCTGCGGGGTCCCACTCCGCCCGCGTCCTGCACGCTGCGGCCCTGGACGAGGACACAGCGAAGCTCGCCGGTTCAGCCCTCCTCGTCACCCGCGACGAAGTCCACTGGGACACCCGCCGAGACGAAGTCGTCTCCCGCCGCGTCGAATCGCTGGGCGCCATCGAACTCGCCGAGAAGCCGTTGGGCCGCCCCGACGCGGCCCTCGTCCGCGCCGCCCTCCTCGAAGGCCTCACCCGCGAGGGCGTCAGCACCCTCCTGACCTTCCCGTCCAACCTCCGAGAACGCCTCGCCTTCCTCCACGCCACCATCGGCGCCCCTTGGCCCGACGTCTCCGATCAAGCCTTGCTCGACCGCGCCGACGAGTGGCTGGAGCCCGAACTCTCCCGCGCCCGCCGCCGCTCCGACCTCGCCCGCATTGATACGACCGCCGCCCTCCAGCGACTCCTCCCCTGGGCCACCGGCGAGGCAGGCCGTCTGGACGAACTGGCCCCGGAACGCATAACGGTCCCCTCCGGCTCCAAGATCCGCGTCGACTACACAGCCGAACGCCCAGTCCTGGCAGTCAAGTTGCAGGAACTCTTCGGCTGGAAGGCGGCCCCCGCCCTCGCCGGCGGCCGCGTCCCGCTCACCGTCCACCTCCTCTCCCCCGCCGGCCGCCCCGCCGCAGTGACGGGCGATCTGGAGTCCTTCTGGCGCGACGGCTACCGCGCCGTCCGAGCAGATCTGAGAGGCCGCTACCCCCGCCACCCCTGGCCCGAAGACCCGACAACGGCAGAGCCCACCCGCCGCACCAACGCCCGGAAGTGACTAGCGCACCACAGGAATCGCCCCGGAGCGCCAGTCGGCCAGCCGCTTACGGATGCTCGGAACCATCGGCAGGCCGTCGGTCTCGGCGGGGGTGAACCAGGCCACCTCATGGGACTCGTCAGACACCCGCAACTCCCCTCCGAGCGGGCGTCCGAGGAGGCAGATCGAGAACTCCTGGCGAACCTCGCCGTCGTCGTAGGCGAAGACGTGGCCCGGGTCGGTGTAAGTCCCGACGATCCCGGTGACCTCGATGTCGATGCCGGTCTCCTCCCGGGTCTCCCGGATCCCGCACCCGGCGAGCGACTCACCGATGTCCATCTTCCCGCCGGGCAGAGCCCACATCCCGTTGTCGGTACGGCGCTGGAGCAAAACGCGGCCTCCGTCGTCGACCACGACGACGGAGGCCGCCGGGACGAGGGAGTTCGCCTTCGGGGCGTTCGGGTCGTTCAGGTAATCAAGCCTGGGCACTGGCCACCTCCGCTTCCGAGATCGTCCACACGTCATGCCCTTTTGCCCACAAGTCTTCGACGTGACCGGCGAAGCGGTCGAAGACGCCGTCGTCCTGAGCGCGCCTGAAATGCATCATCGGGGCATCGTGGCCGATCCTACCGGGCAGCAGCGGCGTGACGATCATGTCGTTGTCGAAGCGGAAGACGCTGAGCGAGACGTGTGCGGTCTCGTATCGCGCCTCGATCAATGTGTCCCGCAGCTTGGACAGTTCGGACAGGGTGACCTCGATCCGGGTCGACAGGCTCAGAGGAACGTCCTCCTCCAGCTCCCGCTGACGGGTGACCGGGTGTCCGGGCTCGCCGAGGATGAAGCGGATCCGAACGCCATCGGCCGCCTTCTGCCGAAGCAGGCTGCCGAAGTTCGCGTGCTCCAACCATAGAAAGTAGTTGGTGTACCCAGCGAAGGTCAGCTCCCGGGTTGCCCCCTTTATCAGCTGACGCCACAGCGCGGCCGGCGCCGCGGACCGGTACGGGTACATCTGCACCAGCTCCCGATCCGGGCCCGACTTCACGAGCTGATGGACAGATGGCCAGAGCACGGTTTCCTCCTCGCCGAGGGCCCGGCTGGCCGCTGCGCGGTGTCGGGCATGTGGCTCGCGCAGGGGGTTCGCGAGCCACCGGTCGACGGTCTTGGGGTCGACACCGCACACACGCGCGAGTTTGGACGAGGTCATGTTGGCACGGGCCATTGCGTCACGGAGTGGGCTGTTCACCAGCAGGCCTTCCATGTTAGGGACGTTTCAAGGTCTACCAGCCAGATGTCCCAAACGTCCCGGAAACGCGGTATGACGTCCCGTCGGATTGCTCGACGATTCGAGCGTGACAGTTGCCGCGCCGCCCGCATTCGCCCAACCCCAGGTCGTGGCTTACGCCTGCCGTGGCGGCAAGAAGGACGACTGGGCCCGGGGCAGCCGCGTTCACATGCCCGCCAAACCTGGCTAGGCCTCGCACAGCACCGCGACCTCAGCGCGCGCAATCAAGTTTCAAAGCCGACAGCTGAATGACAGTGCGTCAGATGCGTAAACCGCGCCGCCGGATCCTTCTCCGACCGCCTCCTCTCCGCCCCTTCGAGGACCTTATGCTCACCACCCGCCGCCCTCGCATGTTCGTCGCGCGCCTGGATTCCCGGCCCGAATCCTCGCCCCTGGCCCGCTACTTGCTGCGCGCCTACCTCTCCGGACTTCCCACCGGCGACCACTACCGCGACACCGCCGAGCTGCTCCTCACCGAGCTGTTCGCCAACGCCGTCCAGCACTCCGACGCCCCCGACGACCACCACATCGAAATCCGCTTCGCCCTCCCCGACTCCCGCCTCCGGCTCGAAGTCCACGACGCCAGCACCGGACACCCCTCCCTCCGCACTCCCACCCCGACCTCCGAACACGGGCGCGGGCTCTACCTCGTCAACGAACTCGCCGAACACTGGGGCTGCTCCTCCCGCCCCGGCGGCATCGGCAAGTACATCTGGGCTCTCATCTCCCCCTCCCCCTCCCTCGTCACCGCCTGAGAAAGACCGAACCGCCATGTGTCAGCCGACTCCCTCCCTCGCCACCCTCGCCCGCCACACCCTCTCCCGCGGCGCCACCCCCGCCGCCACCTACGCCCTCCTCGCCCGCCTCGGCCACCCGCCCCTCCCCGTCGCCCAGGCCGTCTGCTTCGCCCTCGACATCCCCACCGCCGACATCACCACCCGCCTCGCCGACTGCCACGACGCCCTCCTCGCCCACCCCAAGCCCAACAGCGAGAACGACACCGGCGAACTCCTCGAAGCCCTCGGCGTCTTCGACATCCCCAAGAACCTCACCCCCACCGAAATCACCGTCATCAACCTCCTCACCACCGCCATGAACGCCATCGGCGGCCTCCGCCCCGGCCACCAACACGGACTCCAACGCTGGTTCACCACCGGCAAGCTGACCACCGCCTACCTCTCCCTCACCAACACCCACCCCCTCCCCCGCACCGGCAACCCCACCCTCTACTGGACCACCCTCACCACCGCCGGCGAACTCCTCACCACCACCCCCAACCCCGACACCCGCATCCGCTACGCCCTCACCCACTGCCGCACCCAAGCAACCCAAACCTGACCGCACAAGAAGTCGACCCACCCGACTTCCTGCGCGCCATAACGCCCCCAAGGCCGGGATCACGCACGTCCACACCATCCTCATGCCGAACGGAGAGGACCGACTGTGAGCATCGCGGCAAACCAGCAGGAGGCGCTCATGCTGCGTCGCTACCAGCAGCGGATCCACCACGTTCCTCGCAACCTGGTGGTTCAACCGACCGGCTTCTGCAACCTTGACTGCACGTACTGCTATCTGCCCGACCGCAACGACAAGACCCCCATGCCGATCACGGTCGCCGAGGCCATCGCACGGTCAGCGAGCGAGCTGGCCGAAGGCCCCCACCGCAAGCCCCTCGGCCTGATCTGGCACGCCGGAGAGCCGCTGGCGCTCGGACCGCGACGCTTCACGGAGCTGCTCCAACCGTTCGAGGAACTGCGCCGCAGGGGCCTGCTGGAACACGCCGTCCAGACAAACGCCACCTTGATCAACGACGAGTGGTGCAGGCTCCTGGCCGAGTACGGGTTCCGAGTCGGAGTCAGCATCGACGGCCCAGCAGACCTGACCGCCCGGCGCATCGATCGCCAGGGCCGCCCGGTGTTCGACCGGATCGTGAAGGGAATCGATCGGCTAAGGCACCACGGTGTTCCGTTCTCATTGATCGCCGTCGTCAGCCGGGAGAGCATCAGCGACCCCGACCGGCTCCTCGACTTCCTCGCCGCGCTCAGGCCAGTCAGCATCGGCCTCAACATCGAGGAGTTGGAGGGCGTCAACACCGAGCGCCGCCCGCCCACCCGCGAGCAGGCCATCGAGTTCTGGCGCAAGGTCCTTGCGTGGTCGCGGCGCCAACCGAGCGGCACGGCCCCGGTACGGGAGCTGGAACGTCTCGGCCGGTACCTGTGGATGAGCCGCACCCGGCGCCCCGACCTCGCGCACCTGAGCCGGGCCGACCCGTTGCCGACCATCGCCACGAATGGCGACGTGTTCCTGCTGTCACCCGAACTGGCGGGCATCAAAGCGCCCGCCTACAACGACTTCCGGGCCGGGAACGTCCTCGAACAGTCGATCAGTTCCATCCTGCGCCAGGCGCACCGGCTGAACTACGTGGGCGAGTTCCTGACCGGCCTGGATGAGTGCGAGTCCTCCTGCGAGTTCTTCGACTACTGCCGAGGCTCGCAGGCCGGGAACCGCTACTTCGAGCACCAGACCTTCGCTGTCGCCGAGACCGACTACTGCCGCGTCACCGAGCAGGCCCCGGTTCTGGCGCTGGCCGACACCGTGCGCAAGGAGGAAACCACATGACCGTTCTGGCGCAGCTCGCCACCACCGACGCTCCCGCTGTCGCGGCTCTGATCGCCGCCGTCATCTCGTCGAACGGGATGCCCTCGATCGAGTGGGGCAATCAGCCGACGTGGGACAACCGTGGCGGAGGCCCGTGGGACAACGCTCCCTCCTGGGACAACTGGCAGAGCGCCCCTTGGGACAACTGGAACAACGGGCCGTCCTGGTCCGACTGGTCCAACCGCTGACACCGTCAGCAGCACAATGGGGGCTCTCCCGCGCCATGCCGCCCACTGCCTCCCGGGGCAGCGGGCGGCGCCGACCACCGACCGGAGCACTTCTTGTCCATCCACCGCTACGGCCGCACCATCGTCACCCTGCCGGACCCGGATGACGACCCGTACCTGGGAGTCGTCAACTCCCCACCCAGGCCCGGCAGCACCGTCACCGAGTTCCGGTACACCGACCAGGACATGCGCGACCTCGACCTCACCGAGGCCGATCTGCGCAACGGCATCCTCCACAACCTCACCGCCCAGCGAACCACCATCGAGAACGTCCGGTTCAGCTCCGTCCGGATCACCGCCAGCGACCTCGGCTCGCTCCAACTGAGTGGCAGCAAGGCATCCCGCACCCTGTTCCGCGACTGCCGGCTCATGGGCGCGACCGTCACCGGCGCCGTCTGGGACAACGTCCTGTTCGAAAACTGCCGCCTCGACTACGCCACGTTCAACCAGATCCGCGCGAGCGGTCCGCTCGTCTTCGACCGGTGCGTACTCACGGAGGCCACCTTCACCGGCTGCGACCTCACCGGCGTGGTGATGCGCGACTGCGTGCTGCGAGCCACCGGGTTCGATTCCGGCACACACAAAGGCCTCGACCTCAGCGGCAGCGATCTGTCCACCATCCGAGGCGTCGGCAACCTGCGTGGGGTCGTCATCAGCCGCGGCCAGGAGCACCAGCTCACCGAGGCCCTCCTCGCCGAGCTGAACGTCACCTACAGCGAGGACCTCCCACAGCACCACTGACCGTCCTCCGAAGGGAGGCTCCGCGTGGGGCCGTTCATCGTCTTCACCGACTACGCCAAGCTCCGCGACCGCTGCCAGATCACCACCGTGGCGGTCGCGCACGGCCATCCAGCCTACGAAAACGGGGCGGTGGTCCCGGCCGACCGGTGGACACCCATCAGCCCCGTCGAAGCCGACTTCCTGCGCGCACCACGTCACCCACCGGCGGCCGAGGCCGTCGAACTCATCGCCTTCCCTGCCCCGCGCACGCTGGACTCCGTGGACAGCCCCTGGTGGACCGTCCATCCACCGTTCACCCCCGCGCCAGGCACTCAGTACGCCAACCACGCCACCAGCCCCGCAGGCGACCTCACCGTCACGGTGAACCCCGCGAGCGGAAGGCGGCTCGGCATCCACCTGGACAACTGGGACCGCCTCCCGTACGCCCACCGCCGGCTGTCCCGACGCAGGCTGTGTTTCAACGCGGGCCCCGGCTCCCGCTACCTCCTCGTCGGCGACACCGACGCACCGACCATCTGCCAACGCCTCAGCAGGGACGGCCCAGCGCACTACCCGCACACCGACGACATCCGGGCCTACGTGCACGCCGGGCATCCACTGCGCTGCCTGCGGCTGCGACTCGACCCCGGCGAGGGATACCTCGCCCCCACCGAGCTCCTGCCCCACGACGGCTCCACCATGGACCTCCCTGAGCCCTCCACCGCCGCGTTCTGGCTCGGCCGCTGGCCGATCAGAGCGTTTCCGTCCCTGATCTGACCGACTGGAGAGAGGCCACCAAGCGTGACCACGTCCGACACTCTGCGCGCCGCCCTGGTCGACCAGCTCACCGCGAGGGGCGCGCTCACCGACCCCGCGTGGACCGAATCCGCCACCGCCGTGCCGCGCGAACTGTTCGTCGGCAGCTACTTCGCCCCCACCGACAGCAGCGCTCCGACGAGCTACCGAGCCGTACGCCAGGGTGACCCCGGGTGGCTGGAGGGGGTCTACACCGACCGGACCCTCATCACCCAACTCGACGGCCGCACCAGCCCGGAGGACATCGCAGAGCAGCCAGCGACCGGCGCGCCGTCGTCGTCCTCGACGCTGCCCTCGCTCGTCCTCGGCATGTGGCAGCAGCTCGGCGCCGACGTCGGCCATCAGGTGCTCGAAGTCGGCACCGGGACCGGCTACTCGACGGCCCTCGGCGCGCACCGGCTCGGCGACGGGAACCTCACCAGCATCGAGTACGACCCCCAGGTAGCCGCCCGCGCGGCCGCCGCCACCAGGGCCGCCGGCTTCGCCCCGCGCCTCATCACCGGCGACGGTCTCGGCGGGGACCCGAACGGTGGCCCCTTCGACCGGCTGATCGCCACGTGCTCGGTCCGGTATCTGCCGATGGCCTGGCTCCGTCAGGTGAAGCCGGGCGGGCGCGTCCTGGTCACCCTGTCCGGGTGGAGCTACGCCAGCGCTCTGGCCTTGCTCGACGTGACCGGCCCCGGCGAGGCCGTCGGCCGGTGCCTGCCGGGCTACACCAGCTTCATGATCGCCCGACCCCACGACCGGCCGCCCCGCCCGACCCTGGCCCTGCTCCCCGGGGAGCAGCGCGCCAGCCGGATCGACCCCGCGAAGCTCGACACCTGGACGGGCAGTTGGGTCGCGCAGCTCGCAGCGCCCTCGGCCGAACGGATGGGCGCCTGCGGGCAGCAGATCCTCTCGGACGTGGCCACCGGATCGCAGGCCCGGACCATGCCCGACCCTGACGGCGGGTGGACGGTGGTGCAACGCGGGCCGCTCCGCCTGTGGGACCAGGTGGAAGCGGCCATCGAGGCCTGGCAGAGCGCGGGCGAGCCGCATCAGGACGCCTTCGGCATCACGGTCTCGGCGGCGGCACAACGCGTCTGGCTCGGCAGCGAGGACGGCCCGGGTTGGCACCTGCCGATCTGAAGCCGTCAGAAGAGCATGAGTGCGCAGGAAGTCGGCCCCACCGACTTCCTGCGCAGCCCCACGGCCTGATGTGTGTCAGAACACCGGCGGGCGGCCCAGCCTCGTCATCCGCCACACGGTGCTCCACCGCATCGGCCGACGCGGTGGACACGGAGTGCGCACGCCCTCCAAGAGCCCGGACCACCATGCCCGAAGGCCGGACAGCGGCGGGCGGCGGAGCAGTGTGTACAGCGTCCAGGAGGTGAGGTAGACCGGCACGAGGATCGCGGGCAGGTGACGCTTGGCCAGCCAGACCCGGTTGCGGGCGGTCAGCCGGTAGTAGGTGGTGTGCCGGGCCGGGTCGGTGCGGGGGTGTTGGAGCAGCAGGTCGGCGCGGTAGTCGATGCGCCAGCCGGCGTCCAGGGCGCGCCAGGCGAGGTCCGTCTCCTCGTGGGCGTAGAAGAACTCGGCGGGAAACAGCCCCAGGAACGTGGTGACCGGCCCGGACGACAGAGGGTCCGATGCGCCGAGGCGGGGGACGTGCCGACGCTGGGTGTGCCCGGTCTCGTCCGCGACGCGGAAGGACACGATCCCGAGCCCCGGGTCCCGCTCGAAGGCCTCCCGGAGCAGGCGGAAGGTGTCGGTGCGGGGCAGCAGACCGTCGTCGTCCAGGTCGACCACCACGTCCACGCCGCCGAGTTCGCGCAGCCGCTCGACGCCCACGTTGCGGCCGCCGGGGATGCCGAGGTTCTCCGGCAGTTCCACGGCGTCCACCCAGTCCGGCAGTTCGGGCAGCTTCGCGCCCTGCCCGAGCACCACGGTCCGCACGCCGCCATCGCCGCCGCCGCTGCCGTCCTGGGCCCGCACCGAGTCCAGCAGCGCCGTCAGCTCCGCAGGCCGGTCCCCCATCGTCAGCACCACCACGCCCAGCGTGACGCCCATCGCACCGCCTCATGTCGAGGAACTCTCAGGATCTCGCCGACACCGTCCCACAACGTCGGCTCCCACCAGTGCCCGAAGGCTCCTGGTTCACCCGTAGGGGGCTGGGGCCCGCCCGGCGATCATTCCCAGCGCCAGCCGTTCTTGTCCTCGCAGGTGAGGAGGTGCCCGGCGGCATCGGTACCGGTGCCGCCGTGGTTGGGGCAGAGCCGGCCCCGGACGATGCAGTTGCCCTTGGAATCGGTGGTGCAGCCGGCCGCCTGGTGCTGCGCGGGCGCGGGCTGCTGCGGCGGCGGGGTGTGCGCCGGAGCCGGTTGCCCGCGTCCGGCGGAAGGAACTCGTCGGACGGACTCCGGATGACTCGGCTATCGGCAGCTGCATCACGGCAGGAGTACACACTTTCGAGTTGAAGGCGGCGCGGCGCACTGACTTTCGAACGCAGCAAGGGATCGAACGTACACAAAGCGATCTCGCGGCGGCACCCGCTCAGGGAATCCAGTCCGGCCGCACCGGGAAGCTCTCCGCGAATTGGTCGATGACGGCCGCCATGCCGCTGTCCCGCTCTCCGCCCGGTCCGCTCAACTCGCTTCTGATACACGGCCGTTGCCGTTCGCGGACGCTACCGATCCACCCCAACGGGAAGAACCAGGGAAAGGGAGGCACGGTGGGACGAAGAGCGTGGATGGCAGCGGCGACGGTACTGGCACTGGGCGCCGCAGCCTGTACGGAGCAGTGGGGTGGCGGCGACACGGCGATCCGGCCCGTCGTCACTGCGAGACCGGCGCCGACCGGGGGCGGGTACGTCCTGTCCCAGGCGGCCCCGGCGTCGGCACAGTGGATCGCGGACGCCCTGAACGGGTTCAGCAGCCTGGACCCGTGTCCGAGGCTCTCCCGGCAGAACATGATCGTGCTCGACCCCGGAGACCCGCATCACCCCGCGACCGTGGCATGGCTGGGCAACGGCACGGCGATCTGCCTGGGCGCGCTCATGTGGGACCTCCAACCCAGCCTGGCCTTCGCCTCCAGTGACTCGATCGACTACCTGGCAGACCAGACCAGACCGACCGAGTTCGGGAACGGGCGCTTCCTCGCCTGTTTCGCCATCTTCCCCGGCGCTGTGTGGCAGGTCGCGATCAAGGACGACGACCACGCCTTCGGGCCGCCCCACCAGCGAACGGTGGACTACGGCGGCGGCCGGGAGTTCACGATCGTCGAGTACGCCGACCTCAAGCCGGGCTCGGGCACTCGATAGCGCCCAGGCCCGGGCGCCGACGTGCGCCCGGGCCCGCCCGACGGGTGTCAGTGCGCGGCGGCCTCCCAGTTGGGGCCGACGCCGACGGAGACGTCCAGCGGGACGCGCAGCGGGTAGGCGCCCGCCATCTGCTCGCGGACGATGGCCTCGACCTGCTCGCGCTCGCCCGGGGCCAGCTCCAGCACGATTTCGTCGTGTACCTGGAGCAGCATCCGGGAGGTGAGGCCGGCGGCGCGCAGCGCCTCGTCCACCCGGAGCATGGCGATCTTGACGATGTCGGCGGCCGAGCCCTGGATCGGGGCGTTGAGGGCCATCCGCTCGGCCATCTCGCGGCGCTGGCGGTTGTCGCTGCTGAGGTCCGGCAGGTAGCGGCGGCGGCCGAGCAGCGTCTCGGTGTAGCCCGTCGCCCGGGCCTCGTCGACGACCCGGCGCAGGTAGTCCCGTACGCCGCCGAAGCGCTCGAAGTAGGTGTCCATCAGGCCCTGGGCCTCGCCGGGCTTGATGCCGAGCTGCTGTGAGAGCCCGTACGCGGAGAGGCCGTACGCCAGGCCGTAGGACATCGCCTTGATCTTGCGGCGCATCTCGGCGTCGACCGCGTCGCGCGGGACCTCGAAGACCTGGGAGGCGACGGTGTTGTGGAGGTCCTCGCCGGAGAGGAAGGCCTCGATCAGCGCCTCGTCCTCGGACAGGTGCGCCATGATGCGCAGTTCGATCTGCGAGTAGTCGGCGGTGAGCAGCGACTCGTAGCCGGTGCCGACGACGAAGGCGCGGCGGATCGCGCGGCCTTCCTCGGTGCGGACCGGGATGTTCTGGAGGTTCGGGTCCTGCGAGGAGAGCCGGCCGGTGGCGGCGACCATCTGGTTGAAGGTGGTGTGGATGCGGCCCTTGGGCGAGACCGTCTTGAGCAGGCCTTCGACGGTGGTGCGCAGCTTGGCCTGGTCGCGGTGGCGCAGCAGGATGACGGGCAGTTCGTTGTCCGTCTGGGTGGCGAGCCAGGTGAGCGCGTCGGCGTCGGTGGTGTAGCCGGTCTTGATCTTCTTGGTCTTGGGGAGGGCGAGCTCGCCGAAGAGGATCTCCTGGAGCTGCTTGGGCGAGCCGAGGTTGAACTCGTGCCCGGCGGCGGCGTGCGCCTCCTCGACCACGCGCTGGATCTCGGCGGCGAACTGGGCTTCCAGGCCGGTGAGCCATTCGCGGTCGGCGGCGATGCCGTAGCGCTCCATCCGGGCCAGCAGGGCCGCGATGGGCAGTTCCATGTCGTGCATCAGCCCGGCGGCGCCGACCTCGGCGAGGCGGGTCTCGAAGAGCGCGGCGAGGTCGAGCACCGCGCGGGCTTCGAGCATCAGCGCCTGGGCGTGCGCGGTCGGGTCCTCCTCCGGTGCGTCGAAGGTGAGTTGGCCGGTCTCGGTGGCGGGGGCCGGGGTGAGCGAGCGGGCCAGGTACTCCTCGGCGAGCACCTCCAGGGTGAAGGTGCGGCGGCCGGGCTTCTCCAGGTAGGCGGCGAGCGCGGTGTCGGCGGCGACGCCGGCGATCGTCCAGCCGCGCTCGGCGAAGGCGCGCATGACCTGCTTGGCGATGTGCAGGGCCTTGGGGGCGCCGGCGTCGGCGAGCCAGGCGGCGAAGGCCCGCTCGTCCTCCTCGGCGAGCAGTGCCGGGTCGAACCAGGCGGCGGATTCTCCTGCGGCGAGGGCGACTTCGGTGACTTCGCCGGTGCCGAGCGCCCACTGGTAGACGGCGGCCAGGGCGACGGTGGTCTTGCCGTCGGCGGCGTGCTCGGCCAGCCAGCCGGCCAGGGTGCCCGGGTCGGTGAGGAGTTCGCCGTCGACCTCGACGCCGGGGGCGAGTTCGGCGTCGGCCGGCTCCTCACCGGTGGACGGGTCGATGCCGAAGACGCGGTCGCGGAAGTTGGCGTTGCGGAACTCCAGCGACTCCATCAGGGTGCCGACGGCGCCCTTGTCGAACGGCTTGCGGTCCAGGTCGGCGACGCCGAGTGGGAGTTCGACGTCGCGGACCAGCTCGGTGAGCACCCGGTTGCGCTTGACCGAGTCGAGGTTGTCGCGCAGCTTCTCGCCGATCTTGCCCTTCACCTCGTCGGCGCGGGCGACGAGTTCGTCGAAGGAGCCGAACTGGTTGACCCACTTGGCGGCCGTCTTCTCGCCGACGCCGGGGATGCCGGGCAGGTTGTCGGACGGGTCCCCGCGCAGCGCGGCGAGGTCCGGGTACTGGCGCGGGGTGACGCCGTACTTCTCGGCGACCTTCTCCGGGGTGTAGCGGGTGAGCTCGGAGACGCCCTTGGTCGGGTAGAGCACGGTGATGTGGTCGGTGACCAGCTGGAGCGAGTCGCGGTCGCCGGTGACGATGTCGACGTCGTAGCCCGCCGCCTCGGCGGCGGTGGCCAGGGTGGCGATGATGTCGTCGGCCTCGAAGCCCTCGGCCGTCAGCCGGGGGACGTGCATGGCGTCGAGCAGTTCGCCGATCAGGCCGACCTGGCTCTTGAACTCGTCGGGCGTCTTGGCCCGGTTGGCCTTGTAGTCGGGGAACTCGACGGAGCGGAACGTCTGCCGGGAGAGGTCGAAGGCGACGGCGAGATGGGTGGGCCGTTCGTCCCGGACGGTGTTGGCGAGCATCGAGGCGAAGCCGTAGACCGCGTTGGTGGGCTGGCCGGTGGAGGTGTTGAAGTTCTCCACGGGCAGGGCGTAGAAGGCCCGGTAGGCCATCGAGTGCCCGTCGAGCAGCATCAGCCGGGGCCGCGGGCCGGCCCCGCCGCCACCCGTCGCGCCCTTGTCCGTACTCTGCGTAGCCACGTCAACGTCCGTTCCTGCCGATTCCACTACCGGCCCCCGATCCTATGGCCCGGCACTGACAAAAGGGACGCCGCGCCGGTCCGCCGGGAGCTGTTACCAACGAGTAGGACGGTCGTACGATCGCAGGCGGCAGATCCCCGAGCGGCAGGAGCTCCCCATGACCGACGCGGTCCTCGACACCGCCCCCGACGGCACCCCCGAACCCGCCCCCGGCCACGCCCCGGTCCTGAAGATCCCGCAGGACGTGCTGGACCACTTCACCAAGCTCGGCGTGAGCCCGGAGACCTTCTCCGGCGGCCACCTCGGGGAGAAGCTCGGCATCCGGATCGTCGAGGCCTCCGGCGACCGCGTGGTCGGCACCATGCCGGTGGAGGGCAACCAGCAGCCGTACGGGCTGCTGCACGGCGGCGCGTCGGCGGCGCTGGCCGAGACGCTGGGCTCGATCGGGGCGATGCTGCACGCCGGCCCCGGCCGGTACGCGGTCGGCGTGGACCTCAACGCGACCCACCACCGCTCGGCCACCTCCGGGCTGGTGACCGGGGTGGCGACGGCGGTGTTCAAGGGCCGCACCGCCGCCACCTACGAGATCGCGATCACCGATGACACCGGCCGGCGGATCACCAGCTGCCGACTGACCTGCATGCTGCGCGACCTCTGACGAGCCCCGCCCCACGACGTCCGCACGGCCTCACCACAACGTCCGTACGGCGTCCATGAGTTCACTCAGGACAACATCAAGTCCCTTTTCCGCCCCCTTGTTTGACCACCTGCCACCCTGGGCAGGCGTTGGTCTGGACAAGGGGGCGTCGGCATGCCCGGGGGCGGCCGACGCGGATCCCGTGCGCGTAACACTGCGTAACAAGTAGGAAATCCGATCAATTGCCCGTTCCGGGGCCTCCGAGCACCCCGGAGCGACTTCGCCGCACCCTCGCCGTCCGCAATACGGACACTCAAGGCCGGAAGCAGAGCGCCGGACAGCGGTGTCCGATTATCGGAGCTGCCAGCTGCAACCCCTATTTCTGGGCCTTACATCACCCTACCGATGCGTAAAAGCCCGTGATCACCGGATCGATCGAGCCGGAACGACCGAATACTGAGACAGATAATCCGTGTGCTCATAACAAGAGAATCACAGCCTGCTCGCACTACTGCCCGAGCCGCCCGACGACATCTAGAGTCACGGCCAGTCACCGCGCCATTCGATTGGGCCCGGCCCTCCGCGCACTCCGGCTCCCGCCACTCAGGCGCGGGCGCCTCCTGAACCGAAGGGGACCCCTCGTGCGTCACCGTTCAGCACTTGTCGTGAGCATTGCCGTGATCGGCGCCCTCAGCCTCAGCGCCTGTGGTTCCCGCGGAGAGAAGAGCAGCGGCACCGGCGGCAACGCCAACTCCGGTGACGTCACCGTCGTCATCGGCGTCGACGCCCCGCTCACCGGCGACCTCTCCGCCCTCGGACTCGGCATCCGCAACTCCGTCGACCTCGCGGTCAAGCAGGCCAACGACACCAAAGAGGTCCCCGGCGTCAAGTTCGAGATCAAGGCCCTGGACGACACCGCCAAGCCCGCCCCCGGCCAGCAGAACGCCACCCAGTTCGTCGCCGACTCCAAGGTCCTCGGCGTGGTCGGCCCGCTCAACACCAGTGTGGCGCAGTCGATGCAGCAGATCTTCGACGACGCCAAGCTGGTCGAAGTCTCCCCCGCCAACACCGGTGTCGAGCTCAGCCAGGGCGAGAAGTGGGCCAGCGGCGTGAAGAAGCGCCCCTTCCAGTCCTACTTCCGCACCGCCACCACCGACGCCATCCAGGGCCCCTTCGCCGCCCAGTTCCTCTACAACGACGCCAAGAAGACCAAGGTCTTCCTCATCGACGACCAGAAGGCCTACGGCGCCGGCCTGGCCTCCACCTTCAAGGGCGAGTTCACCAAGCTCGGCGGCACCATCGCCGGCGAGGAGCACGTCAACCCCGACGACCGCGACTTCTCCGCCATCGTCACCAAGGTCAGGAGTTCCGGCGCCGACGCCGTCTACTACGGCGGCGAGTACCCCGCCGCCGGCCCGCTCTCCCTCCAGCTCAAGGAGGCCGGCATCACCATCCCCATGATGGGCGGTGACGCCATCCAGAGCGGCGAGTACCTCAAGCTCAACCCCAAGAGCCAGGGCGACTTCGCCACCGCCGTCGGCCTGCCCGTCGACAGCCTCGACACCGCCAAGAAGTTCATCGCCGACTACAAGGCCGCCGGCTACAAGGACGCCTACGAGACCTACGGCGGCTACTCCTACGACAGCGCCTGGGCCATCATCCAGGGCGTCAAGGCCGCCAAGGCCGGCGGCAAGGAGCTCACCCGGGTGGCCGTCCGCGACGCCGTCCAGAAGGTCTCCTTCGACGGTGTCACCGGCAAGGTCAGCTTCGACGAGTTCGGCGACACCACCAACAAGCAGCTCACCGCCTACACCGCCAAGGACGGCAAGTGGGCGGTGGAGAAGTCCGGCACCTTCAAGGGCTGAAGCACCGTCTGACGCTCCGTCACCACCAGCTCCACCAGCGCCACTTCACCACCACCGCGCGCGGGGGCGCCACCAGTGCCCCCGCGCGCACCCACATCCACCACCCAAGCGGACACCCCCGAACGCACTACGGAGGCCCAGCGGTGCACGACCTACCGCAGCAGCTGGCCAACGGCCTGATCCTCGGCGCCCTCTACGGGCTCGTCGCGATCGGCTACACGATGGTCTACGGCATCGTCCAGCTCATCAACTTCGCCCACGGCGAGATCGTCATGGTCGGCGGCTTCGGCGCCCTGACCGCCTACCTCGCGCTCCCCGGCGGCACCACCCTGTGGCTGGCCCTGCCGCTCATGCTGATCGCCGGCATCCTGGTCTCCACCCTCACCGCCGTCGCCGCCGAGCGCTTCGCCTACCGCCCCCTGCGCAACGCCCCCCGGCTCGCCCCGCTGATCACCGCGATCGGGCTGTCCATCTTCCTCCAGCAGCTCGTCTTCTCCTTCTACCCGGACGCCAAGAAGGCCCGGGTCTTCCCCAAGCTCCCGGGCGACCCCTTCAGCCTCGGCTCCGTCACCATCCAGCGCAGCGACCTGTTCCTGATCATCGCCGCCCCGCTGTGCATGCTCGCCCTCGGCTGGTTCGTCACCCGCACCCGCTCCGGCCGCGCCATGCAGGCCACCAGCCAGGACCCGGACACCGCCAAGCTCATGGGCATCGACACCGACCGCATCATCGTCATGGCCTTCGCCATCGGCGCCGCGTTCGCCGCCGTCGCCGCCGTCGCCTACGGACTGCGCAGCGGCCAGGTCGACTTCCGGATGGGCTTCCTCCTCGGCCTCAAGGCCTTCACCGCCGCCGTCCTCGGCGGCATCGGCAACATCTACGGCGCCATGCTCGGCGGCCTCGCCCTCGGCCTCGCCGAAGCCCTCGCCACCGGCTACATCCAGCACCTGCCCGGCATGCACCTCTTCGGAGGCGGCGCCTGGAAGGACGTCTGGGCCTTCGTACTCCTCATCCTCGTACTGCTGATCCGGCCCCAGGGCCTGCTCGGCGAACGCGTCGCGGACAGGGCGTGACCACCATGACGACCACCGAGACCACCCCGGTCATCCCGCTGCCCACCCGCGCCGCGGCGGCCCTCACCGGGCTCGGCGCCCTCGCCACCGCCGGCTCCGCCGCCCTCCACTGGACCTGGACCCCCGACTTCCCCGGCGACCTCACCTACGACGGCTCCCCCGCCGGCCTCCAGTGGCTCGCCCTCGTCGCCGGCCTCCTCACCCTCCTGCTGCTGCTCGCCTCCCAGGGCGTCCCCGGCCTGCGCTGGGCCGCCCCCGCCCGCAGCAACAACGCCGTCCTCTACGCCGCCACCGGCGCCCTCGCCGTGGCCGTCTACTCCGTCGCCGCCATCTCCGCCGAACTCGGCGGCCTCGCCAACCTCGAACCCGGCGGCTGGATCCTCGCCGCGGGCGGCCTGCTCGCCGCCCTCGGCGCCCTCGGCCTGCCGCTGGACCGCCGCACCGCCGTACCGCTGCGCATCCTCGACAACCGGCTCTTCCTGCTCCTCGCCGCCGCCCCGATCGCCTGGTTCGGCGCCCGCGCCGTTCCCGGCGACAAGCCCGTCGCCCCCGTGCTGACCGCGCTGGCCGGCGGCGTCGCCATCGCGGCCGGCGCCGTTCTGCTGCTCCAGCTGGGCCACCTCGCCAACAGCGCACTGCGCCTCGGCCGGATCGACCGCCCGCTCGCCGCCGCGCGCACGCTCCCCTCCTGGGTCGAGGTCCTGCTGATCGTCCTCGCCTTCGGGCTCGGACTGTTCGCGATCACCTTCGGCATCGACACCGAGTACGGCGAACTCTTCATCGGCTACCTGCTGTTCGCCGGCCTCGCCGCCCCCGCCCTGGCCAGGTCCGGCCTGATCACCCGGCTGCGCGCGCTGACCGTCAAGCACCGCCCGGTCACCACCGGCGCCGCCTTCGCCGCCGCCGCCGGCTTCCCCTTCACCCAGACCAGCGACCAGTACACCTCCGTCGCCACCAACATCCTGATCTTCGCCACCGTCGCCCTCGGCCTCAACATCGTCGTCGGCCTGGCCGGGCTGCTCGACCTCGGGTACGTCGCCTTCCTCGGCGTCGGCGCCTACGCCGCCGCCCTGGTCTCCGGCTCCCCCGCCTCGCCCATCCACGTCCAGTTCCCGTTCTGGGCCGCGATGCTCACCGGCGCCGCCGTCTCCATGGTCTTCGGCGTCCTGATCGGCGCCCCCACACTGCGGCTGCGCGGCGACTACCTCGCCATCGTCACCCTCGGTTTCGGCGAGATCTTCCGCATCACCATGCTCAACCTCAACGGCACCACCGGCCCCAAGGTCACCAACGGCTCCAACGGCATCCCGCGCATCCCCGACCTGGACATCCTCGGCTTCGACCTCGGCAAGCCGCACACCGTCGCCGGCATCGAACTCGGCCGCTTCTCCAACTACTACCTGCTGATGCTGCTGGTCACCGCGCTCGTCGTGCTGGTCTTCGCCCGGGTCGGCGACTCCCGCATCGGCCGCGCCTGGGTCGCCATCCGCGAGGACGAGACCGCCGCCGAAGCGATGGGCATCAACGGCTTCCGCCTCAAGCTCCTCGCCTTCGCCCTCGGCGCCCTGCTGGCCGGCCTGGCCGGCACCGTCCAGGCCCACGTCAGCTACACCGTCACCCCCGACCAGTACACCTTCGCCGAGGCCCTCCCGCCCAACTCCGCCTTCCTGCTCGCCGCCGTCATCCTCGGCGGCATGGGCACCATCAGCGGCCCGCTGGTCGGCGCCACCCTGCTCTTCCTCATCCCGAAGAAGCTCGAATTCCTCGCCGACTACCAGCTCCTCGCCTTCGGCGCCGCCCTCATCGTCCTGATGCGCGTACGCCCCGAAGGCCTCATCCCCAACCGCCGCCGGCAGCTGGAGTTCCACGAGGCCGCCGTCCCGGCCCAGGGCGCCGACGAGCCGACCGCACTCACCAAGGCAGGGGCGTGACCCACCCGATGACCACCACCGCCGCACCCCTGCTCGAAGTCACCGGCGTCACCATGCGCTTCGGCGGCCTCACCGCCGTCAACGACGTCTCCCTGACCGTCGGCGAAGGCGAGATCATCGGTCTCATCGGCCCCAACGGCGCGGGCAAGACCACCTTCTTCAACTGCCTCACCGGCCTCTACGTCCCCACCGAGGGCGCCGTCCGCTACCGGGGCACCCTGCTGCCCCCCAAGCCCCACCTCGTCACCCAGGCCGGCATCGCCCGCACCTTCCAGAACATCCGGCTGTTCGCCAACATGACCGTCCTGGAGAACGTCCTGGTCGGCCGGCACACCCGGACCAGGGAAGGCATCTTCTCCGCCGTCCTGCGCGGCCCCGGCTACCACCGCGCCGAAGCCCACAGCCGTGAAAAGGCCATGGAACTCCTGGAGTTCACCGGCCTCGCCGAGAAGGCCGACCACCTCGCCCGCAACCTCCCGTACGGCGAACAGCGCAAACTGGAGATCGCCCGCGCCCTCGCCTCCGAACCCGGCCTGCTGCTCCTCGACGAGCCCACCGCCGGCATGAACCCCCAGGAGACCCGGGCCGCCGAGGAGCTCGTCTTCGCGATCCGCGACAAGGGCGTCTCCGTCCTCGTCATCGAGCACGACATGCGCTTCATCTTCAACCTCTGCGACCGCACCGCCGTGCTCGTCCAGGGCCAGAAGATCGTCGAGGGCGACCGCGAGACCGTCCAGAACGACGAACGCGTCATCACCGCCTACCTGGGCGCCCCGCTCGAAGGCACCACCACCGCAGCACCGGAGGAAGCCCCGTGACCGCACTCCTGGAGGTCGAGGACCTCCGCGTCGCCTACGGCAAGATCGAGGCCGTCAAGGGCATCAGCTTCACCGTCGGACAGGGCGAGGTCACCACCCTCATCGGCACCAACGGCGCCGGCAAGACCACCACCCTGCGCACCCTGTCCGGCCTGCTCAAGCCCACCGCCGGACGCATCACCTTCGACGGCCGGGACCTCTCCACCGTCCCCGCGCACAAGATCGTCGCGCTCGGCCTCGCCCACTCCCCCGAGGGCCGGCACATCTTCCCGCGCATGACCATCGAGGAGAACCTCCTCCTCGGCGCCTTCCTGCGCACCGACGCGCCCGGCATCGCGGCGGACGTCGAACGGGCCTACTCGCTCTTCCCGATCCTCGGCGAGCGCCGGCGGCAGGCGGCGGGCACCCTCTCCGGCGGCGAACAGCAGATGCTCGCGATGGGACGGGCGCTGATGTCCCGGCCGAAGCTGCTCATGCTGGACGAGCCCTCGATGGGCCTCTCCCCGCTGATGATGCAGAAGATCATGTCCACCATCGTCGAGCTGAGGTCGAGCGGTACGACCATCCTCCTGGTCGAGCAGAACGCCCAGGCCGCGCTCTCCCTCTCCGATCGGGGCTACGTCATGGAGACCGGCCGCATCGTCCTCTCCGGGACGGGCCCGGACCTCCTGCACGACGAGTCGGTGCGCAAGGCCTACCTCGGCGAGGACTGAACCCCCGTACGCGAAAGGGCCCGGCAGAAACGTTCTGCCGGGCCCTTCTCACGTTCTCTTCGGACTATTCGGGCGTGCCCTCTTCCGCCTTCTTGCGGTCCTGGGCCTCGCCCTCCTCGATGACCGCCTCGGCCACCGCGGCCATCGTCATCCGCCGGTCCATCGAGGTCTTCTGGATCCACCGGAAGGCCGCCGGCTCGTTCAGCCCGAACTTGGTCTGGAGCACGCCCTTCGCCCGGTCCACCAGCTTGCGCGTCTCCAGCCGCTGGCTGAGATCCCCGATCTCCTTCTCCAGCGCCCGCATCTCCGCGTACCGGGACACCGCCATCTCGATCGCCGGCACCAGGTCCGACTTGGAGAACGGCTTGACGATGTACGCCATCGCCCCCGCGTCCCGCGCCCGGTCCACCAGCTCCCGCTGCGAGAACGCCGTCAGCATCAGCACCGGCGCCAGGTGCTTCTCGTGGATCTGCTCGGCGGCCGAGAGCCCGTCCAGCACCGGCATCTTCACGTCGAAGATCGCCAGGTCCGGCTTCAGCTCCTCCACCAGCCGCACCGCTGTCGCCCCGTCACCGGCCTCACCGACGACGGTGTACCCCTCCTCCTCCAGCATCTCCTTCAGATCGAGACGGATCAGCGCCTCGTCCTCGGCGATCACGATCCGGGTGATCTGGGGCGTATCGGTCTCAAGCGGCTGCGCCTGCTCGTCGGCGGTGCTCACGGGGCTCCTAGTTCCGGCGGGGTACTGCATGCACGAGGGTACCTAGACACGGTATGTTTGGTTTCGCAGGGCCGAAGACAACCTTCGAAACTGTGGATGCCCCGGTAGCCCAGCGGAAGAGGCAATGGTCTCAAACACCATACAGCGTGGGTTCGAATCCCACCCGGGGTACTTTCCTTCAATTTGAAGGTCTGACTATAGGTCGACGATCTTCCCTCTTTCGAGCGAACGTTCTCGCATTCGATTGCAGAATCATCCTTTGCGCTCGAACCATCACGCCATGCATGACATGGCCACGCGTCAACGCGCCTCGGAACTTCACTCATCCGGGCGGACCGGATGGCGGGCCGGATGGCGGACCAGTCGACGGGCCGGGCAGTCGGGCGGCATCCCTCACCGAGGGATGCCGCCCGTTCCGTACTCAGCCGTCCAGGGTGCCCACGTGGTGGACCCGGACGAGGTTGGTGGAGCCGGCCAGACCGGGGGGTGAGCCGGCGGTGATGACGACGATGTCGCCCTTCTGGCAGCGGCCCAGCGACAGCAGGGCCGCGTCGACCTGCTCGACCATCTGGTCCGTCGTCGGGGCGAACGGGCCGAGGAAGGTCTCCACGCCCCAGGTGAGGGCGAGTTGGCTGCGCACCGCGGGCTCGTAGGTGAAGGCGAGCACCGGGATCGGCGAGCGGTAGCGGGTCAGGCGGCGGGCGGTGTCGCCGGACTGGGTGAAGGCCACGAGGTACTTGGCGTGCAGGAAGTCGCCGATCTCGGCGGCCGCGCGGGCGACGGCGCCGCCCTGGGTGCGGGGCTTGCTGCCGGCGGTCAGCGGGGGGAGCCCGACGGCGAGGATGTCGCTCTCGGCCGCCTCGACGATCCGGGCCATGGTCTTGACCGTCTCGACCGGGTACTTGCCGACCGAGGTCTCGCCGGAGAGCATCACCGCGTCCGTGCCGTCCAGGACGGCGTTGGCCACGTCGGAGGCCTCGGCGCGGGTGGGCCGGGAGGCGTTGATCATCGAGTCCAGCATCTGGGTGGCGACGATGACCGGCTTGGCGTTGCGGCGGGCCAGCTTGATGGCGCGCTTCTGGACCAGCGGGACCTGTTCGAGGGGCATCTCCACGCCCAGGTCGCCGCGGGCCACCATGATCCCGTCGAAGGCGTCGACGACGGACTCCAGGTTCTCCACCGCCTGCGGCTTCTCGATCTTGGCGATGACCGGGACGCGGCGCCCCTCCTCCGCCATGATCCGGTGGACGTCCTCGATGTCCCGCCCGCTGCGGACGAAGGAGAGCGCGATCAGGTCGGCCCCGGTGCGCAGCGCCCACCGCAGGTCGGCGACGTCCTTGTCGCTGAGCGCGGGGACGGAGACGGCGACGCCGGGGAGGTTGAGGCCCTTGTGGTCGGAGACCAGGCCGCCTTCGATGACCAGGCAGCGCACCTCCGGCCCCTCGACGGCGACGACTTCGAGGGTGACCCGGCCGTCGTCGACCAGGATGCGTTCGCCGCGGCCGACATCGGCGGCGAGTCCGGCGTAGGTGGTTCCGCAGCGGTCCTTGTCCCCCACGACGCCCTTGTCGGTGGAGATGGTGAACTCGTCGCCGCGTTCGAGAAGTACCGGCCCGTGGGCGAAGGTGTCGAGGCGGATCTTCGGGCCTTGAAGGTCGGCGAGGATGCCGACGCTGCGGCCGGTCTCGTCGGCGGCCTTGCGGACGCGGCGGTAGCGTTCTTCGTGCTCGGCGTGCGTGCCGTGGCTGAGGTTGAGTCGGGCGATGTCCATCCCGGCGTCGACCAGGGACTTGATCTGGTCGTACGAATCGGTGGCGGGCCCGAGGGTACAGACGATTTTTGCTCGGCGCATAGTGCTGAGACTAGGCATTACCGACGCGTAACCACGACGCGGGTCCGGACTGCGGGATGACCGTTTCCGTAAGGCGAGTTGAACAATCTGACACATCCTCGGATCACGGCGCGCGCGCCCCGTTCCGCGCCCCCGTGGCACGCCGTCCGCGCCGCCCGTCGATGCGATTCCGTGAAGGGGTGTTCACCCGTGGTTCACCGCCGCTTCCACCCCCGCTCCCCGCCCGGCGGGACGCTCGTCACCCCCGGGTGACCACCCGGACGAAGGAGCGGACGAGGGGGAGGCGTTCGGCATGAAACGCGCTCTGGGGGTGGTGGCGGCGCTGGCCCTGTTGGGCGGGGTGGCCTTCGCACTGATCCCCGACGACAAGGATGCCGAGCCGGTCACGGTCACCGGCCTGATCGGGTCGGAGAAGCGGGACTTCTTCGACGACCCCGACGTCAAAGCGGAGTTGAAGAAGCAGCACTTGGTGGTCAAGGCGGAGCCGACCGGCTCCTGGACGATGGCGGAGCAGGCGAGGAACACGCCGAACCTGGACTTCGCCTTCCCGGCGAGCAGCGCGCCCGCCCTGGACATCCAGCGGGACTGGAAGTTGAAGGACTCGCCGCGGGTGCAGTTCTACTCCCCGCTGGTGATCGTCACCCACGCCTCGGTGGCGGACGTCCTGAAGAAGAACCAGCTCGCCGACGAGAAGGACGGCGTCTGGACGTTCCAGATGGACAAGTACGTGGCCGCGCTGAAGCAGGGCGGCCAGCGCTGGAAGGACCTGACGGGCGCGGCCGCGCACCCGGAGCTGGACGGCCTGGTGTACGTGTCCACCACCGATCCGGAGAGCTCCTCCTCGGGCGCCCTGTACCTGGCGATCCTGTCCTACCTGGCGAACGGCAACCAGGTGGTGTCCGACGACGCGGGCGTCAAGGCCGTCCAGGACGTCCTGTACACCGCGAACCGGGTCCAGGGCCTCCAGAAGGTCAGCAGCGACGGGCCGTTCCGCGAGTTCGGCGCGGGCGTCAACACCCTGGTCTTCGCGTACGAGTCGCAGGCCGCCGCGCTGCCGCTCCAGGGCCGGCCGACCGGCGACATGGTGGTGATGTACCCGACCACCACGATCAAGACGGACCACACCCTGGTGGCCCGGACGGACGGCGGCCGCAAGCTGGCCGACGCGCTGGTGAACGACCCGGAACTGCGGCGCCTGGAGGCCAGGTTCGGCCTGCGGCCGGACGCCGAGCCGGGCCTCTTCTGGGACGTGATGAAGGACAAGCAGCCGCACTTCGTCCCCGATGTGCGGACCGCGGGGCTGGCACTGGCCCCGGTGCCCTCGCTGGACTACATGTCCAAGCTGACGGCCGCGGCGAAGGGTGGGAGCCCGAAGTGAACCTCCGTGCGAAGCGCCGCGGCCCTCTCGCCGCGGTCCTGGCGGCCGCGCTGGCGGCGGTGACCGCGTGCACCTCCTCCGGCGGCGATCCGGGGCCGAGGCCGACCGATCCCCCCGCCGAGACCGCCCGGCCGGGCGTGCTGCGCGTCCTGGCTGGCAGTGAACTCCAGGACCTGGCACCGGTGTTGGAGGATGCCAGGAAGGCCACCGGGGTGACGGTGCAGTTCGCCTGGACGGGCAGTCTGGACGGCGCGGACACCGTCTCCTCGGGCCGGGCCGACGGCAAGTACGACGCGATGTGGTTCCCGTCCAACCAGTACCTGCGGCTGGATCCGGCCGGCAAGTCCAAGGTGCTGTCCGAGACCCCGGTGATGGTCTCGCCGGTGGCGGTCGGGGTGCGTTCCTCGGTGCTCGGCGAACTCGGCTGGGGCGACGGCTCGAAGGTCACCTGGGCGCAGGTCGGCGACGCGGCGGCGGCCGGCAAGCTGGCGTACGGGATGGCCGACCCCTCGCGCTCCAACTCCGGCTTCTCCACCCTGGTGGCGGTCGCCTCGGCGTTCTCCAAGGCGGACGGGGCGCTGGCCGAGGCGGATGTACAGAAGGCCACGCCGCAGCTGAAGGAGTTCTTCAAGGGGCAGAAGCTGACCTCCGGGTCCTCGGGCTGGCTGGCGCAGGCGTACGCCCGGGCCGAGTCGGGCGTGGTGGGCGCGCTGGTGAACTACGAGTCGGTGCTGCTGTCGATGAACCGGACGCTGTCGCCGCAGCAGCAGCTGACCGTGGTACGGCCGGTGGACGGCGTGGTGTCGGCGGACTACCCGTTCTCGCTGATGTCCTCGGCCGCGCCGGAGCAGCGCGACGCCTTCCAGCGGCTGACCGCGTACCTGCTCAAGGACGAGGTGCAGAAACGCATCTCCGAGACCACGCTGCGCCGCCCCGCGACGGCGGGCGTCGCCCCGGCGGCCGGGCTGCCCTCGGACCGGCGCCGGGAGCTGCCGTTCCCGGGCACCCGGGCGGTCGCGGACGGCCTGCTGGCCGCGTACCAGAACGAGCTGCGCCGCCCGTCCCGGACGGTGTACGTGCTGGACACCTCGGGCTCGATGGAGGGCTCCCGGATCGCCGCGCTGAAGAGCGCGCTGGGCCGGCTGACCGGGGCGGACGACACCCGCGGGGCGCGCCGCTTCCGGGACCGGGAGGAGATCACGCTGCTCTCCTTCGCCTCCGCGGTGAAGTGGACCAAGACCCATGTGGTGCCGGCCACCGGCGGCCGGCCCGGCCCGGAGGCGGAGCTGGCGTCGATCGACGCGGACGTGCAGTCGCTGGCCGCGTCGGGCGGGACGGCGGTGTACTCCTCGCTGGAGGAGGCGTACCGGGTGATCGAGCGCCAGCAGGCGGCGGCCGGCGACGACCGGTTCACCTCGATCGTGCTGATGACCGACGGCGAGAGCAACGCCGGGGCGACGGACGCCGACTTCAAGCGCTTCCACGACGGGTTGCCGGCCGGGGAGAAGGCGATCCCGGTCTTCCCGATCAGGTTCGGGGAGGCGGCGGTGAGCCAGCTCCAGGGGATCGCGGACCTCAGCGGCGGCAAGCTGTTCGACGGGACGGGTTCGCTGGACGGGGTGTTCGAGGAGATCCGTGGCTACCAGTGACGGTGACGGCTTCGGTGTCCGGGCGCTGCGCTACCTGGAGTCGGCGCGCAACCTGGTCGGCTGCGCGGGCGGCGCGGTCGGCCTGGGGCTGCACTTCGCCGGGCTGGGCGGGGCCTGGTGGCCGGGGGTGGTGGCCGGGCTGTACGGGGTGGGCGCGCTGCTGACGCCCGCCCCGGCGGGCGGGCGCGGGGCGCCGCCGTCGGCGGCGCCGGAGCTCCCCGTGTCCGAGGAGGGCGTCCCGGAGGTCTCCGTCCCGCTCAGGCGCGCTCCCGACCCGGAGCTGGAGGCGCTGGCCGCCTACCTGGACACCGTGCCGCTGCCGCCCGCGGCGGGCGTGGACGGCCTGCTGGCGGCGCTGCGCACGGCCGCGCCGGGCCCGGTGGCGGAGCGGATCATCCGGCACCGGCTGCCGGTCGCGGTGGCCGGCTACCTGCGGGCGCGGACCTGGCAGCCCTGGGCCGGCCGGGGCGCCCCGGACCCGGCGGCCGAGCTGGGGCGGGAGGTCGACCTGCTGGTGGGCGAACTGTCCTGATCCGTCCGCCCGCGAGGTCGTCCTACCGCCCCGCACCTCCCCCGCTCCCATCACCAACGAGTCATCAAGATCTCACCTCTCGGACAGGTCCGGGGGCTATCCAGCACCCCGGCCCACACGGCACACTGCTACGCGCGTCCCTCTACGCGCGTCGACGCGTAGACGCGCGTGACGCACACGTTTCAACCACGCATATCATCTGACGGCCCATCCGCCGTCGCCGTCCCACTCGGGAGAGTCATCCATGCCCCTGAACCGCCGTGACTTCGTCACCCGGTCCGCTGCCACCGCCGCCGGCGCCGCCCTGGCCGGTGGCGCCACCCTGGCCGCCGCCCCCTCCGCCGCGGCCGCCCAGCCGGACACGGCGGCCGCCAAGGGCCCGCAGCGCAAGCCGCACAAGCAGGCCTTCACCGTGATGGGCACCACCGACCTGCACGGCCGGGTGCTCAACTGGGACTACTTCACCGACGCGGTGTACAGCGACAAGTTCGACAACGCGGTCGGCCTCGCCAAGATCTCCACCCTGGCCAACCAGGTGCGCGAGGAGAAGGGCTGGGACCGCTGCCTGCTGATCGACTCCGGTGACACCATCCAGGGCACCCAGCTGTCCTACTACTACGCCCGGATCGAGCCGATCGCGACCGACGGCAACAACGTGCCGGACCACCCGATGGCCGTCGCGATGAACCTCATGGAGTACGACGCCGCCGCGCTCGGCAACCACGAGTTCAACTACGGCATCCCGACCCTCAAGGCGTACGAGGAGCAGCTGGAGTTCCCGCTGCTGGGCGCGAACGCGCTGAACGCCAAGAACGAGAAGCCGGCCTTCAAGCCCTTCGTGATCAAGGAGCTGCACCTGGGCGGCGGCCGCCCGGTGAGGGTCGGCATCCTGGGCCTGACCAACCCGGGCATCGCGATCTGGGACAAGGCCAACGTCAGCGGCAAGATGGTCTTCCCGGGCATCGTCGAGACGGCCGCCACCTGGGTGCCGAAGATGAAGGCCGCGGGCGCGGACGTCATCGTGGTGTCGGCGCACTCCGGCTGCGACGAGGCCACCACCTGGGGCGACCAGCTGCCGTGGGGCGAGAACGTCTCGGTGGCCCTGGCGGAGACCGTCCCGGACATCGACGCGGTGCTGGTGGGCCACGCCCACAAGGAGATCCCGCAGCGCCTGGTCGTCAACAAGAAGACCGGCAAGACGGTCGTGCTGTCCGAGCCGCTCTGCTACGGCCAGCGCCTGACCTGCTTCGACTTCGAGGTCGAGTTCGCCGCCGGCGTCTGGACGGTCGCCTCGGTCTCCGCACGGCTGCTGAACTCCAACACCGTGCCGGAGAACCCGGAGATCACCAAGGCGGTCGCCAAGCAGCACAAGAAGGTCGTCGCGTACGTCAACCAGAACATCGGCACCAGCAAGATCGCGCTGTCGATCGCCGACGCCCCCTTCAAGGCCACCCCGATCATCGACCTGATCGGCCGGGTCCAGGCCGACGCGGTCAAGACCGCGCTGGCCGGCGGCCAGTACGCCAACCTCCCGGTGCTGGCCCAGGCCGCCCCGTTCAACCGCACCGCGCTGATCCCGGCCGGCCAGGTCAAGCTGCGCGACGCCGCGGGCCTGTACATCTACGAGAACACCCTGGAGGCCCGCATCCTGACGGGCGCCCAGCTCAAGGACTACCTTGAGTACTCGGTGAAGTACTACAACCAGCTCGCCCCGGGCGCCCCGGTCGACAAGGACAAGCTGACCAACGCCGAGGCCACCCCCGACTACAACTACGACTCGATCTACGGCCTGAGCTACGACATCGACATCGCCCAGCCGAAGGGCCGGCGGATCGTCAACCTGTCCTTCCAGGGCAAGCCGATCGACCCGGCCGCCGAGTTCGTCCTCGCCGTCAACAACTACCGCGCCAACGGCGGCGGCAACTTCCCGCACGTCGCCAAGGCCAAGGTGGTCTGGTCGAACTCCGACGAGATCCGCAACACCATGATCGCCTGGGTGAAGGCCAAGGGCACCATCGACCCCGCCGACTTCTTCACCGACTCCTGGCGCCTCGTCCGCGCCGGCCAGCCCGTCCTCTGACCCGCGCCACGAACCCGAGGCGCCGCCGGGCCACCCGCTCGTCGGCGCCTCACCACGCGACCGGGCCCCGGCGGATTCCGCCGGGGCCCGGTCGCGCTCGGGACTGCCCGGTCAGAAGGGGAAGACGGCGCGCTCGTGCTGGATGGAGATCCACTTCACGGTGGTGAAGGCGTCCACCGTGGCTTCGCCGTTGAGGCGGCCGACGCCGGAGTTCTTCTCGCCGCCGAAGGGAACGCCCGGCTCGTCGGCGATGGTGCCGCCGTTGACGTGGATCATGCCGGTCTCGATCCGCTGGGCGACCTTCACGCCGCGGTCGACGTTCGCGGTGTGCACCGCGCCACTGAGGCCGAACGGGGTGTCGTTGGCGATCCGCACGGCCTCGTCCTCGCCGTCGAAGGGCACCAACAGCACCACCGGGCCGAAGAGTTCGTTGCGCAGGATCGGCGCGTCCGGCGCGAGGCCGGTGAGCACCACCGGGCCCATCAGGCTGCCGACCCGGCTGCCGCGCAGCAGCGCGGTGGCGCCGGCCGCGATCGCCTGGTCGACCTGGGCGCTGAGGGCGTCGGCCTGGACGGGGTTGATCAGCGGGCCGAGGTGGGTGGCCGGGTCCCTGGGGTCGCCGACGGTCAGCGAGGCCACCTTGGCGACGAACTTCTCGGTGAACTCGGCCTCGATGCCGCGGTCCACCAGCACCCGGTTGGCCGCCATGCAGACCTGCCCCTGGTGGACGAAGCGGCTGAACACCGCGGCGTCCACGGCGTGGTCCACGTCGGCGTCGTCCAGCACGATCAGCGCGCTGTTGCCGCCGAGTTCCAGGACGGTCCGCTTGAAGTGCCCGGCGGCGACGGAGGCGACGTGCCGGCCGACCTTGTCGGAGCCGGTGAAGGAGATCACCTTGGGCACCGGGTGCTCGATGAAGCTGTCGCCGATCTCGGCGATGTCGGTGATCACCACGTTCAGCAGGCCGGGCGGCAGGCCCGCGTCCTCGAAGAGCTTGGCGATCAGGCCGCCGCCGACCACCGGGGTCTCCTGGTGCGGCTTGAGGACGACGCCGTTGCCGAGCGCGAGCGCCGGGGCGACGGCCTTGAGCGCCAGGAACAGCGGGAAGTTGAACGGGCTGATCACGCCGACCACGCCGACCGGCAGCCGGTAGAGGCGGTTCTCCCGGCCGTGCGCGGGCGAGGTCAGCAGCCGGCCCTCGGGGGCCACCGACTGGTGCAGGCAGTCCCGCAGCACGTCCCTGACCAGCGAGAGCTCGAAGCCCGCCTTCAGCGCGGTGCCGCCGAGCTCGGCCATGATCGCCTCGACGATCTCCGGCTCGCGCTCCTCCACCAGCCGCAGCACGCGCTCGAAGACCTGCCGCCGCTGGTACGGGTTGGTGGCGGCCCACCCCTTCTGGGCGCGCTCGGCGGCGCGGTAGGCCAGGTCGACCTCGGCGACGGTGGCGACGGTGATGGCGGCGAGCTTGTCACCGGTGTAGGGGTCGACGTCGACGATGTCCCAGGAGCCGCTGCCGCTGCGCCACTCGCCGTCGATGTACTGCCGCGCCAACTCGGAGAAGTACGACATCTGATCCCTCTCATGCACCGACCTGATGGGAGATCATCGTACTGATGAGTTACAACTCCTGGCGTACCGTATGCAACAACTCGCGGGTCCGTTCCGGACTCAGACTGTCGGCGACCAGGTCGTCCATCGCCTGCCGGTACTCGGCCACCTCCGCGGGCTTGTCGAGGTAGAGCGCGGTGGTGAACTGCTCCAGGTACACCACGTCCGCCAACTCGGCCTCGGCGAACCGCAGGACGGTGAAGGCGCCGCTCTCCGCGCTCAGCCCGGCGTTGCCCAGCGGCAGCACCTCCAGCCGGACGTTGGGCAGTTCGCTGAGCTCCAGCAGCCGGTCCAGCTGGCCGCGCATCTGCTCGGGCCCGCCCCAGGGCCGGCGCAGCGCGGCCTCGTCCAGTACGGCGACCAGCCGCGGCGCGCGCTCGCCGGTGAGCAGCGCCTGCCGCCTGAGCCGGACCTCCACCCGGCGCTCGATCTCCTCCGGGCCGGCACTGTGGCCGCCGGCGGTGACCACGGCGCGGGCGTAGTCGGCGGTCTGGAGCAGCCCGTGGACGAACTGGACCTCGTAGCTGCGGATCTCGGCCGCGGCCTCCTCCAGCCCCAGGTAGTTCTGGAACCAGCCGGGCAGGACGTCGCCGTACTCGTGCCACCAGGAGTTGGTGTTGGCGTCGCGGAGCAGCCCGAGGAGGGTGGCACGCTCCTGTTCGGCCTCGACCCCGTACAGGGTGAGCAGGTCGGCCACGTCGCGCTCCTTGAAGCCGACCCGGCCGAGTTCCATCCGGCTGATCTTGGATTCGGAGGCCCGGATCGAGTACCCGGCCTCCTCCCGGCTGACGCCTCTGGCCTCGCGGAGCTTGCGCAACTGGGTGCCGAGTTGCAGGCGCCGTACGGTGGCGCCCCCGCCTGCCTGAGTCGTGCCCATCGACGTCATCCTCCGCGATCGCCCAGCCCCCCGGCCGTCGGCGGCAGTCTGCCACCTGGCACCGACGAACAACAGCCCACTGCCCGGGAACCGACCGGGGCGGCGGGCAACTCCGGCCGTTCGTCCACGAGTTGACGCGGACCGGAGGCCTCGGGAAGACGCGACGGCGCCCGCCCTCCAACTGGTCGGGGAAGAGGGCAGGCGCCAGGAGACCGCGTTGGCCCGGCGACACTGGCGGGGGCAGCGGGTTGAGCTCCCGGCGATGCGGCGCCGGGCGTTCGGTGGGGGGCCGGTCGGACCGTCCGTCCGTCAGACCACCAGGGGGCGGTCCGTGGGCCGGATCGGGGCGGGAAGCGGGGTCCTGCCGCCCAGGTACGCGTCCACCGCGGCGGCGGCCGAACGGCCCTCCGCGATGGCCCAGACGATCAGCGACTGGCCTCGGCCGGCGTCTCCGCAGACGTACACGCCATCGACATTGGTGGCGAACCGGCCGTCGCGGGCAATGTTACCGCGCGCGTCGAGGTCCGCTCCCAGCTGCTCGACCAGCCCGTTCTTCACCTCCGTTCCGGTGAAGCCCATGGCGAGGGTGACCAGCTCCGCCGGGATGGCCCGCCCGGTGCCCGGAACCTGCTCGAACCGGCCGTCCTTGAACTCCACCTCGACCAGGTGCAGTTCCCGGACGTTGCCGTCCTCATCGCCGCTGAAGTGGGTGGTGCTGACGGAGTAGATCCGCTCACCGCCCTCCTCGTGCGCGGAGGTGACCTTGTACGTCATCGGCATGGTCGGCCACGGCTGGTGACCGGGCCGGTCCTCGCCGGGCCTCGGCATGATCTCCAGCTGGGTGACGGAGGCCGCCCCCTGCCGGTGGGCGGTGCCGACGCAGTCCGCGCCGGTGTCGCCGCCGCCGATCACGACCACGTGCTTGCCCTTGGCGCTGATCGGCGACTCGACGAAGTCGCCCTCCTGCACCTTGTTGGCCAGCGGCAGGTACTCCATGGCCTGGTACACGCCCTTGAGCTCGCGCCCGGGCACCGGCAGGTCGCGGGCGGTGGTGGCGCCGGCCGCGACGACGACGGCGTCGAAGCGCTCGCGCAGCTGCTGCCCGGTGATGTCCTCGCCGACGTGGACGCCGGTGCGGAACCGGGTGCCCTCCGCCCGCATCTGCTCGATGCGGCGGTTGATGTGGCGCTTCTCCATCTTGAACTCGGGGATGCCGTAGCGCAGCAGCCCGCCGATCCGGTCGGCGCGCTCGTACACCACCACGGTGTGCCCGGCCCGGGTGAGCTGCTGGGCGGCGGCGAGGCCGGCCGGGCCGGAGCCGACCACGGCGACGGTCTTGCCGGAGAGCCGCTCGGGCACCTGCGGGGTGACCCCGCCGCGGTCCCAGGCCTTGTCGATGATGGTGACCTCGACGTTCTTGATGGTCACCGCGTCCTGGTTGATGCCCAGGACGCACGCCGACTCGCACGGAGCCGGGCACAGCCGCCCGGTGAACTCCGGGAAGTTGTTGGTGGCGTGCAGCCGCTCGATCGCGCCGGTGAAGTCGTCCCGGTAGGCGAGGTCGTTCCACTCGGGGATGAGGTTCCCGAGCGGGCAGCCGTTGTGGCAGAACGGGATGCCGCAGTCCATGCAGCGGCCGGCCTGCTCGGTGATGATCGGCAGCAGGCTGCGCTCGACGTAGACCTCGTTCCAGTCCCGGATGCGGACGTCCACCGGACGCCGCTCGGCCAGCTGCTTGGGCGTGGTCAGGAAGCCCTTGGGGTCAGCCATTGGCCGCCTCCATCATCTTGCGAGTGGTCTCGGCCTCGGAGAGGCCGTCGCGCTCGGCGGCGTCCTTGGCGGCGAGCACGGCCTTGTAGTCGGTCGGCATGATCTTGGAGAAGCGGGAGACGCCGCTGCCCCAGTCCGCCAGGAGTTCGGCGGCGACGGTGGAGCCGGTCTCCTCGTAGTGCTGCTGCACGGTCTCGCGCAGCCAGTCGCGGTCGGCGGCGGCGGGGGCCTCGATGCCCACCATCCCGTCGTTGACGTTGGCGGGGCGCAGGTCCAGGACGTACGCGATGCCGCCGGACATGCCGGCCGCGAGGTTGCGTCCGGTCTCGCCGAGGACGACGACCCGGCCGCCGGTCATGTACTCCAGGCCGTGGTCGCCGACGCCCTCGACCACCAGGGTGGCGCCGGAGTTGCGGACGGCGAAGCGCTCGCCGGCCTTGCCGCGCAGGTGGACGCGGCCGGAGGTGGCGCCGTAGCCGATGGTGTTGCCGGCGATGACGTGGTTCTGGGCGTCGTTGCCGATGGCCGCCGCCTCGCGGGCCGGGCGGACGATGACCACGCCGCCGGAGAGGCCCTTGCCGACGTAGTCGTTGGCGTCGCCCTCCAGCCGCAGCGTCACGCCGCGCGGCAGGAACGCGCCGAAGGACTGCCCGGCGGAGCCGGTGAAGGTGACGTCGATGGTCCCCTCCGGCAGGCCCTCGCCGCGGTACCGCTTGGTCACCTCGTGGCCGAGCATGGTGCCGACGGTGCGGTTGACGTTGCGGATCGGCAGCTGGATGCGGACGCTCTCGCCGCGCTCCAGCGCGTCCTCGGCGAGCTCGATCAGCTGGTTGTCCAGGGCCTTGTCCAGCGCGTGGTCCTGGGCGGTGGTGCGGTGGCGGGCCGCCCCCTCGGGCAGGGCCGGCACGTGGAACAGCGGGGCGAGGTCGAGCCCGGCGGCCTTCCAGTGGTCGATCGCGGCGCGGGCGTCGATGTGCTCGGCGCGCCCGACGGCCTCCTCGATCGAGCGGAAGCCCAGCGAGGCCAGGATCTCCCGGACTTCCTCGGCGATGAACTCGAAGAAGTTGACCACGAATTCGGGCTTGCCGGAGAAGCGCTCGCGCAGCACCGGGTTCTGGGTGGCGACGCCGACCGGGCAGGTGTCCAGGTGGCAGACGCGCATCATGATGCAGCCGGAGACGACCAGCGGGGCGGTCGCGAAGCCGAACTCCTCGGCGCCGAGCAGCGCGGCGATCACCACGTCGCGGCCGGTCTTCAGCTGGCCGTCGGTCTGCACCACGATGCGGTCGCGCAGCCCGTTGAGCAGCAGCGTCTGCTGGGTCTCGGCGAGGCCGAGCTCCCAGGGGCCGCCGGCGTGCTTGAGCGAGGTGAGCGGCGAGGCACCGGTGCCGCCGTCGTGCCCGGAGACCAGGACGACGTCCGCGTGCGCCTTGGACACGCCGGCCGCGACCGTGCCGACGCCGACCTCGGAGACCAGCTTCACGTGGATGCGGGCCGCCGGGTTGGCGTTCTTGAGGTCGTGGATCAGCTGCGCCAGGTCCTCGATCGAGTAGATGTCGTGGTGCGGCGGCGGCGAGATCAGGCCGACACCCGGGGTGGAGTGCCGGGTCCGGGCGACCCACGGGTAGACCTTGTGGCCGGGCAGCTGGCCGCCCTCGCCGGGCTTGGCGCCCTGGGCCATCTTGATCTGGATGTCGTCCGCGTTGACCAGGTACTCGGAGGTGACGCCGAACCGGCCGGAGGCGACCTGCTTGATCGCCGAGCGGCGCTCCGGGTCGTACAGCCGGTCCGGGTCCTCGCCGCCCTCGCCGGTGTTGGACTTGCCGCCGAGGCGGTTCATCGCGATCGCGAGCGTCTCGTGCGCCTCGCGCGAGATCGAGCCGTACGACATGGCGCCGGTGGAGAAGCGCTTGACGATCTCGGAGACCGGCTCGACCTCCTCGACCGGGATCGGCTCCCGGTCGAGGCCCTCCAGCTGGAACAGGCCGCGCAGCGTCATCAGGCGCTCGGACTGCTCGTTCACCCGGTCGGTGTACTGCTTGAAGATGTCGTACCGGCGGTTGCGGGTGGCGTGCTGGAGCCGGAAGACGGTGTCCGGGTCGAACAGGTGCGGCTCACCCTCGCGGCGCCACTGGTACTCGCCGCCGATCTCCAGCGCGCGGTGCGCGGCCGCGATGCCGGAGGCCGGGTAGGCCTTGGCGTGCCGGGCGGCCGTCTCGCGGGCGATCTCGTCCAGGCCGATGCCGCCGAGCTTGGTGGTGGTGCCGGCGAAGTAGCCGTCGACCAGGTCCTGGGAGAGGCCGATGGCCTCGAAGACCTGGGCGCCGCGGTACGAGGCGACGGTCGAGATGCCCATCTTGGACATGACCTTGAGCACGCCCTTGCCGAGCGCCTTGATCAGGTTCTTGATGGCCTTCTCGGGCTCGACGCCCTGGATGAAGACACCCTGGGCGACCAGGTCCTCGACCGACTCCATCGCCAGGTACGGGTTGACCGCCCCGGCGCCGTAGCCGATCAGCAGCGCGACGTGGTGCACCTCGCGGACGTCGCCGGCCTCGACCAGCAGCGACACCCGGGTGCGCTGCTTGGTGCGGATCAGGTGGTGGTGGATGGCCGAGGTGAGCAGCAGCGAGGGGATCGGGGCGTGCTCGGCGTCCGAGTGCCGGTCGGAGAGCACGATGATCCGGGCGCCGTCGGCGATCGCGGCGTCCGCCTCGGCGGCGATCTCGGCGAGCCGGGAGGCCAGGCCCTCGCCGCCGCTGGCGACCTTGTAGAGGCCGGACAGGGTGACGGCCTTGAGGCCGGGCTGGTCGCCGTCGGCGTTGATGTGGACGAGCTTGGCCAGCTCGTCGTTGTCGATCACCGGGAAGGTGATGCCGACCGAGCGGCAGGAGGCGGCCTCGGCGGCCAGCAGGTTGCCCTCCGGGCCGAGGTTGGACAGCAGCGAGGTGACGAGCTCCTCACGGATGGCGTCCAGCGGCGGGTTGGTGACCTGCGCGAAGAGCTGCACGAAGTAGTCGAACAGCAGCCGGGGCTTCTCGCTCAGCGCGGCGATCGGCGAGTCGGTGCCCATCGAGCCGAGGGCCTCGGCCCCGGTGCGCGCCATCGGGGCGAGGATGACCCGCAGCTCCTCCTCGGTGTACCCGAAGGTCTGCTGGCGGCGGGTGACGGAGGCGTGGGTGTGCGCGATGTGCTCGCGCTCGGGCAGCTTGGCGAGCTGGATCTGCCCGCCGGCCACCCACTCCTCGTACGGGTGCTCGGCGGCGAGGGCGGACTTGATCTCCTCGTCCTCGACGATCCGGCCCTGGGCGGTGTCCACCAGGAACATCCGGCCGGGCTGGAGCCGGCCCTTCTTCGCGACCTTCTCCTGGTCGATGTCGAGCACGCCGACCTCGGAGGAGAGGACGACCAGGCCGTCCTCGGTGATCCAGTACCGGGCCGGGCGCAGGCCGTTGCGGTCGAGCACGGCGCCGATCTGGGTGCCGTCGGTGAAGGTGACGCAGGCCGGGCCGTCCCAGGGCTCCATCAGGTTGGAGTGGTACTGGTAGAAGGCGCGGCGGGCCGGGCTCATGGTGGCGTGGTTCTCCCACGCCTCCGGGATCATCATCAGCACCGAGTGCGGCAGCGAGCGGCCGCCGAGGTGGAGCAGCTCCAGGACCTCGTCGAAGGACGCGGAGTCGGAGTGCTCCGGGGTGCAGATCGGGAAGATCCGCGACAGGTCGCCGTGGATGAGGTCGGTGGCGAGCTGGGACTCCCGGGCCCGCATCCAGTTGCGATTGCCCTTGACCGTGTTGATCTCGCCGTTGTGGGCGACGAAGCGGTACGGGTGGGCGAGCGGCCAGCTCGGGAAGGTGTTGGTGGAGAACCGGGAGTGCACCAGGCCGATGGCGGAGGCGTAGCCGCGGTCCGACAGGTCGGGGAAGAAGGGCTCCAGCTGGCCGGTGGTCAGCATGCCCTTGTAGACGATGGTGCGCGCGGACAGCGACGGGAAGTACACCCCGGCCTCGCGCTCGGCCCGCTTGCGGACCACGAAGGCGATCCGGTCCAGCTCGATGCCGGCCTTGCCCTGCTTGCTCAGGAAGAGCTGCCGGAACCGCGGCATCACGCCGCGCGCGGTGGCACCGAGCAGGTCCGGGGTGACCGGGACGTCGCGCCAGCCGAGGACGGTCAGCCCCTCCTCGGCGGCGATCGCCTCGATCCGCCGGACGGCCTCGGCCCCGGCCTCCTCCGCCTGCGGCAGGAAGGCGATGCCGACGGCGTAGGACCCGGCCGCCGGGAGCTCGAAGGAGACCTTTCCGCGCAGGAAGGCGTCCGGGATCTGGGTGAGGATGCCCGCGCCGTCGCCGGAGTCCGGCTCGGCGCCGGTGGCGCCGCGGTGCTCCAGGTTGCGCAGGACGTTCAGCGCCTGCTCGACGATGGTGTGGTCGGCGACACCGGTCAGTGTGGCGACGAAACCGACGCCACAGGCATCGTGCTCGTTCCGCGGGTCGTACAGGCCCTGAGCAGCAGGTCGCGCATCCGGCACGAGCGCGTACGGTCGGCGGGTGGCGCCGGCCTCGGGCTCGTTGGCGGAGTGCGTGGATGCAGACAGCATCGGCTCTCCCGTCGTCGTCTTTCGGCAAGTTGGTGCAAGTAGGGACGACGTTGGCCCTGATGCGATGAAGCGTGCGTGCAAGTTACATGATGCCCACGATCCCGGGAAGCGGAATATCCCGTCCGGATGGCGGGACGACACGCAGGTCAGGGAGTGGGAGAGAGGACGCGCCGCAGTGCGCGTCCCGACGATTGTGCCCAACCGGCCGCGGCCTGAAACAGGGGCCGAACCGGGGCCGCACCGAGGCCGATCATGGCCGCCTGCGAATCCATTCCGGGAGCCCGCCCGCGGATGCGAATCCGCGGCGCGGCGGCCCGGATGGTGAGACTAGGCCAGGCGTTCGCCGACCTTCATGTGTGAAACGTCACGCACTCGACAGCATAGTCATGCACGCCGACGGGTCACCCCACATGCCCGCCGATCAGCCAGCCGAGCAGGTACGTCACCCCGGCCGCCGCCCCGCCCAGCACCAGCTGGCGCACCCCGCTGAACCACCAGCTGCGCGCCGTCACCCGGGCCACCACCGCGCCGCAGAAGAACAGCCCGGCCCCCGCCAGTACCAGTGCGGGCAGCAACGAGGTCGCCCCCAGCAGGTACGGCAGCAGCGGCAGCAGCGCGCCGAGCGCGAAGCACAGGAACGACGAGCCGGCCGCGACCAGCGGCGAGGGCAGGTCGGTCGGGTCGATGCCCAGCTCCTCGCGAGCGTGCACCTCCAGGGCAAGCTCCGGGTCGGCGGACAGCTGCCGGGCCACCTCGTGGGCCAGCTCCGGGTCCACCCCGCGCGAGACGTACAGCTGGGCCAGCTCGGCCAGCTCGCCGTGCGGGTTGCGGCTCAGCTCCAGCCGCTCGGCCTCGATCTCGGCCTGCACCAGCTCCCTCTGGGAGGCCACCGAGGTGTACTCCCCCGCCGCCATCGAGCAGGCGCCGGCCGCCAGGCCCGCCAGCCCGGTCAGGATCACCGTCCCGCTGGACGCGGCGCCGCCGACCACGCCGGTCATCAGGGCGAAGTTGGACACCAGCCCGTCCACCGCGCCGAACACGGCCGGGCGCAGCCAGCCCCCATTGACATCCCGATGGTGGTCGGCCGCGGGTATCCGGGGCTGGTGTCCGGCGTCGGCTCCCACAGTGATCGCGCTCATCGTCGTTCCCCTCCTGCTTCGGTTCGTCCGCCCTGACGGTAGCCCGCTGACCTGGGCATTTCCAGCAAAGTAAGGCTGTCCGAACACCACGGGGGCCACCCTTCGCAGCCTCGCGAAGGATGGCCCCAGCCGGGGGAAAGCCCCTGGTCAGATCGGGTTCCTGGCGTCCTCGCCAGTCGCCTTGGCGTCCGTCTCGGCAGCGGTCCCGGTGGCCGCCTTCCCGCCCTTGACGTCCTTCTTGCCGCTCATGACGTCGTTCTTGGCGTCGTTCCTGGCCTCCTCGACCGCCTCGTGCGCCGCCGGGTCGATGCTCGCCGGGTCCTCCCGGCCGGGCCGCTTCCTCCCGACGATCACGAAGTACGCCACCGCGCCGAGGAACACCGCGATGGACACCCAGTCGTTCAGCCGCAGGCCGAGGTAGACGTGCGCGTCGTCGATCCGCAGCGCCTCGATCCAGAACCGGCCGACCGTGTAGGCGGCCACGTACAGCGCGAACGCCCGGCCGTGGCCCAGCTTGAACCGGCGGTCCGCCCAGATGACCAGCAGCGCGACGCCGACGCACCAGAGCGACTCGTACAGGAAGGTCGGGTGGTAGACGCCCTTGACGACCTCGCCGTTGGACAGCGTCTTGTCGATCTCCAGGCCCCACGGCAGGGTGGTGGACCGGCCGTACAGCTCCTGGTTGAAGTAGTTGCCCCAACGGCCCATCGCCTGGGCGAGCGCGATGCCCGGCGCGATGGCGTCGGCATAGGCGGGCAGGGGGACGCCCCGGCGGCGGGCGCCGATCCAGGCGCCGACCGCACCCAGCGCGACCGCGCCCCAGATGCCGAGGCCGCCCTCCCAGATCTTGAAGGCGTCCCAGGGGTTCTTCCCCTCGGCGAAGTACAGTCGGCCACCGTCGGTGATCACGTGGTAGAGGCGTCCGCCGACCAGGCCGAACGGCACGGCCCACACGGCGATGTCGCCGACGGTGTGCTTGGCACCGCCCCGGGCGACCCAGCGCTTGCTACCGAGCCAGACGGCGACGACGACACCGAGGATGATGCAGAAGGCGTAGGCGCGCAGCGGAATCGGTCCGAGGTGCAGGACGCCCCGCGACGGGCTGGGAATGTAGGCGATATCCATGGCAGTTCCGACGCTACAGGGTCCGACGGCCCCGTCCGACACCCCCGGGGTCACAGAAACCGAACAACGGGACGGCGCCGCCCCCTCCGGACGGGGAGGGGGCGGCGCGGTGTGAAGGGCTCAGCCGGCCGCGGGCGAGGGGTTGTTCGCCTCCGAAGCGGCACTGGTCGGCGCCGGGGTCTGCCCGTGCGAGCCCGCCGTGCCGAGCTGCTTGCCCTGGTTCGCGGCGTCCACCCACGTCGCCAGGTTCGCCGGAGTGATCTCCTCGCCGCTGCCGTTCTTGGGGTAGATCGGCTCGCCGTTGAGCAGCACCGTCGGGGTGGACTTGAAGCTGGACTTGTCGAAGTCCTGCTGCACCGCGGAGACCCACCCGCCGAACTTGTTGTCCTTGACGCAGGCCTGGAACTCGGGGGTGTCCAGGCCGTTGACCTGCTTGGCCAGGTTCAGCAGCACGGCCTTGTCGCCGAAGGCGTCGTTGGTCTCGTCCGGCTGGTTGCGGTACAGCACGTCGTGGAAGTCCCGGAAGTGCCCGGCGTCCTGGGCGCAGCCCAGCGCGTTGGCGCCGGTCCTGGAGCCCCGGCCCGTCACCGCCCGGTCGATGAACGACACGATGTGGTGGTTGGTGTAGATCTTTCCGGCGTCTTCCAGCTGGTCGATGGTCGCGGCGAACTCGCGCTCGAAGGCGCCGCAGGCGGGGCAGCGCGGGTCCTCGTAGATGGTGAGCACGGAGGGCGCGTTGCCAGCGCCGACCGGGATGACGAGGTTCTTGTCGCCGATCGTCCCGGCCGGGGCGGCGACCGGGGTCTCCGGCTTGGAGCGCTGGTTCTGCACCACGACGCCGGCGATCACCGCGGCGGCGATCACCGCGAGCACGGAACCGCCCACGATCAGCTTCTTCTTGCGCCGGGAGGAGACCTCATCGGCCGCCCGCTGTTCCAGCATCCGCTCGCGGGCGGTGCGCTTGCCTTCTCGGTTCTTCTCGCTCATTGCCTTGACATCCACGGTCGGGGGGCCTTCGTCGGGAGCAGGGATGTGGGGGGTGCCGGGGGGATGGGGTGCCGGGGGCGTGGGGGTCAGTTCGCCAGCCGGCCGTCCGCCGACAGCCGGGTTCGAGGCCGCCAGATCAGCCACCCGGCCAGTAGCAGGAATCCGGTGTCGCGCAGGATCTCCTGGAGGTACGTCGTCTGGGACTCGTCGACGTGCCCGCCGCCGCCGAAGCAGCCGCAGTCGATCGAGATGCCGCGCGCCCAGGCGGAGGAGATCCCGGCGATGAAGACCAGCAGCAGCAGCGCGGAGAGGCCCGCCACCAGCCGGACGCCGAGGCCGATCAGCAGCAGCAGGGCGAGCGCCAGCTCCAGGAACGGCAGACCGTAGCCGATCGGCTTGACCAGGCCCTCGGGCAGGATCTCGTACGCCCGGACGGCCTGGGCGGCCTCCGCCGGATCGGCGACCTTGGCCAGCCCGGCCCACCCCCAGACCACCGCGAGGCCGAGCCGGGCGGCGGTGCCGAGCCACTCGGTCCAGGCGTGCGCCGGCCGCCTCGCCGCGGGCACGGGCGCAGGCGCGGAGTCACCGGACTGCGCGGCCATCAGGGAACCCCCCTCGGGAAACTCGTTCACTCCCTGAGGAACCGCGAGGGAGGAAGGGTGGTTCCTCCGGATTCAGGAATGAAGCCAGATGAGTGACGTTTCGTCCGAATATCCCGAACACCCGTACGTCGGCGACGCCCCGCCGACCACCGCGCCTCGAACAGTTCGGGAGACCTCCCGGCCCCGCCTCCCGGAAACGCCGGCGGCCCCCCGCTCCCGAAGGAGCGAGGGGCCGCCGGGCTCACCGCGTCAGTGCCGTCGGACGCCCGAGGCCAGCTCCCCGGCCAGGGCCCGGACGGCGTCCAGCGCCGCGGCCTCGTCGTCGCCCGCGGCGAGGATCCGCTTCACGAACGCCGATCCCACGATCACCCCGTCCGCGAACCGGGCGACCTCCGCCGCCTGCACCGCGTCCGAGACCCCGAGACCGACGCAGACCGGCAGGTCCGTCGTGGCCCGGGTCCGCGCGACCAGGTCCTCGGCCATCGACCCGACGGCCGAGCGCGTCCCGGTCACGCCCATCACCGCGGCCGCGTACACGAAGCCGCTGCCCGCCGCGGTGACCTCGGCAAGCCGGGCGTCCTTGCTGCTGGGGGCGACCACGAACACGGTGTCCAGCCCGTGCTCGTCCGCCGCCTTGCGCCACTCCTCGGACTCCTCCACCGGGAGGTCCGGCAGGATGCAGCCGGCCCCGCCGGCGGCCGCCAGGTCGGCGGCGAAGCGGGCCACCCCGTAGCGGTCGACCGGGTTCCAGTAGGTCATCACCAGCACGGCGGCCTCGGGGTGCGCGGTGGCGACCTCCTGGACGGTCCGCAGCACGTCCTTGATCCGCACCCCGCCGCGCAGCGCGATGTCGTCCGCGGTCTGGATGACCGCCCCGTCGAGCACCGGGTCGGAGTGCGGCAGGCCGACCTCGACCACGTCGCAGCCGCCCTCGATCAGCGCGTTGACCGCCCGGATGCCGCCGTCCACGGTCGGGAAACCGGCCGGGAGGTACCCGATCAGCGCGGCCCGGTCCTCGGCCTTGGCCGCCGCGAGGATGCCGCTCAGCTTGCCGGCACTCAGCTTGTCAGCCATGATCACTTACCCCCCTCGGCGGAGCTGTCGCCCGAGCCGGTCTTCTCGTCGTACAGCCCGAAGTACTCGGCCGCGGTGTGCATGTCCTTGTCCCCGCGCCCGGACAGCGAGACCAGGATGGTCGCCTCCGGCCCGAGCTCGCGGCCCAGCTCCAGCGCCCCGGCGAGCGCGTGGGCGCTCTCGATGGCCGGGATGATGCCCTCGGTGCGGGACAGCAGGCGCAGGGCCTGCATCGCGGCGTCGTCGGTGACCGGCCGGTACTCCGCCCGCCCGGTGTCCTTCAGCCAGGCGTGCTCCGGCCCGACGCCCGGGTAGTCCAGCCCGGCCGAGATCGAGTGCGACTCGATGGTCTGCCCGTCCTCGTCCTGGAGGACGTACGTCCGGGAGCCGTGCAGCACGCCCGGGTCGCCCTTGGTGAGGGTGGCCGCGTGCCTCGGGGTGTCGGCGCCCTCGCCGGCCGCCTCGCAGCCGATCAGCCGCACACCCGCGTCCGGGATGAACTCGTGGAAGATCCCCATCGCGTTGGAGCCGCCGCCCACGCAGGCCACGACCGCGTCGGGCAGCCGCCCGGTCCGGTCCAGCACCTGCCGGCGCGCCTCGACGCCGATGACCCGGTGGAAGTCGCGGACCATCATCGGGAACGGGTGCGGCCCGGCGACGGTGCCGAACAGGTAGTGGGTGGAGTCGACGTTGGCGACCCAGTCCCGGAACGCCTCGTTGATGGCGTCCTTCAGCGTCCGGCTGCCGGACTTGACGGCCACCACCTCGGCGCCGAGCATCCGCATCCGGGCGACGTTGAGCGCCTGGCGCTCGGTGTCGACCTCGCCCATGTAGATGGTGCAGTCGAAGCCGAACAGCGCGCAGGCGGTGGCGGTGGCCACGCCGTGCTGGCCGGCGCCGGTCTCGGCGATGATCCGGGTCTTGCCCATCCGCCTGGTGAGCAGCGCCTGGCCCAGCACGTTGTTGATCTTGTGCGACCCGGTGTGGTTGAGGTCCTCGCGCTTGAGCAGGACGCGCGCGCCGCCCGCCTCGGCGGAGAAGCGGTGCACATCGGTCAGCGGGCTCGGGCGCCCGGTGTAGTCCTTGAGCAGCGCGTCGAGCTCGGCGGCGAAGGCCGGGTCGGCCTTGGCCTTCTCGTACTCCTCGGCGACCTGCTCGACCGCGGCGACCAGCGCCTCCGGGATGAAGCGGCCGCCGTAGGCCCCGAAGTAGCCGCGCGCGTCCGGCACCTGGGCGCCGGGCAGGTAGTCCTTTTCGGACATGGTGTGGTTTCCCTTGACGAAGATGGACGACAACGACGTCTGATCAGCTGGTCCCGGCCGGATTCGGCCGGTTCAGCCGGACGTCGCGCGCCATCGCCGCCCCGGCACCTGTCCGGGCTCGCAGCCGATGACGTAGCGCACCCGACGCCCCAGCACCCGGCGTGCGGGAGCGCGGCAGCCGCGCGGGCGGCAACCGGGGGCGAGTCGGGTGGCGATCTTCATCGGCGGCGTCAGTCCTTGTGCCGGACGGCGGGGTGGGCCCCGGCCGCGACCAGGTCGGCGACCGCGGCACGCGGGTCCTTGCCGGTCACCAGGGTCTCGCCGACCAGCACCGCGTCGGCGCCGAGGTTGGCGTAGTTGATCACGTCCAGCGGGCCGCGCACACCGGACTCGGCGATCTTCACGATGCCGTCCGGGATCGTGTGGGCGACGTTCTCGAAGGTGTTGCGGTCCACTTCGAGCGTCTTGAGGTTGCGGGCGTTGACGCCGATGATCCGGGCGCCGGCGTCCACCGCGCGCTTGATCTCCTCCTCGTCGTGCGCCTCGACCAGCGGGGTGAGGCCGATCGACTCGGCGCGCTCGATCAGCGACACCAGGGCCGGCTGGTCGAGGGCCGCGACGATCAGCAGCGCGAGGTCGGCGCCGTGCGCGCGGGCCTCCCACAGCTGGTAGGCGGTGACGATGAAGTCCTTGCGCAGCAGCGGGGTGTCCACCGCTGCGCGGACGGCGTCCAGGTCGGCCAGCGACCCGCCGAAGCGGCGCTGCTCGGTCAGCACGCTGATCGCGGCGGCACCGCCGGCCGCGTAGTCGACCGCCAGGGCGGCCGGATCGGCGATCGAGGCCAGGGCGCCCTTGGACGGGCTGGAGCGCTTCACCTCGCAGATCACCCGGACCCCGTCGCCCTTGAGGGCGGCGACGCCGTCCTTGGCCTCCGGTGCCTTGGCGGCGAGCTCCTTGAGCTCGTCCAGGGAGACCCGGGCCTGCCGCTCGGCGAGGTCCTCGCGGACCCCTTCGATGATCGAGTCGAGCACACTCACTCAGGAGCCCCCATCTTTTCTGCCAGTCGGTCGGCGCGAGTCGGCGGGCAGCAGCCCACCGGCACTTCGATGGTATCGGCACCCGGCGACGCGGGGCGCATCGGTTCCGCCCCCGTCTCGCGGACCGGACGCCCGCCCCGACGGCCCCCAGCTGCGGATTCACCGGCTCCGGCAGCCCTTCGGCCGCCGTGGCGCCCGGCGGCGGGGCTCAGACCAGCGGCGGTGCCAGCCCCGCTCCGATCGGCGAGTTGCGCACCACCCAGAACACCAGCACCAGCAACGCGATCAGCGCCCAGCGCCGGCCCCCGACGGTGATCCTCGGCGGCGGTCCGCCGGTCAGCGCGGCCCAGCTCCAGCGCAGCCAGAGCACCATCAGCACCCCGGTCAGCAGCACGACGACGGCGTTGTCGTGCAGCGCCCCGGTGAGGTCCCCGCGGGTCAGCGCGTGGACGCAGCGCAGCCCCCCACAGCCGGGGCACCACCAGCCGGTGGCGGTCAGGAACGGGCAGTCGGGGTAGTGCCCGGGGACGTTCGGGTCCACCACGGCGACGTACGCGGTGGGGACGGCCACCGCCGCCAGCGCGGTCAGCGGCGGGCTCAGCCGGCGCAGCACGGGCGGCGGGGCGGAGGCGGTGGGGACGGCGTTCACGCCCCGATTCTGCCCGGGCCGGGCCCGGACACGACGAAACGGCGGGCGTGGCGCGCCCGCCGTTCCGATGTACGACAAACGTGTGGTGCGAAGAGCCCCGTCGTCAGGCGGCGGCGACGGCGACGCGGGCCTCGCGGGCCGCGAGCTGCTCCTCGACCGACTTGTAGACGTTCGTGCTGGGCTGCTTGCCCATGCCGGCCATCGACATGGCCTTGCCGACCACGCCGCCGAGCAGGATGACCGCCAGGCTGACCCAGACGAACAGCACCGACGGCAGGATCATCGCGACACCCGCCGCGGCGAAACCGACGAAGGAGATGACGACGCCGGTCCAGGCGGCGGTGGTGTGGCCGTGTGCTGCTGCTGCCATCGTGATGCTGCTCCTTGGCTCTCGGGGCCCGGCCGGGCCTGCGGGGCCGCCGGCGGGTTGACGGGTTCCATTGTGCCGGGCCACACAGCGGCGGCCCAAAGGGGGTGGCGGGTCTATCGCGTCACATGTGCCGTTCGGAACCGCTTCGTGACGGTTCGGGACCCTGCGGGGCCGTTCAGACGGCCGTGGGGTCCTCGCCGCGGTCCAGCGCCTTCCACAGGTCGCCCGGGGTGTCGGACTTCGCCGGGGCCTTGCGGGTCGGCGCCTCGTAGCGGCTGCCCATGGCCGGCCAGCCCCGGCCGTAGCGCAGGGTGAGCAGCCCGGCCAGGGCCAGCAGCACCCCGCCGACCAGCGCGACCCAGGGCCAGCCGGTGTGCGAGACCTCGGTGGCCGTCGAACCGGACAGCGCCAGCTTGCGGGCGGCCTCGGTGTCCAGCGCGGCGGTGTCGCCCGCCCCCGCGGCCGCGGCGACGGCCGCGCCGAGCCCGGCCAGCAGGGTCAGCGCGCCGACCGCCAGCCGGCCGACGCCGCGCACCGCGAACACCGCGACCGCGGCGGCGAGGCCCACCAGGGCCAGCCCACCGGGCAGTTCGGAGATCTTGCCGCCGGTGACGGACACGTCCAGGGTGCCGACCCGCCCCTCGGCCCAGGGCCGCCCGGCCGCGGTCAGCACCAACACGGCGCTGAGCACCGTCAGCAGCAGCATCACGCCGAGGGTGCGGCGGCTGGAGGTGGCGGGGGCGGAGGTCTGCTCAGCGGTCACCCGTCCACTATCCCCCGGCCGACGCCCGGGCCCGTACCCGGGGTGGCCGATGCGACGGGGAACTCGTCCGTGCGCAGCACCACCGTCCGGCCGCCGAGCGGAAGGAAGAGGTCGTTGCCGAACGGGACCCGCTCGGCCTCCCGGTACACCCCCTCGGGCGACGGCGCGGTGTGCACGGTGCAGACCGCCGCCATCGGATCGATCACCACGTACACCGGCACCCCGCCGTGCGCGTACGCCCTGGCCGCCCGCCCCAGGCCGGGCCGGGCCAGCTCCAGCACCGCCTCGACCCCGGCCGCGCCGAACCGGCCCCGCTCGCCCCGGACGGCGTCCCGGGCGAGCACGGTCAGGTCGGGGGCGAGGCCGTCGGGCGCCTCCGGGAAGTCGAGCGCCACCCCGGACAGCACCCGACCGTGGCCGGCCGGCTGCTCGCCGAGCTGTCCGGCGGCGCCGAGCACGACCTCCCAGCGCAGCTCGTCGTACGGCACCTCGGGCATCCCGGCGGCCTCCCTCGCACCTCAGGACAGTTCCGGCCTCCGCAGCGTATTGGCGGTGGCGACGGCCCGCAGCACGGCGGCCGCCTTGTTGCGGCACTCGGTGTCCTCGCCGTGCGGGTCGGAGTCGGCGACCACGCCCGCGCCGGCCTGCACGTACGCGGTGCCCCCGCGCAGCACCGCGGTGCGGATCGCGATCGCCGTGTCCGAGTCCCCGGCGAAGTCCAGGTAGCCGACGCAGCCGCCGTACAGGCCGCGGCGGGTCGGCTCCAGCTCCTCGATGATCCGCATCGCCCGCGGCTTGGGCGCGCCGGAGAGGGTGCCCGCCGGGAAGCAGGCCGTCAGCACGTCGAAGGCGGTCCGGCCCGGGGCGACCTTGCCGGTCACCGTCGACACGATGTGCATCACATGGCTGTAGCGCTCGATCTGCATGAAGTCGACCACCTCGACGCTGCCCGGCTCGCACACCCGGCCGAGGTCGTTGCGGCCGAGGTCCACCAGCATCAGGTGCTCGGCCCGCTCCTTGGGGTCGCCGAGCAGCTCGGCGGCCAGCTCCGCGTCCTCGTGCGGGGTGGCGCCGCGGTGCCGGGTGCCCGCGATCGGGTGCAGCATCGCCTCGCCGTCGGTGACCTTGACCAGCGCCTCCGGGCTGGAGCCGACCACGTCGAAGGCCCCCTCGGCGCCGCCGTCCGGCCCGGGGAAGCGGAACAGGTACATGTACGGGCTGGGGTTCGTGGTGCGCAGAACCCGATAGACGTCCAGCGCGGAGGCCGGGCAGGGCGCCTCGAAGCGCTGCGAGGGCACCACCTGGAAGGCCTCGCCCGCCCGGATCCGCTCCTTGACCACCTCCACGGCGGCGCGGTAGGGCTCGCCACCGAACGGCGAGTGCACCTCGCCGGGGCCGGCCGGAGTGAAGGTGGCCAGGCCCGGATCGACCGGCTTCGCCAGCTCGGCCTCCATCGCGTCCAGCCGGGCCACCGCGTCCGCCCAGGCCTCGTCCACACCGCTGGCCAGGTCGTTGTGGTTGACGGCGTTGGCGATCAGCAGCACCGTGCCGTCGACGTGGTCGAGCACCGCGAGGTCGGTGGCGAGCAGCAGGGTCAGCTCGGGCAGGCCCAGGTCGTCCGGGTTGAGGTCGGGCAGCTTCTCCAGCCGACGGACGATGTCATAGCCGAGGTAGCCGACCAGGCCGCCGGTGAGCGGCGGCAGCCCGTCGTCCTCCCGGCGCGGGGTGTGCAGCGCCTGGAGGGCGGCGCGCAGCACCTCCAGCGGGTCGCCCTCGGTGGGGATGCCGACCGGCGGGGTGCCGAGCCAGCGGGCCCCGCCGTCCGGCCCGACGGTGAGCGCGGCGGCACTGCGCACCCCGACGAAGGAGTAGCGCGACCAGCTGCGGCCCTGCTCGGCGGACTCCAGCAGGAAGGTGCCGGGCCGCTCCTCGGCGAGGCTGCGGTAGAGGCCGATCGGGGTGAGGCCGTCCGCGAGGAGCCTGCGGGTGACCGGGATGACCCGGGTGTCGACGGCGAGCTTGCGGAAGGCTTCGAGATCCATGACGGGCGGCACCTTCTGGAGTTGTGGACGGGGGTCTTGTGAGTCAGGCGAGCGGAAGCACATCGGCGTCGAAGCAGGTGCGGTCCCCGGTGTGGCAGGCCGCGCCCGTCTGGTCGACCTTGACCAGCAGGGTGTCACCGTCGCAGTCCAGGGCCACCGACTTGACCGCCTGGGCGTGCCCCGAGGTGTCCCCCTTCACCCAGTACTCCCGCCGACTGCGGCTCCAGTACGTGCAGCGCCCGGTGCTGAGCGTGCGGTGCAGCGCCTCGTCGTCCATCCAGCCGAGCATCAGCACCTCACCGGTGTCGTACTGCTGGGCGATGGCCGGGATCAGCCCGTCCTCGGTGCGCTTGAGCCGCGCGGCGATCTCGGGTGCGAGGGCAGTGGTGCCGGGAGCGGCGGGTGTGGTGGACATGGCCCCATTGTGTCAGCCCGCCCCACCGCCCCGACGGGACCTTCCGGCGCCCGGGCCTCACCGTACGGGGCGATTTCGGCCAACCGCCTGCCGGGCGGGAGCCCGGTGGGCCATTCTCATGGCCATGACCTCCGAGCAGCCGCCCGCAGCCGCCGCCTCCCGTCCGTCCCGCGGCCTGGTCCTCACCGTCGCCGCCGTGCTGGTCGTCCTGCTCGCGGTGGTGGCCACCGCGGTGCTGTGGCCGGACGACGAGAAGCCGGTCGCCGCGCCGCCCCCGCCCACCCCCACGGCCACCCCGACTCCGACCCCCACGCCGACGCCCACCCCGACCAAGCCGCAGCCGCCGTACGCCTTCTTCCCGGTCGGCGCCTGCTTCGACCACCCGCAGCTGAGCCCGGTGATCACCAAGGCCGAGGAACGCCCCTGCGCCGGCGAGCACGACGGCGAGGTGATCGCCGATCTCAAGCTGGCCGACGGCCTGACCGGCGAGATCCAGGTCTCGCTGGCCATGCGGGACGGCTGCAAGGAGGCCGAGGCCGCCGCCAAGGCCCGTCAGGCCGACGGGAAGGCCTACTACGGCCGCCAGTTCGGCCCGGCGATGGTCAACTACCAGCAGGGCTGGCGGGACTACACCTGCACCCTGACCGGCAGCAACAAGCAGGGCGGTGCCAAGCTCACCGGAAACCTCCACCCGTAGCCCTCCGGCCCCTCACCGGCCCGTACAACCGATCGAGTGCCTTCGCCTCGGCGTTCGAAGGACACCATCCGCGAGCCTCAGCCGCCCGGCTCCACGGCCCCGGAGACTTCGAACGCTCAATTCGTGTCCGCTTGGTGAGAGGACTGAGGTGAAGTCCAGTCAGAACCGGGTGACCGCCGTCACCTGGAGACGCAAACTCGCCAGGGCGATGACCACCGCCCTGGCCTTGACACTCGTGCCCTTCGGGTTGTCACTCGTCGAACCGTCGACCGCGCAGGCGGCCGGTCTTCCGGGCGGTCTCGGGCCGTGCCTGGGCGCGGACTGTCCGGCGACGTTCCCGCCGGTCAACAGCGGCCCCTTCGCGGGCCGTGACGCCGGGGTGAACATCTTCGTCGGCGGCGACTACGACGTCAGGGAGTCGGCCGCGGAGGCCGAGGGCCACGTGGTGACCCTCGGCAGCTTCGACGTGGCCAAGGCCGCCGGAGCCAGCTCCGTCTTCAACATCGGCATCGTCGGCGGCGGCTCACGGGTCCCCCCGCCGGACGGCGCCGACTTCCTCACCACCGGCGGGAACGTCACCGTGGCCCCGGGAGAGACGCTCCTGGCCGAAGGCGGCGTTGTCCGCCACGCGGGCGCGGTCACGGGCGACATCGCCGGAACGGTGATCCAGGACCCGCAGGCCGTGGCCGCCTACCAGCCGCTGCGCGGCGAGCTCCAGGCGGCAAGCCAGTGCTACGCCGGGCCCACCCCGCCCCGCCCCGCCACCGGAACCGCCGTCAACCAGGGGTACCAGACCCTGTTCACCGGTGACGGCACCTCCGCGCTCCAGGTCTTCAACGTCGACTTCGACATCGTCGGCAACGGCACCGGCCAGCAGGGCATCGTCTTCCAAGGCATCCCCTCGAACGCGACGGTGCTGGTCAATCTCCTGGGCGACGCCCGCGTCATCAACACCTACAGCGGCAGCCTTGAGGACACCGACCCCTGGAACCAGCTGCGCGAGCGCCTGCTGTGGAACTTCCCCACCGCGACGACGGTCAGCCTCATCGGATCGGGGCAGTTCCAGGGCAGCGTGCTGGTGGGCAACCCGGCCAGCACCGCCACCATGGGCATGCCCGGCTTCAACGGGCGGTTCTTCACCACCGGCTCCCTGGTGCAGAACTCCGGCGGCGGGATGACCGGTTCCGAGTTCCACGCCTACCCGTTCGACGGTGACCTCCCGGACTGCGGCGCCGCCCCGGCCACCGCTTCGACCAGCGTGCTGAAGGTCGACTCCGCGACGGACCAGCCGCTGGCCGGCGCGACCTTCCAGCTGTGGCGGGAGACCAACGACATCCCCGGTCTCCAAACCAACGGCACCAACCCGGACACCAAGGTGGGCGCGCCCTGCACCACCGGGGCGAACGGCCTCTGCACCGAGGGCGGCCTCCCGCTGGGCACCTACTACTGGCAGGAGACCGAGGCTCCCCCCGGCTACGAGCTGCCGCAGCCCGCGGTGACGACCGTGGTCCTCGACACCAACGGGCAGACCGTCCAGGTGACCGTGCCCGACGCCAGGAGCCCGATCGTCGAGGTCGGGTCCACCAGCGTCACCAAGGTCGACTCGGCGACCCACCAGCCACTGGCCGGGGCCGTGTTCCAGCTGTGGCACGAGACCAACGGCGTCCCCGGCCTCCAGACCACCGGCGCCAACCCCGACACCCCGGTCGGCTCGCCCTGCGTCACCCCCGCCAACGGCGTCTGCTCCGCCAGTGACCTGCCGCTGGGCACGTACTACTGGCAGGAGACCGCGGCTCCCCCCGGCTACGACCTGCCCGACCTCAACGTGACCACCGTCGAACTGGACGCCAACGGGCAGAACGTCGCGGTCACCGTCGAGGACACCATGGCCATCGCCCCGACGGCCTCCACCACCGTCACCAAGGTCGACTCGGCGACCCACCAGCCACTGGCCGGGGCCGTGTTCCAGCTGTGGCACGAGACCAACGGCGTCCCCGGCCTCCAGACCACCGGCGCCAACCCCGACACCCCGGTCGGCTCGCCGTGCGTCACCCCCGCCGACGGCGTCTGCTCGGCGGACGGCCTGCCGCTCGGCACCTACTACTGGCAGGAGGTTTCCGCACCCGACGGTTACGAGCTGCCCGGCCTCAACGTGACCACCGTCGAACTGGACGCCAACGGGCAGAACGTCGCGGTCACCGTCGAGGACACCATGGCCATCGCCCCGACCGGCTCGACCAGCGTGACGAAGGTCGACGCCGTCACCGGCCAGCCGCTGGCGGGCGCGACCTTCCAGCTCTGGAACGAGACCAACGGCGTCCCCGGCCTCCAGACCACCGGCGCCAACCCCGACACCCCGGTCGGCTCGCCGTGCATCACCCCGGCCGACGGCGTCTGCTCGGCCTCCGGGCTCCCGCTGGGCACCTACTACTGGCAGGAGACCGCGGCTCCCCCCGGCTACGACCTCCCCACGCAACCCGTGACAACGGTCGTCATCGACATCAACGGTCAGCACATCCCGGTCACCGTCGAGGACAGCAGGACCGTCGTCCCGACCGGCTCGACCAACGTCACCAAGGTCGACGCCGTCACCGGCCAGCCGCTGGCCGGGGCCGTGTTCCAGCTCTGGCACGAGACCAATGGCATCCCCGGCCTCCAGACCACCGGCGCCAACCCCGACACCCCGGTCGGCTCGCCCTGCGTCACCCCCGCCAACGGCGTCTGCTCGGCCTCCGGGCTCCCGCTCGGCACGTACTACTGGCAGGAGACCGTTCCTCCCCCCGGCTACGACCTGCCCACACAACCCGTGACCACCGTCGTCCTCGACACCAACGGCCAGAACGTCCCCGTCACCGTCCAGGACAGCAAGAGCGTCGTTCCGGCCGGCTCGACCAGTGTGCTGAAGGTCGACTCCGTCACCTCGCAACCGCTGGCCGGTGCCACCTTCCAGCTCTGGCACGAGACCAACGGCATCCCCGGCCTCCAGACCACCGGGACGAACCCGGACACCCAGGTCGGCTCGCCGTGCATCACTCCCGACACGGGCGTCTGCTCGGCCAGTGATCTGCCGCTGGGCACGTACTACTGGCAGGAAACCGCAGCCCCTCCCGGCTACGACCCGCCCACACAACCCGTGACCACCGTCGTCCTCGACACCAACGGCCAGAACGTCCCCGTCACCGTCGAAGACATCAAGACCGTCGCCCCGACCGGCTCCACCAGCGTGACCAAGGTCGACTCGACGACCCACCAGCCCCTGGCCGGCGCCACCTTCCAGCTCTGGCACGAGACCAACGGCATCCCCGGCCTCCAGACCAACGGCATCAACCCCGACACCACGATCGGCACCCCCTGCACCACCCCCACCAACGGCACCTGCTCCGCCAACAACCTGCCACTGGGCACCTACTACTGGCAGGAAACCGCAGCTCCCCCCGGCTACGACCTGCCCACACAACCCGTGACCACCGTCGTCCTCGACACCAACGGCCAGAACGTCCCCGTCACCGTCCAGGACACCAGGACCGCCACCAACCCCGGCTCCACCAGCGTCACCAAGGTCGACTCGGAGACCTGGCAGCCGTTGGCCGGTGCCGTCTTCCAGCTGTGGCGGGAGACCAACGGCATCCCCGGCCTCCAGACCACCGGCACCAACCCGGACACCAAGGTGGGCGCGCCCTGCACCACCGGGACCGACGGCGTCTGCTCCGCGAGCAACCTGCCGTTGGGCACGTACTACTGGCAGGAGGTCTCGGCGCCGGACGGCTACGACCTGCCGCAGTCCCCGGTGACCAAGGTCGAGCTGACCAAGGACTGCCCGTGCGTGGCGATCACGGTCGAGGACAGCAAGAAGTGCCCGCCCGAGCCCTGCCCGCCCGAGCCGTGCCCGCCGAACCCGTGCGACCCGGCGAACCAGGAGTGGCGTACTCACGAGGAGCGCATCTGAAGAACCGCTACAGCACGGGCGGCTGACCGCCTGATGTGACGGACTGGCCGGAGGAGCCGACGGACGGCTCCTCCGGCCGGCCGCGTTTCCCGCCCCTCACCCACCGAGAGCGTCGGCTTCTCGGCGGCATTCGACGCGAAGACCGCCCAAAGGCACCCCGCCGGGCACCCGGGCCCTAGGCTGACGACATGTCCAATAACGCACTCGCCGAACGCCATCGTCTCGCCCAACTCCTCGTCGCCGCCGGGCCGGACGCGCCGACTCTCTGTGCCGGGTGGACGACCCGGGACCTCGCCGCGCATCTGGTGGTGCGGGAGCGGCGGCCCGATGCGGCGGCCGGGATCCGGGTCGGGGCGCTGGCCGGGTGGACGCGGCGGGTGCAGGACGAGTACGCCGGGCGGCCGTACGAGGAGTTGGTCCGGCTGTTCCGGGCCGGGCCGCCGGTGTACTCGCCGTTCGCGCTGCCCGGGGCCGACGAGCTGGCGAACACCATCGAGTACTACGTCCACGCCGAGGACGTCCTGCGCGCGACCGAGGAGTGGACGCCGCAGCCGGTCCCGCCGGGCCGTGCCGAGGCGCTGTGGCGCCGGCTGCCGCTCATTGCCCGGTACGAGGCGGGCCGCCGCTCCCCCGTCCGCCTGGTGCTCGCCCATCCGGACGGCCGGTCGCTCACCGTCGGCCCGGCCGGCTCGCCCACCGTCCGGATCACCGGCGAGCCCGCCGAGCTGGTCCTGTTCGTCTACGGCCGCGGCGAGCGGACCACCCTGACGGTCGACGGCGCGCCGGACGCCGTCGAGGCCCTGCGCCACGTGCTGCCGCTGCCCTGACCCCGCGCCGACAACGACGGAGTACGGGCCCGCCTGGATGGACGGGCCCTCCCCTCTCTCCGGCTGCGGATGCCAGTGCCCGGGTGCAGACTCGCAGGGGCCGGGGTCCGATCAGGGCAGGCCGGTCACCCTCCGTCGAAGGGGCACCCTTCCATGATCACCACCGACTTCCCGATCGGCTCGCCCTGCTGGATCGACCTGGGCAGCCCGGACATCCGCGCCACCGCCGGGTTCTACGGCAAGGTGTTCGGCTGGAGCTTCCTGGAGATCCCCGAGGCCGGCGGCTACGGGTTCCTCCAGCTGGGCGGCAAGACCGTCGGCGCCGTCGGCGATCTCGACCCGGGCTCGCGCTCAGCCTGGACGACGTACTTCCGCACCGAGGACGCGGACGCCGTCGTCAAGGCCGCCGTGCAGGCCGGAGCCACCGTGCGCGTGCCGCCGTCGGACGTCATGCGGGAGGGCCGGTTCGCCGCGCTCACCGATCCGCAGGGCGCCGAGTTCGCCGTCTGGCAGGCGGGCGACACCAAGGGCCTGGACGCCGTCTCGCAGGACGACGCCCTGGTCTGGTCCGAGCTGCACGTCTCCGACCCGGACGCCGCCTTCGCCTTCTACCGGCAGATCTTCGGCTGGCGGGTGGAGAAGTTCGAGCCGTCGCCGGGCATGTCCTACCGGGTGATCTCCACCGCCGAGGGCGACCAGGACGCCGCCGGCTTCGGCGGCATCGCCCCGACCATGTCCCCGGAGCAGCCCGCCGCCTGGACGCCGTACTTCGCCGCCGAGGACGTGGACGCGCACGTGGCCAAGGCGACGGCGGCCGGCGGCTCGGTGCTGATGCCGGCCTCGGACGTCAAGGGCGTCGGCCGGATCGCCTGGCTCGCGGACCCGAACGGCGCCCCGTTCGCGCTGATCAAGGGCGATCCGAACCAGGAGTGAGCACATGGCGAGGGCCCGCGGTTCCTCGGGAACCACGGGCCCTGAAACCGCACGGTCACCGCACCGGGTGCCCGGCCTCCCGCAGCGCGCCCTTGACCTCGCCGATCCGCAGGTCCCCGAAGTGGAACACGCTGGCGGCCAGCACCGCGTCAGCGCCCGCCTCGACGGCCGGGGCGAAGTCCGCGAGCTTGCCCGCCCCGCCGGAGGCGATCACCGGCACCGAGACGGCCGCGCGCACGGCCCGGATCATCTCCAGGTCGTAGCCGTCCTTGGTGCCGTCCGCGTCCATCGAGTTGAGCAGGATCTCGCCGGCCCCCAACTCGGCCGCGCGGCCCGCCCATTCGACGGCGTCCAGGCCGGTGCCCTGGCGCCCGCCGTGGGTGGTGACCTCGTAGCCGGAGGCGGTCTCGGTACCGGGCGGGCAGCGCCGGGCGTCCACCGAGAGCACCAGCACCTGGCGCCCGAAGCGCTGGGCGATCTCGCGGACCAGTTCCGGACGGGCGATCGCCGCGGTGTTGACGCCGACCTTGTCCGCGCCGGCCCGCAGCAGCTTGTCCACGTCCTCGACGGCGCGGATGCCGCCGCCGACGGTCAGCGGGATGAACACCTGCTCGGCGGTGCGGCGCACCACGTCGTAGGTGGTCTCCCGGTCGCCGGAGGAGGCGGTGATGTCGAGGAAGGTCAACTCGTCGGCGCCTTCGGCGTCGTAGAGCTTGGCCATCTCGACCGGGTCGCCGGCGTCGCGCAGGTTCTGGAAGTTGACGCCCTTGACCACCCGCCCGGCGTCCACGTCCAGGCAGGGGATGACACGAACTGCGAGGGTCACTGCTGCTTGCCTTCCAGGGTCTTTGCCAGTCCGGACCGGTACGCGTCGATCTCGACCTCGACCATCATCCGGGAGTCGATCAGTCCCTCGACCACCACCATGGTGGCCACCGGGCGTACGGCGTCGAAGAGTTCACTGTGGGCGCGGCCCACCTCCTCGGCGTCGCGGACGTGGGTGATGTACATCCGGGTGCGGACCACGTCGTCCGCGGTCAGACCGTACGCGGCGAGGGCCGTGAGACCGACGCCGAACGCGGCGAGGGTCTGCCGGTACGGGTCGCCCTCGTGCTCGATCCGGCCGTCCACCCAGGCGGTGGAGCCGGCCACGTGCACGTGGTCGCCCGCGGCGACCGCCCGGGAGTAGCCGAACTCGTCCTCCCACGGGGAGGATCCGCCGACCCGACCACGTACGACCTCGCCACGTACGATCCGACCGTCCGTCATCCGGAAACCGCCTCCAGGGCCTCTTCGAGGGTGAACTTCTGCTCGTAGAGTGCCTTGCCCACGATGGCGCCCTCGACACCCTCGCCGACGAGCGAGGCGATCGCCCGCAGGTCGTCCAGCGAGGAGACGCCGCCGGAGGCGACCACGGGCTTGTCCGTCGCGGCGCAGACGTCGCGCAGCAGCTGGAGGTTGGGGCCGGTCAGGGTGCCGTCCCGGTTGACGTCGGTGACGACGTAGCGGGCGCAGCCCTCCTGGTCGAGGCGCGCCAGCACGTCGAAGAGCTGGCCGCCGTCGCGGGTCCAGCCGCGGCCGCGCAGGGTGGTGCCGACCACGTCCAGACCGACGGCGATCTTGTCGCCGTGCTCGGCGATGGCCTTGGCGACCCACTCCGGGGCCTCCAGGGCGGCGGTGCCGAGGTTGACCCGGGTGCAGCCGGTGGCGAGCGCGCGGGCGAGCGACTCGTCATCGCGGATGCCGCCGGACAGCTCGACCTTGATGTCCAGCTGTCCGGTGACCTCGCGCAGCAGCTCGTAGTTGGTGCCGGTGCCGAAGGCGGCGTCGAGGTCGACCAGGTGCAGCCACTCGGCGCCGGCGTTCTGCCAGGCGAGGGCGGCGGCCAGCGGCTCGCCGAAGGAGGTCTCGGTGCCGGAGGCGCCCTTGACCAGGCGGACGGCCTGACCGTCGCGGACGTCGACGGCGGGCAGCAGCTCAAGGCTCATCAGAAACAACTCTCAGACGCTCAGAGGGTGTTGACCCAGTTGGTCAGCAGGGCGGCGCCGGCGTCGCCGGACTTCTCGGGGTGGAACTGGGTGGCCCACAGCGGGCCGTTCTCGACGGCCGCGACGAACGGCTGCCCGTGGGTGGCCCAGGTGACCAGCGGCGGGTTGATCCGCGCGCTGTGGGTCTCCAGCTCCCAGTGCCGCACCCCGTAGGAGTGCACGAAGTAGAAGCGGGTCTCCGGGTCGAGGCCGGCGAACATCCGGCTGCCCTCGGCCACGTCCACGGTGTTCCAGCCCATGTGCGGGACGACCGGGGCGTCCAGCGGCTCCACGACGCCCGGCCATTCGTCGCAGCCGGCCGTCTCCACGCCGTGCTCGACCCCCTTCTCGAAGAGGATCTGCATGCCGACGCAGATGCCCATGACCGGGCGGCCCCCGGCGAGCCGGCGGCCGATGATCCAGTCCCCGCGGACGGACTTCAGCCCGCGCATGCAGGCCTCGAAGGCGCCCACGCCGGGGACGAGCAGGCCGTCCGCGGCCATCGCGGTGTCGTAGTCGGAGCTGACCGTGACCTCCGCCCCGGTCCGCTCCAGGGCGCGCTGCGCCGAGCGGAGGTTGCCGGAGCCGTAGTCGAGGACGACGACGTTCTTGCCCATGTTCAGGTGTCCAGTCTCTCTACGGCAGGTCTACAGGCGCATGAGGCCGGAGCCCAGGCACATCACGGACCCGATGGCCAGCACCAGGATGACGCCCTTCGGGAGCTTCTGCTTCCAGAAGGAGATCACTCCGCCGACCAGGAAAAGGCCGGCGAAGATCAGGATCAGAGCGGACTTGCTCACAGCGCACCCTTGGTCGAGGGGAGGATTCCGGCCGCGCGCGGGTCGCGCTCGGCGGCGTAGCGCAGCGCCCGGGCCAGCGCCTTGAACTGGCACTCCACGATGTGGTGGGCGTTGCGCCCGTACGGCACGTGGACGTGCAGCGCGATCTGGGCCTGGGCCACGAAGGACTCCAGGATGTGCCGGGTCATCGTGGTGTCGTACGAGCCGATCATCGGGGCGATGCCCTCGGGCTCGGTGTGCACCAGGTACGGCCGACCGGAGAGGTCCACGGTGACCTGGGCGAGCGACTCGTCCAGCGGCACCGTGCAGTTGCCGAAGCGGTAGATGCCCACCTTGTCGCCGAGCGCCTGCTTGAAGGCGGCGCCGAGCGCGAGGGCGGTGTCCTCGATGGTGTGGTGGGTGTCGATGTGCAGGTCGCCGTCGGTCTTGACGGTGAGGTCGAACAGACCGTGCCGGCCGAGCTGGTCGAGCATGTGGTCGTAGAAGCCGACGCCGGTGGAGATCTCGGTGCGGCCGGTGCCGTCGAGGTCTATCTCGACCAGGACGGAGGTCTCCTTGGTGGTGCGCTCGACGCGTCCGATGCGGGACATGGGGGTTACAGCTCCTTGATCACAAAGCGGACGGCGTCCAGGAAGGCGTCGTTCTCGGCGGGCGTGCCGGCGGTGACCCGCAGCCACCCGGGGACGCCGTTGTCGCGGACCAGGACGCCCTGGTCGAGGATCGCCCGCCACACCGCGTGGGTGTCGGCGAAGCGGCCGAACTGGACGAAGTTGGCGTCCGAGTCGGTGACCTCCAGGCCCATCCCCCGCAGCGCGTCGACCAGCCGGTCGCGCTCCGCCTTGAGCCGCCCGACGTACCCCAGCAGGGTGTCGGTGTGCTCCAGGCAGGCCAGCGCGGTGGCCTGGGTGACGGCCGACAGGTGGTACGGCAGGCGCACCAGCTGCACCGCGTCCACCACCGCCGCGTCGGCGGCCAGGTAGCCCAGGCGCAGCCCGGCCGCGCCGAAGGCCTTGGACATGGTGCGGCTGACCACCAGGTTGGGGCGGCCCTCGACCAGCGGCAGCAGCGAGGCGCGGTGCGAGAACTCGACGTACGCCTCGTCCACCACCACCAGGCTGGGCCGGGCGGCCTGGGCGGCCTCGTACAGCCGCAGCACGGTGTCGGCCTCGACGGCGGTGCCGGTCGGGTTGTTCGGCGAGCAGATGAACACCACGTTCGGCCGGTGCTCCGCGATGGCGGCGAGGGCGGCGTCCACGTCGATGGTGAAGTCGTCGTTGCGCGGGCCGGAGATCCAGGCGGTGCCGGTGCCCCGGGAGATCAGCGCGTGCATCGAGTACGAGGGCTCGAAGCCGAGCGCGCTGCGGCCGGGGCCGCCGAAGGTCTGGAGCAGCTGCTGGAGCACCTCGTTGGAGCCGTTGGCGGCCCACACCTGCTCGCGGCCCACCGGGAAGCCGGTGGTCTTGACGAGGTAGGCGGCGAGGCCCTCGCGCAGCTCGACCGCGTCCCGGTCGGGGTAGCGGTTCAGCCCGCGGGCGGCCTCGGCGACGCGCTCGGCGATCCGGGCCACCAGCTCCTCGGGCAGCGGGTACGGGTTCTCGTTGGTGTTCAGCTGGACGGGCACGTCCAACTGCGGTGCGCCGTACGGGGACTGGCCGCGCAGCTCGTCCCGGATCGGCAGATCGTCAATGCGAGTCACAGGAGTCACGAGCCGGGAACCGTCCAATCGAAACGAGCCTTGATCGCGTCCCCGTGCCCCGGCAGGTCCTCGGCGTTCGCCAGGGTGACCACGTGCGAGGCGACCTCCGCCAGCGCCGCCCGGTCGTACTCGACGACCTGGACGCCACGCAGGAAGGTCTGCACCGACAGCCCGGAGGAGTGGCAGGCGCAGCCGCCGGTCGGCAGCACGTGGTTGGAGCCCGCCGCGTAGTCGCCCAGCGAGACCGGGGTCCAACGGCCGATGAAGATCGCCCCGGCGTTGACCACCCGGGCCGCCACCGCGTGGGCGTCGCGGGTCTGGATCTCCAGGTGCTCGGCCGCGTAGGCGTTGACCACGGCGAGGCCCTGGTCCAGATCGTCGACCAGGATGATGCCGGACTGCCGGCCGCCCAGCGCCTCGGCCACCCGCTCGCCGTGCTTGGTCCGGGCGACCTGCACGGCCAGCTCGGCCTCGACCGCGTCGGCCAGCTCCGGGGAGTCGGTGACCAGCACCGAGCCGGAGGTCGGACCGTGCTCGGCCTGGCTGATCAGGTCGGCGGCGACGTCGGAGGGCAGCGCGCTGTCGTCGGCGAGGACGGCGATCTCGGTCGGGCCGGCCTCGGAGTCGATGCCGATCCGGCCGGCGAAGTAGCGCTTGGCGGCGGCGACGTAGATGTTGCCGGGGCCGGTCACCATGGTGACCGGCGCGCACTCCTCGGTGCCGAGGGCGAACATCGCGACCGCCTGGGCACCGCCGACGGCGTAGACCTCGTCCACGCCGAGCAGCGCGCAGGCCGCCAGGATGGTCGGGTGGGGCCGGCCGCCGAACTCCTTCTGCGGCGGCGAGGTGACGGCGATGCCCTGGACGCCCGCCTCCTGGGCCGGCACCACGTTCATCACCACGGAGGACGGGTAGACCGCCAGCCCGCCCGGCACGTACAGGCCGACCCGCTCGACCGGCACCCAGCGCTGGGTGACGGTGCCGCCCGGCACCACCTGGGTGGTGTGCCCGGTCCGGCGCTGGTCCGCGTGCACGGCACGGGCGCGGCGGATCGACTCCTCCAGCGCGGCCCGCACCCTCGGGTCCAGCGTCTCCAGGGCGGCGGTCAGCTGCTCGGCCGGGACCCTGGTCGACTCCAGCCGGACGCCGTCGAAGCGCTCGGTGATCTCGATCAGCGCCGCGACCCCGCGATGGCGTACGTCCTCGGCGATCGGCCGCACCTTCTCCAGGGCGGCCGCGACGTCGAACTCGGCACGGGGCAGCAGGTCACGCGGGTCGTCCAGCGAGCCGCGGAGGTCGATTCGAGAGATCACGCCACCCAGTGTAAGGAGTGGCCGGAATCGCTGGTCCCGCATTTCAGTCCGTGATACGAAAGGCGAGATGACCGGGGGACGGGGGAAACCATGGCGGAGCGCGCTCCGGAAGGCTGGACCGGGGTCGAGCGGAGGCTCTGGGAGGCCTACCGCCGGGGCGAGATCCTTGACCTGCGAACGGGTGAACGGGACGCCGACGACCCCTTCGGCGAGGCCGTCTGGGGCGCCGAGCGCACCGTCCGCGCCGAGGTGCTGGCCCTCCTGCTGCTGGCCGGTCCGCGGCCCGCGCCCGGGCGGGTCGCCTCGTTGCGGCTCAGCGGCGCGCTGATCACCGACGCGCTCAACCTGGCCGGCGCCGACATCGGCCACTACGTCGAGCTCCACGAGTGCCGCTTCGAGCACAAGATCCTGGTCTCCGAGGCCTCCGCCCCGACGCTGCGCTTCGTGAACTGCCTGATCCCCCGGCTGGAGGCCTCCCGGCTCGCCACCACCGGGGACGTCCACCTGGCCCGCTGCCGCCTGCCCGACGGCATCCGGCTCACCGACGCCAAGATCGGCACCGACCTGCTGCTCAACCAGTCCGTCGTCGGCGGCGACCGCTTCGGGCGCGCCGTCTCCGCCGACGGGATCACCGTCAACCAGGACTTCGAGGCCGAACGTGTGGAAATCACGGGCGAGCTGAGCATCCGCACCGCCCGGATAGGCGGCCGGCTCTCGCTGCGCGGCGCCCAGCTGCGCGCCGACCGGGCCCAGAACCGCATCTGCCTCAACGCCGTCCGGATCACCGTCGGCCACACCCTCTACCTGACCGGCTCCGCCGACGGCGGCTGGACGGGCTCCCGCGGCTACTACGGCTCCGGCTACGGCCAGGTCCCGCCACCGGACGGCCCGATCACCCCCTTCCGCGCCTACGGCCGGGTCCGGCTCTCCGACAGCCGTTTCGACGGCGGCTGCCTGATCTCCGGCGAGTTCCACCTGGAGGGCGACGACGAGCTGTCCCTGCGCCGCATCCAGACCCCGGAGCTGCGCTTCACCTGCAAGAAGCGCCCCACCGGCACCGTCTCGCTCTCCCGCGCCCGGGTCGGCAACCTGGTCGACAAGCCCTCGGCCTGGCCGCTGGGCAGGCACCTGGCCCTCACCGGCTTCGTCTACGAGAACCTGCGCCCGATCGGCTCCTTCGGCGTCCGGCAGCGGATCGCCTGGCTGGAGGGCTCCTCGGTGGACTTCCAGCCCGAGTCCTACGAGCAGCTCGCCGCCGCCCTGCGCCGCGACGGCGCCGACGACGACGCCCGCGAGGTGCTCTACGCCAAGCAGCGCCGGCGCCGCCGCACCCTGCCGCTGCCCGCCCGGATCTGGGGCGCCGTCCAGGACCTCACCGTCGGCTACGGCTACCGCCCCGGCCGGGCCGGCCTGTGGCTGCTGCTCGCCTGGGCGCTCGGCAGCCTCTGGTTCGCCACCCACCCGCTGGAGCCGCTCAAGGCCGACGAGCGCCCGCACTGGAACCCGGTGCTCTACACCCTCAACCAGCTGCTGCCGATCGTGGACCTCAACCAGGGCGGCTGGAACCCCGGCGGCAGCGCCCAGTGGATCTCCGCCGGGCTGGTCGTGATCGGCTGGCTGCTCGCCTCCACCGTCGTCACCGGCGCCACCAGGATGCTCCAGCGCGGGTGACGCGGACAGCGCGGGTGACGCGGACAGCGCGGGTGACGCGGGGTGACACGGGTCAGGGGAGAACCTGGCGGCAATCGCCCGGCTCGGGGAACTACGCTGTCCGCCGTGACAGAACGGCTGCCGCTCTTCCCGCTGAACACCGTGCTCTACCCGGGCCTGGTGCTGCCCCTGAACGTCTTCGAGGAGCGCTACCGCCGTCTCGTCGCCGACCTGCTCGAACAGTCCGAGGACGCCCCCCGGCGGTTCGGCGTGCTCGCGATCAGGGACGGCCGGGAGGTCGCGCCGGTACGGCCCGAGGACGGACCGGCCGGCCCGCTGGACGGCCTGGGCACCGCCACCGGTGACCCGCTGGAGGCGATCTTCCACATCGGCTGCGTCGCCGACGTCGCCTCCGCCGAGAAGCAGCCGGACGGCCGCTACGAGCTGCTGGTCACCGGCACCACCCGGTTCCGGCTGCACTCGGTGGACGTCTCCGGCCCGTACCTGACCGGCGAGATCGAGCCGATCGAGGAGCGCCCCGGCGAGGGCTCCGGCGCGCTGGCCTCCGAGGTCGAGCGGGCGTTCCGGGTCTACCAGAAGCGGCTGGCCGGTGCCCGCGAGGCCAGCACCGTCGGCCGCCAGGAGCTCCCGGACGACCCGCAGGTGCTCTCCTACCTGGTCGCCGCCGCCTCGGTGTTCGAGACCTCGACCAAGCAGGAACTGCTCGCCTGCCCCGACACCGCCCGGCGGCTGCGCGCCGAGCTCGACCTGCTGCGCCGCGAGACCGCCGTGCTCGGCTGGCTGCCCTCGCTGCCCGCCGCCGACCTCACCCGCCAGCGCTTCAGCCCCAACTGACCGAGCCCCGGAAACTGACCGACCCGGACCGAGGAGCCCGCGTGGCCAAGAAGAGCAGGAAGGGCGGCCAGGGCACCCCCGCCACCGTCGCCCTGGAAGCCGCCGCCGTCCCGTTCACCGTGCACGCCTACGACCACGACCCGGCCGCCGCCTCCTACGGCGGCGAGGCCGCCGAGGTCCTCGGCATCGTCCCGGAGCGGGTCTTCAAGACCCTCGTCGCCGACGTGGACGGCACCCTCACCGTCGGCGTGGTCCCGGTCGCCGGCCAGCTCGACCTCAAGGCCCTGGCCGCGGCCGTCGGCGGCAAGCGCGCCGCCATGGCCGACCCGGCGGCCGCCGAGCGCAGCAGCGGCTACGTCCTCGGCGGCATCTCCCCGCTGGGCCAGCGCCGGCCGCTGCGCACCGTCATCGACGCCAGCGCGCTCACCCACCCCACCGTCTACGTGTCGGCGGGCCGCCGCGGCCTCGAAGTCGAACTCGCCCCCATCGACCTCATCACCCTCACCAAGGCCCACACCGCCCCCATCGCCCGCTGACAGGGCGAGCCGAGAGGGGCGCGGGGAACCGCGCGGACCGGAAGGCTCCGGCCCGCGCCGACCGACGGGCCTACCTGGGTCCCGCCGAGAAGTCCGTCCCCGTCGGCGCCTGCGCCGGAGGCGACACCGAAGGCACCGCCGGAGCCTGCGCCACGGGTGCCCAGTACGGCGGCGGGTCCTCCTCCCGCTTCCCGAAGGCCGCCGAGAGCAGCAGCAGCACCACCATCGCCGCCATCGGCCACACCAGCAGCGCCCCCATCGCCCCCAGGTCGATGCTCGCGTCGAAGTGCCCGCCGTCCCCGACCCGCCGGGCCTCCCCGATCAGGTCGGTGCTCGGCCCGAGCCACCGCCCGATCCGCCAGGCCCCGATCGATCCGAGCAGGCCGCCGATGGCCAGCCCCACCGCGACCGAGATGCCGCCGCCGCGCCGCCGGGTCATCAGGAAGGCCCCGAGCGCGGTCACGATCCCGGCGCCCAGCCCGATGAGCACGAACACCGCGTCGGCGCCGGCCCGCTGCTCCCCCTCCGGGTCCCCGTAGAGGATGCGGTCGCCGTCGACCACCAGCGGCACCTTGGGCGCCAGCCAGGCCCACAGCCCGCTCATCACCAGTCCGACCACCAGGCAGGCGAGGACGACGCTCGCCCCGACCCACGCCTCCGACCGCAGCCGCTCCCCCAGCGGGGTCGTGCCGGCTCCGAGGGCGGTGGCCCCGTGCGGCGGCGCGAACGGGTCGGGCGCTGCGGCCGGTCCCGGTGCCTGCGCGTCGGCGGGGGCGGGGTCCGGAGGTGTGTTCGGTACGGTCACGGGCCCCATCGTTTCACGACGGCCACCCGAACGACCCACCACCGTACGGACCGCAGGGCCCTAGCGCGAGACCGCCCGCCGGTACGCCCAGGTGGCGACGGCCAGCGACGCCACGCCCACCCCGGCGCAGACCGCCAGGTCCCCGAGCACCGCGGCCCAGTCCGGGTCCGGAGCGAACGTCCGCGCGAAGGCGTCCACCCCGTACGTGGACGGCAGCAGGTCCCGCAGCCACTGCACCGGCTGCGGGAGGTGGTCCACCGGCAGCACGCCCAGCAGCAGCGCGGCGGACATCCCGAGCTGCCCGAGCATGGTGGCGATCTCCTGCCGCGGCGCCAGCAGCCCGCAGGCCGCCCCCAGCCCGGACAGCGCGGCCCCGGCCAGCGGTACCACCGCCAGCAGCACCCACAGCTGCCCGAGCGGCAGCCCGAATAGCACCGCCCCGAACGCCGCCGTGACGACCGTCCCGGGCAGCGTGAAGGAGGCGTACGCGGCGGCCGCGCCCAGCACCACCGAGGCGGCCGGCACCGGCAGCGTCGCGTAGTGGTCGAGCCCGCCGGTGGCCCGCAGCTTGCCGAAGTACTGGGCGAGCAGGTTCAGCGCGACGAAGGCGACCACCAGCACGCTCGACCCGGCGACCACCGACCGGGCCTCGGAGGTCTGCCCGGCGTCCACGACGCCGCGCATCATCACCAGGATGCCCACCGACTGGAAGGTGGCCACGAACAGCAGCGGGATGCGCGCCACCCGGGCCCGGGCGAGCTGCGCCCGGTACACGGCCGCGAGCGCCGGCAGCAGCCGGGCGGCGGGGGCGAGCGGGGCGGGGGCGCCCGTGGACCGGCGGGTCCCCGGCGCCGAGAGCAGCGTCACTTGGCCAGTCCTCCGTGGCGGCCGCCCAGCTTGAGGTAGGCGTCCTCAAGGCTCGGGGTGGCGAGGGTGAAGTCGTCGAGCGCGGCGAAGGCGGGGCCGGTGGTGACGGCCGCGACCAGTTCGCGGGCCTGCTCGGGGGTGGTGCGGACGGTCCAGCGGCGCCCGGTGCACTCGGCCCGGTCGCGCAGCGCGGCGACGGCGGGGACGCCGAGCGGCGCCTCGTCCCGCCAGACCAGGTCGAGCCGGACGTCGCCGTCCACCAGGGCCTTGAGTCCGCCGGGCGTGTCGCAGGCGATCACCCGGCCGTCGTCCACCACCGCGACCCGGTCGAGCACCGTCTCCGCCTCGATCACGTTGTGGGTGACCAGCAGCACCGTCGTCCCGTGCTCGGCGCGCCGGCGGTCGACGGCGCTCCACACCGCGCGCCGGGCGACCGGGTCCATGCCGGTGGTCGGCTCGTCCAGGACGAGCAGCGGCCGCTCTCCCACCAGGGTGGCCGCGAGGCAGGCGAGCCGCCGCTGTCCACCGGACAGCTTGGCGAGCGGCCGGGCCGCGATGGGCTCCAGTCCGAGCTCCGCCAGCACGTCCGCGGCCGCGCCACGGGCCTGCGCCCGGGTGAGTCCGCGCAGCCGTCCGGTGGTCTCGGCGGCGAGCGCCACCGTCAGCTCGTCCAGCGCGGTGGATTCCTGTCCGAGGTAGCCGAGCAGCCGGGCCGCCCGTTCGGGGTGCCGGACGATGTCGTGGCCGAAGAGTTCGACGGAGCCCGCGTCGGGGCGCAGCAGTCCGGTGAGCTGGCGGACCAGCGTCGACTTCCCGGCGCCGTTCGGTCCGAGCAGCCCGAAGATCTCGCCCTGGCGGACGGTGAGGGTGATCCCGTCGTTGGCCCGGATCTCGGTGGCGGCCGCGCCGCGCCCGCTGCGGTAGGTCCTCACCAGGTCGCGCACGGCCACGCACGGCAGGGGTTCCTCGGGTGCTCGCCCCGCCGTCTCGTTCACGACCGAAGACTCTACGCGCTCATACGGGCGAACCGGACAAGGGGGCCCGAGGAGCGCCTCCCGCCGCCCGCCGGCTCAGTCGTCGACGACCATCGAGCCGCCGGGCACCCTGGCCGCCAGCTCCTTCCAGAAGCCGGCCCGGATGGCGTAGCGGTCGTGCTCGTCGATCTGGTCGTCCTTGTGCGCCAGCAGCCCGAAGCGGGCGGCGTAGCGCAGCAGTTCGCCGTCCACCCGGTGCGGGATGCGCGGGTAGTCGGGCCAGAGCATGGTGAGTCTCTCGGCGTCGTCGATGCGTTCGCTCCAGCGGCGGGCGAAGACCTGCCCGACCTCGTGGGCGTCGCCGCCGATGGAGGTGATGTCCTCCTCGCGGTCGGCCCAGCGCTGCTCGGAGGTGGTGAGCTGGGCGAGCGTGGGCAGGCTGTCGCCGGCGGTGACGGCGGGCTCCGGGGCGGGCCGGTCCACCCAGCCCCGGTCGGAGGACCAGCGCAGCACCGGCCCGGCCTGGGCGACGGCGCCGTGTCCGTTCACGCTGTGCCCGTTGGTCCCGTTGGTCCCGTTGGCCGCCGGGGTGATCGGGGTGACGGGGCTGACGGAGGGGGCCCGCCCGGCCAGGTCCTTCGGCGTCGGGACGACCTTGAGCGTGGCCGCCGGTTGCGGCCGCCCGTCGGCGGCGGGGGCGGGGCTCGCCTGGTCGGCGTCGGCGGCCACCGGACGGACCACCGGCGGCACCACGGCGGGCAGCGTGGTGGGCGGGGCGGCCGGGGGCGCGGCGAGGATCTTGGCGATCTCCTGCCGGGCGCCGGGGGCCGGGAACATGCTGGAGTGCTCGCGCAGCGAGAAGCAGCCCTCGATCCACTCCCGGTCGAGCACCCGCCGTTCGTCCGCCTCGCCGACCAGGTCCTCGGACTGGTTGAAGTCGCCGTCGGCGGCCTGGAGCGCCCACAGGTGGACGGCCACGCCGTGCTCCTTGGCGGTCATCATGCCGGGCAGCAGGTCCCCGTCCCCGGTGATCAGTACGACGTCGGCGCAGGCCCGGTTGCGGGCGAGTTCGGAGAGTTCGGCGTGCATCGCGGCGTCCACGCCCTTCTGCACCCAGCGCCCCTCGGCCCGGGTGAGCGCGCCGAGCCGTACGGTGACCCGGGGCAGCACCCGCAGCCGCCGGTGCTCGGGCATCGGCCGCCGGTCGGGCGCGGCGTCGAACCAGTAGATCCGCAGCAGCGGCAGGCCCGTCTCGGCTTCGGCGCGTTCACGCAGTGCGGTGATCAGGGCCGTGTGGTTGACGGTGACCTTGGAGCGGGAAGGATCCCCGGCGAGCAGGCTGGCGGCGGCGCCCAGCAGGTATCCGGCGTCCACCAGGACGACACAGCGGTCCATCGCGCACCTCTTTTCGCTCGCCCTCGGAATCAGTCGGGTGGTTCGATCCGGCCCCGGGGGCCGCCCGCCGACCAGGCGTGCCGAGGCGAGGGGACCCCGTCACCGCCCGATCATTGGGTCACCTTTTACCCCTGGTTCGCCTGCCGAACCTCGCCGGTTGTCCCGGTACCGCAAAAGCCGTACCAACCGGGCGCAAACACAAGCGAAGGCGGGCCCCGTACAACGACGGGGCCCGCCCTGGGTCACGCGGCGGCGTGCCGACCGGTGACGCCGGTCTGATCAACTGACCGGAAGATCAGCCGTTCAGCCCTTGAGCTCGGCGGCGACCAGCTCGGCCAGCTGGACGGCGTTCAGCGCGGCGCCCTTGCGCAGGTTGTCGTTCGAGACGAACAGCGACAGGCCGTTGTCCACCGTCTCGTCCACCCGGATGCGGCCCACGTAGCTCGGGTCCTGGCCGGCGGCCTGGAGCGGGGTGGGGATGTCGGACAGCTCGACGCCGGGGGCGCCGCCGAGCAGCTCGACGGCGCGCTCGGGGCTGATCGGGCGCTCGAAGCGGGCGTTGATCTGGAGCGAGTGGCCGGAGAAGACCGGGACGCGCACGCAGGTGCCGGCGACCTTCAGCTCCGGGATGCCGAGGATCTTGCGGCTCTCGTGGCGGAGCTTCTGCTCCTCGTCGGTCTCGTTGGAGCCGTCCTCGACGATGGCGCCGGCCAGCGGCACCACGTTGAAGGCGATCGGCCGCTTGTAGACCTGGGGCTCGGGGAACTCCACGGCGCCGCCGTCGTGGGCGAGCGCGGCGGCGTTGTCCACGACCTTGGCGGCCTGGCCCTGGAGCTCGGCGACACCGGCCACACCGCTGCCGGACACGGCCTGGTAGGTGGAGACGATCAGGGCGGCGAGCCCCGCCTCCTCGTGCAGCGGGCGCAGCACGGGCATGGCGGCCATGGTGGTGCAGTTCGGGTTGGCGATGATGCCCTTGGGTCGGTCCGCGATGGCCTCGGGGTTGACCTCGGAGACGACCAGCGGGACCTCGGGGTCACGGCGCCAGGCGGAGGAGTTGTCGATCACGACGGCACCGGCCGCGGCGACCTTGGGGGCCAGGGCCTTGGAGGTCGAGCCGCCGGCCGAGAAGATCACGATGTCCAGGCCGGTGTAGTCGGCCGTGGCCGCGTCCTCGACGGTGACCTCGGTGCCCTGCCAGGGCAGCGTGCGTCCGGCCGAGCGGGCCGAGGCGAACAGCCGCAGCTGCTCCACCGGGAAGTTGCGCTCCGCCAGGATCTCGCGGACCACGCCGCCGACCTGTCCGGTGGCACCGACAATGCCGATCTTCATCTCCGACTACTCCTCTGAATGGTGCTGTTCACAGCCGCACACTGCCCATCATGCCTTGTCACGCGGGTGAAGCGGCCTGGCGTCCCACGCTGTGAGAGCGCTCCCGAAACGGTCTAGTGGTCCAGACCACTGGCGAGGGTCAGCGCGGCGCGGACCTCCGCCTCCCCGGCCGGCAGCAGCGGCAGCCGTACGTCCGGGGTCGGGATGCGGCCCTGGGCGTGCAGCACGCCCTTGGTCACCGACGGGTTCGGCGCGGTGAAGGCGGACAGCGCCAGCCCGGTCAGCCGGTGCCCGAGCGCCCGCGCCCGCTCGACGTCCCCGGCCTGCCAGGCCTCGGCCAGCTCCACGAACCGGCCGGTCGCCAGGTGCGCCGAGGCGAGGATGCCGCCGGCCGCGCCGAGCGCCAGCATCGGCGACAGGTAGGCGTCCTCGCCGGTGAGGAAGGCGAAGTCCTCGGGGGCGTCGGCGAGCAGCTCGGCGGCCGTCTGGTCCAGCCCGCCGGTCGCGTACTTGACGCCCACCACGCCCTCGATCGCGGCGAGTTCGCGCAGCGCGGCGGTGGAGAGCTGCTGCCCGGTGCGGTACGGGATGTGGTAGACGACCAGCGGCAGCGGGCTGCTCGCGGCCAGCGCCCGGAAGTGCGCGACCGTCCCGGCCTCGCCGGCCCGGACGAAGGACGGGGCGGTGACCAGCGCCGCCGCCTGCGGCACCCGCGCGCCGAGCGCGGCCAGCGCCTCGCCGACGGCCCGGGTGTCGCCGCCGGAGGCGCCGACGAGCAGCCGGCCCCCGCGCGCGGCGCAGGCGGCCGCCGCGACGTCCACCACGGCGTCCCGCTCCTCGGCGGTCAGCGCGGCCGGCTCGCCGGTGGTGCCCAGCGCGCACAGCCCGGCCGCCCCGGCGTCCAGCACCTCGTTCGCGAGCTTCTCCAGCGCGTCCAGCGCGATGGAGCCGTCGGCGGCGAACGGGGTGATCAGGGGGACGTAGATGCCCTTGAGTTCCATGCCAACGATCCTGCGGCCGGGCGATCGCCCAGGTCCAGTTCACATGTCCGACGCTTCTCGTAAGCTGAGCCGATGCTCGGCGCCGGGGCTCGGCTAGTCTGGGCCGATGCTGGACGTCCGACGCCTGCGCCTGCTGCGCGAACTCGCCCACCTCGGCACCATCGCGGCCGTCGCCGAGGCACTCTCCTTCAGCCCCTCGGCGGTGTCCCAGCAGCTGTCCGTCCTGGAGAAGGAGGCGGGCGTCCCGCTGCTGGAGCGCACCGGGCGGCGGGTCACCCTCACTCCGGCCGGGCGCAACCTGGTCCGGCACGCCGAGGCGGTGCTCGCCCTGCTGGAGCAGGCGGGCGCCGAACTCGCCCACACCAAGCGGGGGTTGGCCGGTCCGCTGCGGATCGGCACCTACCCTTCGGCGGCCCGCGCGATCATCCCGGCGGTGCTCGCGGAGCTGGCCGGCTGGCACCCCGGGCTGGAGCCGATGGTCACCGAGGTGGACCCGGCGGCCGTCGGCGCGGCGCTGCGGGCGGGCGAGCTGGACGTGGCGCTGGTGCACGAGTACGACCTCGTCCCGACCGACCCGGAGCCGGGCCTGGCGGTGACCCGCCCGGTCTTCACCGAGCCCATGTACCTGGCCGCCCGCGCCCCCGGCACCCTCGCCGAGCAGCGCGGCACGCCGTGGATCATGGCCCCGCCCGACACCCTCTGCCGCACCATGGCCGTCCGCGCCTGCGAGGCGGCGGGCTTCGCCCCGCGGGTACGGCACCAGATCGACGACTTCACCACCGTGCTGGCCCTGGTGGGCGCCGGCCAGGGCGTCGCCCTGGTCCCCCACCTGGGCGCGGCCGCGCCACCGCCGGGCGTCGTGCTCACCCGGCTGCCGATGTACCGCCGCACCCGCGCCGCCTTCCGGGCCGGCGCCGGCTCCCACCCGGCCATCTCCGCCTTCGTCTCGGCGCTGCACACGGCGGTGCCGCCGGGCCTGGGCGGCGGCGCCTGAGACCTGCGGCGGAACGCCGAAGGCCCGGGAGCGCGCCCATGGCGCCCCGGGCCTTCGTACGCCCTGCTAGCCCGCCAGGCAGCTGGGCCCGAGCAGCTGCTTCAGGTCCCCGAAGAGCGCCGGGTCCGACTTCACCCGGTGCCGGTCCAGCCGCAGCACCGTCGTCTTGTTGCGGCTCTCCAGCCGCACCCGCACCTCGGTGGTCCCCCGGTGGCTGCCCAGCACCTCGCCGAGCCGGGCCACCAGCGGCGGGGTGACCTTCCCGCTCGGGATGTTGATGATGATCGGCGCGTCCGCGTGCGCGTTGGACAGGTCGGGGACGGAGAGCTCCATCCCCATCAGCCGCGGCACGTCCTCGCGCTTGTCCAGCTTGCCGCGCACGAACACCACCGCGTCCTCGACCAGCTGCGAGGACACCAGCTGGTAGCTGGCCGGGAAGAACATGCAGTCGATCGAGCCCGCCAGGTCCTCGACGGTCGCGATCGCCCAGGCGTTGCCCTGCTTGGTCATCTTCCGCTGGAGGCCCGAGATGATGCCGCCGATGGTGACGATCGTCCCGTCCGGCCGCTCCGCGAGGTCGGCGACCGCGCAGTCCGCCTTGTCGGCGAGCACGTGCTCGATGCCGTGCAGCGGGTGCGAGGAGACGTACAGGCCGAGCATCTCCCGCTCCTGGGTGAGCAGGAAGGACTTCTCCCACTCCTCCTCGGAGAACACCACGTCCAGCCCGAAGCTCGGTTCGTCCGCGGTGGCGTCGCCGCCGAAGAGGTCGAACTGCCCCTCGGCCTCCTTGCGCTTCACCCCGACGACGTTGTCGATCATCGGCTCGAACTGCGCGCTCAGGCCCTTGCGGGTGTGCCCGAGCGAGTCGAACGCGCCGGCCTTGATCAGCGATTCGACGGTCCGCTTGTTGCAGACCACCGACTCCACCTTGTCCAGGAAGTCCGGGAAGGACGCGAACTTCCCCTTCGCCTTCCGGGTCCGGATCATCGAATCGACCACCGGCCCACCGACGTTGCGGATGGCGGTGAGGCCGAAGCGGACCAGGGTGTCACCGTGCGGGGTGAAGTCCGAGTCCGACTCGTTGACGTCCGGCGGCAGCACCTGGATGCCCATCTTGCGGCACTCGTTGAGGTAGACCGCGGACTTGTCCTTGTCGTCCTTGACGGAGGTGAGCAGCCCGGACATGTACTCGGCCGGGTAGTTGGCCTTGAGGTAGGCCGTCCAGTACGAGACCAGTCCGTAGCCGGCGGTGTGCGCTTTGTTGAACGCGTAGCCGGAGAAGGGGACCAGGACGTCCCACACGGCCTGGATGGCCGCGTCCGAGTAGCCGCGCTCGCGGCAGCCCTTCTGGAAGGGGACGAACTCCGCCTCCAGGATCTCCTTCTTCTTCTTGCCCATGGCCCGGCGCAGCAGGTCTGCCTGGCCGAGCGAGTAGCCGGCCAGGATCTGCGCGGCCTTCTGCACCTGCTCCTGGTAGACGATCAGGCCGTACGTCGGCCGGAGCACCTCCTCCAGGGGCTTCTCCAGCTCCGGGTGGATCGGGGTGATGTCCTGCTGGCCGTTCTTGCGCAGCGCGTAGTTCGTGTGGGAGTTGACGCCCATCGGGCCCGGTCGGTACAGCGCCAGGACCGCGGAGATGTCTTCGAAGTTGTCGGGCTTCATCAGCCGCAGCAGCGAGCGCATCGGCCCGCCGTCGAGCTGGAAGACGCCCAGCGTGTCACCACGGGCGAGGAGTTCGTAGGTCGGCTTGTCGTCCAGGGGCAGATCAAGCAGGTTGATCTTGATGCCCTTGTTCTTCTCGATCGCCTTGACGGCGTCGTCCATGATCGTCAGGTTGCGCAGGCCGAGGAAGTCCATCTTGAGGAGGCCGAGGCCCTCACAAGTCGGGTAGTCGAACTGCGTGATGGTGACGCCGTCGGTGTGCCGGGTCCAGACCGGGATGTGGTCGGTCAGCGGCTCGGCGGACATGATGACGCCCGCGGCGTGGACGCCGGGCTGGCGGATCAGGCCCTCGATGCCGCGCGCGGTGTCGATGACCTTCTTGACGTCCGGGTCGGTCTCGTACAGACCGCGGATCTCGCCCGCCTCGCTGTAGCGAGGGTGGCTGCTGTCCGTGATGCCGGACAGCGGGATGCCCTTGCCCATGACGTCCGGCGGCATCGCCTTGGTGATCCGGTCACCCATCGCGTACGGGTAGCCGAGGACTCGCGAGGAGTCCTTGATGGCGGCCTTCGCCTTGATGGTGCCGTACGTGACGATCATGGCGACCTTGTCGGAGCCCCACTTCTCCGTCACGTAGCGGATCACGTCACCGCGCCGACGCTCGTCGAAGTCGATGTCGACATCGGGCATCGAGATGCGCTCGGGGTTGAGGAAGCGCTCGAAGATCAGGCCGTGCGGAATGGGGTCGAGGTCCGTGATGCCCATCGCGTACGCGACCAGCGAACCGGCCGCCGAACCACGGCCGGGGCCCACCGCGATGCCCTGGCTCTTCGCCCACATGATGAAGTCGGCGACCACGAGGAAGTACGCCGGGAACCCCATCTGGATGATGGTGTCCATCTCGTACTCGGCGAGCTTCTTGTGCTCCTCGTCGTACCCGCCCGGGAAGCGCCAGTCCATGCCCTCCCAGACCTTGGACTTGAAGAAGTCCGCCTCGGACTCGAAGCCCTCCGGGATGGGGAAGCGGGGCATCAGGTTCTTGAACTTGAACATGCCCTCGGTGTCGACCCGGGAGGCGACGAGGAGCTGGCTGTTGCGGCAGCCCTCCTGCCAGGCGTCCGAGGAGTCCAGGGCGTACATCTCGGCGGCGGACTTGATGTAGTAGCCGGTGCCGTCGAAGCGGAAGCGGTCCGGGTCCGAGAGGTTCTTGCCGGTCTGGACGCAGAGCAGCAGGTCGTGCGCGCCGGCGTCGGCCTCGGTGGTGTAGTGCGAGTCGTTGGTGACGACCGGGGGGATGCCCAGCTTCTTGCTGATCTCCAGCAGCCCGTCGCGGACCCGCTTCTCGATGTCGAGACCGTGGTCCATCAGCTCCAGGAAGTAGTTCTCCTTGCCGAAGATGTCCTGGTAGTCGGCGGCGGACTTCAGCGCCTCGTCGAACTGGCCGAGGCGCAGGCGGGTCTGCACCTCGCCGGAGGGGCAGCCGGTGGTGGCCATCAGGCCGCCGGACAGCTCGGAGATCAGCTCCTTGTCCATCCGGGGCCACTTCACCAGCCAGCCCTCGGCGTAGGAGCGCGAGGTCAGCTTGAAGAGGTTGTGCAGGCCCTCCTTGTTGCGGGCCCAGATGGTCTTGTGGGTGTACGCACCGGACGCGGAGACGTCGTCCCGCTTCTGGTGCGGCTGGCCCCACAGGATGCGCTTGGTGTTCGAGCGGGACTCCGGGGCGACGTACGCCTCGATGCCGATGACCGGGGTGATGCCCGCGGCGGTGGCCTGCTTGTGGAACTCGGCGGCGCCGTACATGTTGCCGTGGTCGGTCATGGCAACGTGGGTCTGGCCGAGCCGCTCGACCTCCTTGAACATCTGCTTCAGCCGGGCGGCACCGTCCAGCATCGAGTACTCGGTGTGGACGTGCAGATGCGCGAACGGCTGGTCGCTCAAGGCGGGGCCTCCGGAGGCTCTGGTGCTGGTCTGGTGGGCCGGCGAACGTGCATCCGTGCAGGTCACAGGGGATGCCCTGGAAATGGATGTGGCCCGGAGCACCTCTCGGGGTCCGGACCATCACTCACACGCTCACCCGTCTACTCTAGCCCCCTTCGAACGGGTTCCTTCGCGGCGGCCGGCGGTGCCCAGGCCAGTGCGGCGAGTCGCGTCGCGGCGGCCTCGCGGACGTCCGGCTCCTCGATCGGATCGTCCCGGAGGTAGCCGAGGCGGTCCCGTACGCCGGGGCGGTCGGGGGCGTGCTCGACGGCGAGCAGGCGGGCCCGTGGTTCGCAGTCCCAGAGCGACTCGACGTACACCTCGGGCAGGCCGGGGGCGCCCATCGCCGCCAGGGCCTCCAGGTAGGCGGGGCGCTCGTACGAGTGCGGGGTGGCGAGCCAGAACCGGCGCAGCAAGGAGACGGCGGGGGCGGCGCCGGCGGCCTCGGCGGCCTCGGGGCCGAAGCGGGCGAGGGCGCGGGCCAGGGCGGCGGGGCCGCGCCAGGTCTGGGTCACCCAGTGCTCTTCGAGTGCGGCGATCAGGGTCGGCATGTCCTGCCCGGGGGTCGGCTCGGGCGTCGCCGGTTCGACCTCCCGGGCCCGCATCTCGCCCACGGGGACGGCGAACGGGAGACCCAGGTCTCGGATCAAGCGGGCGAGGTAGACGTGCCGGGAGTCGAGTCGCCGGTCCCAGCGCCAGTCCCAGCGGATGCAGCCGTGGACCAGATCGGCGACGGAGGAAGGATCCTCGGCGGCGATCAGCGCGCCTTGACCTCGGCCGCGCTGAAGCAGGCCGGGGAGGGTGGTCGTCGGCGCGTAGCGGTCGGAGTGCATGGGGTCCATCGTGCCGGAATCCCCGGCGCGCCCGGAAAGTCGGCCCGCCCGACTCCCTGTGCCGCCCCGCCCCTCGTGGAACTTGAGTCTCCTCACTGAGGCCCTCTTGTCTCCGACTGGCCCCGGTGGCACCGTATGCCGGGCCCAGAATCCACCAACTCCCTTGGAGACACAGATGATTGGCAAACGCACCATTGCCCGCCTCGGCGCCGTCACCGCCATCGCCACGGTCGGCCTGGGCCTCGGCGCGGGGATGGCTTCGGCCACGACCTCCTACTACGCCAACGTCCCGGGCTGCGCCGGACGCATGGACGTCAACCGCATCAACGGGCACGACTACGTGCAGGGCTTCATCACCTCCACCACGGGCGACCCCTGTTACATCACCCTCCACCAGTCGAACGGCCACTCCTCCGACGCGAGCTCCTTCACCCGCGGCGTGGAGAACGTGACCGCCCAGCTCCAGGACTCCGGAATCACCTCGTACGTCGTCGTGTGCAACGGCGCCACCGGCCGGTGCAACACCAGCACCTCGTACTGACGAGTCGCGGCCCGCACCCCACGGTGCGGGCCGCCACCACAACCCCATCCCGTACGCGGGAAGTCGACCCATCCGACTTCCCGCGCATTCCCGTCCCACCGTCACCGGCCAACGGCATGACGGGCCCGTGACGAAAGCGCCGACGGACCGCCTCGCCCGGGTGTCGGCGGCCCTGGCACCGTAAATCCGCCTGCGGACGTACGGAGCCATCCGGCATGATGGCAACCATGACCACCTGCCGAAAGGCCGATGCCGCGTAAGCGCCCCGGCGCAGTGCGCGCCGAACACCCGACTCCACGCGTCTGGGGGCCGACCCCGCCCGCCCGCATCCACGGGCTCTCCGCCCGGGCCGCCCTGGCCGTGCTCCGTACCGAACGCCTGAACCCCGGCTACCTCATCCACCCGGGCGACACCGACCGGGCCCTCCGGCGCTACCGCGAGTTCCTCCACCCGCCGGGCCGCCGCCCGTTGTACCCGCAGGAGGCCGAATGCTCCTGCTCGGGCTGCTCCTTCGACGATGTCCGGCACGCGCGCGACGTGCTGGAGGAGATCCTGCCCATCCTGCCGCCCCGGGCCCGCGCCGAACTCGTCCGGGTGCTACGCCCGTTGGACGCGGCCCTCCTGCGCCGCACCCTGCCGGACCCGTTCACGCACCGGCGCAGCTGGCGTACGGAGTTCTGGTGGTACCGCCGCCTGGCCCGCCGGTGGTAGGCCGACTCAGGCCGTCGGATGATCTTGAGGTACTCCCCGGCATGCCTCCCTCCGCTGCCGCCACGGGAACTGCCGCGCCACCACGGCGCGTTGGGGCTGTCATGTAGTCCTGCCGGTAGCCCGCCGATGGGCCCGCACGAAAAGTCGGCCCAGCCGACTTCCTGCGCACTTCGCCTACCCCCGCCCCTCCCCGTAGCGCTCGACGAGCGCGGCACTGTCCTCGGCGTCCAGCTCCACCCCGAACTCCTCCCGCAGCAACCCGGGCAGCTCCCCCGCCGACACCGGACGCCGCTCCTCCGTACCGTCCGGCAGCAGCCGCACGAGTTCCCTGTCGCGCAGCACGAGCCGCTGGTCGGCCGCCGGCTTCCCCACCAGCAGCCGGTCGTGGAACGGCGAGCGGGGGTGGGTGGCCGTGAAGTGGCTGGTCACGGTGAAGTCGACCGGGAAGCGCGGATCCGTCCCGATCGCGTAGAGGTCGAACCAGCCGTCGCGCTTGCGCAGCCGCAGCACCAGCGGCCCGGCCGTGCCCGGGGTCGGGCCCGCCTCCCGGAGCAGCCCGTACGTCCAACCGGACTGCCGGACGATCTCGCCGTCGAGCAGCCGCAGCGGCTCCAGGAGGCCCTCCGCCCCGAAGCCGACGTCGGTGAACCACTCCTCGCCCCCGAGTTCCACCCGCAGCGAGTAGTGGGTCGCCGGACGGATCCGCTCCTCACCCAGGCGGACGCGGGACGCCGTCGCGGTGAAGGTGAAGCCGATCGCCTCAAGGGCTGCGGCGTAGAGCAGGGTCTGCTCGCAGCAGGTGCCCCCGCGCCGCCCCTTGACCATCTTCGCCTGCACGGACTCCAGGTCGAGCCGGACGGTCCGCCCCAGGACGACCTCCAGGTCCTCGAAGGCGAACGCGGCGATGTGGGCGGCGTGCAGCGCGCGCAGCACGGTGAGCGTCGGCTCGCGCTCCCCCTGGTACCCGATCCGGGCCAGATAGGAGTCGAGGTCCAACCGGTCCGCGCCCCACACCGGGCTGATCGGCCTGTCCATGCGCTCCTCCTCGAACGAACCGCACCACCCCGGCGGTTGCCCAGGACCCCCACCTTCGACACCGCCCCCTCGCTCACCCCATCCCTCGCGGGGGCGCGGCCCGCCCAACCGTGCCAGAGTGCTGGCATGGCCCGGCGAGCCCCACCCGAGGGAGCGGATCCCATGCCGGAACTGTTCGACGCCCTGCGTCCCCTGCCCGCCACCGCCGCCCGCTACCGCGAGCAGGGCTGGTGGCGCGACGAGACCTTCCTGGACGATCTGCGCGACGCCGCCGAGCGGCTGCCCGACCGGCCCATGATGATCAACCACCGGGCGGTCGGGGACCGGACGACCACCCTCACCTTCGCCGACCTCGCCGCCCGGGTGGAGCGGTTCGCCGCCGCCCTGTACGAGCTGGGCGTCCGGCCCGGCGAGATGGTGGCCTTCCAGCTGCCCGACTGGTGGGAGACGGCCGCGCTCGCCCTCGCCTGCTGGCGGGTCGGCGCCGTGATCATGCCGGTCTCCCTGCGCTTCGGCCGCCGTGAGGTGGGCCGGATGCTGGCCTCGACCGGCGCCGTCCTGCTGGTCACGACGGACCGCGCCGCCGACCCGGAGCACGACGCAGCCCTCGCCCGGCTCACCGACGACCTGCCGGCCCTGCGCCACCACGCGGCCATCGGCGACCCCGTCTTCGACCGCGCCGCCACCCGGTCCGTGCCACCGGACATCGCCCTCGGCCCCGACGAGGCCGCCACCGTGCTGTTCACCTCCGGCACCACGGGCAGCGCCACCGCCGTCGTGCACAGCCTGAACACCCTGTACGCCGCGGTCCGCCGCCCGCTGCCGGTCGTGTCCCCGCCGTACGACCGGCCCTTCCCGGTGCTCACCCCGCTCAGCCACAGCGTCGGCCTGCGCAACGGCATCCTGCGCCCGCTCGTCCACCGCACCAGTGCCCTGTACTGCGACGAGTGGGACGCCGGTCGCTGGCTCGACCTGATCAGCGCCCACCGCACCGGCGCCCTGTTCGCCCCGCCCGCCATGCTGGAGTCCCTCGCCGCCGAGCAGCGCCGCCGCCCCCGGGACCTGCCCGTCTGGGAGGCGGTGGCCGTGATGGCCGCGAGCCCCTCACCCGAACTGGTCGACCTGCTGTGCCGCACCCTGAGCGGGCACGTCGTCAACTCGCTGGGTTCCACGGAAGCCGCCGGGATCACCGCCACCGGCCCCGCCGACCCACCCGAACGGGCCACCCGCAGCATCGGCCGCCCGATGCCCGGGGTCGAACTGCGGACGGCGCCCACCGCCGAACCGGACCAGCCCTCCCCGCTCGACGTCCGCGGCCCGTCCACCTGTCTGGGCACCTTCGACCGCGACACCGGCCGCCTCCGCTGGCGCGCCGCCGACACCGACGGCTGGTACGCCACCGGCGACCTGGTGCGCCCGGACGGCGAAGGGGGCTTGGCCTACGCGGGCCGGGCCTCCGACCGGATCTCCGGCACCACCCAGCTGATGATCCCCGTCCTGGACGTGGAGGCGGAGTTGCGCGCGCACCCGGCGATCGCCGACGTCGCCCTGGTCGGCTATCCCGCCGAGAACGGCGACCTGCCCTGCGCCGTCATCGTCCCCGGACCCGGCCGCACCGCCCCTGACCTGGCCGAACTGCACACCTGGCTGGACGAACGCGGCATGACCGACTGGTACTGGCCCACCCGCGTCGAGACCGTGCCGCGCTTGCCCCGCAACGAGCTCGGCAAGGTCCGCAAGAACGCCCTCCGGGCCTGGCTCACCGGCTCCCGGCCGCTGCCCGCCACCGACGACGACCCGACCGCGCCCACCGACCGTGGTGGCGTGTCGAGTGGCGGATGACACCGAGCGGGGAAATCGTGACCACCAGATGCCCGAATCCCACCGGAAAGAGATGAAATGCCCGAGGTCACCTCCCCGTACGCGACCGGCACCCCGTGCTGGGTCGGCCTGATGGCCAAGAACCACCTGGCCGCACTGGACTTCTACCGCGACCTGCTGGGCTGGCAGGGCGAACCCGGACCGGACGAGTTCGGCGGGTACGCCGTCTGCGAGCTCAACGGCAAGGCCGTGGCCGGCATCGGCCCGACCATGGATCCCCAGGCACCGACCGTCTGGACCAGCTACCTGGCCACCACCGACGCCCAGGCCACCCAGGACGCGATCGTCGCCGCCGGCGGCACCCTGATCGCGCCGGTCATGGACGTCGGCAACCTCGGCCGGATGCTGATCGCCGCCGACCCCCAGGGCGCGGTGTTCGGCGTCTGGCAGCCCGTCGACTTCTCCGGCGCCCAGGTCGTCAACGAGCCCGGCGCGCTGACCTGGAACGAGCTGCACACCAGCGACATCCCGGCCGCCACCGGCTTCTACGGCGAGGCGTTCGGCATCGAGTTCTCGGCGATGGAGGGCGCGGACGCCTACTGGGAGCTGAAGGTCGGCGGCCGCCCGGTCGGTGGCGCCACCCTGCTCGCCAACGACCCGCCCGGCACCCCGGCGCACTGGCTGACGTACTTCTCGGTGGACGACGTCGACTCCACCACGGACGCCCTGGTCAAGGCCGGCGGCAATGTCTTCGTCCCGCCCTTCGACATGGTCGCCGGCCGGATGACGGTGGTCGCCGACCCCCAGGGCGGCATCTTCGCCATGATCAAGCCCCAGCCGATGTGACACGCGCCCCTGCGCGGGAAGTCGGCCCGTCCGACTTCCCGCGCAGCCTCCGGGAACGTCAGTCGTCCAGCTCCGCGAGGAAGTCCAGCGAAGCCGCCCAGGCCCGCTCGGCCGCCTCCTCGTCGTAGTCCGGCAGCTCCGGGTCGGTGAACAGGTGACCGGCGCCCCGGTAGCGGTGCACCTCCACCTCCGCCCCGGCCCGCCGCATCCGCAGGTACCAGGCGTTCAGCCAGTCCTCCGGCTCGAACGGGTCCGGCTCCGCGATGTGCAGCTGTACGGGGATCTCGGTGGCCGCGTCCTCCCGCAGGTCCGAGGTGCCGTGCAGGAGCAGCAGCCCGCGCGCCTTCTCGTCGGCCAGCGCCAGGTTCTGCGCCACCGCGCCGCCGAGCGAGAAACCGGCGTACACCAGCCCGCCCTCGGACACCGGCGCGGCCGCCGTCACCGCGCGCCGCAGCAGCTCGTCCCGGCCGCCGAGCTCCTCCTGGAACTCCTGCGCCTCCTCGACGGAGTCGAAGGTCCGCCCGTCGAACAGGTCCGGCGTGTGCACGGTGTGCCCGGCGGCGCGCAGCCGGTCGGCGGCGGCGTGCACGGCGGGCCGCAGCCCGTAGGCGGAGTGGAAGAGGACGATCTGGGCCACGGTTCGGGTCCTTCTCAGGCGATGTCGGCTACCCACCCATGATCCCGCATCCCCGACCGGGCCCTACGACACCACGTCCTTGCGCGCGAAGCCCCGGAACGCCAGCGCCAGCAGCACCACCGCGTACGAGAGCGACAGCGAGACGCCCTGCACCATGCCGCCCCACTCCAGCTGCGGCTGGAGGGCGTCCGCCCACGAGTACTGCCAGTGCGCGGGCAGCCACTCCCGCAGGTCGCCCAGCGCGGTGACGGCGTCCAGCACCCCGGTGATGATCGAGGCGAACACCGCGCCGCCCACCGCGCCCAGCGGTGCGTCCGTCGCCGTGGAGAGCCAGAACGCCAGAGCGGCGATCACGATCTCGCTGAGGAACACGAAGGCCACCGCGATGGCGATCCGGGGCAGCGCCTCCGCCGCCGGCAGGCCGGCCCCGGCGGGCAGCTTGAGGTCCCCCCAGCCGTACGCGGCGGTGCCGACGACCAGTCCGATGGCGGGCAGCATCACCACGGCCACCGCCGAGAACGCCAGCCCGACGGCGAACTTGCGGGCCAGCAGCCGGGCCCGGGGCACCGGCGCGGCCAGCAGGTAGCGCAGCGAGGACCAGCTGGCCTCGGAGGCGACGGTGTCCCCGCAGAACAGCGCGACCGGGATGACCAGCATGAATCCGGTGCCGACGAACAGCATGGTGACCGCGAAGTTGGCCCCCGAGGCGGTGGCCAGCTCGATGAAGGTGGTCCGGTTCGGCCGGCCCGGGGTGCCGCCGATCTGGAACGCGGCCAGGATGACGAACGGCATGGCGGCCAGCACCAGACCGATCAACAGTGTGCGGCGCCGGCGCAGTTGGCGCATCGCCTCCACCCGCAGCGGCAGCGTCCGGCTTGCCCGGTACCCCTCCGCGTGGTCCGTCGAAACAGCGCTCACGCTCCACCTCCGATCAACGACAGGAACGCGTCCTCCAGCCGCCGCTGCGGTCCGGCGCTCTCCACCGGCACCTCCAGCCGCACCAGCTCGACCAGCAGCTCGCCGGCCGTCATCCCGTCCAGGCGCACCAGCAGTCCGCCTTCGACGGCCTCGGCCGAGGCGACCCCGGCCAGCGCGGTCACCTTCTCGACCGCCGGCGCCGGGTCGTACGGGCCGGCGATGCCGATCATCAGCAGCTCGCCCGCGCCCACGATGTCCCCGACCGGGCCGGCCGTGACCAGCCGCCCGCGGTCCATCACCACCAGGTCCGTACAGCTCTGCTCGACCTCGGACAGCAGGTGGCTGGAGACGATCACGGTCCGCCCGCCGGCCGCGTACCGGATCATCACCTCACGCATCTCCCGGATCTGCGGCGGGTCCAGCCCGTTGGTCGGCTCGTCGAGGATCAGCAGGTCCGGCATCCCGAGCATCGCCTGCGCGATCGCCAGCCGCTGCCGCATGCCCTGCGAGTACGTCCGCACCGCGCGGTCCAGCGCCTCGCCGAGCCCGGCGATGGCCAGCGCCTCGTCGAAGCGCGCGTCGGCCTCCGGGCGGCCCGTCGCCTGCCAGTACAGCCGCAGGTTGGCCCGCCCGGTGAGGTGCGGCAGGAAGCCCGCGCCCTCCACGAACGCCCCGACCCGGGACAGCACCGGCGCGCCGGGCCGCACCAGATGCCCGAAGATCCGGATCTCCCCGGCGTCCGGGCGGATCAGGCCCATCAGCATCCGCAGCGTGGTGGTCTTGCCCGCGCCGTTCGGCCCGAGCAGTCCGAGCACCTGCCCCCGCTCCACCCGGAAGCCCAACTCCCGTACGGCGTAACGGTCCTGGGAGCCCTTGTAGCGCTTGCTCAGGCCGCTGATCAGCAGCGGCACATCAGCCAGCTCCGGCTCGAACGCGGGCCCGGCGGCCGCCCGGCGGCGGCGCAGCCGGGGCACCAGCAGCAGGGCGGCGGCCACCGCCACGGCGACCAGCGGCAGCACCCAGGTCCGCGAGGGCAGCGGCGCCGCCTCGGTGACCAGCTGCTCGACGGTCGGCACGGTGAGCGCCCCGGCCGGCGCGACCCGGTAGGTGGCCGGCTCGACCGGCGAGGCGTACGCCAGGTCGGTGCCGGCCAGCACCAGCCGCATCCGGTGCCCGGCCGGGAAGGTGTGGTCCACGGCGGGCAGCGCGACGGTGACGGTCTGCCCGGCGTCGGCACCGGTGACCCGCAGCGGGGCCACCAGCTGCTGGGGCAGCACCGCCTTGCCGTCCGGCCCGACGTCGTACAGCTTGGCGAACAGCACCGCGTCCGGCCGGTCGGCCTGGACCCGCACCGGGACGGTCGGCTGCCCGGTCAGGTGCAGCGGCGAGTCCAGCGGCGCCGAGTCGAAGGCGGCGTGCTGCCCGGGGAAGTCCAGCGACAGCCCGGCGCCCAGCGAGGCCGCCTGGCTGAGCGCGCCGATGCCCGGCAGCGTCGAGATCCCGGGCGGCGCGCCACCGGGCGGGTTGGCGATCGTCTTCTCGCCGCCCGCCAGCTCGACGGTCCGCGTGCCCGTCCCGCCCAGCCCGGGATACCGGTCGGCGGTGGCGCCGCGCAGCACGGCCTGGAAGCCGGTCGAGTCCACCCCGCCGGTGCGGGTGACCCGGAACGCGGGCCCGGTGCTGTTCCGCTCGCCCTTGAGGTGGTGATCGAACCAGGCCGTGACCCGGTCGTCCACCCGCGCGCTGGTGTCCGTCCCGCCGTCGTGCCCGCCCGCGAACCAGTCCACCGCGACCGGCGCGCCGTTGGCGGCCACCGCCTGGGCGATCCTGTCCCCCTGGTCCAGCGGGAACAGCGAGTCCTGCTGCCCCTGCACCACCAGCGTGGGCGCCTTGAGCTTCGCCGCCACCGAGGACGGGCTGGAGCGGTCCAGCAGCGCGACGGCCTCCGGGTCGGCGTGCCCGGCGGTGGCGACCCGGTCGTACATCTGACAGAGCGACTCCAGGAACCGCCCGCAGCCGACCGGCCCGTCCGCCTCCGGCTTGGTGGCGCCGCTCTCCCGTGGTGCCTCGCCCGAGGGGCCGAGGTCGCCGGCCGAGCCGGTGGTGAAGAAGATCCCGGCCCACAGCTTCTTGAACACGCCGTCGGCCGCGCCCGAGCCCTGCACGCCCTGCGGGAACAGCGCGTCGGCCAGGTTCCACCAGGTGATCTGGGTGGCCACCGCGTCGATCCGGGGGTCGTACGCGGAGGCGAGCAGCGAGACCGCCCCGCCGTACGAGGCGCCGGTGATGCCGACCTTCGGGTCGCCGGGCGCGTCCAGCTGCACCTCGGGGCGCTGGGCCAGCCAGTCCACCAGGTGCTTGACGTCCTCGACCTCGCGGTCCGGCGCGTTCAGCCCGATCTTGCCGCCCGAGTGCCCGAAGCCGCGCGCCGACCAGGTCAGCACCGCGTACCCCTGCCGGGCCAGCTGCTCGGCCCGGGTGCGCTCGCCCTCCTTGGAGCCGCCGAAGCCGTGCGCCAGCAGCACCGCCGGGCGCGGTCCGCCGCCGGGGGTGGTGAAGAACGAGGTGTCCAGCTGGACCTGCCGGTCGCTGCCGGGCGTCTCCGGCGTGCTGAGGAATCGGTCCTCCTGGTGGACCTTCTGCTCGCTGCCGGACGCCACCGTCGCGGTACCCGCGGCGGCCACCGCCACCAGGGCCACCGCCCCCGCCAGCACCCTGTGTCTGACCGTCGTGCCACGGGCGCGCCAGCGACGCCATGCCCCACCGAACTCCATGGGCGCTGATCGTATCCGCCGTCCGAGTAGGCGTCCGATAAAGCCACCCGGAAGCACAAGGCCCCCGCGCCCCGAAAGGGGCGCGGGGGCCTTGTGCGGGACGACCCGCTACAACACCCGCGTCATCGTCCGATGCGGTATCCCCGCGTCGTCGTACACCGGTCCCTCGGCCACGTACCCGAGCCGCTCGTAGAACCCGAGCGCCTGCACCTGGGCGTGCAGTTCGACCTCCACGCCCCCGCGCTCGACCGCCAGGGCCTCGATCGCCCGGACGAGTTCCACGCCGAGCCCCGTGCCCCGGGCCGCCGCGACGACCGCGAGCCGCCCGAGCAGCACCCGCCCCTCGATCCCGCCGGTCAGCTCCCGTGCCTGCGACCCGAAGATCAGCCGCCCGGTCCCCAGCCCGACCCCGTCGGCCCCGACGGCCAGCAGGTGCGCCGAGGTCGCGTCGTACTCGTCGTACTCCAGCTCCTCCGGCACGTTCTGCTCGACGACGAACACCTCGTGCCGGACGGCCCGTGCCAGCTCCAGGTCCGCCTCACTGGCGATGACCCGGATCGTGGCGGCCGACACCTCAGCTCTCCGCGGCGATGATGTCCAGCGCCTTCTTCAGGTCCGCCGGATACTCGCTGGAGAACTCGACCCACTGTCCGTCCGCCGGGTGCTCGAAGCCGAGCGACACCGCGTGCAGCCACTGCCGGGTCAGCCCCAGCCGCTTGGCCAGCGTCGGGTCGGCGCCGTACGTGAGGTCGCCGACGCAGGGGTGGCGCAGCGCGGACATGTGGACGCGGATCTGGTGGGTGCGCCCGGTCTCCAGCTTGATCGCCATCAGCGACGCGGCCCGGTACGCCTCGATCAGGTCGTAGTGGGTGACGGACGGCTTGCCGTCCCGGGTGACGGCCCACTTCCAGTCCGAGCTGGGGTGCCGCCCGATCGGCGCGTCCACCGTCCCGCTCAGCGGGTCCGGGTGGCCCTGCACCAGCGTGTGGTAGCGCTTCTCGGTGATCCGGTCGTGGAACTGCCGCTTGAGGTCGGTGTACGCGCGCTCGGACTTGGCGACCACCATCAGCCCCGAGGTGCCGACATCCAGCCGGTGCACGATGCCCTGGCGCTCGGCGGCGCCCGAGGTGGAGATCCGGTACCCGGCCGCGGCCAGTCCGCCGATCACGGTGGGGCCGGTCCAACCCGGGCTGGGGTGCGCGGCGACGCCGATCGGCTTGTCGACCAGCACGATGTCCTCGTCCTCGTGGACGATCCGCATGCCCTCGACCGGCTCGGCGACGATCCGCACCGGGGCGGCGGGGGCCGGGATCTCGACCTCCAGCCAGGAACCGGCGGTCACCCGGTCCGACTTGCCGGCCACGGCGCCGTCGAGCGTCACCTTGCCGTCGGCGGCCAGCTCGGCGGCCTTGGTCCGGGAGAAGCCGAACATCCGGGCCAGGGCGGCGTCGAGGCGCTCGCCCTCCAGGCCGTCGGGAACGGGGAGGTTGCGGATCTGCGCTGCGGTACTCACCCGTACGAGTATGCCGGAAACGCGGCCCTCCCCCGCCGCCCAGGGCCCGGGGGCCTACTTCTCGGGCTGCTGGTGGACGGTCCCGTCCGGGTTGCTGCCCCGGAAGGAGAGCAGGACCACCAGGATCCCGCCGCAGACGATCGCCGAGTCCGCGAGGTTGAAGACGGCGAAGTGCTGGACGGAGATGAAGTCCACCACGTGCCCGCGGAAGACGCCCGGCGAGCGGAACAGCCGGTCGGTGAGGTTGCCGAGCGCCCCGCCGAGCAGCAGCCCGAGCGCGATCGCCCAGGGCAGGCTGTACAGCCGGCGGGCGATCCGCCAGATCACCACGATGACGGCCGAGGCGATCATCGTGAAGACGACGGTCAGGGCCTGCCCCATTCCGAAGGCCGCGCCCGAGTTGCGGATCACCTGGAGGGTGACCACGTCCCCGATCACCTTGATCGCCGCGTGGTTCTCCAGCCGGGCGACCACCAGCAGCTTGCTGGCGAGGTCGATCAGGAAGGCGAGCACCGCGATGACCAGCAGTACGCCGACCCGGCGCGGTCCCTTGCGCTCCTCGGCCGCCGCGCCGTTCACGGCCGTCGCCCCGGCCGGCGCGGCTGTCTCGACCGACTCGGCCGGCTCGGTCACGGGCACCTCCACGGCATCGGCGGGGGACGGGACGGCGTTGTCCCGGGTCTGGGGGGAACCTTGCGTACTGATGATCCGCTCCGCTGCCGACGCGACGTTACGGGGTCGAGCGTACGGCAAGCCCGACCCCCCACGTCGCTCCGGTCACCCGGTTCAGCGGCGCTCCTGCTTGGCCTTGCACTGCACGCAGAGCGTCGCCCTCGGGAAGGCCTGCATCCGGGCCTTGCCGATGGCCTGTCCGCAGGACTCGCAGGTGCCGAAACCGACGCCTTCCAGCCGCTCCAGCGCGCGTTCGGTCTGGGCCAGGCTGTCCCGCGCGTTGTTGGCCAGCGCCAGCTCGCTCTCCCGCGAGATGTTCTTCGTGCCGGCGTCCACCTGGTCGTCGCCGGCTCCGTCGTTGGAGTCCCGCATCAGGCCGGAGATGGCGGCCTCGGCCGCGTCGATCTCGTTGCGGAGCCGCTCCAGTTCGCCGATCAGCTCGTCGTGCAGCTCGTGGACCTCCTCGGCGGTCCACGCCTCCTCGCCAGGCCGGACCGGCAGCGTGGCCGGGTCCACGGACTCGGCGCCGCGCGGTGCGGTGACGGTGTCGATGCTGGTCTTCGGTGCGGTAGTGGTCACGGTCCCCTCCCCTGGATCGACCGCCACGGCCTTGCGTGCCCGCTTGGTGGCGGTGCGCGCGCCGGTTGCCTGCTCAGCCATGGCTTTCGACCCCATCTACGAACGAATCGAGCCGCCGGTTCCCGGCGGCCTCCAGTGCCGGAACGATAATCCCGATCAAAACCGGTCACAACATGACATACCGACGCCCCAATACGTTCCCACCCAGGCAGCCGCCCCAACCGTCACGCCCCATGTGCTCAGGGATTTGTGCCCAGATCGCCCCCTCCTAACCACCGCCCGAACCGCCCTGAACCAGCCCGTCCGAGTCCACGTGGCCAAATCGATTTGCGGAGGTCGATACACTGGGCCTGCAAGGCGCAGATGGGACGAGTACCGACGTACGCAGCCACCAGCGACCCGGGGACGGTGTGAGCCCGGGGGTGTGCACGACGGGAAGATCACCCCGGAGCCGCCGGAAGAACGGCCACCGCATCCCGAGTGCGGCGGCCCACTAGACCCGGCAGCAAGCCCAAACAAGAGGGCCGCGAACGCAGCACCGCGGCCAAGGAGGGTGGTACCGCGGGGCGGCCAGGCCGTCTCGTCCCTCCGGAGGATCCAGTCCCAGCATCCGCCGGAGGTAGACGCCCGCGATGAGCAGCTCCTACAACCCCGTTCCCGCGCAGGTGGATCTGCCTGCCCTGGAGCACCAGATCCTGTCCTTCTGGCAGGACAACAAGATCTTCCAGCGCAGCCTGGAGCAGTCCGAGGGCCGCCCCGAGTGGGTCTTCTACGAGGGCCCGCCCACCGCCAACGGCATGCCCGGCGCCCACCACATCGAGGCCCGCGTCTTCAAGGACGTCTTCCCGCGCTTCCGGACCATGAAGGGCTACCACGTCGCCCGCAAGGCCGGCTGGGACTGCCACGGCCTGCCGGTCGAGCTCGCCGTCGAGAAGGAGCTCGGCTTCTCCGGCAAGCAGGACATCGAGGCGTACGGCATCGCCGAGTTCAACGCCAAGTGCCGCGAGTCGGTGACCCGCCACACCGACGCCTTCACCGAGCTCACCACCCGGATGGGCTACTGGGTCGACCTGGACGAGGCCTACCGGACGATGGACCCGTCCTACGTCCAGTCCGTCTGGTGGTCGCTCCAGCAGATCTTCGACAAGGGCCTGCTGGTCCAGGACCACCGGGTCGCCCCCTGGTGCCCGCGCTGCGGCACCGGCCTGTCGGACCACGAGCTGGCCCAGGGCTACGAGACCGTGGTCGACCCCTCGGTCTTCGTCCGCTTCCCGCTGACCAGCGGCCCGCTGGCCGGCCAGGCCGCCCTGCTGGTCTGGACCACCACCCCGTGGACCCTGGTCTCCAACACCGCCGCCGCCGTCCACCCGGAGGTCACCTACGTGGTGGCCACCGACGGCAACGAGAAGCTCGTCGTCGCCGAGCCGCTGGTCGCCAAGGCGCTCGGCGAGGGCTGGGAGACCACCGGCGAGTCCTTCACCGGCGCCGAGATGGAGCGCTGGGCGTACCGCCGCCCCTTCGACCTGGTCGAGATCGAGAACGCCCACTACGTCCTCAACGCCGACTACGTCACCACCGAGGACGGCACCGGCATCGTCCACCAGTCCCCCGCCTTCGGCGCGGACGACCTCGCGACCTGCCGCAAGTACGGCCTGCCGGTGGTCAACCCGGTGCTCGGCGACGGCACCTTCGCCCCCGAGGTCCCGCTGGTCGGCGGCCAGTTCTTCAAGAAGGCCGACGAGGCCCTGGTCGCGGACCTCAAGGAGCGCGGCCTGCTCTTCCGTCACCTGCCGTACGAGCACAGCTACCCGCACTGCTGGCGCTGCCACACCGCGCTGCTCTACTACGCGCAGCCGTCCTGGTACATCCGGACCACCGCCGTCAAGGACGCGATGATCCGTGAGAACGAGGCCACCAACTGGTTCCCGGAGACGGTCAAGCACGGCCGCTTCGGCGACTGGCTGAACAACAACATCGACTGGGCGCTCAGCCGCAACCGCTACTGGGGCACCCCGCTGCCGATCTGGCGCTGCGAGGAGGGCCACCTCACCTGCGTCGGCTCGCTGGCCGAGCTGTCCGAGCTCACCGGCACCGACCAGAGCGGCCTCGACCCGCACCGCCCGTACATCGACGCGGTGACCTTCGCCTGCCGCGACTGCGGCGGCACCGCCACCCGCGTGCCCGAGGTCATCGACGCCTGGTACGACTCGGGCTCGATGCCCTTCGCCCAGTACGGCTACCCGTACCAGAACAAGGAGCTGTTCGAGAAGCGCTACCCGGCGCAGTTCATCTCCGAGGCGATCGACCAGACCCGCGGCTGGTTCTACACGCTGATGGCGGTCGGCACCCTGGTGTTCGACAAGAGCAGCTACGAGAACGTCGTCTGCCTGGGCCACATCCTGGCCGAGGACGGCCGCAAGATGTCCAAGCACCTGGGCAACATCCTCCAGCCGATCCCGCTGATGGACCAGCACGGCGCCGACGCCGTCCGCTGGTTCATGGCGGCCGGCGGCTCGCCCTGGTCGGCCCGCCGGGTCGGCCACGGCACCATCCAGGAGGTGGTCCGCAAGACCCTCCTCACCTACTGGAACACCGTCGCCTTCCAGGCCCTGTACGCCCGCACCGCCGGCTGGGCCCCCTCGGCGAACGACCCGGCCCCGGCCGACCGCCCGCAGCTGGACCGCTGGGTGCTCTCCGAGCTGAACACCCTGGTCCGCGAGGTCGACACGGCCTTCGAGGCGTACGACACCCAGCGCGCCGGCAAGCTGCTGTCCGGCTTCGTCGACGACCTGTCCAACTGGTACGTCCGCCGCGGCCGCCGCCGCTTCTGGCAGGGCGACGCCGCCGCGCTCGCCACCCTGCACGAGGCGCTGGAGACGGTCACCCGGCTGATGGCCCCGCTCACCCCGTTCATCACCGAGCGGGTCTGGCAGGACCTGGTCGTCCCGGTCGCCCCGGACGCCCCGGCCTCGGTGCACCTGGCCACCTGGCCGGAGGCCGACGAGTCGCTGATCGACACCGAGCTCTCCCGGCACATGGCGCTGGTCCGCCGCCTGGTCGAGCTGGGTCGCGCGACCCGCGCCGAGTCCGGCGTGAAGACCCGTCAGCCGCTGTCCCGCGCGCTGGTCGCGGCCCAGGGCTGGGAGGAGCTGCCCGCCGACCTGCGCGCGCAGATCGCCGAGGAGCTCAACGTCTCCACCCTGGAGTCGCTCGCGGAGGTCGGGGGCTCGCTGGTCGACACCAGCGCCAAGGCCAACTTCCGCGCGCTGGGCAAGCGTTTCGGCAAGGGCGTGCAGGACGTCGCCAAGGCGGTCGCCGCCACCGACGCCGCCCGCCTGGCCGCCGAACTGCGGGCCGGCGGCGAGACCTCGGTCGAGCTGAACGGCGAGACGATCACCCTCTCTCCGGACGAGGTGATCATCACCGAGACCCCGCGCGAGGGCTGGGCCGTCGCCAACGAGTCCGGCGCCACCGTCGCCCTCGACCTGGCCATCACTCCGGAGCTCAAGCGCCTCGGCATCGCCCGCGACGCCATCCGCCAGATCCAGGAGGCCCGGAAGAACTCCGGCCTGGACGTCGCCGACCGCATCGTCCTGCGCTGGCGCGCCACCTCGGAGGAGACCGCCGAGGCCGTCGCCGAGCACGGCCCCCTGGTCGCCGAGGAGGTCCTCGCGACCGACTTCGCCGCCGGCGCGGCCGACTGGGAGTCCGAGACCTTCGCCGACGAATCCCTCGGCCTCGCCTTCCAGCTCCGCAAGGCCTGACCGCCCCCCGACAGAACCGCCGGCCCCTCCGCGAGGAGGGGCCGGCGGTTCTGTCGCACCCTCAGCACGCCCCCCGACTCCTGACAACGCCAAGAGGGCGCCCCCTCCCGCACCTTCGCGCCCTCCGCCGATCCGGCACTACCCCCGAACACGAAAAGAGCGCCCCCTCCCCGACCCGGAAGTCAGAGAGGGGACGCCCTCGAAAGGCCCTGCTACAACCTCAGTTGTCGCCGTCCTCGTCGATCAGGAAGCCCCGCATCGGCGCCGGAGCCTGCTGCATCGGCTGCGGCGGCTGCGGACGGACGGCCGCCATCGGCTGGGTCATCCCGGCCGGCTGCATCTGCGGCGCACCGCTGTTGCCACCGTTGGACTGCCCGCCGAAGCTCGGCGCCGAGGAGCTGCCACCGAAGGAGCTGTTCCCACCGAAGGACGGCGAGTTGCCCCCGAACGACGGCTGGCTGCCACCGAAGCCCGACCCGCCACTGCTCATCGCACTGGCACCGGCCGGAGCCATCGACGAGGCCGCCGGCGGCAGCGACGCGGTGGCGGGGATCCGCGGCGGAGCGAGCGAGTCGTCGGCCTGCGACTCCAGCTGACGCAGCTGGGTCTCCAGGTACGACTTCAGTCGCGTGCGGTACTCACGCTCGAACGCCCGCAGGTCCTCGACCTTGCGCTCCAGCGTGGCCCGGGCGGACTCCAGCGAGCCCATCGCGACGCGGTGCTTCTCCTGCGCGTCCCGCTCCAGCGCGTCGGCCTTCGCACGGGCGTCGCGCTCCAGGCCCTCGGCCCGGCTGCGCGCCTCGCCGACGATCTTGTTGGCCTCGGAACGGGCCTCGGAGATCGCCTGGTCGGCGGTCTGCTGAGCGAGCGCCAGCACTCGGGCGGCACTGTCGCCACCGGGGGCCTGCTGCTGCATCGGGGCGCCCATCGGGCCGCCCATCTGCTGCGGGCCACCCATGGGGCCACCCATGGGCTGCATCTGCTGCTGGCCCATGCCCTGGCCCATCGGGTTGCCCATCTGCTGCGGGCCACCGGGACCGCCCATGGGCTGGAGCATCTGACCGCCCATCGGCTGGACCAGCTGCTGCTGGCCACCCATGGTCTGGTTCATCTGCTGCTGCGGACCACCGGCAGCCGGGAGCTGCGGCGGGCCGCCGGCGGGCAGGCCGAGGGGCTGATTGCCCATCTGCTGCTGGGGGCCGGGGCCCATCTGCTGCTGCGGACCGCCCGGACCCATCTGCTGCGGACCGTTACCGGGGCCCAGCTGCTGCGGGCCACCGGGGCCGAGCTGCTGCGGGCCGGGGCCCATCTGCTGCGGGCCGCCCGGACCCTGCTGTCCGGGGACCGGCGGTCCGGATATGGCGGCGGGCACCGGGGCGCCACCCTGGCGGGGGGCGTCCTGCTGCGGTTCCTTGCGCAGGTTCGCCTGGTTCTGCGCGGCGGCACGAGTCGCGGCGGCCAGCTTGGCACGCAGGTCCTCGTTCTCCCGGAGGAGGCGGGTCAGCTCCGCCTCGACCTCGTCGAGGAAGGCATCGACCTCGTCCTCGTCATAGCCTTCACGCAGGCGGACGGTCGTGAACTGCTTGTTCCGAACGTCCTCGGGGGTCAATGGCATCTCTTCACCTCAACGTGATCGTCGGCACACCGGCATCCTGTCGCATCGCTCACCTACGACTAGGGGTGCACAAGCGAGATCAGGACATACACAATGATCATCAGTACGAAGAAGGACAGGTCGAGCGCCACGCCCCCGAAACGCAACGGCGGAATCAGCCGCCGAAGAAGCTTGAGCGGCGGATCCGTGACAGTGTACGTGGCCTCCAGGACCAGGACCATGGCCTTGCCCGGCCGCCACGAACGCGCGAACTGGAAGACCCAGTCCATGACCAAACGCACGAGCAGGAACACCAGGAAGACGGTCAGGGCGTAGTAGAGCACCGCCCACACGATGTCCATCGCGTATCCCTCTCCCCGGTCCCGATCCCTCGGGCCTGCCGCTCGTCACCTGTCGCCAACCACTGTTGATCAGATCCACACGTAAAGTCGTGGCCGGGTCAGCTCTGGTTGAAGAACCCACCCTCGGCGATCCGAGCCTTGTCCTCCGCCGTGACATCGACGTTAGCAGGCGACAGCAGGAACACCTTCTGCGTCACGCGCTCGATACTGCCGTGCAGACCGAAGACGAGTCCAGCGGCGAAGTCTACGAGGCGCTTCGCGTCGGTGTCGTCCATCTCGGTCAGATTCATGATCACGGGGGTACCGCCGCGGAACTGTTCCCCGATGGTACGGGCCTCGTTGTAGGTCCGAGGGTGCAGTGTGGTGATGCGGTAGGGCTCTCGTTCGTTCACGACCTTGGGCATGATCACCGGTGCGCTCTTCTCCAGGTTGTGGCGGCGTTCGGGTGTGATGGACGACACGGGGGCCATCCTCGGAGTCTCCTGGCGGATCGGCACCGCCGCGGGCACCGGCTGCGGGGTGATCGAGGAGACCGGCGCGGGCGTGGCGGCCGCCGGGGCCGGAGCCGGCCGGGGGATGTCCTCGGTCCGCTGGCCCGTCCGGATCGGTTCGGGGTCCGCGTCGTAGTCGTCGTCGGGGTCGTACCCCTGGCCGTCGTACGTCTCGTCCTCCACGAGGCCGAGGTAGACCGCCATCTTGCGCATTGCGCCGGCCATGCTCCTGTCTCCTCCGCTAGTGGTGGACCGGCTGCTCCGGCCCGGGCCGTACGACCCCGCCTGCGGATTCCGCGGTCCCTCCACGACGGCGCATCAGGCCGACGGCCGGTCAGAACTCGTGGAGTGGGGGCCGCGGAGCTGCGATCCACGGTTCGCTAGCGCTCCGAAGAGCTGCTAGATTCTGTCCTATTTTGTCCTGCTGTCTGATCTACTACCCGGTGACGTTACCTGAGGGGTGACCTCACTCCGAGTACCGCCGTTCCGACGCGTACATGTGTCGCACCGGCGGCAATCGCCTGCTCAAGGTCGCCGCTCATCCCTGCGGAGACCATGGTGGCAGTCGGATGGGCCGCCCGTACGGCGGTTGCGATTTCCGTCAGCCGATCGAAGGCACGCGCCGGATCCCCTGCCAGCGGGCCGTTCAGCGGAGCGACGGTCATCACACCGTCCAGGCGAAGCCCGGGCGTGTCGGCGATCGCGTCGGCCAGTTGCGCGACGTCCTCGGGCGCGACCCCCGCGCGGTGCGCGCCCTCCCCGTGCTCCTTGTCCAGCGCCACCTGCACCAGGCAACCCAGCTCCGGGCGCTCCGACTTGAGCACCGCCGCGGAGAGCGACTCGACCAGCCGCAGCCGGTCCACCGAGTGCACGTGGTTCGCGTACCGGACGACCGAGCGGACCTTGTTCGTCTGCAGCTGTCCGACGAAGTGCCAGTCAAGAGGAAGGTTTCTGCACTGCTCTGCTTTGGGCGCGGCGTCCTGGTCCCGGTTCTCCGCGACATCCGTCACACCCAGGCCGGCCAGCAGCGCGGTGTCCTCGGCGGGGTAGGTCTTGGTGACGACGATCAGGGTGACCTCGTCCCGGGCGCGCCCGGCGGCCGCGCACGCGTCCGCGATCCGGCGCTCGACCACGTCGAGGTTGGTCCCGAGTTCCTCGTACCGGGCCCGCTGGCCCTCCGTCAGCGCCGCCGTGAACTCGGCGCTCCCCGGGAACGGTCCGTAGATGTCATTCGTCATCAGAGATCAGAGCCCAACCAGACGTAGCTCGCGAGCCGACCGGTGCGCTGCTCGCGACGATAGGAGAAGTGATCGGCGGATTCGAGGGTGCAGACCGGTGATCGCACCACCTCGTTGACCCCCGCCGCGGCCAGCTGGGCCACGACTCCCTCCGCCACGTCCAGGGCCGGAGTCCCCCAGGACGTCTCGGCGAAGGCCTCCGGCACCACCTCGGCGACCTCGGCGCGCAGTTCGGCCGGCACCTCGTAGCAGCGCCCGCAGACCGCGGGACCGGTGGCGGCGGCGATCCGCGCGGGTTCCGCCCCCAGCTCGACCATCGCCCGGACGACCGCGGGGACCACCCCGGCCGCCAGCCCGGGTCGGCCGGCGTGGGCCGCGCCCACCACGCCCGCCACCGGATCCGCCAGCAGCACCGGGGTGCAGTCGGCGGTCAGCACCGCCAGCGCGAGGGGCCGGTCGGTGACCACCGCGTCCACCGTCGGGGCCTGCCCGAGCGGCTGGCGCTCCGTCACCACCGCGACCTCGGCACCGTGCACCTGGTTCATCCACACCACGTCGGCCGGGTCGAGCCCCAGCCCCCGGGCCGCGCGCGCCCGGTTCTCCCGCACGGCCTGCGGGTCGTCCCCCACCGCGCCGCCGAGGTTCAACTCCCCGTACGGCGAAGTGCTCACCCCGCCCCACCGTGAGGTGAAGGCGAAGTGAGCACCGGCGCGGATCGCGTGATCGATCACTTAAGGAAATCCGGGACGTCGAGCTCCTCGGCCGGACTCTCCACATACGGCTGACGGGCCGGCTGCACCTGCGGCGGCACCGCGGCGGCGGTCGTGGTGGCCGGGGCCTCGGCGGTCCTGGTCGGCGCGGCGGCCGGGGTCTCGCTCTCCGAACGGGACGTCACCGAGCCGATGCCGCCGTACGACGGGCGACTGGCCGGGCGCTCCGGGGCGGCCGGCGGCGTGGCCGGGCGCTCCGGGGTGGTGGACTTGACCACCGGGTCGCGGACGATCGCCGGCGGCTGCCCGCCGTCGAAGCCGGCCGCGATGACGGTGACCCGGACCTCGTCGCCGAGCGCGTCGTCGATGACCGCACCGAAGATGATGTTCGCCTCGGGGTGGGCCGCCTCGCTGACCAGCTGGGCCGACTCGTTGATCTCGAACAGGCCGAGGTCGGAGCCGCCCGAGATGGACAGCAGCACGCCGCGGGCGCCGTCGATCGAGGCCTCCAGCAGCGGCGAGGAGATCGCCATCACGGCGGCGGCCTTGGCGCGGTCCTCACCGCGGGCCGAGCCGATGCCCATGAGGGCCGAACCGGCCTCCGACATGACGGACTTGACGTCGGCGAAGTCCAGGTTGATCAGACCCGGGGTGGTGATCAGGTCGGTGATGCCCTGGACACCGGAGAGCAGGACCTGGTCGGCCGAGCGGAACGCGTCGAGGACGCTGACCTGGCGGTCCGAGATGGACAGCAGCCGGTCGTTGGGGATCACGATGAGGGTGTCGACCTCTTCGCGCAGGGAGGCGATGCCGTCCTCGGCCTGGTTGGCCCGGCGCCGACCCTCGAAGGTGAACGGACGGGTGACCACGCCGATGGTCAGCGCGCCCAGCGAGCGCGCGATGTTGGCGACGACGGGCGCGCCACCGGTGCCCGTGCCACCGCCCTCACCGGCGGTCACGAAGACCATGTCGGCCCCCTTGAGGACCTCCTCGATCTCCTCGCGGTGGTCCTCGGCGGCCTTGCGGCCGACCTCGGGGTTGGCGCCGGCGCCGAGGCCCCGGGTGAGTTCACGGCCCACATCGAGCTTGACGTCGGCGTCGCTCATCAGGAGGGCCTGCGCATCGGTGTTGATCGCGATGAACTCGACGCCCTTGAGACCGACCTCGATCATCCGGTTGATGGCGTTGACACCACCGCCGCCGATTCCGACGACCTTGATGACTGCGAGGTAGTTCTGCGGTGCTGCCACGTCGAAGGCCTCTCGCCTCGAATTTCCGGGTCGGCCCGACCCGAAGCGGGGCCGTACCGACGGATGTCGATGGGTAGGGAGCCTGGTTTCTGACTGAATGTCCGAAATGCCGACCGCCGACCCCAACCCTAAACTTGACCTTTAGGGTTAGTGCTGTGCCTCCGTCACGTCACCAGGAAACACAGGCTGGTGACACAGGACACTAGGTGGCTCCGGGCACGCGTTTCAACGAACACGCCGAGCTTCCCTTTTTCTTTTGAGCCTATGTGATCATCGGCCGGCTTAGGAAACCGGGGGTGACCACCAAGAGTCGGGCCGACACTGCGAGGCGTCAACCCTCCCTCAGGCGTAGAACCTACCGGATCATCCCGACACCGCCGGCGCCTCAGGCGCCGTCACGTCGAAGTTCGTACCCTTCAGGTTCATCAGCGGGACCAGCACCCGGGCCTTGCGATCGATCTGCTCCGGGCTCCCCCAGCGCACCGTCACACCCCCGCTGAGCTGCAACTCGATGTCGTCGTACGAGTGCACCAGCACCGAGCCGGCCCGCTTGGCGACCTCCGGCGGCAGGCCCGCGGCCACCGCGACCGCGCCCTGCACCAGCTGCGAACGGTCGATCACCCCGTCGACGTCGCTCGCCTGCTGACTGAGCCGCAGTTCCACCACCGGCACGCCCTCCGGCGGCGCCGACTCGGTGGCGAAGCTCACGCCGTCGGCATCGACCTGGGTGAACTGGCCGTCATCCCCCTTGACGGCGGCCACCGCCTTGCGCTGCACCACCTTCACCCGAAGGGTGTGCGGCCAGCCGCGCCACACCTCCGCCTTGGCCACCCGGGGGATGGCCTCCACCCGGTGCCGGACGACGTCCAGGTCCACGCGCGCCAGCGGGCCGTCACCCAGCCCGCCGACCGCCTCGCGGACCTGGTCCGTCGTCAGTCTCTCGTCGGTCGTCCCCTGGACGGCGACGGTGCGCACGTCCAGCACCGAGGAGAGGAAAACCAGCCAGGCCAGCACGCCGAGCACCGCGGCGCCGAGCGCGCCCAGCACCACGATGCCCCGCCGGGAGAGCCGGAGGCGGGGAGCGGACTCCTCCACCTCCAGCTCCCGCTCCAGCGGGTCGGCGAGCCGGCCGTCAGCCACGGCGGCGGCCGCCGCGGTGGGCCTGGATCGCCTCGTAGACCATGCCGACCAGCAGGTCGTCGGCGTCCCGGCGGCCGAACTCGGCGGCCGCCCGGCTCATGTCCCACAGCCGCTGCGGGTCGGTGAGCACCGGCAGGACGTTCTGGAGCACCCAGTCCGCGGTCAGCTCGGCGTCGTCCACCAGCAGACCGCCCCCGGCCTTGACCATCGGCTGGGCGTTCAGCCGCTGCTCGCCGTTGCCGATCGGCAGCGGGACGAAGGCGGCGGGCAGGCCGACGGCCGCCAGCTCGGCCACCGTCATGGCGCCGGCCCGGCAGAGCATCATGTCGGCGGCCGCGTACGCGAGGTCCATCCGGTCCAGGTACGGAACCGGGCGGTACGGCGGCATCCCGGGGACGTCCGCGACCTGCGGCAGCTCGTTCTTCGGGCCGACCGCGTGCAGGATCTGCACGCCGTACTGCTGGAGCCGCGGGGCGATCGCGGTGACCGTCTCGTTGAGTCGGCGCGCGCCCTGGGAGCCGCCGGAGACGAGCAGGGTGGGCAGCCGCTGGTCGAGGCCGAAGTACTGGCGGGCCTCCGGACGGGCGGCGCCGCGGTCCAGGGTGGCGATGGTCCGGCGCAGCGGGATGCCGATGTACCGGGAGTCGCGCAGCTTGCTGTCCGGCGTGGAGACCGCCACGAAGTCGCTGTAGCGGGCGCCGATCTTGTTGGCCAGGCCCGGACGGGCGTTCGCCTCGTGCACCACGATCGGCACGCCGGCCCGCTTGGCCGCCAGGTAGGCGGGCATCGCGACGTAGCCGCCGAAGCCGACCACGGCGTCCGCGTTGACCCGCTCGATGATCTCCTGGGCGGCCCGGACGGTCCCGCGCAGCCGGCCGGGGACGGTGATCAGCTCCGGGGTGGGCTTGCGGGGCAGCGGGACGGCCGGGATCAGCTCCAGCTGGTAGCCGCGCTCGGGCACCAGTCGGGTCTCCAGTCCGCGCTCGGTGCCCAGGGCGGTGATCCCGATGGACGGGTCGTGCCTGCGGAGGGCATCCGCGAGGGCCATGGCCGGCTCGATGTGACCGGCGGTCCCCCCGCCGGCGAGTACGACATGCACCGAAATTCACCGCTCCCTGCGTGCCGGCCCCGGGGCCGGGCGCGCTGTGGTTCGTCGTCGTGGCAGCACCCGGGCCAGTTGTCTCCTGATCCGGGAGTTCTTGCTCCGGGCGGCCAGGGCCGCCTTCGCGCCCGAGGTGCTGCGCGCCAGGCACAGCAGCACACCGATCGCGGACATGGCCGACAGCATGGCGGAACCGCCGTAGGAGAACAGCGGGAGCGGGACGCCCGCGATGGGCAGCAGTCCCAGCGCCGACCCCAGGTTGATCACGGCCTGCGCCATGATCCAGGTGGTGGCGGCTCCCGCGGCGTACCTGACGAAGGGGTCCTTCGTACCGATGGCCACACGGATACCCGCGTAGCCTAGTGCCGCGAAGAGACCGAGCACCGACAGCGTCCCCACCAGACCGAGTTCCTCGCCGGTCGCGGCGAAGATGAAGTCGGTGTGCGCCTCGGGCAGTTGGCCCCATTTCTCCACGCCGGCACCGAGGCCGGTTCCGAAGCCTCCGCCGTTGGCGAACGCGAAGACCCCGTGCAGGGCCTGGAAGCAGAGGCCGTCGGCGTCGATCTTGGTGACGCCTATGCAGCTCAGCCGCTCGGCCCGGTGCGGGACGGTGACCACCAGGGCGGTGCAGACCACCACCGCCACCCCGAGGGTCGCCACGAACAGCCGCAGCGGGGCGCCGACCATCCAGAGCAGCGCGAACACCATGGCCACCAGGATCATCGAGGTGCCCATGTCGCCGCCGAACATGATCAGCGCGAGCAGCAGCAGGGCGCCCGGCACCAGCGGCACCAGCAGGTGCTTCCACGAACCGAGGGTGCCGGCCTTCTGCTTGCGGGCGAGCAGGTCGGCGCCCCAGAGCACCAGCGCGAGCTTGGCGAACTCCGAGGGCTGGAACTGGAAGAAGCCGAAATCCAGCCAGTTCTGGTTGCCGTTGATCCGCACCCCGATGCCGGGGATGGCGACCAGCGTGAGCAGGCCGATCACCACGATCATCACGGGGTAGACGACCACCCGCAGCACCGCCAGCGGCACGGAGGCGAAGCCGATCAGCAGGACCAGTCCGAGGATGGCCGCGATCAGCTGCTTGAGGAAGTAGTACTGCGCCGTGTGGTGCTGGTTCAGGGCGAGGATCTGCGAGGCCGAGAAGACCATCATCAGGCCGAGCACGACCAGCAGCAGGGTGCTGCCGATGATCAGCAGGTACGGCGTGAGCGGCCGGTCCAGCCAGTACCGGACCCGGGCCCGGAGAGCCTGGATCCGGCCCAGTGGACCGGCCGACTTGTACTTGGTCGTGGTGGCGGAGATCACTCTCATCGGCTCGGCGGCGTCCCGCTTCACAACGCCGGAATCCGCCCTGCCCTGCCCCGCCACCGCTCCCCGCTCTCCCTTGTCCACGGCTCGTTCGCCCAAGCCCTCCGACTCACTCGCCGGGGCCCGCCAGCTCCCGGACGGACGCCGCGAAGAGGTCGCCGCGCTCGCCGTAGTTGGTGAACATGTCCATCGAGGCGCAGGCCGGTGCCAGCAGCACCGTGTCACCCGACCGGGCGAGCGATGCGGCCGTTCGAACGATCTCCGCCATCGCCACCGCGCCAGTCTGGCCCTCGGCCGCCTCGATCACCGGCACATCCGGAGCGTGTCGCTCCAGCGCCTCCCGGATCAGCGCCCGGTCCTGGCCGATCAGCACCACCGCGCGCAGCCGCTCGGCCGCGCCCTGGACCAGGTCGTCGAAGGTCGCGCCCTTGGCCAGGCCCCCGGCGATCCAGACGATCGGCCGGTAGGCGGCCAGCGAGGCGGCCGCCGCGTGGGTGTTGGTGGCCTTGGAGTCGTCGATGTACGTGACCTCGCGGACCGTACCGACCTCGGCGATCCGGTGGGCGTCCGGGCGGAAGGCCCGCAGGCCCTCCCGGACGGCCTTCGGCTCGACGCCGTACGCCCGGGCCAGCGCCGCCGCGGCGAGCGCGTTGGCGATGTTGTGCGGGGCAGCAGGGCGGCGGCGCGGAGCGCCTTCGTCAGAAGGGTGGTGGTGGGCGACGGGTGGGCTGACGTCCTCGACGGCGCCCAGCTCGGCCGCGTTCTTGGCCCGGTCCTCGACGAAGGCGCGGTCCACCAGCAGCCCGTCCACCACGCCGAAGTTCGACGGGCTCGGCGCGCCGAGGCCGAACCCGATCGCCCGGCAGCCCTCCTCGACGTCGGCCTCCATGACCAGCGCCTCGGTGGCCGGGTCGGCCAGGTTGTACACGCAGGCGACCTTGTTGCCCTCGTAGATCCGGCCCTTGTCGGCGGCGTACGCCTCCATCGAGCCGTGCCAGTCGAGGTGGTCGGGCGCCAGGTTGAGGACCGCCGCCGAGTGGGGGCGCAGCGAGGGCGCCCAGTGCAGCTGGTAGCTGGAGAGCTCGACCGCGAGCACGTCGTACGGCTCCTCGGCGAGCACCGCGTCCAGCACCGAGACCCCGACGTTGCCGACGGCGGCGGTGCGCTTGCCGGCGGCGGTGAGGATCGAGGCGAGCATCTGGACGGTGGTGGTCTTGCCGTTGGTGCCGGTGACGGCCAGCCAGGGGGCGGGCTCGCCGGTGCCGGGCAGCGGCTTGCGCAGCCGCCAGGCCAGCTCGACGTCGCCCCAGACCGGCACCCCGGCCGCCTCGGCGGCGGCGAACAGCGGGCTGTCCGGCGCCCAGCCGGGCGAGGTGACGATCAGCTCGGTGCCCTCGGGCAGGCTCGCGCCGTCGCCGAGCCGCACGGTGACGCCCTGCGCCTCCAGCTCGGCGGCCCGGGCGGCCAGGCCCGGCCCGCTGCCGCCGTCCACGACGGTGACGGCGGCGCCGAGGCCGTGCAGGACGCGCGCGGCGCTGATGCCCGAGACGCCGAGCCCGGCGACCACGACGGGCAGGTTGGCGAAGTCGGGGTTGGTCATCCGGTCACCCATCCCGCGTAGAACAGGCCGAGGCCGACGGCGACGCACAGGCCCTGGATGATCCAGAAGCGGACCACGATCAGGACCTCGGTCCAGCCCTTGAGTTCGAAGTGGTGCTGTAGTGGCGCCATCTTGAAGACGCGCTTGCCGGTCATCCGGAAGGAGCCGACCTGGATGATCACCGAGAGGGTGATGATCACGTAGAGGCCGCCCAGCAGGGCGAGCAGCAGCTCGGTGCGGGAGCAGATCGCCAGACCGGCCAGGGCGCCGCCGAGGGCGAGCGAGCCGGTGTCACCCATGAAGATCTTGGCGGGCGAGGTGTTCCACCACAGGAAGCCGAAGCAGGAGCCCATCAGGGCGGAGGCCACGACGGCGAGGTCCAGTGGATCGCGGATGTCGTAGCAGTTGGCGGTCGCGGTGATGGCGTAGGCGCAGCTCTGGGTGTGCTCCCAGATGCCGATGAAGGTGTAGGCGCCGAAGACCATCACCGAGGCGCCGGTGGCGAGGCCGTCCAGACCGTCGGTCAGGTTCACGCCGTTCGACATCGCGGCGATCATGAAGTACGCGAAGATGACGAACAGGACGGGGCCGATCGCCCACTTGAAGTCCCGGACGAAGGACAGGCTCTGGGACGCCGGGTTGAGCCCGCGGTCGTCCGGGAACTGCATCGCCAGGACGGCGAACCCGAGGCCGACGATCGACTGGCCGGCCAGCTTCGCCTTGGCCCGCAGGCCCAGCGAGCGGCGCTTGACCACCTTGATGTAGTCGTCCAGGAAGCCGACCAGGCCGAGGCCCGTGGTCAGGAAGAGCACCAACAGCCCGGAGACGGTCGGGCTCTCGCCCGTTATCGCCTTCGTCGCGAAGTACGCGATCAGGGTCGCCAGGATGAAGGCGATGCCGCCCATGGTGGGCGTGCCCTTCTTGCTGTGGTGCGCCTTGGGGCCGTCGTCACGGATGTACTGGCCGTAGCCGTGCTTCGCGAGCAGCTTGATCAGGGCCGGGGTGCCGAGCAGCGACAGGATGAGACCGATCATCCCGGAGAAGAGGATCTGCTTCATTATTCGGCCACACCGTCCGCCAGGAGGGCCTCGGCCACCTTTTCCAGCCCCACCGAACGGGATGCCTTCACCAGGACCACATCCCCTGGCCGCAGCTGACTGCGCAGCAGCTCGACCGCCGCGTCCGCGTCGGACACCAGCACCGACTCCTCACCCCACGAACCTTCGTTCCTCGCGCCGAGTTCCATGCAGGCCGCCTCGCGTCCGCCGACCGCCACCAGCTTGGTGACGTCCAGCCGGACGGCGAGCCGCCCGATGGCGTCGTGCTCGGCCAGGCTCTCCTCGCCGAGCTCCCGCATCTCGCCGAGCACCGCCCAGGTGCGGCGGCGCTCCGGGCCGCGGCCCCCCATCGAGACCAGCGCCCGCAGCGCGGCCCGCATCGAGTCGGGGTTCGCGTTGTAGGCGTCGTTGACGACGGTGACACCATCCGCCCGGTCGACGACCTCCATGCGCCAGCGGGACAGCGCACCCGCCTCGCCCAGGGCGGCGGCGGTGTCGTCGACGGACATCCCGAGCTCCACCGCCACCGCGGCGGCGGCGAGGGCGTTCGAGACGTGGTGCTCACCGTACAGGCGCAGCTGCACGGGCGCGGAACCGGCCGGGGTGGTGAGCGTGAACGATGGCCGCCCGGTGGCGTCCAGGCGAACGTTCACCGCCCGTACGTGGGCGTCCGGTGATTCACCGAACAGGACGACCTTGGCCTTGGTCCGGGAGGCCATCGCGCGCACCAGCCGGTCGTCCGCGTTGAGGATCGCGGCGCCCTCGGCGGGCAGCGCCTCGACCAGTTCGCCCTTGGCCTCGGCGATCGCCTCCTGGGAGCCGAACTCGCCGACGTGGGCGGTGCCGACGTTGAGGACGACGCCGATCCGGGGCGGGGTGATCGAGGTGAGGTACTCGATGTCGCCCTTGTGCCGGGCGCCCATCTCCATCACCAGGTGCCGGGTGCCGGCCTCGACCCGCAGCGCGGTCATCGGGTGGCCGATCTCGTTGTTGAGCGAGCCGGGCGGGTAGACGGTGTCGCCGCGGCGCTGGAGCAGCTGGGCGATCAGGTCCTTGGTGCTGGTCTTGCCGGCCGAGCCGGTCAGCGCGACCACGGCGGTGCCCTCGGCGCGGGCGACCACGGCGCGGGCCAGCTTGCCGAGCGCCTCCACCACACTGTCGACCAGGACGGCGGGCACGCCGACCCGGCGGGAGGCCAGCACCGCGACGGCGCCGTCCTCGATCGCCTTGGCCGCGTAGTCGTGGCCGTCCACGTGCTCGCCGACGAAGGCCGCGAACAGGCCGCCGGGGCTCACCTTGCGCGAGTCGACCTCTACCGGTCCGGTGACCAGGGCGTCCGGGTCGGCGCCGTCCAGCGTGCCTCCGACGGCGGCGGCCACCTCGGCGAGGGTCAGTGCGATCACTGCTGCTCTACTCCTCGGTCGCCCCGTGCGGCCGGGGTCCGCGCGATGGATTCGCGCAGCACCTCCCGGTCGTCGAAGGGGCGGATCTCGTCTCGTACGTACTGCCCGAGCTCATGGCCCTTGCCGGCCACCAGCACGGTGTCCCCCGCCTTCGCGCGGGCGACGGCCAGCTCGATCGCCTCGGCCCGGTCGGGAACGACCAGGACGTCGCCGCGCTCGGCCTCGGGCACCGCGGCGGCGCCGGTCAGCATGCTGGCGAGGATCGCCAGCGGGTCCTCGCTGCGCGGGTTGTCGCTGGTCAGCAGGGCGGTGTCGGCGAGGCGGGCGGCGATGGCGCCCATCGGGCCGCGCTTGTGCGGGTCGCGGTCGCCGCCGCAGCCGACGACGACGTGCAGCCGGCCCTCGGTGACCTCGCGCAGCGACGCGAGGACGGCCTTGAGGGCGTCCGGCTTGTGCGCGTAGTCGACGACGGCGACGAACGGCTGTCCGGCGTCCACCCGCTCCAGCCGGCCGGGCACCCCGGGGACGGCGGCGACGCCGGCCACCGCCTGATCCAGCGGCAGGCCGGCGGTGACCAGCGCGGTGATCGCGGCGAGCGCGTTGGCGACGTTGAACGGGCCGGGCAGCGGGACGGAGGCCTCGGCCTGGGCGCCGTCCGGGCCGAGCACCGTGAAGGCGGAGCCGACCGGGCCGAGCCGGACGTCCACGGCCCGCCAGTCGGCGTCGGCGGCGCCGGTGGCGGAGAAGGTCGTCACCGGGATCTTGGCCTCGGCGGCGAGCCGGCGGCCGTACTCGTCGTCCAGGTTGACCACGCCGAGGCGGGACTTGCCGGGCTGGAAGAGCCGGGCCTTCGCCTGGAAGTAGTCCTCCATGTCCGGGTGGAAGTCGAGGTGCTCGGGGGTCAGGTTGTTGAACAGCGCGACGTCGTACGCGACCCCGTCGGTGCGGCCGAAGACCAGGGCGTGGCTGGAGACCTCCATGGTCACCGCGTCGGCGCCGCGCTCGGCCATCACGCCGAGGATCGCGTGCAGGTCGGTGGCCTCGGGGGTGGTGCGCTCGCTCTTGATCCGCTCCTCGCCGACCCGCATCTCGACGGTGCCGATCACGCCGGGGCTGCGCCCGGCGCCGCGCAGGCCGCCCTCGACCAGGTACGAGGTGGTGGTCTTGCCGTTGGTGCCGGTCAGCCCGATCATCAGCAGCCGCTGGGAGGGGCGGCCGTAGACGATCGCGGCGAGCTCGCCCATGACGGCCCGCGGCCGGTCCACGACCAGCAGCGGCAGGCCGGTGGGGGCCGCGATCTCGGCGCCGGCCGGGTCGGTGAGCACCGCCACCGCGCCGGCCTCGGCGGCCTTGGCGGCGAACGCCGCGCCGTGGTGGTTGGCGCCCGGAAAGGCCACGTACACGTCGCCCGGGCGGACGGCGCGGGAGTCGTGGGTGACGCCGCTGACGGCGCCGCCCTCGACGGGCGGCAGGCCCAGTTCGGCGGCCAGCTTCGCGAGCGGCAGGGCGGTCGTCCCGGTCGGGCGGGGCGGACTCACGGTGGTTTGATCGGGTTTCGGCACGGCGGGAAGGCTATCCGCCGAAGGGTGTCCAGGGCCAAACCGGCCCTCCGCCGCGCCGTGCTCCAGCCCGGCCCGTTCGTTGCTCATCACTCGCTCACGGCTTCCAGTCGACGGCCAGGTTGGGCGCCGGGCTGTTGCTCGGCGGCACCTGCATGGTCTTCAGGGTGAACCCCATCACCTGCTTGAACACCGGGCCGCACAGCTGGCCGCCGAAGTGGCCGTTGACCGGGCCCTGGAGGGTGCAGGAGACGGTGTACCGGGGGGCGTCGGCGGGGGCGAACCCGATGAAGGACGCGGTGTAGCCGTCGTAGCCCTTGCCGTCGGCGGCGCCCCGGTTGGCGGTGCCGGTCTTGCCGGCGACCCGGTAGCCGGGGATGGCCGCCTTGCCGCCGGTGCCCTGCTCGTCGTCGACGACGGACTCCAGCATCGAGGTGAGGGTCTTGGCCGTCTCCGGGCTGACCACCTGGGTCTGCGCCCCCGGCGCGTTCGGCGTGTACTTGCCGCTCGGATCGGTGACGCCCTGGACGATGCTGGGCGCGACCCGCACCCCGCCGTTGGCGATGGTGGAGTAGACCGAGGTGGCCTGGAGCGCGTTCATCTGCATCGGGCCCTGCCCGAAGGGGATGTTGTACTTCTCCGAGGCGACCAGGTCCTCCGGCTTCTTGAGCATCCCGGCGGTCTCCCCGGGGAAGCCCAGGCCGGTCGGCTCGGCCACGCCGAACTTGCGCAGGTAGCCGTCCAGCACCTGGTTGGCCTTCAGCTGGTCGCCGCCGCCGAGGGTCTCGACGGCCTCGATGGTGCCGATGTTGGAGGACTTGGCGAGCACCCCGGCCAGGGTCAGGTACCAGGTGTCGTGGTCGACGTCGTCCTTGAACTGCTGCCCGGCCCGGACCAGCCGGTTGGGCACGGTGACCTTGGTGTCCCAGGTGGCCTTGCCGGAGTCCAGCACGGCGGCCATGCTCATCAGCTTGGCGGTGCTGCCCGGCTCGTACGCGTCGGCCAGGGCGGCGTTGCCCAGGTTGGCCTGCTTGGACAGGCTCAGGTCGTTGGGGTTGAAGCCGGGCGCGGTGGCCATCGCGAGGACCTGACCGGTCTTCACGTCCTGGACGACGACGTAGCCCTTCTCCGCGCCGGAGTTGGCCACCTGGTCGCTGATCGCCCGCTGGGCGGCCCACTGGACGTCCCGGTTGATCGTCAGCTTGACGTCGCTGCCCGGCACGGCCGGATCCATCGAGCCGCCGGCGGTGGGCACCAGCCGCCCGCCCGACTGGGCGTAGCTGCTGTGGCCGTCCTTGCCGGCCAGCAGCTTCTGGTACTGGAGCTCCAGGCCGCCCGCGCCCTCGCCCTCGGCGTTGACGAAGCCGACCAGGTTGGCCGCCAGGCCGTCCGCCGGGTAGATCCGCTTCTGGGTCTCCCGGTTGAACACCCCGGCCAGCGGGTTGGCGCACTCGTTGTCCACCCGGGTGCGGCCGCCCTCCTCGGCGGGCTTGCCGAGCTGCTTCTTCTGGGCCTGGCAGGCCCGGGTGCCGGCCTGCTTCTCCAGGCTCGACTTGAGGTCACTGATCTGCTTCTTGGCGGCCGGGGTCTGCTGGGCCGCGAGCCGCTTGTAGCGGCTCTTGGGGGTGTGCAGGTCGGCGGCGATCTTCTCCTTGGGCACGCCGAGGATCGGCGCCAGCAGCGCGGCCGCCTGCTCCGGCGCGTCCGGGATGCCGGTCGCCTGCGGGGTGAACATCGCCGGGTCGGCGGTGATGTCGTACGCGTCCACGGTGGCCGCCAGCGCGACCCCGTCGGCGGACGTTATCGAGCCGCGTTCGGCGGTGATCGGGATGTTCAGGTAGCGGTTGGTGTTGGCGTCGGCGGCCAGCGCGTCGGCGTCCACCAGCTGGAGCTGCACCAGGCGGCCCGCGAAGACGGAGAACACCAGCGACAGCACCACGGTGATCACCCGCAGCCGGCGCTTGGGCTCGGCCAGCTTGAGCGCCTTGGAGCGCTGCGACGGGCGGCTCTTCGGGCGCACCGCCGCCTGGCTGCGGGCCGGCGGGCGGCCCTCGGGGCGGCGCTGCTGCGGCGCCCGCGGGGTACGGCCGGCCGAGGCCGACTTGGCGGGCTGGGGCTTGGCCGGCTGGGCCTTGGCGGACTGGCCGCGGCCGGAAGCGGGCTGGCTGCGGCCCGAGGAGGACTGCGCGCGCGGCGCCGCGCCCTTGGGTGCCGGACGCTGGCCATTGCCGCTCCCGGACTTGCCGCTGCCGGAGCCGCCCGGCTGACGTGTCGTACTCACCGGCCGGCACCCCCGCTCGGCTTCGCGGCCGCGGTGGGCGAGACCGGGTTGAGCTGGATCACCGCGTCACCGGCGGACGCCGCCGGGGTCGGGGTCGACGGCGGCGGTGCGGCCGGCGACGGGGCACCGGACGGCGGCGGCGCGGCCGGTGACGGCCCGGCACCGGGCTGGGCCGCGCCCGGCTGGGCCTTCGTCGGCCACGGCTCGGCCGTCGAGCGCTTCACCGGCGGGCTGTCCTGGGCCGGGCCCGGGGTGCCGAGCACCTTGCCTCCGTTCTGGACGTCCAGGAAGGCCATCCCCCCGGCCGGGACCATGCCCAGCTCGGCGGCGCGCCTGGCCAGCGCGTCCGGGGCCGAGTTCTGGTCGATCTGGTGCTGGAGGCTCTGCTGCTCGTCGGTCGCCACGGTGGTCTGCTTCTGTAGCCGGGAGAGCTCGAAGGAGCCCTCGTTGAGCGCGGTGTTCAGCGCCAGCAGGCCGAGCAGCCCGCCCGCCAGCAGCACCACGATGAGCACCGCGAACGGTGTGCGCCGCCGTACCGGGCGCTTCCCCGGCCGGACCGTGATCCGCGCCCTGCCCTGCCCGGGGAGTCCTCCCCGCCCCGCCCGGACCTCACCGGCCACCGGCCCCACCGCTTTCCTCCGCCCTTCGGACCCCGCCGGGGCCGGTTCGTCAGCCCCGCTTGCTTCGGTCCCTGATCCTCTCCGCCACCCGCAGCCGTACGGGCGCGGCGCGCCGGTTCTCCTCGATCTCCTCCTCGGTGGCCAGCTCGGCACCGCGAGTGATCAGTTTGAGCCAGGGCTGGTGCTCCTCCGGGATGAACGGCAGCCCCGGCGGGGCGGTGTTGGTCGCCCCGGCGGCGAGGTACTGCTTGACCAGGCGGTCCTCCAGCGACTGGTAGGACATCACCACGATCCGGCCGCCCACCGCGAGGGCCTCCAGCGCCCCGGGGATCGCCCGGTCCAGGACCTCCAGCTCGCCGTTGACCTCGATCCGCAGCGCCTGGAACGTCCGCTTGGCGGGGTTCCCGCCGGTGCGGCGGGTGGCCGCCGGGATGGCGTTGCGCACCAACTCGACCAGACGCGCGCTGTTGGTGAACGGTTCCTTCTCCCGCTCCCGCAGGATCACCGAGGCGATCTTCCCGGCGAACCGCTCCTCGCCGTACACCTTGAGGATCCGGGCCAGGGCACCGTGGCTGTAGGTGTTCAGCACCTCCGCCGCGCTGATCCCCCGGGTCTGGTCCATCCGCATGTCCAGCGGCGCGTCCTGGGCGTACGCGAAGCCGCGCTCCGCCTCGTCCAGCTGCATCGAGGAGACGCCGAGGTCGAACAGGACGCCGTCCACCCGGTCGATGCCCAGGCGCTCCAGCACCTCGGGGATCTCGTCGTAGACGGCGTGCACCAGGGTGGCCCGGTCGCCGAACTTCGCCAGCCGCTCACCGGAGAGCTTCAGTGCCTGCGGATCGCGGTCCACCGCGACCAGCCGCACCTCAGGGAACTGGGTCAGCAGCGCCTCGCTGTGCCCGCCGAGGCCGAGGGTGGCGTCCACCACCACGGCGCCCGGGCGCGAGATCGCCGGGGCCAGCGCGTCCATGCACCGCTGGAGCATCACCGGAACATGCTTGGGGCCCGGTTCGTTGGTGGTCATGCGCGGTGGCGCCCTTCCTCGGTGCGGAGCAGCCCGACGTCCGGGAGCTGCGACCATTCTCGCCCACCGCGCCCCGGCACGGCGAAGCGGCCCGTGGTCCCCGCCCGCTCAAGGGGAAGGTCGTGACCGCCCGGCGCCGGGGAAGGTGCGCCAGGTGGGCACGGAGCGGGTGGAGGCCACGGGCCGCGTCGACCGGGCCGCACCGGCCGGGAAGGCCCCGTTGACGGGCCCCGACGGGTGTGCTCCACTGCGCCGCAAACTCTATCGCGCGGCCCCCGCCAGTCAATGGCCCGCTCCGGCGCACCACCCGGGCGGCGGTACGGATCACCGCAGGTCGCAGCCCCCTGACCGACTGGATGACGGGATGGATCGGGGGCCTTCGGCGGCGGGCGCGCGCCCCCTGCCCACCCCCGCGTGCGGCCCACCGCGGGCCGGGCGCCCGTTGTGGCCATTCACTCGATCACGGCGCCCCGTTCTGTAGCTCTCCGCTCCACCGCGGGAGCCCGATCCGCACTAACGTCGCCCCCATGACAGTGACTCCAGACCGGCCCTCGCCGACCACCGCCGCCGAGCCTTCCAGACCCACCGTCATCGACCGCTTCGTCACCGCCAACCGCACCTACGCGGTGACCTTCCAGGACGGCGGCATGGACGCCCGCCCGGTGCAGAAGATCGCCGTGGTGGCCTGCATGGACGCCCGTCTGGACCTGTTCGCGGCGCTCGGCCTCGAACTCGGCGACGCCCACGTCATCCGCAACGCCGGAGGCGTCGTCACCGACGACACCATCCGCTCCCTGACCATCAGCCAGCGCGCCCTGGGCACCCGCTCGATCGCGCTGATCCACCACACCGGCTGCGGCCTGCTCGGGCTCACCGAGGACTTCCGCCGCGAGCTGGAACTGGAGGTCGGCCAGCGCCCGCAGTGGGCGGTGGAGGCCTTCGTCGACCTGGACGGCGACGTCCGCCAGTCCATGCAGCGCGTACGCACCTCCCCTTTCCTGCTGCACACCGACGACGTGCGCGGCTTCGTCTTCGACGTCCACACCGGCCTGCTCCGCGAGATCGACTGACCCCCGCGCCCCACCCCGCCCGGCCGATGGCGTCCGGGCATTCGAGCTCGACCGAATGGTGACTTCTGGTCACCCCGCGGGGGAGAATGCGCCTGCCGGTCGGACCCCGAACCACCTGGGGCGGCCAGGCCGCAGGCCGCCCTCCCGGCCGCCGGATCCTCGTCGGAACCGTCCCCGGGACGGCCGCGTCAAGCATGGGGTGGGGTCCGGCCTCGGGACGGGGCGGGCACAGGGTGCCAGGGAGCGTAAACGGGTGACGAGCTACAACGACCAGGCCGAAATCGGCAGTCCTGCGGGGGGCGAGAAGCAGCCGCCGCACCGGTTCCAGCCGGTCGAGCTCACCGAGCTCGCCGCGGTCGTCGACCGGGTGCGCGCCAACGTGGAGAGCGTGATCGAGGGCAAGCCGGAGGCCGTCCGGATCGCCCTGACCGTCCTGCTCGCCGAGGGCCACCTGCTGCTGGAGGACGTGCCCGGCGTCGGCAAGACCATGCTGGCCAAGGCGCTCGCCCGCTCGCTCGACTGCACGGTGCGCCGCATCCAGTTCACGCCCGACCTGCTGCCCTCGGACGTCACCGGCACCAACATCTACGACCAGCAGCGGCACGACTTCGAGTTCCGCCCCGGCGCGATCTTCGCCCAGGTCGTGGTCGGCGACGAGATCAACCGCGCCTCGCCCAAGACCCAGTCGGCGCTGCTGGAGTCCATGGAGGAGCGCCAGGTCACCATCGACGGCACCAGCTACGAGCTGCCCTCGCCGTTCATGGTCGTGGCCACCCAGAACCCGGTCGAGATGGAGGGGACATACCCCCTGCCGGAGGCCCAGCGCGACCGCTTCATGGCCCGGATCTCGATCGGCTACCCCAGCCCCGAGGCCGAGCTCGCGATGCTGGACGTGCACGGCGGCGCCAGCCCGCTGGAGGACCTCCAGCCGGTCGCCCACGCCGCCGACATCCTCAAGCTGATCGACCTGGTCCGCGCCGTGCACATCGCCGACCCGGTCCGCCGCTACGCCGTCGACCTGGTCGGCGCCACCCGCACCAGCCCCGAGCTGCGCCTGGGTGCCTCGCCGCGCGCCACCCTGCACCTGGTCCGGGCCGCCCGCGCCGCCGCCGCGCTGGACGGGCGCGACTACGTCACCCCGGACGACATCCAGCGCCTCGCCGTCCCCGTGCTGGCGCACCGTCTGATGCCGACCGCCGAGACCCAGCTCAGCCGCCGGACCTCCGAGCAGATCGTGACCGAGCTGGTCGCCCGGCTGCCGCTGCCGCGCCCGCAGGGCGGCCCGGCCGTCCGGAGGGGCTGAGGTGGCCCAGTCCGACTCGGCTTCGGGGCTGCGGGCGGGGTTCCGCGGCCTCACCACCCGGGGGCGGTCCTTCCTCGCCGCCGGGGTCACCGCGGTGATCTGCTCCTACCTGCTCGACCAGGACGCCCTGCTGCGCGTGGGCGTCCTGCTGGCCGCGCTGCCGCTGGCCGCCGTCGCGGTGGTCGCCAACACCCGCTACCGGGTGGCCAGCGGACGCCGGCTCAGCCCGCGCCGGGCGATCGCCGGCCAGGAGGCGAGGGTCCACCTGCGGGTCGACAACGTCTCCCGGGTGCCCACCGGGGTGCTGCTGCTGGAGGACAAGGTCCCGTACGTACTCGGGCCGCGCCCGCGCTTCGTGCTGGACCGGGTCGAGCCGCGCGGCCACCGCGAGGTCTCCTACCGGGTGCGCTCCGACCTGCGCGGCTGCTACCCGCTCGGGCCGCTCCAGCTGCGGCTGTCCGACCCGTTCGGGATGTGCGAGGTGACCCGCGCCTTCACCGCCTCCGACGTCCTCACCGTCGTCCCCCTGGTCCAGGCGCTGCCGGCGGTACGGCTCAGCGGCGAGTGGATCGGCCAGGGCGAGAGCCACAGCCGCACCCTGGCGCTGGCCGGCGACGACGACGTGATCCTGCGCGAGTACCGGCCCGGCGACGACCTGCGCCGGGTGCACTGGCGCTCCACCGCCCGGTACGGCGAGCTGATGGTGCGCCGCGAGGAGCAGCCCCAGCAGGCCCGGGCCACCGTCCTGCTGGACACCCGGGAGATCGCCCACCGGGGCAGCGGCCCCGCCTCCTCCTTCGAGTGGGCGGTCAGCTGCGCCGCCTCCGTCACCGTGCACCTGCTGGAGCGCGGCTACCAGACCCGGCTGCTCACCGACGCCGGCCAGACCGTGCCCGCCCCGGGCGCGGGCGGCAGCCACGGCACCGCCGCCGACTCCTCCGGGCTGATCCTGGACGCCCTCGCGGTCGCCGACCTGTCCGACGGCGGCACCCTCTCGCGCGCCGAGGACCCGCTGCGCTCCGGCGGCGAGGGCCTGCTGGTCGCCGTCCTCGGCGAGCTGGACGACACCCAGGCCGCCCGGCTGGGCCGGCTGCGCAGCCGTACCGGCGGGGCGGTCGCCTTCCTGCTGGACACCGGCACCTGGGCGGGCCTGCGGATGCTCGCCCCGAACACCGGCGGCGACGCGTTCCGCGCCCGGGTGCGGCAGCTGCGCGAGTCCGGCTGGACGGTGATCCCGGTGCGCGCCGGGGACTCCCTCCCGGACCTGTGGCGGGCCGCCGAGGGCAGCAAGACGTCCGCCCCCTATCGAGAAGAGGCCGGCGCGTGACCACCCGGGCCAAACTGACCGCGTACTCGGCGCTGGCCACCGCGCTCGCCTCGCTGTGCATGATGCCGCTGCTCACCACCCGCAGCTGGCTCACCCACGCCCTGCTGGTGATCGCCGTGCTCGCGGCGGTCGGCGCGGGCCTGCGCCGCGCCCCGCTGCACCGCTCGATGGTGCCGGTCGGGCAGCTGCTGGCGCTGCTCCTGCTGATGCTGCTCGGCTTCGCCGGCGCCGGCGGGGTGCTGCCCGGTCCGTCCACCATGCGGGTGCTGAGCGAGGTCTTCACCGCCGGACTGGACGACATACAGCAGTACGCCATCCCGGCTCCGCCCACCGCCGGCCTGCGGCTGATCCTGGTCTCCGCGGTCGGCCTGGTCGCCATCGCGGTGGACACCGTCGCGGTGACCTACCGGCGCTCGGCGCTGGCCGGGCTGCCGCTGCTGGCCCTGTACTCGGTCGGCAACGGCCTGGCCGGGGACCACGGCAGCTGGGTCTGGTTCGCCGTCGCCGCGGCCGGCTACCTGCTGCTGCTGTTCGCCGAGGGCCAGGACCGGGTCTCCCGCTGGGGCCGGGTCTTCTACGGCGGCGCGCGCGGCTCGGTGGAGTCCGGCCGGGTCAGCCCGGGCGGCCGCCAGGTCGGCGTGCTGGCCCTGGCGGTGGCGCTGCTGCTGCCCGTGGTCCTGCCGCACTGGGACGGCGGGCTGCTGCGGTCCGCCTCCGGCGGATCGAGCGGCAAGGGCTCCGGCGCGGGCCTGACGACCAGCCTCGACCCGCTGGTCAGCCTGGAGGCCGCGATCACCAAGCCCACCGACGCGGAGCTGCTCACGTACAGCCTGGACAGCTCGCTGGCCGACCAGACCTACCTGCGGACCGGCTCGCTCGACCAGTTCGACGGCACCAACTGGAAGCTCGGCAGCACCGCGGTCACCGACCTGGCGGCGACGCTGCCCTCCCCCGAGGGCCTGAGCAGGTCCGACCAGCCCCGGATCGAGGGCGACTTCCAGGCCAGCGACCGGCTCCAGGGCAGCTGGCTGCCGATGCCCTACCCGGCCGTCTCCGTCCAGGTCCCCAACCGCGGCGACTGGAAGGTCGACCCGCTGACCCGCACCGTCCTGCCGACCAACGACAAGGCGATCCGCGGCCTGCGCTACCACGTCAGCGCCCTGGACCTGCGGCCCACCGCCGACGAGCTGCGCGTGGCCGGCAGCGCTCCGCTGGACATCCGGGAGCACTACACCGCCCTCCCGATCGATCTGCCGGCGGAGGTCGCCACCCAGGCCAAGGCCCTCACCGCCGGCGCGCGGAACGACTACGACCGGGCGACGGCGCTGGTCAACTGGTTCACCGGGCCCGACTTCAGGTACGACACCTCCGTCGACGGCGGCACCGGCAGCAACGCGATCTCCGTCTTCCTGCGCGACCGCCGGGGCTTCTGCGTGCACTTCGCCTCCACCATGGCGGCGATGGCCCGGACGCTGAAGATCCCGGCCCGGGTGGCCGTCGGCTTCACCCCCGGCGACAGCAAGGGCGGCAACGTCTACTCGGTGACCGGCCGGATGTACCACGCCTGGCCCGAGCTGTACTTCGCGGGCTACGGCTGGCTGCGCTTCGAGCCGACCCCGAGCCGCGGCGTCCCGACCCGCTACACCGAGACGTCCACCACCCCGACCACCGCGCCCACCCTGCGGGCGACCGCCGCCCCGCAGAGCGCGTCGGCCGCCCCGGCGCCGACCACCAGCAGCGACTGCACCCCCAAGCAGCGCCAGCTGGGCGAGTGCGGCCCCCAGGGCAAGGCCGCCGGCAAGACCGCCGAGAAGTCCTGGCTGCTCTCCGGCCAGGTGCTCGGCGCCCTCGCCGCGGTGCTCGCGCTGATCGCCCTGCTGCTCTCCCCGATGCTCTGGCGCACCGCGGTACGCCGTCGCCGACTGGGCGCCGGCGGACGGCGCGGGCCCGGCGGCGGCGGACCGGCGGAGCTGACCGACGAGCAGGTGCTGGCCGCCTGGGACGAGTTGATCGACTCCGCCTGGGACCTCGGAATTCCCCCGGACGAGTCACGCACCCCGCGCTCGACGGCCCGCCGGATCACCGAGAAGGCGAAGCTGGACGAGGACTCGGCGGCGGCCACCGGCCGGCTGGCCCTGGCCACCGAGCGGGTGCTCTACGCCCCGCCCGGGCAGCACACCACGGAGCCGCTGGCCGCCGATGTCCGCACCGTGCGGCGCGGACTGTGGGCGAACGCCAACCGGGCCGGGCGGACCAGGGCGCTGCTGCTGCCGCCGTCCTCGGCGCAGCTGTGGTGGCGGATCTCCGACGCGGTCCGGGCGGCTCGCACGGCCGTCTCGGTCCGGATCGGCCGGGCGGCCGAGGCACTGCGGGCGCCGGGGCGCCGGGTCCTCAGCCGGCGCAAGCGCTCCACGCCGGAGTCCTGACGTGAGAAAGCCGGGGCGGGCAGTCGATCGACCGCCCGCCCCGGCTTTCTCATGTCCACAAGGGCTCAGAACCCGCCGGTCTGCTCGTCCCGGCGACGCTGCCAGCGCTGCTCCACCCGGTCCATCATCCCGGCCTTGCGGCGCGGGGCGGCGGCCGGACGGGCTCCGGCGCCCTGGCCCGCGGGCCCGCGGCGCCACCCGGTCACGGCGAACACCGCGCACCCGAGCATCACCAGGAAGCCGACGACGCTGACCCAGATCTGGTCCGGCACGACCATGCCGCCCATCAGCAGGCCGATCCCGACCACGAAGCCGGCGACGGCCAGATACACCCGCCGACGGGTGTAGGTGCGCATACCGGATCCCTCAAGCGCCGACGCGAATTTGGGATCTTCGGCATACAGCGCTCGCTCCATCTGGTCGAGCAGTCGCTGCTCGTGCTCCGAGAGCGGCACGGAGTCCTCCTACTCGTCGGTCGCGGATGCGACCGGTCCGCCCACCCCGGTCGGGGAGGCAAGTCCAATCAGCCGTGGGGCACACGGTCGGACGCCCGTGCGGGGGACCCGGCCCGTGTCGTCCATATGCCCCACGCGTCCGGCTGTCATGCTTTCCGGCTTTACCCAGATCATACGGTCCGTGGACCCGTTCCGGGGTGGTCGGCGCCGCGTGGGACGGGCCACTTCGGGTGGGGACGGCCGCACCGGTGTCAACGCGCCACGCCCCGGACAAGTGCCCGATCGGATGGAATCGTCCCGGACCTGGGAAGGTGTGCCGCCGGACGGCGCAACGCGGCCCGGAAACGCCCGGGGAACGACGGGGGAAACGGCCGGGGAAGCGGCGGGCCCGCGGCGCGCGAACCACCGCCGTACGGCGTGCGAACCGGTACGGCGGCGGCCTGGTGCGTGCCGGGGCGCGCGGGTCGGCCGGGGCGCCCGAGGACGCCCTTACGCCAGGGTGGCCAGCAGGTGCAGCTGGGTCGCCACGACGTGGAAGGCGGGCTGCGCGGCGGCGGCCTCCTCCAGCTTCAGCAGCGACTCCAGCGCGCCCGGCTCGGTGTCCACCAGGACGCCGGGGACGAGGTCGGCGAAGATCCGTACGCCGTGCACCGACTCCACCCGCAGGCCCGCGGCCTCGGCCAGCCGGCCCAGCTCCTCGCCGGTGAAGCGGCGCGGCATCGGGTCCTGCTCGCCCCAGCGGCCGTCGGCGGCGGAGAGCACGGTGCGGGCCTCGGTGAAGTGGCCGGCCAGCGCGCGGGCCAGCACGGCGCCGTTGCGGTTGGCCGCCAGCAGGCTGACCAGGCCGCCCTCGCGCAGGGTGCCGGCCAGGTTGCCGAGCGCCTCCGCCGGGTCGTCCACGACCTCCAGCACGCCGTGGCAGAGCACCGCGTCCGTGCTGCCGGCGGCGACCAGCTCGGGCAGGGTCTGGGTGTCGCCCTGGACGGCCCGCACCAGCTCCGTCACACCGGCCTCGGCGGCCCGGCGCTCCAGGGCGAACAGCGCGTCCGGGCTCGGGTCGACGACGGTGACGCGGTGGCCGAGCTTGGCCACCGGCACCGCGAAGTTCCCGGTGCCGCCGCCGGTGTCGACCACGTCGAGCACCGGCTGGTCCAGCTCGGCCGCCCGCTTCTCCAGGGCCGCCCGGACCACCTCCCACACCACGGCGGTACGCAGGGCACTGCGGGGACGCGTCGGGTACAAGGTGGGGCTCCTTGGCACGTGCAGTTCGATCAGGATGCCTCCACCTTAGACCGGCCCGGCGAGGACTCCGCGTGCAGGCCGAGCAGCCGCTCGACCAGGCGAAGGAACAGGTCGGAGTTGCGGATCAGGTCGTCGGCGTCGCGGGCCGAGGCGGCGCCTCTGATCCCGGCCTCGGCGGCGGCCCGGCGGCGGGCCCCGGCGCCGTAGTAGAGCGCCCACTCGGCGAGCTCCGGGGCCACCTCGGGCAGCACCTCCCAGGCGCTGCGGATCGCCTTGCGGCGGCGCGGGTTCTTCTCCGGGCGGCCGCGCACCGCCAGGACGGCCGCCACCGTGCGCAGCGCCGCCAGGTGGGCGGTGGCGTAGCGCTCCAGCGGGTCCTCCAGGGCGCGGGCCCGGGCGAGGGTGCGGTGGGCGTCGGCGAGCAGGTCGAGGGCGGCCGGCGGCGCGGCGACCCGGCGCGGCACGGGATGGACGTCCGCGCCGCCGGGGCGGGCGCCGGACGGGCCGGGGAGGAGACGGGCGGTGACGGGCTCAGGACGGCTGACGGTCATGGTCTCCCCCGTTCCGAGGCAGCGCGCGGACCGGGTGGTCCGTGCGCCTCCATCGTGAACGCCGCCACTGACAATCACCGCGCCGGCCGCACGGCGCCCGCACGGCAAAGCGGCGGCGAGCGCGGTTCCACCCCCGGTTCCGCGCCGCCGCCGTACCCGTCGCTCCGCTGACCCCCACACGGTCGGCGGTGGCGAACTGCCCCCGTGGCCGGTCTCCCCCCGGCCCGCTCCGCCGCCCCGTGTCGGCGGTGCGAGGACCGTGACCAGCCCCGTGGCGGTCCGTCCACCTCCTCCCCCGGCGTTCGCGGCCGGGGGCGGACGGGATCCGCCACCCGGGTGGCGGGCGCCGAGGCGCCGTCGTCCTCCCGGGTGCCACCACTCTCCCGTCTCCGCAGGTCGGGGGCCATCCGCTGAGGTACTCAACCGTGGATCTGAGTATCCGTACTCAGTCCGCCGCCCGCCGGAACCGGGAGGCGGGCCGGGGCGTCCCGGCTGCCGGGTACGGTTTCGTCCGGCGGTGCCGGGCTGAGCCGGCCCGCCGGACGAGGGGGACGCGATGACGAGGAGGGGGACGCGATGACGGTCCTGCCGCTGATCTTCACCAGCGGACTGGCCAGTGGCATCAACGCCTACGCGGTGGTGCTGCTGCTCGGCCTGCTGGGCAGGTTCGCCGACGCGGACTCGGTGCCGCAGGCACTGGAGCGCACAGACGTGCTGATCGCGGCCGCCGTGCTGTTCACGCTGGAGGCGGTGGCCGACAAGATCCCGTACGTGGACAGCGTCTGGGACGTCGCGCACACCGTGATCCGGCCGATCGCCGGTGCCACCGTCGGCGTGCTGATCGCGAGCAACGACCCCGGCTCGCTCAACGAGGTCGTGGCCGGCGCGATGGGCGGCACCTCGGCGCTGGTCAGCCATCTGGTGAAGTCCTCGCTGCGGATGGCCGTCAACACCTCGCCCGAGCCGTTCAGCAACATCGTGGTCAGCATGACCGAGGACCTCTCGGTGGCCGGTCTGGTCACGCTGGCGATCTTCCACCCCTGGTTCGCCGCCACGGTCGCCGCCGTGGTCCTGGTCGCCGGCCTGCTGCTGGTCTGGCTGGCCGTCAGCAGGATCCGCGCCTTCCGGGCCCGCCGCCGTGAGCGCAAGGCCGCCCGGGCGGCGGCGGGGAGCGTGTAAGGCTCGCCCTAAGATCGGGGCCATGGCAAAGATCGTCGTCATCGGCGCAGGAATGAGCGGGCTCGCGGCGGCCTCCCGGTTGGCGACCCTCGGCCACCGGGTGACGGTCTGCGAGGCGAGCGGCACGTACGGGGGCATGGTCGGGCGGTACGAGCGCGACGGCTTCGCCTTCGACACCGGGCCCGGCCTGCTCACCCTCCCGGCCGTCTACCGCGACCTCGCGCTGAAGACCGGCAAGGAGCCGCTGGAGCAGCTGGTCGAGCTGGCCCCGGTCGACCCGGAGAGCCGGCACCTGTTCCCCGACGGCACCGCCGTCACCCTGCCCAACGCCTCGCGCGGCGGCGTCAGCCAGGCCCTGGACGCCGCCTTCGGCGCCGGAGCCGGCGCCCGCTGGAGCGAGGTGATGAACCACGGCCGGACGGTCTGGGAGGCCACCCGCCGCCCGCTGCTGGAGGAGCCGCGCCCGGTCGACTTCACCGCCCTCTCCCCCGCGGAGCGGGAGGCCCTGACGGCCGATCCGTACCCCGTGCCGCCGCGCACCGGACTGGCCCGGCTGCGCCGCCCCCGCCCGTGGAGCCTGGGCGACGTGGCCCGGTCGCAGCTCGGCGGCCACCCCGGCCTGACCGCCCTGCTGGGCGAGCCCGCGCTGCGGCACGGCATCTCGCCGAGCCTGGCGCCCGCCGGGGCCACCGTGCTGCCGTACATGGAGCAGTCCTTCGGCGTCTGGTACGTCCGGGGCGGCATGCGCGCCCTCGCCGACGCGGTGTACCGGCGCTGCGAGCTGCGCAAGGTCGAGTTCCGCTTCGAGACGCCCGTCACCCGGGTGGTCGTGGCGAACGGCCGGGCGGCCGGGGTCGAGACGGCGGACGGCCGGATCGACGCGGACCTGGTGGTCTCCGCGATCGACACCGACGTGCTGTTCGGCCGTGGCATCGCCGAGTGGCCGGGGCTGCCGGCCGACCAGTGGGAGCCGTTCGAGGTGCCCGGCCGGTTCAGCGTGCTGCTCGCGCTGCGCGGGCCCCGGCCCGAGGGCACGGTGCACCGGACGGTGGTGCACGCGGCCGACCCGGCCGCCGAGGCGAACGCCCTCACCCTCTCCGAACCGCCCTGCGAGCGCCCCACCGTGCAGGTGCTGCGCCCGGACGACCCGACGCTGCGCCCCGACGACGCGCACGAGAGCGTGGTGCTGACGGCGACCGTCCCGGCCCAGGAGGAGGACGTCGACTGGACCGCCCCCGGGTTCGCCGACCGCTACGCCGACCAGTTGCTCGCCCACGTCGACGCGGCTGGTCTGGGCCTGCGCGACCGGGTGCTCTGGCGGGTCGTGCGCACCCCGGAGGACACCCGCCGGGAGACCGGCGCGGTGTTCGGATCCGTCCCCCGCCCGGCCCTGGCCGGCTCCTCGGGCCAGTGGCTGCACGCGGCCAACGAGTCCGCCGTCCCCGGCCTCTACCTGGTCGGTGGCAACGCCCACCCCGGCGGCGGCCTCGCCCGCGTCGGCATGTCGGCCTGCATCACCGCCGGGCTGATCGGCCCGGCCTAGGATCCGTCGTCAGCCCTGGTGCCAGGTGTTCTGCTGCTGGTAGCCGTAGTTCTGGTCGTACATCGGCTGCTGCGGGATGCCCTGGACCTGGGGGTCCGGCTGGTCGGGCTGCGGCTGCCAGTGCTGCTGCTGTTGGGCGTTCGGGTCCCAGGGCTGCTGGGGCTGCTGGTGCTGGGGCTGCTGGTAGCCCGCGTACGGGTCCTGGGGCTGCTGCTGGTAGCCGCCGTACGGGTCCTGCTGCTGGTGCTGGGGGTAGCCGTCGTAGGGCTGCTGGTCGTAGGAGAAGGCGGGCTGCTGCTCGGTCTGCCACTGCTGCTGGTCGTAGCCGGCCTGGTAGGCGGCGGCGTACGGGTCCTGGGGCTGCTGCTGCGGCTGCTGCTCGTAGTACCCGGGGGCGTAGACGCCGTCCTGGGCGAGCTCGTGCATCTCGAAGGCGGCGGTCTGCTCGACCTCCGGCACCGCGTCGGGCATCGGCACCGGCACCGCGGCGGGGGCCGGGGCCGGGGTCTCCTCGACGGCGCTGACCTCGCCGACCCGCTCCTCGGCGGCGGCGACGGCCGCGACCGCGGCGGCGCCGCCGGTGAGGGCGCCGAGCAGCGGCACCTTGGCGAGCGGGCCGGGCAGGCTGCCGTCGGGCTTGCGCAGGGACCAGCCGGCCTGGTAGCCGCGCTTGACCGAGAGGGTGACGAAGGTCTGGCCGACCGCGAACAGCGCGGCGCCGGCCCCGATCACCACGACCGATCCGATGCTCATCCCGGCGGCCACCCCGAGGAAGCCCGCCAGGGCCAGGATCCGCCAGTGCAACGGCGCCCGGTTCTGGAACAGCACCTCCGCGAGCAGCCAGAGCGCCACCACCGCCAACGCGGCGCACAGCAGCAGGTATCCGATGCCCATCCGCCCGCTACCTCCAGTCGCGTGCCCGCGCGTGTCCACCGCGCGTGTGCGGCGACTGTACCGGTTCAACGGCCGGGGTACCGCATCGCGTTCCCGCCACCCCGAACGCGGCCCCGACCGCCGGCCGCACACGACCGAGCCCGCCACCGTCGCCACGGTGACGGGCTCGTGAACGGCCGGCGTCAGCGCCGGTGCAGCCCCAGGTTCTGGTAGATCTCCAGCGTCGCCGTCGAGTGGTTCAGCGTGATGAAGTGCAGACCGGGCGCGCCCTCGGCGAGCAGCCGTTCGGCCATCGCCGTGGCGTGCTCCATGCCGATGGCCCGCAGCGCCGCCGGGTCGTCGATGGCCGCCCGCAGCCGGGCCTCCAGGTCGACGGGGAAGGCCGATCCGCTGAGCTGCGGGAAGCGCTCCAGCTGCTTGGCGTTGGTGACCGGCATGATCTCCGGGATGATCGGCGTCTCGCAGCCGGCGGCCGTCACCCGGTCGCGCAGCCGCAGGTAGTCGTCCACCTCGAAGAACATCTGGGTGATCGCGTAGTCGGCCCCGGAGCGGATCTTCGCCACGAAGTGCCGGATGTCCTCGTCCCAGTCGGTCGAGCGCGGGTGCATGTTCGGCGAGGCCGCGACGCCGACGCAGAAGTCGCCGATGCCCTTGATCAGCTCCACCAGCTCGTACGCGTAGGTGACGCCGTCCGGGTGCTTGACCCATTCACCCATCGGGTCGCCGGGCGGGTCGCCGCGGACCGCGAGGACGTTGCGCACGCCCTGGTCGGCGTACTGGCCGATGATGTTGCGCAGCTCCGCGACCGAGTGGTCCACCGCGGTGAGGTGGGCGACCGGGGTCAGCGTGGTCTCGGTGGCGATCCGGCCGACCATGTTGACGGTGCGCTCGCGAGAGGAGCCCCCCGCGCCGTACGTCATGCAGACGAAGTTGGGGTCGAGCGGTTCGAGCCGGCGGATGGCGTCCCAGAGCTTCTGCTCGCCGACCTCGGTGCGCGGCGGCATGAACTCGAAGGAGAAGGAGCGCTTGCCGGCAGCCAGGAGTTCGCGCACCGTCAGTGCGCGATCCGTTCTCGTCGAAGCGATTCCGAGTGCCATGATGGAAGGCTATCGGGGGTTCGGAGGGGTCGGAGAGTCGATTCCAATTATTGAGACAACGGGTGGACGGCGTTCCGGTTCGCCCTGAATGACTCCAGGATGCCCCCCGGAGGTCTCCCCCGCCGCCACTCCGGCAGGGCCGCTCGCACATCCGTTCCCGGCCGCCCCGCTAGGCTTGCCGCACCCCAGAGAACCCGCGGAGCCCCATCGTGACCTCGCCCAGCACCCGGCCGGCCGACCCCAGCGCGACCAACCCCATGGACGCGGAGGACGTCCGCACCCGCGTCAACGCCGCGCTCGCCTCGTTCATGGACGAGCAGTCCGTGCTGCTCGGCAAGATCTCGCCCCAGCTGGTCCCCGCCGCCGACGCGCTGCGCGACTTCCTGCTGGACGGCGGCAAGCGGCTGCGCCCGGCCTTCTGCTACTGGGGCTGGCGCGGCGCCGGCGGCCCGGCCGGCGGCGCCACCGGCGAGGCGATCGCCAACGCGGCCGCCGCCCTGGAGCTGCTCCAGGCGAGCGCCCTGGTGCACGACGACCTGATGGACCGCAGCGACACCCGCCGCGGCCTGCCCTCCGTCCACCGCCGCTTCGAGGCGCTGCACCGCGACAGCGGCTGGCGCGGCGACCGCGAGCAGTACGGCACCTCGGCCGCGGTGCTGCTCGGCGACCTGCTGCTGATCTGGTGCGACGAGCTGTTCCTGCGCTCCGGTCTGGAGCCGGCCGCCGTGCTGGCCGCCAAGCCGGTGTTCGACCTGATGCGCACCGAGGTCATGGTCGGCCAGTACCTGGACGTGCTGGAGCCGGTGGCCGGCGACTCGACCGACGAGGGCGCGCTGGACCGCGCGCAGACCGTGCTGCACTACAAGTCGGCCAAGTACACCATCGAGCGGCCGCTCCAGGTCGGGGCGCTGCTGGCCGGCGCCGGGCCGGAGCTGGTCGAGGCGTACGGGGCGTTCGGGCTGCCGCTGGGCGAGGCCTTCCAGCTGCGCGACGACCTGCTCGGCGTCTTCGGGGACCCCGCCGTCACCGGCAAGCCGGCCGGGGACGACCTGCGCGAGGGCAAGCGCACCCTGCTGATCGCCCACGCGATGCGGGGCCTGTCGGCCGCCGACGCCCGACACCTGGACGAGCGGCTCGGCGCGCCGGACCTGGCCGGCCCGGAGGTCGCCGGGCTGCGCGAGCTGGTCGCCCGCAGCGGGGCTCCCGAGCTGGTGGAACGCCGGATCGACGAGCTGATGCGCCAGTCGCTGGCCGCGCTGGAGGCGGCGCCGCTGGCCGACGAGCAGGCCCGGACGGTGCTGCTGGCGCTGGCCGAGGCCGCCACCGTCCGCAAGTACTGACGGACGGCGACGGCCTGCGGTCCGGGGCAGCCGGTCAGGCCGCCGCGCGCACCCGGCGGGCGAGCTCGGCGGCGGCCGCCCGCGGGTCCTCCGCGGCGGTGATGGCCCGCACCACGACGATCCGGCGGGCACCGGCGGCCAGCACCTCGTCCAGGTTGCCGAGGTCGATCCCGCCGATCGCGAACCACGGCCGGTCGGTGGTCTGCTTCGCCGCGTACGAGACCAGGCCGAGGCCCGGCGCCGGGCGGCCCGGCTTGGTCGGGGTCGGCCAGACCGGGCCGGTGCAGAAGTAGTCCACGCCGGGCTCGGCGATCGCCGCGTCCACCTCGGACTCGGCGTGGCAGGACCGGCCGATCAGCACGTCCTCGCCGAGGATCGCCCGGGCGGCCGGCACCGGCAGGTCGTCCTGGCCCAGGTGCAGCACGTCCGGCCGGGCCGCGTGGGCGACGTCGGCGCGGTCGTTGACGGCCAGCAGCTTGCCGTGCCGGCGGCAGGCGTCGGCGAAGACCTCCAGGGCCGCCAGCTCCTGCTTGGCCTCCAGGCCCTTGTCGCGCAGCTGGACGATGTCCACCCCGCCCGCCAGCGCCGCGTCCAGGAACTCGGCGAGGTCGCCCTGCTCACGACGGGCGTCGGTGCACAGGTAGAGCCGGGCGTCGGCAAGCCCGGCGCGGGGGCCGGTCATCACAGCGCCATGGCCTGGGCGCGGCGCTTGACCTCGGTGGCCCGGTTCTCCCACAGCGCCTGGATCGGGCTGCCCGGCAGCGACTCGTCCTCGGTGAACATCCACTCGATGATCTCGTTGTCGGAGAAGCCGCTGTCCCGCAGCACGGTCAGCAGGCCGATCAGGTGCTTGACCGGGCCGTCGTCGTCGATGAACGCCGCCGGGACCTGAAGGGACTTGTTGGGACCGCGACGAACCGCGATCAGGTCACCCTTCTTGACCATGTTGCGGACCTCGGTGACCAGCACGCCCCACCGTTCGGAGATGTCGGGCAGGTACAGCCACTCGGGGACCAGGGCTTCAGTCTTGGCATTGATCTCACTCACGGCACCAGACTGCCACCTCGACGGCCCCCCGCGCACACGGCCCTACGCCGCGGCCGCCTTCAGGGGCACCGAAGGGTCGGCCGCGCGGGCCGGGTCCAGCACGGTGCCGGCCTCGATCAGCTTCCGTCCCTGGGCCAGGTCGCGCGGGCGGTCCACGGTCAGCAGCGCGCTCGGCACCCCGTCGCGCAGCCAGAGCACCGACCAGGCGGCGTCCTTCGGGCCGCCGCGCCAGAGCAGCTCGTCGCCCTCGGCGTGCCGGCCGGCGTACTGGACCATCCGCCCGAACTGCTCGGACCAGAAGTACGGCACCGGGTCGTACGCCGGGGCGTCCGCGCCCAGCAGGGTGGCGGCCGCGGCCTCGCCGGACTTCAGGGCGTGGTCCCAGTGCTGGACGGCCAGCCGGGCGCCGGCCCGGGCCGAGGGGTAGCTGACGCAGTCGCCGACCGCGAGGACGCCGGGCACGGAGGTGCGCAGCCGCCCGTCCACGACGACCGCGCCGGTCGCGTCCAGCTCGACACCGGTGCCGGCCAGCCAGCCGGTCGCGGGGCGGGCTCCGATGCCCACCACCACCTCGTCGGCGGGCAGGTGCGAGCCGTCCGCCAGCAGCACCGCGCCGGGCTCGACGGCGGCCACGCCGACGCCGCAGCGCAGGTCGACCCCGGCCTCGGCGTACCAGGCGGCCATCGCCGAACCGAGCTCCGTCGGCAGCGCGCCGGGCAGCGGCGCCGGGCCGGCCTCGACCACCGTCACCTCGCAGCCGGCCTCGCGGGCCGCGGTGGACACCTCGGCGCCGATCCAGCCCGCGCCGACCAGCACCAGCCGCAGCCCGGGGCGCAGCAGGGCGCGCAGCGCCAGGGCGTCGTCCACGGTGTGCAGCAGGTGCGCCCGCTCGGCGCCGGGCAGGGCGCGCGGGACGGCGCCGGTGGCGATCACCAGCGAGCCGTAGGGGAGGTCACCGGCGTCGGTGTGCAGCACGCCGGGGGTGAGGCCGGTGGCGCGGCGGCCGGTGAGCAGCTCGATGTCGAGCTGCTGGTAGTCGATGCCCAGGGTGGTGGAGTCGGCCTTGCCGAGCAGCACGTCCTTGGAGAGCGGCGGGCGGTCGTACGGCGCGTGCGGCTCCTCGCCGACCAGTGCGATCCGCCCCTCCCAGCCGCCCTGCCGCAGCTTGAGGGCGCACTGCGCCCCGGCCAGCCCGGCTCCGACAACGACCACCTGATCCGTCACGCTCAGCTCTGCCACGCCCGTCACTGTACTCAGCGGCACACGGGCGGTCGCTCCCCAGTCCACCCCTACGCCGGCGGCCTCCGGCCGGGAGCGCCGGACGAGGACGGGTCCGGGGCCTGGACGGGCCTTCGGGTGGGGCGGGGCCCGGCGTTAAGGTGGGAGCACCACACGGGAGCCCGGCGAACCGGGCTGAGAGGCGGGCTGACACGGCCCGCGACCGTCCGAACCTGATCCGGGTCATACCGGCGAAGGGAGAAGAGCAGCCTTGTCACGCTTGCCCTCAGGCAGCCACCCCGACGTCCTGGTGATCGGCGGGGGCATCATCGGCCTCGCCGTCGCCTGGCGCACCGCCCGGCGCGGGCTGCGGAACGTGATCGTGGTCGACCCCGAGCACGGCCACGGCGCCGCCGGGGTCGCGGCCGGGATGCTCGCCCCGGTCACCGAGCTCCAGTACGGCGAGGAGCCGCTGCTGCGCCTCGGCATGGCCTCCAACGAGCGGTACCAGGGCTTCGCCGCCGAGCTCACCGAGGCGAGCGGCGGCCTGGACACCGGTTACCGCCGCTGCGGCACGATCGCCGTCGCCCAGGACTCCGACGACCGCGCGGAGCTGCGCGAACTGCACGCCTTCCACCGGCGCCTCGGCCTGGACTCGACCTGGCTGACCGGCCGGGAGGCCCGCAAGCTGGAGCCGATGCTCGCCCCCGGTGTGCGTGGCGGCCTGCACGTCGCCGACGACCACCAGGTCGACCCGCGCCGTCTGCTGGTCGCCCTGTCCGCCGCCTGCGAGCGCGCGGGCGTCCTGCTCCACCGCGCCGAGGCCGTCGAGCTGCTGGTCGAGGACGGCCGGGCGACCGGCGCCCGGCTTAGCACCGGCGAGACCGTGAGCGCCGGGCAGGTCCTCCTCGCCGCCGGCCCGCACAGCCACCGGCTGCCCGGACTGCCGGAGGGCGTGCTGCCCGCGATCCGTCCGGTGAAGGGCCAGATCCTGCGGCTGCGCGTGCCGGACGCCTACCGGCCGTTCCTGTCCCGCAACGTCCGCGCGGTCGTCCGCGGCCGGCACCTGTACGTCGTTCCGCGCGAGAACGGCGAGCTGGTGGTCGGCGCGACCACCGAGGAGCAGGGCTACGACACCACCGTCACCGCCGGAGGGGTTTACGAACTCCTGCGTGACGCCCACGAGTTGATCCCGGGCATCACCGAACTCCCGCTGGTGGAGACCGCGGCGGGCCTGCGCCCCGGCTCGCCGGACAACGCCCCGCTCCTGGGCCCGACTTCACTGCCCGGCCTGGTCGCCGCCACCGGCCACTACCGCAACGGCGTGCTGCTCACCCCGGTGACCGCCGACCTGCTCTCCGAGTACCTGACCACCGGCGAACTCCCGGATCCGGCACAGCCGTTCACCCCCACCCGGTTCTCCCCCGCCCGCCTCAGCACGAAGGCCTCCGCATGACCGAGATCGCCCTGAACGAGATCACCCTGACCGTCAACGGCGAGCCCCGCCGGGTGCCCGCCGCGACCACCCTCGCCGAGCTGGTGGCCACCGTCAGCGCCGCCCCCACCGGTGTCGCCGCCGCCCTCAACGAGGCCGTGGTGCCGCGCAGTTCATGGTCCGGGACGGCGCTGAGCGCCGGCGACCGGATCGAGATCCTCACCGCCGTCCAGGGAGGCTGAACCATGGCCGACGACCTCCTCACCATCGCCGGGACGACCTTCTCCTCCCGGCTGATCATGGGCACCGGCGGCGCCCCCAGCCTGGAGGTCCTGGAGCGCGCCCTGCTCGCCTCCGGCACCGAGCTGACCACGGTCGCGATGCGCCGGGTCGACGCCTCCACCCAGGGCTCCGTCCTGGACGTGCTGACCCGCAACGGCATCCGCGTGCTGCCCAACACGGCCGGCTGCTTCACCGCCGGCGAGGCCGTACTGACCGCCCGGCTGGCCCGCGAGGCGCTCGGCACCGACTGGGTGAAGCTGGAGGTGATCGCCGACGAGCGCACCCTGCTGCCGGACCCGATCGAGCTGCTGGACGCCGCCGAGACCCTGGTCGACGACGGCTTCACCGTGCTGCCGTACACCAATGACGACCCGGTGCTGGCGCGCAAGCTGGAGGACGTCGGCTGCGCGGCCATCATGCCGCTGGGCTCGCCGATCGGTTCGGGCCTGGGCATCCGCAACCCGCACAACTTCCAGCTGATCGTGGAGAGCGCGGGCGTCCCGGTGGTGCTGGACGCGGGCGCCGGCACCGCCTCCGACGTCGCGCTGGCGATGGAGCTGGGCTGCTCCGCGGTGATGCTCGCCTCCGCGGTGACCCGCGCTCAGGACCCGGTGCTGATGGCCGAGGCGATGCGGCACGCCGCCGAGGCGGGCCGCCTCGCCCACCGGGCCGGCCGCATCCCGCGCCGCTTCCACGCCGAGGCCTCCTCCGCGATGGCCGGCCGCGCCGACCTGGACACCCGGGAGCACCCCGCGTTCTGACCCCGGGCCCGTGTCACAAGCCGGGCACAGCCGGGCCCGGAGGCGGTGTCCTCCGGGCCCGGCCCGGCGCTTCGCCACTACAATCGCCCAGGTGGACATGGCACTGCACGACCCCCTGATCGGTTCCCTGCTCGACAACCGGTACCGGGTCGAGCAGCGGATCGCGACCGGCGGGATGTCCACCGTCTACAAGGGCACCGACACCCGCCTGGACCGGGTGGTCGCGCTCAAGGTGATGCATCCCTCACTGGCCGGCGACGAGGGCTTCACCGCCCGCTTCATCCGCGAGGCCAAGGCCGTCGCCAAGCTCACCCACCCCAACGTGGTCAACGTCTTCGACCAGGGCGCCGACGGCGGCCATGTCTTCCTGGCCATGGAGTACGTGCCCGGCCGCACCCTGCGCGACCTGCTGCGCGACCGCGGCGCGCTGTCCGTCCGGGCCGCGCTGGACGTGCTGGAGCCGGTGCTCGCCGCGCTCGGCGCCGCCCACCGGGCCGGGCTGGTGCACCGCGACGTCAAGCCGGAGAACGTGCTGATCACCGAGGGCGGCCTGGTCAAGGTCGCCGACTTCGGCCTGGTCCGGGTGCTCGGCGCCGGCGACGGCGCGCCCACCTCGACCACCACCGCCACCGGCGGCACGGTCATGGGCACCGTCTCCTACCTGGCTCCCGAGCAGATCCTCCCGGACGCCCCCACCGACCAGCGGGTGGACGTCTACGCGGCCGGCATCCTGCTGTACGAGATGCTCACCGGCCACCGCCCGCACACCGGCGACAACCCCGTCCAGGTCATGTACAAGCACCTGCACGAGGACGTCCCGGCCCCCTCGCTGGTCGCCCCCGCCGTCGCCCCCGCGCTGGACGCGATCGTGGCCGGCGCCTGCGCCCGAGCCGCCGACGCCCGCCCGTACGACGCGGTGGAGCTGCTCGCCGCCCTCCAGCGGGTGCGCCGCACCCTCACCCCGGCCGAGCTGGACGCCGAACCGCCGGCCTCCACCCGGCCCAGCCCGCGCTACCCGACCAGCGAGCCGACCTCGGTGATCCAGCCGCTGCCGCGGCCCGCCGAGGCCCCGCCGACGGAGCGCACCAGCGTCCTGGACATGCCGCCGGAGCTGATGGACCAGCTGCTCACCGAGCCCCGCCCGTACGACGAGCCGGCCCCGGTGCGCCGGCGCCGGCCGAACCCGCTGCGCCGCCTCCCGCGCAAGCCGCTGATCTGGACGGCCGCGGCGACCGCCCTGGTGCTGACGATCGGCGGCGTCACCTACGGGATCTCCGAGGGGCTGTACGGCTCGGTGCCCAGCGTGCTCGGCGTGGACCGGGCGCAGGCGCAGCGGGTCCTGGACCAGCAGGGCCTGCACGGGAAGTTCGTCGAGGCGTTCAGCGAGTCCGTCCCGGCCGGCCAGGTGATCTCCTCCGACCCCGGGGTGGGCGCGCGCACCCGCAAGAGCGACAGCGTGACCGTCACCGTCTCCAAGGGCCCCAAGCGGATCGCGGTGCCGGACCTGGTCGGCAAGAGCGCCGCCGACGCCGCCACGGCGCTGGCCGGCGCCCAGCTGACCAAGGGCGGCGTGACCGAGACCTACGACGACACGGTGCCCGAGGGCTCGGTGATCAGCACCTCGCCCGCGGCCGGGCAGCTGTTGCAGGAGAACAGCTCGGTCTCGCTGGTGGTCAGCAAGGGCATGGTAGCCGTCCCGAACGTCACCGGGATGAGCAAGGACGAGGCGCAGAAGACGCTCCAGGCGGCCGGCTTCATCATGCAGACCAGCGGCTGGGACGTGTTCGGCGCGGTGACCTCCTCCGGCCAGTCGCCGGCGGCGGGCGAGCGGCGGCCGCAGCGCACCGTGGTGACCGTGAAGTTCTCGCTGTTCTAGAAGCTCCGGCCGGGCCCGGTCAGCGCAGCGGCCCGTCGCCGGGCTCCTCCTGGTAGGAGTAGCGCTGCTCGCGCCAGGGGTCGGCGAGGTTGTGGTAGCCGCGCTCCTCCCAGAAGCCGCGCCGGTCGGCCCGCATGTACTCCACCGCGCGCACCCACTTGGGGCCCTTCCAGGCGTACAGCCGCGGCACCACCAGCCGGACGGGGAAGCCGTGCTCGGCGGTGAGCGCCTCGCCGTTGCGGTGGGTGGCGAGCAGGGTGTGCGGGTCGGCGAAGTCGGCGAGCCGCAGGTTGGCGCTGTAGCCGTACTCGGCCCAGACCATGACGTGGGTGACGCCGGGCGCCGGGGGCACCAGGTCGAGTACGGCGGCGCCGGGCACGCCCGTCCACTCGTTGCCGAGCACGGAGAACTTGGTCACGCAGTGCAGGTCCGCGACGACGGTGGTGCGCGGCAGGGCGTTGAAGGCCTCGAAGTCCCAGCTGTGCTTCTCCGCCGAGGCGGTGGCGCCGAACACCTGGAGGTCCCAGGTCAGCGGCTTGAAGCGGGGCACCGGCCCGTAGTGCAGGGCGGGCCAGCCGCGCTGTGCGCGCTGGCCCGGCGGGAGCCTCGGGTCAGACGGCGGAAGCGGTTCGTGTTTCGACTGACCCATGAATCCATGGTGACAGACGGCGGACGGGCCCCGGTGCGCGCCCCTTTCGCGAATCCACGCCCCACCCAAACGGGACATTCCGACACATGTCCTAGTGAGTGTGAACTTACTGGAATTTCCGCCCGAACCGGTGCCAGGATGCCCAGCGCAGGACCCACGGCCGGACGAGCGCAGGAGGCACCACCATGCAGGGCGATCCCGAGGTCATCGAGTTCCTCAACGAGCAGCTCACCGCCGAGCTGACCGCGATCAACCAGTACTTCCTGCACGCCAAGATGCAGGAGAACTTCGGCTGGACGAAGCTCGCCAAGTACACCCGGCACGAGTCCTTCGACGAGATGAAGCACGCCGAGACCCTCACCGACCGGATCCTGTTCCTGGACGGGCTGCCCAACTACCAGCGCCTGTTCCACGTCCGGATCGGCCAGACGGTCAAGGAGATGTTCGAGGCGGACCGCCAGATCGAGGTCGAGGCGATCGACCGGCTCAAGCGCGGGATCGTGGTGATGCGGGCCAAGAACGACGTCACCTCGGCGAACATCTTCGAGGACATCCTGGCCGACGAGGAGCACCACATCGACTACCTCGACACCCAGCTGGAACTGCTGGAGAAGCTCGGCGAGCCGCTCTACCTCGCCCAGGTCATCGAGCAGCCGGACTCCTGAGGGCCAGGGCGGCTCAGGCCGCCCGCAGCGGGATCACCGGCGCGGGCGCCGGAACCGGGAGGACGGGCGCCGAAACCGGGACGGCGGGCGCCACCGGCGCCTCCGGCTCCGCGAGGCCGAGCTTCGCGGCCAGCCGGGCGGTCGGGCAGGGCCGGGCGCCGTGCTCGCCGAGCAGCCCCTGGATCCGGCGCACGCAGGACCCGCAGTCGGTGCCGGCCTTGCAGCCCTTGGCGATCTGGCGCGGAGTGCTGGCACCGCCGTCGATCGCCTGCTTCACCTGGTCCTCGGTGACCGCATGGCACATGCACACGTACATCGAGGACTCTCCCGGGGGTGAAGCGGAGTGGATCTTGACTAAGGCTTGCCTTAGTTCACTAAGCCTCACCTTACCTGGCGATCCGGGCACGAAGAAGCCCCTCCGGGTTCGGGAACCCCGAATCCGGAGGGGCCTTCGTCACATTCGGCGCTACCCGGGGATCACTGCCCCCGGTACATCTCCGCCACCAGGAACGCCAGGTCCAGCGACTGGCTGCGGTTGAGGCGCGGGTCGCACGCCGTCTCGTAGCGCTGGTGGAGGTCGTCCACCAGGACCTCGTCGCCACCGCCGACACACTCGGTGACGTCGTCGCCGGTCAGCTCCATGTGGATGCCGCCCGGGTGGGTGCCGAGCGCGCGGTGCACCTCGAAGAAGCCCTTGACCTCGTCCAGGACGTCGTCGAAGCGGCGGGTCTTGTGCCCACTGGACGCCTCGAAGGTGTTGCCGTGCATCGGGTCGCAGATCCACACCGGCTTGGCGCCGGAGGCGGTGACCTTCTCCACCAGGGTGGGCAGGTGGTCGCGGATCTTGCCCGCACCCATCCGGGTGATGAAGGTCAGGCGGCCGGGCTCGCGCTCCGGGTCCAGCTTCTCGATCAGGGCGAGCGCGTCGTCCACCGTGGTGGTCGGGCCGAGCTTGACGCCGATCGGGTTGCGGATCTTGGAGGCGAACTCGATGTGCGCGTGGTCCAGCTGCCGGGTGCGCTCACCGATCCACACCATGTGGCCGGAGACGTCGTACAGCTCTCCGGTGCGCGAGTCCACGCGGGTCAGCGCGGTCTCGTAGTCGAGGATCAGCGCCTCGTGCGAGGAGAAGAACTCGACCGCCTTGAACTCCTCCGGCTCCACGCCGCAGGCGCTCATGAACGCCAGGGCGTTGTCGATCTCCCGGGCGAGCTGCTCGTAGCGCTGGCCGGCCGGCGAGTTGCGGACGAAGTCCTGGTTCCAGGCGTGCACCTGGCGCAGGTCCGCGTAACCACCGGTGGTGAACGCGCGCACCAGGTTGAGCGTCGCGGCGGACGCGTTGTACATCCGCTTCAGGCGCTCCGGGTCCGGGTTGCGGGACTCGGGGGTGAACTCGAAGCCGTTCACCGAGTCGCCGCGGTAGACCGGCAGGGTCACGCCGTCGCGGGTCTCGGTCGACTTGGAGCGCGGCTTGGAGTACTGGCCGGCGATGCGGCCGACCTTCACCACCGGCACCGAGGCCGCGTACGTCAGTACGGCGGCCATCTGGAGCAGCGTCTTCAGCTTGTTGCGGATGTGCTCCGCCGAGACTCCGTCGAAGGCCTCGGCACAGTCACCACCCTGGAGGAGGAAGGCCTCCCCGCGCGCCACGGCACCGAGCCGGGCGCGCAGCTGGTCACACTCGCCGGCGAAGACGAGGGGCGGATAGGAGGCGAGCTCCGCAAGGGTCTTGCGCAGAGCCTCTTGGTCCGGCCATTCAGGCTGCTGCGCCGCGGGCAGGGACTGCCAGGAATGGGCAGTCCGCGATGTCTCAGTCGTAGCGGTCACACCGCCAAGGCTACGGGGTGACAGGAGTGGCACGTGACTACTGACCGAGGAATGAGACACATCTCGGACAAAAGCCCGACCGTCCTCACCCCCCGCACCGCATCCGCTACGCTCGCACCATGCACGCGTCCCACACCCACTCCTGGTGGTGGTCCTCCCCCAAGGGTGGCCCACAGTTGACGCGTTCCTAGACGAACACGACGGCCGCCCCTCGGGGCGGCCGTCGGCATCTGAGCAGACGGCCCTCCGGGAGCGGACCTCGCACCGCCTTCACCAGTCCACCCGGAAGGATGCCGATTCCCGTGACCGCCGCCGCCACCCTGCTCGCCCGCCTCACCGCCCCCGACGCCCCCGCCTTCGCCCTGCTGCACCGCCGCACCCCGCGGCTCAGCCCGGACACCGTCGAGGTGCTGCTGGGCACCGTCGACAGCTACGAGCACCTCGCCGACCTGCCCGTCCGCAGCGGCGCGCCGGCCGGCGGCAGCCCGGTGCACGACCTGCTCGCGCTCGTCCCGTACCGCCAGATCCGCGAGCGGGGCTTCGAGGCGCACGACGACGGGACCCCGCTGCAGGCCCTCTCGGTGACCGGGCAGTACACCCTGCCACTGGCCGAACTCACCTCCGCCCTACCGGAGTTGCCGGTCTCACTGACAGGCGGCGGGTTCGACGTGGACGACGACGCGTACGCGGAGATCGTCCGCCGGGTGATCCGGGACGAGATCGGCAACGGCGAGGGCGCCAACTTCGTGATCCGGCGCGACTTCCACGCGACGCTCGAAGACTGCTCCACCGAGCTGGCGCTGACCCTGTTCGGCCGGCTGCTGGAGCAGGAGCGCGGCGCGTACTGGACCTTCCTGGTGCACACCGGGGAAAGGGTCCTGGTCGGCGCCTCCCCCGAGGTGCACGTCCGGCAGAGCGGCGGCACCGTCGTGATGAACCCGATCTCCGGCACCTACCGCTATCCGGCCGGCGGCTCCGACCTCGACTCGCTGCTCCGATTCCTGCACGACCCCAAGGAGTTGGAGGAGCTCACCATGGTCGTGGACGAGGAGCTCAAGATGATGTGCACCGTCGGCGACCTCGGCGGCCAGGTGCTCGGGCCCCGGCTCAAGGAGATGTCCCACCTCGCCCACACCGAGTACGAGCTGCGCGGGCGCACCTCGCTGGACGTCCGCGAGGTGCTCCGCGAGACGATGTTCGCCGCGACCGTCACGGGCAGCCCGGTCGAGAACGCCACCCGGGTGATCAAGCGGTACGAGCCCGCCGGGCGCGGCTACTACTCCGGCGCGCTCGCCCTGATCGGCCGCTCCGCCAGCGGCGGGCAGCTGCTGGACTCGCCGATCTGCATCCGCACCGCCGACATCGACCCGGCCACCGGCCGGCTGGTCGTCCGGGTCGGCGCCACCCTGGTGCGCCACTCCGTCCCCGAGTCCGAGGTCGCCGAGACCCACGCCAAGGCCGCCGGGGTGCTCACCGCGATCGGTGCCCGGCCCGCGCCCGCCCGGCTGCCCCACCCGGTCGGGCCCCGGCTCGCCGACGACCACCGGGTCCAGGCCGCCCTGGACGCCCGCCGGGCCGACCTCGCGCCGTTCTGGCTGCGGATGCAGCAGCCGGCCGAGATCACCGAGGCCGAGCCGGCCCTGGTGGTGGACGGCGAGGACACCTTCACCTCGATGCTCTCCCACCTGCTCGGCTCGCTCGGCCACCGGGTGACGGTCGTCCGCTACGACGAGCCGGGGCTGCGCGAGCGGGTCGCGGAGCACCGGGGCGCCCTGGTGCTCGGCCCCGGCCCGGGCGACCCGGCGCTCGCCGACGACCCCAAGATGGCGGTGCTGCGGCCGATCGTCGCGGACGCGCTGGCCGCCGTCCGCTCCGGCGCCCGCACCTCGCCGGTGCTCGCGGTCTGCCTGAGCCACCAGCTGCTGGCCGCCGAACTCGGGCTCGCGCTGGGCCGCAAGGCCGTCCCGTACCAGGGTGCGCAGGAGCGCATCGACCTGTTCGGCAGCCGGCGGACGGTCGGCTTCTACAACACCTTCACCGCGCGCTGCTCGGAGCAGGACGCCGCGCGGCTCGCCGCCGAGGGCGTCGAGGTCTCCCGGGACGCCGTCACCGGCGATGTGCACGCGCTGCGCGGGCACGGCTTCGCCGGGCTCCAGTTCCACCCGGAGTCGGTGCTCACCCGGAACGGGGTGGACATCGTGGCGGGCCTGCTGCGCGAGGCGGCGGCCGCACTGCGCTGAACGATCGGGCCGGGGCGCGGCGCGGCCACGCCCCCGGCCGGTCCTCAGATCTCGTCGTCCAGGCCCTGCTCGATCGCGTACCGGACCAGCTCCACCCGGTTGTGCAGCTGGAGCTTGCCGAGCGTGTTCTGCACGTGGTTCTGCACCGTCCGGTGCGACAGCACCAGCCGGTCGGCGATCTGCCGGTAGGACAGCCCCTTGGCCACCAGCCGCAGCACCTCCGTCTCCCGGGCGGTCAGCTGCGGGGCGGCCGGCGCCGAGGCCGGGGCCGGCTCGGCGGCCAGCCGGCGGAACTCGCCGAGCACCAGGCCCGCCAGGCCGGGGGTGAACACCGCGTCGCCGACGGCCGTACGGCGCACCGCGTCCAACAGCTCCTCCCGCCCGGCCGACTTCAGCAGGTAGCCGGTCGCGCCGGACTTCACCGCTTCCAGCACGTCCTGGTGCTCGCCGCTGGCCGACAGCACCAGCACCCGCACCCCCGGGTCGTGCGCGACCACTTGGCGGCACACCTCGGCGCCGGGCAGACCGGGCAGGTTGAGGTCCAGCACCACCACCTGCGGGGTGCAGGCGCGGGCCCGGCGGACGGCCTCCTCGCCGTCGCCGGCGGTGGCCACCACGTCCAACCCCGCCTCGGCGAGGTCGCGCGAGACGGCGTCCCGCCACATCGGGTGGTCGTCCACCACCATCACCCGCACCGGCCGGTCGGCGGTCGGCTGATCGGTCATCAAGAGCTCTCCCTCGGGACGCGCAGTTCGACCTCGACGCCCTCGCCGGGCGTCGAGTACAGCTCGGCCGTGCCGCCGAGGTCCAGCAGCCGGCCGCGGATGGACTGGGAGACGCCGAGCCGTCCGGCCTGTTCCGCCTCGCCGAGCCGGCCGGGCGCGAAGCCGGGGCCGTCGTCACGGATGCTGACCGTGACGGCCTCCGGCTCGTCCTCGACCAGGATCCAGGCCCGGGCCCGCTCCCCCGCGTGCTTGCGCACGTTGTCGACGGCTGCGCCGACCGCCGCGGCCAGCTCGCCCGCCGCCGGGCCGGGCAGCAGCACCGGGGTGCCGGGGGCGGAGAGCGTGATCCGCTCGTCCGCGTACGGGCGCAGCAGCGCGGTGAGGTCGCTCGGCGCGTGCGGGTCCGCCGGCTCGGCGGCGTCCGGTCCGGCGTTGCGCTGGGCCGGCAGCGGACCGCCCGTCATCAGGGCCCGCAGCGCCCGCTCCTGTTCCCCCGCCAGCCGGCCCAGCTCGGCGAAGTCCGCGCCGCCGCCCGCTTCCCGGCTCAGCTCGGCGCCGCGCCGCTGGACCAGGGCGAGCACCTGGAGCACGCCGTCGTGGATGTCCCGGGAGAGCCGCTCGCGCTCCCGGGTGGCCGCCTCGACCTGGAGCGCCCGGGTGAGGGTGGCCTCGCTGGCCCGGGCCAGCTCGATCACGTAGCCGATCGCGCACCCGGCCACCAGCAGCAGCACGATGTTGTGGATGTTGTCGCCGGTCGGCCCGCCGTGGCCGAGGATGTTGGCGACGCCGATCACCGAGCCCGCGGCCGCCGCCGGGCGCCAGCCGGCCTTCGCGGCGTAGCCGAGCACCGTGCCGGCGGCCCAGATGGTCGGCAGGGTGGGCGCGCCGTGGCTGATCCGGGCCGGGGAGTCGGTCAGGCCGCTCAGCACGATGCCGGTGACGGCGAGGGCGAGGTCGGCGCCCAGGACGTACCGGGTGCAGCGCTGCGGGTCGGCGAAGGCCCGGGTGCTGGCCAGGGTCCAGAGGGTCAGCGCCCCCATGAAGATCCAGCCGGCCACCGGGTGCAGGAAGTGCAGGTACGAGTTGAAATAGCGCAGCAGGGCGTAGCACAGGGCCAGCACCCGGAAGTAGGAGATCGCCCGCCACAGCGGGAGCTCGACGGACATCCCGCCGGCCGCCACCGTGCCGCCGACCGCGCCGGCTCTGCCGCCGCCCTCGGTCATCCGCCCCGCCCCTCCCCTGGGCCCGTCCGGGCCGCTCGGGCGGCCCGGACGCCTACTCCGGCTTCTCGGCTTCGACGGCCTTCTCGGCATCGGCGGCCTTCTCGGCCTTCTCCGCCTCGGCGGCCTCCGCCTTCTCCGCCTTGGCGGCGGCCCGGCGCTCGGCCTCGGCCTTCTTCTTGTCCTCGGCGATCTGCCGCTTGGCGGCGGTCGCGTAGACGTCCACGTACTCCTGGCCGGAGAGCCGCATGATCTCGTACATCACCTCGTCCGTCACCGAACGGAGGATGAAGCGGTCGTTCTCCATGCCGTGGTAGCGGGAGAAGTCCAGCGGGCGGCCGATCCGAATGCCGGGGCGGATGCCGAAGTTGGGGATCACCTGGCCGGGCGGCTGCACCTTCTCGGTGTCGATCATGGCGACCGGGATCACCGGGGCGCCGGTGGCCAGCGCGACGCGGGCCAGACCGCCGACCTTGCCGCGGTACAGCTTGCCGTCGGGCGAACGGGTGCCCTCGGGGTAGACGCCGAACAGCTCGCCGCCCTCCAGCACCGCGATGGCGCTGCGGATCGCGGCCTCGCCGGCGCCGCGCACGCCCGAGCGGTCCACCGGCAGCTGGCCGACGCCCTTGAAGAACGCGGCGGTCAGCCGGCCCTTGAGGCCCGGGGTGTTGAAGTACTCGGCCTTCGCGATGAAGGTGACCCGGCGCTTGATCAGCGCGGGGAAGAAGAACGAGTCCGAGAAGGACAGGTGGTTGCTCGCGATGATCGCCGCACCCTCGGTGGGGATGTTCTCCTCACCCTCGATCCAGGGCCGGAAGAAGATCCGAAGCAGTGGCGCGACGATCATCTTCATCAGTCGGTAGAACAACCCGGGCCTCCTGTTATGCGGACCGGTCGATCCTAATGCCCCGCGGCCGTCCGCTGCGCCCGGCCCCGCCGAAGGGGGTCCGGGCGGCCCTGCCGTGGGGGGCCGAGGCGGCCCTGTCGTAGAGGTCCGGGCGGCTCTGCCGTAAGGGGTGTACGACCCGGCGCGGAGCGTGGGACGATGCGAATCCGCAACGCCCCACGCCAGCGTCACCTCCCCCAGCGCCACCCGCCCGCGAAGGAGTCCGCCATGCCGTTGCTGCCCGGCGCCGAGCCGTACCACCACCGCGGTGGACGGGTGGGAGTGCTGCTCTGCCACGGCTTCACCGGCTCCCCGCAGTCGATGCGGCCGTGGGCCGAGCAACTGGCGGCGGCCGGGTTCACCGTCTCGGTGCCGCTGCTGCCCGGACACGGCACCCACTGGCAGGACATGCAGCTCACCCGCTGGGAGGACTGGTACGCCGCGGCCGAGCGTGAGCTGCTGACGCTCGCCGACGCGTGCGACCAGGTCTTCGTCTGCGCGCTGTCGATGGGCGGCGCGCTCGCGCTGCGGCTCGCCGCGCTGCACGGACCGACGGTCTCCGGGCTGGTGCTGGTCAACCCGTCGGTGCGCTCGGACACCCCCGTGAGTGTGCTGCTGCCGGTGCTGCGCCACCTCGTCCCCAGCGTGCCCGGGGTGGCCGGCGACATCGCCCGGCCCGGCTCGGCCGAGGTCGGCTACGACCGCACCCCGCTGCACGCCGCCTGGTCGCTGAGCCGGCTGTGGCGGGAGGTTCAGCGACTGCTGCCGGAGGTGACCCAGCCGGTGCTGCTCTTCCACAGCCCGCAGGACCACGTCGTCTCCGCGGCCAACTCGGAGTTGGTGCTGGCCCGGATATCCTCGACCGACGTGACGGAGCGGCTGTGCCAGCGCAGCTTCCACGTCGCGACGCTGGACCACGACGCGGCGGAAATATTCGCGGCCGGCGAGGACTTCATCCGACGGCTGGCCGCGCACGCGGCGGGCGTCACCCGGGTCGAATCCGACGATCACCATGGCTGAAGGGCCGGAAGTGCACGAGAGCAGCACGACGGGCGGCGGGGACGAGACTCCCCGCGAGGACGGCGCGACCAAGGACAGCGCGGCGAACGCCGCCGCCCCGGGCGGCGCGCCGACGGACCGTACGGGCCCGGGCGGCGCGCCGACGGACCGTACGGGCCCGGGCGGCGCGCCGACGGACCGTACGGGCCCGGGCGGCGCCGCGACGCCCCCGCCCGTCCAGGACGCCGCCGGGGAGCCGGCCGCGGACGCCGCCGCACCGGAGGCACCCGCCGAGCGCCGTGCGCGCCGCGCGCCCGAGCGCAGCCAGGCCGAGCAGGACGAGATCTTCGCCGCCCTGGTGGCCCAGTTCGACGACCCGGTCGACCTCAACAACCCCAACTGGCCGGAGGTCGAGAACCTCCGGGCGCAGAACGAGCTCAAGGGCGGCCCCAAGGACGACCCGGCGGGCGGCCGCGCCGACCTGGACGACCTGTCCGGCCTCGCCCCGCAGCCCCGCCCCCGCTCCGGCCGGCCGGTGATGCCGGCGGGCGGCGCCGGACCGCGGGACTTCGAGCTGGCCGAGGAGACCGACGAGGGCCACTTCGTCCCGCCGGAGCCCCCGCCGCTGCCGGCCGCCGACGTGACCGCCAAGTTCGCCTGGCTGGCGGTGCTCGGCGGCCCCGCCCTGCTGCTGATCGACGCGGTGGTCTGGCGGGAGATCTCCGGCTGGCCGGCCTGGGTCGGGATCACCGCCTTCCTCGGCGGTTTCGTCACGCTGGTCGCGCGGATGAAGGACCGCGACGAGGACGAGCCGGAGGACCCGGACCACGGCGCGGTCGTCTAGCCCTTCGGTCGTCTAGCCCTTCGGTCGTCCAACCCTTCGGTCGTCTAGCCCTTCGGCAGTCCCTTCGGCGAGGTCCTCGGCAGTTCGAGGACGGCGAGCACCGGCAGGTGGTCGGTCGCGGCCCGCAGGTCGGCCTCGGTGACGCCGGGCAGCCCGTGCGGCACCCCGCAGCCGAGGACGGTGATCCCGGGCGTGGCGAAGACGGCGTCGATCCGCTGGTAGGGGCGCTCCGGGACGGAGGTGAACTCGCCTCCCCAGGGCGCCGTCGGGTGCCCGTCCTGGAGTCGGGAGGCCAGCAGCTGCCAACCCGGGCCGTCCGGATGCTCGTTGAAGTCCCCTGCCACGACGCCGAGTTCGGCGATCCCGAGCTGATCGAGCAGCAGCTCGAACTGCCCGTACCGCTCCGCCTGGTCCAGGCTGAGGTGGCAGCTGGTGACGGTGAACGGCGCCGTGCCGGGCAGCCGCAGCAGCGCGGTGGCGAAGCCCCGGGCGTGCAGGCCGCGGGTCTTGGGCAGCAGCCGGTCGTACACCCCCAGCCGCTCCACCGCGCCGGGCCGGGCCAGCAGCAGCGGACCGGCGGCGGTGCGGCCGCCGCCGGCCAGCACCCGCGTCCCGGTCCGCCGGGCCAGCCAGGCCGCCTGCCCCTCGGGCCGCCAGTAGCGCGGGGCCTCCTGGACGCAGACCAGGTCCGGCTCGCAGGCCCGGATCACCCGGGCCAGCGCCCGCCGGTCGTCGCGCAGCGAGCGGACGTTGTAGCTGAGCAGGCGCAGCCGGCCCGGACCGGACGGCGGCAGCGGCCCGACGGCTTCGACGGCTTCGACGGCGGTCATGGTCCTCCCCTGGACGGTCACCGGATCGGGTCCGACCGTACGCGGCGGCGCCGGGACGCGCGACGGCGGCGGTGCGTCCGGGATCGGTCGGGGATCCGGGTCGCACCGCCGCCGGCGGGCTGGAGGGAGTGTCAGGCGGTGCGCGCGAGGTCCGCGGCGCCGACGATGCCGGCCGCGGAGCCCATCGAGGCCAGGACGACCTCGGCGCGCGGGCGGTGCACCCCGCCGGTCAGGTAGTGCTCGAAGGCCTTGGCGACCGGGTCGAGCAGCAGCCGGCCGGAGTCGGAGACGCCGCCGCCGAGCACGAAGACGCCCGGGTCGAACAGCGCGGCGAGGTCGGCCATGCCGCGGCCCAGCCAGTCGGCCAGCTCGGCGTAGCACTCCAGGGCGAGCGGGTCGCCCTCCTCGGCGGCCTGGGTGATGTGGATGCCGCGGATGGTCTCGGCCACGCCGTCGTTGAGCTCCAGCATCCGGCGGCCGCGCCGCGGGTCGGCGGCGGCCTTCTCCCGGCCGTAGCGGCGCAGCGCCCGCCCGGAGCCGTACTGCTCCCAGCAGCCCTTGCCGCCGCAGCCGCAGGTCAGGCCGTCGGGGACCATGTTGAGGTGGCCGATCTCGCCGGCCACGCCGAAGTGGCCGCGGTGCAGCCGGCTGTCCAGGACGATGCCGCCGCCGATGCCGGTGCCGACGGTGATCAGCACCATGTCGCGGTGGTCGGCGGCCGCGCCGAAGCGGAACTCGGCCCAGGCGGCGCAGTTGGCGTCGTTCTCGACGACGGTGGACAGGCCGGTGAGCTCTTCGATCCGCCCGCGCAGCGGCTCGTTCTCCCAGTCGATGTTGGGCGCGAAGATCACCGTGGAGCGGTTGCTGTCGACGAAGCCGGGGGCACCGACGCCCACCGCCGTGACGCCGGGGTGCTCCTCCTTGAGCTCGCGCACGGCCTGCGCGATGGCGTCGACCGCCCACTGGGGGTCGGCCGGGGTGGGCACCCTGGTCCGGGACAGGATCGCGCCCGCCTCGTCGACCACACCTGCCGCGATCTTGGTCCCGCCGACATCGACGCCGATGGTCAGAGCCATGTGTCCCTCAGCTATTCACTCGTTCCGCTGGGCGGAACGCTACCGCCCAACCCGGCCCCCGTACACAGCCTCGCATACATTATCCGAAGGCAATCCAGGAGAGACGGGGCCGCGAAGCTTCAAAAGTCGTATCTAATCTCCTTCTTCGTGACGTATGAGAGCAACGCGATCACCGTCCGGAAGTCACGGTTTCACTGCTTGGCGGACGACCCGTCAGCCCCGTCAAGGTCACCGTCGAGGTCGATCTTCTCGGTCGGCGCGCCCTGCCCGGAGGTCCAGCGGCTCTCGTGCCCGGCCACGGCGGCGCGGTAGGCGGCCAGCAGCTCGGTGCCCGCGGTGGCCAGCCCGGTGCCGACGGCGGCGAGGTGGGCGTAGACCTCCGGCTGCTGGGTGCGCAGCCGGTCGGCCATCCCGGAGAGGGTGATCAGGGTGGTGGCGCCGGCCTCCTGGGCCTTCTCGCCGAGCGCGCCGGCGAACCGGCGAACCTCGTCCACCAGCGGGCCCAGCTCCGGCCCGAACGGGTGCTCGGCGCGGTCCTCGGCACGGCCCTCGGCGCGGTCCTCGGGGCGCTCGTCCGTACGGCTGTCGGCGCGGTCGTCGGCGCGGTCGTCCGCACGGCCCTCGGTACGGTCCTCGGCGCGGTCGTCGGTGCTGGTCATCGCGGGCGTCTCCTCAGCCGTGGCCGCACCCCGCGGCCCTCCGGCCCGACGCTACCCGACCGGCCGTGAGCCCAAGAAAAGCCCGGGAAGGCCGGGGAAAGCCCGGGAAAGCCCGGGAAAGCCCGGGAGGCGCCGATAGCCCCCGTCAGCCCCGCGGCCAGAGCGCCGGATCCGGCGCGAACCGCACCGCGAGCACCCCGTCGGCCAGCCCCGCCCCGGCCACGGTGCAGCGGCGCAGCGCGGAGGGCAGGGTGAGCACCCGGCGGTGGGCACCGAGCCCGACCACCAGGTCGTCGCCCCGGCGGACCAGGTCCAGCTCGGCGCGGTCGGCGCCGGGCAGGTCGAGGTGCCAGACCAGCAGGCCGTCCTCGGCGAGCCGGTCCTCGACCGGCCAGTGCCCGGGGGCGAGCCGCTCGGGCCCGTCGCCGTCGCCGTAGAGGCGGTCGGCGACGGCTTCCAGGGTGACGTCGGTCAGGTCCCCGACCAGCACCGGGGCGTCGGTCTCGGCGGCGAGGGCGGTCAGCTCCTCCTGCCGGCGGCGGGCCAGGTCGGCCAGCCAGGGGTCGGGCGAGGCGGCGGCGGCCTCGGGCAGCGCGCCGTGCACCACCACGGCGTCCGGCCGGTGCCCGTGCAGCGCGAGTCCGGCCCGGATCCGGCGCAGCTCCCCGTACGGGTGGCCGTCGGCCGGGACGACCAGCCGGACGCTGGTGCCGGGGTCGGTGATCGCGGCCCGGGACTCGGCGAGCGCCGCGGCAGCCGTGGTGCGCCCCTCGTACAGCCAGTCGGCGGGCATCGGGACGCCGGCCAGCCCGGCCAGCAGCGGGCGCAGCGCCCGGGCGGCCTGCCGCTGTTCGGGGACGAGCCGGTCCAGGTAGCGGGCGAGCTGCTCGGGCAGGGCGAGGGTGGCGATCAGCTCGGCGGGCGGCGGGGCGAGCACGACCAGGACGTCCTGGTCGGCGGCGGGCAGGGCGCGCAGCAGGGCGAGCCGGGCGATGCCGGGGAGGGCGGTGAGCTCCTCGGGGTCGAGCTGTTCGGCGCCGAGCAGGTCCAGGGCGGGCTTGAGCCGGCCGGTGAGCGCGCCGACGGCGTAGCGGAAGGCGGCCTGCTCGTCGATCCGGGAGACGGTCAGGCCGGGCGCGTAGCCCAGCGGTTCGGGCTCCAGCCGGATGCCGAGGGCGGAGTCCAGGGCGCGGTGCGGGTCGTCGGCCGCCAGCAGCCAGGTGCGGTGGCCGCGCCGGGCGGCGTGCAGGGCGGTGGCGGCGGCCACCGTGGGCGCCCCCGCGTCGCCGCTGACCAGGATGGTGCGTGTCGCCGTCATTGCGTCCGGCCCCCCTTCGGTGGTGTCGGCGTCAGGGCTTCTTGCCGGCGGTGTCCTCGACGCGCTTCTTCAGGCCGGCCAGGGCGCGGTCGATGATGACCTTCTCGGCCTTGCGCTTGATCATGCCGAGCATCGGGATCTTGACGTCCACGGCGAGCTGGTAGGTCACCTCGGTGCGGCCGCCGGCCAGCGGGGCGAGGGTGTAGGAGCCGTCCAGCGAGCGGAGCATCTGGCTGCGGACGAGGGTCCAGCCGACCTCGCGGTCGCCGTCCCAGGTGTAGGCGAGGACGTGCTCGTCGCGGATGGCGCCGGCGTCGAGCAGCAGTCGGACCTGGGCGGCGCGGCCGTCGTCCCCGGTCTCCAGCACCTCGATCTCCTTGACCTCGCCGGTCCACGCCGGGTAGGCCGCGAAGTCGGCGATCACGGCCATGACCGTGGCCGGGGTCGCGTCGATGGTGATGCTCGACCTGGTGTGCTCCGCCATGGAAATGGCCCTCCGCCTCGTCCCTCTGACTGCCGGTCCGGCCGGGGCGCGCTCGGCCCGGTCCGCCCGGAGCAGGCTATCGCGACCTGTGGCCGGTGATCGGCGACGGGCGGCCGCGGTGCGGCGGGCGGGGGCATGTTACCGGCCGGTCGCCCTACGCTGCCGTAGGGTGCCATTCGAACGACCTGGTCACGGCCCGGTCGGACCCGGCCGGATGTGACACTTCGAACACCGGACCCAACCCCCCTGGTCGAAGCTGCCTACCGGGCAGTAACGTCCTGCCGTCCCGCAGCGTCGCGAACGAGGAGCAGTCTTGCTCGACTTCAGCCTTCCGGCCCTCTACCAGGTACCGAGCGACGGCAACCTCGCCGACCCGGTGCACCGGAACGCCGAGGAGCACCCGGACGTCGCCGTCCTCAGCCGCAAGGCCGACGGCCAGTGGCAGGAGCTGACCTCGGTCCAGTTCCTGGCCGAGGTGCACGCCGCCGCGAAGGGCCTGATCGCCGCGGGCGTCGAGCCCGGCGACCGGGTGGGCATCATGTCCCGCACCCGGTACGAGTGGACGCTGCTGGACTTCGCGATCTGGACGGCCGGCGCGGTCACCGTGCCGGTGTACGAGACCTCCTCCGCCGAGCAGGTCGAGTGGATCCTCGGCGACTCGGGCGCGGTCGCCGTGATCACCGAGACCGCCAAGCACGTCCAGGTGGTCGACGAGGTCCGCGACCGGCTGCCGGAGCTGAAGCACACCTGGCAGATCGAGGGCGGCGCGCTCGCCGCGCTGGCCGAGGCCGGCCGGGACGTCCCGGACGCGACCGTCCACGAGCGCCGCCGGATCGCCGGCCCCGACGACGTCGCCACCATCGTCTACACCTCGGGCACCACCGGCCGCCCGAAGGGCTGCCAGCTGACGCACGGCAACTTCCTGGCCGAGTGCGGCAACGTCGTCGAGCAGCTGGCCCCGCTGTTCCGGACCGGCGAGAGCTCCGTCCTGCTCTTCCTGCCGCTGGCCCACGTGCTCGGCCGGATCGCCGAGATCGCCCCGGCGATGGCCCCGATCAAGCTCGGCCACGTCTCCGACATCCGGGACGTCACCGCCGAGCTGGCCGCCTTCAAGCCGACCCTGATCCTGGGCGTGCCCAGGGTCTTCGAGAAGGTCTACAACACCGCCCGCGCCAAGGCCCAGGCCGACGGCAAGGGCAAGATCTTCGACAAGGCCGCCGAGACCGCGATCGCCTACAGCCGCGCGCTGGACGCCGGCGGCGCGGGCCTGGTGCTGCGGCTCAAGCACGCCGTCTTCGACAAGCTGGTCTACAGCAAGCTGCGCGCCGCGCTCGGCGGCCGGGCCACCCACGCCATCTCCGGCGGCGCCCCGCTCGGCGAGCGTCTGGGCCACTTCTACCGCGGCATCGGCTTCACCGTCCTGGAGGGCTACGGCCTGACCGAGACCTGCGCGGCCACCGCCTTCAACCCGTGCGACAAGCCGAAGATCGGTACGGTCGGCCTGCCGGTGCCCGGCTGCTCCGTCCGGATCGCCGAGGACGGCGAGGTGCTACTCAAGGGCCCGCACATCTCCACCGGCTACTGGAACAACCCGCAGGCCACCGCGGACTCCCTCAAGGACGGCTGGTTCGCCACCGGCGACCTCGGCTCGCTGGACTCCGAGGGCTACCTGACCATCACCGGCCGCAAGAAGGAGATCATCGTCACCGCCGGCGGCAAGAACGTCGCCCCGGCCGTGATCGAGGACCGGATCCGCGGCCACGCCCTGGTCGGCGAGGTCATGGTGGTCGGCGACCGCAAGCCCTTCGTCGCCTGCCTGATCACCGTCGACCGGGAGTTCTTCCCCAAGTGGAAGGAGCTCAACGGCAAGCCGGCCGACGCCGCCATCGCCGACCTCGCCACCGACCCGGACCTGCTGGCCGCCCTCCAGGCCGCCGTGGACGACGGCAACGCGGCCGTCTCGCACGCCGAGGCGGTCAAGAAGTTCCGGCTGCTGGACACCGAGTTCTCCGAGGAGAGCGGCCACCTGACGCCCTCGCTCAAGCTCAAGCGCAACGTCGTGCTGAAGGACTTCGCGGCCGACATCGAGGCCCTCTACCAGAAGTGAGACCGTGACGGGCCCCGCCTCCCCAGGAAGGGGGCGGGGCCCGTCGCCGTCTCAGCCCGTCGGCCCGTCGCTCGCCAGCAGCGAGGTCAGCCGCCCGGCCAGCAGGTCCCAGCGCCAGGAGCGCTCCACCCAGCGCCGCCCGGCCTCGCCCAGCTGCCGCCGCAGCTCCTCGTCCCGCAACAGCCGGACGATCCGCTCGGCCGCCGCCGCGGCCGAGCCGCCGGGCACCACGTACCCGGTCTCGCCCTCCAGCACCGCGTCCGGCGCGCCGCCGGAGTCCCCCGCGACCACCGGCAGGCCGGTCGCCGAGGCCTCCAGGTAGACGATGCCCAGGCCCTCGACGTCCAGCCCCCCGCGCCGGGTGCGGCAGGGCATCGCGAAGACGTCCCCGGCCCCGTAGTGGGCGGGCAGTTCCTCCCACGGCACCGCGCCGGTGAACCGCACCGAGGCCCGTACGCCGGTGGCGTCCACCAGCTTCTCCAGGTCCGCCCGGTACGGGCCGCCGCCGACGATCAGCAGCACCGCGTCCGGCACGTCCGCGAGGATCTGCGGCATCGCCTCGATCAGGGTGTCCTGGCCCTTGCGCGGCACCAGCCGGGAGACGCAGACCACCACCGGCCGGTCCGCCAGCCCCAGCCGGCGGCGCACCTCGGCGCCCCCGGAGTCCGGGTGGAAGGTCGACTCGTCCACGCCCGGCGGCAGCTGCACCATCCGGGCCGCGGCCCGCGGCCCGACCGCGGCGGCGATCCGGGAACGGGTGTACTCGCCCAGGTAGGTCAGCACGTCGGTGCCCTCGCCGATCCGGCGCAGCAGCTGCCGGGAGACCGGCAGCTGGGCCCAGGCGGCCTCGTGCCCGTGGGTCATGCCGAGCTGCCGCCCGGCGCCGGCCCGGCGCAGCGCGGGCGCCATCAGCCCGAGCGGGGCGGCGGCGCCGAACCAGACCGAGTCGCACTTCTCCGCGCGCAGGATCTCGGCGGCCCGCCGGGTGACCCGCGGTGTGGGAACCATCACCTTCGTCCGGTCCCTGATCACCGGGAACGGCTGCTCGGCGTCGAAGCGGGCCACCTCGCTGCCGTCCCGCCAGGTCGAGGCGTAGACCACGACGCTGCCTGCGGGCTGACGGACGGCCATGTTGTGGACGAAGGCCTGGATGCCACCGGGGCGGGGCGGGAAGTCATTGGTGACGATCAAGGTTCTGTGCATCAGGCCACGGCTCGCTCGGTCGGGGGGTGCGCGGTGTACCGCTGGGTGATCCGTACGATAGGTCAACACCACGACCCGCCGGGAACGGAACCGTCCATGGCAACCGTTTGACCCCCGGGTCTGTCCTAGTACCTAGGCCGCGTCGCGCGGCCCGGGCGTCCGTCGGTACGACGCCTCCGGTGGGGACGTACGAGACGAACGAGGGAGCGCAGTGGAATTGGCCCCGGCCACCGAGACCGGCTCTTCGCGCGGCCGCCTCGGCCGCCCGCTCGGGGCGCTCGCCGCGCTCGGGGCCACCTGGGTGGCCACCCGCACCCTGCTGGTGCTCCTGACGACCGGCGTGCTGAAGGGGCCCGGCGGCGACGTCACGGCCGACGTCTGGATGATCTACCACGCCTGGTACGGGGTGCTCCAGACCGGCACCTTCCCGTTCGACGACGTGACCTGGCAGTACCCGCCGGGCGCCGCCCTGGTGATCCTGCTGCCCGGCCTGCTGCCCTGGTCGTACCTGGTCTCGTTCTGGGTGATCTGCGGGATCGCCGACGCCGCCGCGGCCGCGCTGCTCATCCGCACCGGCCTGCGCCGGGGCCGGGCGCTGACCGGCGCCTGGATCTGGGTGGTGGGCGTCCCGCTGCTCGGCCCGATGATCTACAACCGCTTCGATGTCATCGTCACCGCGGTCGCCCTGGCAGGCCTGCTGGCGCTGATCCGCCGCCCGGCCCTCGGCGGGGTGCTGCTGGGCCTGGGCGGCATCGTCAAGATCTGGCCGCTGCTCGGCCTGATCGGCACCCCCTCCGGCCACCGCACCCGCCGCTCCTGGACGCTGGCCGGCGCCACCGCCGTCTCGATCGGCTTCCTGCTGACGGCCGGGATGAACGGCGCCTTCGACTTCCTGGCCTTCCAGAAGGAGCGCGGCATCGAGGTCGAGTCGCTCGGCGCGCTACCGCTGCACGTCGCCCGGCTCGCCGGGGCCTGGGACGGCAAGGTCACCATGAACTACGGCTCCCCCGAGATGCTCGGGCCGTGGGTCAGCGTGATCAGCAAGGTGATGATGGCCGGCACCGTGCTGGGCTTCGGCTGGCTGCTGCTGTGGCGCTTCACCTCCAAGCGCCGCAACGCGTCCACCATGTACGACGCGGCGCTGTGCGCGCTGCTGATCTTCGTGGTGACCAGCCGGGTGATCAGCCCGCAGTACCTGGTCTGGCTGCTCGGCATCGCGGCGGTCTGCCTGACCGTACGGGGCACCAGCCAGCGACCGGTGGCGGTGCTGATCCTGCTCGCCTGTCCGCTGACCCTCCTCGAATTCCCGACCATGTTCTCCCAGGTCCTGTCCAGCGGCCCGGCGGCGGTCGCCGTCCTGGCCCTGCGCAACCTGCTGCTGCTGGCCGCGACCGTGCTCTCCTGCGTCCGGCTCTGGCGCTCCACCCGCGGCGAGGCCCCGCTGCCGCCGACCGTGGTGCTGGACCGCGAGCCCCCCGCGCTGCCGGCCGCCGGCTACCCGGTGCGCCCGGGCATCGCCTACGAGCAGGACCTGCTGGACGGCATCGGCCACCCGGGTGCCCGGGCCGAACAGCGCCGCTGAGTCGCCGAGCCGCGCCCCGGTCAGCCCTTCAGCGCCGCCACCTGCTCCAGCCAGCGCCGGGTGAACTCCGCCAGGCCGACGCCCAGCTCCCGGCGCAGCAGCCGGTCGGTCCGGCCCTCCCGGTCCTCGCCGTGCCCGTCGGCCGCGCCGACGGCCCGGTAGAAGGCCACCAGCCGCTGCGGCCCGTGGTCGCGGGCGATCAGCTCGCAGGCCAGCCAGGACTGCTCGTAGGCCTGGGCGATGCCGCTCGCACCGGCGGTGAAGTCCCGGTCGGCGGGCAGTGCGGTGGGCAGCTTCCCGGCGGCGACGTCCCGGGCCAGCTCGGGGGCGATCTGCCGCGGGCCGCGGCCGGAGTCCCGGTAGGCGGTCCAGTCGGCGGCGCCCTCGGAGAGCCACATCGGGGTCCAGGCCCGGGTGTCGGCCCTGGTCGCGACGTGGGTGGCCTCGTGGGTGACGACCACCTGGCGGCCGAAGTCGCTGAGCCGCCCGTACGCCTGCGGGTTGACCAGCACCCGGTCCGCCGGGGTGTGCCAGGGCGCGCCGGGGGCGGCCACGGTGACCGCCGCCATGCCCGTCCAGTCGGCCGGGTCGCCGTCCAGCAGCCGGGCGAACGACTCCTCGGTGGCCGGCCGCTCCAGCAGCAGCCGCCCGGCCCAGGCGCTGCCCCAGACCTCGGAGACGGCGGGCACCGCCCGGTCCCCCACCGCGACCAGCTCGGCCGGATCGGGGCCGGCGGCGGGCCCGAGCACCAGGCAGTGCGCGCCCGGCGCCGCGCGGAGCGGCCCGAAGTCCCACGGCGCGGGCGGGCCGCTCGCGCTCTCCTCGCGCTCGACCCGCCAGCCGTCCCCGGTCAGGGCCAGCTCGATCCGGCGCGGGTACACCACCGGGTACGCGTCGTACCCGGCGATCCGCACCGCCAGGTCGGCGGCGGCGGTCAGCCGCTCCGGCCCGCCGGAGCCGGCGAGCACCAGGTTGCGGTACTCCGCCTCGGCCACCGGCAGCCCGGCCCAGGGCGGCGCCGAACCCGCCCGCCGCGCCAGGGCCGCGGCCACCTCGGCACGCCGGTCCGCCGAGCGCGCCGCGGGCACCGCCGACGGGGCGGCCGGCGGCAGCGACAGCTGGGCCAGCCCGCCGGCCGCGAGCAGCAGCGCGCCGCGCCGGGACAGCGGGCGGCGGGGTATCCGGGCGGGAGTGCTCAGAGCCGGACCACCCCGGAGACCGGCATCGCGGTGACGCTCTCGTAGCGGACCTTGGCGCCCGGGCGGGGGGCGTGCACGATCACCCCGCCGCCGGCGTACATGCCGACGTGGTGCATGTCCCGGTAGAAGATCACCAGGTCTCCCGGTCGCGCTTCGGACAGGCTGATCCGCTGCCCGGCGTACGCCTGGGCCTGCGAGGTGCGCGGCAGGGTCACTCCGGCCTGCCGCCAGCTGTAGTACATCAGACCGGAGCAGTCGAACGCGTGCGGCCCGGTGGCCCCGTAGACGTACGGCGAGCCGATCATCCGCACCGCGGCCGCCAGTGCGGCCGCCCCGCGCTCGGAGGCGGCCGGCGCGTTGCCGAGGTCCAGCCGGTCGGTGCCCCGGGTGGCGCGGTCCTCGGCGTCCCGGGCGTCCTGGGCCGCCAGCCGGGCCCGCTCGCCGGCGCCCAGGCCGTTCAGCAGCTTCTGCGCCGCGGCCAGCCGCTGCTGGATCTGCTGCTTGCCGTCGGCGAGCGAGCGGCGGGTCTCGTCCAGCTCGGCGAGCTTGTCGGCCGCCTCGGTGCGGCGCTGGTCGAGCCGGCGCTGCCGGGTGAGCAGCTCGTGCAGGGTCTCCTGCTGGCGGGTGGCGGCCTGGCCCATGGTGCGGGCGCGGGCCAGGTAGCCCTCCGGGTCGGTCGAGAGGATCAGCTGGGCGGTCTGGGTCATCCCGCCGCCGCGGTACTCCGCTCCGGCCACCGCCGCCAGGTCGCCGCGCAGCTGGTTGAGCTGGTCCTGGGCGAGGGCGATCTCCCCCTGGAGGATGGTGGTCTCGCCCTGGAGGCGCCGCTGCGCCTCCTGCGCCGCGTTGTACTTCTCGGACGCCTGCTCGGCCTCGTCGTACAGCTGTTCCACCTGCGCCTTGACGTCCTGGCGGTCGGTCGAGTCCGGGCTGCCGGGGGTGGCCTGGGCGCTGCCGCCGGTGGCCACGCCCAGCGCGGTGGCGGCGGCCGCGGTCAGCACCAGCGCCCGGGCGAGCAGTGGGGAACGACGGTGCACGGGCATGGCGGCGGCGACTCCAATCCTGCGGCGCGGACCCCCGCCGCCGCACCACTGCGGGCGGCGTCGAGCGGAAGTCCGGTGGCAGACGTTAGCGAGTCCGGGCAAGCGAGTCCAAACCCCTCCCAACCCGAATATTCGACCGCCAATCGGACATCAGCTCGACCGCGCCGCAAAGCCGCAGGCCCGGCCTTCCCTGGGGAAGACCGGGCCTGGAGGCGTTCGAGCAGGTGTCAGACCCGCACGATGGAGGCCAGCGGCATGTTGGAGACCGCCTCGTAGCGCACCGACGCACCCGGCTTGGGGGCGTGCAGCACCTGGCCGTTGCCCGCGTAGATGCCGACGTGGTGGGCGTCGCTGTAGAAGATCAGCAGGTCGCCGGGCTGGGCCTGGGAGAGGTCCGTGCCGATCCGGGTACCGGCCCCGGCCTGCGCCTGCGAGGTGCGCGGCAGGGACACGCCCGCCTGGTTGTACGCCCAGACCATCAGGCCGGAGCAGTCGAAGGAGCTCGGGCCGGTGGCGCCCCAGACGTACGGGCTGCCGATCTTGGAGGCGGCGTACGAGAGGGCGGCGGCACCGCGCGAGCTGCCCGCGGCCACCTTCACCGGAGCGGTGGTCGTGGGGGCCGAGAGGTCGCTGCGGCCATTGTCGCGCGAGGCGCGGTCGGCGCCCTGCTGCTGCGCCTGGGCGGCGTCCGCCTTGGCCTTGGCGTCGGCGGCGGCCTTCTGCTCGGCCTGCTGGATCGCCTGGCGCTCCTGCTCGGACAGCGTGTTGAACAGGTCCTGGGCAGCCTTCAGCTTGCTCTGGACCTCCTCCTTGGAGGCCTTCAGCTGCGTGGTGGTGGAGTCCAGCTCCGCGAGCTTGTTCTGGGCCTCGGTGCGGTCCTGGTCCAGCTTGCGCTGCTGCTCCTGGAGCTGCTTCAGCTGGTTCTTCTGGGTGTCCCCGGCCTGGTTCAGCGCACCGGCCTGGTTCAGGAAGGTGTCCGGGCTGGAGGAGAACATCAGCTGGACGGTCGGCGAGATGCCGCCGTTGCGGTACTGCTCGCCGGCGATCTCGGCGAGTCCGCCCTGGAGCTCGGTCACCTGGGCCTGCTGACGGGCCACCTGGTCCTGGAGGCCGGAGACCTGCTTCTCCAGCTCCTGCTGCTTCTCCAGCGAGGCGTTGTACTTCTCGGTCGCGACCTCGGCCTGCTCGTTGTACTGGTCGACCTGCTCCTTGACCTGTTCCTTGGTCGGCTGCGGGTCGGCGTGGGCGCCGGACTGCGCGGAGAGGGCGACGGCCGCGGCGGCGAGACCGGTCATGATCGAGACGCGGGCGCGGCCGGCGGGCTTGGGACGACGATGGGACGCCACGAAGGCGGGCTCCTTCTTCCTACGTCCGCCTACCGGGTGAGCTGACGGGTTCGGGCCGGAAGCATGCCCTACGACGCCTCACGGCCGCTCCAGCGGCCGACCTGGCGCCGATTCACCCCGGAGGAACATGGTTCCCCGGCTCCGCTCCGCAGCGCCCCCAATTGCTGGGCTCCCCTGTCGGGCAGTCGCTTCGACCTGCCCCGCTGCCTCGCGAACTCGGCGGAGACCACCGCCGCCACCCTGGCTGGGCGATCGACAGTGCGGTGGTCCAAGGCTCGACCCTAGTAACTGAACCGTGATCCGTTCAAATCCTTGTCAGAAAAAAGACCGAAGATTACCCAAGTTCTTTTGTGAAAATGACCGATGGTGACCACTGGTACACGCAAGGCTGATCAGTTCTCAGCATTCGACCGCAAAAGGGTTTGAAAACCCGAACGCCACCCCCGAACGGAGGTGGCGCTGGTCACAACTGCTCGCGCGGGCGTGTCGGGCCGTCAGACCCGGCGGATGGTGTTGATCGGCATCGCGTCGGCCTTCATCACCTTCACCACGTCACCGGTGTGCGGCGCGTGGACCACCATGCCGTTGCCGATGTACATCCCGACGTGGTGCATGTCCGAGCCGTAGACCACCAGGTCGCCCGGCTGGGCCTCGTTCAGCGAGGGCACCCGGGTGCCGTAGTGGCCCTGCTCCTGCGAGGTGCGCGGCAGCGAGACGCCGGCCTGCCCGTACGCCCAGACCATCAGGCCCGAGCAGTCGAAGGTGGTCGACCCGGTGGCGCCCCAGACGTACGGCGAGCCCTGCTTGCCCATCGCCTTGGACACCGCGGTGGCCGCGTAGCCGCTGGCCGCCGGCAGGTTGCCGAGGTCCACCCGGTCGCTGCCGCGCGAGGCGCGGTCGTCCTGCGTCTCCTGGGCCTTCAGCGCGGCACGGTCGGCGGCGCTGAGCGAGTTCAGCAGGTCCTGGGCGGCCTTCAGCTTGGCGTTGACGTCCGACTTGGCCTGGTTCAGGTCCTTGGTGGTGGTGTCCAGGGAGGCGAGCACCGCGGCCGCCTCGGCCTTCTCCTGGTCCAGCCGGCGCTGCTGGTCCAGCAGCCCCTTGAGCGCCTCGGCCTGACTGGTGCTGGCCTGCTGGATGGTGGAGGCCTTCTCCAGGTAGCCGGAGGGGTCGGAGGAGAGCATCAGCTGGACGGACGCGTCGATGCCGCCGGTGCGGTACTGCTCGCCCGCCACCTCGGCGAGGCCACCCTGGAGCTGGGTCATCTCCTCCTGGCCGCGGGCCACCTGGTCCTGGAGCTGGTCGGCCTGCTTGCGCAGCTGGTCGGCCCGCTCCTTGGCGCCGTTGTACTTCTCGGCCGCCTGCTCCTGCTCCTCCTGGAGCTGGTCGATCTGCGCCTTGACGTCCGCCTTGTTCGGCTGGGGCGCGGCGTGTGCGGCCACCTGGGCGGAGAGGGCGACCGCGGTCGCAGCGGCAGCGGTGAGCACGGAGATCCGCGCGCGGCTCGGCTGCTTGGGACGGCGGTGGGAGGCCAAGGGACCGGCTCCTTCTTCCAACGGACTCACCTGATGGGATGAGATTCCCGAAAATAGGTTTGACACCAGACCCTAGTGAAGTTCTATCGGTTCTGCCACTCCCCCGAACGCGTGAAATCCGTTCACCACGCTGACTTCACGTTTCCTGACCGACCCTCACCACACCCGCGAATTCGGGCTCAGGGCCGGGCCAGCCGGTTCAGCAGCAGCACCGACGCCACCGGGCGCGCACCCGCCTTGCGCACGCCGTCCGCGACCTCCCGGTCGGTGGACACCACCACCACCGGACGGCCCTGCGGCTCGGCCCGCACCAGACGGCGGATCAGCTCGTCGGCCGTCTCCCCGGTCCGGCTGAACCGCACCCGGACCCCGCGCGGCGGCGCCATGATCACCGGGACGTCCAGGTCCTGCCCGTCGAACACACAGGTGACCTCCGCCTGGGTGCGCTGGGCCAGCATCGCCAGCCCGCCCAGCAGCCGGATCCGCTGCTGCTCCAGCGGCAGCGTCGGATAGCCGGTCTTGGTCACGTTGTAGCCGTCCACCACCAGGTGCACCTGGGGGATCGCCAGCAGCTGGTCCAGCAGCGCCGGATCGTCCTCGGCCAGCCCGCGCCGGGCCACGTCGTGCGGCGAGGCCGCTCCCGGCACCACCGCCTCCACCAGGTCCGCCGGGCGGATCTGGGAGACCGGCAGCGCCAGCTCCCGCTGGAGCCCCTGGGCCGACTGCAACACGGTGTCCAGCAGCAGCCGCAGCCGCATGTCCTCGACGCTGCGCCCCTCCCGCGCCGACCGGCGGCCCTGCTCGGCCGCGTTCTCCAGCTCGGAGACCCGGTGCCGCAGCCGGCGCGCCTCGATCTCGGCCGCGCTGCGCTCGGCCGCGGCCTGCGCCTTCACGGCCTCCAGCTCCCCGGTCACCCGACGGGCCTCGGCCTGCGCCCGGCGGGTGTCGCTCTCCAGCGACCGCACCTTCTTGCGCAGCGACTCGGCCTCCTTGCGGACGCCGTCGGACTCGGCCCGCTGCCGGTCCAGGTCCGCCCGCCCGGAGGCCCGCAGCTCGGCCAGCTCCGCCTGGAGCTTCTCCACCAGCCGGGCCGCCTCCGCGGCCGCGTCCTCGGCGCCGGCCCGCTCGGCCTCCTCGCCGGCCTCGGCCACCAGCCGGCTCCAGCCCGCCGACCGCACCAGGTAGGCGGCGGCCGCGACGTCCATCGGATCGGCGGCGCTCGGGACGGTGCCCGACTCCAGCGCCTTCACCAGGTCCGGCTGCCCCAGCCGCAACCGCTCCGCTATCCGTACCCGGAAGGCCGGCTCCGCCTCCAGCGCCGCCGCCAGCGCGGTGGCCGCGTACTTGGCCCGCCGCGCCGGGGTGAACTTCACGTACTGACGCAGGCTCTGCGGGAGCTCGGCCGACGGCAGCCCGCCGAGCGCGTCCGAGGCCAGCCCGACCACCCGCCGGCGCACCCCCTCGGGCAGCGGCCGGTCGAGCTTCTCGACGACGCGCTCCGCCTCGGCCGGGGCCTCGGCCGCAGCTGGCTGAAGCCCCTGGGCTTCGCCGGGCTCCTTCGCTGCGTCCACCACGTCCTCGGCTCCGATCCTGGTCCAGCGGGGTACGGCCGCTGCCGCCCCTGTCGTCACGCTCCGTGCGTCTTGTTCTGTATTGTCCCGTGCGGCGGACGGGGGTGTCGCGCACCGCCCGCCGCACCGCCGGGGATCAGCCCTGCTCGGCGGGGGCCTCCGCGTCCTCGGCCCCCGGGCGGGCCACCAGCTCGACCTGGTCCACCGCGTTGCACCAGCGGCAGCGCACCGACTCGATGGTCTCGCTGAGCACCTCGGTCTCCTCGACCTTGGACTCGCCGGACAGGTCGAAGTGCAGGAACTCGGTCACCCGCGCGGTGCGGGTCACGTCGAAGCGGGTGAGGTTGCCGCACAGGGTGCAGCGCCAGCGCGTCTCAGCGGTCAGGGCGGGGACGGTCATCGGGGGTCCTCTCGGGTGGTCCCAGGTCGGGCTGGGCACTCCCCCCGGAGCCCCGGCGTCGGCGGCGGGAGGCGGGATCGCCCGCCCCCAGCCTATTGCCTGGGGCAACCGCCGCGACCACCGGTTGCCCGAACACCCGCGCTGGTCCACCTGCCGTAAACCGCCGTGTCACCTGCGGCGCCCGGAGGGATGCTTGGCCGCATGGCGATCGCGGTCCCCGACCACACCGCCGCCCGGGGCCGACACCGGGCGGCCACCCTCCTCACGGTCACCTACGCCCTGATCGCGCTCAACACCCTGGTCTTCCTGCTCGGCCCGGCCGCCGGGCTCAACCCGCTGTACGGCAGCGGCCAGACCCGGGTCTGCGCGGAGCAGCGGTACGAGCAGCGCTGGGGCGCCGTCCCGGCCGAACTGCTGTCCGGCCGGCCGCTGACCGCCGAACAACTGGCCGAGGCCCCCGACCCGGTCCCCGGCTGCCCGGCCGCCCCGATCCCCGGCAAGCACCCGGCCCTGTCCGCGCTCACCGGCCTCTTCCTCCACGCCGGCTGGCTGCACCTGCTGGGGAACCTGCTCTTCCTCCACGTCTTCGGCCCCACCGTCGAACAGCGGCTGGGCCGGGCCCGGTACGCCGTGTTCTACCTGGCGGCCGGCTGCCTGAGCACGTACGGCTTCGCGCTCGCCGAGGCGCACTCGCCGGACGCCACCCGGGTGCTCATCGGGGCCTCCGGCGCGATCTCCGCCGTCCTCGGCGCCTATCTGCGCTTCCACCCCCGGGCCCGGGTGACCACCCTCGTCCCGCTGCTGTTCTTCCTGCCGCTGCGCTTCCCGGCCTGGCTGGTGCTCGGCCTCTGGTTCGCCCTCCAGTGGTGGTCGGTGCACTCGGCCGGCCCGGGGGTGGCGTACCTGGTCCACGTGATCGGCTTCTCCGCCGGGTTCCTGCTCGCCTGCCTCGCGGCCCGCCACCCCCCGCGACGACCCGGCTGACGCCCGATACGCTGGCGGGACCTCACAAAGGAGCCCGAACAGTGATCACCGCCATCGTCCTGATCAAGACCAGTGTCGACCGCATCCCGGAGATCGCCGAGTCCATCGCCGCCATCGAGGGCGTGAGCGAGGTCTACTCGGTGACCGGCGGCTACAACCTGGTGGCGATGGTGCGGGTGCGCCGGCACGACGACCTGGCCGAGGTCATCCCGGGCCGGCTCAACAAGGTCCCGGGGGTGGCCGACACCGAGACCCAGATCGCCTTCCGCACCTACTCCCAGCACGACCTGGAAGCCGCCTTCGCCCTCGGCCTGGACGAGTAGCCGAACGAGTGGCGCTCAGCCCGCCCGACGAGTGTCCGCGACGCAGCGCCCGCCCTCGTTGCGGTAGTTCCAGGCCGCGCCGTCCGTGACCAGCTCCCGGACGGCGGTCAGGAAGCGCTCGACGTGCTCGTCCGGCGTCCCGGCCCCGAAGCTCACCCGGATCGCGTTCAGGCTGCGCTCGCCGGGCAGTGAGGGCTCCGGCGCACCGCACTCGGACGGGGCGACGTCCTCGTCCCCGAGCAGGGTGCGGAGCAGCGGGTGGGCGCAGAACAGCCCGTCGCGCACCCCGATGCCGTACTCGGCGGACAGCGCGGCCGAGAAGTGCGAGCTGTTCCAGCCCTGGACGACGAAGGACAGCACGCCCACCCGGGCGGAGTCGGCGCCGAACAGGTTCAGCACCTTGACCTGCGGGATCTCGGCCAGCCCGGCCGTCAGCCGGGCGATCAGCTGCCGCTCGCGGGCCTCCAGCGCGTCGAAGCCGGCCTCGCTCAGCGCCCGGCAGGCCGAGGCGATCGCGTAGGCGCCGATGACGTTCGGCGAGCCGGCCTCGTGCCGGGCCGGGCCGGTGTGCCACTGGACGGCCACCGAGCCGTCGGTCTCCCGGGCCACCGTCCGGGTCGCCCCGCCGCCGGCCAGGTACGGCTCGGCCGCGTCCAGCCAGTCCGCCCGGCCGGCCAGCACCCCGGCGCCGAACGGCGCGTAGATCTTGTGGCCGGAGAAGGCGATCCAGTCGACGTCCAGCTCGCGCACCGAGACCCGGTGGTGCGGCGCCAGCTGGGCGGCGTCCAGCACCACCCGGGCGCCGTGCCGGTGGGCGGTCCCGGTCAGCTCGGCGACCGGCCAGAGCTCGCCGGTCACGTTGGAGGCGCCGGTGACGCAGAGCAGCTTGGGGCCCTCGGGCGCCTCGGCGAGCGCGGTGTCCAGCGCGGCCACGGCCTCGGCCCGCGAGCGCGGCGCCCGCAGGTAGGTGACGTCCAGTCCGGCGTGCGCCCAGGGCAGCAGCGAGGCGTGGTGCTCGGTCTCGAAGGCGAACACCCGGGTGCCGGCCGGAACGGCGGCGGCCAGCAGGTTGAGCGAGTCGGTGGTGGCCCGGGTGAAGACCACCTGGTCGCCCTCGCGCAGGTCGAGGAACTCGGCGACGGTGCGGCGGCTCTGCTCGAACAGGTCGGTGGACAGCTGCGAGAGGTACCCGGCCCCGCGGTGCACGCTGCCGTAGTACGGCGCGTAGGCGGCGACGTCGTCCCACACCCGCTGGAGCGCCGGCGAGCTGGCCGCGTAGTCGAGCGCCGCGTAGCCGACCTTCTCACCGCTGGCGAGCGGGACCTGGACATCGGCACCGAGGACGGCGAGCGGGGCACAGATTTCGGCAACAACGGACATGGGGATGCACTCCTTCTCAGGGTGAGGGACCCCGGGAGTGCTAGTCGTCCGGCGTCCGCGCTTGTCGCACGGACGGCTTGCCGTGACGACCCGGTCCTCACCCAGGGCACCCCGCCACGGACGGAGGGTTGCCGGACAGCAAGCTGGGGCTTGGCGCTGTCACTCATGACCTGGCCAAGACTCTAGGTCGCGGCCGACGGGCGGTCAAACGGCGTTCCACCATCCGGACAGCGCGCGGAAGCCCGCGCCGGCGCACCGACGCGGGCTCCCAACTACCGCCTCAGGCCCGGCTGGTGGCCTCCGACCACCGCCGCAGCAGGTCCTGCGCCGCGCCGGAGTCGATCGCCCTCGCGGCCCGCTCCATGCCCGCCGCCAGCTGCTCGGCGAGCGGCGCCTCGCCCAGGTCCAGTGCCACCAGCGCCGCCGCCGTGTTCAGCAGGACGGCGTCCCGCACCGGCCCGTGCTCCCCGGCCAGCAGCCGCCGCGCGACCTCGGCGTTGTACGAGGCGTCCGCCCCGCGCAGCGCCTCGATGCCGACCAGCTCGATGCCGACGTCCCGCGGGTCGAAGGTGCTCTCGGTGACCTCCCCGTCGCGCACCAGCCACACCCGCGAGGTGGTGGTGATGGTCAGCTCGTCCAGCCCGTCGTCGCCGCGGAAGACCAGCGCCGTCGCGCCCCGCCGGGCCAGCACCCCGGCGATCAGCCCGGCCAGCCGGGTGTCGAAGCAGCCGACGGCGTGCGAGGCGACCTTGGCCGGGTTGGTCAGCGGCCCGAGGATGTTGAAGGCGGTCGGCACTCCGAGGTCGACCCGCGCGGTGGCGGCGTGCCGCATCGAGGGGTGGAACTTCGCCGCGAAGCAGAAGGTGAGCCCGACCTCCTCGGCCACCTCGGCCACCCGCCGGGCCGACAGGTCCAGCGCCACCCCGAGCTTCTCCAGCACGTCCGAGGAGCCGCTGGCGGAGGAGGCCGACCGGTTGCCGTGCTTGATCACCTTGGCCCCGGCGGCGGCCGCGACGATCGCCGACATGGTGGAGATGTTGACGGTCTTCGCCCGGTCGCCACCGGTGCCGACGATGTCCACCGCCGGGCCGGGGATGTCCAGCGGCTCGGCGTGCTCGTACATCGCGTCGACCAGGCCGGTGATCTCCTCGACCGACTCGCCCTTGGCCCGCAGCGCGACCATGAATCCGGCCACCTGCGCGGGGGACGCCTCGCCGCTCATGATCCGGTCCATCGCCCACGCGGTGGACGAGCGGTCGAGGTCCTCCCCCTTCAACAGCGCCGTCAGGAGGTCCGGCCAGGTGCGGACCACCTGCGCGGGGTCGCTACCGCCGTTCGCAGGGTTCACGTTCACCATGGCTGACTCCAGCTGTTGTCGGTTCCCCGCTCCGGGGGGACGTCCGTACGGATGGAGCCAGCCTATCGAGCGCGACGCCCGCTTCTCCTCCTGTTCTGCGGACCGCCGCCGGGGCGGGACTCAGCGGACCGCCGGAGCCCGCTTCGCCAGCCGCGCCCGCAGCAGGGTGGCCACCGCCTCGGCCAGCGCCACCGGTTCCACCGGGCGGGAGATCGCCGCGTCGGCCCGGCTCCAGGCGGCCAGCCAGGAGTCCTGCGGCCGGCCGATCAGCACCAGCACCGGCGGGCAGCCGTAGATCTCGTCCTTGAGCTGCCGCCCGAGGCCCAGCCCGCCGACCGGCACCGCCTCGCCGTCCAGCACGCAGAGGTCCACGCCCCCCTTCTCCAGCGCCTTGAGCACCGCGGGGGTGGTCGCGCACTCCAGGTAGGACAGTTCCGGAAGATCCTCGGCGGGCCGACGGCCGAGTGCCGTCAGCACCTGCTCACGGGTGTTGCGGTCGTCGCTGTAGACGAGGACGGTGAGCGTCTCATCGGTCGTGTACGCCATGGGCCCTGCTCCCTCAAGTGTGATCCGGACCACGTTCGCCTGATCCGGATGCTACTCCCGATCACCCGTCGCCGAGTCCCCCTCGCGCACCTTCCTCCCCGAGCCGCCGCGCCCGGGGCTCACCCGCTCGGAGGACGGCCCGTCACCCGATCCGGCCCGGTCCACCCGTACGGCCGACCCGGAGCCCCTTTCCCCTACCTCCCGGGGCTGCGCCGACCGTGCAACGACCCGCCGGGCAAGGGGGTCGTGAGCTGCTCCGAGGAACCATCAGAAAAGGGACGCGCCGCTGCTCAGCCCCCGTCCGGACACCCCGTCGCCCCTCAAGCGGGCATACCGCACGCACCGGACACTCCGAGGGACACCCCCCGACGTGAAGACGGAATAAGGGACCGACATAATGTCCGTCGTGGCGACAGCAACAGCAGTAGAAACCGGGCACGCGCACGGATCGGTCAACCGGCCGAACATGGTCAGCGTCGGAACGATCGTCTGGCTCAGTTCCGAGTTGATGTTCTTCGCGGCCCTCTTCGCGATGTACTTCACGCTCCGCTCCGTCAAGGGGCCGGAGTTCTGGACCGAGAAGGCCCACGCCCTCAACGTGCCCTTCTCCTCGGTCAACACCACCATCCTGGTGCTCTCCTCGCTCACCTGTCAGCTCGGCGTGTTCGCGGCCGAGCGCGGTGACGTGAAGAAGCTCCGGGCTTGGTTCATCCTCACGTTCGCCATGGGCGCGATCTTCATCGGCGGCCAGGTCTTCGAGTACACCGATCTGGTCAAGAAGGACGGTCTGTCGCTGTCCTCCGACCCGTACGGCACGGTGTTCTACCTGACCACCGGCTTCCACGGCCTGCACGTGACGGGTGGTCTGATCGCCTTCCTGCTGGTCCTGGGACGGACGTACGCAGCCAAGCGCTTCACGCACGAGCAGGCCACCGCCGCGATCGTCGTGTCGTACTACTGGCACTTCGTCGACGTCGTGTGGATCGGCCTGTTCGCGACCATCTACCTGATCAAGTAACCAGCTGATCAGGTCGCTGGCCACCGGCTGCGGCCCCCGCCCTCACCGGCGACGGGCCGCTTCTGCCGGTGCCGACGCTCCCACCGACCGACCGCGCGCGCAGCCCTAGACGGGCAGCCTCGTGCCGGCCAGACCGGCCGCCGGGTGCACCCACCAGTCGACCAGATCCTGACACCGGGGTTATTCCGTGAAAAAGCTCTCCGCACGACGGCGCCACCCATTGGCGGCGCTGGTCGTCCTACTTCTCGCCCTGGCGGCAACCGGGGGGCTGTACGCCGCGTTCGCGCCCGCCGACAAGGCGCAGGCCGACGTCGCCGCGCAGTCGCTCGCGATCGATGAGGGCAAGAAGCTCTTCGCCGTGGGCTGCTCCTCCTGCCATGGCCTGAACGGCCAGGGCAGCAGCGACGGTCCGAGCCTGGTCGGCGTCGGCTCCGCCGCTGTCGACTTCCAGGTCGGCACCGGCCGCATGCCCGCCCAGCAGCCCGGCGCGCAGGTCCCGCGCAAGAAGAACATCTACTCGCAGGCCGAGATCGACCAGCTCGCCGCCTACGTCGCCTCGCTCGGTCCCGGCCCGGTGACCCCGACGGAGGAGCAGTTCACCTCGACCAACCCCGAGGACATCTCCAAGGGTGGCGAGCTGTTCCGCACCAACTGCGCCCAGTGCCACAACTTCGCCGGCCAGGGTGGTGCCCTGACCAAGGGCAAGTACGCCCCCTCGCTGGAGGGCGTGGACGCCAAGCACATCTACGAGGCCATGCAGACCGGCCCGCAGAACATGCCGTCGTTCCCGGACACCACCATGCCCGAGGAGCAGAAGAAGCAGATCGTGGCCTTCGTCCGCCACACCACCAACGATGAGCCCAACCCCGGCGGTCTCACCCTGGGCAGCCTCGGTCCCGTGACCGAGGGTCTGTTCGGCTGGATCTTCGGCCTCGGCACGCTCATCGCGGTCGCGATCTGGGTCGCCGCCCACACCACCAAGGCCAAGAAGTCATGAGCCACGACATGTCAGAAGAGAAGCTCCCGGAGCCGCACGGCTCCGCCGGCGAGGTAGCCGACCACGGCAACCCGTTCGCCGACCCGGGCCTGCCGGCCCACGAGGTCCGTCGCACCGACATCGACGAGCGGGCCGCCAAGCGCGCCGAGCGCCAGGTCTCGCTGATGTTCGTGATCTCGATGCTCGCCACCGTCGGCTTCATCGCCTCGTACGTGGCCATCGACCCGGACAAGATCGTCTACATCTTCCCGTTCGGGAAGGTCAGCGGTCTGAACTTCGCGCTCGGCCTGACCCTGGGCGTCGCGCTGTTCATGATCGGCGCGGGCGCGGTCCACTGGGCCCGCACCCTGATGTCGGACGTCGAGCTGCCGGCCGAGCGTCACCCGATCGAGGCCTCCGACGAGGTCCGCGCGGACGTCATCGACCAGTTCAAGACGGGCGCCGCGGAGTCCGGCTTCGGCCGCCGCAAGATGATCCGCAACACCCTGATCGGCTCCATGGCGCTGGTCCCGCTCTCCGGCGTGGTCCTGCTCCGTGACCTTGGCCCGCTTCCCGAGAAGAAGCTCAAGGAGACCGGCTGGAACGAGGCCACCCAGGCCAAGCCGCTGTCGCTGATCAACATGAACACGATGCAGCCGATGAAGCCCGAGGACATCATCGTCGGCTCGCTGACGTTCGCCATGCCGGAGGGCCTGTCCACGCACAGCGAGGACTTCCAGCAGCGGATCGCCAAGGACGCCCTGATGCTGGTCCGCATCGCGCCCGAGGACATCAAGGACGACAAGTCCAAGGAGCTGGGTTTCGAGGGCATCCTCGCCTACTCCAAGATCTGCACCCACGTCGGCTGCCCGATCAGCCTGTACGAGCAGCAGACCCACCACGCGCTCTGCCCCTGCCACCAGTCGACCTTCGACCTGGCGGACGGCGCTCGCGTCATCTTCGGCCCGGCCGGCCACCCGCTGCCGCAGCTGAAGATCACCACTGACGAGAAGGGCAACCTGGTCGCCACCGGCGACTTCGCTGAGCCCGTCGGCCCGAGCTACTGGGAGCGTGCTCGATGAGTAGCGCGAGCAGCACCACGACCGGTGCCGCCAAGCCCTCCAGCACGCGTGAGAAGCCCGCCAACAAGTGGGAAGCCGCAGCTGACTGGACGGACGGCCGGCTGGGGATCTACTCCCTGGCCAAGGCCAACCTGCGGAAGATCTTCCCGGACCACTGGTCCTTCATGCTGGGCGAGATCTGCCTCTACACCTTCGTCATCATCATCCTGACCGGTGTCTACCTGACGCTGTTCTTCAAGCCCTCGATGGCCGAGGTCATCTACGACGGCTCGTACGTGCCGCTCAAGGGCATCCCGATGTCGGAGGCCTACGCCTCCACGGTGGACATCAGCTTCGAGGTCCGCGGCGGTCTGCTGATCCGCCAGATCCACCACTGGGCCGCCCTGGTCTTCGTGGCCGCGATGCTGGTCCACATGCTGCGCGTGTTCTTCACCGGCGCGTTCCGCAAGCCGCGTGAGATCAACTGGGTCTTCGGCTTCCTGCTGCTGGTCCTGGGCATGTTCGACGGCTTCTTCGGCTACTCGCTGCCGGATGACCTGCTGTCGGGTACCGGTATCCGCTTCATGGAAGGCGCGATCCTCGCCGTCCCGCTGATCGGCACCTACGTCCAGATGTTCCTGTTCGGGGGCGAGTTCCCCGGCCACGACATCGTGCCGCGGTTCTTCACCATCCACGTGCTGCTGATCCCGGGCATCATGCTCGGCCTGCTGGTGGCGCACCTGATCCTGGTCTTCTACCACAAGCACACCCAGTGGGCGGGCCCGGGCAAGACCGAGAAGAACGTCGTCGGCATGCCGCTGATGCCGGTCTACATGGCCAAGGCCGGTGGCTTCTTCTTCCTGGTGTTCGGCCTCATCGCCGTCATCTCGGCGATCGCCACGATCAACCCGATCTGGGCGTACGGCCCGTACCGTCCGGACCAGGTCTCCACGGACGCCCAGCCCGACTGGTACATGGGCTTCTCCGAGGGCCTGATCCGTGTCATGCCGGGCTGGGAGATCAGCGTCTGGGGCGGCCACACCCTCAACCTGGGTGTGATGGTCCCGCTGGCGATCTTCCCGCTGGTCCTGGTCTCGATCGCGGCCTACCCGTTCATCGAGGGCTGGATCACCGGCGACAAGCGCGAGCACCACATCCTGGACCGCCCGCGCAACGCTCCGGTCCGCACCGCCCTGGGTGCCGCCTGGATCAGCCTCTACCTGATCCTGCTGATGGCCGGTGGCAACGACCTGTTCGCCACCCACCTGCACCTGTCGATCAACTCGGTCACCTACTTCGTCCGCGTCGGCTTCTTCGTCGTCCCGGTCGTCGTCTTCATCATCACCAAGCGCTGGTGCCTCGGCCTCCAGCGCCGTGACAAGGAGAAGGTGCTGCACGGCCGCGAGACGGGCGTCATCAAGCGCCTGCCGCACGGCGAGTTCGTCGAGGTGCACGCCCAGCTGCCGCAGAAGGACCTGTACAAGCTCACCGCGCACGAGCAGCCCCAGCCGGTCGAGCTGCCGGCCCAGACGGACGAGAACGGCGTGGCCCGCAAGGCCGGCGTCGTCACCCGCACCCGGGCCAAGCTCTCCCGCGGCTTCTACGGCGAGGGCAGCCAGATCCCCAAGCCGACCGCCGAGGAGCACCACGAGATCACCAGCGGCCACGGCCACCACTGATCCCGTAGCACCACAGCGTCACCCCGAGGGCCGCTGACCAGAGTTCATCTGGTCAGCGGCCCTCGGGCCTTTGTGTACCCGCCCGCGCGCCCCTAGGAGCCCCCGTGCAGCTCACCGTCGACCCCACCTCCGCCACTCCCCCGTACGAACAGATCCGCGCCCGGATCGCCGAGCAGGCCCGCTCCGGCGAGCTGCCGACCGGGCTGAAGCTGCCCACCGTCCGGGCCCTGGCCGAGGAGCTGGGGCTGGCCGCCGGCACCGTCGCCAGGGCCTACCGCGAGCTGGAGGCGGACGGCGTGGTGGAGACCCACGGCCGGCGCGGCACGCTGATCGCCGCCACCGGGGACGCCGCCCACCGGCTGGCCGCCGAGGCCGCCGCCGAGTACGCCACCCGGGCCAGCCGCCTCGGCCTCACCGCCGCGGAGGCCCTGGCCGCCGTGGACACCGCCCTGCGGCTGGCCTACCCGGAGGGCTAGAAGGGCTTCTCCCGGCCTGTCACATCTCGGGGCGGATCATCCCCGAGGCGGGGGCCTGGGAGGCCGGTGCGGTGGTGCTGACGGGCTGTCCGGTGGCGCTGTGCTTCACCCAGTCCGTCCAGCCGATGTTCCAGTCCCCGAAACCGTTGCCGAAGGGCTCCATCGCGCCGCCCCTGCTGTTCACCACCGTCACCAGGTCCCCCACCCGGGTGTGCTGGAAGAACCACTGCGCGTTGTCGGTACTCATGCCGGTACAGCCGTGGCTGACGTTCTCCAGGCCCTGCGAGCCGACCGACCAGGGTGCCGCGTGGACGTACTCGCCGCTCCAGGTCACCCGGGTGGCCCACTGCACGTCGAGGTCGTAGGACTCCGAGCTGCCTGCCGCTATCCCGATCGTCTCCCCGTTCATCCGGACCGAGCGCTCCTGGCCGAGCACCACCTTGACGCCGTTGCGGGTGTCGAAGCCGGGCTTGCCGGTGGTGACCGGGATGGTCCGCAGCACCTCGCCGTCACGCTTCAGGGTGAGCTCGTGGGCGGCCGCGTCGATCACCGACTCCACCCGCTCGCCGATCCGCAGCCTCAGCGAGCTGCGGTCGCCGCCGTAGAGGCCGTCGGCGATCCGGCTGCCGGTGCCGTCGAAGGCCAGCGAGACGGCCGTACCGGCCGGCCAGTAGTCCTCCGGACGGAAGTGCAGGTTCTTGTCGTCCACCCAGTACCAGGCGCCGTTGACGGCGGGCTGGGAGCCGACGGTCAGGACACGCTCGACCTCCTGGCGGGCCTGGGGGTCCTTCACGGCCTCGGAGAGCTGCACGGTGAGCGGCTGGCCCACCCCGTAGACGCCGCTGCCGGAGGAGTCCGGCCCGAGCTTGGCGGTGAGCAGGCGCTGGGCTTCGAGAGTGCTGAACTTCGCGGTGGTGTCGCCGCGGCCGCCCTTGCCGTCGTCGGCGGAGATCCGGACCGCGTACGCGGTGGAGGCCTTCAGCCGGCCGGTGGTCTGCCAGCTGTGCTGGTCGTCGGCGAGCTTCCCGGCGACCACCCGGCCGTCCGGGCCGACCACGGTGACATCGGTGAGCCGGCTGCCCTTCAGGGCGGTCACGGTGACCGGCTGGGCGGGGTCGGCCTTGGTGTCCGCCGAGAGGTGGACCAGCGGGGCGGCGTCGATCCGGTGCGGCCCGGCGGTGTCGTCCTGCCCGGAGGACGTGCAGCCGGCCAGCGGGGCCAGGACTGCGAGGGCCAGCGAGATGCCGCCGAGAGCTGCGATTCCGCGCCTGTCGGCCATGGCCGCCTCCGATGGTTCGCACGATTGATCAGATCGTAGGAACGCGCCAGACGAAGCGACATCCGAGGGACTTCCGCTTCACCCGTCGGGGTGAGGCCATCACCCCTGGGGACGCAGCAGGGCCGGTCCCCCCTTGTGCGGGGGGACCGGCCCTGGTGCCGGAGGCGGAGAACCCTACTGGTTCTGGTTCTCGCCGCGGTAGAACTCGAAGACCCATCCGAAGATGCCGATCAGGATGATCGGGGCGGCCCAGAACATCAGCCACCAGCCGAAGATCACGCCCATGAAGGCGAGCGCGCCACCGAGCGCCAGCGAGAGCGGCTGCCAGCTGTGCGGGGCGAAGAAGCCCAGCTCGCCGGAGTCGTCCACGACCTCGGCCTCGGGGTTGTCACCCGCGCCACTGTCCACCCGACGGGCGGTGAAGGCGAGGTAGTACCCGATGAAGGCGCAGAGGCCGAAGGCCAGGAACAGCGCCGTGGTACCGGCGGCCTCGACGCCCTTGTCCGAGTGGTTGGTCCACAGGCCGTAGGTCACGGCCATGGCCAGCACGAAGACCGACAGGCCCAGGAAGATCTTTCCCTGTTCCTTCATCAGGCGTCGCCCTCCTTCTTGCCCTTGCCCAGCTGCGGGGCGTCGTACTTCGCCGGGGTCACGCCGGCGAGGTGCTTGGCCGGCTCACCGTGGTTCTCCAGGTAGTCCAGCGCGGCGATGTCCGGGTGGTGGAGATCGAAGGCCGGGGATTCGGAGCGGATCCGCGGGAGGGTGAGGAAGTTGTGCCGCGGCGGCGGGCAGGAGGTCGCCCACTCCAGGGAGCGGCCGAAGCCCCACGGGTCGTCCACGGTGACCTTCTCGCCGTACTTGGCCGTCTTCCACACGTTGTAGAGGAACGGCAGCATCGACAGGCCGAGCACGAAGGAGCCGATGGTCGAGACGGTGTTCAGGGTGGTGAAGCCGTCCGAGGCCAGGTAGTCGGCGTAACGGCGGGGCATGCCCTCCGCGCCGAGCCAGTGCTGCACCAGGAAGGTGGTGTGGAAGCCGAAGAACAGCGTCCAGAAGGTGATCTTGCCGAGGCGCTCGTCCAGCATCTTGCCGGTCATCTTCGGCCACCAGAAGTGGAAGCCGGCGAACATCGCGAAGACGACGGTGCCGAAGACCACGTAGTGGAAGTGGGCGACGACGAAGTACGAGTCCGAGACGTGGAAGTCGATCGGCGGGGAGGCCAGCAGAACACCGGTCAGACCACCGAAGAGGAAGGTGACCAGGAAGCCGACCGTCCAGAGCATCGGGGTCTCGAAGCTCAGCGAGCCCTTCCACATGGTGCCGACCCAGTTGAAGAACTTCACACCGGTCGGGACCGCGATCAGGAAGGTCATGAACGAGAAGAACGGCAGCAGTACCTGTCCGGTGACGTACATGTGGTGCGCCCACACCGTCACGGACAGACCGGCGATCGCGATGGTGGCCGCGATCAGACCGGAGTAGCCGAACATCGGCTTGCGGCTGAAGACCGGGATGATCTCGGACACGATGCCGAAGAACGGCAGCGCGATGATGTACACCTCGGGGTGGCCGAAGAACCAGAACAGGTGCTGCCAGAGCATCGCCCCGCCATTGGCCGGGTCGAAGACGTGGGCACCGAACTTGCGGTCCGCCTCCAGGGCGAACAGCGCGGCGGCCAGCACCGGGAAGGCCAGCAGGATCAGCACCGACGTCAGCAGGACGTTCCAGACGAAGATCGACATCCGGAACATCGTCATGCCCGGAGCGCGCATGCAGATGATCGTGGTGATGAAGTTGACCGCACCAAGGATCGTGCCGAAGCCGGAGAAGGCCAGACCCATGATCCACATGTCGCCGCCGACGCCGGGCGAGTGCACCGCGTCCGACAGCGGGGAGTAGGCGAACCAGCCGAAGTCGGCGGCGCCGTTCGGGGTGACGAAGCCCGCCACCGCGATGGTCGAACCGAAGAGGTACAGCCAGTACGCGAACATGTTCAGACGCGGGAACGCCACGTCCGGGGCACCGATCTGGAGCGGCATGATCCAGTTCGCGAAGCCGGAGAACAGCGGCGTCGCGAACATCAGCAGCATGATCGTGCCGTGCATCGTGAACGCCTGGTTGAACTGCTCGTTCGACAGGATCTGGGTCCCGGGACGAGCCAGCTCGGCGCGCATGACCAGGGCGAGGATGCCACCGATCAGGAAGAAGGCGAACGACGTCCCCAGGTACAGGGTGCCGATCGTCTTGTGGTCAGTGGTCGTCAACCACTTGATGATGGTCGAACCCGGCTTCCGGGTCCGCTGCGCCCCGACCGTGACGGCACCGGCGCCCCCGCCGGCCGCGGCGGGCTCGTTGAGGATTGTCACTTCTCTTCACTTCCCATGCCGATGAGGCCGGAGGGCACCGCACCGTTCTGGCCCTTGGCACGAAGCTCGGCCAGGTGCTTGTCGTAGTCGGCGCGGTCGACGACCTTGACGTTGAACAGCATGCGCGAGTGGTCGACGCCGCAGAGCTCGGCGCACTTGCCCATGTACTCGCCCTTGACGGTCGGGGTGACCTCGAACTTGTTCACCACGCCCGGCACGACGTCCATCTTCATCATGAAGTTGACGGGCCAGAAGTCGTGGATGACGTCACGCGAGGTGAGACGGAACTGCACCGTCTCGTTGACCGGCAGCCAGAGCGTCGGGGCCTCCTTGGGCGTGCCGACCTCGTACGCGGCGTCCTTGTTGGCCGGGTCAGGAGTCTCGGTGTTCTCGTAGTTGAACGCCCAGCTCCACTGGAAACCCACCACGTTGACGTAGTGCTGCGGCTTCTCGGAGGTGGCGGTCAGCTTCGCCTCGTCGCGGGCGACGAAGTAGAAGAGGACCGAGACGATGATGATGGGGACCGCGGTGTAGAGCGCCTCGATGGGCACGTTGTACCGGGTCTGCGGGGGGATCTCCACGCCGGTGCGCTTGCGCCGGTGGAAGACCACGCTCCAGATGATCAGACCCCACATCAGTACGCCGACCACCAGCGCCGCGATCCAGGAGCCCTGCCACATCTGGAGGACCATGGGTCCTTCCTTGGTGACGGGGCTCGGGAGGCCAAGCCTGGGGAGGTCGTTGGCCGAGCAGCCGGTGGCGGTCGCGATGACGAGGCCCAGTGCCAGCGCCTGAGGCAGCTTCCGCCGCATCGTGCGCCGCGGCGAGCGGTCGGAGCCGTTGGGACTCACGTAGCGCCTTCCCGAAGTCTCGCCCGCCTTCGCGTCGCCCCGGGGAGGAGTGTGAGCCTCCCCGGCGACCCGTCCACGGGCACGGTTTGAATGCTTATGCGGGCCAAACCCTACTCCAGCCTTATGCGCTCCTGACGGGCAGCCCCCGGTAACGCGCCGCCTGCTAGCCCGATCAGGCCCGGCAAGGGCTGCGTCGCAGGTCATCGTAGGCATTCGAGGTCCGTACGCCCGATCGGGGGATGACCTCGGACGACACCCGTGACGGCTCGTCGGACACGGACGAAGCGGACATTCAGGATGATCGACTGACGGCGGGTGAGCCGCCCGGGCGGACCGGGCCGTCCGCCGGGGGTGTCGTTAAATGTGACCGTGTACTTCGACGCGGCCTCGACGGCCCCTCTGCACCCCGTCGCGCGGCAGGCGCTGACCGCCGCCCTGGACGAGGGCTGGGCCGACCCGGCCCGGCTGTACCGCTCCGGCCGGCAGGCCCGGATGCTGCTGGACGCCGCCCGCGAGACGGTGGCCGCGGTGCTGGGCTGCCGACCGGACGAGGTCTCCTTCACCGCCAGCGGCACCCAGGCCGTCCAGCTCGGCCTGCTGGGCGCCCTGACCGGGAACCGGAGGCGCGGCGGCCACTTCGTCCACTCCGCGGTGGAGCACTCCAGCGTGCTGCACGTCGCCGAGCGATGGGGGTACCCCCGGCCGGAGGCTGGGGGAGAGGGCGCCGGGGGCGAGGTCTCGGTGGCGCCGGTGGACCGGGGCGGCCGAGTCGACCCGGCGGCCTTCGCCGCCCTGCTGCGCCCGGACACCGCGCTGGCCGCGCTCCAGAGCGCCAACCACGAGGTGGGGACGGTGCAGCCGGTCGGCGAGGTCGCCGCGCGGTGCGCCGAGGCCGGCGTCCCGCTGCTGGTGGACGCGGCGCAGAGCGCCGGCCGGACGGACGTCCCGGCGGGCTGGTCACTGCTGACCGCGAGCGCCCACAAGTGGGGCGGCCCGGCCGGGGTCGGGGTGCTGGCGGTGCGCAAGGGCGTGCGGTACGTCTCGCCGCTGCCCGCCGACGAGCGCGAGGGCGGCCGGGTACCCGGCTACGTCAACGTCCCGGCGATCGTGGCCGCGGCCGCCTCGCTGCGCGCCGTACGGGCCGAGGCCGAGCGGGAGAACGCCCGGCTGCACGCGCTGGTGGAGCGGATCCGCACCCGGGTGCCACGGCTGGTGCCCGAGGTCGAGGTGGTCGGTGACCCGGTGCATCGGCTCCCGCACATCGTCACCTTCTCCTGTCTGTACGTGGACGGGGAGGTGCTGCTGACCGAGCTGGACCGGGCGGGCTTCGCGGTCTCCTCCGGCTCCTCCTGCACCTCGTCCACGCTGACGCCCAGCCACGTGCTGGCGGCGATGGGGGTGCTCACCGAGGGGAACGTCCGGGTCTCGCTGCCGTACGGGACGGCCGAGGCGGACGTGGAGCGCTTCCTGGCGGTGCTGCCGGACCTGGTGGCCGGCGTCCGGGCGCCGCTCGGGCTGGACCTGCCGGCGCCCGAGGCCGCGGCCGAGGAGTCGCTGCTGGTCATCGACGCCCTGGGCAAGCGCTGTCCGCTGCCGGTGATCGAGCTGGCGAAGCGGATCGGCGAGGTGCCGCCGGGCGGCACGGTCGTCGTGCTGGCGGACGACGAGGCGGCCCGGCTGGACATCCCGGCCTGGTGCGGGATGCGCGGGCAGGAGTACGCGGGCGAAGCCCCGGCCGCCGAGTACGGCGGCGACCGGGGCTCGGCCTACCTGGTGCTGCGTCGGTCCTGAACGGGACTACTTGACCAGGTGGGCGCTGATCTCGGCGGCCGCCTCGGCCCCGTAGGCGTCCTCGAAGCGCTTCAGGAAGGAGGCCGGGCGCAGCTCGTACTCCTGGGTGCCGACAGTCTCGATCACCAGGGTGGCCAGCATGCAGCCGATCTGGGCGGAGCGCTCCAGGTCGAGCTCCCAGGACAGGCCGGCCAGGAAGCCCGCCCGGAAGGCGTCGCCGACGCCGGTCGGGTCGACCTTGGACTCCTCCTTGGCGCAGCCGACCAGGATCGGGGCCTCGCCCTTGCGCTCGATCCGGACGCCCTTGCTGCCCAGGGTGGTGATCCGGGTGCCGACCCGGGCGAGCAGCTCGTCGGCGTCCCAGCCGGTCTTGCTCTCGATCAGCGCGGCCTCGTACTCGTTGGTGAACAGGTACGCGGCGCCGTCGACGATCTCGCGGATGTCGTCGCCCTCCAGGCGGGCCAGCTGCTGGGAGGGGTCGGCGGCGAAGGCGTAGCCGCGGGTGCGGCACTCCTGGGTGTGGCGGACCATGCCCTGCGGGTCGTCGGCGCCGATCAGGACGAGGTCCAGGCCGCCGATGCGGTCGGCGATCGGCTTCAGCTCGATGTTGCGGGCCTCGGCCATGGCGCCGGTGTAGAACGACGCGATCTGGTTGTGGTCCTCGTCCGTGGTGCACATGAAGCGCGCGGTGTGGCGGGTCTCCGAGATGTGGACGGAGTCGCAGTCCACACCGTTGCGCTCCAGCCAGCTGCGGTACTCGGCGAAGTCCGCGCCGGCGGCGCCGACCAGGACGGGGTGCAGGCCGAGCACGCCCATGCCGAAGGTGATGTTCGGCGCGACGCCGCCGCGGCGGATGTCCAGGGCGTCGACCAGGAAGGACAGCGACACGGTGTGGAGCTGCTCGGCGACGAGCTGGTCGGCGAACCGGCCGGGGAACGTCATCAGGTGGTCGGTGGCGATCGAGCCGGCGACGGCGATACGCACGGGGGGTCTCCTCAGGGTGGCTTCGGGGCCGACGGGCAAGCGGGGGCGAACCCGCCTACGGTACCGGGCTCCGGCAGGTGCCCAGGCAGGAGTGCCACAAGTCGTCGCCGGTACCGGCCAGAGTGGCACCCGGCGCCATCGAATGTGTACTACCTCCCGGTAGCACTGGTGGGCGGCCCGGGGCGCTGCCTAAGGTCGGCCCCAGGAGGCCCCGTGCGCGGCCTCGTCGGCGACCGTGGCAGCGTGGCCACGGCCTTGGATCCGGAGCGATGCCCGATGACGACCGACCACTCCCCCGTGCCCGCCCCGTGGACGGACGACGGCGAGTCCCTCGACGCCCTGCTGGACTCCTCCCGGCGGCTGCGCCGGTTCTGGCCGCAGGTCGCCGCCGGCCCGCAGCCGGCCGCCCCCTCGCCGGCCGGTGTCCTGGTCTCCTCCGGGGCGCAGCGGGTGGTCGCCGGGATGGCCGAGTACGGGTTCTGACCCCGGAACGGATCGGTGCGGAACCGGATCCGTCCGGAACACGTCACATCCGCGCGGCGCGGCCGAGCGGGCGGCACCGCTGAGCCCTCGGGAGGATGAGCGGATGAATCTGGAGACGATGCCCCGGCGTGGTCGGCGGACGGTGGCCCTGGCGGCTCTGGCCCTGGCGGCGGTGGTGACGGTGGCGGGCTGTGACAGTGGAGGCAAGCCCTCCTCGGACGCGGCGGCGAGCGGAACGACGGCCGCTTCGGCCCCGGCTTCGGCCCCGGCCTCCCCGGATGCCGCGCAGCCGACCGGCACCACACCCGCCCCGGCCTCGCCCGGACAGGCCACCCCGGCCGACCCGGCCACTCCCCCGGGCAACGGGATCGCGGTCGGCGAGCCGAACCCGAACGGTTCGGGCCCGGCCGCCCGGCCGCCGGTCGGCTATCGGGTGGACGGCACCACCAAGCTGACCGTCTACTTCTTCGGCGGGGTCTGCACCACGTACTCGCTGAAGGCGGACGAGTCGCAGCCGGGCCGGGTGGAGGTCCTGGTGGTGCCGGGCGCGCCGACGGTCAAGCCGGGGCAGGTGTGCAACGCGCTGGCCAAGCGGCAGTCGGTGGCGACCGATCTGCGCTCGCCGCTGGCCGGGCGGACCGTGGTCGACCGGACGAGCGGCCAGGAGGTGCCGCTGGAGGGCGATCCGCACATGGGGCCGGACCCGGTCACCCCGGACGGCGCCGCCCAGTAGCGGAAACGGAAAGGCGGCCCCGGGGTGCTCCCCGGGGCCGCCTTCCGCAGCGGGCTTAGCTGAACGAGTCGCCGCAGGCGCAGGAGCCGGTGGCGTTCGGGTTGTCGATGGTGAAGCCCTGCTTCTCGATGGTGTCGACGAAGTCGACGGTGGCGCCACCCAGGTACGGGGCGCTCATCCGGTCGGTGACGACCTTGACACCGTTGAAGTCCTTGATCACGTCGCCGTCGAGCGAGCGCTCGTCGAAGAACAGCTGGTAACGCAGGCCGGAGCAGCCACCGGGCTGGACGGCGACGCGCAGCGCGAGGTCCTCGCGGCCTTCCTGCTCCAGCAGGGCCTTGACCTTGGCCGCGGCGGCATCGGTAAGGAGGATGCCACTCTCGACGGTGGTCTCGTCCTGGACGGTCATCTGCTTTCTCCCGGTCTTGACGACGGTCTGCCGCCAGTGCCAACCAACAGCCGTCCGGTTTCATTTCCCGGGCGGCGGTGGATTTCTTCGGCCTGTGTCGGCTCGTTATCGGTGGACCGGGCGTACACCCGCGTCCCATACGCTCCCCATGCTCGCACACCCCCGGCGGCCTGGTCACCGCCCGAGGCGGAGATCCGGGTGAACCGGCTCCATCGCGGGCCGTCGGACGCCAGGATGGTCCTCATGATCCTTCGCCCGGTCAGGGACACCGCCGCGGACGCCGAGGTCGTCCAGGAGCTCGCCGCCGCCGCGTTCGGCGAGGCGGGCCCGGCCGGTCCGGCGCGGGAGCGGGCGCCGCTGCGGCTGGCCCGGACCAGGCACCTGGCGCGCACCGATCCCGGGGGCTGCTGGCTGGCCTCGGTCGACGGCGAGCCGGTCGGGGCGGTGCTGTCGATCCGCCGGGAGGGCCTGTGGGCGCCCTCGCTGTTCGCCGTCCGGCCGTCCGCGCAGGGCAAGGGCGTCGGACGGCTGCTGCTGGAACGGGCGGCGGCGCACTCCCGGGGCTGCCTGCGCGGCATGGTCTGCGCCTCGGACTCCCCGGCGGCGGCCCGCCGCTACCGGCTGGCCGGGTTCACCCTGCACCCGGCGATGCGGCTGGCCGGGCGGGTGGACCGCGACGGGCTGCTCGACCCGGGGGACATTCCGGTGCACCGGGGCAACGCCACCCACCTGCACCTGCTGGACTCGGTGGACCGGCGGCTGCGCGGCTCCGCGCACGGGCCGGACCACGAGCTGATGATGGGCCACTTCGAGGAGCTGCTGATCGCCGACGCGCTGGCCGGCAGCGGCTACTGCTACCGGGACGGCGGCGTGGTGCGGCTGCTCGCGGCCACCAGCAAGCGGATCGCCGTCCGGCTGCTGCGGGAGGCGCTGGCCCGGGTGCCGGACGGGGTGGAGGCGCGGGTGGAGTACCTGACCGCGGAGCAGGAGTGGGCGCTGGACGTCGGGCTGGAGGTCGGGCTGACGCCGCGGGCGGGCGGCTTCGTCGGGGTGCGCGGGATGCGGCCGCCGACGCCGTACCTGCCGAGCGGGGCGTTCCTCTAGGACACGCGTACGGCCCCGCCGGAAGCGCCGACGGGGCCGTGCCGAAGAGGTGCTCAGACCATGGTGTCCAGGATCTCCCGGACCATCTCCATGGTGGTGCCCGGGTGCAGGAAGGCGAAGCGGGCGACCGTCTCGCCGTCCCAGCCGGTCGGGGTGACGAAGCCGATCTGGTCCGCGAGCAGCTGCTGCGACCAGCGGTAGTAGTCGTCGTTGGTCCAGCCCTTGCGCTTGAAGCAGACCGCCGAGAGCTGCGGGTCGAAGAGCAGCTCCAGGTGCTCGGACTCGCGGATCAGCCGGGCGGTCTCCCGGGCCAGGGTGAGGCCGGTCTCGATGGCGTCGGTGTAGGCCTGGACGCCGTGCACGGCCAGCGAGAACCAGAGCGGCAGGCCGCGGGCGCGCCGGGTCAGGTGGTAGGCGTAGTCGGTGGGGTTCCACTCGTCGCCCTCGGTGTGCAGGACGTCCAGGTAGGAGGCGTCCTGGGTGTGCACGGCGCGGGCGAGCTGCGGGTGGCGGTAGATCAGCGCGGCGCAGTCGAAGGGGGCGAACAGCCACTTGTGCGGGTCGACCACGAAGGAGTCGGCGTACTCGATGCCGTCGTAGCGCTCGCGCACCGAGGGGGCGAACAGGCCCGCGCCGCCGTAGGCGCCGTCCACGTGGAACCACAGGTCGCGCTCGCGGGCGACCTCGGCCAGGCCCTTGAGGTCGTCGACGATGCCCTCGTTGGTGGTGCCGGCGGTGCCGACGACGGCGATCACCGTTTCGGGGTTCGGGTCGGCGGCCAGTGCGGCGCGCAGCGCCTCGCCGGTGAACCGCCGGTCGACGGCGGGGACCTTGAAGGCCTCGACGCCGATGATGTTGAAGGTGTTCTTGACCGAGGAGTGCACCTGGTCGGCGACGGCGATCCGCAGCCGGACCTCCGGGCCACTGGGCCGACCCTCACTGGCCAGCTTGCGGCGGGCGGTGTCGCGGGCGACCACGAGGGCGGAGAGGTTGCCCGCCGAGCCGCCGGAGACGAAGGTGCCGCCGGCCGACTGGGGCAGGCCCGCGCGGTCGGCGATCAGGCGCAGCACCTGGTTCTCGGCGGCGATCGCGCCGGCCGCCTCCAGCCAGGAGATGCCCTGGAGGGAGGCGCAGGAGACGACCATGTCGAACAGCAGCGCGGCCTTGGTCGGGGCGCAGGGGATGAAGGACAGGTAGCGCGGGCTGTCGGCGGAGATGACCGCGCGGGACAGCTCGTGGTCGTACAGCTTGAGCACGTCGGCCGGGTTGTTGCCGTCCTGGTTGAGCAGGCCGGCCAGCTGGGTGCGCAGGTGCTCGCCGTCACCGGGGTGGTCGAGCGGGACGGGGTCGTATTGCAGCCGCTCCCGCATGTAGTCGAAGACCAGGTCGACCAGGTCGTTGTCGGGCCGGTGCATGCGGTCGGGTGCTGCGGACACGGCTGTCCCTCTCGGCGTGTGGTGTCGGGGGGCGTCCGGTCGGCGGGACGCTCCACCGCGACGGCCGGACGTGATCAGCGTAGGCAGCACGGGTGCCTCACCGCGCGTCGGAACGCGGCTGGTCAGGCAGGTTTCGAGCGTCTTCGGGCCGGCCCGCGCAGGATTCCTGCGCGCGGCCCGGGAGGGCTCAGCCGATGAGCTGGGAGAGGACCACGGAGGAGCGGCTGCGCTGCACGCCGGGCTCGCGCCGGATGCGCTCGATGACGGCTTCCAGGTGGCGCATGTCGGCGGCCCGCAGGTGCACCAGGGCGTCCGGGTCGCCGGTGACCGTCCAGGCGGCGACCACCTCGGGGAACTGCCGCAGGCTGGCCAGGATCTCCTCGGGGGCGGTGCGCTCGCGGCAGTAGACCTCGACGAAGGCCTCGGTCTGCCAGCCCAGCACGGCCGGGTCGAGCACCACGGTGAAGCCCCGCACCACGCCGCGCGCCCGCAGCCGGTCGATCCTGCGGCGCACGGCGGTGGCGGAGAGGTTCACCTGGAGGCCGATCTCGGCGTACGAGGCCCGGCCGTCGCTGCCGAGCCGGGCGAGCAGCTGCCGGTCGGTCTCGTCCAGGTCTGCCCCGGACACCTCGTGCGCTCGGCTGCTGCTCATGGGTGCGGGGCTCCACAGGTCGTACGGGGTCGGTTGGTCCGGCTGGTCCTACGGCGGGCGGCCGCTGCCGAGACGGTCCGTCACCATTCTGGCCGATGGCCCGGCCGGCGGACCCTCACGGGACCAGCAGCACGATCTTCCCCCGGGTGCGGCCCTCGGCGCTGAGCGCCTGGGCGGAGGCGGCCTGGGCCAGTGGGAAGGTGGAGGCGACGGTGACGGTCAGCCGGCCGTCGTCGGCGAGCGCGGCCAGTTCGGCGAGGCCTCCGGCGTCCGGACGGACCCAGACGTACCGGCCGCCGAGCGCTTTGACCCCGAAGTCGGCGATCGAGGCGATCCGGCCCGGGTCGGCCACCAGCTCGGCCGAGACCCGGACGGCGCCGTGGCCGACCAGGTCGAGGGCCGCGTCCACCCCGTCGGGGGCGAGCGCGCGGACCCGGTCGGCCAGGCCCTCGCCGTACACCACCGGCTCGGCGCCGAGGCCGCGCAGGAAGTCGTGGTTGCGCTCGGCCGCGGTGCCGATCACCCGGGCACCGGCGGCCCGGGCCAGCTGCACCGCCAGGTGGCCGACCCCGCCCGCGGCGGCGTGCACCAGGACGGTGTCCCCCTCGCCGACCCGCAGCGCCTTCAGGGCCTGGAGGGCGGTGAGCCCGGCCAGCGGCAGGCCGCCGGACTGTGTCCAGTCCAGCGCGGCCGGCTTGCGGGCCAGGGTGCGGACCGGGGCGGAGACCAGTTCGGCGTAGGTGCCGTGCTCGACGGCGTCCTTGCGGACGTAGCCGTACACCTCGTCGCCCGGGGCGAACTCGGTGACGGCGCCGCCGACGGCGCGGACGACCCCGGCCAGGTCCCAGCCCATGACCAGCGGGAAGTGCGCGTCGAGGATGCCGTCCAGGGCGCCGTCCCGGATCTTCCAGTCCACCGGGTTCACCCCGGCCGCCCGGACCTCCACCAGGACGGAGTCGGGGCCGACCTTGGGGTCGGGCAGGTCGGTGTACTCGACCACCTCGGGGCCGCCGTAGCGGTTGATCGCGATTGCCTTCATGGGCTCAGCCATACCCCGGGGCTTCGAAATACCGATTCGGACTCGCCGGGAAGCATCCTTTCCGGCGAGCGGTTCTCGTCACATCGACAGGATGGCCATCGTCACTCTGACGCTAAGCGGTTAGAATAGATAGCGTCAGTTAGACGAAAAGGCCCCACCGCTAGCTCGGCCGCACAGAAGGGCACCCGCCCGTGACCACCACCATCACCGAGACCCACGGCGTCGACCCCACCCCCACGCCGCTCGCTCTGCTGCTGCTCGGCCGCGAGGCCGACCCGAACAGCGAGCGCGGCGTCGAATGCCCCGGTGACCTCCCCCCGGCCTCCGACCCGAACCTGGTCGAGCGCGCCCGCGCCGCCAAGGCCGCGCTCGGCGACCGCGTCTTCATCCTCGGCCACCACTACCAGCGCGACGAGGTGATCGAGTTCGCCGATGTCACCGGCGACTCCTTCAAGCTCGCGCGCGACGCGGCGGCCCGCCCCGAGGCCGAGTACATCGTCTTCTGCGGCGTGCACTTCATGGCCGAGTCCGCGGACATCCTCACCAGCGACCGGCAGCAGGTCGTCCTGCCGGACCTCGCGGCCGGCTGTTCGATGGCCGACATGGCCACCGCCGAGCAGGTCGCCGAGTGCTGGGACGTGCTGACCGACGCCGGCATAGCCGACGTGACCGTCCCGGTCTCGTACATGAACTCCTCCGCCGACATCAAGGCCTTCACCGGCCGGCACGGCGGCCTGATCTGCACCTCCTCCAACGCCAAGCGCGCCCTGGAGTGGGCCTTCGAGCAGGGACAGAAGGTGCTCTTCCTGCCGGACCAGCACCTCGGCCGCAACACCGCGGTGCGCGACCTGGGCTTCTCGCTGGACGACTGCGTGGTCTACAACCCGCACAAGCCCAACGGCGGCCTGACCGCCGAGCAGCTGCGCGACGCGAAGATGATCCTCTGGCGCGGCCACTGCTCGGTGCACGGCCGGTTCAGCCTGGACTCGGTGAACGACGTCCGCGAGCGCATCCCCGGCGTGACCGTCCTGGTGCACCCCGAGTGCAAGCACGAGGTCGTCGCGGCCGCCGACATGGTGGGCTCGACCGAGTACATCATCAAGGCGCTGGACGCCGCCGAGCCCGGCTCCAAGTGGGCCATCGGCACCGAGCTGAACCTGGTCCGCCGCCTGGCCAAGGCGCACCCGGACAAGGAGATCGTCTTCCTGGACCGCGCGGTCTGCTTCTGCTCGACCATGAACCGGATCGACCTGCCGCACCTGGTCTGGGCGCTGGAGTCGCTGGTCGAGGGCCGGGTGCCGAACGTGATCACCGTCGACCGGGAGACCGAGCAGCACGCCAAGGCCGCCCTGGACCGGATGCTGGCCCTGCCGTAAGGCGAGCGGGCGGGAAGCCGCCCCGAGCCGAAGGGCCCGCCGCTGCCGAAAGGGCGGGCCCCCTCCCACCGGAGGGGGCCCGCCCTTTCGTCTGGCAGCAGCCGCGTGCGCTACTCGGGGAAGCCCGGGATCACGCCCTCGCCGTCGGCCATCAGCAGCTCGCGGACCTCGTCGATCGTCGCGTCGGCGCTCGGCAGGATGAGCTCGGACGGCTCCAGCGAATCCAGCGGCACCGGGGTGCCGTACTGCTTCACCGCGTCGATGAGCTTGCCGTACGCCTGACGGAAGAGCGCCTCGTCGCCCGACTCCACCGCGGTGACGAGCTCGGCGTCGAGCTCGTTGAGCAGGTTCAGGTGGCTCTCGCCCACCTCGTACTGCCCCTCACCCATGACCCTCATGATCATGCCGTGCGTCTCCCTGGTTCGTGGGGTCGAGCTCGAATCACTTGTTGTAGTTGATGCGCGGGGTGTCCTGCGGCTGCTGCTGGGGCTGCTGCTGCGGCTGACCCTGCTCGATCGCGGCGGGGCCGGACGAGGAGGGGCCGGACAGCTCGGCCTTCATCCGGGCCAGCTCCAGCTCGACATCGGATCCGCCGGCCACGCGCTCCAGCTCGGCCTCGATGTCGTCCTTGCGGCCGAGACCGCTGGCGTCGTCGAGCGCGCCGGAGGCGAGCAGCTCGTCGATGGCACCGGCGCGGGCCTGCATCTGGGCGGTCTTGTCCTCGGCACGCTGGATCGCCAGGCCGACGTCGCCCATCTCCTCCGAGATCCCCGAGAAGGACTCGGCGATGCGGGTCTGCGCCTGGGCGGCCGTGTACGTCGCCTTGATGGTCTCCTTCTTGGTGCGGAAGGCGTCCACCTTGGCCTGAAGTCGCTGGGAGGCGAGGGTGAGCTTCTCCTCCTCGGCCTGGAGCGCCTGGTACTGCGTCTCCAGGTCGGTGATCTGCGACTGCATGTTGGCCTTGCGGGTCAGCGCCTCGCGCGCGAGGTCCTCGCGGCCGAGCGACAGCGCCTTGCGGCCCTGGTCCTCGTACTTGGCCGACTGCTGCTGGAGCTGGGTCAGCTGGAGTTCGAGCCGCTTGCGTGAGGTCGCGACATCCGCGACGCCACGCCGTACCTTCTGGAGCAGCTCAAGCTGCTTCTGGTACGAGTAGTCAAGCGTCTCTCGCGGATCCTCCGCCCGATCCAAGGCCTTGTTCGCCTTGGAGCGGAAGATCAGCCCCATACGCTTCATGATTCCGTCGCTCATGGGCCTCGGGTGCCCCCTTCTCCGGCCTGCGGTCTCTATCTCGTTACCAGACACGACGAGTGTATGTGCAGCGAGCCCGTCGCCGCAGTGCACCTGCCTGCAACAAGACTGCTACAGCGACCAGTGGCGTTTCCTCCTCCCCCGGGTGGATCCGCCCCTCATACCCCCCATACTCCATCCGACTGATCCCCTACGGGAAGGCCCCGGGAAAGCCGCTTCGGACGGCGACCCGGCGGTATCGATATGTGTTTGGGTCCGAGGGCACCCGTGGAAGCCGTGTCGCACCCCGTACGCTGGTGGTGTGTTCCGACGCCGTTCAGATGATGCCGCCGCCTCCGCCACCGTGCTGGAGAAGCAGGCCGAGACCCCCCAGGCCCGCGACCCGCAGGCCAAGAAGGGCCGCCCCACCCCGAAGCGCAATGAGGCCGAGGCCAATCGGCGCACCCGGGTGACGGTCCCCAAGGACCGCAAGGAGGCCGCCCGCCAGGGGCGCGAGCGGATGCGCTCCGAGCGCGAGAAGCAGCGCCAGGCCCTGCTGAACGGCGACGAGCGCCATCTGCCGGCCCGTGACAAGGGCCCGGTGCGCAAGTTCGCCCGCGACTACGTGGACTCCCGCTGGTCGCTCGCCGAGTTCTTCCTGCCGGCCGCCGTGGTCATCCTGGTGCTGAGCATCGTCAAGGTGCCGGCCATCCAGCTGCTCTCCACGCTGCTGTTCCTGCTGTTCTTCGTGTTCGTGATCCTGGACTTCGTCCGCCTCGGCCTCGGCCTGCGCAAGCAGCTCGCCGAGCGCTTCGCCGGCGAGAACACCCGCGGCGCCGTCGCGTACGGCATCATGCGCACCCTCCAGATGCGCCGGCTCCGCCTGCCCAAGCCGCAGGTGCGGCGCGGGGAGAAGCCCTGACCGCCGAACCGGTCGACTCCGGCTGGGCCCCGCCTTCCTGGGAGGGGCCCGGCCTCTACGCACTTCCCGGACAGGGCGGCGCGCTTCCGGGCCAGGGAGCCGGCGGCCACGACCGGCTGGCCCAGGAACGCCGGCTGCCCTCGCGCAGCGGCTCCTTCGCCGGCGGCACCGGCGCCTGGCTGGACCGGCTCGGCGGACTGCGCAACTTCGTCCGCCAGGAGCTCGTCTCCCGCCAGCTGGCCGAACAGCTGGCGGGCCGCACCGCGCAGCGCGTGCTGGACATCGGCTGCGGCCAGGGCACCCAGGCGCTGCGGCTGGCCCGGGCCGGCCACTACGTCACCGGGCTCGACTCGGACCCGGTCGCGCTCGGCGTCGCCCAGGGGGCGCTCGCCGAGGAGCCGCCGGAGGTCCGCGGCCGGATGCAGCTGCTCGCCGGCGACGGGCACCAGTGCGGGCGCTGGTTCGGCCCGCGCAGCTTCGACGTGGTGCTCTGCCACGGCGTCCTGATGTACCTGCCCGACCCGGACCCGATGATCGCCTCGCTGGCCCGGCTGCTGGCGCCCGGCGGACTGCTCTCGCTGCTGGTCCGCAACCGCGACGCGCTCGCCCTGCGGCCCGCGGCCGCCGGGGACTGGCGGGCCGCCCTGCACGCCTTCGAGAGCGACCGGTACTACAACCGGCTCGGACTGGCCGCTCGGGCCGACCGGCTCGCCGACCTCACCGTCACCCTCTCCGAGGTGTCGGTGCCGCTGCGGCACTGGTACGGCGTGCGGGTCTTCACCGACAACGCCCCGGACGACGCGGCGCCGCCGGTGGACGGGCGGCAGCTGGCCCAGCTCCTGGAAGCCGAGGACCGGGCCGGCCGCACCGACCCGTACCGGCAGGTCGCCGCGCTGTTGCACGTGATCGGGGCGAAGTAAACCGTCCGCTCGCCTCCGGGGCGGGCGCAGGCTCAGGCTCAGCCCTCGTGCAGGCTCATCGCGTAGACCTGGTTGCCGTCCTCCAGCAGGACCGCGGTGTCCACGCCCTCCTCGGCGAGCTGCTTCCACGTCTCCCCGATCCAGGTCTCGGCGTCCCCCTGGCCGGCGAACTCCTCCTGGCTCCCGGTGGGCGTCACCGCGCTGCCGTCCGCCTTCTCGTACCGCCACGTCCAGACCATGTCCGGCTCCTCCCACTGACGCTGCCTGTGTGCTGCGCACCATAGCCTGCCCGGCCGGATCTTCCGTATGCCTTTCCGGCAGGATGGGCGGCATGGCGACCCCACCCCCGCTCCCCCGCACGCTGCTGCTCGGCGGCGCCCGCTCCGGCAAGTCCACCCGCGCCGAACAGCTGCTGGCCGACCACCCGGACGTCCTCTACGTGGCCACCGGCGGCACCCGGGACGGCGACGCCGAGTGGGCCCAGCGGGTCGCGCTGCACCGGGAGCGCCGGCCGGCGAGCTGGCGCACCGCCGAGACCTGCGACCTGGAGGCCGTCCTGGCCGACCCGGCCGACCCGGCGCCGGTGCTGGTCGACTGCCTCGCCCTGTGGCTGACCGCCGTGATGGACGAGTGCGGCGCCTGGGACGACGAGGCCTGGGCGAACGGCGGCGAGGCCGCGGTGCAGCGCCGCTGCGAGGCGCTGGCGCGGGCCTGGGCGGCCACCGGGCGGACGGCCGTCGCGGTGAGCAACGAGGTCGGCATGGGCGTCGTCCCGGCCACCGCCGCCGGCCGTCGCTTCCGGGACACCCTGGGCCGGCTCAACATGGCGGTGGCGGACGCCTCGGAGCGGGTCCTGCTGGTGGTGGCGGGCCAGGTGCTGACCGTCAAGCCAGCGGTTTGACGAACACCTTCGACGTGTAGCCTCTCCGACGATGGACACGACCGTGGATCTCGATACGTTCTCCTCGCTCGTCGAGCGCCCCGACGAGAGCGCCCGGCGGGCCGCCGAGGAACGCTGGCAGGCGGCCGACCGGCCGCGCGGCGGGCTCGGCAAGCTGGAGGAGCTGGGCAGCTGGCTCGCCTCCGTACAGGGGCGCTCCCCGGTGCTGCCGATCTCCGCCCCCAAGGTGCTGCTGTTCGCCGCCGACCACGGCGTGGCGGCGCTCGGGGTCTCCCGGATGCCCGCCAAGGGCGGCACCGCGGCCCGGGTGCGGGCCGTGCTCGACGGCAGCGCGCCGGTGTCCCGGCTGGCCGCGCGCTACGGCGCCCAGGTCCGGGTCGTCGACGTCGCGGTGGACGCCGACCCGCACGACTTCCCGGACGAGGTGACCGTCCACCGGATCCGGCGCGGCTCCGGGCGGATCGACGTCGAGGACGCGCTCACCGCGCAGGAGACCGTCCGCGCGTTCCGGGCCGGCATGGCCGTCGCCGACGAGGAGGCCGACGCCGGCACCGACCTGGTGCTGCTCGGCGACCTCGGGGTCGGCGCCACCACGGTGGCCGGCGTGCTGGTCGGCGCGCTGTGCGGGACGGACGCGGCGGCGGTGACCGGGCGCGGCTCCGGGATCGACGACCGGGTGTGGATGGTCAAGTGCGCCACCATCCGGGACTCGCTGCGGCGGGCCCGGCCGGTGCTCGGCGACCAGCTGGCGCTGCTCGGCGCGACCGGCGGAGCCGACTTCGCGGCGATCACCGGCTTCCTGCTCCAGGCGGCCGTCCGACGGCTGCCGGTGGTGCTGGACGGCGTGGTCTCGGCGGCCTGCGCGCTGGTCGCTCAGCGGATCGCCTTCCGGGCCCCGGAGTGGTGGCGGGCCGGGCAGTCCAGCGGCGAGCCCGCCCAGGCGAAGGCGTACGACCGACTGACCCTGACGCCCCTGCAGGACCAGGGCATCACCATGGGCGAGGGCGTCGGCGCGCTGCTGGCGCTGCCGCTGCTCCAGGCCGCGGGGGACGTGCTCGCGGACGAGGCGCCGAAGCCGTTCGTACCGGCCGCGCCGAGCGCGCCCGGGGAGCAGCCGAAGCTGCCGTCGGCGGCGGATCTGCTCAGGAAGCTGTAGCACGGCGGGAGTTCCGCCCGGATTGTCCGAAGAGCGCCCCTTCCCAGGGGCGTTCTTGCTTGGGGCTCGCTCCGAGCTCGCGGTGAGAGGAACGCGCACATGACGGACCCCGAGGAGCGGGCCGGCTGGGCCGAGGGCCTGCGGTTCGGGTTCGGGACGCTGTCCGTCCTGCGGGTGCGGGTGGAACGGTGGGACCGGGCGGCCGGGGCCCGGGCGATGACGGCGGCTCCGCTGGTCGGGCTGGTGCTGGGGGCGGTCGCGGCCGCCGTCGGGGCGCTGGTGGCCTGGCGGGCGGGCGGACTGCTCGGCGCGGTGGCCTCGGTCGGAGCGCTCGCCGGGCTGACCCGGGGGCTGCACCTGGACGGCCTGGCGGACGTCGCCGACGGGCTGGGCAGCGGGAAGCCGGCCGAGGACGCGCTGCGCATCATGAAGCAGTCCGACATCGGCCCGTTCGGCGTACTGACCCTGGTCCTCGTCCTGTTCGCCCAGATCGCCGCCCTGGCCGGGCAGTTCGGCCACTCCCCGCTGCGCGGCGCGCTCGCGGTGCTCGCCTCGGCGACGGCCGCCCGCTGCGCGCTCGCCTGGGGCTGCCTGCGGTCGGTGCCGGCCGCCCGGCCGGGCGGGCTCGGGGCGATGGTGGCGAGCACCGTGACGCCCGCCGGGGCCGTCGCCGGCACGGCCGCCGCGGCGCTCGCCCTGGCCGCGGCCGGCCTGCTTGACGGATCGTCAATTCTTCGCCTGCCGCTGGCTGTTGTGCTCGGCGTGGGCTGCGCCCGGCTGTTGCTCGGACGGTGCGTGCGCAGGTTCGGCGGCATCACCGGGGACGTGCTCGGGGCGATGGCCGAGACCGCCGCGACCGCCTCGTTGTTCGCCCTGGCTTTGCTCGTCTGATACCAGGCGGCGCGTGATCCCACCATGCGGACTACCATGCGTGAAGCACCGCAGCCCTGCACTGTCGCAGGTCCTGCCCGCCCGGCGCGTACCGAGGAGCCGGGGCCTCCGGTGTGCGCGGCCGCTCGCGGCGGACGCGCACACCAGGGGACCCGGACCCGGAGGCCCGCCGACGGGCGGCTCGCGACGGCGGGTTGCGCCGGTGCGGCAGCCTCGCCGTGGCCGGCCGTGGACCGCGAAAGAACAGGACGCATTACGTGACTGCATTGTCTGTGAGCACCTCCTCCGCCGCCGCGCTGCGTGCGGACGCCCTGGTGGTCGGTGTCGCGAAGGGCCCGAAGGGGATCGTGCCGACCCCCGGCTCCGAGGCCGTGAACGAGGCGTTCGAGGGCAAGCTGACCGAGGTCCTCAGCACCCTGGGCGCGACCGGCGCCGAGGGCGAGGCCGTCAAGGTCCCCTCCGCCGCCGGCCTGAAGGCCCCGCTCGTACTCGCGGTCGGCCTGGGCGAGGCCGCCGAGGGCGACTACGACCCGGAGACGCTGCGCCGCGCCGCCGGTGTCGCCGCCCGCACCCTGGCCGGCGTCAAGAAGGTCGCGCTGGCCCTGCCGGCCGAGTCCGCGGAGGCCGTCGAGGCGGTCGCGCTGGGCGGCCTGCTCGGCTCGTACTCCTACGGCACCTACAAGGCCGACGCCGGCAAGGAGCCGGTCGGCGAGCTGGTCGTGCTGGCCGCCCGCAAGGGCAGCAAGGACGCCAAGGCCGCCGTGGAGCGCGCCACCGCGATCGGCGAGGAGATGAACCGCGCCCGCGACCTGGTCAACGCCGCGCCGAACGACCTGAACCCGAAGAGCTTCGCCGCGATCGCCCAGGCGGCCGCCAAGGAGCACGGCCTCAAGGTCGAGGTGCTGGACGAGAAGGCGCTGACCAAGGGCGGCTTCGGCGGCCTGCTGGGCGTCGGCGGCGGCTCGGTCAACCCGCCGCGCCTGGTCAAGGTGGCCTACACCCACCCGAAGGCCAAGGCCACCGTCGCGCTCGTCGGCAAGGGCATCACCTACGACTCGGGCGGCATCTCGCTGAAGCCGGCCGGCCACAACGAGACCATGAAGTGCGACATGGCCGGCGCCGCCGCCGTGTTCGCCGCCGTGGTGGCCGCCAAGCGCCTGGGCCTGGTCGTCAACGTCACCGCGTGGCTGGCGCTGGCCGAGAACATGCCGTCCGGCTCCGCCACCCGCCCGGGCGACGTGCTGAAGATGTACGGCGGCAAGACCGTCGAGGTCCTGAACACCGACGCCGAGGGCCGCCTGGTGCTGGCCGACGCGATCGTGCGGGCCGGCGAGGAGAACCCGGACGTCATCGTCGACGTGGCGACCCTGACCGGCGCCATGGTGCTGGCCCTGGGCGACCGCACCTTCGGCGTGATGGCCAACGACGACGAGCTGCGCGAGGAGCTGCACACGCTGGCCGGCGAGGTGGGCGAGCAGTCCTGGCCGATGCCGCTGCCGGCCGACCTGCGCAAGGGCTTCACCGAGTCGACCATCGCCGACCTGGCCAACATGGGCAACCGGATGGGCGGCGGCCTGGTGGCCGGTCTGTTCCTGAAGGAGTTCGTGGCCGAGGGCATCGACTGGGCGCACCTGGACATCGCCGGTCCGGCGTTCCACGAGGGCGCGCCGTACGGCTACACCCCGAAGGGCGGCACCGCGAGCGCGGTGCGCACCCTGGTCCGCTTCGCCGAGCAGAAGGCGAACGGCAAGGCCTGATCCGGCGGCCCCCTCGGGGCGGCCACTGATCGAGGACCCGCGGTGACGGGGCCCGGCGCACGCGCGCCGGGCCCCGTCGGCGTCCCGGCCCGGTTACCTGCGAGTAGCTCGGGGCGGGGCGACGAACCCCTGTTCGCTGCGGGCGAAACTTTGTTCCACAGTGCGGAAGAAGCCGCGGCGGGCGACGCGGAACACGCCCGTCCGACGGCTGTCTACACCGCGCTGAGCTGCGATGATGCCCTTCCGCCGAGGCTATTCCCGCCCCGGTGATCACTTCTCGGGACACCCCTCGGGCAGACCCGGACATCAGCCACCGTGAACAAGTGCGAAGATGTATTTCCGGCACGACTGGGCGCCCCACAAAGGCTTCCGACCCACCGGACCGCGACCGGCCCGGCGACCCACCCCATGCATGGAGGACGTGACGTGGCGAACGACGCCAGCACCGTTTTCGACGTAGTCATTCTCGGAGGCGGAAGCGGCGGTTACGCCGCGGCGCTCCGCGCCGCTCAGCTGGGCCTGAGTGTTGCCCTGGTCGAGAAGGGTGAGCTGGGCGGCACTTGCCTGCACCGCGGCTGCATCCCGACCAAGGCGCTCCTGCACGCCGCGGAGATCGCGGACGAGACGAAGGAGGCCGCCGAGTTCGGCGTTCTGGCCACCTTCCAGGGCATCGACATCAACGGCGTCCACAAGTACAAGGACGACGTCATCGCCGGCCTGTACAAGGGCCTCCAGGGCCTGGTGGCCTCCCGCAAGGTCACCTTCATCCAGGGCGAGGGCAAGCTCTCCTCGCAGACCTCGGTGGACGTCAACGGCCAGCGCATCGAAGGCCGTCACATCGTTCTGGCCACCGGTTCCGTCCCGCGCTCGATCCCGGGCCTGGAGATCGACGGCAACCGCGTGATCTCCTCGGACCACGCCCTCAAGCTCGACCGCATCCCGAAGTCGGTCGTCATCCTCGGTGGCGGCGTCATCGGCGTCGAGTTCGCCTCGGTCTGGAAGTCCTTCGGCGTCGACGTCACCATCGTCGAGGGGCTGCCGCACCTCGTCCCGCTGGAGGACGAGAACTCCTCCAAGCTGCTGGAGCGCGCGTTCCGCAAGCGCGGCATCAAGTTCGAGCTGAAGGCCCGCTTCTCGGGCGTGGAGTACACCGAGACCGGTGTCCGCGTCTCCACCGAGAACGGCAAGCAGATCGACGCCGACCTGCTGCTCGTCGCCATCGGCCGCGGCCCGGTCTCGGCCGGCCTCGGCTACGAGGAGAACGGCGTCGCGATGGACCGCGGCTACGTCCTGGTCGACGAGTACATGCGCACCAACGTGCCCACCATCTCCGCCGTCGGCGACCTCGCCCCGACCCTCCAGCTGGCCCACGTCGGCTTCGCCGAGGGCATCCTGGTGGCCGAGCGCCTGGCCGGCCTCAAGCCGATGCCGATCGACTACGACGGCGTTCCGCGGGTGACCTACTCCAACCCGGAGGTCGCCTCCGTCGGCATCTCCGAGGCCAAGGCCGTCGAGCTGTACGGCAAGGAGAAGGTCGTCACCCTCAAGTACAACCTGGCCGGCAACGGCAAGAGCAAGATCCTGAAGACCGCCGGCGAGATCAAGCTCGTCCAGGTCAAGGACGGCGCCGTGGTCGGCGTCCACATGGTCGGCGCCCGCATGGGCGAGCAGGTCGGCGAAGCCCAGCTGATCTACAACTGGGAGGCTCTGCCGGCCGAGGTCGCGCAGCTCATCCACGCGCACCCGACCCAGTCCGAGGCCCTGGGCGAGGCGCACCTGGCGCTGGCCGGCAAGCCGCTGCACGCGCACGACTGATCACGCCCCACCCCCTTTCCCGGTACTTCCCGTACGCAAGTACTTCCCGTACGCAAGACTTGATAGGAGTCGCTGAAACCATGGCGGTCTCAGTAACACTGCCCGCGCTGGGCGAGAGCGTTTCCGAGGGCACCGTCACCCGTTGGCTGAAGGCCGAGGGTGAGCGTGTCGAGGTCGACGAGCCGCTGCTGGAGGTGTCGACCGACAAGGTCGACACCGAGATCCCGGCCCCGGCCTCCGGCATCCTCTCCTCGATCAAGGTCGCCGAGGACGAGACCGTCGAGGTGGGCGCCGAGCTGGCGATCATCGACGACGGCTCGGGTGCCCCGGCCGCTGCCCCGGCCCCGGTCGCCGAGGCCGCGCCCGTCGCCGCCCCCGCTCCGGTCGCCGCCCCGGCCCCCGTTGCCGCTCCGGCTCCGGTCGCCGAGGCCCCGGCTGCCGCTCCGGCCGCCCCGGCCGGCGACGCCACCCCGGTGCTGCTGCCCGCGCTGGGCGAGTCGGTCACCGAGGGCACCGTCACCCGCTGGCTGAAGGCCGAGGGTGAGACCGTCGAGGTCGACGAGCCGCTGCTTGAGGTCTCCACCGACAAGGTCGACACCGAGATCCCGTCGCCGGTCGCCGGCACCCTGGTGAAGATCCTCGTCGGCGAGGACGAGACCGCCGAGGTCGGCGCCCAGCTCGCGCTGATCGGCGCCGCCGGTGCCGTCGCCGCCGCCCCGGCTCCGGTCGCCGCGCCGGCTCCCGCTGCCGCTCCGGCCCCCGTTGCTCCGGCCGCCCCGGCTCCGGTCGCCGCTCCGGCCCCTGTTGCTCCGGCCGCTCCGGCCCCGGTCGCCGCTCCGGCTCCGGTTGCCGCCGCCCCGGCTCCCGTTGCCGCCCCGGCCCCGGTCGCCGCTCCGGCTCCGGCTGCCCCGGTGGCCGACAACGGTGACGCCTACGTCACCCCGCTGGTGCGCAAGCTCGCCGCCGAGCACGGCGTCGCGCTGGCCTCCGTCGCCGGCACCGGCGTCGGCGGCCGCATCCGCAAGCAGGACGTCATCGCCGCCGCGGAGGCCGCCAAGGCCGCTCCGGCCCCGGTCGCCGCTGCCGCCCCGGCCGCCGCGCCGAAGGCCGCCGCCGCGCCGTCCGCCCTGCGTGGCCAGACGGTCAAGATGACCCGCATGCGCAAGGTCATCGGCGACAACATGATGAAGGCGCTGCACGAGCAGGCCCAGCTGACCAGCGTGGTCGAGGTGGACGTCACCAAGATCATGTCGATGCGCGCCAAGGCCAAGGACGGCTTCCTGGCCCGCGAGGGCGTCAAGCTCTCCCCGATGCCGTTCTTCGTCAAGGCCGCCGCCCAGGCGCTGAAGGTCCACGCGGTCGTCAACGCGCGGATCAACGACGCCGAGGGCACGGTCACCTACCACGACTCCGAGAACATCGGCATCGCGGTGGACTCCGAGAAGGGCCTGATGACCCCGGTCATCAAGGGCGCGGGCGACCTCAACATCGCCGGCATCTCGAAGAAGACCGCCGAGCTGGCCAGCAAGGTCCGCGACAACAAGATCACCCCGGACGAGCTGTCCGGCGCGACCTTCACCATCAGCAACACCGGCTCGCGCGGTGCGCTGTTCGACACCGTGATCGTGCCGCCGAACCAGGTCGCCATCCTGGGCATCGGCGCCACCGTCAAGCGCCCGGTCGTCATCGAGGCCGACGGCGGCACCGCCATCGGCATCCGCGACATGGTCTACCTGTCGCTCTCCTACGACCACCGCCTGGTGGACGGCGCCGACGCCGCCCGCTACCTGGTCTCGGTCAAGGAGATCCTGGAGGCCGGCGAGTTCGAGGTCGAGCTCGGCCTCTGACCCCACCCGGTCACCGCGGCACCCCGCGTACGGAACCCCGCGTCGTCCCCGGACGGCGCGGGGTTCCGCCGTTCCCACCCGTACTCTTGCGACGCGCCCGGGGCCGTGGCATGCGCGGACGCGGCCGAACGGGGATGCTTGAGCGGTGATGGACGAGACGGACTTCTGGCAGATCATCGACGAGACCCGCGACGCCGCCGAAGGCGACCCCGACGAACAGGCCGACCTCCTGGTGGAACGGCTCCTCCAGCTGACCCCGGACGATGTGATCGACTTCGCCCGGCTGTTCCAGGCGCGGTACCGGCGCGCCTACCGGAACGACCTGTGGGGCGCCGCCTACCTCCTGCTCGACGGCGCCTCCGACGACACCTTCGACTACTTCCGGTCCTGGCTGATCGGTCAGGGCCGGGAGGTCTTCGAGGGCGGCCTGGCCGAGCCGGACGACCTGGCGGACCTGCTGCCCGAGTTCGACGAGGAGGAGGACGGCGAGGCCGAGGACCTCGGCTACGCCGCCGACGAGGCGTACGAGCAGCTGACCGGGCTGCCGCTGCCCGAGGTCGGCGGACGGCAGGCCGGGCGGCCGTCCGGGCCGGCGCTGGACTTCGACGACCCGGACGTCATGGCGAAGCGCTTCCCCAAGCTCTGGGAGCGGTACGGGGACTGACCGCGGTACTCAGGTGCTGCTGCCGGACGAGGTGTCCTGGGTGATGCCGTTGAGGAGCTGGTCCAGCACCGAGAAGTCCGGCGCGCTCGGGGTGTCGTCCACGCCGCCCTCCATGACCACGAAGCCGCCGCCCTTGGCCGGGAGGGCGGCGAGCAGGACGTAGCCCTGGGTGCCGTCCGAGGTGCGGACGTGCCAGCGGGTGGCGTAGCCGAGCACACCGGCCACCTTGACGTAGCCGGAGCCGGCGTCGGTGTGGGAGCTGATCCCGGTGAAGATCCCTCCGGCGTAGCCGGGCATCGCGGTGTCGGCGGCCTCCCTGGCCGTGGTGCCCTGGACGCTGTCCTTCTCGATCGAGAACTGGCCGCGGATGCAGGTGCCGCCGCTCGGGCAGGTGTACTGGCCGGTGCCGAGGTAGAGCGAGGAGTGCTTGAGGCCGGTCGACACCTCCCAGCCCTCGAAGAGCGGCACCAGGATCGCGTGCTGCGGGTCGGGGACGGTGCTCTTGACCACCGGCGCGGGCTTGGGCGGCGCGGGGGTGGGCGTGGTCGGGCTGGGGCGCGGCGTGGGGCTGCTGGTTTCGGTCACGGTGACCGTGGGGTTCGGGGTCGGGTCCGCCCGGTGGTTGTCGTCACCGCCACTCCCGCTGAGGGCGATCCCGGCGACGATCCCGCCCACGGCCAGCACGGCGACGGCGATGCCGACGAGCACGCCGGTCTTCCGCTTGGCCGGGGGCGGCGGATAGTAGCCCGGGTCGGGCCGGCCGTAGCCGGGAGTGCCGTAACCCGGGTAGCCGGGGTTCTGGGGCGGGTAGCCGGCCTGGCCGCCCTGGCCCTGGTAACCGCCCTGCCCCTGGTAGCCGTCCTGGCCGGGGTAGGTGTACGTCGGGGCCGGCGAGCCGCCGGGGTAGCCGTACCCGGGGCGCTCGTCGGAGGGCTGCTGCTGCCAGGTCTGGGTGGCGGCGTCGGCGAGCCCGCCCGCGACGCCGCCCTGAAGCGGCCTGACCTCGTTGCTCCAGGCGCTGCCGTCCCACCAGCGCTCGTGACCGGGGGTGCCGTCCGCACCCGGAACCGGGTACCACCCGGGAGGCGTCGAGTTGCTCACGGCGGTACGGTACCCGGCGCGGCGGCGCCCCAGACGACCGGGACTGTCACGACTCCGCACCACCAGGGGCCGCCAACCGCCCTTTGCGGCAAGCCTGTTCGGGCAGGCGGGCGGGTTCGGACGGCGAGCGTTCGGGTTCGGACGGCGGACGGGCTCCGACGGTCAATCGGCGAGGCTGCGGGCCATCCAGACGTCGTCCACGTACTGCCCGTCGATCAGGAACTCCTCGGCCAGCGAGCCCTCGACGACGAAGCCGCAGCTCTCGTAGAGGCGCCGGGCCGGGGCGTTCCAGCCGAGCACCCGCAGGGTCACCCTGCGGGCGCCCTCGGCCCGGGCCGCCGCGCAGGCCGCCTCGACCAGTCGGCGGCCGATGCCCCGGCCACGGACGGTGCCGTCGACGACCAGGCCCTGGATCTGCCGCACGTGCCGGTTGCAGGCCAGCGGGGTGGGCGGGACCTGGCGGACGTAGCCGACGATCCGGCCGTCCAGCACGGCCAGCAGGTACTGCTCGGGGGTGTGCCGCTCGTCGAAGATCGGGTCCTCGACGGGCGGTGGCGGGAGGACGTCGGACAGGACGGACCAGGCCGCGTGGTTGACGACGGCGAGCTCGCGGTCGTCCTCACTGCGCGCCACACGGATGATCAGATCGTCATCAGGCATGCGCGTCATGCTAACGAGGCGTACGGGCGAGCGTGACGAGCCGTCGGAAACGCGGGGGAGCTGCGAGGATGGGGCCATGCGCATCGCTGTCACGGGCTCCACGGGTTTGATCGGTTCGGCACTCGTCCGCTCCCTGCTGGCGGACGGCCATGAGGTGGTCCGGCTGGTCCGGCACCGTTCGAAGACCGGCCCACGGCCGGACGGCAGCACGGCGATCGGCTGGAACCCGCTGCTCGGCGAGGTCGAGCGGGACGGGCTGGCCGGGGTCCAGGCCGTGGTGCACCTGGCCGGCGCCGGGGTCGGCGACCGCCGCTGGACGGATTCCTACAAGCGGGAGATCCGGGAGAGCCGGGCGTACGGCACCGAGACGCTGGCCGTCGCGCTGGCCGAGCTCAAGGAGCCGCCGCAGGTGCTGGTGAGCGCCTCCGCCGTCGGCTGGTACGGGCAGACCGGTGACCGGGTGATCGACGAGGACTCCCCCGCCGGCGACGACTTCCTCGCCGAGGTCTGCCGGGAGTGGGAGGACGCCGCCCGGCCGGCCGAGCGGGCCGGCATCCGGGTCGTCCACCCGCGCAGCGGGATGGTGCTCTCCTCGGCCGGCGGGGCGGGCGCCCGGCTGTTCCCGCTGTTCAAGCTGGGCCTCGGCGGGCGGCTCGGCAGCGGGCGGCAGTACTGGAGCTTCATCTCGCTGCACGACGAGGTGGCCGCGCTGCGGTTCCTGATCGACCACGACGACCTCTCCGGCGCCTTCAACCTCACCGCGCCGAACCCGGTGACCAACGCCGAGCTGACCGCCGCGCTCGGGCGGGCGCTGCGGCGGCCGACGCCGTTCCCGGTGCCGGAGGCGGTGCTCAAGGTGGTGCTGGGCGAGATGGCGGTCGAGGTGGTCGGCAGCCACCGGGTGGTGCCGCGCCGGCTGCTGGACGCGGGGTTCCGCTTCACCCATCCGGATGTGTACTCGGCGGTGCTCGCGGCGATGTGACGGCGCGGCGCGGATTCGCGGCGCGGGCGCGTCGCGCGGACTCGCGGTGCGGGCGCGCGGGTGGCGGCGCGCGCTGCCGGGTGGGTGCACGTGCGGGTCACGCGGGGCCGCGCGTCCTCCGACTACGGCATCCGCCCTGGCCAGAGGCATATGCCGGGCGGGGCGGGAGGGGGCCCGGGGAGGGGGCGCATGGGAGCACATGACAGGCGCGTCGCACGCCCCCGGTGACCGTACGCGCCCGTCGACCCCCCAACCCGGCCGCTACGGCGCACTGTCCGTGACCGCGCCCCGCCCTGTGTCGCACGCCCCCGCCCGGAGCCCGGATCCGGCCCGGTGCGCTTGTCTGATGCTCCTACTGACGGGGCATCACCCTCCACGGACCGTGTCCCGGCACCCCGCTGCCTGCGTCGGCCGGAGCCCCGGGACCAGGGAGGGAGCACCCCAGTGCCCACGTACGACTTCACCCGCCGCGCCCGCCGGCCGTCCGACCCGGACGTCGTCGTGGTCGGCGCCGGACTCGCGGGCCTGGCCGCCGCCCGCGCGCTCACCGGTCGCGGCCTCGCCGTTCAGGTCCTGGAGACCACCGACCGGATCGGCGGCCGGATGGCCACCCGCGAGCAGGACGGATTCCGCCTCGACGACGGCAGCCACCTGCTGAACACCGCCTTCCCCGAACTTCGCCGCGCGCTCGACCTCGACCGTCTCGACCTCCGCCCGCTCGCGCCCGGCGTCCTGGTGCACAGCGCCGGCCGGCGGTACCGCACCGGCGACCCCCAGCTCACCGTCGCCCGGCAGGCCGCCACCCGGGCCCCGCTCGGCAGCCCGCTGGACAAGGCCCGCCTCGGCGGCTGGCTCGGCCGGCTCGCCGGCACCGCCGTCGGCCGGCTCCAGGCCCGGCCGGAGACCACCACCGCCCGCGCCCTGGGCGGCCACGGCCTCGCCCCGCGCACCGTGGACGGCTTCCTGCGCCCGCTGCTCAGCGCACTGCTCTCCGATCCGGCGCTCGGCACCAGCAGCCGGATCGCCGACCTGGTGCTGCGCTCGTACGCGCGCGGGCGGCTCTGCCTGCCCGCCGACGGGATCGCGGCCGTCCCCGCCCAGCTGGCCGCCGCCCTACCCGCCGACACCGTCCGGACCGGAGTACGGGTCACCTCGATCGCCGCGGACGGCGTGGAGACCCTCGCACACGGCCGGATCGGCGCCCAGGCCGTCATCGTCGCCACCGACGCCCGCTCCGCCGCCGACCTCCTGCCCGGACTGCGGCTGCCGGACTTCCACCCCGTCACGACCTTCTACCACGCGGCCGACCGCGCCCCGCTGGGCGAGGCCGTCCTGCTGCTCGACGGCGACCGGCCGAACGGGCACCCGCCGCTCGTCTCGCACTCGCTGGTGCTCAGCGAGCTGCACCCGTCCTACGCCCCGGCCGGCCAGGCCCTGATCGCCACCACCGTGCTCGGCCGGCGCGCCTTCGACCTGGGCGGCCCCGCCGGGCTGGAGCCGACCGTCCGGGCCCGGCTGGCCCAGCTCTACGGCACCTCGGCGGCGGGCTGGCAGTTCCTCAACGTGCGCCACGTCCCGGACGCGCTGCCCACGATGCCGCCCCCGCACAACCCCCGCCGCCCGGTCCGACTCCTGGCCGGCCTGTACGTCGCCGGAGACCACCGGGACACCAGCACCGTCCAGGGCGCCCTGGTCTCCGGCCGCCGGGCGGCCCAGGCGGTCCTGCGCGACCTCGGCGTCCCGGCCGACACCCGGGAGGCGGAGGCGGCAGCCTGACACCTCACCGCCGGAGCGCCCGGCACACCAGCGGCCTGCCGGGGTGACAGGCCGACGGAGTGCCCAGGCGCCGAGGGCGGGGGTGTGAGGCCCTGGCCTCGCGCCCCCGCGCGCCGACCACCCAACGCACGACGGCCCGGCCCCCGTGAACCAGGAGCACGGGGCCGGGCCTCGCCCTCAGGCGGCCCCGGGTGCGCCGTCGGCCCGGACTCCGTACGCCAACGGCCCGGTGGGGCCCACGCGCCGAACGCCACACGCCGCACACCGCACGCGCTACAGCCTCCGCCTCGCACGCCGGGCGCCGACGGACTCCGCGTCGGCGCCCCGTGCCGGGTGGGTCAGATCACCCCCGCCTGTCGGGCCGACTCCTCGAAGGCGCGGGCCACCGGGCTGCCGCGGTACGGGGTGAGGCGGCGGTGGAAGTCCCGGACGTACTCCAGCGAGCGGGCCGAGCGCATCTCCCCCGCCGCCCGCAGCGCGTCGGTGGCCATGGTGCAGGCCTCGTCGAGGTCCCCCATGCCGAGCCGGGCGGTGGCCAGCACCAGCCGGCAGAAGATCCGGCTGCGCGCGTAGGCGGGCGAGCGCAGCCGCAGCGACTTCTCGGCGTGCTGCGCGGCCGTCCGCCACTGCTGGAGGTCGCGGTAGCAGTGGGCGAACTCGTCGGAGAGCTGGGCCTCGTCGAAGTACCGCGCCCAGGAGGGCAGTTCGTCGCCCGTCCGGGCCGCGGCCAGGGAGCGTTCGGCGCGCACCAGGGCGGTGGTGCAGGAGCGGACGTCGCCCAGCAGGCCGTGCCCGCGCGCCTCGGCGGCGTGCATCAGCGACTGGACGACCGGCGGCACCGCGGTGCCCACGCCCTGCTGGGCGACCCGGGCCAGCTGGACCGCCTCCCGGCCGTGGCCGAGGTGGACGGCCTGCTGGCTCATCGTCACCAGCACGTAACCGCCGAGCGCGCGGTCCCCGGCGGCCTGGGAGAGGCGCAGCGACTGGACGAAGTAGCGCTGGGCCAGGCCGTGCGCGGCGATGTCGAAGGACGTCCAGCCGGCCAGCCTGGTGAGGTCGGCGACCGCGCCGAACAGGGCCCGGCCGATCTGCTCGCCGTAGCGGCCGCGCAGCATCGGCTCGGCCTCGCTCTCCAGGTAGCGCACCAGCGCCTGGCGGGCGTGGCCGCCGCCGTAGGCGTGGTCGAGGGCGCGGAAGAGGTCGCCGACGGCCCGGATGGCGGCGATGTCGCCGCGGCCGACCCGCAGGGCGGGGCGGGACTCCCGGGCCGGGTCGGTGTACGGCGGCTCGACCGCGAGGGGCGGCCGGCGGCTCTGGATGGGCACCCGGCCGATGGTGGGGGCGGTGCCGGTGGTGCCGGCCGTGCTGCGGGAGACGGGGGCGCCGACGCCCGGGCCGCGCGCCGGGCTCACGGGGGACGGGCCGGGCGCGCCCGGCGCCGGGGCGCCGGTGATGGCCGCGGAGGTGGCGCTGCCGGACGGCGGGCCGGTGGCGGCGTCCGGGCGGGCCAGGGTGGAGCCGTCCCGGGCGACCCGCTCGTCGGTGCGGCCGATCAGCCAGTCCCGGCTGGGGACGACCAGGCCGGCCGGGGTGAAGGCGATCCGGCGCAGCTCGGACTGCGGGCCGTTGTCCTTGCGCCACATGCTCGCCACGATGTCCACCGCCTCCTGCGGCGTCTCGGCGAACTCCAGGCCGGCGTAGACCGGGGCGCAGGCGTCCAGGCCGAGGTCCTGGGCGGTGAGGCGGCGGCCGAGCCGTCGGGTGAAGACCTCGGCGATCAGCGCCGGGGTGGCCCCGCGCGGCTGCTGGCCGCGCAGCCAGCGGGTGACCGAGGTCTTGTCGTAGCGCAGGTCGAGGCCGTGCTCCAGGCCGAGCTGGTCGACCCGGCGGGCGAGGCCCGCGTGCGAGAAGCCGGCCTCCTCGATCAGTGCCGCGAGCTGGCCGTTCTGCGGGCCCGTGCCGGAGTGGCCGGCTCGGGCCGGGGCGGGCGCGGGCCCGACGGGGGCCTCGTGCCGGTCGGGTGTGGCCTGCACCGGCAGCCGCAGGTCGTCGGCGGCCGGGGCATCGGCGGTCAGCGTGTCGGCGGTCAGGGCGTCGGGGGCGTCCGGAAGGGTCCGGCCGACCGGCCCTCGGTGCTGGCCGAGCGGGTCGAGCGGTCCGTACGCCGGGCTGTCGGTTGCAGGCCGTTGGGGCATGTCTGTCAACACCTCTCGGACGTCGCACCTGGCCTCACCAGCACTTAGGCGGCCTGGGGCGGCGCCCCCTGTCGGGAATCGGCGTGAATGTAGCGAGCATTCGGACGCTATGGGCGGATCTGACCGATCAATCCACCGAACGGGTGAAGCAACCGCGCCCATTGTGGGTAAGCGGGGCCACCTGGGGTTTGGCCGTCCGCGGTCGAACTTCCGGCCTTTCCGAGGGCGTCTCCGGGGGTGTCTCCGGAGTTCGATCCAGGGGGCTCTCCGAGGTGGCTCCCGAGGGCCTCTCCGAGGGTCGATCCGCCGTTCGGGCCCCGGGCCGGCGGCATGGCGAACGGCACCACAGCCCAGCGGACTGCTGTGGCGGTCCATCACATGGGAGCGGGGCCGCCGGATTCCTACCGTTCTCGGCCATGGACACCTCTACTGCCCGCCCGCTCGCCGGCCGCACGGCCATGGTCACCGGGGCCGCCTCGGGCATCGGCCGGGCCTGCGCCGAGGCCCTCGCCGGGGCCGGCGCCCGGGTCTACGTCGTCGACCTCGCGGCCGGCCCGGCCGAGGAGCTCGCCGAGCGGATCGGCGGTCGCGCGATCGTCACCGACCTCTCCGACCCCGAGGCCGTGGACGCCCTCCCGGACGACGCCGACATCGTCGTCAACAACGCCGGCCTCCAGCACGTCGCGCCCGTGCACGAGTTCCCGATCGAGCGCTTCACGCTGATCCAGCGGGTCATGGTCGAGGCCCCGTTCCGCATCCTGCGCCGCACCCTGCCGCACATGTACGAGCAGGGGTGGGGCCGGATCGTCAACCTCTCCTCCGTCCACGGCCTGCGCGCCAGCGCCTTCAAGTCCGCCTACGTCACCGCGAAGCACGCCCTGGAGGGCCTGAGCAAGACCGTCGCCCTGGAGGGTGCGCCGCACGGCGTCACCAGCAACTGCATCAACCCGGGCTACGTCCGCACGCCGCTGGTGGAGAAGCAGATCGCCGCCCAGGCGCTCGCCCACGGCATCCCCGAGGAGGAGGTGGTCGAGCGGATCATGCTCGACCGCACCGCCCTGAAGCGCCTCATCGAACCCGACGAGGTCGCCCAGCTCGCCGTCTGGCTCTGCTCCCCCGCCGCTTCCTACATCACCGGCGCCAGCCTCCCCGTCGACGGCGGCTGGACGGCCCACTGAGCCGGGGGCGCTCCGTGAGCCGGCCGAAGACCCCATAGGACAGGGACACACATTCGACCCCGGGACTATGTGAATCGATCACATAGTCCCGGGGTCGGGCGCTTCCTACCTTGTGGCGACATCGTCCCCCCATCCGGAAGTGGTGACCATGAACGGCTCCGGCACCCCGGCCAGCACAAGAGGCTCACTGCCACGTGTGGTGGCCGCGAGCCTCATCGGTACGACCGTGGAATGGTACGACTACTTCTTGTACGGAACAGCGGCGGCGCTGGTGTTCGGGAAGCTGTTCTTCCCGAACAGCGATCCGCTGACCGGGACGCTGCTGTCGTTCCTGACCTACGCGATCGGATTCGCGGCCCGGCCGCTCGGGGCGCTGGTGTTCGGGCACTTCGGGGACCGGATCGGGCGCAAGAAGCTGCTGGTGGTGAGCCTGCTGCTGATGGGCGGATCGACCACGGCGATCGGGCTGCTGCCCACGTACGACTCGATCGGGGCCGCGGCGCCGGTGCTGCTGACGGTGCTGCGGCTGGTGCAGGGCTTCGCGCTCGGCGGCGAGTGGGGCGGCGCCGTGCTGCTGGTGTCGGAGCACGGGGACCAGCGGCGGCGCGGGTTCTGGGCGTCCTGGCCGCAGGGCGGGGCGCCGGCCGGGAACCTGCTGGCGGCCGGGGTGCTGTCGCTGATGACGACGGTGCAGTCAGACGCGGACTTCCTGGCCTGGGGCTGGCGGGTGCCCTTCCTGCTGTCGGCGGTGCTGGTCGCGGTCGGCCTGTGGATCCGGCTCGCGGTGGACGAGTCGCCGCTGTTCCAGCAGGCGCTGGCCGCGCAGCGGAGCCGGAAGAAGGTCGAACGGCCGCCGCTGGTGGAGGTGTTGCGCGACCACTGGCGGGAGGTGCTGGTGGCCATGGGCGCGCGGATGGCGGAGAACATCTCCTATTACGTGATGACGACCTTTGTGCTCACCTACGCCGTCACCCACGCGCACTTCTCCAAGCAGACCGCGCTGAACGCCGTCCTGATCGCCTCCGCCATCCAGTTCGCGCTGATCCCGCTGTTCGGCGCGCTGTCCGACCGGGTCGGGCGCAAGCCCGTGTACCTGGTCGGCGCGGTCGGGGTGGGCGCCTGGGCCTTCGTCTTCTTCGGCATGGTGGACACCCGGTCCTTCGGCTCGCTGGTCGCCGCCGTGACCGTCGGCCTGGTCTTCCACAGCGCGATGTACGCCCCTCAGGCGGCCTTCTTCTCCGAGCTGTTCGCGACCCGGATGCGCTACTCGGGCGCCTCGATCGGGGCCCAGTTCTCCTCGGTGGCGGCCGGCGCCCCGGCGCCGCTGATCGCCACCGCGCTGCTCAAGGACTACGGCAGCGCCACCCCCATCGCGGTGTACGTCGCCATCGCGGCGGCGATCACCGTGCTGGCGGTGCTCTGCGGCCGGGAGACCAGGGGCCGGGACCTCGCCGAGGTCGCGGAGGAGGAGGGCCACCCGGGCCAGGAGGCGCAGGCCGGCGAGCTCGGGAAGCCTGCCGCCGCCTGAGGCCGAGCCGGTACGATCGCGCTTTCTCGGAACCGACGGAACCGACGCCGATTGGCAGCACGCACCATGAACCACCCTCACGAAAGCGCCGCGCCCGCGCTGCGGCGGCTGCTCGACCTGCTCGCCTCCGGCGCCGCCACCGAGGACTTCGCCGACGTGCTGGCCGACGCCCGCCGCCGCGGAGCGTCGGCCGCCGTCCTCGCCGAGATCGACGACGCCACCTGGCAGGCCCTGCGGGTCCACCGCACCCTGCGTCAACACCGGCGCCGCGAGGCCGAGTTGACTGCCCTGTTCGACACCGCAGGCGACCTCGCCGCCTCCCGGGACCTGGACACCGTGCTCCAGGCGATCGTCCGCCGGGCCCGGCTGCTGCTCGGCACCGACACCGCGTACCTGACCCTGCCGGACGAGGCCGCGGGCGACACCTACATGCGGGTCACCGACGGCTCGGTCTCCGTCCTGTTCCAGACCCTGCGGCTCAGCCTCGGCGACGGCCTGGGCGGGCTGGTCGCGCAGACCGCCCGCCCGTACGCCACCCCCGACTACCGCAACGACGCGCGCTTCCACCACACCGGCATGATCGACGCGGGCGTGCTGGACGAGGGCCTGGTGGCGATCATCGGGGTGCCGCTGCTGATCGGCGGGCAGGTCATCGGCGTCCTGTTCGCCGCCGACCGCACGCCGCGCGCCTTCTCCCCCGACGAGGTCGCGCTGCTCTGCTCGCTGGCCGCGCACGCCGCGATCGCCCTGGACACCGCCAAGTCGCTGGCCGACACCCGGGCCGCGCTGGCCGAGCTGAACGCCGCCAACGAGCTGGTCCGGGCCCACTCCGCCGCCGTCCAACGCGCCGAGCAGGCCCACGACCGGCTCACCGACCTGGTGCTGCACGGCGCCGAGGTGCCGGACGTCGCCGCCGCCGTCGCGGCCCTGCTGGGCGGCGAGATAGCGGTCCTGGACGCCGAGGGCGAACCACTGGCCGGACGCTCCGCCCCCGCCGCGGAACTGGCCGAGGCGTTCGCCGCCTCCCGGGCCGAGGGCCGGTCCGTACGGCACGGCGAGCAGTGGGTCTGCGCGGTGCTGGCCGGGCACGACGCGCTCGGCACCATGGTGCTGCGCGGCCGCCCCGACCTCGACGACGCCGACCGGCGGCTGTTCGAGCGGGCCAGTGTGGTCACCGCGCTGCTCCTGCTGCTGCGCCGCTCGGTCGCCGAGACCGAGAACCGGATCCGCGGCGAGCTGCTCACCGACCTCCTCACCGCACCCGAACGCGACCCGGCCGGGCTCACCGCGCGCGGCCGCCGGCTCGGCGTCGACCTCGCCAGGCCGCACCTGGTGCTGGTCGCGGAGCCGGCCGACGGGAAGGGCGACGACCGCGGACGGCTGGCGGGCGCGGCCCGGCGCTACCTGTTCGGCTCCCGGGGCGTCAGCGCCGAACACGGCGAGACGGTGGTGCTGCTGACCCCCGTCGAGTCCGGCGGCACCGACGACCCCGAGGCGACCGCCCGGCAGGCCGCCGAGCGGCTGGCCCGGCTCGCCGGGTTCCCGGTCACCGTCGGCGCCGGCCGCCCTGCCGCCGGGCCGTCCGCGCTGGCCGCCTCCTACACCGAGGGCCTGCGCTGCGTCCGGGCGCTACGGGTGCTCGGCCGCGCCGGCGAGGGCGCCTCGGCCCGCGCGCTCGGCTTCCTCGGCGTACTGCTCGGCGACGGCCACGACGTGGACGGCTTCGTCGGCGCGACGCTCGGCCCGCTGCTGGCGTACGACGCCCGGCGCGGCACCGAGCTGGTCCGCACCCTGCGCGCCTACTTCGACTGCGGCGGCAGCCTGACCCGGGCCAAGGACGAGCTGCACGTCCACGTGAACACCGTGGTCCAGCGGCTGGACCGGGTCGAGGCCCTGCTCGGGCGGGACTGGAACCACCCGGAGCGCTCGCTGGAGCTCCAGCTCGCGCTGCGCCTGCAACTGCTCGCGGCGAGCTGAGGGGATCCCACCGGGCCGGGTCGGGCCGGGCAGTTGGCGGGCTCGGTCCGGGCTCGGCGTACAGTGGGGAAGTTGGTCTCGAACGCCTGGCAAGGAGTGCGACACGGTGAGCAAGAACGTGCGTTTTGTTCACATGGGCATAGGTGAGCGGACCGTGCCCTACCAGGAGGCCTGGGAGGAACAGCAGCGGCTGCACGCGCTGCGGGTCGCGGACGAGATCCCCGACACCGTCCTGCTCCTGGAGCACCAGTCCGTGTACACCATGGGCAAGCGCACCAACCCCGCCGACCTGCCGCTCGACGGCACCCCGGTGGTCGAGGTCAACCGGGGCGGGGAGATCACCTGGCACGGCCCCGGCCAGCTGGTCGGCTACCCGATCGTCAAGCTGCCCGACCCGATCGACGTCATCGCCTACGTCCGCCGGCTGGAGGAGGCGCTGATCCGCACCGCCGACGAGTTCGGCATCGGCACCACCCGGGTCGAGGGCCGCAGCGGGGTCTGGGTGCTCGGCGAGTCCCTGCCGGACGCCGTGGTGGACCCGGCGCAGGTCGTGGACATCGGCAAGCTGACCCTGCGGATGGGCCTGCCGCTGGGCATCGACCCGCGCCTGGCCGGCCCCGAGTACGCGCCCTCCAACGCCGGTCAGCGCGGCGACGACCGCAAGCTCGCCGCGATCGGCGTGCGGGTCGCCCGCGGGGTGACCATGCACGGCTTCGCGCTCAACTGCGACCCGGACATGACCTGGTTCGACAAGATCGTGCCGTGCGGCATCCGGGACGCGGGCGTGGCCTCGCTCACCGGCGAGCTGAAGCGCGACCTGCCCGTCGCCGAGGCGGCGCCGCTGGTCGAGCGGCACCTGGCGGAGATCTTCGCCGAGCTGCCGGAGCCGGCGCCCAGCCGCTGACCCCTCCTTTCGGCGGCCACGGAACACATCGAGCCGCCGGGAATCTACTGGCCGGTAGTCGTGTTGCCCTGCGATTGCAGGGCGGCAGGCCCGGCGAAGCCCGTACAACCACAGGCGTACCCTGGGGGTACCCCGTCTAGTTCTAGGAGTCGCACGTGTCCGCTGTCGCGCCCGACGGCAGGAAGCTTCTCCGCCTGGAGGTCCGCAACAGCGAGACCCCCATCGAGCGGAAGCCCGAGTGGATCAAGACCCGCGCGAAGATGGGCCCGGAGTACAACGCCCTCCAGTCGCTGGTGAAGAAGGAGGGGCTGCACACGGTCTGCCAGGAGGCCGGCTGCCCCAACATCTTCGAGTGCTGGGAGGACCGTGAGGCGACCTTCCTCATCGGCGGCGACCAGTGCACCCGCCGCTGCGACTTCTGCCAGATCGACACCGGCAAGCCCGCCGAGTTCGACCGCGACGAGCCGCGCCGGGTCGCCGAGTCCATCGTCACCATGGACCTCAACTACGCCACCATCACCGGCGTCGCCCGCGACGACCTGGAGGACGGCGGCGCCTGGCTGTACGCCGAGACCGTGCGCCAGGTGCACGCGATGACCGCCGACCGCGAGGCCGGCCGCACCGGTGTCGAGCTGCTCATCCCCGACTTCAACGCGGTGCCCGAGCAGCTGGCCGAGGTCTTCTCCTCCCGCCCCGAGGTGCTCGCGCACAACGTCGAGACGGTGCCGCGGATCTTCAAGCGGATCCGCCCCGCGTTCCGCTACGAGCGCTCGCTGGACGTCATCACCCAGGCCCGCGCGGCCGGGCTGGTGACCAAGTCCAACCTGATCCTCGGCATGGGCGAGACCCGCGAGGAGGTCAGCCAGGCGCTGGCCGACCTGGTCGGCGCCGGCTGCGAGCTGATCACCATCACCCAGTACCTGCGCCCCTCGCTGCGCCACCACCCGGTGGAGCGCTGGGTGAAGCCGCAGGAGTTCGTCGAGCTCCAGGAGGAGGCCGAGGAGCTGGGCTTCGCGGGCGTCATGTCGGGCCCGCTGGTGCGTTCCTCGTACCGGGCCGGCCGGCTGTACCGGCAGGCGCTGGAGCGGCGCGAGCAGGCGGCGGTCTGATCGTCTCCCCGGCCGGGTCGATCGATCGAGCCATCATCGACCGACCCGTTTGAGCCATCTGAGCCATGCGAAGGGCGGAGCCACGGCTCCGCCCTTTCGCTTTCACCCCGCTTTGACGGCCTGGTCACGGGCTGGTAACACGGGGTGGGGACTCTGGACGCCCGGCGGGCGTTCGATTCTTCTCGGCCAAGTCTTCCCGCCCAAGCGCAGGTGCCAGGAGAGGAGCTGTTCGGCATGCGGATGCGGATCCGGTCGGTGGGGGTGGCGCTGCGGTTCGCCGAGAGCGTCCTGTCGGCTCCCGGGCAGCGGCACGCGCGCCGCAACGCCTGGGCGGCGGTGTGCGAGAACCGCGAGTACGCGGCGGACCGCCGGCACGACGACGCGGTGGCGGGGACCGGGACGCCGACGGCGGGCAGGCGGATCCGCTAGCGGATGCCGGCATCGCTCTGCGCGATGACCGCGGGCCCCAACGTCGCTGTGCGCGACGGAGTGTGGGCGTGCGCGTCACGGTTCGGGCGAACGGGTACCCGGGCTTGGATATCCCGTACCCGTGCCACGTACCATGAGCGTTATGGCGAGGGAAACATCCGAGAACCCCGGGCGACTGAAGCAGATCCGCCTGGCGTACACCATGACCAAGAAGGTCGATACCAAGATCGGCCTGATCATCGCCGGCGTCGGCCTGCTGACCTTCGGCGTGTTCCTCGCCATCGGCTTCGCGATCGAGCATCCCGTCTACCTGGGCATCCTGGGCTTCATCGTGGCCGTGCTGGCCATGGCGATCGTCTTCGGACGCCGGGCCGAGCGCGCCGCGTTCGGGCAGATGGAGGGGCAGCCGGGCGCCGTCGCGGCGGTGCTGGACAACATCCGGCGCGGCTGGAGCTCCAGCACCACCCCGGTCGCGGTCACCCGTAACCAGGACGCGGTCTACCGCGCCGTGGGCCGGGCCGGCATCGCGCTGATCGGCGAGGGCAACCCGAACCGGGTCCGCCAGCTGCTGGCCTCCGAGAAGAAGAAGATGGCCCGTGTGGTCGGCGACGTGCCGGTGCACGACATCGTGGTGGGCAACGGCGAGGGCGAGATCCCGCTGAAGAAGCTCCAGATCCACCTGATGCGCCTGCCCCGCGCCATCACCGCGGCCCAGGTCACCGAGACCAACGACCGCCTGCGCGCGCTGGGCGACCTGCTCTCCAAGGCGCCGATCCCCAAGGGTCCGATGCCGAAGGGCGCCCGGATGCCCAAGGGCGGCCAGGCCCGCTGATCCTCCCCCTCCCCTGACGACACAGAACGGCCCCGCCGCGGAAGCTCCGCGGCGGGGCCGTTCGGCGTTCTCGGGGGACGGCGCTAGATCCGGACCTCGACCGTGCCGACCGCCTTGTCGTGCAGGCCCCGGGTGTCCCGGTCCCAGACCAGCGGCGGCACCACCAGGCAGAGCAGCAGGGTGCGCAGCAGGACCTGCGGGATGGTCGCGCGGCCGCCGTCCAGGCGGATCACCCGGAGGCCGAACAGCCGCTTGCCGACCGTGGTGCCGGTGGTGGACAGCAGCAGGGCCGCCACCAGGAAGTACAGCGGGCTGGTCCACAGGTTGGCCTCGCCCTGGTCGCCGCGGGCGAGCAGCCCGTAGGAGATCAGGGAGACCAGCCAGCCGTCCACGAACAGGGCGCCGATCCGTCGACCGGGGCCGGCGATCGAGCCGGGGCCCTCCTTGGGCAGCCCGAGGCGTTCGCCGCGGTAGCCGAAGTCGGTACCCATCTTCTCGGCGGCGGCCCTGGGGCCGTCGATCCACGATCCCAACGCTTCTCTGGTGTCCACGAATCCACAGTAACCGGGCTGACGGCGTGCGCCGCCACCGCCTCCCCCGCGTCCCGGGCACCACCCCCCGACCGGGTGAACCGACGTTCCGGAGGTTTCCACGCGGTCTAGACCACTTCCGGGAGGCTGCCCAGGTGGGCGAGGTGATTTGTACCGCCCCATGCGCCTTTGCCGCCCACCCGGCGCCCGTGGTTAACATCTAGGAAACGAACAGGTCACCGACTGGAAACGACCCATTCCTATGGTGAGCCCAATTTCGCACACCGAGTTCAGCCGAGTTCGCGCACCGAGGAGGATGGATGTTCAACAACGCCGCCGAAGTGAAGCAGTTCATCCAGGACAACGACGTGAAGTTCATCGACGTCCGCTTCTGTGACCTGCCGGGCGTCCTGCAGCACTTCTCCGTCCCCGCGGCGACCTTCGACCCGTCCGAGATCCTGATGTTCGACGGCTCATCGATCCGCGGTTTCCAAGCCATCCACGAGTCCGACATGGCCCTGGTGCCGGACCTCGCCACGGCCCGCCTCGACCCCTTCCGGGCCGAGAAGCACCTCAACATCAACTTCTTCATCCAGGACCCGGTCACCGGCGAGGCCTACAGCCGCGACCCCCGCAACGTCGCCAAGAAGGCCGAGGCCTACCTGGCCTCCTCCGGCATCGCCGACACCGCGTACTTCGGCCCCGAGGCCGAGTTCTACGTCTTCGACTCGGTGCGCTTCGAGACCAGCGCCAACGCGTCCTTCTACCACATCGACTCCGAGGCCGGCGCCTGGAACAGCGGCGCCGCCGAGGGCGACGTGCGCGGCTACAAGGTCAAGTACAAGGGCGGCTACTTCCCCGTCCCCCCGGTGGACCACTTCGCCGACCTGCGCGCCGAGATGTCCCTGGAACTCGGCCGGGCCGGACTGGAGGTCGAGCGCCAGCACCACGAGGTCGGCACGGCCGGCCAGGCCGAGATCAACTACAAGTTCAACACCCTGCTGCACGCCGCCGACGACCTGATGCTGTTCAAATACATCATCAAGAACGTCGCCTGGCGCAACGGCAAGACCGCCACCTTCATGCCCAAGCCGATCTTCGGAGACAACGGCTCCGGCATGCACGTCCACCAATCCCTGTGGACCGGGGGCTCCCCGCTCTTCTACGACGAACAGGGCTACGCCGGCCTCTCCGACACCGCCCGCTACTACATCGGCGGCCTCCTGCGGCACGCCCCCTCGCTGCTGGCCTTCACCAACCCCTCGGTGAACTCCTACCACCGCCTCGTCCCCGGCTTCGAGGCCCCGGTCAACCTGGTCTACTCCCAGCGCAACCGCTCCGCCGCCATCCGCATCCCGATCACCGGCTCCAACGCCAAGGCCAAGCGCATCGAGTTCCGCGCCCCGGACCCGTCCTCCAACCCCTACCTGGCCTTCTCCGCCATGCTGATGGCCGGCCTCGACGGCATCCGCAACAAGATCGAGCCGCTGGAGCCCGTCGACAAGGACCTCTACGAGCTGGCCCCCGAGGACCACGCCAACGTCCCCCAGGTCCCCTCCTCCCTCCCCGCCGTCCTGGAAGCCCTCGAAGCCGACCACGAATACCTCCTCGCCGGCAACGTCTTCACCCCCGACCTCATCGAAACCTGGATCGACTTCAAGCGCACCAACGAGATCGCCCCCATCGCCCTCCGCCCCCACCCCCACGAGTTCGAGCTCTACTACGACCTGTAGGAACCTCGCCGTCGAACGCCAGAAGCCCCGTTGAAGTCGACTTCAACGGGGCTTCTGAAGAAATGCAGCCTTGATGTCTGCAGATCCAACGATCTTACTGCGAGTTTAGAATCCTATCGCGCCCTGCCCGGAAGATCTCAATTGCCCTGGCATCATGCTCCATGAACTCCTCCCAGAATCCTGGCACACCCCAGGCGGCCGGGCCGATCACTATTGACCCGTCCCACTCCAGGCGGAAACTCCATGATAGATGAGGCTCCGGATCCACCATTTCGAATAGCCGAGAGTCGAAGATCGGCGGAAGTTCCCCTTCATGGAACTCAATCCTGAAATAATTTGGGCCATCGGCCTGGCAGAAGATCTCCAGAACCGTGTACTCGACGCCTGGGCGCAGATCGCCAGACCCTTGTCGAATTCGCTGGTCAAGTCCCTCCGGGTCTGTGAGCCGAACCCTCACTTCGAACCCCTTCGATTCAGGACCACCTTATAGTCATAGTCATACATGATCTCTCCCGTCACAGAGTTCCTGTAGAAATGCACCTGGTAGTCACCATACGGGCTCTGGTGCGTGCCAGTACTCCACTTCCCCCACTGCTCCGCTCCACCTCTGGCTGCGAAGCGCTCCTGAAGCTCCTTGTTACCCATAACACTCCCCGGCATAGCCATCCTGGAAGCGTTGATCGCATCCTGCGTCAGCCGCCCGTCAGCAGTGAACGGGGAACTCGCAGACTCGGCTCGCAGCTGACCGGCAAGCTTCTGCGCCTCGGCCGATCCGGATATAAAGTTGCCAAATTCATCGCAATTACTGTTGTGCACCAGGACCGGTGTGGCGCCGGCCAGCACATAGTATGTGTGAAGGTCTGCGACCGTCAGGTTGTGGGCAACCTGGGGCTGCGTAGTGTACGTGCGGGCCGAAACGACAACGAGTGACCCGTGGTCGGCGGTGAACAGGCGGTGGCCCGGCTGAAGGTCTTCGGCCAGAATCCACTGGCGGTCCGTGTCATCCCAGTAGGGGTGCTGAGCGGTGGATACCAGTCGGATGGAGGCGCTTGAGGAGCCCTCCTCGCCAACTGCCGACAGCGTCAGTTCCGTGAACTGAGTGTCGTCCGGGGTGACGATCTTGTCGGTGACTTCCTTTCCTGCTGCCTGACCGGTTTGCGGATCAGCCGCCGCAACAGTGTCACCGACCCCGATTTCCCCGATCGGCTTGGTGGTCCCGTCGGCCATCAGCACTAGCGTGTCAGGGGGGAAGCTGTTGCAGCTGGGTTTTCCACCCGACTTCTTCGCGGCATTTGCGGCGTTCTTGGCCGCGACACCCTTTCCGACCGGCGAACTGGCGAAGGATCCCCTTCCTTGGCCGACGATCTCAATGTTCTCAAGCTGCCAGCTGAAGAGCTTCTTCCAGAGCTGCTCGTAAGTGTCGGAGTGAAGGCAGGCATTGTCCGAGAAGCAGGCGTTGACCGCAGCCGCCACGTACTGGTGGTAGTCCTCCTTCTCGTTGTTCTTGAGTCCGAATGTCTCCTTTCGCTTCCTGATGGTCTCCGTAATGTCCTTCTGGAGCTTCTTGAAGTTGGGTGCACCGGTGATGCCGATGCCTCCGGGGAGTACGGCGTCCTTGGTCGAACTGATGTCGACCTGCCAGGCGCCGGAGGAGTCCTGGTGCCACTCCTCCGTCAGGATGTGGCCATCGGTCGTCTGGCACTGGCCGAAGCCGCCGCAGGTGCCATCGGGGTGGAGTCCGCTCGGGTCGGAGAGGTTGACGGGGTTGTTGTTGCTGTAGGCGTAGCCGTTGATCTGCTGCGGGTCGGTGAGGTCGAGGAGCGGGTCCACCGAGATGAAGCGGCCGTTGGCCGCGTCGTACTCGCGGGCTCCGAGGTGGGTGAGGCCGGTGGTGGCGTCGTTGGTGCCGCCGACGAAGCCCCGTTCGGTGGGCCATGAGGCCGGTTTCTTGCCCCGCGGGGTGCCGAAGGCCGTGGTGTCGCCTCGGGTGTATGCCGGGCTGTCGGCGCTGATCGTGAGTTGGGCGGTTCCCTGCCGGTCGGGGATGAGGTAGTTGAGGCTGCCGTCGGAGGACTTGACGATGGTGATGGCACCGGCGTTGATGTAGCGGGTACCGGTGACCTTCTTGGCTGCCTTGTCGAGCTTGAGCTCCTGACCGCCACCCAGGTAGAGGGTCACCGAGTCGGGCTCGCGGCGCAGGAGGCGGTTGCCGTCGGCGTCGTAGAGGAAGGTCGTGCTCTTGCCCGCGGTGGTGGACTTGGCGAGGTGGCCCTCGATGTCCCATTCGAGGGTCTGGTCGCCGTCGGCGGTGACGCGGCGGACGGTGTTGCCGACCTCGTCGTAGCTGAAGGTGTCGGTCCGGGCGCCGGTGCCGGTGATGTCGACCCGGGACAGGGCGTGCGGTCGGGCGCCTCCGGGGGCGGGGTAGGTGGAGGAACGCTGGGTCTGGTCGCTCTGCTGGTTCTCCGTGGTCTGGGTGAGCTGTGTCCAGGCGGTCCAACTGGCGTCGGTGAAGGCCCGCTTGGTGTAGTTGAGGGTTCCGCCGGCGGCCGTGATGAGCTTCAGGTCGCCGCCGGAGCTGACGACCGAGGCCGAGACGGGCTGGTTGAGCTGACCCACGACCTGGCTGACGTTGCCCCAGGGCTGCCAGTTGCTGTCAGGCCTGCGGACGGTGTGCCAGATGGTTCCGTCGGCGATGGTGACGACTTCGAGGCCGGCACCGGTCGCCGTGGCGGCGAGGTTGGTGGGCGAGTTGAGCGCCCCGGTCATGCTGTAGACATCGCCCCACTTCTGCCAGTTGCCTGTGGGGAAGCGGACGGTGTGCCAGAGCTTGCCGCCCGCGAGCACCATGACCTCAAGACCGGTGCTCGTGGCCGCGCTGGTGACACGGGTGGCACCGGCGAGGTTGCCGGCTTCGCCGTAGACGTTGCCCCAGGCTCCCCACTCGCCGGTGGGCTTGCGCAGGGTGTGCTTGAGCACGCCGTCGGAGAAGGTGAGGACCTCCAGCCCGGAGGCGGTGGCGGACAGGGACAGCTGGCTGGGGTTGGCGATGGGACCGGCGGCGCCGGTGACGTCACCCCAGGGCTGCCAGGTGCCGTCCGCCATGCGCCGGGTGTGCCAGACCTTGCCCCCGGCGATGGCCATGATCTGCAGGGTGTTGTCGGACCAGACCGCCGCGACGTGCTCGACCGCGGCGGGCAGCGCACCGGCCTTGGTCGTGGTGTGCAGGTTCTCGTAGTTGCGCCAGGTCCCGTTGGCACGCTGCTGCGCCAGGTAGACCTGGCCGCCGGAGATCGCGACCGAGGAGGTCTGGCCGTCACCGGCGATGGCGACCGAGGTCACCTTGGTGGTGTCCATCAGCGGGCCGGGGGCGGCGCCGCTGGTGCGGTTGGTCGCCTGGGTGCGGTTGCCGGCCGCGTCGTAGGTGTAGCTGGTCCAGTACGGGTCCGCTCCGCCCACGAACGGGCCGTTGGCCGAGTCCGGCTGGGCCACGCAGTTGTCCGTCGCCGACCATGCGTTGGTCAGACGCTGAACGAAGTCGTACGTGTAGCACTGGGTGTCCGTGACAGTGGTGTCGTCGCGGACATCATGGACGCCGGTGATGTTGCCGACGGGGTTGTAGGTGTAGGTCTTCTCGTCGAGCTTCTGCGGAGTGCCGTTCTCCCGGTCGGTCCGCGCGAGCGCCAGGCGCCGGGTGGCGTTCTCGTAGACGAAGGTCTGGGCGACTCTGGAACCGGTGTTGCCGACCGAGGTCTGCCCGAGCTCTCCGTACTCCGTGTATTCGTTGCCGCTGGAGTACGGGCGGCTGCCGGTGACCGTGGTGGGCAGGCCCAGCGGGGTGTACTCCTGGTGGACGCTCTCCGCGGCCAGTCCACCGCCGGCCGGGTACGTGGTGGTGTCGACCAGGCCGGTGTCGGGTGTGTAGGTCTGGGAGGTGGTGTAGGTGCCTGCCAGGAGCTCCTCACTGTCCGGGATGGTGACGGTGGTTCCGGTGGGCCGGGCCGCGCCGTCGAATCCGGTGACGGCGGTGGTGAAGGCCTTGCCGTTCTCGAAGCGGGTGCTTCCGGTGGCCAGGCCATTGCTGCCGGGCAGCGTGTCGTAGGCCCACTCGGCCAGCTTCGTGCCGGTGGTGGAGCCGTCGTACATCGCCGTCTTGCGACGGAGGATGTCGTAGGTGTAGGCGAGCGTCTTGCCCCGGCCGTCGGTGACGGTGGCGAGGGTGCTGTCGGCGTTGTAGGTGCTGGTGGTGGTGCCCTTGTCCGGGTCGACCGCCTTGGTCTGGCGGCCGAGCAGGTCGTACTCCCAGCTCCAGGCGTTGCCCGCGGCGTCGGTGAACCGGGTGAGCTTGCCGGCCGGGTCGTAGGAGTACTTCAGCGTCTCGTACGCCGAGGCGGATGCGCCGTAATCCGGGCTTCCGCTCTTGTAGTGCCGTACCTCGGAGGGGCGCCCGTGCGCGTCGGTGATCGTCAGCGTCGGCGTGCCGCCCAGGGGCGGGGTGGTCGCGCTCCAGTTCACGCCGTAGCGGGTGGTGGTGCGCCACTTCTCGACGTTCTCGGACTTGAAGATGCTCGCGGTCGGCCGGTCGAGCCCGTCGAACTCGGTCTCCGTCTGGGACGGGACCTGGTTGTCCAGGCCGATCCACAGCGCCGCTTCCGGAGCCCCCTGGGCGTGGTACGCGGCATTGGCGCGGTAGACCCGGCTGTGGCTGTCGTAGAAGCTGTCGGTGATGTTGCGGCCACCATCAGCGCCGTACGCCTCCTCCTGGACCTGACGTGGCCGCAGGAGACCGTCGTACAGCGAGATGCTGGTGCGGTAACCGCCGCCTTCGAGAAGGGTCTTGGTGGTGACGGCGGGCTGCTTGCCCGGCTCGATGGTGTAGGTGTACTTCGCGCTGGGCGAGGCGCTCTTGTCCCGGCCCGGGTTCCACACCGCCGTGGTGCGGCCGAGGGCGTCGTAATCGGCGTAGGTGGTGCGGTTGTTGGCGTCCACGACCTTCACCGGGAGGGCGCGCAGGCCGTCGTACGTGGTGGTGCTCGTGAACTTCTTGGGGCTCGTGGACTGGACGACCGTCGCCTGGCTGCCGCTCGCCGGGGTGTAGGAAGTCGTCGTCTCCGCGTTGTTGACGTCCTTGGCGGAGGTCACCCGGCCGTACTGGTCGTACGAGGTGGTGGTGGCCGTCAGGAAGTGCGGGGTGCTGCCGTCGTAGCGGTCCAGGGCCTCCACCGAAGTGGCGTAGCCCTTGCCCGGTTCCGGAGCCTTCCCCACCGGCCGGCCGTCGTAGGCCGTGCGGGTCTCGCTGGTGACGGTGGCCGGTGTGGCGTCCGTCGAGCAGAGTGTGCTGCTGGTCTGGACGGACTGCGGGTAGGAGATCAGCCAGTTGGCGGTGTCCGGGGCGACGTAGGTGGTGCGGGTGCACTGCTCGTCACCGGTGACATTCGTGTCGCCTTCGTCCGAGACGGTCTTGATCTGACCGTAGTCGTCGAACGTCGTGCTCGAACGCACCGTGCGGGCCGTGCTGCCGTCCGGCTGGAAGGCCTTCGTGGTCACGCTCTCGGTGCGGATCATCGTGGCGACCAGCGGCGGCAGGGCCGCGGCCTCGGGTCGACCGGATTCACCCGGTGGGGTCGATGTGGGCTTGCCGTCCTTGCTCGGCAGTGCCTTCACCGCACGGGTCGCGGTTCCTCGGGTCCACGGGTTCTTGACGGTGCTGGTGAGCGGTTTGCCACCGTCACGGTCGTAGGCGATGGTCTCGCGGACGTAGCCGGCGAGCTCGTTGCTGTCCTTGACACCCTGGACGGGGTTGGCCGGCCTCGGCTGGCCGTTGGCGAGGGTGTCGCCGTCCATTCCGAGGAAGTAGCGGGTCTCCGTCAGGCTCTTGTCCGAAGCACCGACACGGGTGAGGACTCGGGGAGCACCGCGGAAGTCGTTCCAGGTGCGCTGCTTGTCCGGGGTGAACTCGGAGTTGTCGCGGCGCCAGGCAAAGCCATCGGGGTACTCATAGGTCGTGACCTTGTCCGGAGAACCGGATCCGGCCACCAGGTCGTGCTCGGTGACCTTCTCCACGAGGTACTTGTGGAACCAGTCGAGGACCGGGTCGACCGCGCCCTCGGGGGTCCACCAGGACGGGTAGCAGCGCCTGGTGTTGCTGTCCGGGGTGGGCAGGGCGCCCGCGACGCAGTCGATGTCCGTGTACTTGATGTCGGTGTTGGAACCGGTCTCGGAGGTGATCCGGTTGACCCGGTACCGGTTCATCGGCGGACGGCCCTCGGCCGAGTCGACCCGGTTCGGGCGCAGGTCCCCGCCGAAGACCACGGGCTGGAGCGTCTGCTGGGTGGAACCGGCCTTGGCGGTACGGGTGATGGTCTTCAGCCACAGGGCCCGGCCGCCGCTGTCGCCGGTGGCGGGGAAGTCCTGGTCCAGGCTCCAGGAGTCGACGTCCTTGTAGCTGCCGTCGCCCTGAAGGGCCTGGGTGCCGATGCCCGTCAGCCGCTTCTTGGACCAGAAGGTCGGGGAACCGTTGCGGCAGTCCTGGCCCTTGTCGCAGGACTGGTCGACCGGGGTGTCGTACCAGTTGGCGGCATTGGCCTTGGTGAAGGAGCAGTCCGCCGCCACACACCGGTCGGCGGTGGAGAAGGTGACCTTGCCCGCGGGCGAGGCGCTGTAGACCTGGCCGGCCCGATGGCCGTACTCGATGTGGTTCAGCGTGGAGGCACGGGTGTAGCCGGCGTCGGCCTTGGGGGTTCCCGTGGTGGTTGCGCCGATGTTCTTGGTGTAGGCGTTCTTCTCCTGGTCGTAGAAGTACGCGATCGCGTTGCCGTGCGGGTCGACGACGTAGTCCAGCTGCCAGCGCCAGGCCCGGTCTCGCACCGAGTCCTTGAACGCCGGGGCGTATCCGGGCTCGCCGGGGTGGTTGCCGAACACGGGCACGGTCAGGGCCGAGCCGGTCTCGGGCTTGCCGGCGCTCCATCCGGGCAGGCGGTTCTTGCCGAAGAAGTACTGGGCACCGTCGGTCGTGGTGACCTTCCAGTACTCGTTGTCGGTGTCACCGTTCGCGGTGTCCGTGGCGTTGCCGTTGAGCTTCTCCACCCGCGAGCCGTCGTCGTTCGACAGCTTCCACGTACCCGTGGCATCGTCACGCACCAGCGCCGAGGCGTTGCCGTTGAGCGAGATGGAGGCGTTGTCGGACTTCCAGCACAGGTCGCCGCTGGTGTCGGGGGCATTGCTGCCCGCGCCCTTGTCGCCCGCGCACGAGGTGTAACTGCGCTCGACGTAGCCGGGGTTGTACTCCCAGCCGTCGCCGATCCAGGAGGACTGGTTGTTGGTGGTCGCGGTACGTCCGTCGATCGCCGCGGACGAGTAGCCGAGGGCGACCTTGGGCGCCAGGTCACCGGGCACCGGCGGCAGGGCAATCGGGTAGAACCAGCTGAAGGAACCGGTGTTGCCACCCACCGACCAGCTGCCGGACGGTGCCAGTGAGGTTGCCTTGTAGTCGCCCTCCGGCCCCGACGCCCCGGCTGTGGCGGCCAGTACGGTCGCACCGGCGGCCGACACCTCGGAAACCTGGGTGAAGGACGCCTTCACCGCGCCGCCGCCCGCCTGGCCGACGGCCGGGGTGACCGCGACGTCGGCCGTCAGCGTGCCGGCCTTGGTGTCGTTCGAGGCCGCCAACGGGGTGGCCGTACGGCACTGCGGCTGATCCGGCGTCGTCAGCGCGCACGCCGGCAGCTGGACGAAGGTCAGGCGGGAGCCCCAGTCGGCCCCGAACGACTCGCGGAAGGCCTTGTAGTCCAGCTGGACCCGGGCCTTGTCCGGAGCGGCGCTGCCCGCCACCGGCTCGACGTCGACCAGGACACCGTCGAGACCCACGGAGGCCGCGGCGGCACGGTCGGACAGGCCCACCCGGACCTTGGGCTGCTCGCCCGATGCCGGACTCGCCCCGACCGAGGTGACGGTCAGCGGCAGACCGGAGGCCTTCGCCTGAGCGGACGGCTGCTTCGCCGACGCCGGTGGCAGGGCGACCTCGGCCTTCCCCGGCTTGGGCCAGGCCGCGGCCGGAGGCGCGGTCGGGAGCTGGGCCGCCTTCGGGTCACGGCGTTCCGCCTCGACCTTGGAGAGCGGAACGGACTTGGCGTGCTGGACCGGCGGCAGCTTGAACTCATGGTCGGCCGCTACCGCGATGGCCGGAATCTGTACGGCGGCGGCGATCAGAGCCGCCGCGGCCATGGGCGCGACTTTACGGAGCACAGGGCGTGTTATTGCCTCGGAGCGACGCCTTCGCGCGCCGGGCGAGGCGCCCATGTCGGATGGATACATCCGTTTTCATCCTCTTGATTGTGTTGTGCGGGTGCGATCGCACCCGGCGGGACGCTACCAAGGGCTCCCAACACCAAGAGTTTTGAAGGGCCATCACGCGCCTTGCCCAAGGCCCTTTATCTCTCTTCGGTAACTCCTTTACGCACTCAGCGATACTTCTTCGCATCGACACCACGCCACAAAGGGCGGCTTTGTCTCACAAAGTCCCTCCGCCCTACTCACGCTCCGCACTCCGTGATCACGATGTGGTATCCGATTCCGGACCCATAACAGGAACCGGACGCCCCACCCCCTGCCGGAACGCCATCGCCCGCTTGCATGATGGGGGCGCCCGCGAACCAGACAGAAAGCGACGGGGATGCACCATCACAACGCCCATCGAATAGGGCGAACGACCCGGAAGTCGGCGGCCGCGCTGATAGCGGCGGCCGCCGTCGGAATCGCGGCGTTGGGGCCGATTCCGGCCCGCGCTGACGCCGGAGGCCCCTCCACTGCTCCTCAGGCGAACTCCCCTGAACAGAAAGCGTCTTTGAAGGCTCATCAGACCGGCATTCCGGTCGAGGTAGCGGACCGCCAGGACGAGACGACCGAGCTCGTGGCGAACCCGGACGGCAGCTTCACCCTGCGCCGGCACGCGAGGCCGGTCCGCGCCAAGGTCGCCGGGCAGTGGCAGTCGGCCGATGCCACCCTGGAGCGGCGTGGCGACGGCAGCATCGCCCCGAAGGCCTCCGTCTTCCCGATGACGTTCTCCGCCGGCGGCAGCGCTCCGCTGGCGACGATGCAGAAGGACGGCAAGTCCCTCGCCATCACCTGGCCGACGCCGCTGCCGCAGCCCGAACTGAGCGGCAGCACGGCCCTGTACCGCGAGGTGATGCCCGGCGTGGACCTGAAGGTCCTCGCCGAGGCGGACGGTTTCGCCCATCAACTGGTCGTCAAGACGCGCGAGGCCGCCGACGATCCCCGTCTGGCCCGGATCAGCTACGGACTGAAGACCGCGGGTATCACCCTCACCTCCGGTCAGGACGGCCGGATAGCCGGGACCGACGGAACCGGCAACACGGTCTTCACGGCGGAGGCCCCGCGGATGTGGGACTCCCACGCCCCGGCCGAAGCCTCCCGACAGCCCGCCGCCGCGCCCTCGTCGATGGCCAAGAACGCACCGGCGGCGCCCGTTCCGTCGAAGCCTGTCGCGCCCGGTCCCGCCGAGCACGCGCCGAAGACCATGGCCACCGAGATCACCACGGACACCCTGCGGCTGACCCCGGACGCCGATCTGCTGCACGGCGCGGACACCGTCTTCCCGGTCGTCATCGACCCGACGTTCACCGACGGCTGGCGCAACCGCTGGGCGGTCGTCTACTCCGCCACGCCCAACGAGGCCTACCCGGACGGGAACGGCTGGCACTCCGACAACCCGGCGGACGAGCCGCGCGTCGGCTACAACGGCAGCGGCAACACCCGCTCCTACTTCGAGATGAACACCAGCGGCCTGGCCGGGGCCAGGATCATGTCGGCGACCTTCCACGCCGAGGAGACCCACTCCTGGACCTGCAACCCGGCCGAAGCGGGCAACACCGAGCTCTGGGCGACCGGCCTCATCAGCGGCACGACACCGACCTGGAACAACCAGGCGCCCTGGATCTGGCAACTGGACGCCAAGGCCTTCGCCCACGGCAACCCCGGCTACTGCCCCGGGACGGAAGGGGTGGACTTCAGCACCGAGAACCTGCGCGCCGTCGTCCAGGGCGCCGCGGACCGGGGCGACGGCAGCGTCACCCTCGGGCTGCGCACCCCGGACAGCTACCTGGGCAACAAGTACAGCTACAAGCGGTTCAAGAACAACCCCTGGCTTGAGGTCACCTACAACCGGCCGCCGGTCCTCCACGACTACGCGGGCTGGGAAGCCCAGTGGACGCCCGGTAGCAGCAGCAACGTCAATGTGCCGTGCATCAGCGATCCCGCGGCCTGGCCCACCATCGGGCGCAACGACCTCGTCATGACCGCCCGGATCTCCGACCCGGACAACGACAGCGAACTGAAGGCCAAGTTCGAGGCGTGGGACCACGACACCGGGCAGTACATCCTGGTCGATCGGGCCTCCGCGCCCAACGGTACGTGGGCCATCATGCCGATCGGCTGGGCCAAGATGCGTGACGGCGGCCGCTACAAGTGGCACGCCCAGGCCGAGGACGGCCTCGACGTCTCGGGCTTCGGCCGTGACTGCGGCTTCAACGTGGACGGCACACCCCCCACCAAGCCGACCGTCACCTCCGCGGACGGCCACCGGCTCGACACTCCCGAGGTGCCCGCCCGCACTCCGCGCACGATCAAGTTCGCCTCCAGCGACCAGTTCGGGCTGAAGGGCTTCTGCTACTCCCTCAACAAGCCGCTGCCCGTGGTCAATCAGGGCTGCGGCGGCACCTGGGTGGACGCCGGCCCGGACGGTACGGCGACCGTGACGGTCACGCCCACCATCTGGCCGACCAACCGGCTCACCGTCCAGGCCGTGGACAAGGGCGGCAACCTCTCCCCCTACGACGGTTCGGACGGCGGCCCCAACTCCAGCACCACGCTGATCACGACCGCCGCCAGCAACTGGGTCCACGACGCCACCGACCCCGCGCTCGTCGGCGACCGGCCCGGCGACCTGACCGGTGACGGGCACGCCGACCTGGTGGCCGCCACCAGCACCGGGGAACTCGTCCTCTACACCGGCCGCGGCGACGGCACCTTCGACCAGCCCCGGACCATCGCCAATCCCGGCTGGTCCGGCGCCCAGATCGTCCACCGGGGCGACTTCACCAGCCAGACCCCGGGCCAGACCAAGGACGGCTACGAGGACTTCCTCGTCAAGCAGGGCACCCGGCTCTACCTCTACCCCGGCACCGGCATGGGCGCTCCCGACGAAGGCAAGCGCACCGAGCTGCTCCACCCCAGCGGAGGCGACTGGTCCGGCACCAGCCAGATCGTCGCTCCTGGCAACATCGACGACATGGCCGGCAACGACCTGATCACCAAGGACGGTGACGCCCTCGTCCTCTACAGCGGCACCGCCGCCGGCCCCCTGGCCGCCGAGACCGGCACCAACAGGCTCAAGCCCGGCACCGTCGTCTCCTCGGCCGGTTGGGCCGACTACGACGTCCTCGCCCCCGGCGACGTCAACGGCGACGGCATCCCCGACCTGCTCGCCCGGCGCAACACCACCGACCCCGCCGACCCCGAGTACGGGCGCATCCGCCTGGTCCTGGGCGCCCGGAACTCCGACGGCCACGGCTACCGGGCCGGCGACCCGGCCGCCGGCGCCGTGTACGCCACCGGCTTCGACCCCCAGCACAAGCCGCTGATCACGACGCCGGGCAACCTGCACGGCAGCGTCGCCGACAGCGGCAAGGGCTACCCGCTCTTCACCCCGACCCCGGGCCAGGCCACCGGTGACGTCCTCGCGATGGCCCCGGCCGACCCCGCGGCCGTGGTGACCCACTACGGCGCCGACGGGAGCGCGCAGACCACCACCTGCCCGACCGGCTGCCTGCTGATGTACCCGGGCACGCCCACCGGGCTCGGGCTGCCGCGCCTGGTCGGCCAGGGCAACCTGCTGCACGTCACCACCGCGCTCGACGGCGGGCAGAGCCTGCGCAGCCCGGCCACGTCCATGACGCGCGCCGCCAACGGCACCCTCGTCGCGGTGAAGGCCAACACCGACGGGAGCCTGTCGGCGACCAACCAGACGACCCCGACGGGCGGCTTCCGCAGCTGGTACGCGCTCAGCGGTCCGGGTGTCCACACCGGGGACCCGGCGCCGATCCTGTCGCCGGCCGCCGGCGGCACCGTGCACATCTTCGCCCGCACCCGCGCCGGGCGGATCGTCGACTACGCCCAGGCCGGCCCCGACGCCGCGTTCAGCCCCTCCGTGGTGATCGGCAGCTCGGCGCCGGTGTTCGCCCAGGACCCCGCCGTCAACCTCACCGCCAACGGCAGCATGATCGTCACCGCCATCGACACGGCGGGCGACCTGTGGGCGACCAACCAGAGCTCGCCCGGAACGCCGTTCGGCACCTGGTACAAGGTCAGCGCCAGCGGCGGTCTCACGGGCCACGCCGCGACCGTGCGCTCCCCCGCGGGAGGCGGCACGCTCAACCTGTTCGCCCGCACGACGAACGGACACATCGGCTACTTCGGCCAGAGCAGCTCCACTTCGGGCTTCAGCGCCGGCGACTACCTCGGCGCCAACTCGCCCGTCTTCGCCGGGGACCCGAGCGTCACCACCAGTGTCAGCGGCGGCATGATCGTGGCCGCCATCGACGTCAACGGTGACGTCTGGGCCATCGACCAGGCCGCGCCCGGAACCGCCTTCCGCTCCTGGTACCGGATCACCCCCGGCGGCGGCACCGGCGGTGCCACCGGCATCGTGCTCTCGGCCGGCGCCGGCGGCACGGTCAACATCGTCGCCCGCACGGCCGACGGGCACATCGCCCTGTTCGGACAGGGCAGCCCGACCAGCGGGTTCAGCAGCGGAACCTACCTCGGCAACCCGAACATGACCTTCGCCGGCGACCCCCGCATCCTGCTCTTCGACAACGGAGCCATGGTCGTCACCACCAGCGACGCCGCAGGCACCACCTGGGCCATCGACCAGCCCGCGCCGGGAGCGTCCTTCCGCTCCTGGTACCAGATCTGACCGGCCGACTCTGTCACGGCCCCGTCGCTCTCCTGTCGGAGAGTGGCGGGGCCGCTGTCATCCGGGGCGGCCCGGCGGGGCGGCCCGGACGGCGGCGAGGGAGGCCACCGCGGCGGCGAAGCCGAGGAGGGCGCCGGCCGCGACGTCACCGGGGTAGTGCACGCCGGTGTGGATCCGGGAGTAGCCGACCGCGGCGGCCAGGGCGCCGAGAGGGACGGCCAGCGGTGGGAGGAGGACGCCGACGGTGGTGGCGAAGGCGGTCGCGGCGGCCGTGTGTCCGGAGGGGAAGGAGGCGGACTCGGGCATCGGGACCTGGCGGCCGACGGCGACCCGGGCCTGCTCGCGGTCGGGGCGGGGGCGGCGGACCAGCTGTTTGCCGATCAGGTTGGCCGCCACCGAGGCCAGCGCCACCGCGCCGGTCCCGGCCACCGCCGCCTGTCGGGGGCGGCCGGGCCGCAGGGCGAGGAGCGCGGCGGTGGCCAGCGAGATCTTCGAGTGGTCGGCGGCCCGGGAGAGGCGGCGCAGCGCGGAGTCCAGGGCCGGGGTGGGGGTGCCGGCGACGGCCGCGTAGACGGCTCCGTCGAGCGCCCGCAGGTCGGTGAGGACGCCGGATGTCGGGTCAGCCACCGTGCCGGCCCTCGGTGGTGCGGCCGAACGCGAGGGCGACCAGTCGGCGCCGGCTCAGGCGCGGCACGGGCGCGGCGACGCCCGGGCGGTCGTACGGGACGAGGACCCGCAGGGCGCGCGGGTGCAGGGTGCACACGACCGGTACCGGCGTCTGCTGGGCGTCCCCGTCGATCGCCACCGGCAGCTCGCCCGTCCCGCCCTCGGCGACGGTCACCTCCACCCGCTGGGCGGTCAGCTTCCGCAGCCCGGTGGACCTGGTGCCGCGCAGGACCACGTCCGCGGCCTCGGCCGCGTCCTCCACCCGGATGGCCAGCACGCCGAGTTCGCCGGTGTCGAGCCGGGGGCGGCGGTCGCCGAGGCCGAGCAGTTCGGTCGAGCCGTACGGGTTGTTGCTGACGAGCACCGCCTGCCGGTCGGTGAGCACGGTGGCGTCGACCCGGGCGGCGATGCGCGGCGCGTCCGGGCCGACCAGCAGGTCGGGCAGCAGCTTCAGCACCGTGCCGGCCTTGTCGTCGCGGTATCCGGGGCTCTGCACGATGTCGGCGTACACCCCGAAGGAGACGGTGTTGACGAAGGCCCGACCGGAGACCTCGCCGAGGTCGACCAGCAGTTCCTCGCCGCCGGTCAGCGCGTCCAGGGAGCGGGTCGGGTCGGCGCGATCGAGGCCGAGGTCCATGGCGAAGTGATTGCGGGTGCCGGCGGGGACCACCAGGAACGGCAGGTCCTGCTCGGCGGCGACGGCCGCGACCAGCGCCAGGGTGCCGTCGCCGCCCGCCACGCCGAGCAGGTCCGCGCCCTCGGCCACGGCGGTGCGGGCCAGCTCGGTGAGGTCGGAGCGGGTGACCCGGTCGAGCACGACCACCCGGGCGCCGAGCGCCTCGGCCCGCGCGATCAGCCCGAAGCGGGCGACCTTCCCGCCACCGGACTTCGGGTTCATGATCAGGACGGGTCGCAGCGGCCGGGGCGCGGGGTGCGCCCGCATCGGCGGCTCCGGAGCGGCCCGGCGCACGGCCGCGTGGGCGAAGGCCAGTGCGGCGCCCCAGCACCCGACGAGGACCAGGGCCGTCAGCCACAGCCGGTGGTGGGCGAAGAGCACCAGCACCGCGACCGGCGCCGCGATCGCGACGAGCAGCCCGAACACCCGGACGGCGCCCCGGTAGGCAAGGAACCACCAGACGCCCGCGGCCCACACGACCAGTCCGAGCAGCCCCGCCGCGACCACCAGCAGCCCGCCCTCCCCCAGCGCGACGAGCAGCATCGCCAGGGCGCCGGCCGCCGCCACCAGGGCGCAGCGCGCGAGGAGCGGCGCGCCGGTCCCCCGGCCGGTACCCGCCGTCGGTGTTCCGTCGATCTCGTCCTCCCGCAGCACGCTTCGAGGTCGTTGACAGCAGCCTGCGCGCCCCCGCGCCCCGGGGGCATCCCGGCGGGGCCCGTCCGGGTGGCTACCGGCGGCGGTTCATCGCGAGAGGTCCCGGGTGAGGGCGAGGAGGGCGAGGTCGTCGGCGAGGAGGCCGGCGTAGTTGTGGACGTCCTGGGCGAGGAAGGAGACGACGCGGTCGGGGGTGGTGCTGCCGAGGGTGGCGAGGCGGGGGGCCAGGGGGTAGAAGGCGCCGGTGGTGTCGCGGGCCTCGCTGACGCCGTCGGTGTAGAGGAGCACGGTGTGGCCCGGGGGGAGGGCGACGGTGATCGCCTTGCTGCGGTCGTCGGTGGGGCCGAGGTGGCCGAGGCCGAGCGGGAGCTCGTCGGCGCAGGAGATCGGGGCTATGCTGCCGCCGCCGAGGAGCAGCGGGGTGGTGTGGCCGCGGTTGACGATCTCCACGCAGTCCGAGCCCTGGCGGTACTGGAGCAGGACGGCGGTGACGAAGAGTTCGTCGTCGCCCCGGTCGGCGGCGTCGCGCAGCACCGCGCGGTCCAGCTGGTCGGCGAGGTCGACCAGGCCGGGGGTGTCGTACGCGGTCGCGCGGAACGCGCCGAGGACGTCGGCGACGGTGCGCACCGCGCCCAGGCCCTTGCCGCGGACGTCGCCGAGCAGTATCCGTACGCCGAAGCGGGTGTCGCACACCTCGTAGAGGTCGCCGCCGACCAGGACGTCGGCCTGGGCGGGGCGGTAGAGGCCGGCCACCCGCAGGCCGCCGGGCCGTTCGGGCACCGGGCGCAGCACGGTGCGCTGGAGGGTCTCGGCGATGGTCCGGGCGTGGAGCAGGTCGAGGTTCTGCCGGGTGCGCTGCCAGGACAGCGCGGTGCCCATGAGGCCGGAGATCAGGGTGGCGATGTAGACCCAGATGTGGTGCTGCTCTTCGACGTGGCCGGTGCGGGTGGCCAGGATCAGCTGGAGCGTGAGGGAGCCGGCGGTGGCGGTGGCGGTCAGCGCCGGGCCGTAGCTGAACGCGGTCAGCACGGGCAGCGCGGTCAGCAGGAATCCGGAGGAGATGGCGTCCGGGACGACGGCCTCGGCGACCAGGTCCAGCACCAGCAGGATCACCGGCAGCCAGGAAGCCCACCGCGACGCCGCCGGCTCCACCGCCGCGAGGCGCGGCGGGCGGGACGCTGTGGGCACGGTGGGACCTCCTGGCAGGCGGCCGCTCCGGGTGGTCGGCCCGGATTGGCCGGTTTGGTCCCACCATGCTCCCCTACGGACGACCCGGCCACGAACGGCCTAACGTCCCGGCCACTGGGGCCGGAGGGGCTAATTCCACTGATAGTGGATCATTCCACTCATTCGGACGAATGGCTCAGCGGACGGTCACCGGCGGGGTGTCGTAGCCGCGCAGCCCGGCGGCCGCCTCGGGGTGACGGAACAGCGGGCCCAGGGCGATCAGCGAGCGGACCCGGGGCTGGTCGGGGGCGTTGCGCTGGAGGATCGAGCGGCCGAGCAGGACGAGCGAGGCCCTCCTTGGTCATCAGCTGCTCGATGACGGCCGCGCCGTCCATCCGGTGCCCGCCTCCCGAGATCGCGTCCTCCGGCGAGTGAACCACCGCTGGGCGCAGTGGAGTTCCCGTGAGGTCGACTCACCCGGCGAGACGGTTCCCGGGGCGGGCGCGGGCGGCTCGGTAGGGTGGCCGGCATGGAGATCTGGATCAACCCTCGGTGCGGCAAGTGCCGCACCGCGCTCGGCGAGCTGGACGGCGCCGGGGTCGAGTACACCGTGCGGCGCTACCTGGAGGAGCCGCCGACCCCGGCCGAGTTGGCACAGGTGCTGGAGCGCCTGGGCCTGGAGCCGTGGGACATCACCCGCGTCGACGAGCAGGCGGCGAAGGACCTGGGCATGAAGGACTGGCCCCGGGAGGAGGGTGACCGGGAGCGCTGGATCGCGGCGATGGCCGAGCACCCGATCCTGATCCAGCGCCCGATCATCACCGCGGACGACGGGCACGCCGTCGTGGCCCGCACCCCCGAGGCCATCAAGTCCGTTCTGCCGTAGGGCCGTTGCTTCCACCCGGGCCGGTCAGTGGAGTTGGATCTTCTCCACCGGCCGGCCCGGGTGCCAGTTGTGCACGAGCAGGTGGTCGCCCTCCAGGGCGGTGTGCACCACCTGATCCAGCTCCAGCCGGAAGGCGTGGAACGGGATGGGCGGCGGCTCGGGCAGATCGGCGGCGAAGGCGGCGAGTTCGGTCTCGTCGGTGATCTCCACCGCCCGGCCGGACACCTTGGAGTCCCCGCCGGCCATCGTCTCGTCCGCCGGGTGGGCGTGCAGCGCGTAGCGGGCGTCGCGCTGGAGGTCGCGCGCCTTGACCGCGCCGTACATCGACCCGATCCACAGGTCGGCGCCGACGAAGTCGACCTCCGTCCCGCTCACCCGGGGCGACCCGTCCTTGCGCAGCGTCGCCAGGACATGGTGCTTGTTCGCCTCGAACCGGGCCCGGACCAGGGGCGCCAGGTCGGGGGCCTCCTGCTCGAAATCCTGCCAGGTAGCCATGGCGTCAGTCTGGCACCGGGCACTGACAACCGCCCCGCGGAGAAGACCGGCCGGGCCGTTGTCGGTGGCCGGTGCCACACTGTCCGGGTGACCACCACGACCACGTACATCGCCTTCCTGCGGGCCATCAACGTCGGCGGCCGGACGGTGCGAATGGAGCGGCTGCGGGCGCTGTTCACCGAGCTCGGGCTGGGGAACGTCCGCTCGTACATCCAGAGCGGCAACGTCTTCTTCACCACCGGCGAGCCTGACCGCGCGGCGCTGACCGGGCGGATCGAGGCGCACCTGGAGCAGGCGCTCGGGTATCCGGTGCCGGTGCTGCTGCGGACGGTGGACGAGGTGGCCGAGCTGCTCGCCGCCGAGCCGTTCCGGGGCGTCGAGGTGACACCGGACGTCCGGCTGGTCGTCGCCTTCCTCTCCGAGCCGCTGCCGGCCGAACTCGCCCTTCCCCACCGCTCGCCGAAGGGGGACGTCGAGGTGCTCGCCGCCGATCCGGGAGCGGCGTACGTGGTGGTCCACCTCCGGGACGGCAAGTGGGTCACCAAGGAGATGTTCGGCAAGGTCTACCGGGGGGCGGTCACCTCCCGGTTCCTGCACACCACGGAGAAGATCCTGGCGGCCGCCCGCAAGGCCTGACGGGCCGCGGGGCACCCCGGAGCGCGCGGAACCGCCCGGCCTGACGGGGCGTCTGCACTGCCGTGACGTACGAACCATCTGGACAGCCCGAGTCGGCCGCGCCGACAATGCGGCCATGACGCACCCTGAGCTGCCCTCCGACGCCGAGCGGGACGAGGCGCTCGGGGTGCTGCGGGACGGCGCGGGCAGCGGGCGGCTCTCGCACGACACCTTCCTCGGCCGGATGGACATCGTCCTCCAGGCCACCAGCCGGGGTGAGTTGGACGCGGCGGTGGCCGGGCTGCCGACCGGCGGGCCGGTCGAGCGCTTCGTGCTGCGCACGGTCGGCCGGGCCTCCTCCTTCGGCGACCGGCTGAACCGGGCCTGGCGCACCGAGCGGCTCCCCGGACTGAGCCTGCCGCAGGCCGGCGCCACCCGGTTGACGATCGGCCGGCTCCCCGGCTCGGGGCTGCGGCTGCACGACGCCTCGGTCTCCCGCAACCACGCCGAGCTGCGGCACGAGGGCGGGGGCTGGGTGCTGTACGACCTCGGTTCGACCAACGGCACCCATGTGAACGGGCGCCGGATAGCGGGCGGGGTGCGGGTCCGGCCGGGCGACCAGGTGCGGTTCGGGAACCTGGAGTTCCGGCTCGCCGCGTTCTGACCGGGCTCCCGCCGCCGGGGCGGGTCGGTGCGGGAACTGCCGGGGCGGACGGTAGCGGGGCGCGCGATCGACTGCCCGCGCGGGTGCGTCGACGGGCGGCGGACGCAACCCTGTTCAGTCGGCGATCGGTCCCAGGCCGCCGAAGCCGACGCCCTCGGCGGGGCCGTCCACCGGGCCCCACAGCGACGAGGTGCAGCGCTGGTAGGTCGCGTGCCAGTGCGGCCAGTTGCGGGCCACGTCGTCGTCGCACTCGGCCAGCAGCCGGTCGACCCGGGCGGGCTCCACCCCCTCCAGCAGCCAGGCCAGCGCGTCCGGCAGTCCCGGGCCGTCGGCCAGCCGCAGCAGGTCCAGCAGCTCACCCAGCCCGCCGAGGCGGGAGTTGTCCGCGATCACCCGCTCCATCCGGGGCAGCAGCTGCCGCTCCTCGATCCGCAGGTGGGTCTCCAGCCGGGCCGCCAGGTCCTCCATCGCGTACGCGACGGGCCAGGCGCTGCCGGCGTCCCGGCTGGCGATCCGCACCAGGGTGGTGACCCGGGTGAAGGAGTGGTCCAGGTTGTGGTGGTCGTCCTCCAGCCAGTTGAGCAGCAGCCGCAGCTCGGGCGCGAAGCGGCGCACGATCGGCCAGAGCCGGCTGTCCTGCTGCTCGTGGTGGCAGGTGAGCATCGCGGTCATGAAGTTCCAGTGCCGCAGCAGCGCCTCGCCCTTGTGGTCCTCGCCGGGCTGGAGCAGTCGCAGCGCGTTGGGCAGCCGGGCGAGGTCCCGGCGCATCGCGGCGTGCACCAGGCGCAGGCCGGCGAACCGCAGGGTGGCGGGCTCCTCGGCCAGGGCCCGTCCGTACGCGTCCGCGTTCCGGGAGTCGGCTCCGGGCTGGCCCTGGGCGGGCACGGTGGGGGTGAGCGGGGACACCAGGTGGATGGGCATGGCACTCTCTTCGCGGCGTGGGGCACGGCGGGCGGCGGCGGCCGGTCGGGACCGCCCCAGCCAAGGTGCTCGCAGTCGATCAGAAACGAATCAATGTCCGATTGACGCGCAGGTCACGGGCCTGCGGGCGGACGGCCGTCGGGCCCGTCCGGGGGCCGCCGGAGAGCGGGCCGGGGCGGGCCGGAGAAGAGAGAACCGCCGGTGCCGGGGGCGCGGAAGGCGTCCCCGGCACCGGCGGTGCGGGTGCTGCTACGGGTGCGGGGGCCTCAGTCGGCGGCCGGCCCCGCCAGGTGGGCGGTGAGCCACACCAGGGTGTCCGGGATCATCTTCTTGAAGTCCGAGGTGAGGTGCTTGCCGCCGGGCTGCTCGTGGTACTCCAGCTTCACCGGCGGCACCGCCTTGTCCACCCAGGTCTTGACCACCTTGGTCTCGTACGGGTTGGCGCCGCCCGCGGTGACCAGCATGGCCACGTCGGCCTTGCCCTGGGCGACCAGCACGTCGGGGTTGTTGGCGGCCCGCTCGGCGTCGTGGCCCTTCCACAGCAGCGAGTCCGGTATGAAGTAGCCGTCGATCGGCACCGCGGCCTTGTAGACCTGCGGGTACTGGAGCGCGAGCTTGGCGCTGCAGAAGCCGCCGGTGGAGGCGCCCATCACGCCCCAGCCGTCCCGGCCCTTCACGGTGCGGAAGTTGGCGCGGACGAAGTCCGGGATGTCCTCGGCCATCCAGGTGCCCATCTTGGGCTGGCCCGGGATGTCGGAGCAGTCCAGCGCGTTCTTCTCGTCGCTGTTGAAGTTCTGCACCGGCATCACCATGATGAACGGGTGGGACTTGCCCTCCTTGACCAGCTTCTCGTTCTCCTCCTGGATCGGCAGCTGGTTGTCGGTCCAGGTGTTGTAGCCGTTGCTCTGGCCGCCCGCGAAGAGGGTGAGCACCGGGAAGCCGGTCTTGGCGAACTTGGGGTCGTTGTACTCGGGCGGCAGCCAGACCCAGACCTTGCCGGAGACCCCGGACTTCGCCCCGGTGACGGTGGTCATCATGATCGGCCCGGCGGCGGTGTCCCGGGCCTTGGACAGGTTGGCGGCGGGCCCGGTGGGCATCAGCACCTTGCTGTTGGCGGTCGGGGTCGCGGTCGCGGACGGGGTGCCGGCGGTGCTCGGGCCGCCCGCGGAGCTGCTGCTCCCGGCCGGGGTGTTCGCGGCGGTGTGGTCCCCCTTCTCACCGCCGGAACTCCCGCAGGCCGCGAGCGAGGCGGCCAGGGCGAGCACGGCGGCGCCGGACAGGACGGCGCGGGAACGGGACGACTGCCTAAGCACGGTGAGGACTCTCCGACCGATGTCGCGCCCGGTCCGTCTGACCGGGCGGCGGCCCCCCGGTGGGGCCGGACAGGCCCGAGGGCACAGCGCTGGTGCGTCCCCCGGGAATGATGGCGCGGCGCCCCTCCCGGGGCGCGCGTTCCTGCGATCTTATGACGTGGACCGGGGCGGGCCGGTTGCGAGGTGGCCACCGGAAATCCAATGTTTGTTCGCGATCAGGTAAAGGCCTTCACGGCGCCCCCCGTTCGGCGGGGGCCGGTCGGCGGGGGCGGGCGGCGAAGGTCCGCCGGACCGTCCGGATTTCGGATGCTTTGACCAGCCCGAGGAACCGGGCCGACGAGGAGAGTGGCATGACCCAGCGGATCGCCGTCGTCACCGGAGCCGGCAGCGGCGTCGGCCGGGCCGTGACGGTGGAACTGGCCGCGGACGGCTGGCGGACGGTCCTGGCCGGCCGGCGGCCCGGGCCGCTGCACGAGACCGCCCGACTGTGCGCCGCCCCGGCCGACGTGGTGCCGACCGACGTCACCGACCCGGCCGCGGTGGACGCGCTGTTCGCCGCGGCCGCCGAGCGCCACGGCCGGGTGGACCTGCTGTTCAACAACGCCGGCGCCTTCGGCCCGGCCGTCCCTCTGGAGGAGCTGACGGTCGAGGACTGGCGGGCCGTGGTCGACCTCAATCTGACCGGCGCCTTCCTCTGCGCGAAGGCCGCGTTCCGGCAGATGAAGGCGCAGCACCCGCGGGGCGGCCGGATCATCAACAACGGCTCGATCTCCGCGCACGTCCCGCGCCCGCACTCGATCGCCTACACCGCGACCAAGCACGCCGTCACCGGCCTGACCAAGTCGCTGTCGCTGGACGGCCGCCCGTACCGGATCGCCTGCGGGCAGATCGACATCGGCAACGCGGCGACCGATCTGACGGCGGCGATCGGCGCGGGCGCCCGGCAGGCCGACGGCCGGATCGCCCCCGAGCCGACCATGGACGTGGCCGACGTGGCGCGCACCGTACGGCACATGGCCGGGCTGCCGCTGGAGGCCAACGTGCAGTTCGCCACCGTGATGGCCACGGCCATGCCGTACATCGGCCGCGGGTAGCCGGCGAGGCAACCCGGAGGGCCCCCGGTCGGCCGCCGCCGGCCGGGGTCCCTCCGGGAACTCACGGGCGCCTAGGGGCGCCTGGGGCCGCAAGGGCGCTCACAAGCGCTCACGGCCGCCAGGTGTCGTTCAGCGTGACGACCCCGCCGGAGGTCACCGTGGCCGTCCGGTTGGCGCCGGACTCCCAGGTCACCGCGCCGCTCGCGTCCTTGCGGATGTACTTGTACTGGACGGACGTGCCGCCCGGCAGCGACAGCGCCAGCGACCAGACCGGGTAGCCGGCCGAGGAGAGCGGCAGCGCCTTGGCCGGGTCCCAGCCGCCGAGCGCCGCGGCGTCGCCGGACACGTAGATGTTCTGTCCGACCGCGGTGGTCGCGTTGACGTTGAACGAGGCGCCGGAGACGCTCGTCCCGGACGGGACGTACAGCGCGACCGCGTCGCCCGCACCGACCGTCGCGGTGAACTGCCCGTTGGCGCCCACCTGGTACGTCGGGCCGGTGCAGCCGCCGCCCGCCTGCGGGTCGCCGTGCTGGACGTCGCAGTAGGTGCCGGCCGGCAGCCCGGTCTGGAAGGTCCGGGTGATCGCGCCGCCCTCGTGGTTGATCGCGACGTACCCCTTGTTGCCGCGGCCGAAGGCGATCGCATTGCCCCCGTTGGACCACCAGTTCGTCACTCCGGTGCCCGCGACCGCGTTGCGGAAGCTGACCATGTTGGCGACCTGCCGCCAGGCGTGGGTGCAGTTCCACCCGTCCTGGTAGCAGGCGTTGACGGTGCCGCCGTTCGGCGGGCCGTCGTCCTTGTTGGTGAAGGAGTAGCCGGAGTACACGTTGGGCGAGCCGTACGGCGAGGCCAGCAGGAAGACGTTGGCCAGCGTGTAGGTGTTGCCGTAGGTGTAGTTGAGGGTGGAGCCGTTGCGCTCGGTGTCCCAGTTGTCGAGGAAGGCGCGCGCCTGGCCGCTGGGCAGGTAGCCCCAGGAGGCGCCCCAGCCGTTGAGGTTGGCGAGCTTGTCGGTGGTGAACATCCGCTTGAGGTCCATGCCGACCCGGAACTCGTCCACGTCGCCGGTGCCGGTGTACTCGGTCGGCTGGACGGGCTCGCCGGCGCCGTAGATGACCTCCTGCGCCCAGTAGGCCTTGGGGTTGGCCATCTTGGCCTTGATCGCGGCGAGGTCGGTGGCGGCGATGTGCTTGGCGGCGTCGATCCGGTAGCCGTCGACGCCGAGCGAGGCCAGGTCGTCCAGGTAGTGCGCGATGGTGGTCTGGACGTACGTGCTGCCGGTGTCCAGGTCGGCGAGGCCCTCCAGCTCGCAGGTCTGCACGTTGGTGCGGTCCTGGTAGTTGGTGATCGGCTGCCGGCAGGAGTGGAAGTCCTGGTTCTGGTACGTGCCGGGGTAGTTGTACTTGGTGTACGCGGTGCCGCCGGTGCCGGTGCCGGAGCCCGCCGACATGTGGTTGACCACCGCGTCGGCGATCACCTTGACCCCGGCCGTGTGGCAGGCGGTGACCATGTTCTTGAAGGACGTGCGGTCGCCGAGCCGGCCGGCGATCTTGTAGCTGACCGGCTGGTAGGAGGTCCACCACTGGGCGCCCTGGATGTGCTCCTGCGGCGGGGAGACCTCGACGAAGCCGTAGCCCTTGGGGCCGAGGGTGGAGGTGCAGGCCTGGGCGACGGAGTCGAAGCGCCACTCGAAGAGGGTGGCGGTGACGTCCTTGCCGTTGTCGGCGGGCGGGGCGGCCTGGGCCGCGGGGGCGCCCAGGGAGGTGCCGAGCGAGAGCGCGAGCGCCGCCGAGGCGGCGAGCGCACCGGCCGCGCGGACGGGCCGGCGGGTGGGGGCGGGGGTGACCACATCGTCTCCTGAGGGTGGCTGGGGTGGGGCAGCCGGAGGGGGCGAAGGCATGCAGGAAGTTTCTGTAACTTGCCGGAAACTTGCAGCGCTGAACCTAGAGGTGCCCGAACGGACCGTCAAGACCCCTCTCACGCCCCAGGAGACACGTTTTCGCATCACCCCTCGTCGAGCGGCACGACAAGGGCCCGGCAGCCGTAGCCGCCGGGCCCCTCACCTGTCCTGGTTCACCGGCCCCTCAGGAAGGAGCCGCCCCGGCTCAGCCGGTCTGGACGGCGGTGTCGTCGATCACGAAGCTGGTCTGGAGCGAGACGTCCTCGGTGCCGCTGAAGGTCACGGTGACGCTCTGACCGGCGTAGGCCGACAGGTCGAAGGTCCGCTGCTGGTAGCCGGCCGCGGCGTCCAGGTTGGAGTAGGTCTTCAGCGTGGTGCCGTTGACCGCGACCGTCAGCTTGTCGTACGCGGTGGTGGTGCTGGTCTCCGCGGTGTCGATGTGCAGCCAGAAGCTCAGCGTCGCCTTGCAGCCCGCCGGGATGCTCACCGTCTGGGACAGCGAGTCCGAGTGGGTGGAGCCGTAGCCGTTCAGCCACGCCTTCCACGAACCGCCGTGGGCCGGCTGCGAGGCGCTGCTGTCGACCACGCCGCTGGACGCCGTCCACGGGGTGGCGGTGCCGGTCTCGAAGCCCGCGTTGCCCAGCAGCTGGGCCGGGGTGCAGCCGCCGCCACCGGTGGAGACGGTCCAGGTGAAGCTGGTGGTGCCGGTCTTGCCGGCCGAGTCCTTCGCCGTGACGGTCACGTTGTAGGTGCCCGCGGTGGAGGCGGTACCGGTGATCGCGCCGGAGGAGGAGATCGACAGGCCGGTGGGCAGGCCGGTCGCGCTGTAGGTCAGCGGAGCGGTGCCGCCGGTGGCGTTGATCTGGAGGTTCACCGCGCCGCCGACCGCGGTGGACTGGTTGCCCGGGTTGGTGACGGTGACGCCGCCGCTGGGCGCGGTACCGACGTTGACGCCCGCCCAGGCGGTGCTGACCGCGGTCAGCTCGGCGCTGCCGGCGCCGTACAGGTCGGTGGCCGCCTTCTCCGTCGCGGTGCGCGCCGCGGCGTAGTTGGTGCTGGAGGTCATGTAGGTGGTCAGCGCGCGGTACCAGATGGCCGCGGCCTTGTCCCGGCCGATGCCGGAGACCGAGATGCCGCCCTGGGTCGGCGAGTCGTAGCTGACGCCGTTGATGACCTTGGCGCCGCTGCCCTCGGCCAGCAGGTAGAAGAAGTGGTTGGCGACGCCGGACGAGTAGTGGACGTCCTTGTTGCCGACGGTGGAGGACCAGTAGTCGGCCGAGGCGCCGTCCTTGGACGGCTTGTCCATGTAGCGCAGCGGGGTGCCGTTCCCGTTGATGTTGATCAACTCGCCGATCAGGTAATCGGGGTTGTCGGTCGGGATGTTGGCGGAGAACTCGACCATGGTGCCGAAGATGTCCGAGGTGGCCTCGTTGAGGCCGCCGGACTCGCCGGAGTAGGTCAGGTTGGCGGTGGCCGAGGTGACGCCGTGGCTCATCTCGTGGCCCGCGACGTCCAGCTCGGTGAGCGGCGCGAGGTTGCTGGCGCCGTCGCCGTACGTCATGCAGAAGCAGGAGTCGTCCCAGAACGCGTTCACGTAGTTGTTGCCGTAGTGGACACGGCTGTAGGCGCCGACACCGTCGTTGCGGATGCCGTTGCGGCCGAAGGTGTTCTTGTAGTAGTCCCAGGTGGCCGCGACGCCGAAGTGGGCGTCGACCGCGGCGGACTCGCCGTTGTTGACGGTGCCGTCACCCCAGGTGTCGGTGGACTTGCTGTACAGCGTGCCGGTGCCCGAGGACCCGTGGTTCAGGTTCGTGGTGTACATCCCACCGCGGGTGGTGTCCTTCATCTGGTAGGACGAACCCGACAGGGTGGTGCCGATGGTGACGTTGCCGACGAAGACGCCCTTGCCGGAGCCGGTCTCGATGCCGTCCCACTGCTGGATGACCTGGCCGCTGGTGGCGTCGGTGATCACGTGCATCTTGCTCGGGGTGCCGTCGGACTTGGTGGAGGAGACGACGGTCTCCCAGGCCAGCCGGGGGCTGTTGTCGCCGGCCCAGACCACCAGGCGCGGCGCGGTGTCGACGGCGGTGCCCGACTGGGCGGCGAGCGCGGCCGACTGCGCGGCCGGCGCGGCGAGCTTCGGCGTGGTGCTCACACCGTTCAGCGAGGCGGTGCTGGCCCGGTCGACGCTCTTGGTCGCACCGGTGGGCGCCTGGTGCACCACCAGGTCCCCGCCCAGGACGGGCAGTCCGTTGAGGGTGCGCTCGTACCGCAGGTGGCGGGTGCCGTCCGCGTCCTGGATGACGTCCTTGGTGACCAGCTTCTCCTCGCCGCTCAGCCCGAGGCTCTGGGCGAGGGAGGTGGTCTGCTGGTTCGCGACGGAGATCAGCTGGGCGCGGCTCGCCTGCTGGGCCGCGACGGCGGTCGGCGCGTCCGGCGTGGCCGCCTGGGCGATCACCGGTATGCCGGTGACCAGCAGCGCGGTGGAAGCGGCCAGGACGACCGCCGCCTTCCGGGCGTGAGCGTATCGGGACATGCGGACTCCTTTTCCGACCGGCGCTGGGTCGCGCCGGTGGAGAGAAACCTGAGCCGCGGGGTCGCGGCGCAGTGGGGGCCCCCGCCGGGTGCGACGGGGGTGCGAATGCGGTGCTCACAACTCGTTGCAGGTCGGGACGCGCTGCACCTGATCTGGAGCAGCTGCACCGGGGGGTGGGGCCCCCTCGTCTACAGCCGGGGGAATCGTGGCAGCAATCGAGCCGTCAATGACAGATGCATGCCACGGATTGGCCGATTCATTACCGAAACCGTATGCACGACGATCCGTCAGTTGTGTTACCCCATTGCGAACTCGTGAACACGGTTTTCATGCCGGGGCGCAAAGTTCGATCACTACCGGCGGTCGGTGACCAGGGATCAGGGCTCTCGGCCGCCCGTCCGGGCGGCCGGCAGCGCCCGGCAGACCCGGCACGTCACAGTTCCGGCCGTGCCACCGTAAGGTTCCGGCCATTGTTCGTTCCGAACGGAACCGTTTCGTCCATCGGCACATCCGGGCCCGCCCGAAGGCGGACCCGGATGCACGCGTCGGTGTCGGACGCGCCGACGCCGGCACGCACCGGTGCCGGACGCGTCAGTGCTGGACGAACACCGCCACGGTGCGGCCCGGCACGGTGAAGGTGCCGGTCGCGGCGTCGAAGCCGGACCGCTTCACCACCTGGTCCGCACCGCCCGCCTGGACGGGGTGCAGCGCCTGGCCGGTGCCCTTCAGCGCCGGCACGGTCTGCGCCTGCGCCGTCGGCGTGGCGTTGAAGACCACGGTGACGCCCTTCTCCGCCCCCGGCAGGCCGGTGCCGTCCAGGTGCAGGGTGATCACCCCGGGGGTCTCGGCGGCGGTGCCGGACAGCGGGTAGGAGAGCCGCTGCTGGACGGCGGCCAGGGTGGGCAGCGAGAACAGCGGCGAGGACCGCTTGATCCGCAGGAACTCCTGGTACTGCGCCGAGGCCGCCCGGATGTCGGCCGCGCCGACGGTCAGCTTCGGGTTCGCCAGCAGGGACTGCGCGGTCGGCCACTGCTCCTGGTTGTCCTTGGCCGGCGGCAGGCCGCGACCCCAGCCGTTGCCGTCCACCGCCCCCGTCAATGGATCGGGCCAGTGGATGGCGTTGAACCAGTCCCCCGAGTCGTAGGAGTTGGAGTCGAGCGACTTGGAACGCAGCAGGTCGCTGCCGGCCTGGGCGAAGCCCGCGCCCTGGGTGAGCGCGGTCAGCGACAGCCCGAACGCCTGCATCCGGGCCCGGTCGGCGGGCGCGGTGCCGGTCGGCAGCTTGTACGCGAGCGCGTCGAAGAGGTCGGTGTTGTCGTGGGCGTCCACGTACTCCACCGCCTCGCCGGGCTTGGCCGCGTACCCGGTCGGGGCGCCGTTGTAGTCGACCTGGGCGCCGGTGACGGGCTTTCCGGCGCTGTCGGTGAAGGAGTAGCCGGCCAGGTTACCGGTCAGCCCGACCTTCACCTGGTCCATCTGGTGCAGCAGCCGGGCCTTCTGCTCCTCCGGGGTGCCGTTGGCGGGCGAGCCGTTCGGGTCGGTGTACAGGCCCGAGGCGAAGCCCTGCTGCGGGGCGGAGTTCAGCATGAAGTTGCCGCCGCGGGCGGCGTCCCGGATCCGGTCGTCGAAGGTGGCGATGCCGGTGCCGGCCATGTTGACCTGGGTGGCCTGCTCGAACCGGGCGTTGTCGGCGACGACGCCGAAGTTCCAGCCCTCGCCGTACAGGAAGACGTTCTTGCCGTCCACGCCGTCCGAGGCCGGGGTCATCTTCCGCAGCGCGGCCTGCACATCCAGCATGGTGGACTTCGGGTCCAGGCCCATCAGGTCGAAGCGGAAGCCGTCCACCTTGTACTCACGGGCCCACAGCGTCACCGAGTCGACCACCAGCCGGTTCATCATGGCGTGCTCGGGCGCGGTGTCGGAGCAGCAACTGTCCGTCGTCACCTTGCCGTTGGCGTCCAGCCGCTGGTAGTAGCCGGGCACCACCCTGTCCAGCACCGAGTGTTCGGCCTGGCCGCTGGCGGCGGTGTGGTTGTAGACCACGTCGAGCACCACCCGCAGCCCGGCCGCGTGCATCGCCTGCACCATCTGCCGGAACTGCACGGTCCTGGCGGTGCCTTGAGGATCGGTGGCGTAGGAGCCCTCCGGCACGTTGTAGTGCAGCGGGTCGTAGCCCCAGTTGTACGCGTCCTCGGCGGCCACCGCCGCCACGCACTCCTGCTGCTTCGGGCCGTTCGGAGGAAGCGACGCGAGGTCACAGGCGGGCAGCTTCTGGTCCGCCCGGTTCTCCCGGATGGTGGCGATGTCGAAGGTCGGCAGCAGGTGCACCGTGGTCACCCCGGCCGCGGCCAGCTCCCGCAGGTGCTTCATCCCGGCCGAGTTCGACTCGGTGAAGGCCAGGTAGGTGCCGCGCTCGGCGGCCGGGACGGTGGAGTCCTCGACCGAGAAGTCCCGGACGTGCAGCTCCTGGATCTGCTGCCGCGCCGGCGGGACGGCCTGCGGGCGGGCGTGGTCGTCCCAGCCCTTGGGCTTGAGCTCCTTGGCGTTCAGGTCCGCGACCAGGCTCCGCCCGGAGTCGGTGGAGAGCGCCACCGAGTACGGGTCGGTGACGGTGTTGACCACCAGCTGCTGCGTCGAGGGGGCCCAGACCTTCACCTGGTACAGGTAGTACTTGCCGTCCAACTCCCGCTTGTCGCGGACGACTTCCCACACCCCGGTCTCATCGTCCAGCTTCAGCGGCAGCGTCTTGGGGGTGCCCCCGGCGGCGCTGTCGAAGACCTGGACGGAGACCTCCTGCGCGGTCGGCGCCCAGAGCGAGAGCGCCACCTTGCCGTTGTAGTACGCCGGGCCGAAGTCGGTCTTGCCGGTCTTTCCGGCGTACAAGTCGTCCAGTGCGCCCGGGATTTGGACGCCGGTGGCGGCCAACACGGCACCGCTGGGCAGGTGTTCGGTGAACAGCAGCTGGCCGCGCAGCGCGGCCGGGACGCGGGCGGTGTCCCGCTGGTCCACGGTGAAGGCCCGGTAGCCCGCCAGGTGCGGGTACTTGGCCTTCTGCGCCTCGGTCAGCCCGCCCTTGACCGGGCTGAGCCGCAGCCACTTGCCGGGCTTGGTCAGCGCGCCCCGGTCGGCCCGGATGCCGCCCTCCGGGTCGTACACCAGCTGGGCGCTGGTGCCGCCGGCCAGGGCGTCGTCACCCGCGCCGTAGTTCGCCGGGACGACGACGGTCTTCGCGTCGATCCACTGGGCCTTGGCGCCGGTGAGGTCCACCTGCGAGGAGGCGGCCTGGTTCTGGGGCAGCAGGTAGCCCTCGCGGCCGCCGAGGATCCAGACCTCCTTGCCGTTGACGGCGAAGTCCAGCGACTGGTCGCCGGGCAGGTCCTTGTCGTTGCCCTTGTGCAGGATGTAGCTGAGGCTGGTCGCGCCGGGGGCCAGCGGCACCTCGAAGACGGCGCCGAAGGCGTCGCGGCGCGCCGGCGTCAGCGGCTTGCCCCAGTCGGTGGGGGTGGCGGCGCCGGTCCAGTCGTGCAGGCCCCAGCCGTCGTAGTCGCCGTCGGCCCGGTTGTAGTGGATGACGGCGGTGTTCGCCGGCTGGGTGTCGGGCGGGCCGGGGTCGGCGGTGCGCACCGCCGGGTCGCCCTGCTTGAGCCACACCTCGCCGGTGCTGCCGACCTCGATGTGCCGGTCGGCGTCGACATCCTTGGCGCCGTCCTTCTCCACGATGAACCCGACGTCCGAGGCGCCGGGCTTGAGCTTCACGTACGCGAAGGCGCCGTACGCGTCCCGCCCGGTGAAGGGGTGCCCGGCCGGCCACGGGGTGGCCTCGCCGTCGGCGAGGTCGCCCCAGGCGTAGAGGTTCCAGCCGTCGTAGTCGCCGTCCGGCCGGTTGTAGTGGACGACCGCGTACGGGCGGGAGCCCGCGGTGGGGGCCGGCTTGGGCGCGGGGGTGCCGGTGGTGAAGCTCGCGGCGGCGGAGCGCAGGTGGCCGCTGGAGTCCCGCACCACGGCCTTGTAGCGGACGACCGTGCCGGGGGCGACGGCGCCGAGGTCCTGCGTCACGGCGAAGAGCCTTTGGCCGTCGGAGCCGGACGCCCCGGTGTCGGCCGTCCCCAGCGTCTGCCAGGGCCCGTTGCCGATCTGGGCGGCGAAGCCGACCTGGTCGAAGCCGCCGCCGTCGACGTGGGCGCCGACGGTGACCAGCCCGGTCGAGCCGTCCGCCGGCGGCCGCACCGAGAGCTGCGGCGCCGCACCGACGGCCGCGAGCTTGCCGTTCGCCTTGAACACCACCGAGGAGAGCGCCGGCACGGTGACCGTCACCTTGCGGTCGGTGCCGCTGGTGAGCCGCGCGCCCGCCGCCGGGTAGATCCGGTCGAAGCCCATCCCCGCCGAGAAGGTGTCCAGCGTGACGGTCTTCGGCTCGGCGGCGTTGTTGACCGCCACCAGGTACTCGACCTGCTGCCCGGCGTCGATCCGGGAGAAGGCGTAGACGCCCGCGCCGTCGGCGGCGTACCGCTCGATCTGGGCGCCGTCGGCCAGCGCCGGGTTGTCCCGGCGCAGTTTGGCCAGCCCGGCGATGCCCTGGTAGAGCTCGCCGCCCTGTCCGTACCGGTCGGCCGGGCCGGAGGGGCCGCCGAGCACCCGGTCCTCGTTGTACGAGGCCGTCTTCGAGGCGAACATGTCCTGCCGGGCGTCCTTGTCGCCGCCCGCGCCGGTGAAGCCCTGCTCGTCGCCGTAGTAGACGACGGGCTGGCCGCGGGTGAGGAACTGGAGCTCGTTGCCGAGCCGGTCCTTCTTCAGCAGGGTCGCGTCGTCGGCGCCCGGGTTGTCGGCCGCCAGGAAGGAGCCGAAGCGGCCCATGTCGTGGTTGCCGAGGAAGGTCGGCAGCTCGTACGCGTCGGTGTCGGCGCTGGTGTAGCGGTAGTCCTGGGCGTAGACGTCGGCGAGGTTGCGCGCCGAGCCGCCCTGCGAGACGTAGGAGCGGGCCGCGCCCTGGAACGGGAAGTCCAGGGTGGCCTGGAGCTTGCCCTTGGTGACGTACGGCGAGGTGACCGCCGGGTCGCCGGAGTAGACCTCGCCGAACATGAAGAACTTCTTGTTGCCCTGCTTGGCGGCGAAGTCCTTGAGCGCGGGCGCCCACTGCTGCCAGAACGCCATGTCGACGTGCTTGACGGTGTCGATCCGGAAGCCGTCCACGCCGGCGTCCTTGACCCACTGCTGGTAGACCTTCTCGAAGCCCTTCACCACCTTGGGGTTCTGGGTGTCGAGGTCGTCCAGGCCGCTGAAGTCGCCCTCGGTGGCGGACTCGCCGACGAAGGTCGAGTCGCCCCGGTTGTGGTACAGCGCCGGGTCGTTGAGCCAGGACGGGGTCTTGGCGGTGGCGTCGGCCGGGCCGCGGAAGACCGGGGTGTAGGGGAACGAGTCCTTGGTGATCTTCGGCCAGGAGGCACCCGCGTCGGCGACGGCGGTCTCGTCCACCGGGTTCCCGTCCGCGTCCAGCGTCGGGTAGGCGCCGGTCGAGCGGTAGCCGTACTGCTTCTCGGCGTAGTCGATGACGTCGGCGGTGTGGTTGGTGATGACGTCGAAGAAGACCTTGATCCCGCGGGCGTGCGCCTTGGCTATCAGCTCCTTGAGCTGCTCGTTGGTGCCGAAGTGCGGGTCGACCTGGGTGAAGTCGGTGATCCAGTAGCCGTGGTAGCCGGCCGAGGCGTCGGCTCCGCTGCCCTGGACGGGCTTGTTCTTGAAGATCGGCGCCATCCAGATCGCGGTGGTGCCGAGGTCCTGGATGTAGTCGAGCCGCTGGATCAGTCCGGCCAGGTCGCCGCCGTGGTAGAAGCCCTTGTCGGCGGGGTCGAAGCCGTTCTCCAGGCGGCCGCCGGCGATGCCTCCGGTGTCGTTGGCGGTGTCGCCGTTGGCGAAGCGGTCGGGCAGCACGAAGTAGAACTGCTCGCGGCTGAGGTCGTGCCGCCCGGCGGTGGCCGCCAGCGCGGCGTCCGAAGGCGGGGCCGGCGGCGCGGCGGCGAAGGCCGCGGGGGCGCTGCCGAGGGTGGCGGCGGTCAGCGCGGCGGCCAGCAGGACGGAGGTCCGGCCTGGCGGTCTGCGGCGAGATCTGCTCCGTAGCGGGCGGAGCGGGGCGTCGGCCACTGAGGGGCTCCCTTAGGGGAAGGGGCGATCGATTTCCCAGGAAGCTAGCGGCCTGCAATATGTTTCAGCAAGATGCAGAAACCGTTCTGCACTGGGAAGTTCCAGGTGGGCGCGCGGCCCCGAGCCGCCACCGGCCGTCCCCGACCACCCCGATTACTCCGTCGGAGCGACGGGCGTGACAATGGGACGTATGTCCGTCCCACCGGTACGAACCGAACCCCAGCGCACCCCCTACCCCGGTGGGAGCCGGCCCGTAGCCCTCAAGGGGGACAGCCGGTGAAGAATCCACTTCCGGAGGATGAGCAGACGGCTACGAGCGGTCTGGCAGACTTTCCGTCCATGGGGGAACCGACCGAGATCCAGCGTGGCGACGCACGGCGCGCCGACGCGGCCAGTGGTGGCGGTTCCGACGCAGCGACGGCCCTCCCCGGCCACCCGCCCGATGGAGCCACCCGTGCCGCCCAGACCCGTACCGCCGCCCTGCGCGGCCGCGTCCGCGCCCAGCGCCGGTCGCCGGCCCGGCCGCGGATCTGGTTCGAACTGGCCCTCATCGGGATCAGCTACTGGCTCTACTCGCTCGTCCGGAACGCCGTTCCGGAACAGGAGGCGATAGCCCAGAAGCACGCGAGCTGGATCTGGAAGCTGGAGCACCACCTCGGCATCGCCGTCGAGCGCTCGATCAACCACGCGGTGGACAGCGTCGGCTGGCTCATCACGGGGATGAACTACTACTACGCGACCCTGCACTTCGTCGTCACGATCGGCGTGCTGGTCTGGCTCTACCGCAGCCACCCCGGTCGCTACGTCGCGGCCCGCACGGTGCTGTTCGTCACCACCGGCATCGCCCTGGTCGGCTTCTACTTCTTCCCGCTGGCCCCGCCCCGGCTGATGACCGACGGCGGCTTCATCGACACCGTGAAGGTCCACGGCACCTGGGGCTCGATGGCCTCCGGCCCCGCCGCGCACGTCTCCAACCAGTACGCGGCGATGCCCTCGATGCACATCGGCTGGTCGACGTGGTGCGGCCTGGCGATCTTCTTCCTGGCCCGCCGCACCTGGGTCCGGGTGCTCGGCCTGCTGTACCCGGCGGCCACCCTGGTGGTGATCGTCTCCACCGCCAACCACTTCTGGATGGACGCCGTCGGCGGCCTGCTCTGCCTGGCGGTGGGCTTCCTCGCCGCCCGCTGGCTCTACCACGAGTGGGTCTACCGACTGCCCAGGGTGCCCGCCCGGGAGACGGCGGCCGAGCGGCCGATCACCGTCCCGGAGCAGTGGAGCGAGCCCGCGGTCAGCACCGTACGCCGCTAGCCGTCAGCAGGAAGGGGCCCCGGGCGGGGGCCCCTTTCGCGTATCCGCTCACTCGTAGCCGTAGAACAGCCGGTCCACCACCGCCCGGGCCCGCCGGGTGGCGCGCCGGTAGTCGTCCAGCAGCTCACCGCTGTGCCCGGAGCCGTACCCCAGGTAGCGGGCCACCCCGGCCAACTCCCGGGCCTCCCCCGGGAAGCTGTCCCCCGGCCGCCCGCGCACCAGCATCACCGCCGCCCGCACCCGGGAGGCCAGCACCCAGGCCGTGTCCAGCACCTCGGCGTCCTCCGCGCACACCAGCCCGCCCTCCACGGCGGCGGCCAGCGCCGCCCTGGTCCGGGTGGTGCGCAGGGCCGGCACCTCGTGCCCGTGCCGCAGCTGGAGCAGCTGCACCGTCCACTCCACGTCCGCCAGCCCACCCCGGCCGATCTTGGTGTGGGTGGTCGGATCCGCCCCGCGCGGCAGCCGCTCGGCCTCGATCCGCGCCTTGATCCGGCGGATCTCCACCAGGTCCCGCTCCGGCACCCCGTCGCCCGGGTAGCGCAGCGGGTCGATCAGCTGCCGGAACCGGGTGCCCAGCTCCTCGTCCCCGGCCACCGGCTCGGCCCGCAGCAGCGCCTGGCTCTCCCAGGCGTGCGACCAACGCCGGTAGTACGCCGCGTACGAGGCGAGGGTGCGCGCCAGCGGACCGCTGCGCCCCTCGGGCCGCAGGTCCGCGTCGACCAGCAGCGGCGGCTCGGTGGAGGGCGCGCCCAGCAGGGTGCGCAGCTCGTTGCAGACCGCCTGGGCGGCCCGGGCGGCCTCCTCCTCCAGCGAGCCGAGCAGCGGCTCGTGGACGAAGAGCACGTCGGCGTCCGAGCCGTAGCCCAGCTCGTGGCCGCCGAAGCGGCCCATCGCGATCACCGCGATCCGGGTCGGCAGGTCCCCGTGCTCGGCCTCCCACCCGGCGACGCAGGCGCGCAGCGCGCCCTGCAAGGTGGCGGCGTTCAGCGCGGTGAGCGCCTCCCCCGCGGTGTCCAGCGCCTCGGCCGGGCACTCCCCGAGCCGGCCGAGCACGTCCGCGGCGGCCGTACGGAACAGCTCCCGGCGGCGCACCGAACGGGCGGCCGCCACGGCGGCGGCGGCGGACCCGGCCCGGCCGACCGCGGCCAGTATCTCCCCCTCCAGGGCGGCCCGGCCACGCGGTTCCAGGCCCTGCGGGTCGCCCAGCATGGCCACCGCCTCGGGGGCGCGCAGCAGCAGGTCGGGGGCGAGCCGGCCGGCCGACAGCACCCGGGCCAGCTGCTCGGCGGCGGCGCTCTCGTCCCGCAGCAGCCGCAGGTACCAGGGGGTGCGGCCGAGCGCGTCGGAGACCTGGCGGAAGTTGAGCAGCCCGGCGTCCGGGTCGGCGGACTCGGCGAACCAGCCGAGCAGCACCGGCAGCAGGGTGCGCTGGATGGCGGCCTTGCGGCTCACCCCGGAGGCGAGCGCGCTGATGTGCCGCAGCGCGGCCGCCGGGTCCGCGTAGCCGAGCGCCTCCAGCCGGGCCCGGGCCGCGTCCGGGGTCAACCCGGTCGCGCCCGGAGGCAGTTCGGCGACGGCGTCGAGCAGCGGCCGGTAGAACAGCTTCTCGTGCAGCCGCCGGACCTCCATCGCGTGCCGCTTCCACTCGCGTTGCAGCGCGGCCATCGGGTCGGCCCGGGTGTCGTCGTTGATCAGCGCGGCCAGTGAGCGGGCCAGTCGGCGCAGGTCCTCCGCGGCGGTGGGCATCAGATGGGTGCGGCGCAGCCGGTACAGCTGGATGCGGTGCTCCAGCGAGCGCAGGAAGCGGTACGCGGTGTCCAGCGAGACGGCGTCCGCCCGGCCCACGTACCCGCCCCGGGAGAGCGCGGCCAGCGCCTCCAGGGTGTTGCCGCTGCGCAGCGCCGGGTCGGTGCGGCCGTGCACCAGCTGGAGCAGCTGGACGGAGAACTCTACGTCGCGCAGCCCGCCCGGGCCGAGCTTGAGCTGGCGGTCCAGCTCGGTGGCCGGGATGGAGTCGATCACCCGGCGGCGCATCTGCTGGACGTCGGCGACGAAGTTGTCCCGGGCGGCGGCCTGCCAGACCATCGGGGCGAGCGCCTCGACGTACGCGGCGCCCAGCTCGGCGTCCCCGGCGACCGGGCGGGCCTTGAGCAGCGCCTGGAACTCCCAGGTCTTGGCCCAGCGCTGGTAGTAGGCGAGGTGGCTGGCCAGGGTGCGCACCAGCGGGCCGTTGCGGCCCTCGGGGCGCAGGTTGGCGTCCACCGGCCAGATGGTGCCCTCGCCGGTGGTGTCGGCGCACAGCCGGGTGAGGGCGGCGGCCAGCCGGGTGGCGGCCTTGATCGCCTCCTGCTCCGCCACGCCCTCGCGCGGCTCGGCGACGAAGACCACGTCCACGTCCGAGACGTAGTTGAGTTCGCGGCCGCCGCACTTGCCCATGCCGATCACCGCGAGCCGGCAGGCCGCGGCGGCCTGCGGGTCCTGCTCGGCGGCGAGGTCCAGGGCGGTCTGGAGGGTGGCGCCGGCCAGGTCGGCGAGTTCGGCGGCGGTCTGCGCGAGGTCGGTGGTGCCGGTGAGGTCGCGGGCGGCGATGGCGAGCAGGCAGCGGCGGTAGGCGACGCGCAGCGCGTTCGCCGGGCTGAGGTCGCCGTCCCGGAGGCCTTCGGCGAGGGCCCGGCGGAAGTCCTCCGGGCCGGGGTGCATGTCGCGCAGCTCGAAGGTGACCAGCACGTGCCAGTCGTGCGGGTGCCGGGCCAGGTGGTCGCCGAGCGCGGTGGAGACGCCGAGCACGCCGAGCAGCCGGTCGCGCAGCGGCTTGGACGTGGTGAGGGTGTCGCGCAGGGTGTGCCGGTCGGCCGGGTCGGCGGCCTCCAGCAGCCGGGCCAGGCCGAGCAGCGCGAGGTCGGGGTCGGCGGTGGCGCCGAGCGCGTCCAGCAGCAGGGGATCGTCGGCCAGGCCCTCCAGCCCGGGGCCCTCCAACAGCCGCACCGCCCGCGCGGGATCGGTGAACCCGCGCCGGACCAGCCGGTTCTCCGGCCTGCTGACCCGGCTCCCGGCCCGCTGCTCCTCCACCGCCATGGCCCCTCCGTCCGTCCCCGCTAGCAGATTACGCGCCCGCCGCCCGCCCCGCCGTGCCCTGCGGAGCACCGCCCCGGCGCGGCGTGGCGTGTCGGCTTGCCCGCCGGCTCGACGGCGCGGTGGAGTACCCAGGGCTGCCGGACGCCCGCCGGGGCGGTTCCGTGCCGGGCCCCGCCGTCCGCGGCTCTCCCCCGCACTCCCGCCCGAAGGGACCACCCATGGCGACCGCGTACCCTGCCGAGCCGAGAGCCCCGCGCCGAAGCCTCCTGCGGCCCGCGATCGGCGTGTTCGGCGACCTGCTGTTCACCGTCGGCGTGCTGCTCGCCCTGCTGATCGTCCACTCGCTGTGGTGGACGAACCTGGTGGCCGACCGGCACGCGGGCCTCTCCGCCGAACGGCTGCGCCACTCCTGGTCGGCCCCGACGGCCCCACCGTCCGCCGCCGCACCGCCCCCGTTCGACCCGGGCGAGGCCGTCGGCTTCCTCCACGCCCCGGCCCTGGGCGCCGGCTACCAGGTGCTGATCAAGGTCGGCGCCGACAACGACACCCTCGCGGACGGCGTGGCCGGTGCCTACACGACGCCGTACCGCGCGGCCATGCCCTGGGAGGCCCGGGGCAACTTCGCCCTGGCCGCCCACCGCGACGGGCACGGCGCCAAGTTCCACGACCTGGACCGGCTGAAGCCGGGCGACCCGCTGGTCGTGGAGACCCGGGACCGCTGGTACGTCTACCGGGTCGACGCCACCCTGCCGGAGACCGCCAAGGACGACATCGGCGTGATCGCCCCGGTGCCGGTCGGCTCCCCGTACGGCGGGCCGGGCCGCTACATCACCCTGACGACCTGCACCCCGGTCTACACCTCGCTGTACCGGATGGCCGTCTGGGGCAGCCTGGTCCGGGAGGAGCCGATGGACCAGGACCGTACGCCGCCCGCCGAACTGCGCTGAGCCGCCCCCCGGCACACGACGGACGGGCGGTGCGCTCGGTGCGCACCGCCCGTCCGTCACTTGGTCACTTCACCGGCACCGGTCAGGCGCGACGCCGGCCGATCCGCATGGCCGCCGCACCCGCCGCGAGGAACGCCGCCGAGAGGCCGAGCATGGCGGGCGAGGTCTCGCTGCCGGTCTCGGCCAGCTCGCCGTGGTGCCCGTGGTGGTGCTCCTCCCCGGGACCGCCCTCGTGGCCGCCGCCACCCTCGTGGCCGCCACCGCCCTCGTGGCCGCCACCGCCCTCGTGGCCTCCGCCACCCTGGCCGCCCTGGTGGTGCGACCCGTACTTGGCGTTGTTGTTCGTGTTGTTGTTGGAGTTCGAGTTGGAGTTGGAGAAGTTGTTGGTCTGCGAGGCCGACTGGCTGTTGGTCGCGTTGTTCTCCGAGGAGTTGTTCGCGTTGGCGCTGGCGCTGTTGTTGGCGCTGTTGTCGATGTTGTTGTAGATGGTGTTCTGGACGTTGACCGTCACGTTGACGTTCTGGTTCTGGTTCTGGCTCTGGCTCTCGGACTGGTTGCCGCCGCTGCCGCCGTTGCCGCCGCCACCGCCGTTGCCACCGCCGCCACCGTTGCCGCCGCCACCGCCGTTCCCGCCACCGCCGCCGTTGCCGCCGCCCCCGTTACCGCCACCGCCGTGGCCGGGGCCCCCGTGCCCGCCACCGGGGGGGCACTCGGGGTGGTGGTGGCAGTGCTTGCCGAGGGAGGACGACATCTGCTCCAGCTCGGCCAGGTCGTCGAGGAAGCCCGACGTCGACGAGCCGCCGAAGATCCGACCGCGCTCGCCGTCGTCCTCGCCGTACTCCTCGTCCTCCTCGGCTCCGTCCTCGGCCGGCTCGGCAGCCGGGTCGGCGGCCGGGGCCTGGGCCGCGGGCGGCTGGGCGGCGGGCGCCGGCGCGGCCGGTGCCGGGTCGGCGGCCGGAGCGTGCGCGGCGGCGGCCGGGGCGTGCGCCACGGCCGGAGCGGCAGCCGGCGCCGGAGCGGCAGCCGGCGCCGGAGCGGCGGCGGGTGCCTTGGCGGGGGCCTGCGCCGGAGCCTGGGCCGGGGCCTTGGCCGGAGCCTGGGCCGGAGCCTGGGCCATCGCCGCGGGCGCGCCGGCCGTGGGGGCCTTGGCGCCGTCCGTCCCGTAGGACTGACGGAACACCAGCTTGGACGGCAGGGAGTTCCGGGTGGTGGTGGTGCCGCTGCCCTCCGCGGCCAGACGGAGGAGCCCGTCGACCCATTCACCCTGGGCCGCCGCCGGTGCGGCGGCTGTGTGGTGGTCGGTGGAGGGCGTGGCGTAGGCCGCGGAGCCGGCACCCCACACGAGGGCGGCCGACGTCAGTCCGGACAGGGCCAGGGTGGTGATTCGAGTACGCATGACACTCCAGGATGATCCGCAAAACGGATCTTCTGAATACGCCTCTTCGTCACGCCGCCACGGCTCGCAGCGCGGCAGAGTAACCTCATTGGCCCAACGGATTAACGTGCGTGGTGTACAGCGGCCACACCGCCCGCACGGCCCACCCCGGTTGACAAACGGTCAGAGCACCTGGAGGTTCTTCCGCAGTTCGAAGGGCGTCACCTCGGAGCGGTACTCCTCCCACTCCTTGTGCTTGTTGCGCAGGAAGAAATCGAAGACGTGCTCGCCGAGGGTCTCGGCGACCAGCTCGCTGCGCTGCATCAGGTCGATGGCCTCGCCGAGGTTCTGCGGCATCGGCTGGATGCCGAGGGCGCGGCGCTCGGAGTCGGTCAGCGCCCACACGTCGTCGTCGGCGCCGGGCGGCAGCTCGTAGCCCTCCTGGATGCCCTTGAGGCCGGCCGCGAGGGTCACCGCGTAGGCGAGGTACGGGTTGCAGCCGGTGTCCAGCGAGCGGATCTCGATCCGGGTGGAGCCCTGCTTGCCCGGCTTGTACATCGGCACCCGGATCAGCGCCGAGCGGTTGTTGTGGCCCCAGCAGATGTACGACGGCGCCTCGCCGCCGGCGCCCGCGGTGCGCTGGGAGCCGCCCCAGATGCGCTTGTACGAGTTCACCCACTGGTTGGTGACGGCGGCGGTCTCGGCGGCGTGCTTCAGCAGGCCGGCGATGAAGGACCGGCCGACCTTGGAGAGCTGGTACTCGGCGCCGGACTCGTGGAAGGCGTTGCGGTCGCCCTCGAACAGCGAGACGTGGGTGTGCATGCCGCTGCCCGGGTGCTCCGAGAACGGCTTGGGCATGAAGCTCGCGTGCACGCCCTGCTCCAGCGCGACCTCCTTCATGACCAGGCGGAAGGTCATGATGTTGTCGGCGGTGGACAGCGCGTCGGCGTAGCGCAGGTCGATCTCCTGCTGGCCCGGGGCGCCCTCGTGGTGCGAGAACTCGACCGAGATGCCCATCGACTCCAGCATGGTGATCGCCTGTCGGCGGAAGTCGTGGCCCACCCCGCGCGGGGTGTGGTCGAAGTAGCCGGACTGGTCGGCGGGGATCGGCGGGGTGCCGTCGCCGGGCAGGTTCTTCAGCAGGAAGAACTCGATCTCGGGATGGGTGTAGAACGTGAAGCCCTGTTCCGAAGCCTTCTCCAAAGTTCGCTTGAGAACGAACCGGGGGTCGGCGTAGGAGGGTGAGCCGTCCGGCATCAGGATGTCGCAGAACATCCGGGCGGTGCCCGGGGTCTCCGAGCGCCACGGCAGGATCTGGAAGGTGGTCGGGTCCGGCTTGGCGATCATGTCGGACTCGTACACCCGGGCGAAGCCCTCGATCGCGGAGCCGTCGAAACCGATGCCCTCCTCGAAGGCCTGCTCCAGTTCGGCCGGCGCCACGGCCACCGACTTCAGGAACCCGAGCACATCGGTGAACCACAGGCGGACGAACCGGATGTCACGCTCTTCGAGCGTCCGAAGCACGAACTGCTGCTGCTTGCCCATGGGGACAGTCTCACCTCTGATCTTTACGCTCGTGTTACGCGGCGGAGGCCAGGGAAAGACCTCGTCAAGCGATTGCCCCCCATCATGGCCGATCTCCGCCCGCCACGGCAGCGCGGGATCCCGTTCGCCCGCTTCCGCCCCGCACATCTCGTCAGTTGGACGATTAGACTCGGAGTATGCCCGTTCTCCGTCTCGCCCTGTGCCAGATCGACCCCTGGGTAGGCGACCTCGCCCGCAACGGCGACGAGGTGGTGCGCCGGACCCGCCAGGCCGCGGCGGCCGGCGCCCAGCTGGTCGCGTTCCCCGAGATGGCCCTCACCGGGTACCCGGTGGAGGACCTCGCGCTGCGCCGCTCCTTCGTCGAGGCCTCCCGGGCCGCGCTGGTCGAACTGGCCGCCCGGCTGGCCGCGGACGGGCTGGGCGAGGTCCCGGTGGTGGTCGGCTACCTGGGACGCTCCGAGCACGCCTCGCGGCGCTTCAACCACCCGGCCGGCTCCCCCCAGAACTGCGCCGCGGTGCTGCACCGCGGCCGGGTGGCGACCCGCTTCGCCAAGCACCACCTGCCCAACTACGGCGTGTTCGACGAGTTCCGCTGGTTCGTCCCGGGCGACCAGCTGCCGGTGCTGCGGGTGCGCGGGGTGGACGTCGCGCTGGCGATCTGCGAGGACATCTGGCAGGACGGCGGCCGGGTCACCGCGGCCCGCGAGGCCGGCGCCGGGCTGCTGCTGGTGATCAACGGCTCCCCGTACGAGCGGAACAAGGACGACCAGCGGCTGGAGCTGGTGCGGCGCCGGGCGGCCGAGGCGGGCTGCGCCCTGGCGTACGTCAACATGGTCGGCGGCCAGGACGAGCTGGTCTTCGACGGGGACTCGATCGTGGTCGACCCGGACGGCCGAGTCCTCGCCCGCGCACCGCAGTTCGAGGAGCACCTGATGGTGCTGGACCTCGACCTCCCGGCTGCGGACGGCGACCACACCGACGGCCTGCTGCTGAGCGACGGGCTGCACCTGGTCCGCACCGACCTGGACGACGGGCCCGCCCCCGCGCCCGCCGAGAGGCTCACCGCCGAGGTGGCGCCGCGGGTGTCGGACGAGGCGGAGATCTGGGCCGCGCTGGTCTCCGGCACCCGGGCGTACGTCACCAAGAACGGCTTCGCGTCGGTGCTGATCGGCCTCTCCGGCGGCATCGACTCGGCGCTGGTGGCGGCGATCGCGCTGGACGCGGTCGGCGCGCGGAACGTCCACTGCGTCTCGATGCCCAGCCGCTACTCCTCCCGGCACTCCCGGGACGACGCGGCCGAACTGGCCCGCCGCACCGGGCTGCGCTTCCGGACCGTCTCCATCGCCCCGATGTTCGACGCCTACCTGGCCGCGACCGAGCTGACCGGCCTGGCCGAGGAGAACCTCCAGTCCCGGCTGCGTGGCACCCTGCTGATGGCGATCTCCAACCAGGAGGGGCACCTGGTGCTCGCGCCCGGCAACAAGAGCGAGCTGGCGGTCGGCTACTCGACCCTGTACGGCGACTCGGTGGGCGCCTTCGGGCCGATCAAGGACGTCTACAAGTCGCTGGTCTTCCGGCTGGCCCGGTGGCGCAACGAGGAGGCCGAGCGGCGCGGCGAGGTGCCGCCGATCCCGGAGCACACCCTCACCAAGCCGCCGTCCGCCGAACTGCGGCCGGACCAGGTGGACACCGACTCGCTGCCCGACTACGACCTGCTGGACACCGTGCTGGGCCTCTACATCGAGGAGGACGAGGGCCGGGACGCGATCGTGGCGGCCGGCTTCGACCCGGCCGTGGTGGACCGGGTGGTCCGGCTGGTCGACACCGCCGAGTACAAGCGGCGCCAGTACCCGCCGGGCCCGAAGATCTCGGCCAAGAACTTCGGCCGGGACCGCCGCCTGCCGATCACCAACCGCTGGCGGCGCGGCTAGTCGTACCGGTAGTCGGCTAGTTGTACCGGAAGCCGGCGGTCACCGGGAGGTGGTCGCTGCCGTCCCGGGGCAGGGTGCGGGAGTCGACCGGAGCCAGCCCGCCCTTGCTCATGATCTGGTCGATCCTGGCCATCGGGAACGCGGCCGGCCAGCTGAAGCCGAAGCCGTCCCCGGCGGCGCCCTGGGCCGAGCGCATCTGCGAGGTGATCGGCGCCAGGCTGCGGTCGTTCATGGTGCCGTTGAGGTCGCCGAGCAGCAGGACCTTCTTCAGTGACTCGCCCTCGATGGCGTCGCCGAGCGCCTGGGCGCTGACGTCCCGCTGGTTGACGGTGAAGCCGCCCTCGGCCTTCAGCCGCACCGAGGGCAGGTGGGCCACGTACACCGCGAGGGGGCCCTGCGGGGTGGTGACCTCGGCGCGGAAGGCCCTGGTCCAACCCATCTTGAGGTCCACCGGGGAGGCCTCGCCGATCGGGTACTTCGACCAGAGCCCGACCGTGCCCTCCACGGTGTGGTACGGGTAGGCCCCGGCGAGCCCGCTCTCGTACGCGCGCAGGTGCTTGCCGGCCAGTTCCTGGAGGGCGACGATCTGGGCGCCGGAGTCCACCAGGGTGCGGATGGTGCCGGGCACGTCGGTGTTGGCGGCGGCCACGTTGTGGCTGACCACCGCCCAGTCCCCCTTGCCACCGCTCTTGTCGGACAGCAGGCCGCCGAACAGGTTGGCCCAGAGCACGACGGGCAGCAGCAGGGCCAGCAGCGCGGTGGCGGAGCGGCGCAGCAGCGCGGGCACCAGCAGCACCGGGACGGCCAGGCCCAGCCAGGGCAGCATGGTCTCCAGCAGGCTGCCGAGGTTGCCGACGCTGTTGGGCACCTCGGCGTGGAAGGCGAGCAGCCCGGCGGTGAGCACGGCCAGCAGGGCGATCACCAGGCCGCGCCGCCAGGTGCTGCTGCCGCGGGCGTCCCGGCCCCAGTGGCGCAGGCCGAGGAAGCCGGCGCGCCGCGCCGCGGGGGCCGAGCCGTCGTCGGCGCCCCCGGGGGCCGCGATCCGCTCGGTCCTGTCCGCCTGCGCCATGCCCTGGCTCCCGTCGCTCGTGCCGTCGCCGATCCGGTGCCCTGCCCGCGCGGTGCGGGCACGTACCGGGCCGGTGCCGGAGTGGTCGGATACCCGGCTCAGCCTATGCCGGGACAGACGTCGGGCTCCCTGAGCAGGTTCCGGCGTGGCCCGCTTTGGTGAGCGAGGCCACGTCGGGGGCGCGGATCAGCGCGGCGGGGATCAGCGCGGCGCGAGCCCGCCGAGCAGCGAGTCGACCATGGTGCGGGCCAGCTCCGGGTCCTCCAGGTCGGAGTCGTCCCAGAGGATGCTGCGGTAGAGGATCGGGCCCATCAGGAGGTCGCCGAGCAGGTCGACGTCGAGGTCGTCGCGGAGCACGCCCTCCGCCACCGCCCGTCGGACCACGTCCAGCGCGGCCTCCCGGCGCGGCTTGATCACCCGTTCGCGGTACGCGTTGTGCAGCTCGGGCAGGGTGTGCAGCTGCCCGAGGGCGGCTTTGAGCACCCAGCGGGTGCGTTTGGCCAGGCCGCGCCGGCGCATGTGGTCGATCGTCGCGATCAGGTCGGCCCGGGCGCCCTGGCCGGTCGGTTCCGGCATCGGGGCCTCCAGCTTGCCGACCACGTCGACCAGCAGGGCCTCCTTGTTGGGCCAGCGCCGGTAGATGGTGGCCTTGCCGACGCCGGCCGCGGCGGCGATGCCCTCGATGGTGAGCTCGGACATCGCGGTGCCGGCCGACATCAGGTCCACGACCGCGGTGAAGATGGCCTGCTCGGCGGCCTCGCTGCGCGGTCTGCCGCGGCGTACCGCGGCGCAGGGCTGTCCGGTGTCGGCGGCCGGGGTGTCCGTGTTCATCCCCGCTGTTCTCCCTCGCTGTCCCTGGGCGCAGGGGCGCCGTCCCGTCTCGGTGGGCGGACCGCCGGGCGGGCGGTGCCGTCCCGACGGGCCGAGGCCCTGCCGCCCGGGGCGCACCCGGGCGACAGGGCCATTGTGACGCAGTCGTACGGTCGGTCCCGCAGGTCAGGCGTCCGCGGCCGCGGCCTGGCGGTCCCGGCCCTGCTGCTCGGGAGCCGGGCCGGCCGGGGCCGCGGGGGCGGCCGAGCGGCGCGGCAGCAGGAACCAGGCGACGGCGACGCCGATCAGCGAGACGCCCACCGAGAGCCCGGCCACCACGTGCATGGCGTGGACGAAGGAGTCGTTCGCCGGTCCGATCAGCGCCTCGCCGCCGGGGACGCGGTCGGCGATCGCCAGGGTGGCCTCCAGCGACTCGCCGGCTTTGGCGCGCAGGGGCTCGGGCAGGTGGCTCAGGGTGTCGGACATGCCGTCGCGGTAGACGGTGGAGAGCACCGCGCCGAGCACCGCGATCCCGAGCGAGCCGCCGACCTGGCGGAAGGTGTTGTTGACGGCCGAGCCGGCGCCGGCCTTCTCGCGGGGCAGCGAGCCCATGATCGCGACGGTGACCGGCGGCATCACGTGCGCCATGCCGGCGCCCATCACCAGGCCGATCACGACCAGCGCCCAGATCGTCGTGGTGGCGGTCAGCAGCACGTAGCCGACGAAGCCGAGCGCCACCAGCAGCATGCCGCCGGCGGCGGTGGCGGCGACGCCGAAGCGGTCGACCACCAGCCGGGCCCGCGGGGCGAACACCAGCTGGGCGGCGGCCAGCGGCAGCATCAGCACACCGGCCTGGAGGGCGCTGTAGCCGCGCACGCTCTGCACGTAGAAGACGCCGAAGAAGGAGACGCCCATCAGCGCGAAGAAGACCACGCCGACGACCACCACGGAGGCGCTGAACACCCGGTTGCGGAACCAGGTGACGTCCAGGGCGGGGAACGCGGTGCGGCGCTCGAACACGACGAAGGCGACCAGCGCGAGCACCCCGACCAGGGTCGGCGCCCAGGCCTCGACCGCGGTGAAGTCGGCCAGCTCGCCGCCCTTGATGATGCCGTAGATCAGCGCGACCAGGCCGATGATCGACAGCAGCACGCCGATCGGGTCCATCCGGCCCGGGTTGGGGTCCTTGGACTCGGGGACCAGGATCACCATGGCTATCACCGCGACGACCACGATCGGGACGTTGACCAGGAAGACCGAGCCCCACCAGAAGTGCTCGATCAGCAGGCCGCCGGTGATCGGGCCGACGGCGATCGCCAGGCCGACCGCGCCGGCCCAGATCCCGATCGCCTTGGGCTGCTCGGAGCGCTCGAAGACGTTCATGATGATCGCCAGCGTGGCGGGCATCACGAGCGCGCCGCCGACGCCCATCAGGGCGCGGTAGCCGATGAGTTCACCGGGCGAGGCGGCCAGCGCGGACAGCAGCGAGGCGAGGCCGAAGACCACCATGCCGGCCAGCAGCGCGCGCTTGCGGCCGAACCGGTCGCCGAGCAGGCCGGAGGTGAACAGCAGCCCGGCGAAGACCAGGGTGTAGGAGTTGATCGCCCATTCCAGGTCGCTCTGGGTGGCCCCGAGGCCGACCGGAGCGGGGGTGGCGATGGTCTTCATCGCGACGTTGAGGATCGAGTTGTCGAGCACGACGACGAGCAGGGCGAGCAGCAGGGTGCCGAGGATCGCCCAGCGCCGACGGTGGATGGCTTCCGGCACGCGAGGTGGCGCGGCTGCGGTGGTCATTGGAGTTCCCGTCCGTTTGGCGTGGCACTGGCGGGCAATTCCGAGCCGAACGCGTCTCGTAACCCCCCGGAGCAAGAGTAGCGGCCGATACGATACGAGACGAATCCGTTTCGTAAACAACAGGCAAAGCCGGTGGCCGCCCGACGGCCGACCACCTCCCGCGCACCCCGGCGCCGGGCCGCCCGCACGCCCGGTGTGTCGCGGATCGCACCGGGACGACCGCACCCCTCTTTGCGCCGGAGCCGGGGCGTGCAAGCATGGAGGTGATCCGGGGACGCCGTACGGCGCCACGAGACGACAACCCTTCAGGAGTCCGTTCGATGAACGCTTCTTCGCCTTCGCCTGCCCAGAACCAGGCGTCGACCACCAGCCTCTACGGCGGGGTCAACAACCGCCGCGTCACCGTGCGCGACCTCGCCGCCGCCAAGCAGCGCGGCGAGAAGTGGTCGATGCTCACCGCCTACGACGCCCTCACCGCGGGCGTGTTCGACGAGGCCGGCATCCCGGTGCTGCTGGTCGGCGACTCGGCGGGCAACTGCCACCTCGGCTACGAGACCACCGTGCCGGTGACCATGGATCAGATGGTGATGCTCTCCGCCGCCGTCGTCCGCGGCACCAAGCGCGCCATGATCGTCGCCGACCTGCCGTTCGGCTCGTACCAGGAGTCCCCCGCGCAGGCCATGCACAACGCGGCCCGGCTGATGAAGGAGGCCGGGGTCGGCGCGGTCAAGCTGGAGGGCGGGGAGCGCAGCGCCCGCTCGATCGAGCTGCTGGTCGAGGCCGGCGTCCCGGTGATGGCCCACATCGGCCTCACCCCGCAGTCCGTGCACGCCCTCGGCGGCTACCCGGTCCAGGGCCGCGGCGACGAGGGGGCGCACCAGCTGCTCCGCGACGCCAAGGCCGTCCAGCAGTCGGGCGCCTTCGCGGTCGTCCTGGAGGCCGTCCCGGCCGAGCTGGCCGCCCAGGTCACCGAGCAGCTGGCGATCCCGACCGTCGGCATCGGCGGCGGGCCCGGCACCGACGCCCAGGTACTGGTCTGGACCGACATGGCCGGCATGACGGCCGGCCGGGTGCCCAAGTTCGTCAAGCAGTACGCCGACCTGCGGACCGTCCTCGGCGACGCCGCCCGGGCGTACGCCGAAGACGTGCGCACCGGCGCCTTCCCGGCGGCCGAGCACAGCTTCCGCTGACCCCGGCACCGCCACGACGGCCCCGCTCCCCCACCGGGAGCGGGGCCGCCGGCATGCCCGCGGGGAGGGTGACAGCGGCGTGACAGCGGGCCCGAGCCGGTGACAGGAGGCTGACAGCCGGGTCGGGAAGCCTGGAGGCATGACAGGCATCGCGACAGCCCGGAACGACCGGGGATCCACCTCCGCGAACGCGGTGGAGGTGCACGGCATCGTCAAGCACTTCGGCGACACCAAGGCCCTCGACGGGGTCGACCTCACCGTCGAGGAGGGCACCGTCCTCGCCCTGCTCGGCCCCAACGGCGCCGGCAAGACCACCCTGGTGCGCGTCCTCTCCACCCTCATCAAGCCGGACGCCGGCACCGCGTTCGTCGGCGGCTACGACGTGCTGCGCCAGCCCAAGCAGCTGCGCCGCACCATCGGCCTGACCGGCCAGTACGCCTCCGTCGACGAGCTGCTCTCCGGGTACGAGAACCTCTACCTGATCGGCCGGCTGCTCGACCTCTCCCGCCGGGACGCCAAGGCCCGGGCCGCCGAGCTGCTGGAGCGCTTCTCGCTCACCGAGGCCGCCAAGCGGATCGCCAAGACCTACTCCGGCGGCATGCGCCGCCGCCTGGACCTGGCCGCCAGCATGATCGGCAGCCCCCGGGTGCTCTACCTGGACGAGCCCACCACCGGCCTGGACCCGCGCACCCGCAACGAGGTCTGGGACGAGGTGCAGCGGATGGTCGCCGACGGCACCACCGTGCTGCTGACCACCCAGTACATGGAGGAGGCGGAGCAGCTCGCCGACGAGCTGACCGTCATCGACCGGGGCAAGGTGATCGCCAACGGCGGCGTCGCCGAGCTGAAGGCCAAGGTCGGCGGCCGGATCCTCCAGGTCCGCGCGGCCGACCCGGCCGAGCTGCCGCGCATGGCCGGCTGCCTGCGGGAGATCGGCATCGCGGGCGCCACCGTCTCCGCCGACACCGGGCTGCTCGCGGTGCCGATCACCGGCGACGAGCAGCTGACCGCGGTGATCGGGGCGCTCGGCACCCGCGGCTTCGCGATCGCCGGCATCGACACCAAGGTGCCCAGCCTGGACGAGGTCTTCCTCGCCATCACCGGCAAGCCCGCGGCCGACCCGGTGCCCGCCCCCAGCCTCGCCAAGGAGCCCGTCGCATGACCACCGCCACGTTCGCCCCCGCCCCGGGGGACGACACCCGGATCGGCCTGACCGGCACCCTGCGCCACATCGGCGCGCTGACCCGGCGCAACCTGATGCGGATCAAGGCCGATCCGGAGTCGATGTTCGACGCCGTGCTGATGCCGATCATCTTCACCGTGCTGTTCGTCTACGTCTTCGGCGGCGCCATGTTCGGCGGGAACCAGGACGCCTACAAGCAGTACATGATCCCCGGCCTGCTCGGGCAGACCGGCATGACACTGGCGCTGGCCGTCGGCACCGGCCTGAACAGCGACTTCCAGACCGGCGTGATGGACCGTTTCCGCACCCTGCCGATCGGGCGGGCCTCGGTGCTGCTGTCCAAGATCGTCGCCGAGGGCCTGCGCGCCCTGGTCTCCTCCACGATCCTGCTGACCTTCGCCTTCATCCTCGGTTTCGAGCTGAAGACCGGTGTGCTGGAGCTGCTCGCCGCGGTCGGCCTGTCGATGGTGTTCGGCATGTCGATCGTCTGGATCTCGATGCTGCTGGGCATGGCGCTGAAGAGTGCCCAGGCGGTGCAGGGCGTCTCCATGCTGGTCCTGATGCCGCTCCAGTTCGGCAGCTCGATCTTCGCGCCGACCAGCACCATGCCGGGCTGGCTCCGGTCCTTCACCGAGGTCAACCCGCTGTCCGCGCTGGCCGACGCCTCCCGGGCGCTGCTCAACGGCGAGGGGGCGGTGGCCCATCCGGTGATGGTCGTGCTGGTCTGGTCGGCGGCCGCCACCGCGATCTTCGCCCCGCTCGCGGTGGCCCGCTTCCGCAAGCGGGTCTGAGCGAGCCGGGCGCGGCGGACGGGCCGGCCGGGTGATCAGGGGACGGGCACCCGGCCGGCCGCTCAGCCGATCAGCTCGTCCAGCAGCTTCCGGGTCTGCTCCTGGGTCATCCCGGCGCCCGTGCCGTACGCCTCCTCGTACCCGGCGTCGCCCAGCAGTCCCCGCAGCACGGTGGCCGCCCGCTCGCGCTCGGCGCGGTCCAGGTAGCCGCCCTTGGGGCCGTTCAGCGCACCGTGCGCGCCGAGCAGGACGGCCGCCTGGCGGGCCCGCTCCAAGTCCCCGTCCCGTTGGGCGAAGGCGCGCAGGACCCCGGCCGCGGCGGGCACCACCATGATCGTCATCTGTTCGGCGAAGCCGGACGCCGCCGTCACCGAGAACAGCGTCCGCCGGCCCTCGCGGAGCAGGGCGAGCCCCCGCTCCGGATCGTCGGCCCGTGCGACGATCCAGCCCCGGGAGGCGGTGAGCATCCCGGACACGATGCTCGGCGCCGCACCGCCCGACCTGGCCCCCTCCAGCAGGTCCAGCTCGGCCAACGCCTGGTCGTACTCCTCGCGTTGGGCGTGCACACCGGCCAGCGTCAGCCGGCCGAACAGCAGCGCGCCGGTGGTGGCCTGATCGGCGGTCAACGGGCCGAGGCCCTGCACCGTCTCGCGGATGATCCGCTCCCCGGCCGCCATGTCCCGCTCGATCAGGGCGCTGCCCAGGTTCACCCGCAGGACCGGCACCTCCTGGAGCGCCCCCAGCTCCTCGGCCAGCTCGATCGCCCGGGTGTACGCGGCGACCGCCGCCTCGACCTCGCCCCGCATGGACAGCGACTCGCCCTGGGCCGACAGCGCCTGGGAGACTCCCCAGAGGTTGCCCGCCTCCTCGAACAGCGCCAACGAGCGCTCGCCGTCCCGGATGCCCTGGCCCCCGCCACCCGGCCAGTCGTTCATCATCTTGGCCCGGATCTGGAGGATGAAGGCCAGGTCGTTCGGGCTGCCGTGCTCCTCGCAGCCACGGACCGCGTCCTCCATCAGCTCGATCATCAGCTCCATCCGGCCGGTCAGGAAGGCCCCGAAGACCCGCATGATCGCCGGGAAGCGGTAGGACTGCGGCAGGCCCGGGGTGTAGACGTCCATCATCCGCTGGGCGATCCCGACGGCCGCCGGGTCGCCGAGGACCTCCAGGTTCCCCTCGAACAACCCGATCAGCCGGTACATGGCGAGCAGCCGTCGGGCCTCCTCGACCACGCCCTCGGGCATCGGCACGCCGTACGCCAGCACGTCCTGCTCCAGCGGCACCGCGAGGACGTCCGGACCGAACGGCTCCGGGCCCAGCGCCGCGACCGCGTCGTACCAGCCGCGGGCCTCCAGGCTGTAGCCGCGCAGCGACCAGTACCAGCTCATGCCGAGGACCAGCACCAGCGCCTGCTGCTCGTCCCCGAGGTCGACCGCCCGGCGCAGCGCGGCCCGGATGTTGTCCTGCTCCCGGTCCAGCACCGCCAGCCAGTGCAGCTGCCGGGGGCCGTGGACGTCCCGGCCGGCGACGCCGAGCACCGCACGGAAGTGCGCCAGGTGGCGGGCCTCGGTGGCGGTGCGCTCGGCGGCGGCCTCGGCGAGGCGCTCGGTCGCGTACTCGTGGATGGTCTCCAGCATCCGGTAGCGCGGCAGGCTGGCCCCGTCCAGGTCGGCGACCAGCAGGGACTTGTCGACCAGCGACAGCAGCAGGTCGGCGACCTCGCCGGGGGCCACCTCGGCGCCGTCGGCGCAGACCGCCTCGGCGTCCTCCAACTGCCAGCCGCCCGCGAACACCGAGAGCCGGCGCAGCACCGCCCGCTCCCCCTCGCCCAGCAGCTCCCAGCTCCAGTCGACCACCGCGCGCAGGGTCTGCTGGCGCGGCAGCAGGGTGCGGCTACCCGCGGTGAGCAGCGCGAACCGGCCGTCCAGCCGGTCGGCTATCTGGCGCGCGGTCATCACCCGCAGCCGGGCGGCGGCCAGTTCGATGGCCAGCGGCAGCCCGTCCAGCCGGCGGCAGATCTCGGCGCAGGCCTCCGGGTCGCCCTGCGGGTCGAAGCCGGGACGGGCGGTGGCGGCGCGCTCGGCGAACAGCCGCAGCGCGACCGGGTCGGGCAGCGGCTCGACCGGCAGCACCGTCTCGCCGGGCACGCCCAGCGGCTCGCGGCTGGTGGCCAGCACCGTCAGCCCCGGGCACTCGGCGAGCAGGACGTCGGCGAGGTCGGCGGCGGCCTGGATCAGGTGCTCGCAGTTGTCCAGGACGAGCAGCATCCGGCGAGGGCCGCAGTGCTCGACCAGCCGGCGCACCGGGTCCTCGGCCCGCTTCTCGATCACCTCGGCGACCATGCTGGTGCTGTGCAGCACGATCTCGCGCAGGCCGAGCGCCGAGACCACGGCGGCGGGCACCGCGTCCGGGCTCTCCAGCGGGGCGAGTTCGGCCACCCAGACGCCGTCCGGCCAGCTCCCGGCGGACTGCTCGGCGCGGCCGGCCTCGGTCGAGAGGCTGGTCTTGCCGGAGCCGCCGGGGCCGGTCAGGGTCACCAGCCGACGGCCCGTCAGTATGCCGCGCAGGGTGGCGAGTTCGTCCTCGCGGCCGACGAAGCTGGTCAGCCGGCCGCGCACGTTGCCGCCGGGGCGCGGGGGGCGGGGGGCGGCTTCCGGCTCCGTCCCGGGCGCCTTCGGGGACTCCGGCGCCTTCGGGGCTTCCGGCGCCTTCGGGGCGAGCAACTCGGCGTACAGGGCGCGGAGTTGGTGGCCGGGGTCGACGCCGAGCTCCTCGACCAGGGCGCGCCTGGTCCGCTCGTAGTGGCGCAGCGCCTCGGCCGTCCGGCCGCTCTCGTGCAGCGCCCGGAGCATCAGCAGCTGCAACGGCTCGTCCAGCGGCTGCCGTTCGCACAGCTCGGCGAGTTCGGCGACCAGCTCGGCGGCCCGGCCGAGGCCGAGGTCGGCGGTGATCCGGTGGCGGCGGGCCTCCTCGCGCTGGGCCTCCAGCCGGGCGGCCGGGCCGGTGCGGTCCGGCAGGTCGGTCAGGGCGGGGCCGCGCCACAGCGCCAGGGCGGCGCGCAGCTTCTCGCCGGCGGAGGAGTGCTCCCCGGCGTCCAGGGCCAGGCGGCCCTCACCGGCCAGCCGCTGGAAGTCGGCGAGGTCGCCGGACGGGCCGGTCAGCCAGTACCCGGCCGGGCCGGAGCCGACCTCGTCCCGGCCGATGGTGCGGCGCAGCCGGCCGACCAGGGTCTGGAGCGCGGCGGAGGCGTCCTGCGGCGGCTCGGCCTCCCACACCTCGTCCACCAGGACGTCGGCCGGCACCGGTCGGCCCTGCCGCAGGGCCAGCGCGGCGAGCAGGGCCCGCAGCCGGGCGCCGCCGATGGGGACCGGGGTGCCGTCGTCATGGTGGGCCGTCGTCGTCCCGAGGATGCCGTAGTACACCGGACCATTCTGGTCGATCGACGGGAGAAGGGCCGCACCATTGTTCCAGCGCCCGTGGAACGCGGCCGCGCGCCCGGACGTTCACCCTGAGCGGCTTGTCCGGTCCCCGGCCCGCCCTGGCATGATCGACCCCTACCCGCGTTCCTCGGACACCCCGGAGCTAGCCCGCCATGACCTTCGCCGCCACGCCGCGCTCCCGCAGCGAGGACCGCCGGATCAGCCCGGTGTTCTGGGTGCTCCTCGCCGTCCTCGGCACCTCCGGCTGGGCGCTGTACTCCGGCTACGGCAACACGCGGTTCGGGATCTTCCTCTTCGTGGTGACGGGCTGGATGGTCTCGCTCTGCCTCCACGAGTACGCCCACGCGCGCACCGCGCTGCACGGCGGCGACATCTCCGTCGGCGCCAAGGGCTACCTCACGCTCAACCCGCTGAAGTACACCAACGCGCTGCTCAGCTTCGTGCTGCCGATCGTGTTCGTGCTGCTCGGCGGCATCGGCCTGCCCGGCGGCGCGGTCTGGATCGAGCGCCACCGCATCCAGGGGCGGCTCAAGCACAGCCTGGTCTCGGCGGCCGGGCCGCTGGTCAACCTGGTCGGCGCGGTGCTGCTCCTGCTCCCGGTCGCCACGGGCTGGCTGGACGACTCCCAGGTGACCACGTCCTGGAACGGCTACGAGCTCCAGGTCTCGCCGCTCGCCCTGGCGTTGGGCTTCCTCGGCATGCTGGAGCTGAGCGCGACCCTGCTGAACCTGCTGCCGGTGCCGGGCCTGGACGGCTACGGGATCGTCGAGCCCTGGCTGTCGTACAAGACCCGGCGGGCGGTCGAGCCGTTCGCGCCGTACGGGATGCTCGCGGTGTTCGCGCTGCTCTGGCAGCCCCAGGTGAACGCGCTGTTCTTCGACGCCGTGTACGGCGTGATGGAGCTGATCGGCGTCGACCGGCTGTACGGCCAGATCGGCCACGAGCTGTTCAGGTTCTGGACGAACTAGCCCGGTCTCGGCCGGTCGGTCCTGCCGAGCCGGTCAGTCCTGCTGGGCGGCCGCGACGGCCTCGGCGATCTTCGCCCGGCGGCGGTTCATCCACAGCACGTTGCTGGCCACACCGGCCAGCGGCAGCCAGATCAGGCCCACCCAGAGGCCCTGGGTCAGCGAGAAGACGGCGGCGACCAGCGCGAGGACGACGACGATCAGGGCGAGCAGGGACGTGCGGGGCATGGCGGCGGACTCCTCGGACCGGGTACGGACGGCCGGGTTGCGGCCGGGACCCATTGTCGCCGACCTCACCTCCGGAGGCTGTCCAGGGGTGAGGTCGACACGACGGCTGGGGCTCAGACGTCGGTGATCCGCAGGCCCGCGTGGGCCTTGTAGCGGCGGTTGACCGAGATCAGGTTGGCCACCAGCGCCTCCACCTGGTGGGCGTTGCGCAGCCGGCCCGCGTAGACGCCGCGCATCCCGGGGATCCGCCCGGCCAGGCCCCGCACGATGTCGGTGGCCTCCCGGTCGTCGCCGAGCACCATGACGTCGGTGTCGATGCTCTCCACCGACTCGTCCTGGAGCAGCACCGCCGAGAGGTGGTGGAAGGCGGCGGTGACCCGGGAGTCCGGCAGCAGCACTGCGGCCTGCTCGGCGGCGCTGCCCTCCTCCGGCTTCAGCGCGTACGCGCCCTGCTTGTCGAAGCCCAGCGGGTTGACGCAGTCCACGACGATCTTGCCGGCGAGTTCCTCGCGCAGCGCGGTCAGCGTGGCGGCGTGGCCGTCCCACGGGACCGCGATGATCACCACGTCGCTCTGCCGGGCGACGGCGGCGTTGTCGGCGCCGCGCACGCCGAGGCCCAGCTCGGCCGCCGAGGCCTCGGCCCGGGCCGCGTCGCGGGAGCCGATGATCACCTGCTGGCCGGACTTGGCCAGCCGCAGGGCCAGGCCCCGCCCCTGGTCGCCGGTGCCGCCGAGGACACCGACCACCAACTGCGAGACGTCCGGTACCTCGTGGGCGGGGTTCGTCACTGAATCGAGGGAAGTCATGGGCCGAGTTTGCCAAATCCGCGGACCGGCGGGACATCCTGGCCCGCATGGACGCGGTGAGAGTTTCGGCACTCCGGGAACGGCTGGTGGGAACGGGCTGGCTGGAGGCGGTCGGCGGCTTCGCCGGGGCACTGCGCCACTCGGTGGAACGACGCGGGGCGAGCGGGCTGCTGCTGGTCGGCACCGAGGCGTACGAGCCGTGGCACCTGGCCGCCCACCTGGACGACGAGGCCGCCTGGTCGGACGTCCCCCGGCTGGCGCCGACCCTGTTGCGCCACCATCCGCCGTCCGACGCCCCGGCCCATCTGACGCACGGTCTGACCCGGCTCACCGAGGCCGGGCGCGGCGCCACCGTGCTGGTGGTGGCTCCGGTGGCGGCCGGCCCGCCGCTGCTGGAGCGGGTGCACGACGCCCGGCGGCAGGGCGCGACAGTGCTCGCGCTGGACGGGGGCGGCCCGGCCTTCGGCGACCTGGTCGGCCTCGCCCATGAGCGGCTGGCCGTCGGCACCGCCGCCGAGGAGCCCTTCGACCTCGCCCAACACCTGGTCAGCGTCGCCGCCGGGCAGCGGGCCGGCCGCCGTTCCGTCCGGGACCGGTTCACCGAGTTCGCCGGGCGGCTGGCCTCGATGCCGACGATCAGCCGCTGGTGAACCCGGGTGTCCCAGGTATCCCACCCGCCGTCGAAAACCCTTTGCGGGACAGGCGTTGACCGTCCGAGGATGATTGTTCGTGAACGTCGACGAACCCCCGCATTCCCCCGTGCCCGGCCGCACCCGGACGCTGCTGCGTTCGCTGACGCCCGATCTGTCCCCCTGGCGCGCCTCCCGCGACTTCCGCTACCTGTGGACCTCCGGCTGCGTCACCAGCTTCGGCGGCTTTCTCACCCTCGTCGCCGTGCCGATGCAGATCAAGGAGCTCACCGGGTCGTCCTTCGCGGTCGGCCTGATCGGCGCCGTCGAACTGATCCCGCTGATCGTCTTCGGCCTGTGGGGCGGCGCCCTCGCCGACGCCCTGGACCGCCGGAAGCTGGTGCTGTGGGCGGAGGCCGCGCTCGGCCTGCTGGCCGGGCTGCTGCTGCTCAACGCCCTGCTGCCGCACCCGCTGCTCTGGCCGATCTACGTGGTCGCCGCGCTGGTCGCGGCCGCCGACGGCATCCAGCGCCCGGCACTGGACTCGCTCCTGCCCCGGCTCGTCCCGCATCAGCACCTGACGGCGGCGTTCGCCCTCAAGTCGCTTTACCACAACGCCGCTTCGGTGGCCGGCCCGGCGCTGGCCGGTGTCGTGGTGGCCTTCGCCGGGGTGCAGACCGCGTACGCGCTGGACGCGCTCTCCTTCGTCGCCTCGCTGCTGATGCTCGTCCGGATCAAGGCGGTGCCGCCGCCGACCGGGGCCGAACGGCCGTCCCTCCAGGCGGTGTTGACCGGTGTCCGGTACGCGTGGAGCCGCAAGGATCTGCTCGGCACCTACGCGATCGACACCTGCGCCATGCTGTTCGCCTTCCCGGTGGCCGTCTTCCCCTTCCTGGCCTCGGAGTTGGGCGCCGACTGGGCTCTCGGCCCGATGTACGCGGCCTCCGCCCTCGGCGCCCTGCTGGTCGGCGCGACCAGCGGTTGGACCTCCCGCGTCCACCGCCACGGGCGGCTGCTGGTGGTCGCCGCCGTCGCCTGGGGCGCGTCGATGGCGCTCGCCGGGCTGACCGAGCACATCTGGCTGGTCCTTCTCGGCCTGGCGCTGGCCGGCGGCGCCGACGAGATCAGCGGGCTGGCCCGCTCGACCATGTGGAACCAGTCCATCCCGGACCAGCTGCGCGGCCGGATGGCCGGCGTCGAACTGCTCAGCTACTCCGTCGGCCCCCAGCTCGGCCAGGTCCGGGCCGGCACCATGGCCGGACTGGTCGGCGTCCGCGCCGCCGTCTGGGCCGGCGGCGCCGCCTGCGTCGTCGCCGTCCTCGCCGTCGCCGCCGCCCTCCCCAAGCTCCTCGCCTACGACGACCGCACCGACCCCCACGCCGCCGCCGTCCGCGCCACGCACGAACGCGCCGACCGGGAGGCCGCCCCGGCCACCTGACACCCTCGCCGCCCGGGGCGGCGTCGACGAGGCGTCAGGTTCCGTAGATCGTCGAACGGTGGCCGACGTGGACGGCCCACACCACCAGCTGCCCGTTGTCGATCGTATAGATGACGCGATGGTCACCCACCCGCAGGCGCCGACGGTCGGGCTGCGACACGAGTGCGGTGGTGTTGAAGCCGAGCGGATCGCTCTCCAGCTCGGTCAGCTTGACCAGGATGCGAAGCGCCATGTCACGGGGGATCTTCCGGAGTTCGGCCTGAGCCTCCGGCCGGAAGACAGCGCGGTACTCACTCACTGCGGGCCAGCGTCTCCCTCATCACGTCCTCCAGGGAAACGCCCGGCGCGGTGTCGGCCATGCGCTCGTCGATGATCCGGTTGATCTCTCGCTCTTCCCACGCCTGGTACTTGCGCAGGACATCGATCGACACGACGGCGGCAACCTCCTTGCCCCGACGCGTGATCACGGTGGGTACGTCGTCCCGATCGGCCCGCTCAACGACCTCGGCCAGGTGCGCGCGAACATCGCGGATCGACTCTATGGGCAACGGCTGCGTCATGCGCTCAAGCGTACATGATGTCCCAGGTGTACACCTGGGCGTGCCCGGCTACTCGGTCTCGTCCTTGGGCTGGTCGCTCCAGCGCGGGTCGTTGCGCCACTCCCGGTTGCGCTCGTCGGCGATCCGCAGGGCCTGGGCGGCCTCCTCGGGGGTGGCGTACGGGCCGAGGCGGTCCTTCGCGGGGCACTCCGGGCCCTCTTCGACCTTGTTGTGCTTGATGCAGTAGAACCACTCACCGGGCTTGCCGGTCGGCTTGCGGTTGAATCCGAGGGGCATGGCGCTCTCCCGTTCCGAGGTTGGGTCGGTACCGATCATTCCCCGCCCCGGGCCGGGCCGCACACCGCCCTGGGGGCGTAGGGGGTGACGACTAGACTCGCGGCATGGCTCTCGTACCCGGCACCCAGTCCCCCACCCGCAAGGTCCCGGCGCACATCGCGCGCCCCGAATACGTCGGCAAGCCCGCGCCGACGCCGTACACCGGGCCCGAGGTGCAGACCGCCGAGACGATCGAGAAGATGCGGATCGCCGGCGGGATCGCCGCCCGGGCGATGGAGGAGGCGGCCAAGCTGATCGCCCCCGGCGTCACCACCGACGCCCTGGACGCCGTCGCCCACGCGTACATGTGCGACCACGGCGCCTACCCGTCCGACCTCGGCTACCGGGGCTTCCCCAAGTCCGTCTGCACCTCGATCAACGAGGTGATCTGCCACGGCATCCCGGACTCGACCGTGCTCCAGGACGGCGACATCGTCAACATCGACGCCACCGCGTACATCCACGGGGTGCACGGCGACCTCAACGCCACCTACCTGGTCGGCGACGTGGACGAGGAGTCCCGGCTGCTGGTCGAGCGCACCCGGGAATCCCTCGACCGGGCGATCAAGGCGGTCAAGCCCGGCCGCCAGATCAACGTCATCGGGCGGGTCATCGAGTCCTACGCCAAGCGCTTCGGCTACGGCGTGGTGCGGGACTTCACCGGGCACGGCATCAACACGTCGTTCCACTCCGGCCTGATCATCCCGCACTACGACAGCGAGCGGGCCACCGAGGTGATCAAGCCGGGCATGACCTTCACCATCGAGCCGATGCTGACCCTCGGCACCTACGACTACGAGATCTGGCCGGACGGCTGGACCGTCGTCACCAAGGACCGCAAGCGCACCGCCCAGTTCGAGCACACTCTGGTGGTCACGGCGGACGGCGCGGAGATCCTCACCCTGCCGTAACGCCGCGCCACCACAAGGGCGTTGCCCCGGGCGCCGTCAGCCGATCAGCCACTGCTCCTCGGCGACGGCGCCCACCTCGGTGCAGGCGTCGGTGAGCACGTCCAGCACCCGCAGCGGGTCCGGCAGCGGCTGCTCGGGCCCGCGCAGCCACCGCACCTTGGCGCCGTCCGACAGCGCGGCCGGCGGCAGCAGGGTGTACGAGCCGCGGCAGTGCCAGCGCAGACCGGGGTGCTCGGACATGGTGTCCGGGGTGGAGTCGAGCGCGCTCGGCCACCACTCGTCCTCGTCTTGCGGGGTGCCGCGGGTGGCGGTGAAGAACAGGTAGCGGTCCTCGCCGACGGCGGCGACCGGGCCCTCGACGCCCCGTGCCGTCAGCCGCTCCAGCGCCAGCCGTCCGGCCTCCGCGGGGACGTCCAGCACGTCGTGCACCCGGCCGGTGGCGGTGATGAAGTTGGCCTCCGGGTCGCGGGCGAGCCAGCGGGAGAGCTGCTCCGGGTCGGTGGTGGCCTGGGTCTGCCAGGCGAAGGAGACCGGGTGCTGGGCGGGGGCCGGGCAGGCCACCCGGTCGCAGGAGCACCCGTAGCCGGCCGGATGGGCGGCGGGCGCGAGCGGGAATCCGGCGCGTACCGCGCCGAGCAGCTGATCGAGTCCGGCGGCCGGATCGTCCGCGCCTCCCGCCCGCTGACGATCACGCTTCTGCCACCAGGTCGTCCACCTGCTGCCGGCTTCCATCGGGCCCCTTCCGCGCAACTGCCGTGCCTGGTGCGACACAGCGTTCGACGTACCACTCGACGCAACGCACGGCACCCCCGACTGCTTCCCGGGGTGCTCGGCCCTGACGTCCGCGCCCCGTCGGCCGCGGCCCGGGGTCACCGGACGGCCGACGCCCGGGTCACGGTACGCAGTCGCGGCAGCACGCTGTCCGCGCCAAATCGGCCGGAGGGCGCGTGGATTCGCGCCTCGCCCGGCCCGTACGGGGGCCCGCTGACCCGGGTGGACCCCGGGGGCGTAACAGGAAGGATAAGGGTGCGGAGGGCCTCCGGATGACCGGGGGCGGTGCCTCTCCGGTCACACTGCCGGCGCCGCGGGGCCGGTCCTGGGTCACCCGCGGAGGTGAGACCCTGGAGGGATGAAGAGCGCGGACACCGAATTCGTCGGCGGCCCCCTGGACGGGCGGATCCTCCCCATCCCGCTGGGGCCGATGTTCGGCGTACCCAAGAAGTACAAGGTGCCGGTCCCCGCGCACGAGGGAGTGCCCGCGCGCACACTGGTGTACGTCCGGAGCAAGCAGGTTCGGGGCCTGAGCTGGTCCTGGCGCTACGAGTACGACGAGGCGGCCTCCGGCTGACGGCCGCCTCCTCCCGCTCCCCCGGAGGTCGGCATGGCGAGGACGGTTCGGCACCGGCGGAGCCACTCCCGGGCGGTCGCCCACCACAACCGGCAGGTCGCCGGGGTGACGGCGGTGCTGCTCGCGGCGGTCTGCGTCTACACGGTGGTGATCGGCCCGGACGCCTGGCTCTGGTTCGGCTGGGCGATGCTGCTGCTGGTGTGCGTGGCGCTGTTCGCGATCCGCCCGTGAGCACCGCCCAGCCGCTACGGTGGCGGGCATGGCCGCAGAACGAGACCTTGCGACGCTGCTGCGCGGGATGAGCCCGCAGCTCAACCCGGGGCGGTACGTCTACTGCACGCTCCCCGCCCGGGTGCCCGCCGGCATGCGGCCGGTGGTCACCGTCGCCGAGCCCGAAGGGGTGACGGTGGTGGTCGCCCAGGAGGAGGCGGACGCGCTCGGGCTGCGCTACGAGTACGTGGCGGCCTGGATCACCCTGCGGATCCACTCGGCCCTGGAGGCCGTGGGCCTGACCGCCGCCGTCTCCGGCCGGCTCGCCGAGGAGGGCATCAGCTGCAACGTGGTGGCCGGTTTCCACCACGACCACCTGTTCGTCGCCGCCGACGACGCCGACCGGGCCGTCCGGGCCCTGGAGGAGCTCGCCGCGCGCTCTGTCTGACGACGCCGAGTGGCCGTCTCCCCTGAAGCCTCCAAGACTGGAGGTGACCGCGCGGCCACCCTCGGCCGCCGGCCCCACCGGAAGGAGACGGCCGTCATGGCCATCTGCGTCACCTGCGGCAACGACTACTGGCTGGCCTTCGAGATCAAGACGGTCACCGGCGACACCTACACCTTCGACAGCTTCGAGTGCGCGATGGAGAAGCTCGCCCCGCGCTGCGAGCACTGCAACGTCCGCATCGTCGGCCATGGCGTCGAAGTGGCGGGCATGTTCTTCTGCTGCGCCAACTGCGCCCGCGTCAACAGCGAACTCGGCAAACAGATCCGCGACGCCGTCGGCGCCCACCCCGCGTAGCGCGGCCCACCCCGCCTGACCGGCGGAGGGGAAAGGGGGGCGGAAGAGTCGGCCTGTACGCCGGGAGGGTCTCGCACAGCACGGGCACGGCGCGGAGGTGGAAGAGTGGGGAGGCGGTGGCGTGGAAGGTCCAGGCCGGGACGATGACCTCGTCACCGGGCTTGATCCGCGCGGCCCAGTAGGTGGCGTGCAGGGCAGCGGTGCCGGAGCTGGTGGTGACCGCGTGCCGAACGCCGAAGTAGTCCTGCAGGCCGTCCTCCAGCTCGGCGACGATGCCGGACCGGCCGGGGATGGAGATTGCCTCCTCCAGCTGGGCGGCGACCTTGGCGCGAGTGGTGTCATCGATCGGCGGCCAGGCGAAGTGTGGCCCGCAACATTGACGGCGGGCTCGCCGCCGAGCAGGGCAAGGGTGCTGGTCACAGCATCTCCTTCGGATCGATGTAGCGCCCCGCTGCCTTGGACCGGTAGCAGGAGGCGATGAAGGCGGCGTGCGCGAGGTGCTGCTTCGGGCCGGAGGTATTAGGCCGCTCGCCATCCAGGACCCGGCAGAAGTAGTCGATCTGCGCGGTCGCTGCCGAGGCGGGCGCGTGCGGTCGGGTCAGCTCCTCCACCACGGCGCCGTGCAGGTCGAGCCGCTGGACCTGGCCCTTGGCCAGCAGCACCGAGCCGCGGGTGCCGACCACGTGCAGGCGCTCGGTCTTCGGGGCCACCCACCTGGACAGCAGCACCGAGCCGTACAGGTCTGTGTCGTAACCGAGCTGGATGACGGCCGTGTCCTCCGCGTCGTACCCGCCACCGGGGACGGCGGCGGTGGAGAACTCGGCGATGACCCGGCTGGGCAAGCCGAAGGACCACAGCAGCAGGCCGATGAGGTGGTAGCCCATGTCGATGATGCAGCCACCGCCGGCCTGCCGGATGTCCCCGCGCCAGCCGGCGCCGGGGTCGTCGGTGTGGAAGGTGTACTGGCCATCGATCAGGAACGGGACGCCGATCTGGTCCAGCAGTCCGGCGACACTCGCGTGGATCGGGTTGAAGCGCCGCTGGAGGGGTGACCATCAGCTCGACCTGCCCGTCCTGGCAGATCTGGGCGAGATCCCGGGCCTCCCACACGGATGTGGCGAACGGCTTCTCCTTGAGGACGTGGACGCCCCGGGCGGCGCACTCCTGGACGACCTCGCGGCCGGCGTGGTGCGGGACGGCGACAACCGCGAAGTCCGGGGCCACGGCGTCCAGCAGCTCACCGGCGCGGGTGAATCCCGGGACCTGGAGCTGTTCCTGCCGCTGCCGCAAGGTGTCGGGGTTGCTGTCGCAGATCGCGATGAGCTCGGCCCTCGGCCCTCGCCGTCACGAACCAATCGCTCGACCTCGCGACCCGGATCGGCGCCGTACGGTGCGTCACCCTGGTGCGCGAGCTCGCTCCGGCGTTCAAGCCCTACCGTCAGGTCGACGGTGTCGCCGACCTCATGGACCGCCTCAAGGCGAGCTGACGTTACGGGTTCAAAGCCGACACCTTCAATCCCGAAACATGACTTGCCCAATGAATACAGGTGTAGTTGCACCCAAGGTTGATCTCCCAACTGGCCCGCGGATAGCCCCAGGCGGAGGACTGGCGGCCCAGCAGGAAGTCACTTGCAGGAGGCGGCTGACACCTGGTTCGGCTACCCCGAACAGAAGCATCACATGCACCTGTCGCAGGCATACATGCTGGTGGGTGACACGGGCAGCGCCTACCAGGCACAGGAGGAGGCCCTGGCGCTCACGGACTCTCCGTCGGTAACGGCGCGCGCCCTGCCGGCAGTGGACACCGCCAAGTGCCTGCGCGTCGACGGCGACCCGACCGGTGCGGCCGAGATGGCGCCCGGGGTGTGGGAGCGGCTGCCGGCCGCCTACCGTGAGGGCCTGATCCGATCCCGCACCGAGACGCTGCATCGCCAGCTCACCGGTCGACCGCACGCGCTGCTCGGGGAGGCGCGACCGTTCTCACCGCCACACGATCGCCACCGCACACCCGGAAACAGGCTGCAGCAGGCACGAAGAGTCAGCAAGCAATTACAGATCTTCGAGACATGACAAGGCCCCTGATCTGCGAAGTTGCAGATCAGGGGCCTTCCCTCAGCTAGGCGACGGAAGAGTCGGCCTGTACGCGTAGAACAGGGCCGTGGCTTCATGGATCTCCAGGACGGCAGCTGCGAAGTCCTCGGGACCGCCGCCCCACGGGTCGGTGATGCCCGAACCGAGGATTCGCCCGCGAGCGCCGTTTCGTCGTCGACCGCGACCAGGTCGTCAGCCCACCTGAGCAGCCGCTCGTCCAGGAACCGGCCCCGGTGGCCGGTCAGGTCGTAGCCGAAGGCGGAAGCGGCCTCGATCATCAGCGGGTGCGCAGGCTTGCCCACGTGCCAGTCACGGGTGCCCGCCGAGCGCACGTCCAGTGCGCCCCCGGACCGCTCCGCGATGATCAGGGCTGCGATCGGGGAACGGCAGTGGTTCCCCTTGCAGACCACCAGGACCCGCCTGCGCCTACTCACCGGGGTTCACTCGCTCGATCTCGAACGTGATCACGCCGAGGGCTTCCTTCTCCGGCGGGAAGATCGCGTGGATCGCCCGCAACTGCTCGGCTTCGGTCGCGTGCGGGTTGACCGCCTTCACGTCCTCGGTGCCGAACATCTCCTTGAAGGTCCTGTAGGTGCCGATGCGGGTCACCTTGGTCAGGCACTCCTCACCACGGCAGGTGAAGTTGAGCAGGTCCCCGACCCTGATCCGCTTCATCGAGGCGTAGGCGACCCGGACTTCGACGGTCTTGGAGCCGTCGGCGATCAGGTCGAAGTACTGCTTGTAGATCTGGATGTTGCGGGGACGGCCATGCGCCTGGGATTGGTTCCTGGCAGGCTGGCGGGTGGTCATCAGGGCTTCCAATGCGGTTGTGGTGTAGGACCGGAAGAAGTGCCTCGGGCTGCTGAGCATGAGCTCACCAGCGCCCGTGAGCGCTTCGACGTAGTCCGCTTGTGTGCCGGGCCAGGCGGCCGGGTCGAGCAGCCATTCCGCGGTGCTGCCTTCCGTCGCGTCTCCGGCGTCGGCAGAGGCGCGCAGGAGGCTCTTGGAGAGCTTTCCGCCGTCGTTGCCGAGGATCTGGGGGGTGAAGACGCGCAGCGGCACGGGAGCGGCCGGCGCCCCGATCGCGACGTGGGCGCCATCCACCAGTTGGCAGCCGTACGCCCAGTCGCCGCCCTTCACCATCACGTGCAACGTGCCGTCGTCGGGGCGGTAGGAGCGTTCCTTGACCACGTTGCGGTACAGGGTGGAGAGGTCCAGGTACCCGCCGCCGAACGGCGTGATGTCGGCTTCGTAGCGGCCGTGCTCGTGGCACATCGCTTCGAACAGTGCCCCGGAGTCGTCCAACTCCAACAGTCGCGTGTGGTCGGCGTACTTCTGGGCCCACCCGCACACCGGACACGGCAACCGGATGTGCGCCGTCCCGCTGGCCGGAGCCAGCCAGAACCGGATCTGGTCCAGGAACTCCAGCGTGCGCAGGAACTCGGCCCGGAACTCCGGGCCCGCCTGCTGCTCCGTGTAGGTGCCGACCCGGTACTCCACGCCCGTGCGGCTGGTCATCGCGTCCAGGAGAGGGGCGTAGTACTCGGCCACCAGGGCACGGATGCCGTGGTCACCAAGCTGGCGGTGGTAGGTGAGCTGGTACATCCGGCCGCCATCGGTGATGGTCTCCGCCGGAGCGTTGTCCAGCGCCACGAAGTCCACGGCCGTATCGACCCCGAACTCATCGCGGGCCCGCTCGGCGACCAGGAACGACAGGCTCTGTACCAGGTGCGTGCCGATGTGCGGACGCCCGTTGAGCTGCGTCCCCACAGTGAACTCGATCCGCTCCGTCCCGGCCTCCAGCAAGCGGGGACGGAGCACGTCCAGGGCATCGTCAACGGCGTTGGCCAGCACGGTGTTCGGTGACCTGAGAAGGTCGATGGTGTTCAAGTGGTGCCTCCGCTCTGCTCATGAACCGGTTGACGGCCGGCTCAGTGCTGGTGTCGGTGGCGCATGCGCTCGGCATGCAGGGCCCTGAACCGCTCCACAGCGGTGCTCACGGGGTCCGGCGCTTCCGGGGCGTCGGGCGGCTCGGCGGGCGTCGAGGACTCTCCCTCTTCGGTCGGCGCGGGAAGGGCGACCTCGTCACTCACCGGCGCTCCCGGTGCGACACCCGGGGCACCCGCACCCCGGCGGCAACGAGTACCGCACCGGCCGGGACTCCGACTGCGCCACCCGGTACTCGTTCAGGATCGCGGCCATCTTCTGCGGGCTGGCCCGTTCCCTACTCCGTTGTGAACCAGCGGACTTTACGGCAGCGGGCATGCCCGGCTCCTCCTTCGCCGACGCGTGGGGGCGTGTGGGGTAGACCGTACGAACCTCGGCCAGTGGCACTCAACGAAGTTGCTCATAGTTGCTGGAACCCGCCTGAGGGAGCTTCTGTGCCGTCGAACGCTTGACCTGGGAGTGGTCGTGGGGCGAAGGTCGGAGGTGACATGCGGCCGGATCGCGGGGGGAGCAACATGCGGCAACACAGCAGCGATGGCGATGACTTGACCGCTACTTTCTTCTGCACGGACCCCAACTCTCAGGGCGGCGTCGAGTGCGAGACGTTCTATGAGACCGACCGTGACTCATGGATCGTGCAACTCAAGAGGCGCGGGCCGAAAGTTCGAGACCAGCTCGTCGCCCTTGCCGATGACGAGACGTTCGGGGAGATGTCCGGGCGGACCATGGATGTGTTCGTTCGGAAGTACGTCAGGGAGCGTTATGGAATTGATCTCGGCGGCACGCCGAATTGAGCTGCTGTTCGGAGAGCCCGCCCAAGAGGTCCGGAAGCTTGAGCTGCGGGACTTCTACGAGGTGGACCGACCGTTGTTCGAGGCATGGCGCTCAGTTGACCGTGGGACGGTCGAGGAGACGATGCGCGGGCATCGGGCGTTCCTGACCGGGAAGGCCGCTGCCGGCTTCCCGTACCGGCGTGTCCGGGTCGTCTCCGAGCCCCTCTCGGACTACCAGCGGATGGCGGTCGAGCTGGCCGACCCCACGGAACGTCTTCGGTGGCTTCCCCGCCGTCTCGTGTCGGCGCTGCCCTTGCCGGGGAACGACTGCCTGATCCGGGATGACCTGGTGGTCTTCAACCTCATCGGGGGAGACAACCAGCAGACCGACATCCAGCTCTCAACCGATCCGGACGTGATCCGGTTCTGTAACGAGACGTTCGAGCGGGCTTGGTCGCTCGGCGTCCCCAATGGTGAGTACAAGCCGTAGCGACATGTCTGACCAGGAACCATCCGAGTCCGCAAGGCGCGCTTTCGGGACTCAGCTCAAGGAACTCCGCCGGGATGCCCATCTCTCGGGTGTCGAACTCGCACAGCGCTGCGGTTGGCACAAGACCAAGGTGTCGAAGATCGAGCACGGGACGCAAATCCCCACCGAGGAAGACATCCGAAGATGGGCCACGGCCTGTGCTGTCGAGGGACAGACTCCCGAGCTCATCGCGATGAGTCGTGAGATCGAGCAGATGTGGACCGACTACAAGCGGTGGCACCGACCGGGGATGAAGCGTCTCCAGTTCCAAGCCATGGACTTGTACGCGAAGACCAAGCTGCTCCGGGTGTACGAGTCGCTGTTCGTCCCCGGCTTTCTACAGACGGTCGAGTACGCCAAGGCACAGTTCACCATCCATGCCAAGCTGCACGGCCTGCCGTTGGATGACGTGGAGGAAGCGGCACAGAACCGCATGGCCCGGAAACGGTTCCTCGGTACCGGGGCACCGATATTCTCGTTTCTCCTGGAAGCCTCGGCGCTAACTAACAATACGGGTGGCGCTGAGGTGATGAACGAGCAACTTGATCACCTCCTGGAAGTGTCCAGGCTCCCGTACGTGTCCATCGGGATCATCCCGCAAGGTCGGCCACGGTCGCTCTACCCCGGTGAGGGCTTCTACCTGTTCGATGAGAGCTTGCTCAAGCAAGAGTTCTGGTCAGGGGCGTTCCAGACGGCCAGGCCCGAGAACATCTCGTACTTCGTCCGCGTGTTCGCCGCCCTGCGGGACCAGGCCGTGTTCGGCGCTGCGGCCCGGAGCGAGATCGAAGCGGCCCGTGGCCGCCTTCAAGGGGCCTGAGGAGCGGTGATCAGCCGACGACGCCGCCACACCATCGCCACAGAGCGCCGAGAAACGGCCCCAAATGGGCAGAACCACCCTGGATTGACAACCCGGGGTGACCAAAAGAGGGAGGCCCCCTGACCTGCTGTTTTGCAGGTCAGGGGGCCTCCCTCAAGCTAGGCGACGGAAGAGTCGACCTATACGCCGGGTTCTGTCACCCGGGTTGCTTGCGCGGCCCGGGGAGACGGTCATCCATCTAGGGCTGCCGTTGCCGACAGCCTCGTGCGGTCTACCCGCGAGCTCGGGCGAGCAGCCCTCGAACACTCGCGCACGGTGCCCGAGGGCACCGATCTTGACCTTGCTCCAGGTGGGGTTTACCTAGCCGGCCGGGTCACCCCGGTCGCTGGTGGTCTCTTACACCACCGTTTCACCCTTACCCACCACGTCAAGCGGTGGGCGGTCTGTTTTCTGTGGCACTGTCCCGCGGGTCACCCCGGGTGGGCGTTACCCACCACCCTGCTCTGTGGAGCCCGGACGTTCCTCGGCGGGTCTGGGACCCGTCGCGACCGCCCGGCCGGCTCTTCCGCCGTAGTGGTCATGGTAGCCGCTCGGGCGGGGCCTCCCGTACACCGGACCGGGCGGCCGGCACCTCGGCGCCGAACCGGGCGGCCACCCGGGCGGCCGTGGCGCTCGCCCAGGCGGTGGTGGTGGCCAGGCCCAGGAGCAGGACGGCGCCGCCGAGGCCGACCAGGATCCACCAGCCGGCGTGGCTGGCCGGGGCGAAGCCGGTCGCGACCGGGCCGACCACGGCCGAGGTGACGACCGTACCGATCACCGCCACGCCCAGCGACTGGCCGACCTGACGGCTGGTCGAGGCCACCGCGGCCGCCACCCCCGCCTGGGCGCGCGGCATGCCGGAGACGGCGGTGTTGGTGATCGGCGCGTTGACCATGCCGAAGCCGAAGCCGAACAGCGCGTACGCGGCCAGCAGCAGCGCCGGCGGGGAGTCGGCGGCGAGCCGGGTGAGCAGCACCCCGCTCGCGGCGATGCCGAGGCCGGCCGCCACCAGCGGCACGCGCGGGCCCCGGCTGCCGACGATCCGCCCGGACAGCGGCGCGCAGACCAGCATCATCCCGGCCATCGGCAGCGTCCACAGGCCGGCCCGCACCGGGCTGTAGTGCCGGACGTCCTGGAGGTAGAGGGTGCTCAGGAAGAGGAAGCCGCCGAGCGCGGCGAAGGCGCAGACGGCGGTGGCGGCGGCGCCGGTGAACGGCGCGCTGGCGAAGAACCGCGGGTCCACCAGCGGTTCGGCCACCCGCCGCTCCCAGAGCGGGAAGGCGATCAGGGCGGCCACCGCGGTCGCGGCCAGGGCGAGGATCAGCGGGGAGGTCCAGCCGTTGCCGGGGCCCTCGATGATCGCGGCGGTGCCGCAGCCGAGCAGCACGATCATCAGCAGCTGCCCCACCGGGTCCAGTCGGCGCGACCGGGGCGCGCGGGACTCCGGGACGTAGCGGACGGTCAGCACTATGGCGGCGATCGCCACGGGGACGTTGATCAGGAAGATCGACGGCCAGCCGGCGCCGTCCACCAGGAAGCCGCCGAGCAGCGGGCCGAGCGCCATCGAGAGGCCGACCACGCCGCCCCAGACGCCGATCGCCCGGGCCCGTTCCTTCGGGTCGGTGAAGGTGTTGGTGATGATCGACATCGCCACCGGGTTGAGCATCGAGCCGCCCACCGCCTGGAGCGCCCGGAACACCACCAGCCATCCCAGGCTCGGCGCCAGGCTGCACAGCAGCGAGCCGAGCGCGAAGCAGGCCAGGCCGGTCAGGAACACCCGGCGGCGGCCGAAGCGGTCGGCCACCGAGCCGAACAGCATCAGCAGCGAGGCCAGCACCAGGGTGTAGGCGTCGATGATCCACTGGAGCCCGGACGCCGGGGCGTCCAGGTCCCGCTGGATCACCGGCAGGGCGACGTTCACCACGGTGTTGTCGAGGCCGACGATGAACAGGCTCAGGCAGCAGATCGCCAGGATGAGCAGTCGGCGGCGCGGTCCGGGAAGGGACGACGGGGCATCGGGCACGCCCCGATCCTCCCACCCCCACGCGGTCCAGGAGGCTTGAACGGACCGTCCGGGTGGCCGGCCGGGGTGGGCGTAAGGGCTCGTACGGGGGGAGGGGACGGGCGGGTGTGGAGGGAGTCGGGCGGTGGGTGACGCGGCGAAGGCGGCCGGGCCGTGGTGGCGGCCGGGCCGGGGGTGTTCGGGCGGGTGAGCGAGCACTCGGAGCGGCTCCGGCGGCGGAACGTCCGGTACTACTCGCCCCTGTGCGTGGCGCCGGGAGCCGGAGCGGCCGCAGTAGGGTGGCGGGGTTCGTCCGAGCGGGGTCCGTCCGCCGCCGACTGTTGAGGAGTTCCGCTGTGCTGGTGCTGTTGCCGCCGTCCGAGGGCAAGGCCGGGTCCGGGGAGGGCGCGCCGCTGGCGCTGGACCGGCTGTCGCTGCCCGGACTGACGGCGGCGCGCGGCGCGGTGCTGGACGCGCTGGTGGGCCTGTGCCGGGGCGACGAGGACACCGCCGCCGAGGTGCTCGGCCTCTCCCCCGGGCTGCGCGGCGAGATCGCCAAGAACGCCGGGCTGCCGACGGCGGGCGCGCGCCCGGCGGGCGAGGTGTACACCGGGGTGCTGTTCGACAACCTCGGCCTGGCCACCCTGGACGCCGCCGCGTACGACCGGGCCGAGCGTGCGCTGCTGGTCTTCTCCGGACTCTGGGGCGCCGTACGGATCTCCGACCGGATCCCGTCCTACCGCTGCTCGATGGGCGTGAAGCTCCCCGAGGTGGGGGCGCTCGGGGCGTACTGGCGGAGCGCGATGGCGCCCGTGCTGCCGGAGGTCGCGGACGGGCTGGTGCTGGACCTGCGCAGCTCCGCGTACGCGGCGGCCTGGAAGCCGGTCGGCGAGGTGGCCTCCCGGACCGCGACCGTCCGGGTGCTCCAGGAGCGCAACGGCAAGCGCAGCGTGGTCAGCCACTTCAACAAGGCGACCAAGGGCCGGATCGTCCGGGACCTGCTGGTCGCCGGGGCCGAGCCGAAGACCCCCGGCGAGCTGATGGACACGCTGCTGGAGCTGGGCCACCGGGTCGAGCCGGCGGCGGAGGGCACCGCGCGCAAGCCGTGGCAGCTGGACGTGGTGGTCACCGAGGTGCACTGACCCCGCGCCCGCGCGGGTCAGCGCAGGTGCGAGGTGTCGTTGAGCAGCCGCAGCGAGGCGTTGCCGTCCGCGTAGTACTGGACGGCGCAGATCGAGGCGGCGGACAGCTCCATCCGGTACATCGAGTCCGGCGGGGCGCCGAGCGCCAGCCGGACCAGGGTCTTGATCGGGCTGACGTGCGAGACCACCAGCACGGTCTTGCCCGCGTACCGGGCGAGGATCTTGTCCCGGGCGACGCCGGCCCGGTGGGTCAGCGTGGTGAAGCTCTCGCCGCCACCGGTCGGCTTGGCCTTGGCGGAGCCGAGCCAGGCGGTCAGGTCCTCCGGGTGGCGCTCCCGCACCTCGGCGAAGGTCAGGCCCTCCCAGGCGCCGAAGTCGACCTCGCGCAGCCCGTCCTCGTAGCGGACCTCCAGGCCGAGCCGGGCGGCGACGGTCTCCGCGGTCTGCCGGGTGCGGCGCATCGGGGAGGCGACGACGGCCTGGACGCTGCCGCGCGCGGCGAGCGCCTCGGCGGCCCGTTCGGCCTGCCAGCGGCCCTTGTCGGAGAGCTCGGGGTCGCTGCCGCCGCTGCCGGAGAAGCGCTTCTCCGGGGTGAGCGGGGTCTCGCCGTGGCGCAGCAGGACGAAGGTGGTGGGGGTGCCGAGGTCGGCGGGGGCGGCCCAGCCGGCCTTGGGGGCGGCGGTCTCCAGCGGCGGTTCCTCGGGGGCGGGGGCGCAAGCGCGGGGCTCCCACTGGCGCCCGGCCTTGCCCGCGTCCATCGCCTCGTTGGCCAGCCGGTCGGCGTCCTTGTTCCGCTCGCGCGGGATCCAGGTGTACTCGACCCGGCCGCGCGGGAAGACGGCGCGCGCCTCGGCGGCGAGCGGCTGCATGTCGGGGTGCTTGATCTTCCAGCGCCCGGACATCTGCTCGACGACCAGCTTGGAGTCCATCCGGACGTCCACCGAGGCGTCCGGGTCCAGCTCGCGGGCCGTCTTCAGTCCGGCGATCAGACCCTTGTACTCGGCCACGTTGTTGGTGGCGTGGCCGATGAACTCGGCGGCCTCGGCGATGATCTGCCCGGTGTCCCCGTCGCGGACCACCGCGCCGTAGCCGGCCGGCCCCGGGTTGCCCCGGGACCCGCCGTCGGCTTCGACGATGAAGCGCGCCGCCACCGGCTCAGGCGCCCGAGTCGGCGGTGCGGACCAGGATCCGCGAGCAGTTCTCGCAACGGACGACCTTGTCGGCCGGCTCGGCCTTGATGGCGTTCAGCTCGGTGATCGAGAACTCGGTGCGGCAGCCCTCGCAGCGGCGCTGGTAGAGGCGGGCCGCGCCGACGCCGCCCTGGGTCTCGCGCAGCTTGGTGTAGACCTTCAGCAGGTCGGCCGGGATGACGGCGGCGACGGCCTCGCGGTCGCGCTTGACCTTGTCGGCCTCGGCGTCGATCTCGGCGAAGGAGGCGTCGCGGCGGCCCTCGGCCTCCTTGAGCACGACGGTGGAGTGCTCCAGGCGGGCGGACAGCTCCTCGACCCGGGTGGTGGCGCTCTCCTGGCGCTCCATGATCTCCAGCACGACCTCTTCCAGGTCGGCCTGGCGCTTGGCCAGCGAGCCGATCTCGTGCTGGAGGTTCTCCAGGTCCTTCGGCGAGGTGATCGCGCCGGAGTCCAGGCGCTGCTGGTTGCGGTCGGCACGGGTGCGGACCTGCTCGACGTCCTGCTCGGCCTTGGTCAGCTCGCGGGCGGTGTCGCTCTTCTGGGCCTCGGCGGCGACGACGAGGTCCTTGAGCGCGGTGTGGTCGGCGGTGGCCTTGTCGATCTCGGCGTGCTCGGGCAGGCTCCGGCGCCGGTGGGCCAGCTGGTCGAGCTTCGAGTCGATGGCCTGGAGGTCGAGCAGGCGGATCTGGTCGGCGGGCGCGGCGTTCAAGCGGAGAGCTCCTGTGAATCGGGTCAGGCGGTGAAGGACATGGGGGCGTGCGCGGTCCACGGGTCGGTGACCCGGTGGGAGACCTTGGTCTCCACGGCCCAGCCGCGCTGGTCGGCGGCGGCCAGCAGGGCCCGCTCGGCCAGGGTGAGCCAGGGCCACTCGGTGGCCCAGTGGGCGGCGTCGAGCAGCGCGACGGGCGCCGCCTCGGTGGCCTCGGAGGCCGGGTGGTGGCGCAGGTCGGCGGTCAGGTAGGCGTCCACGCCGGCCGCCCGGACGTCGGCGAAGAAGCTGTCGCCCGAGCCGCCGCACACCGCGACCCGGCTGATCGGCCGGTCCGGGTCGCCGGAGACGCGGACGCCGGCGGCGGTGGCGGGCAGGCCCTTCGCCACCTGCGCGGCGAAGGCCGCGAGGGTCAGCGGGGGCTCCAGCAGGCCGATCCGGCCGGTGCCGCGGCGGCCCCGCGGGTCGGTGGGGTCCGGTACCAGCGGGCCGGTGACCCGCAGGCCGACCGCCTCGGCGAGCGCGTCCGAGACGCCCGGGTCGGCGTGGTCGGCGTTGGTGTGGGCGACGTGCAGGGCGATGCCGTTGGTGATCAGCGTGTGCACCACCCGGCCCTTGAAGCCGGTGGCGGCGACGCTGGTGGTGCCGCGCAGGTAGAGGGGGTGGTGGGTGACCACGAGGTCGGCGCCCCACTCCACGGCCTCGTCGACGACCGCCTGGACGGGGTCGACGGCGAACAGCACGCGGTTGACCTCGGCCTGAGGGTCTCCGCAGACCAGGCCGACGGCGTCCCAGGACTCCGCCCACTGCGGCGGGTAGACCTCTTCGAGCGCGGTGATGACGTCGGACAGTTTCGGCACCTGTCGAGACTACCGTGCGCACGGGGGCGGTCGGGCCTCGGCCGTTCGGCGGGCGGCCGGTGATCTCCGTCGGCCGCCGCTCGGACGTGGTCGGGACACCGTTCGGACGCGGGTGTCGCGGACGTACAGGTGCACGTCAACGTGAGCCGGTGGGCGTGCGGCGGCCCCCGCGCGCTCCGTACGCGCCCACGCGCCGGGCACCTGCTACTCACAGCGGGGTTCTCGCATGAATTCGAAACCACCCTCTGATCACCCTTACGAGTGAAGTGACCGGTTCCGTGTTGAGCCGCCGGTTTTCTCGAAACTAACTTCACTCCTGCGAACGGGAGTTGCCCCCACCATCCGGCCGAGGCCGGGCGGGCACGCCGATCGAGAGGCCTCGTCCTCATCACCCCTGGAGGAGCAGCCACCGGGGCGGCAACAGACGAAGGGATGTGAGGCGCATGGGGTCGGACACATCGCTGCGCGCTGTTGCGGGCGAGGCACCCTCGGGGCGCGAACCGGATGCGGCCGGTCGGCGCCCCGAGACGACGCGGGCGGCACCGGCCCACTCCGGGGGCTTGGGAGGCCGCGGTGATTGGGAGGTCACCGTCGGTTGCCCCTGGCGCACGGCCGGGCCGTCCGCGTCCTCACCGAAACAGGACCCCCTCGAACCGGCGCAGGAACGAATCGCCAGACAGCGGATCACCAGACGCCAGGCGGCCGGGGTGAGCGGAGCGTGAACGTGGCCACCCGGACCGCGACCCAGGCCCTGCGCCGACAGAACTTCACCTTCGCCGCCGACGGCAGCCACGCCGCCTGCCTGGCCTCCTGCGCCGACAGCGGCTGGTACGTGGAGAGTTGGCGGCTGCCACAGGACGGCACTCCGGCCGCCCCGACCGCGCTGCCACTGCCCGGCAACCGCCCGGAGAGCCCGCGCTCACAGCTGCTCCCCCTGCCGGACGGCTCGGTGCTGGCCTGTCGGCACGACGGCGAACGGCACGACCTGGTCCGCCTCTCCTACGGTGAACTCGCCACCGTGGAGCAGCCGCTGGGCTCACTACGACTGGCCGGACTGCGCCTGCTGCCGCTCCCCGCGGCGACAGGCGCCGACCCGCGGACGCCGGTGGCGGTCGCCCTCGGCAGCGACACCCGCCCGGCGACCACCGCCTGGTTGGTACGGACGGACGGCAGCGAGCCCGAGCGGGTCGCCGAGATCCCCGGCCTGCACGGCGGCGGCACCTGGCTGGACCACACCGGCACGCTGCTCGCGCTGGACCGGGTGAACGCGGGCCTGGTCCGCAGCGTGGTGCTCGACCTGCGCACCGGCCGCACCACCCCGCTGCTGGAGATCGGCCCGCAGAGCAACGACCGGCTGGTGCTGTTCGACCCGGACAGCCGCTTCGCCATGGTGCGCAGCGACGCGCCCGGCACCGACCGGCTCGGCTGGGGCGTCCTCGGCACCGGCGAGCCGCTGCGGTTCCCGGAGTGCCTGCACGTCGCGGGCATGCTGCTGCGGCCGGTCGCGCTGCGCACGGCGGCGGACGGCCCCCGGGTCGCGGTGCAGATCGACCACGGCGCGGGCTCCGCGCTCGCGCTGTGGCGGCCGTCGGCCGGGCGCCTCGACCCGCTGCCGGTGCCGCCCGGGCGGCTCGGCGCGGTCGGGCACTGGGGCGGGGCGGGGCTGCGGCTGCCGTACTCCTCACCCGACCACCCGGCGGCGCTGGCCACCCTGGACGTGGACGCGCTGCTGGCGCACGGCCCGCTCCCGGCCGTCTCGGGACCGGCCCCGCTGCCGCTGCAACTCGCGCCGCTGGCCTCGGGGTTGCCCGGCCCCTGGCGGGACACCGTGCTGCCCTGGCAGCCCGGCGGGGTGCGCCCCGTCCGCACCGAGCCGGCCGGCTGGCGGCTCGACGGCAGCACCCCGCCCGCGGACGGCGGCCGCTGGCAGTCCGCGCAGAGCCTCGAACTGGCGGGCCCGGCAGGCCCGTTGGAGGCCGTGGTGTACGGCGGGGACGCCTGGCTGAGCAGCCCGCACCTGGTGCTGGCGCTGCACGGAGGCCCGGCGGACGCCTGGCGGCTGGAGTTCGACCCGGCGTTGCAGCGGATGGCCGCCGAGGGCCTGGCGGTGGTCGCGCCGAACCAGCGCGGCTCCACCGGCTACGGCGTGGCGCACGCGCTGGCCATCCGGGGCGCCTGGGGCGGGCCCGATCTGGAGGACGTGCTGTACCTGTTGGAGGGCATCGCCGGGCAGCGCGCCGCGCTGGGCCTGGAGCCGCCGGCCCTGTTCGGGGTCAGCTACGGCGCGTTCCTGGCCCTGCTCGCGGCCGCGCACGCGCCGGTCGAGCAGGTCTCCCGCTGCGCGGTGGTCGCGCCGTTCCTGTCCGGCGCCCGACTGCTGGCCGAAGCGGCGCCCCCCGTACGGGCGTTGGCCACCCGGCTGGGCGGCGACGAGCCGATCGCCGACGCCCGCGGACCGCGCGACCTGATGCAGCTGGCGCACCGGCTGGGCGCGCCGCTGCTGATGGTGCACGGCAGCCGGGACGAGGTCGTGCCGGTGAGCCAGTCCCGCACGCTGCGGCACGAGTTGCTGCGGATCGGCCGGATCGAGGGCGAGGACTTCCGGTACGTGGAGGCGACCGGTTCCGGGCACGAGGTGCTCGCCGACGAGGGCGCCGCCGTGCTGCACGAACTGCTGGCCGCGTTCCTGCGGACCGGGCGGCCGGGCTGATCGGGCCGATCGGGCCGTCCGGGCCGTCCGGGCCTGTCGGCGGGACGCTAGGCGATCCGGGTGAACTCGCCGCGCTCGGGCGTCGAACGCGGGCCGACGGCCGGCTCGATTCGGCACCCCGGACCAGCCCGGGACTCGCGTCAGGATCTCGATAGGATCTCGCCCGTCCCGGCCGTTATGGTGGCCGGGCACGGGCCGCGATCACCGGCTGCGGGCGCGTACCGAGCGCCCGATCGGGGACCCGACCGCGCGCCACCCGCGCCGGCCGGGCGCCGATGACCTGCACCCCCTCCGCACGGAAGACGAATCTCATGTCCGACACCCTCACCGACACCACCGGACCCGCGGTTACCGGGACCGACGCCGACGAGAAGACGGCCAAGGGCACCGCGGCGCACGGCCGTCACCGCGGTGGCTGCGCCGCCGACGACAGCCCGGAGTCCGACCCGCACGGCCGCCACCGCGCGGCCGGGGCACGGGGCTGACCGGCACCACCGCACCGGCACGACGGGCGAGGGCCCGTGGGAGGCGACAGTTCTCCCACGGGCCCTCGCCCGCGCTCAGCCCATCGTCACGATCGTCCGCAGCGCCTCCCCGCTGCGCATCTGCGCGAGGGCCTCGTTGACGTCCGCGAGACCCACCCGGTGGGTGACCATCCCGTCGAGGTCGATCCGCCCGGCCCGCCAGAGGTCCACGACCAGCCCGATGGTGCGCGCCACCGTCGCCCCGCCGTAGAGCGAGGGCAGCAGCCGCTTCTCGTTGAAGAACAGCTCGCCCATGGTGAACTGCGCGAGGTCGTCCTGCGCGCCCGCGCCGATGACCACCACCGCGCCGCCGCGCCGGGCCGCCTCGTAGCCCGCCCGGACGGTGGCCGCGCGGCCGACCGCCTCGAAGACGTAGTCGAAGCCGCCGCCGGGCAGCTTCTTGGCCGCCGCCTTCAGCTCCTCGGGCGCGAGTGCCTCGGTGGCGCCGAAGGCCAGGGCGCGTTCGCGGCGCGAGGCCACCGGGTCGACGACGGTGATCCGTCCGGCGCCGCAGACCCGGGCGCCCTGGACGGTGGCCACGCCGACCCCGCCCGCCCCGATCACCGCGACGGAGGCGCCGGGCTCGACCCGGGCGGTGTTCACCGCGGCGCCGATGCCCGTGGTCACCCCGCAGCCGATCAGCGCGGCGGCCTCGTACGGGAGGTCGGCGGGCACCTTGACGACGGCGCTCGCGGCGACCACCACCTCCTCCGCGAAGGCCCCGGTGCCGTAGAACCCGGAGGCGCTCAGCTCGCCCTCGGCGATCCGGAAGCCCGGGGCGCCGAGGCCGCGCAGGCTGGCGACGCACAGGTGGCCACGGTCGCTCCGGCAGTGGTCGCAGTGGCCGCAGGGGGCCATCCAGCAGAGCACCACCCGGTCGCCGGCGGCGAGGCCGGTGACGCCCTCGCCGACCTCCAGCACGTCGCCGGCGCCCTCGTGCCCGGGGACGAACGGCGCGGGCTGCGGCAGCACGCCGCTCATCGCGGAGAGGTCCGAGTGGCAGAGGCTGGCGGCGTGGATCCGGACCCGTACGGTGCCGGGGCCGAAGCCCACCGCCGTCACGTCCTCACGGACGTCGAGGGTCTCCTGACCGGTCTTGTGCAGGACGGCTGCGCGCATGGTGCTGCTCCCCGGGTGCCTGGTGTTCCTCGGATGGTGTGCCTCGGATCGGCGGTCGCGCCGATTCTGGCACGGGCGGCGCGGCGCGACTAGAACGCGTTCCACCCGGGACCGGGGGCGGCCGCGACCACTACCGTCGAGTAGGGTCCGTGCACGTCCGCCCACATCCTGCCCCGAGGAGCACCGCATGTCCGACCTGCTGGAGAGGGCCGCGGCCCCGGCGCCCGAGGTGCTGGCGGCGTTCGAGTCGGCCACCGGCTTCATGCCGCTGGACGAGGGGCTCGCGCTGTACGCGGCGGCGCTCACCGCGGCCCGCGCCACCGGGCTGCCGGTGCTGGAGATCGGCACCTACTGCGGCCGCTCGGCGATCCTGCTCGCGGCGGCGGCCCGGGCGGCCGGGACGGTCGCGCTGACCGTCGACCACCACCGCGGCTCGGAGGAGCAGCAGCCCGGTTGGGAGTACCACGACCCGACGCTGGTCGACCCCGAGGTGGGGCTGATGGACACCCTGCCGCGCTTCCGCCGCACCCTGCACGCCGCCGGGCTGGAGGAGCACGTGGTGGCGCTGGTCGGCCGCTCGCCGCGGATCGCCGCGCTCTGGGGGCGCCCGCTCGGCCTGGTGTTCATCGACGGCGGCCACACCGACGAGCACGCGAGCGGCGACTACGAGGGCTGGGTGCCGCACCTGGCCCCGGAGGGCCTGCTGGTGGTCCACGATGTCTTCCCGGACCCGGCCGACGGCGGCCAGGCCCCGTACCGGGTGTACCTGCGGGCGCTCGCCGAGGGCTTCGAGGAGATCTCGGTGACCGGCTCCCTGCGCGTCCTGCGCCGCAAGCCGTAGTCTCGTGATGCCGGGGCCGCCGGGCGGGGGTTCGAACGGTACGGTGGCGCGCAGCACCAGGCAGAGCATCGGCGGACGGTGGGGGCCAGCAGCGACATGACGGACCAGCAGAACAGCGCTCCGGCGGTCTGGGACCCGACCGCGCGCGGCGGCGCCGGCGGCTGGGTGCGCAACCCGCAGCGCCCTGCCGACGACCGGCCCGCTCCCGTCGCCCCCGAGGCGGCGGAGGCTGCCGAGGCGTCGGCCGCGCCGGAGTCACCGGCCGCCGCGCCCGGGCCGGCGACCCCGCCGCCCCCGGCCCGGGCGCCGCACGCCCCCGCCTTCCCCCCGCAGCCGGCCGCCGCCCCGCCGCGGCCTCCGTACGGCGACGGCGACGCGGACGCGGACCGCCGGGCGAAGGTCCGCCGGGCCGCGCTGCTGGTCGGCTTCGCGGTGGTCCTGGTGCTGGCGGTCGTCGGCGGCATCATCGTCGGCCGCGACGCCGACGGCGACAACAACGAGGCCAAGCCCGGCACCGTTTCCGCTCCCCCGCCGGTCGACTCGAACAACCTGCCGCCGGTCCCCGCGCCCACCGCCGCCGACACCGCGCCGGCCACGCCCGCCCCGGCGGCCACCGGCGCGTCCTCCCCCGCCGCGACCACCGCCGGCCCGGCCGCCAAGGCCCAGGCACAGGCGGTGAACGACCTGCTCGCCACGGAGGCGGACGCCAGGGCCTCGATCGGCAACGCCCTCGCCAAGATCAGCAGCTGCCCGGCGAAGGCCGACATCGAGAGCACGGCGAAGACCCTGGAGGACGACGCCACGCGGCGCGACGGCCTGCTGACCCAGCTCACCAACCAGAGCGTCACGGACCTCCCGGGCGGCGTGGAGGCGGTGAACTCGCTCAAGTCCTATTGGCAGTCCACCTCCGCCGCCGACCGGGCGTACGCGGGCTGGGCGCGCGCCCTCGCCGGCCAGGGTTGCACCCACCCTGTCCCGAGCACCCCGGAGAAGACCCAGGCGGACGGGCTCGTCCAGCAGGCCGCCACGGCGAAGGGGGTCTTCTCCGGCAAGTGGCACTCGATCGCGACCACCAACGGCATCACCCCGCCCACCCAGGACAGGATCTGACCGCCCAGTGACCGGTTCCGCCCCCCAGCCGCCCCGCCGCTCCGCCCTGCTGCGCGCCGCCACCGCGGTGGCCGTGGTCGTTCCGCTCTGTACGGCCGGCTGGCTGGGCTGGCGGGCCATGGACGACACCGGTCCGGCGGGCGCCACGGCCTCCGCGTCGCCGATCGTCACACCGTTCACCACCCCGGCCCCGGCCGAGCCCCCCACCGGCACCCCCCTCACCCCTCCGGTCGCACCGCCGCCCTCGACCGAGGCCGCGGCCGCGACCCCGGCCCCCACCCCGTCCGAGACCCCCATGGCCACGCCGGCCGCCACCCCCGAGAAGCCGCCCGCCCCCCAGACGCCCGCCGACCTCACCGGCCGCACCGTCCTGCTCGACCCCGGCCACAACATCCGCAACTCCGCCCACACCGCCGAGATCAACCGTCAGGTGGACATCGGCAACGCCCGCAAGGAGTGCGACACCACCGGGACGGAGACCAACGCCGGCTACACCGAGGCCGAGTACACCCTGGACGTCTCCCGCCGGGCCCGCGCCATCCTGGCCGCCCGGGGCGCCAAGGTCGTGCTGACCCACGACGGCGACCGCCCCTGGGGCCCGTGCATCGACGAACGCGCCCGCGCGGGCGCCGACGCGCACGCCGACGTCGCGGTCTCGGTGCACGGGGACGGCGGCCCGGCGAGCGGCAGCGGGTTCCACGTGATCATGCCCGCCAGGGTGGTCGCGGGTAAGGCGGACAACGCGGCGATCGTCGACCCCTCGCACCGGCTCGGCCTCCTGCTGCGCGACCGGTTCCACGCCGCGACCGATGAGCCGTACGCGGACTACATCGCCAGGGACGGCCTCGACACCCGTTCCGACCTGGGCGGCCTCAACCTCTCGACGGTCCCCAAGGTGTTCATCGAGTGCGGTAACATGCGCAACTCGACGGACGCGAAGCGGATGACGGACCCTCAGTGGCGCCAACAGGCGGCCCAGGGGATCGCCGACGCGCTGACCGCGTTCCTGACGACCCAGTAGAAGACCGAAGCGCGATACCGGAGTTGAGCCGCGCACCAGCGGCGGGCGGCGCTCCGCCCGGGCCGCGCGGTTTGCAACGACTTCGCCCCATTCCCGGTCCCGCCGTGCACCGGCGGGACGGTTGGGCCTAGGCTTCTGGTCCGTTCGGGAGTTTCGGCTGGTCAGCCAGACCGCACGAAGCACCGTCCACGACACGTCAACGAGGGGAACGTTAGTGAATCTGCGCGCTCTCACCAGGGGAGACGCCGCCGTCGCAGGCGCGGCCGTCCTGCTCTTCATCGCCTCCTTCCTGCCCTACTGGACCGTGGATTGCAGCGGCCGGTACTGCGGGAACACCTCACAGAACGCGTGGAGCACCGAACTGTTCCCCGTCCTGCCCTCGATCTACCTGCTCGGCATCCTCGCCGCCGCGCTGATCCTGGTGCAGCGCTTCCAGGGCAAGGACGCGGCCAACCGCCAGGTGCTCGGCCTGCGGCTGGACCAGTGGGGCATCGCCTTCTCCGTCGCCGCGCTGTGGACCTCGGTCTGGTCCCTGGGCGGTGGCCCGTCCTCCGGCAGCTTCGGCCACGGCTTCGGCGCCTGGCTCGGCGTCATCGCGCTGGTCGTGCTCGCCGGCGCGGCCGCCGCGAGCCCCCTGGTGCCCGCGCTGAAGGCCCCGCTGGTCACCGACCGCCCGGCGACGGCGGCCGTCCCCGGCCAGTACGGCTACCCGGGCGCGCCCGGCCAGCCCGGCCAGCCCGGTCAGTACGGCTACCCGGCGCAGGGCCACGACCCGGCGTTCGGCGGCCAGGTCGCCCAGGGCGGCTACGGCTACCCGGGCGCCGGCCAGCCGGTCGCGACCGCCCAGCCGCAGGACGCCGCCCCGGCCCCGCAGCCGGCGCCCGCCCCGGCGGCGGACTTCCAGCCGTTCTGGTTCGCCGTCCCGGCCCCGCGCCAGCTGGCCCCGAAGGAGAACCCGGCCGGCGCCCCGGTCGGCGAGGTCGTGCCGGGCACCTGGTACCTGGCCGTCGAGCAGCGCGGCGCCGCCCTGGTCGCGCAGCTGCCGGACGGCACCCAGGGCGTGCTGGCCGACACCTCGGGCATCCAGCGCGGCTGACGTCCTCGGACGCGCGAGAGGGGCGGGACCGGAGAACCGGTCCCGCCCCTCTCGCATGGGCTCAGCAGCAGTCCTCGACCACCAGTCCGACGGGCAGCTGCTCCCCGCCGAAGACCGCGACCGTCGCCGGGTCCCCGCCGAGCGCGGCCACCGCGAGCAGCAGCGCCCCGGCCGTCCAGGTGGTGCGTTCCTCCGGCCAGATCGCGTCGTCCTCGAAGACGTACCCGGTCCAGTAGGAGCCGTCCTCGTGCCGCAGGTGCTTCTGGATCCAGCGCAGGATGTCCACCGCGCGGTCGGACTGGCCGATCGCCCAGAGCGCGAGCGCCAGTTCGGCGCTCTCCCCGCCGGTCACCCACGGGCGGTCGCTGACGCAGCGCACGCCGAGGCCGGGGACGACGAAGCGCGCCCAGTCCCGCTCGATCCGCTCCAGCGCCGCGTCACCGCGCAGGCCGGTGCCGAGCACCGGGTAGTACCAGTCCATCGAGTAGCGGCCCTTGTCCAGGAACCGCTCGGGGTGGTGGGCGACGGCGTGGCCCAGCCGCCCGGCGGCGAGCTCCCAGTCGGGCTGCGGCTCCTCCAGGTAGTCGGCGATGGCCAGGCCGCAGCGCAGCGCGTGCAGGATGCTGGACGAGCCGGTGAGCAGCGCCTCGCCGGTGGCGGTGCCGTCCTCGTCGACCCGCCAGGCGATCGGGCCGCCGGGCAGCCGCAGCGCGACGATGAAGTCCAGGGCGCGCCGGACGACTGGCCAGATCCACTCCAGGAAGGTGTCGTCGCCGGTGCTGAGGTGGTGGTGCCAGACCCCGACCGCGACGTACGCGCAGAAGTTGCTCTCCTTGGCCCGGTCGGTGACCACGCCGTCGGTGTAGGCGGCGTACCAGGAGCCGTCCGGGTTCTGGGTGGCCGCGAGCCAGCGGTAGGCGGCCTCGGCGGCGGCGTGCTCGCCGGCCGTGTCGAGGGCCATCGCGGCCTCGGTGTGGTCCCAGGGGTCGAGGTGGTGCCCGGCGAACCAGGGTATGGCGCCGTCGGGGCGCTGCTCGGCCAGGATGCTGCGCACGGTGCCGGCGGCCTGCTCGGCGTCGAGCACCCCGTCGAGCAGCAGCGCCTCGGGGACGGCGGCGGTCATGCCGCTCCGCCCGGCGCGCGGTTGGGCTTGGAGGCGTACGCGACGAAGCTCTTGCCGATGACCGGGTTGAGCGCCCGCTCGGCGGCCTTGGTGAGGGTGCTGATCACCGGGGTGCCGACGATGTCCCAGACGAGCAGCTGGTGGTACGCCTTGACCGGCAGCGCCTTGTCGTTGTCGACGCCGACCGCGCACTTGATCCACCAGTATGGCGAGTGCAGCGCGTGCGCGTGGTGGGTGCCGTACGGCTCCAGGCCGGCGTCCTTGAGCTTGCCGAGCAGCTCGTCGCCCCGGTAGATCCGGATGTGGCCGCCCTCGTTCGCGTGGTACTCGTCGGACAGCGCCCAGCAGATCTTCTCCGGCAGCCAGCGCGGCACGGTGACGGCGAGCAGGCCGCCCGGCTTGAGCACCCGGAACATCTCGTCGAGCACGCCCTTGTCGTCCGGGATGTGCTCCATCACCTCGGAGATGATGATCTTGTCGAAGTACTCGTCCTCGAACGGCAGCGCCAGCGCGTTGCCCTCCATCGCGACCGCCGACGCGCCCTCGGGGGCCTCACCGGCCTGCTCCATCGCCGCGAACCACTTCTTGACCTCGGCGATCTCCTCGGTGTTCTGGTCGAGGGCGATCACATTGGCGCCGCGGCGGTAGCACTCGAACGCGTGCCGGCCCCCGCCGCAGCCCAGGTCGAGCACCCGGTCGCCGGGGGCGAGCGGAAAGCGCGAGAAATCGACGGTCAGCACTTCAGGACTCCCATTCCTTTTGCTACCAAGCGTTCTTGACGCTTCGTCAGGCAGGCTCGGCGCCCGCCCGTCGCCTGACCCTCACCGGCTCGTCTCACCGGCTCGTCACCGTGAGGCGGTGGCGGCGAGGCGGCGGCTAGGCCACGTACCGCCAGCCCGGCCCCGACCGGGCCCGGGCGCCGACCCCGGTGGCGATCGCCGCGCGGTAGGCCTCGGCGGTCAGCTCGGCGGCCCGCTCCCAGGTGAACCGGGCCAGCACCCGCTCCCGTCCGGCCGTGCCGAGCGCGGCCCGCAGCTCCGGGTCGTCCAGCAGCCGGCCGAGCGCGGCGGCCAACGCGTCCGCCTCCCCCGGCGGCACCGCCAGGCAGGTCTCCCCGTCCGGGCCGGCCACCTCGGGGATCGCCCCGCCGGTGGTGGCGACCAGCGGGGTGCCGGTGGCCATCGCCTCGGCGGCGGGCAGCGAGAAGCCCTCGTACAGCGAGGGGACGCAGGCCACCTCGGCCGAGCGGTAGAGGTCCACCAGCTCCTGGTCGGTCAGCCCGCTGCGGAACTCGATGTGCTCGGCCAGCCCGAAGCGGCGCACCGCGTCGGCGACCGGCCCGTCCTCCTTCTGCGGCTTGCCGACCACCACCAGGTGGGCGTCCCGCTCGGTGCGGACCTTGGCGAGCGCCTCGACCAGGAAGACCAGGCCCTTCAGCGGCACGTCCGCGCTGGAGGTGGTGACGATCCGGCCGGGGACGCGCTCGATGTCCGCCGAGGGCGACCAGAGCCGGGTGTCGGCGCCGATCGGCACCACCGAGATCGCGCCCGGTGCGGCACCCAGGTGCTCGGCGATCTCGCGCTGCGAGGTGCCGGAGACGGTGATCACGTGATCCAGCCGGGCCGCGACCCGGCGCTGCATCCGGGTGAACGCATACCAGCGGCGCAGCGACAGCCGCTTGGCCCGGGTGGTGGCGGCGTCCAGCTCCAGCCGGCGGTCCACGGTGATCGGGTGGTGGATCGTCGTGACCAGCGGGAAGCCGTGCCGGGCCAGGCCCAGCAGGCCGTAGCCGAGGGTCTGGTTGTCGTGCACCACGTCGTAGCGGCCCTTGTGGGCGGCCAGGTAGTGGCGGGCGCGCAGCGAGAAGGTGAGCGGCTCGGGGAAGCCGCCGGTGCGCATGGTGGCGAACTCCAGCACGTCCACCGGGCCGCGGAACTCGTCGCGGGCGGGGGTGCGGAAGGGGTCGTCGGCGCGGTAGAGGTCCAGGCTGGGCAGCTCGACCAGGCGCACCGAGCCGGGGCCGTCGACCTCGTCCAGGACGGCGAAGGGCTGGGCCCCGATCACGTCCACGTGGTGGCCGAGCCTGGCCAGCTCCCGGGAGAGGTGCCGTACGTATACGCCCTGACCGCCGCAGAAGGGGTCCCCGCGGTACGAAAGCAGGGCAATCCGCAGCGGCTGCGCGGTCATCCTGGGCCCTCTTCTCTGGCTGCTGTCTGTGCTGCCGGACATGACGTCCGGTCGCTAAAGTAGATCAGGTTTCAGTGGCTGGGGAACTCGTGATCGACCACGTGAACAATGAGAGACCTCGAAGATACCGGCCCGTAGCTTTTCCTCAGGAGGCAGGGCTGGTGATTCCCGCCACGCCGGATCCTGCCGACCATGTGGAGCACGCCGCCACTCTCGCCCGCCCGGGAGCACCCTTGCCGTCGCCCTCTCCTTCGACCCTGCCCGGCTCGTCGCCGGGTTCGCCGTCCGCATCGACTCCGGGGGTGCCGCCGCTGACCGCGCGGCAGGCCGAGCGGCGCCGGCGCATCCTGCGGGCCGCCACCGCGCTGGCGGTGCGGGGCGGGTACGAGGCGGTGCAGATGCGGGAGGTCGCGGAGGGCGCCCAGGTCGCCCTCGGCACGCTCTACCGCTACTTCCCGTCCAAGGTCCACCTGCTGGTCGCGGTGATGCTGGAGCAGTTGCAGGGCCTCCAGGAGCACATCCGGCGCCACCCGCCGACCGACCCCGAACCGGCGCCGCGGGTCGCCGACACCCTCACCCGGGCCTTCCACGCGCTCCAGCGCGAACCGCTGCTCGCCGAGGCGATGGTCCGGGCGCTGTCCTTCGCGGACCGCTCGGTCGGGGCCGAGGTGGACCAGGTCAGCGTGGCCACCGGACAGCTCATCCTGGACGCCATCGGCCAGTCCGGACCGCCCACCGAGAGCCAGCGGGCGGCGGTGCGGGTGATCGAGCACACCTGGCACTCGGCGCTGGTCGCCTGGCTCTCCGGACGCGCCTCGATCGCCGAGGTACGGGCCGATCTGCACACCGCGGCGCGACTGCTCACCCTGCCCTGAACCCGGCGCCCACTGGAACGTGTTCCTGCCGCGGCCGGGCCGTTGGCGCGCTCCGGCGGCTAAAGTCGACGGGCAGGACAACTCCATCCCGTTCCTCTCCCGGGGAAAGCCGGTGCGAATCCGGCGCTGACCCGCAGCCGTGAGCCCGGCGCCGTACCCGGCCGCCCGGACGAGTCGGAGCACCCGGGGAGGGGCGAGCGGCCGGACCAGGCGCACCCGCCCGGCACCGTCGAGGACTACGGAACGGCCCCCGCCCGGGCCACCACCGCTCACCGAAAGGCACACCCGCACCATGCTGACCGCCGCCCGCCTGGGCGCCGCCACCCTGTCCGCCGCGCTGCTCACCGGCCTCGCCGCCGGACCGGCCCTCGCCGACACCCCCGCGCCGACCACCGCCGCCGCCCCGGACGGCCTGTACGGCAAGAGCGACCCCACGTACGACGGCGTCTGGCGGCAGTCGCTGGCGCTCACCGCCCTCACGGCGGCCAAGGTCACCCCGGCCGACTCGGCGGTCGGCTGGCTCACCGGACAGCAGTGCGAGGACGGCGGCTGGCCCTCCTACCGGGCGCCCGGCGCGGCCTGCGACGCCAAGACCGAGGACAGCAACGCCACCGCCGTCGCCATCCAGGCCCTGGTGGCCCTCGGCGGCCACCAGGACGCCGTCGACAAGGGCGTCGCCTGGCTCAAGGCCAACCAGAACGCCGACGGCAGCTGGGCCTACAACCCGGGCAGCCCCGGCGACGCCAACTCCACCGGGCTCGCCGTCAACGCGCTGTTCGCCGCCAAGACCGACCCGGCGGGCGTCGCCAAGGCCGGCAAGTCCGCCTTCGACGGGCTCGCCCTGTTCCAGCTCGGCTGCGCGGCCCCCGCCGACCAGCGCGGCGCCTTCGCCTACCAGCCCGACCCGGCCGGCGGCCCGCTCACCCCGAACGCCCTGGCCAGCGGCCAGGCCGCGCTCGCCGCCGTCGGCGGTCACCTGCCGGTCGCCGGCTCGGTGCACTCCGACGCCGCGCCCAAGGCGCTCGACTGCGCCTCCGACACCGCGGCCCCGGTGTCGCACGCGGACTCCGGCGAGGCCGTCGGCGCCTACCTGACCGCCCAGCTCGCGGCGGGCGGCAACCACCTCAGCCTCACCACCCCGGGCGCCGAGCCCAAGCCCGACTACACCGCCACCGCCTGGGCCGCCCTCGCCCTCACCCAGAGCGGCCACTCCCAGCAGGCCGCCGGCACCGTCGACTGGCTCGCCAAGGAGGGCGCCGCCTGGACCAAGGACGGCAGCGACGCCGGCGCCACCGCCACCCTGCTGCTGGTCTCCCAGGCCGCCCACCGCGACACCGCCGCCCTGACCGGCCGGCTCACCGCCCTCGGCCCGGCGCCCAAGGCCACCGGGGCCGCCGCCTCGGCGACCGCCGCCCCGGAGAAGAAGAAGGACGGCGGCATCGGCCAGTACTGGCTGATCGGCGTCGGCCTGCTCGTCGGCGTCGGCGGCGGCCTCCTGCTCAGCCTCCAGCGCAAGCGCAACCCGCACGCCTGATGCGACGCCACTCCCACCCCGCCCCGACCGCGCTCGCCGCGGTGCTCCTCCCCCTGCTCGGGGCGGTGCTGCTGCTCGTCTCCGCCGCCCCGGCCCAGGCGGCCGGGTACCGGTACTGGTCGTTCTGGCGCGACGCCGACGGCGGCTGGGCGTACCAGCAGCAGGGGCCCGCCATCGCGGTGCCGCCGGACGGCGCCGTGGACGGGTGGCGGTTCGCGCTCAGCCCGGACGGCGGGCAGAACGCCACGAAGCCGCGGACGGCCGGGAGCTTCGCCGACATCTGCGCGGCCGCCCCCGTGCAGGAGGGCCACAAGCGGGTGGCCGTCGTGCTGGACTTCGGGACCGCCGAGGACGCCGGTTCGTCCGCCGCCCCGGTGCCCGAGCAGCGCACGGCCTGCGCCAGCGTCACGCCCCGCGCCACCTCGGCCGAGGTGCTGGCCGCCGTCGCCCCGCCGCTGCGCTACGACAACAACGGCCTGCTGTGCGCCATCTCCGGCTACCCGAAGGCGGGTTGCGGCGACCAGGCCGACGCGGCGGGCGCGGCCCCGTCGGACACCGGAGCCGCCTCGTCCGCCGACCACGGCAGCGGCCCCGACGTCGGCCTGATCGCCGGTGGCGCGCTGGTCGCCGTCCTCGCGGGCGGCGCCTTCTGGCAAGCCCGTCGCCGCCGCAACTCCTAACTCCCAGGACCGCACCGTGAGCAGCACCGCCGCCCGTAGCACCCGGCCGCCCACCGGCCCCCGTCAACTACACCCCGGGGCCTGGTGGTTGTGGGCGCTCGGGCTGGGCGCGGCGGCCACCCGGACCACCAATCCGGCGATCCTGCTGCTGCTCGCCGCCGTCGCCGGGTACGTGGTCGCGGCCCGGCGCGGCGACGCCCCCTGGTCGCGTTCGTACGGGGCGTTCCTGCGTCTGGGCCTGCTGGTGCTCGGCATCCGGCTGGTGTTCGCGGTGTTCCTCGGCTCGCCGATCCCCGGCACCCATGTGCTGTTCACCCTGCCCGAACTCCCGCTGCCCACCTGGGCGCAGGGCGTGCGGATCGGCGGCCGGGTGACCGTCGAAGGGCTGCTCGCGGCCCTGTACGACGGGCTGCGGCTGGCCACCCTGCTGATCTGCGTCGGCGCCGCCAACTCCCTGGCCAGCCCGGCCCGGCTGCTGCGCGCTCTGCCCGGCGCGCTCTACGAGGCGGGTGTCGCCGTGGTGGTGGCGATGACCTTCGCGCCGAACCTGGTCGCGGACGTCCGCCGGCTGCGCGCCGCACGCCGGCTGCGCGGCCGTACGGACAAGGGGATCGCCGCCGTGCTGAGCGTCGGACTCCCGGTGCTGGAAGGCGCGTTGGAGCGGTCCATCGCGCTGGCCGCCGCGATGGACACCCGGGGCTTCGGCCGCACCGCCGACGTGCCGCGCCCCCTCGCCCGGGTGACGGCCGCGCTCACCCTGGCCGGCCTGCTCGGGGTCTGCCTGGCCGCGTACGGGCTGCTGACGGCCGGCGGCGCGGGCTGGGCGCCGCCGGTGCTGCTGCTCGGCCTGGCCACCGCCTTCGCCGGGCTGCTGCTCGGCAGCCGACGCTCCGTCAGATCCCGCTACCGGCCCGATCCCTGGGCGCTGCCCGAGTGGCTGACCGCCGGTTCCGGGGCGGCCGTGGCGGCCCTCACCACCTACCTGGCCACCCGGGACCCGGCCGCGTTCGCCCCCACCGTCGTCCCGCCGACCGTCCCCTCCCTGCCGCTGGCCGCCGTCCTGACCGTCCTGCTCGGCCTGATACCGGCGTTCGCCGCCCCGACCCCGCCCCGGAGGGCATCGTGATCACCTTCGAGCAGGTCTCCGTCCGGTACGCGGACGCCGCCGCGCCCGTCCTGAACAACGTCGACCTGGTCGTCCCCGAGGGTGAGCTCTGCCTGCTGGTGGGCCCGTCCGGCTCCGGCAAGTCCACCCTGCTGGGCACGGTCAGCGGCCTGGTGCCACACTTCACCGGCGGGGTGCTGCACGGCCGGGTCACCGTCGGCGGCCGGGACACCCGTGAGCACCGGCCACGCGAACTCGCCGACCTGGTCGGCACGGTGGGGCAGGACCCGCTGGCGCACTTCGTCACCGACACGGTGGAGGACGAACTCGCCTACGGCATGGAGTCCCTGGGCCTGCCGAGCGACGTGATGCGCCGCCGGGTCGAGGAGACCCTCGACCTGCTCGGCCTCGCCGACCTGCGCGACCGTTCGCTCAACTCCCTCTCCGGCGGCCAGCAGCAGCGCGTCGCGATCGGCTCGGTGCTCACCGTGCACCCGCGCGTCCTGGTCCTGGACGAGCCCACCTCGGCGCTCGACCCGGGCGCCGCCGAGGAGGTGCTCGCCGTCCTCCAGCGGCTGGTGCACGACCTCGGCACCACCGTGCTGCTGGCCGAGCACCGGCTGGAGCGGGTCGTCCAGTACGCCGACCAGGTGCTGCTGCTCACCCCCGACGCCCCGCCCGTCCTCGGCGAGCCCGCCGAAGTGATGGCGCACTCCCCGGTGCACCCGCCGGTGGTCGGCCTCGGCCGGCTCGCGGGCTGGCGGCCGCTGCCGCTCTCGGTGCGCGACGCGCGCCGCAAGGCCGCCGCGCTACGCACCGACCTGGACGGCCGGGTGCCCGCCCCGGTCGCTCCCCCCACCGCCGAGCCGATCGCCGCGGCCGACCGCCTCGCCGTCCGGCGCGGCCCCGTCCCGGCCCTGCGCGGCGTGGACCTCGCGCTGCGCCCCGGCGAGATCACCGCCCTGATGGGCCGCAACGGCGCCGGCAAGTCCACCCTGCTGGGCAGCCTGGTCGGCCTGCACACCCCCGCCTCCGGCAGCGTCCGGGTCGGCGGCCGCACCCCGCACCGCACCCGCCCCGCCGAGCTGATCCGCGAGGTCGGCCTCGTCCCGCAGGACCCGCGCGACCTGCTGTACGGCGAGTCCGTCACCGCCGAGTGCGCCGCGGCGGACACGGACGCGGGCGCCCCCGCGGGCACCTGCCGCGCGCTGGTCGAACGCCTGCTGCCCGGCATCGCCGACGACACCCACCCCCGCGACCTCTCCGAGGGCCAGCGGCTCACCCTCGCCCTCGCCGTCGTGCTCACCGCCCGGCCCCCGCTGCTGCTCCTGGACGAGCCGACCCGCGGCCTCGACTACGCCGCCAAGGCCCGACTCGTGGAGATCCTGCGCTCACTGGCGGCCGAGAACCACGCCGTCCTGCTGGCCACCCACGACGTCGAGCTGGCGGCCGAGCTCGCCCACCGCACGGTGATCCTGGCCGAGGGCGAGATCGTCGCGGACGGGCCGACCGCGGAGGTCGTGGTCTCCTCCCCCGCCTTCGCCCCGCAGGTCGCCAAGGTGCTGGCGCCCGGGCCGTGGCTCACCGTCGGGCAGGTCGCGGAGGCGCTGAGCGCATGAGCAGCCGTCCCGTCCCGCTCGGGCGCCGATCGATCACGGCGCTGCTCCTCGTCACGGCCGTCGGCGTCGCCGCCTTCGGCTGGCCGCTGCTCGCCTCCACCGGCTCGGCGCTGGTCGGCCACTCCGCGGACGCCCCCTGGCTGTTCGCGCTGCTGCTGCCGCTGCTGCTCGCCGTCGTCATCGCCCAGATCTCCGAGGGCCGCTCGGCGGGCGGCGGCGCGCCCGGCCTGGACGCCAAGTCCGTCGCCCTGCTGGGGGTGTTGGCGGCGGCCGGTGCCGCGCTGCGGCCGCTCGGCGCGGGCACGGCCGGGCTGGAGCCGATGTTCTTCCTGATGGTGCTGTCCGGGCGGGTGCTCGGGCCGGGCTTCGGCTTCGTGCTCGGCTCGCTGTCGATGTTCGCCTCCGCGCTGCTGACCGGCGGGGTCGGGCCGTGGCTGCCGTTCCAGATGCTCGCCATGGGCTGGGTCTGCCTCGGCGCCGGGCTGCTGCCGGGGGCCTCCTCCCTGCGCGGCCGCCGCGAGCTCCTGCTGCTCGCCGGATACGGAGCCGTCGCGTCACTGCTGTACGGCACGATCATGAACCTCCAGGGCTGGCCGTACATCGGCGGCCTGGCCGGCTCCATCTCCTTCGTCCCCGGCGACCCGCTGCCCGACAACCTGGTCCGCTTCGCGGCCTACTGCCTGACCACCTCCCTGGGGTGGGACCTGCCCCGGGCTGTTCTGACCGTCGTCCTGTGCCTCACCCTCGGCACCCCCGTCCTGCGCGCCCTGCGCCGCACCACCCGCCGCGCCGCCTTCGACGCCCCGGTCACCTTCCGCCCGCCGGAGCGGTGAGCCGCGGCGCCCGGCGGACGTAGGCCTTCGCCGCGGGGAGGAACTCCGGCATGACTCACCCATGTGGGCGGCGCCAACCCGCACTCCCCCCGCGCGCCCCCGGACTCGCGCGCTCGACGGCGCCAAGATGGCGGCGACACCCCCGCGCGACCTTCCAGGAGCAGAGCCATGACCGAGCAACTCCCCGCCGTCGCCGTCGCCATCGTCGTCAAGGACGGACGGGTGCTGATGGTGCGACGGCGGATCGCCGAGGGAGAGCTGTCCTGGCAGTTCCCGGCCGGGGAGGTCGAGGCCAGGGAGTCGCCCGAGGCGGCGGCCGTCCGGGAGACCGCCGAGGAGACCGGCCTGCACGTGGCGGCGGCGAAGGTGCTCGGCGAGCGGGTGCACCCGCAGAACGGGCGGCGGATGTTCTACACGGCCTGCGAGGTGGTCGGCGGCGCCGCCACGGTGGTGGACTCCGACGAGCTGGACCGGGTGGTCTGGGCGTCCCGCGCCGAGCTGGCCGAATACGTGCCGTTCCCGATGTTCCCGCCGGTGCGGCAGCACCTGGACGGCCTGCTCACCGGTTAGGCGAGGCCGGTGCACCGGACCGCCGCTCCGATGTCGGACAAACCTATGATGGCGGGCATGGGCGTTCAGCATTCCACCGACGAAGCCGTCATCCGGGTCGTGGGAGCGGCCGTCAACAACCTCAGAAATGTCAGCCTGGACCTGCCGAAGAAGGCCCTCACGGTCGTCACCGGCATTTCCGGGTCCGGCAAGTCGTCGCTGGTGCTCGACACCGTCGCCGCCGAAGCGCAGCGCCTCGTGAACGACACCTACGCCTCCTTCGTACGGAACCGGCTTCCGCACATGCCGGCGCCCGAGGTGCAGTCGATGAGCGGCCTCACCTTCACCGCGATCATCGACCAGCGCCGGTTCACCGGGAACTCCCGGTCGACCGTCGCCACCGCCTCCGACCTCGCCCCGCTGCTCAGGCTCGTGTTCTCCCGGGTCGGCGAGCCGTCCGCCGGGTACTCCCCCGCGTACTCCTTCAACGACCCGGCCGGCATGTGCCCCGCCTGCGAGGGCCTCGGCACCGTGGTCGACATCGACATCGAGGAGCTGATCGACCCCGACCGGAACATCGACGAAGGGCCCGTGCGGTTCAGTCAATTCCGGCCCGGCGTCTACCGCTGGAAGCGCTTCGCCCACTGCGGTCTGTTCGACCGGAAAAAGCCGATGCGGGATTACACGGAGGAGGAGATGCGGCTCTTCCTCTACGCGGACCAGCTCAAACTGCCGAATCCCGATCCGCAATTCCCGAAGACCGCCCGCTTCGACGGCGTCGTCACCCGGATGCGCGACGTGTACGTGAAGAACCGCCCGGCCAAGATGTCCCCGCAGGTCCGCGAGGAGCTGGAACGCCTCACCACCCACCAGGTCTGCCCCGAGTGCGACGGCGCCCGGCTGAACGCCGCCGCCCGGGCCAGCCTCGTCGACGGGCGTTCGATCGTGGACTGGTCGGCCATGTCGGTGGCCGAACTCCGGGAACTGCTGGAGACCTTGGACGATCCCCGGGTGGCCCCGGCGCTCGCCGGCATCCGCCACACCCTGGACGCGCTGCTCTCGGTCGGGCTCGGCTACCTCTCGCTCGACCGCGAGTCCTCGACCCTCTCGGGCGGTGAGGCGCAGCGGGTGAAGATCGTCCGGCACCTCGGCAGCGCGCTCACCGACATCACCTACGTCTTCGACGAGCCATCGACCGGCCTGCACCCGGCCGACGTCCAGCGCCTCAACCGGCTCCTGCTGCGGTTGCGCGACGCCGGGAACACCGTCCTCGTCGTGGAGCACCACCCCCAGGTGATCCGGGTCGCCGACCACGTGGTCGACATGGGGCCGGGCGCCGGCGCCGGCGGGGGCCTGGTGCAGTTCGAGGGGACGCCGGAGGAACTGCGGGCGAGCGGCACCGCCACCGGGCGGCTGCTCTCCACCCCGCTGGAGCTGCGGCGCACCGTCCGCGCGCCACGCGGGCACGTCCGGGTCACGGACGCCCGCGCGCACAACCTCACCGGCTTCGACGTCGACATCCCGATCGGCGCCCTCACCGCCGTCACGGGCGTCGCGGGCTCCGGCAAGAGCTCCCTCGCCACCAACGAACTCCCCAGGCAGCACCGGGAGTTCACGGTGGTCGGGCAGGATCCGCTGCGCGGCGGCGTACGGTCGATGCCGCTCAGCATCCTCGGCGTCGCCGACGCGGTGCGCGAGGCGTTCGGCCGCGCGTCCGGGCTCGAACCGGCCTGGTTCAGCTTCAACTCCAAGGGGGCCTGCCCCGCCTGCCGGGGCAAGGGCCACATCACCACCGAACTCGCCTTCCTGGACGACGTCGCCACCCCCTGCGACGCCTGCGGGGGCGAGCGCTTCAACCCCACGGCCCTGAAGGCGGAACTCGACGGCCACACCATCGCGGACGTCCTGCGGATGGCGGCGGGCCCCGTCGCCGAACTCTTCGCCGACCGCCCCGACATCGCGGGGCCGATGCGGTGGCTGGAGCGCGTCGGGCTCGGCTACACCGCCGTCGGGCAGTCGCTCGACACCCTCTCCGGCGGCGAGAAGCAGCGGCTGCTGCTCGCCCGGCACCTCAGCGCCTCCGCCGACTTCGCCGAGGAGCGGATCGTCCTGGACGAACCGACGACCGGCCTGCACCCCAGCGACGTACAGCGACTGGACACGCTCTTCGCCGAGCTCGTGGACGCGGGCGCGACCCTCGTCGTGGTCGAGCACAACCTGCTCGTCGTCGCCCAGGCGGACCACGTGATCGACATCGGCCCCGGCGCCGGGGCGGACGGCGGTCGGCTGCTCTTCGCCGGCCCGCCGGCGGAACTCGCCGGCCGGACGGACTCGCTCACCGGGCGGGCCCTCGCCGAGGCGTCGGCCCGCTAGCTTGTGCCCCGCGGCGCCGGGAGCGAAGGCGTTCGGGGAAGCCAGTGGAACTACGTCAGTTGCGCGTCTTCGAGGCCGTCGCCGCCCACCGCGCGGTCGGCGGCGCGGCCGTGGCGCTCGGGCTCCGCCTCCTCCACCCCTGGGCCCCGGGCCGATCCATCGAGTCCCCTGCGTGGGCCTTCCGGGCGTGATGGGATCATGGGCGCGCTCAGAGGAGGGCGGATCCGTGAACGAAGGAACGCGCAGGGCCTTGCTGATCGGGGTGGGCGAGACCCCGGCCGCGGCACATCGTTTCCCCCCGCTGCGAAACGCGGTCACCGCGGACCTGAACGAACTGGGCGCGGCCCTCACCGACGCCGGCTACGACGTCGAAACCCTGCGGGACCCGACCCGCAACGAGATCGCCGACCGCATCACCCGGATCGCACAGGACGCCCCGGACGGTGGCACCCTGCTGCTCTACTTCTCCGGGCACGGCATCCGAATCCGCGATACCGACTACCTGCTACCCGCCGACGCGCTGGCCCCCGCCGACGGCGATCCCGCGGCCTGGGAGCAACCGCACATCGCGGAGTCACTACTCGAAGCGGACATCAGCAAGTACCTGTCCGGCCGCACCACCGGAACCGTCCTCTGGCTGATCGACGCCTGCCGCTCAGCCGAGGACGGCGGCCCGGTGGTCTTCGGCAGCGGCATCACCAAGGGTCCGGCCGACGGCGGCTTCGCCGTCATGACGGGCTGCAAGCCCGGTCAGCGCTGCGGCTACACGGACGCCGGCAGCTTCTTCACCCGGGCGCTCGCCGAGGCCTTCGGGCCGCTGACCGAGGCCGCCACCGTGGAGCAGATCCATCGAACGGCCTCCCTTCGCACCCGCCAACTGGCGCTGCGCCACCGGGCGGACCCGCAGGAGGTCCGGATCCACTACGGCAGAGACCTGGAGGACGAGACCCGGCGGACGGTCGTCGCCCCGAGCCGACGGCTGCTCGAATCCTGGCGCGAGGCTGTACACGCGCCCGAACTCTGGGCCCGGGTCCCGGCCTCGGACCAGTGCCTGATCCCCCGCTTCCACGAACTGTTGACCACCCTCGCCGCCGAGACGGCTCGCGAAGTCCACCGAGCGCAGTCCCGGCTGCCCGATCCCTGGGCCGACGACGACTTTCCGGTCCGGCTCCTCCGCCGCCGACTTCCACAAATTCTCGGCGAAGGCGTCGAGTTGTCCGCACTGGAGGTCGCCGCGCTGATCGCCGGGGTCTTCCTCCACGAGGCGGCCTGGGCCGACCGGCTCAGCCAAGCGTATGAGGTCGCCCCGCACTTCGTACGTCCACGGAAGAACGGCGACGCACTCCGGGCGCACTATGAGCAGATCGTCAAGCACCACCCGCAGATCGCCGAGAAGCTCGCCCGGATCTATGAGTGGTACGAGAATCCGCCACCGGCGGACAGGCACGCGGTCGCCCTCTGGTTGACGCACCGCTGGATCGCCGACCGGTTCGAGACCGACGACCAGCCGGTGCCGGCGGATCGAACCGACAGGTTCGCCGCCCGGATCCTGGAAGCCGACGAGTCGGCCTTGTCCGGCGATGCCGACCGTGCCCGCGAGTTGTCCTCCGCCCTTCAGCTCATCGCTGCGGCACCCACGCTCGGACTGGCCTCCGACCGGCCGCCCTCCTTTCCCACCCGCCATGCCCTGCCTGAACGCTCTCAAGAACTCCGGTTCCGCCCGCTCACCGCACTCCTGCGACTGGCCTCCCTGCTGGCCTTCGACGCCCGCGCCCTGCCCGAGGTGCTGGCCGAACACCTGGCCGTCTCCGATCGGATACGACCGCAGGAGGTGATCAGTGTCCTCCGAGGGGCGGTCTGGGACGCCGAGGACCACGAGGGAGCGCCACGGGACCTACACCTCGACGCCGTATGTCCGCACCCGGCGCTGCACGCCGCGCTCAGCAGCGTCGTGGAGGACGTCGACGAGCTGAGCCAGGCGTTCCGGGACACGGCCCACACCATGGCCGCGCGCGATGCCCTGCTACTCGCCGGGCTGCCGGCCCGCGCCACGGACCGCCGTCTCAGGCCCGCCGGATCGCCGGATCGACAGGCCTACACCGTCCCCCTCTTGCAGTTCTCACTCGCCCAGACCGAGGTGCGCCGCCTCCTGATGGGGGAGAAGCTCTACGACGGCGAACGGGGCCTCGCGCTGCGCGAGATGTACCAGAACGCCATGGACGCCTGCCGCTACCGTGAGATGCGCCTGCGGTACCGAACCGCGTTGGGCCGGAAGCCCGCACCGTGGTCCGGCGCCATCCGCATAGCCACCGGCACGGACCCCCGGGGCCGTTATGTCGAGTGCGTCGACAACGGCGTCGGCATGACGGTCGATCAGCTCACCAGTACGTTCACCCGAGCCGGGCGCCGCTTCGAGCAGTCCCGCGCCTTCCGGCGGGAGCAGGCTGCCTGGCTCCGGCACGACCGCTCACTCCGGCTCTACCCCAACAGCCGATTCGGCATCGGCGTCTTCAGCTACTTCATGCTGGCCGAAGAAATGACGATCACCACACGTCCGGTCGACGAGGAGGGTCGACCCGCCGCCAACGCCCTACGGGTCGAAGTGTCGAGCGGCGGAAGTCTGTTTCGGGTCCAGCAGGAGGATGGCGAACTCGACGACGGCCTCCCCGAGGGCGGCACACGCGTGCGGCTCTACCTCCGCGACGAGTACACCCTCACGGGCTCGGCCTGTGCGGACGTGCTTCGGTCGCTGGTACTCGTCAGCGAGTTCAGGCTGGAAGCGTGGAGCGATGACACGTGCGATCAGGTGTGGCTGCCGGGCGCCCTTCAACCAGGCGGCAGCCAACGACTCATCATGTCGGAGGCGGCCGTCGAAGCCGTGCCGGGAACGCTCTGGTGGGTCAAGGCACAGGGGGCGGTCCTCTGCGACGGCATCGCCACCGATTCCCGCCCCTTCGGATACGTACTCAACCTGACCGGCCCCCACGCCGGCGAATTGAGCGTCAACCGCAAGAAGCTCGAACGCTACGACCTCCAGTGGGAGGCCGAGCAGTGGCGGTTGGGCGCCGAAGCCCTCATGTCCTGGGCCGAACTCGACCTCGACTGGCTCCACGGACTGGAGAACCGCAACCTCAAGGCGGCTCGGGTGCTCCGAAAGGAGTGGCATGGCCGCGGAGTTCGGGCCCGGGTCGGGAGCGGACATCGGAACACGGTCGACCTGGACGAGGTCGGCTGGTTCTCCGTCGACCAGTGGCTTGGCGAAAAGCACCGCCACGACTACGACAAGCGGAACGTGAGGGAAGCGCTCCGGCCCTGGAGACCCGCCATGCTTCGCAAGCGCCAGGCCGCGCGGGCGGACGGGCCTTTCTCGCCGGTGGGACATCCGGTGCCCGAGCCCGGCTGGTCTGCGGTTGCCACCACGGACACCACGGACTGGCGCAACGTGGTCTCGCTCGCCCACACCCAGGACACCACACCGGCGGAGATCCTTCGCGCCGCCCGCGGATTGCGGGTGGCGCACCCCTCGTTCGCCGGGCCCGCCGTACGCGAAGGAACCGTGGACTGGGAGCCCACCTACATCGACTCGGTGATCGTGAAGGCATTGCTGCCTCCTGACGAGCCGAGGTTCCAGACCGATGCGCATCAGGCACGTCACAACCGCCCCGGGAGCGGCTACGGGCATGTGCCGTCGGATCTCAGCGGTATCGTCCGCGCCTCCGTGACGAACGGATACCCACTCGGCGAGTTGGCCGAGGCCTGTGCGCGCTACGCCCCGTTCCTCCCCAAGCCGATCGGGACGGTGCCGGATCACCACCGCGACCACATCAGCGACGAGAACGATCTCCGGCTCCTCTACACACCAGAGGATGCGAGGACCTGGCGGCCGGTGGCCCACCCCTGGGACATCCCCGTCGTGGCCGGATCCCTGGACATCAGCCTCGCCGAGGCCTGGTCGCGAGTCTCCCGATTCTCGTGGCTCGGACGACCGGCACCCGATCCGGAACTCGTCTTCCTCTGGGCGGACGTCCCCTACGAGGTGGAGGCAGTACTCCGGTGCTACGTCATCCAGGCTCCTGACGGCAGCGCGACGCTCCCCTGGGCCGCGACAATCGCTCTGGCCGCAGAGTGGGGAATCTCCCTGCGCAAGGCCGAGAAGCTCCTCGCTCGCGAGGCCGACCGGCTGCGTCTGGCCTACCGGCGACGGTATTCAAACGGCTCGTCCGGGCGCGGCCGGATCCCGGAAGAGGCCACCGCGGACGTCGTCGCCCAGCTGCACAACCTGGGCTTCCGGCTGGAAGACGGGTTCTCCCTTCGCGATCTCGCGTTCGCCCGCGACTATGAGACATCATGGCCTGAACTCGCCGAATCCCTTGACGATCTGCGTGACGCCGGGGTGGATGTTCCGGATGCCGGCCGGCTGCTACGAGCCTGGGACGACCTGCCTCTACCGAGCAAATACGCGTTCTCCGGCCGCGACCCGTCCTACGACGGTGCGGACTACCCCGTACTTCCGAGTTCGGAGGTGTTGTTCACCGGCAGCCAGCAACTCCAGCAGAAACTCTCGTTCCTCTGGAAGACCGCAGCCAAGGAGTCTCGCCGCCTGGGCCTCGAACCGGAGGTCCTGGCCCAGGACCTGAGCGCCGAACTGAAGAACTTCCGACCCACGTGGCATGAAATCCATGCGCTCATCGACTTGGGCGAAGACGAGAACTTCGACGAGTGGTTCGAAAGTCCCCGCTGGACCCGTCTCACCCCGGCGGCTCTCATCCGATATGCCCGCGCAAAGAATGTGGGAGCACGCGCCGCATTCCAGCTGCTGGCTCCGCTGCGGACGATCGGTGCGCCGATACCGGAGCTCGATGCCGATGCCATCATCGGACTGCCCGACGAGGTACCGGTCGACGACGATGCGAGCGCCCTCGATCCGACGTGCCGGGTGTCCGCCCCGACCGAGCCGATCGGCCCGCTGGACCTCGTCAGCATCGCCGGCCGGCTCGGCGAGCCGCTGCCCCGCTCCTGGCGTCGCATCGAGCCGTACCTCCCGCTGGAGCCGACGGCACCGTCACCGATGACCGGCATTCCCGACCTCATTCCGACGTGGCAGGATCTGGCGATCCTCTCCCAAGGCCTCGACGGCATGCTGCCCGCGGTCTCGGGCCGGGTGACACCGGAGCGCCTCGCCTTCGCCGCCGAAGGCGTCGGGCAATCCGTCGCATGGATCCGGGAACGACTCGGGAGGTACGCGGAGCTCTTCGGCCTGGAAATCTCACCGGAAACCGACGCGGAGGATCGAGCTTGACACGGCAACGCTCACACGAATTCGACAAAACCTATGCCGAAGAGTACTTCGGCATCATCGGCACCACGGGTTTCAGCCAGCGCCCCACCGCCGACGGGCGCGGGGTCATCGTGAGTGGCACGTGCCCGCGCTGTCACGGCCGGACCGAGACGGAGATCCCCCAGGGGATTCCGGGGGTCGGCGGGAAGGGGTTCCTCGACCTGCTCATCGGTCGGGGAAGTGGAACGAGTGAACCCGAACCGCTGGTCGGGGAGGTGCACTTCTGCGAATGCGGACACGCGCACCCCGGACTACCCCCGGACTCCTGCTTCATCGGCTGCGGTGGAAGCTGGAGAGTCCAGCCGTGAACACCCGCTCCGACCGCCGCTGGGCCGAGCTGGCCCGCGAACTCGAATTCACCCGGCTGCCCGAGCTCCGCCGACAGGCCGAAGGCTGGCGAACCGGACTGACCGGACTGACCGCACTGCTCACGGTACTGGCCTTGCTGAAGGGCCGGGACAACCTGGCCGATCTGCCGGACTGGGCACGATTGGCGGCCACCGGTCTGCTGGTGGGAGCCTTCGCGCTGCTCGTCACCGGCTCGCTCCTCGCGATGCGATCGGCCCACGGCGCACCCGAACCGGAGATCTTGCTGGGCGGGCAGGCGCTTCGCCGCTGGACCGAACGGGAAGCGTCCCGGGTGACCACGGCGCTGGCCCGGGCGTCGGCATGCTGCGTGCTCGGCCTCGTGCTGATCGTGGGCGCCGTGGCCGTCACCTGGACGGCCACCCAGACCAAGGCCGCGAATCTCGTCAGCGTCACGACCCCCTCCGGCGAGACGTGCGGCGAACTGGTGTCAGCGGATCAGCACCAGCTCCTGATCCGCCCGACGACGGCGGCCTCCGGCGTCACGGCCGTGCCCCTGGGGAACCTTCTGGGCATGCGTCCCGTCACATCGTGCTGAGCACAGCGAGACCGGGAACCGTCCGACCGGGAACACGCTCCTGGTCGAACGGTTCGCGGTACGGACGTCAGGCCTTGGGGCCGGTGGACTGGACGACGTCGAAGGACCAGAGGGTGGAGCCGGTGGCGGCGGGGCGCTTGGGGGCTTCGTCGGCGGGGCCGTTCTGGTGGGCGGAGCGCATGGGGCCCTCCATCCAGGCCTTGAAGGACTCCTCGTCGCGCCAGCGGGTGTAGACGAGGTACTGGTCGGTGCCCTCGACGGGGCGGAGGAGCTCGAACCACTCGAAGCCGTCCGAGTTCTCCACGGCGCCGGCCCGGGAGGCGAAGCGCTGCTCCAGGACCTCGCGCTGCTCGGCGGGCACGGTCAGGACGTTGATCTTGACGACGGACATGCTGCTCCTTCTGCTCCGGTGACTGCTTACGGGCAGCAGTCTGCTACACCTCACGGTCGGGCGGGTCGGCGACCCGTTCCGGCGTGGCACCCCGCGCCGGTTCGGCGCCGGATCGCAGACAACGACCTTGCCGGAGTCAGGACTTGGGCAGGCCTTGGCGCGCCAGGGTCTGGTTCTTGTACGCCTTCACGCCGGTGATCTCGGGGCCGAACCAGTCCGGCGCCGGGAACGCCGCCGCCTCGGGCTCCGAGTCGAACTCGACTTCGGCGGTGCGCAGTCCGGCCAGTTCGCCCTGGTAGACGTCGACGTAGACGGTGACACCGGACGCGTCGAAGGTGTAGCGGTCCTTGGCCAGGCGGGCGCCCTCGGTGGCCGGCCAGAGGTCGGCGAACTCCCCTTCGTCCAGCTCGCGCTCCACCTCGATCCGGACGGGGGAGGGTTCCGGGCCCGAGGTGCCCCGCTTGACGCCGAGGACGAAGCTGCCGCCGATCCGCCGCAGCCGTACTTCCGTCCCGTCCTCCTTGATCGCGATGTACCCCTGCTCGATGTGCTGCCGCACCGCCGTCGGCGGCGGCTCGAAGGCGCTCAGCAGGAACTTGCGCTCGATCTCGACCGGCATGGCAAGACCGCCCTTCCACGCGTCAGAACGACCGGCCCTCCCCACGGTACGGCCCCTGTGGCCTCTCCTGGTCGGGCCGGTCGCGGAGGTCCGCGCAGAGCGAGGAGCTGAGCCGGTTCAGCACCCCGGCGAGGTCGGCGTACCGCTGCTCGTCCCAGTCCCCCAGCAGTTCGGCGAGCTGGGTGCGGCGGGCGGCGACCAGCCGCAGCGCCGCCTCCTCCCCCGGTTCGGTGAGCCGCAGCGGCAGCCGGCCCGAACGTGCCGCCAGCCCCCGGCCCTCCACCTCCCGGACGGCGTCCTCGATGACGGAGACCGGGACGATCCGCCGCTCGGCCAGTTCGGCCGGCTCGACCGAACCGTGCTGGTGCATCTGGAGGAGCAGCCAGCTGGAGGCGGGCAGCAGGTCCAGCCCGGCGGTCGCGGTGATCCGCCGGAAGAGGTCGCGCCGGGCCTCGCGGCTGTTCAGCACCGAGAGGGCGCGGGCGATCTCGTCCAGCGAGGTGCGCTCCACCGGGTTGAACCCGATGGACTCGCTGAGGTCCGGCGCGGTGACGGTGGAGCGCAGCTTCTGCTCGCGCAGGAACAGCGACAGGACGAAGGCGACCACCGCGACCGGCACCGCGTACAGGAACACCCTCGTGATCGCCTCGGCGTACGCGTGGTAGACCCCGGGCTGGACGGCGGCCGGCAGCTGCGGGATGACCCGCGGGTCGGAGGTGATGACCTCCGGACGGAAGCCGGGCGGCAGCGGCACCCCGGCCAGGGCGTCGGCGAGCCGGCTGCGCAGTCCGCTCGCGAAGACCGTCCCGAAGATGGAGACGCCGAAGGAGGCCCCGATGGAGCGGAAGAAGGTGGCACCCGCGGTGGCCACGCCGAGGTCCTCGTAGCCGACCGAGTTCTGCACGATCAGCACCAGCACCTGCATCACCAGGCCCAGCCCGAGGCCGAAGACCAGGAAGTAGCCGCTCATCTCGGCGGTGCTGCTGTGCTCGTCCAGCCGGGAGAGCAGCAGCAGCCCGATGGTGGTCACGGCCGTACCGGCGATCGGGAAGATCCGGTAGTGACCGGTACGGGCGACGATCTGACCGGAGCCGATCGAGGTGAGCAGCATGCCGAGCACCATCGGCAGCATGTGGATGCCGGACATGGTGGGCGACACCTGCTGGACCACCTGGAGGAAGGTCGGCAGGTAGGTGAGCGCGCCGAACATCGCGAAGCCGATCACGAAGGAGATCACCGCGACCAGGCTGAACGTCCGCGAGCGGAACAGCCGCAGCGGCAGCACCGGCTCCGCCGCCGTCCGCTCGACCAGGACGAAGGCGAGCAGCAGCACCAGCCCGAGCACGCCGAAGCCGACGATCTGCCAGGAGCTCCAGGCCCAGGTCGTCCCGCCGAGCGAGGTCATCAGCACCAGACAGGTGGCGACGGCGGCGATCAGCGCGGTGCCGAGGTAGTCGATCCGGTGCTCGCGCCGGACCTCCAGCCCGTGCAGCACCGCAGCGATCACCACCAGGGCGACGATGCCGATCGGCAGGTTGATGTAGAAGACCCAGCGCCAGCTGAGGTGGTCGACGAACAGTCCGCCGAGCAGCGGCCCGAGCACGCTGGTGACGCCGAACACCGCGCCGAACAGGCCCTGGTAGCGGCCCCGGTCCCGAGGGGCGACGAGGTCGCCGACGATCGCCTGGGAGAGCACCATCAGCCCGCCGCCGCCCAGGCCCTGGAGAGCGCGGAAGGCGATCAGCTCGCCCATGTTCTGGGCGATCCCGCACAGCACCGAGCCGAGCAGGAAGATCACGATGGAGGCCTGGAAGAAGCGCTTCCGGCCGTACATGTCGCCGAGCTTGCCCCACAGCGGGGTGGCGGCGGTGGAGGCCAGCAGATAGGCGGTGACCACCCAGGAGAGGTGGTCGAGGCCGCCGAGGTCGCTGACGATGGTCGGCAGCGCGGTGGAGACGATGGTCTGGTCGAGGGCGGCGAGCAGCATCGCCAGCAGCAGGGCGCCGATCGGCACCCAGAGATTGGGCACGGTGACCGCCGGCGGGCCGGACTCCCCCACGGGGCTCCGGCCGGACGCGGCACTCGGCTCGGTCATGGCGTGTCCGTGGGCGTCATGGCGTCTCCCTGCTCACCGCGCCGGGTCGGTTCGCCCCGATTCGTTCCGTCGGGTTGAGCCGAGCGTAAGCGCCGGGGACAACCGCCGCGCCCCGGGCGTTCCCGGAGGGGTCAACCGGCGCCGACCGGCATCACGGCCCCACCGAGGGACGGACGCCCCTGTCCACCCCTCGGACGGTCCTGCATAATCAGGCGCGGCCGTGCGGACCATCCGCAGGAAGAACCGAACACCGAGGAGGACCGGCCGATGCCGGACCAGCACTGCCCGACGTGCGGCACCGCACGCTCCACCGGCTGCGGCTGCGTCCCGGACCCGAGCCTCACCGAGACCGCCGTCCTGCCCCACATCGAGGGCCCGCCGCTGGTCCGCCCGTACATCCCGCAGACCGCCGACCAGGTGGCCGACGAGGGCCATCCGGGCGTGCCGACGGTGGATCCGTTCGCGACCACGGTGCTGCCGCCGGTCGCCCCGGGGCGTCCCGCCGGCGGGCCGCCGGTCGCTCCCCCGCTGGGGCCGGACGCGGACGCGTACGCCACCACCGTGCTGCCGCCCGTACCGCCCGTCGGGCCGGGGCAGGCCCCGTTCGGGGCGGACGCGGACGGCTACGCCACCGCGCTGATGCCGCCGGTGCCGCCGGTGCCGTCGACGCCGTCGATGCCGTCCGCCGGGCCGGGCGGGTACCCGGCGACGGCCGCGCAGCCTCAGGCAATGCCGCAGCCGCAACCGCAACCGCAACCGCACGGGAACGAGATCGGCGTCTTCCCCGTCAGCCGGCCCCCGGGCCCGGCCGAAGGCGGCCGCGCCGCCAGACGGGCGGCCGAACGGACCCCGCTCGCCCAGCGCAAGGGCCTGCTCGCCGGAGTCGGCGCCGCCCTGGTGGCGCTCACCATCGGCGTCGCGTACGCGGTGACGCCCTCCACCGAGCCACCGGCCAAGCAGGCGCAGCCGCTGCCGACGACCACGCTGGCGCCCGCGCCGGTGGACCCGCCCACCACGGCGGCGCCCGCCCCCAGCGCGGTGGCGCCGACCAGCGAGGCGCCGAGCCCGACGGCCACCCCCACCCCCACCCACAAGCCGAGCCCGACGAAGACGGCCACCCCGCCGCCGACCACCGCACCGGCCCCGCCGCCCGCCGCCCCGGCGCAGCCTCCGGCCCCGGCCCCCACCCCCACACCGCCGCCCCCGCAGCCGCCGGCCCCGGCGCCCAGCCCCCGGACGCTCCAGATGGGGGACAGCGGGCCCGACGTCCGCGCCATGCAGCAGCTGCTGTACACCGCCGAATGTGGATTCATCGACAAGTCGATCGTCAGCGGCACCTTCGACGGCCTGACCAGGTCGGTGCTGATGAGCTACCAGCGCGAGAACCGGATCAAGGGCGAGAACGGCGTCTACGGCCCCAAGACCCAGGCCGCCCTGACCGCGGACCCGGGCTGCTGAACCCCAAGCTCCCCCGCACGCGGAAGGGCGGCGGCCGCCCACCGGCAGCCACCGCCTTCCCCCACCCGGCCGAGGCGTCAGCCGGTGATCGCCCCAAAGATGCTGATGCCCGCCAGCACCACCATGATCGCCGCCGCCACCCGGATGATCAGCTTCATCGGCACGTACTTGAGCAGCTTCTGCCCGCCCACGATGGCGATCCCGCCGACCGCGCACAGCGCCAGCCAGGAGCCCAGGCCGACGGCCAGCGGGTCGGCGTACTTGGCGGCCAGGTTGGCGGTCATGATCTGGGTCAGGTCACCGAACTCGGCGATCGCGACCACCAGGAAGCTGGCCCCGGCCACCTTCCAGAAGCTGTTCGAGGACGGCTCCTTGGCGGCGTGCTCGTCCTCGTCCTCACCGCCGTGGAACAGCAGCATCGCCGCGCCGACCAGGAACAGCAGGCCGGTGACGCCCTCCACCCAGCGGTGCGGCAGCAGCGAGAGCAGGTGTCCGGCGACGAGTGCCAGGGCCACCTGGACGGCCATGGCGGCGGCGACGCCCGCGAAGACGTAGCTCGCCCGGTACTTGGTGCCGAGCACCAGGCTGGCCAGCGCGGTCTTGTCCGGCAGTTCGGCCAGGAAGATGATGCCGAAGGTCAACGCGGCAACGGTCAGACTCATCAGGGGTTTCCTCGGTCAGCGGGCTGCCCGGCCTCCGCAGGTCCGTCAGGGGACGCTTCGGCCCGACAGCACTGGTCATGGTCACAGCACTGCGGCCGAAGGTCTCGCCGACACCGCTCATCGAGCGGTGCCCCGGGCGCCGGGCCCGTGGGGGCCAGTATGTCGACGGTCCGGTGGAGGGCTACTCCCCTTCAACGGCCCCAAGCGTACCGGACGGCGCCGGCCGGCCCGCCGCCGGAAGGACTAACGACCGTGCGGCTCGGGCGCCACGAGCCCGCGCCCGACCAGTTCCAGCACCACCACGATCGCCACCGACTCCACCGCCAGCAAGGCGATCAGCACGAACAGCTGCACCGCCCCCGCCTGGACCGGCGAGGCGCCGCCCAGCAGCATCCCGACGAAGGCTCCGGGCAGGGTGACCAGGCCGACCGTCCGGGTCTGGTCCAGCGCCGGGACGAGCGAGGTCGCCGCCGCCGTACGGCAGATCTCCAGCCGGGCCTCGCGCTCCTCGAAGCCGAGCGCCAGCGCCGCCTCCACCTCACCGCGCCGCAGCCGCAGCTCGTCCAGGGCCCGCCGCCCGGCCAGCGAGGTCGCGCTGAGCGCGCCGCCGATCAGGATGCCGGCGACCGGGATGACGGACAGGCCCTGTGTCGGCAGCAGTCCGACGCCCAGCAGCAGGGCGAGCACCGGCAGCACCCCGGCGCCGATCGGGGCGGCGGCCCAGACCCAGTCGGGCCCCGGGGTCATCCGCCGGCCCGCGGTGCGCACCGCGACGCTGAACATCAGCAGCACGAACAGCGCCGACCACCAGAGCGAACCGACCACCCAGGTGATCACCGCGGCGACGGCGGCCAGCTGCACCACGGCGCGCAGACCGGCTCGCAGCACCGCGTGCCCGTGGCCGAGCAGGCCCCACCCGGCCACCGCGACGGCGGCCAGCAGCAGGACGGCGGTGACCACGCCGAGCACCGGGGTGACCGGCAGCAGCTGACCGGCGGGGGCGGAGAGCGGCACCGGCGAGGCGGAGAGCGGCATCAGATCCAGCTCGTGAACCACATCCGGTCCTGCCAGGACGACATCGGGATCACCTCCGCCGTGTACAGCGGGTAGAAGAAGGCGAAGCAGCCGACGATCGCGAGCACGATCACCCCGGCCCCGATCGCGCCGATCCGGCGGCGCTCGGGACTGCACCCGGCCGGGCCGAGCAGCGCCCCGAGCATCTGGGCGACGGCCAGGCACAGGAACGGCACCAGCACGACCATGTAGAAGGAGAAGATCGTCCGCTCCTGGTACTGGAACCAGGGCAGGTAGATCGCGGCCACCGCGCAGAGCACCGCGCCGGAGCGCCAGTCCCGCCGGAAGAACCAGCGCCACAGCAGGTAGACCAGCGCGAAGCAGGCCGCCCACCACAGGAACGGCGTGCCGAGGCCGAGGATCTGCGCCGCGCAGCCGCCCGAGGAGGTGCAGCCGCGCTGCCCGTCCGGGACCTGCTCCCAGTACATCGAGACCGGGCGGCCCACGACCAGCCAGGAGAACGGGTTGGACTGGTAGGTGTGCGGGGTGCTCAGGCCGGTGTTGAAGTCGTACATCTGCGCGTGGTAGTGCCACAGGCTGCGCAGCGGCGCGGGCACCCAGCTCATCGGGACCTGGGGCAGCGGGATGCCCAGGAAGCTGTCCGGGGAGAGCCCGGCGCGCCCGTCCGCCCAGTGCCGGTCGTAGCCGCCCTCGCCGTTGCCGCCGGTGGCCAGCCAGCCGCTCCAGGCGCCGACGTACACCACCACGGCGGAGCCGACCGTGGCGAGGAAGGCGGGGACGGCGTCCCGGCGCAGCATCGAGCGCCAGGGGCGGCGGGCGCCGGCGCCCCGGCGGCCGGACTGGTCCCACAGGACGGTCAGGATGCCGAAGGCGGCGAGGATCATCGCGCCGTTCCACTTGACGGCGCAGGCGGCGCCGAGGAGCACCCCGGCGGCGATCCGCCAGGGGCGCAGGCCGAGCCGGACGGTGTCGCCGTCGGTCGCCGCGGCGAGCCGGGCGCGGGTGTGGTCGCGGTCGATCAGCAGGCTGCCGAAGGCGGCGAGCACGAAGAACATCTGGATGCCGTCGAGCAGGCCGACCCGGCTCATCACCAGTTGGAGGCCGTCCACCGACATCAGCAGCGCGGCGGTGCAGCCGAGCAGGGTGGAGCCGAGGAGCCGGCGGCCGATCCGGGCCAGCATCAGGACGGTGACGGTACCGAGCAGCGCGGTCATGAACCGCCAGCCGAAGGGGTTCAGCCCGAACAGCTGCTCGCCGATCGCCATCACCCATTTGCCGAGCGGCGGGTGCGCGATGAACTCGGCCGCGGAGCTCAGCGGGACCACCTGCGGGTGGGCCAGGATGTCGGCGTTGGCGTGGTCGGGCCAGGTGCCCTCGTACCCCTGGTGGAGCAGCGACCAGGCGTCCTTGGGGTAGTACGTCTCGTCGAAGACGAAGGCGTCGGGGTAGCCGAGGTTCCAGAACCGCAGCAGGCCGGCGAAGAGCGCGACGCAGATCGGTCCGAGCCAGCCGGAGTGGTCGGCCGCCCAACGGACCAGGCCTCCGCGCGGGGCCGGAGCCGGGGTGGCGGGGGCCGGGGCCGCCGGTGGGTGCGTGAGCGCCGCTTGCGTCATAGCCTCGTCGATTCGCCTGTCTGCTCTGCCCGGGGGCCGGGCTCTGCCGGGTGGCCGGGCGCCCTGCCCGGGTCCTGCCGCGCCGGCGGGGGCCGGGCGGTCGACAGCCACCGACACTATGTGGCGGTGCTCGGGAAGCCAAGCGCGACGGGCACCGACCAGGTGACCTGGACGGTGCCCGTTTCGAACGCTTTCGCGGACCGCCGCGTTACGCCGCGGTCTGGAGCTCCCGGACCGGGGCTGCGGTGCGCACCACGACCGGCGCCGCGTTGTCCTGCTCCGGCGTGAGGTGCGGGCGCAGCCGCAGCGCCAGGGCGACGATCAGCAGCGTGGAGCCCGCCATGGCCGCCAGGTAGAGCGGCCAGGTGCCGGAGCCGACCAGCAGCACGCCGACGGCCGGGCCGACCGCGATCGCGACCTGCTTCACCAGGGCGTACGCGGAGTTGTAGGTGCCGAGCATCCGGGCCGGGGCGAGGTCCGCGACGATCGGGCCCATGGTCGGCGCGAGCAGCGACTCGCCGACGCCGAAGAGGGCGTAGATCGAGACGATGGCGACCGTGGCGGCCATGGTCTCCGTCCGGATCAGGCCGGCGACCAGGGCCATCGCCCAGGCGCCGAGCCAGACCACGCCGGCCGCGGCCATCGCGGTGGTGCGGCGGCGGCGCGCGGTGATCCGCACCATGAACATCTGGAGCACCACGATGGTCAGCGCGTTGGCACCGATCGCGAAGCCCAGGGTGGAGGGCGCGGTGCCGACGGTGTCGGTGGCGAAGGCCGCGACGCCGGACTCGAACTGGCCGTAGCAGGTGAAGAAGATCAGCCCGGCGAGGATGCTGAGCCGCACCATCGCCTTGTCGGCGAGCAGGGCGCGCAGCCCGGTCGGACCGTCCGCCTGGCCATGGACGGCCGCCAGCTGCGCCATGGGTATCCGGGCGGTGCCGGTGACCAGGGCGAGGCCGAGGAACGTCACCGCCTCGATGGTGAACAGCCGGGTGAGGCTGGCCGGGTCGGACACGTCGACGATCTGCCCGCCGACCAGCGCACCGATGCCCATGCCCAGGTTGATCAGGGTGAACTGGAGCGCGAAGGCGTGCGAGCGGGTGGCCGCCGTGGAGCAGCGGACGATCATCGTGGCGAGCGCCGGTTGGCAGGTGGTGACACCCGCGCCGAACAGGAGGGAGGCGACCAGCAGGGCCGGGGTGCCGGTGGCCTGGCCGAAGGCGAACGCGCCGGTGGCGGCGAGCGCCGTACCGGCCAGCAGCACCGGGCGGGGGCCGTACCGGTCGATGCCGCGGCCGGTGAACGGGAGGACGGCGAGGGCCGCCAGTGCGAAGACGGTGAAGACCATCCCGGCCGCCAGCGAACCCAGCCCGCGCACCTGGTCCACGTACACGAACATGTACGGGAGCGTGAACCCGCTGCCGAACGCACTGAGCGCGTTGCCGATCTGGACGCGGCGCAGCGGGCCGCCCGCTCCACGTCGCTGCTGCCTCTGCTGCTTCACCGTGCCGGTCACCGTGCACATCCCTTCCTGGTTCAACTGGATACTCTTAAGTCCAGAAGATTTCAGAGCTAAAGTTTGACGAGATAAAGTCTTAGCACCGGAAGAGTGCGGAGTCAAAGGCTTAAGGAGTGCATAACCATGCGACACTGGTGCGCATGACTACGGACAAGCCGCGGCCGGCTGCCGACAAGCCCGCCCAGGCCACCCGCCTGGAGCTCGGCATCGCCGAGCAAGTGGCCCTCTACCAGCGGGAGTTCCCCACCGTCGACCCCCAGGTGGAGACCATCGTGCAGACCCTCCTGAGGGTCTCCCGGCGGATGGGCGTGGCGTACGACCGTCAACTGACTGTGCTCGGAATCACCTCCGCCGAGTGGGAGGTGCTCAAGGCCCTGGTGGTCTCCGGAAGCCCGTACCAGCTGGGGCCGGGCGAGCTGGCCAAGCGGCTCGGGCTCACCCCGGCGGCGATGACCCACCGGATCGACCGGATGGTGGCCGACGGCCTGGTCACCCGGGAGCGGGACGAGGCCAACCGGGTGCGGGTGATCATCGAGCTGACCGAGACCGGCCGGGACAAGTGGCTGGAGTCGATGCGGATGGCGGCGGTGTTCGAGGAGGAGTTCCTCCAGGACATCGCGGGCGAGGAGCGCACCGAGCTCTCGGCGACGCTGGACCGGATGCTGCGGCGGATCGAGGAGAGCCAGCCGGACGCGCTCGGGCGCACCGAGGACCTGGCCTGACGCCTCCCGGCACGGGAACGAACGAGTCCGGCCCGCCGGGAGGAGGTTCCTCCCGGCGGGCCGGACTCGTCACATCAGGTGCTGCGAGGATCCGTCAGGCCCTCGGAGCGCGGTCCGACGTCAGCAGGGGCCGAGGTCGGTCCAGGCGCCCCACTGGCCGCTCAGACTCGGGTCGTCGCCCTTGGTCCACCACTTGTTGCTGTAGTAGTGGCCCTTCCACGAGACCTTGGTGCCGCCGGCCGCGTAGGTGGTGTTCGCGTCCCAGCTCGGGGCCGCGGAGCAGACCGGCGCAGGCGTGGTCTGGGTGCTGGTCGGGGTCGGCGACGGGGTACCCGGGTCGGTCGGGGTCGGGCTCGGGGTCGGGGTCGCCGAACCGCTCGGCGCCGGCGGGGCCGGGCAGCCGGTCGCGGAGCCGTTGGTGGCGCTCACCATCTTGTCGAAGAGGGCCGTCTTGGTGCCCAGGTCGTACAGCGAGAAGGCGAAGGAGCCGCCGAGGCCGTTGCAGTGGGCGTAGTCCATCTTGGCCTGGATGGACTTGGCGTCCTCACCGCTCCAGAAGGTGTTGCCGTCGTAGAAGTACGTGGCCTGCGCCGCGTCGTCCCAGTAGGTCTTCGCCGGGTTGTCGACGAAGCCCGCGAGCTCCTTGTACATCTGGATGCCGGGGACGTTGCCGGACATCGCCGCGCCGGCGGCCGGCTGGGCGGCGGGCTGGAACAGGCCGTGCTGGCCGTTGTCCTTCACGCCGGTCCAGCCGCGGTAGTAGAACGGCACACCCATGTTGATCTTGCTGGCCGGGAAGCCGCCGGGGATGCCGTAGTCCTTGTCGCCGACCGTCCACGCCTTGATGGCGTTGTCGATCGAGTACTTGCCGTTGCCCGGCTTGACCGGGGTCGACGGGTCGTTCGGGCCCGCGTAGAGCGCGGCCTGGTGGTTGGTCGGGCCCTGGGCGTCCCAACCGCCGTGCATGTCGTAGGTCATGACGTCGAGGAAGGTCAGGTACTGACCGATCTTGTCCGTCTCGACGTTCATGATCTTGTCCTGGCCGGCACCGACCGCCGCCGACAGGGCGTAGGTCTTCTTGTCGGCCGCGCCCTGCGCGTCCAGCTGGGTGCGGAACTCCTTCAGCAGGGCGGTGAAGTTCTGCTTGTCCGCCGGGCTGGAGATGTTGCCGGTGTGGCCGCCGCCGCCCGGGTACTCCCAGTCGATGTCGATGCCGTCGAAGACACCGGCGCCCGAGCCCGGGCCGCCGAAGCCGGCGTCGGCGGGCAGGTTGCCCTTGATGAACATGTCGATGCAGGACGACACCAGGTTCTTGCGCGAGGCGTCCGTGGCGGAGGCCGGCGAGAAGTACTTGGAGTAGGTCCAACCGCCGATGGAGAGCAGGACCTTGAGGTTCGGGTTCTTCGCCTTCAGCTTCTTCAGCTGGTTGAAGTTGCCCGCGATCGGCTGGTTCCAGACGTCGCCGACGCCGTCGACCGAGATGTCCGGGCCGAAGCTCTTCTGGTAGTCGGCGAACGCGTCGGCGGCGCCGTCACCCGCGTTGGGGTTGTTGTCGTTCGTGTCCGCGGCCTTGGTGGCCTCGAAACACCCCAGGCTGGTCGGGTTGATGTTGGCGAAGTCGTAGATCAGGTAGTCCAGCTTCCCGGCGACGCCGGTGTCCTGGATCGTCTTGGGGTAGTACGCGTTCGCGTAGACCGACCACTGATCGTAGTACGCGACCTTGATGCCGCCGCTGGTGGCGGGCGCGCCGGTGGAGTTGGTGGTCGCGGCGTTGGCCGCGCCGCCGCCGGACAGCGCGAGGCCGGCGCCGAGCAGCAGGGAGGCGGTGGTGCCGGCCGCGATGGCGGCCGTGCTCTTGGGGCGGCGTCGGCGGCCGCCCTGCGGAGCCGGGGTCCCGGCCCTTTCAATGCGTGAGCGCAGCATGGGTGCGTGACTCCTGGTTGTGGGGGTTTCCGTCGCCCCGGGGGCACGCGTCCGGGGTGGGGCCGGACGACCGGGACATGACAGGCATGGGTGGGGAATCGAGCGGGATCAGACCATGACGGACTACCGGGATGTGCCGAACCGGCGCCGACGGCACGAGGCCGTCGGCGCCGGTTCAGGGGCTCCCTGCACCTGGGGAATAAAAATGGACTAGACCAACTCGCCCGTCAAGGGGTCCTGTTGGGCCTTGAGCCCCGCTTAAGGTTCCGCCCGCCGTCCACCCCCGCGCTGAGCTGGGCGGCTTCCCCGGGAGTCGGTGACACGGAGTCAGCGGCGGGCGGTGCCGGGAGTCATCGGGAGTCAGTAGCGGACGGCGTTGGCCACCTCGGCCTTGACCGTGCCGGAGAGGTCCCGGTTGGAGTGCCCGGTGGCCTGGGAGCTCTGCCCGGCGGCCACGTCCTGGACGGTCACCGCGGTCGCGTCCAGCACCTTGCCGGACTCGTCGGTGAAGTTCACCTGGATCACGTACCGGTACGACTGCTGCCCGTGGTTGGTGACGGTCAGCGGCACCTGCGCCTTGCCGTCCGAACCGGTGGTCACCGGCCCGGCGGCGACGTCCGCCTTGGCGTCGAGCCCGCCCTTGATCCCGGCGACGGCCGAGGAAGCCGCCGACGCCGCCGAGGAGGCCTGGGCCTGCGCCGAGGCGATCGCCGCACCCGCCCCGCCCGCCGCCGAGGCCAGCGCCGAGGCGGCGGAGGCGGCGGCACTCGCGGCCCGCCTCACCTCGGCCGCCGCCGAGGAGGCCGAACTCTCCGCGCTCTTGCCGCCGGAGCAGCCCGCGAGGGCCGCCGTACCGACCACCGACACGGCCACCAGGCCTGCCACCAGGCGCCGTTGGGAGTACTGGGGGGCATCCGGGTGCCGCCTGGTGACCCTCGGCGGCGAGATCGGCGAGATCGGCGAGATCGGCGAAGCCGACGAGGCCGGGGAGGCCGGGGAGGCCGGGGAGCTGGCGCGGGTGAGCGGCTGGCGGTCCATGCGGTCCCTCGTCTCGGTCGGACGGCCTCGTGGGGCGGCCTCGGCGGCGGCACGGTGTGCCGGGCTGCCCGGCACACCTCCCGCCCACCCTCCGAGGGCCGGCGGAGCACCGCCAGCAGGGCTGCTGCCTCCGGGTGACGCGGCCGGGCCTACGAGAGCCCCGAGCCCTCCTGCTCGTCCGACTCCACCGCGGCCCGCTCCTCGCGCAGCCGCAGCAGGTGCCGGCGCCGCGCGACCGTGCCGTACGCCCCGGCGGCGCTCGCCACGAAGGACACCAGACCGACCCACGGCCGGTCGAAGACGTGGCCGGTCAGGTGGTCCAGCGAGTACCGGCCGGCGCCGGCCAGGCCGACCGCCAGCCCGGTCGCGCCGAGGAAGGCCGGGTACTCGTAGCCGCCGGACATGGCGAAGAAGCCGGCCGGGGCGTGCACCGACACCGCTCCCGCCATCGTCCCGGCCACCACCGCGCCGGCCGCCGGCGTGGCCAGCCCGGCCACCAGCAGCGCCCCGCCGCCCGCCTCGCCGAGGCCGGCCGCGAGGGCGCTCTGCCGGGCCGGGTGGAAGCCCATGTGCTCCATGGCCTCGGTGGTGCCCTCCAGGCCGCCGCCCCCGAACCAGCCGAACAGCTTCTGGGTGCCGTGCGCGATCAGCACCCCGCCGACCGCGCTGCGCAGGGCCAGCAGGCCCAGGTCCTTACGGTTCAGGCACATGTCGCATCCTCGTTTCGGCAGAGATCGGCAGAGGTCGGCAGAGATCAGGCGGAATCATCGGATACCGGCAGAGATCGCCGGAGAGGAGTGTGGTCCGCCTCTCCGGCAGTCCTGCTTCCATGGCACCCGAGAGCGCAGCTCTGTTCGAGCCGGGACCGCCATCCGGGCGAATCCGCCGCCGATCGGGAATGAACCGCCGACCCGGGTCGGACCGCCGGTCGAAGAGATCCACGCCACGCCCGGCCGCGGGGCGTGGCGGGCCGGGCGCGCCGGGCCCCGCGGTCATGCTTGGCCCATGTTCGTCTTCAACCTCGGCAGTGCCTTCATCACCTTCTTCGCCGTGGTCGGCCCGCCGAAGACCCTGCTGGCCTTCGCCCGCCTGGCCGGGACCCGCAGCAACCTGGAGCTGCGCCGGCTGGCGGCGCTGAGCACGGCCATCTCGGCGGTGATCGGCCTGGTGCTCGGCTTCGGGGCCGACGAGCTGACCACCCTGTTCCACATCAGCGACCAGTCGCTCCAGCTCGCGGGCGGGGCGATCTTCTTCGTCTACGCCGTCGCGCTGGTCTTCGGGGTCCACCTCGGTTCGGACGGCGACGAGGACGAACACCTGGCGAACCCGCTGGTGGACGGCATCCGCGAACTGCTGCTGCCGTACATCGCCAGCCCGCTCGCGATCACGGCCGTCCTGGTCGCCTCGCTCAACCAGGACAACTGGGGCTGGAAGGCCGCCGTCTCCGGGGCGTACGTGGCCGTCGCGGTGATCAACTACCTCTGCGTGGCGGTGCTGGCGCCGCTGATGCGCCGCACCCACCGCACCTCGCTGGAGGTGCTGTCCCGACTGCTCGGGCTGCTGCTGGCGGCGGTCGGCGTCGAACTGTTCCTGGAGGGCCTGGCCGGGCTGGGGGTGCACCTGCCGGAGGGTCACTAGCTAGGCGTGTCGCCCCGCGAGGCGGGCCAGCACCTCGCCGATCCGCTCGCGCACCAGAGGGTCGGCGACCAGCCCGTCCGGGCCGACCGCCCCGCGCTCCAGCGGGATCCGGACGCAGGCCTCGTCCAGCACGGCCGCGCCGGTGTAGCCGAGGACGGTGCGCAGGGCGGCCTCCGCGCCCAGGCCGCGGCCCGGGCCGGCGGCGTTGATCCAGGCGGCGGGCTTGTCCGAGATCTCGACTCCGCCGACCGTCCAGTCCAGCAGGTTCTTGAACGAGCCCGGCAGCGTCCCCGCGTACTCGGGGGTGCAGACCAGCAGCGCGTCGGCCGCCTCGATCGCGGCCCGCAGCGCGGCCACCGGCTCCGGCAGCGGGTCGGTGTCGTGGTCCGGGTTGAAGTGCGGCAGCCCGGCCAGCCCGGTGTAGTACGTGGTCCGCAGGCCCGGGGTGGTGGCGGCCACGGCGGCCGCGGTGCGCAGCACCGTCTCGTTGGCGGAGCCGGCCCGCAGGCTCCCGGGCAGCAGCAGGATGTGGCGCTCGTTCGACATGCCCGGGAACCTACTCCCTGACGTCCGCGTCAAGGCCAGCCGACGCCGCCGCACCGCCCGCGCCGCGCGCCTCGCCCGCGCCGGTCAGCGCGAGCCCGCGCCGGTCAGCGCGGCTCCACCGGCCGCCAGGGCACCGGGCTGGAGAGGATCATCGAGCTGGACGGCTGGCCGTAGCCGCCGAGCCGGTCGCACACCGCCTCGAACTCGGCCATCGTCGACACCGCGACCAGCAGCACGCAGCACGCCCCGCCGGTGACCCGGTGCAGCTGGACCACCTCCGGCCAGGTCGGCACCTCGGGGTCGCGCAGCACGCAGCGCGGGCCGTAGCACTGGATCTGGACCAGCGCGGTGATCGGCAGCCCGGCCCGGGTGAGGTCCACATGGGCGTGGTAGCCGCTGATCACGCCCTCGGACTCCAGTCTGCGGACCCGTTCGGCCACCGCGGGTGCGGACAGGCTGACCCGGCGGGAGAGTTCGTTGTACGAGAGCCGGGCGTCGGCCTGGAGCTCGGCCAGCAGACGGCGGTCGACGGCGTCCAAGGCGGCCTCCCAGGGTGTTCGGAATGCGGTCGGAACCAGGCCGGAAAACCGGAGTTTCCGTTCGTAAGGCGAATCGGCGAAACGCCTCGTGAACGACAGGTCCACAGGCGGTTGCGATGCCCGTCGACCATTCAAGCGGGGGGCACCGCCGCCGCACAATGGCACTGGTGGAACCCGGCAGTCCGTCCGGTCCACAGGACCGGTTCCACCGGGCCGGATTCACCAGGGAGCAGGAGGATCGGGATGGGGCACGACACGATGGAGACACCCAACCTGTCGTTCGGTCGGGCCGGAGCACCGGGCCGGGGCACCCCGTACGCCCAGTACGTGCGCCTGGAGGAGCTGCACGGCCTCCAGCACCCGCGCAGCGAGGAGCCGACGGAGCTGTCGTTCATCGTCACCACCCAGGTGATGGAGCTGCTGTTCGACCTGCTGCGGCACGAGTGGACGCTCGCCCGGCAGGCACTGCGCGAGGACGACCTGACCGCCGCACTGGCCGCACTGCGCCGGGGCACCCACGTCCAGGACGTGCTGGTGGAGTCCTGGGACCTGCTGGCCACCATGACGCCGCGCGAGTTCAACTCCTTCCGCTCGCTGTTCGGCGAGGCCTCCGGCTTCCAGTCCGCCGCCTTCCTGCACCTGGAGTTCCTGCTCGGCAACAAGAACGCCGCGCTGCTCGGGATGTACGACGGGATGCCCGAGACTCAGGCCGAACTGACCGAGGCGCTGCGCTCCCCCGGCCTGTACGACGAGGCGCTGGCGCTGCTGGCCCGCCGCGGCCTGGCCCCGCACCGGGCGGCCTCCGAGCAGCGCTACCAGCCGTCCGCCGAGGTCGAGGCGGCCTGGCGGCGGGTGTACACCGAGCCGGAGTCCGCCGCGCTCCAACCGCTCGGCGAGGCCCTGCTGGACGTGGCCGAGCGGGTCACCCGATGGCGCCAGCGCCACCTCTCGGCGGTCAAGCGGACCATGGGCGGCAAGCCCGGCTCGGGCGGCTCCAGCGGGCTGACCTGGCTGCGCAAGTCGGCCGAACAGGACGTGTTCCCGGAGCTGTGGACGATCCGGGACGGGCTGTGACGGGAAAGCTGGTGACGGGAAGGCCGGTCACGGGAAGGCTGGTCCACGGGACCGGCCGAACGGACCGGCCGGACCGAGGATGACGAGGGAGGGACCGGCATGACCACGCGTGAGGAGTGCGCGGCGCTGGACGCCGTCGACCCGCTGGCGGCGTTCCGCAAGGAGTTCGCCCTGCCGGACGGGGTGATCTACCTGGACGGCAACTCGCTGGGCGCGCTGCCGGTGCGCACGCCCGAGCGGGTGCGCCAGGTGGTCGAGGAGGAGTGGGGCCGGGAGCTGGTCCGCAGCTGGAACGACGCCGGCTGGTTCGAGCAGCCGTACCGGCTGGGGCGGCGGATCGCGCCGCTGATCGGAGCCGATCCGGCGGAGGTCGTCGTCTGCGACACCACCTCGGTCAACCTGTTCAAGGTGCTGTCGGCCGCGCTGCGGCTGCGTCCGGGCCGGGGCACGGTGCTCGGTGACGCCGAGGCCTTCCCGACCGACCTGTACATCGCCGAGGGCGTGACCGGCCTGGTCGAGGGCGCGCGCAGCACCCTGATCCGCCCCGAGGAGCTGGACCGGCACCTGGACGGCGACGTCGCCGCGGTCGTCCTCTCGCACGTGGACTACCGCACCGGCGAGCTGCTGGACATGCCCGGGATCACCGCCCGGGCGCGGGCGGCCGGCGCGCTGATGATCTGGGATCTGTGCCACTCGGCGGGCGCGCTGCCGGTCGAACTCGACGCCGCCGAAGCGGACTTCGCGATCGGCTGCACCTACAAGTACCTCAACGGCGGCCCCGGCTCGCCGGCCTTCCTGTACGTCGCCGAGCGGCACCTGGCGGCCGGCCCGCTCCAGCCGCTGAGCGGCTGGTTCGGCCACGCCCGGCCGTTCGCCTTCGAGCCCGGGTACGACCCGAAGCCGGGCATCGGCCGCTTCCTGACCAGCTCGCCCTCCCTGCTCGGCCAGGCCGCCCTGGGCGTCTCGCTGGACATCTGGGAGCGGGCCGACCTGGCGGCCGTCCGGGCCAAGAGCCTGGCGCTGACCGACCTGTTCGTCTCGCTGACCGAGGGGCTGGACGGCATCGAGGTGGTGACCCCGCGCGAGCACGCCCGGCGCGGCAGCCAGGTCGCACTGCGGCACGCCGACAGCTACCCGGTGGTGCAGGCGCTGATCGAGCGCGGAGTGATCGGCGACTTCCGCGCACCGGACCTGATGCGCTTCGGCTTCACCCCGCTCTACCTCTCGTACACCGAAGTCTGGGACGCGGCCCGGCAGTTGACCGAGGTACTGGAGAGCGGCGAGTGGCGGGCGGAACGGTTCTCCCGACGGGGCGAGGTGACGTAGCGGCCGCCGTGACGCAGCTCATGTCCGGGCCGAGTTCGACCACCACCACCCCTGGGGATGCTTCCATCTGACGGAACGTCGCAACCCGGGGAGGTCGTGCGTGACCCTCGAACTCGGCCCGCTGAAGCCCGAACCGGCCCCGCTGATCCTCGGCCTGGCGCTGTTCTTCCTGCTGCTGTGGACGCTCGGCCGCGGCCTGCTCCCCCGGATCGAACGGGTGCGGGCCGAACGCTGGGACGCCACCGAGGGCCGCGCCGAACGCGCCGAGGCCCTGCTCGCCGAGGCCGAGGCGACTCGGACCGCCCGACTGCTGGAGCTGGCCGAGGCCCGGCACGAGGCGGCCCGGATCCGGGAGGAGTACGCCGAGCGCGGCGCGGCGGCGATGGCCTCGGCCCGCGCCGAGGGCCTGCGCACCCGGGACGCGCTGCTCGCCACCGGCCGCGCCCGGATCGCCGCCGACCGGGCGGAGGCGGAACGGCTGCTGCGCCAGGACGTCGGCGAGCTGGCCGTCATCCTGGCCGGCCGGGTGATCGGCGAACCGGTGCACACCGTCGCCGCCCGACGCCGCACGGTGGAGCGCTTCTTCGAGACCAACTAGCCGGTACGGACGCCCAGTTCGGGAGTGGGCGATGCGTCCCGACGGAAGCCGGCGAGCACCGCCCGTACCGCGTCGGCGAGTTGACCGGGCGGGGCGGGGACGGCGCAGGCCGCCCGAGTCGATCCGACTCGGGCGGCCTGCGCCGCTGTTCGGCTGGTCAGCTCTTCAGCCGTACGGGCCGTCAGCTGTGGCGGCCGCGACGGCGGGCGGCCAGCACGGCCAGACCGCCGAGGCCGAGCAGGCCGATGCCCGTCAGGCCGAAGACCATCGGGGTGTTGCCGGCGCCGGTGGAGGGCAGCTGACCGCCGCCACCGGGCTGGTCGCCGGTCGGCCCCTCGGACGGGTAGTAGCTCGGGGCGGGGGCCTCGCTCGACGGCGACGTGCCGGCCGACGGGGAGGTCGGGGCCGGGGACGTCGGGGTTACGGTCGGCGTCGGGCGCGGGGACGTCGGGGTCGCGGTGGGCGTCACCGTCGGGGTCGGCGTCGGAGTAGGCGTAGGCGCCACCGTGGGAGTCGGCGTCGGCGTCGGGGTCGACGTCGGCGCCACCGTGGGAGTCGGCGTCACCGTCGGGGCCGACGTCGGCGCCACCGTGGGAGTCGGCGTCACCGTCGGGGTCGACGTCGGCGCCACCGTGGGAGTCGGCGTCACCGTGGGAGTCGACGTCGGCGCCACCGTGGGCGTGGGCGTGGGCGTCACCGTGGGAGTCGACGTCGGCGCCACCGTGGGCGTGGGCGTGGGCGTCACCGTCGGCGTCGGGGTGGGAGTCGGCGTCGGCGTCGGCGTCGGCGTCACCGTCGGCGTCGGGGTGGGAGTCGGCGTCGGCGTCACCGTCGGCGTGGGCGTGGGCGTCGGCGTCTCCGTCGGCGCAGGCGTCTCCGTCGGGGTGGGAGTCGGTGTCTCCGTCGGCTTAGGCGTCGGCGTCGGGCTCGGCGTCACCGCGCAGTCCGGCAGGTCCCCGTCGAACGGGTAGCTGTGGATCTCGTAGCCGCCCGTCCCGGTGTGGATCAGGTTGCCCGCCAGGTACACCCGGCCGTTCATGCCCGGCTGGGAGATGGTCGTGGTGCCGCCCGGGTTGCCGGCCAGGACCGAGCCCTGGAACTGGGCGCTGCCGAGGATCCGGGCCGAGGTCGCGGTCGGGAAGTTGTACATCAGCTTCGAGCGCATCTCGGTGGTCTGGTCCCCGGCCAGGCCGGTGCCGGTGTAGGTGTTGATGACCGGGCTGTCGCCGAGCATGTTCACCACGACGGTGGCCCCGGCCGGGATCTTGTCGAAGACGAGGCCGATCTGCCCACCGCTGGGCGAGGCGAGGTCCTGGTTGACGTTGAAGACCTGCTTCATGCTGGTCCCGTCGCCGGTGAAGGTCGCCTCGCTGGAGGTGATCGCGACGGTGCCGGTCGCGGTGGCCCGGCTGACGCAGGCGGAGACGTCCTCGATCTGGGCCAGCACGTCCTGGTACGGCGCGGCGGCCTTCGGGTCCTCGATCAGCTCGCCCGTGGGGTCGATGTTGACGGTGCCGGTGACGCTGCCCGCGTGGCGCAGGTTGCCGAAGGCGGAGCCGCGGGAGTCGATGCCGCCGATCAGGACGGTGTTGCCGGTCAGGACGTCGACCTTGCCGCCGGTGGTCACGAAGTCGCTGCCGTTCGGCGGCACGACGCGCGAGCCGACGCCGACGACGCCCATGTTGTAGGCGCCGCCGCCGTCCTTGTCGACGGTCAGGTCCCCCAGCGCGACGACCTTGCCCTCGGCCTCGGCGGCGCGGCCGTTCACGGTGTAGTCCCCGCCGGTGAAGACGTTGATGGTGGCGTCACGGCCGGGGAAGTCGCCGTTGTTCGCCGGCGGCCAGGTGGCGGGGCAGTCCGGCCCGGAGCAGGCGCCCAACGGCGGTGCCAGCGGCGCGGCCGAACCGGCCGTCAGCACGGCTGCCAGCGGCAGCGCGGTGACGGCGGTCGCGACCGCGATCCGTATGGACCGGCGCCCGCGCGGGGCCGGAGTGCTCACGGTGGTCGTTCTGTGATCCGGCGAACCGGTGGCCTGACCCATCGACAATTCCCTCCGCGCATACGAAAACGGCAGGCGAGTGCCTGCCGCGCGTTCCGTGTGGTCTGCTGGCGGTCCAGCAGATCCGGGACATCCAATCCCAAATCGGACTTTTCATACCCTACATATCCTCAGATAAGAACTGAAATCAATACGAAAGGAGCAGCGCGTGTCGGGCGTGTCGGCATCGGCCGCCAGGCCCGGCAGACGGGAGCCGCGCGAGAGGCCCTAGGTTGGGAGGCATGACCACCGAGGCCCAGGACCAGAGCGCGCCGCTCGTCGCCGTCGCGTCCGCCGACGCCGTACTGCGCCACCCCGAGGCGGGCGAGCACCTGCTGACCGACCTGGAGCGGGAGCGCGCCGCGCGCTTCCGGCAGGAGTCCGGGCGGATCGACTTCACCGCCGGGCACCTGCTGGTCCGGCTCTGCGCCGCCCGGCTGCTCGGCGTGCCGGTGGCCGGCCTCGTCCTCGCGCAGCAGTGCCCGGACTGCGGGCTCGCCGACCACGGCAAGCCCTACCTGCCGGACCACCCCGAGGTGCACGTGAGCTTGTCCCACACCCGGGGCGTGGTCGCGGCCGGTGCCGGGTTCCGACCGGTCGGGGTGGACGTCGAGCTGTCCACCCGGGGCGGCGGACTGGGCGCGGTCGCCCGCCGGGTGCTCGCGCCGGCCGAGCTCGCCCTGGTCGAGGCCGACCCCGAGCCGGAGCGGGCGTTCCTGCGGCTCTGGGTGCGCAAGGAGTCGCTGATCAAGATCGGGCGGGCCACCCTGGACACCCTCGGCCGGATCGACCTCTCCGCACTGCCGCTCGCCGTCCCGCCGGGCGCCCCGCTGCGCAGCCGGTACGAGGACCTGCACCTGCTGGACTGGACCGACCCGGAGCACGCCGCCGCCGTCGCGGCCGTCAGCACCGCCCCGCCCCGGATCGTGGAGCTCACGGCGGCGGTCTGAGCAAGGGCCCTCGGGCCCGGGGAGCCGCCACCCGTCCGGCGGGCCCGTGAATAAGCGGTGTTAGCGTGCCTGGTCGTGGGCACGCCGAACGCGCGCGCCCGCATCCCCAGCTGCCCACCGGATCCAAAGGGTGCCCGCCATGGCCAAGTTCCTGCTGAGCCTGCACGTCCTCGTGTCGGTCCTGTTCATAGGCCCGGTCGCGGTGGCCGTCAGCATGTTCCCGCGCCGGGCGAAGGCCGCGCTGGCCGCCGGGCCGAACCAGGCCTCCGACGCCGGTGTGCTGCGCGTGCTGCACCGGATCACCCAGGTCTACGCGCTGCTCGGGGTCTCGGTGCCGGTGCTCGGCATCGGCCTGGCCCAGGTGATGGACGTGCTCGGACAGTCCTGGATCATCGTCTCGATGGTGCTGACCGCGATCGCCGCGCTCGCGCTGCTGCTCTTCGTGCTGCCCGGCCAGCAGGCCGCCGTGGACGCGCTGGAGCTCGAACCGTCGGACGAGCAGCACGCCAAGGCCGTCGGCGGCCTGAAGATGCTGCCGATGACCGCCGGGGTGTTCAATCTGCTGTGGGCCGTGGTCGTGGTGATCATGGTCATCCGGCCGGGTTCCAGCACCGGCGCCTGATCCGCGCGGCCCCTCCCCGCCGACCGGCCCGTTCGAGTACCGTGCTGGGCCATGACGATCATGGCGGGCATGGGCGGCCCGACGGGAACCGGCGTCGGCCCGCTGCTGCGCGGCTGGCGGGAACGGCGACAGCTCAGCCAGCTGCGACTGGCGCTGCGGGCGGACTCCTCGGCCCGCCACCTCAGCTTCGTCGAGAACGGCCGGTCCCGCCCCAGCCGGGAGCTGCTGCTGCGGCTGGCCGAGGAACTGGACGTCCCGGTGCGCGAGCACAACACCCTGCTGCTCGCGGCCGGCTACGCCCCGCACTACCCCGAGACGCCGTTGGACGACCCGTCGATAGCCGCGCTGCGCGGCGGTCTGGAGCGGTTGCTGACCGCCCACGACCCGTACCCGGCGGTCGTGGTCGACGGGTCCTTCCGGGTCCTGGCGGCCAACCGCTCGCTCGGCCTGCTCCTGGACGGCGTCGCCCCGCACCTGCTGGAGCCGCCGTTCAACGCGGTCCGGATCACCCTGCACCCGGACGGGCTGGCGCCGCGCATCGTCAACCTGCGGCAGTGGCGGCAGCATCTGCTGGAGCGGATGGCGCGGCAGCTGGAGCTGGTCCGCGCCGAGCCGCTGCGCCGACTGTACGAGGAGGTCAGCGGCTACCCCGTGCCGGCCGAGGAGCCGGTGGCCGGGCCGACCGCGGGCAATCCGGCCGCGGGCGATCCGGCCGCACTCGGGTCGCCGTTCGCGCTGCCGTTCCGGATCCGGCACGAGGGGTGGGTGCTCTCCTTCCTCTCCACCATCGCGACCTTCAACACTCCGCTGGACGTCACCGTCTCCGAGCTGGCCATGGAGACCTTCCTGCCGGCCGACGCGGCGACGGCGGCCTTCCTCCAGTCGGCGGTCAGGCCCGGGAACGACGCCGCAGGGCGGTGAACTGGAGGACGGCGAACACGGCCACCACCGCGGCCTGCGCCGGGATCCAGACGAACCCGGCGGTGGTCGGCTCCAGCCACAGCTCCATCGCGACCAGGCTGAGCACCACCCACACCAGGTTGAGGTCGATCACGGCCCGCACCCCGAACGCCGGAGGCCGCCGCCGGGCGGCCAGCGCGCCGACCGCGAGCGCGTACCCGAGCAGCAGGGCTCCGACCCCGACCACGGTGGATCGGCCGGCCCCGAGCAGCTCGCCGAGCGGGCCGGAGAAGGCCAGGTAGGCCAGGCCGTTGCCGCCGGTCACCACGGCGTCCAGGGCCAGCGTGCCGCGCACCGTCCACGGCGAGAGGGCGGAACCGGATCGGGCGGGGGTGAGGGTGTTCGTGTGGGCGGACATGGCGGATCGCCTCCTGACAGGGGGTTGGGCCCGAGGCCGTGGCGGCCGCACCGGGTGCCTCCACCCTGCCCGGACCGGCGGCGGGCGTCGATGACCCCGCAGGTAACGGCCGCCTGGCCACGGCCTCCGGGCCACAGCCGCCGAAGCAGAGGCCGGGCCACGGCAGCCGAGCTACAGCCTCCGGAGCAGGACGCCGGCCCGCTTCACCGCGCGGGCGGTGATGGTGGTCTCGGCCCGGGCGACGCCGAGCGGGCCGAGGGTGTCGGTGAGGAAGCGGTACAGCTCGCCGTGGTCCGGACAGAACACCGTGGCCAGCAGGTTGGTCGGGCCGCTGGTGGCGAACACCCCGTGCACCTGCGGGTGGCGGGCCAGCGCCGCGCCGACCTCGGCGAGCCGGCCGGGCGGCACGTCCAGCCAGAGGTTGGCGTCCACGGCCAGGCCGAGCAGCCGCGGGTCCACGGTGGCGTGGGTGCGCAGCAGCCCGGCGCCGTCCAGCCGGTGCAGGCGGCGGCGAACCGTCGACTCGGGCGCGCCGACGGCCGCGGCCAGCACGGCGTGGGACTGCCGGGCGTCCTCGCCCAGCCGCTCCAGCAGCGCGCGGTCGAGGGCGTCCAGCGACGGGGGTGCGGCGGGGCGCTCGGCCACCGGCCGGGCGAGCGCGGCGGTCTCCGCCTCCGTCAGGTACCCGGCCCGCCACTGCCCTGCGTCGGCGAAGGCGTGCAGCACGGCGTGGGTGGTGGTCTCGGTGACGGCGCCGGTCGCGGGCAGCTGCCCGTACAGCAGCCGGTCGCGGGAGCCGGCGTCGGTGAGCATCACGGCGCCGACCTCGTGGCCACCGAGCATCACGTCGACGAACGGGACGTCGGAGCGGTCGGCGAGGGCACGCGCGATGGCGTCCACCCGGCCGCTGAGCACCCGGACCCGCAGCAGCAGCGCGCCCACGGCGGCGTCCTCGACGTCGGGCAGCCGGACCACCCGCAGCACCCCGGCCTGGCGCATCCGGCCCAGGCGGCGGGTGACCGTCCGGGCGGAGACGCCCAGCACGTCGGCGATCCGGCCGGGCTCGGCCCGCCCGTCCACCTGGAGGGCGCAGACCAGACGGCGGTCGAAGGTGTCCAGCACGGTGTCCGGATCCGCAGTGGCGAGGTCCATGGTGTCCGATCCCCGCAGCATCCGGCGGCTCGTACGTCCTGTTCGGCAGCATTGACGGTACTCCTTGTCCCGGACGGCCGGGGGAGCCGGCCCGGGAACGGAGGAGTCGCCGCGATGGGCAACGAGACGGACGCACGGTGGACGCTCGCGGCGGGCGTGGCCACGGCGGTGCGCGAGGTCGGTGCGGAGCTGGCGGCTCGCCGCCGCGCCGACCCGGTCACCGCGCGGACCGCCGAGGAGGCGGCGGCCCGGTTCGCCGAACTGGACGGCCCGGCCGCCGAAGCACTACGCGAGAAGCTCACCGCGCTGCGCCCGCAGGCCGGTTGGGCGCCCGAGGGCCTGGACGGCTCGGTGCCCGCCGAGGGCGAGTGGTGGCTGGCCGACGCGACCGACGGCGCGGTGCAGTACCTGCTCGGGCAGCCGCACTGGGCGGTGACCGCCACCCTGGTGCGGGACGGCGCGGCGGTGCTGGCCGTGGTGCACGCTCCGGAGCAGGACGGTCGCACCTACCGGGCGGTGCTGGGCGGCGGGGCCGAGCTGGACGGGCGCCGGATCGCGCCGCTGGAGCGGGAGTTGGCCGTCACCGTGGCCGCCACCAGCCAGCCGCCGCGGGTGGCCGCCGACCCGGTGGCGCTGCGCCGGGCGGGCGAGTCGCTGTCCGCGATGGCGGGCGCCGTCCTGGCGGTGCGCAATCTGGGCCCGACCGCGCTCCAGGTGGCCCAGGTCGCCTCCGGTCACCTGGCGCTGTTCTGGGAGTACGGCCAGGACGCGGGCAACCTGCTGCCCGGCGCGCTGATCGCGAGCGAGGCGGGCGCGACGGTTTCGGACACCACCGGATCGGCCTGGACGGCCGGTTCCGGCGGCTTCCTCGCCGCCGCGCCCGGGTTGCACGCTCGGGCGCTGGAGGTGCTGCGTGCCGTCAACTGAACCTCAGGAGAGCCCGAAGAGGGCCGCCGCGTTGTCGTGGCAGACCGCCCGCAGCCACTCCTCCCCCAGCCCCAGCCCGGCCAGTGACTCCAGCTGGTGGATGTACCGGTAGGGGATGTTGGGGAAGTCGCTGCCCAGCAGGACGCGCTCCTGGAGCCCCCGCAGGCGCGGCAGTTCGGACCGCGGGAACGGATCGTCGGCCTCGACGAAGTCGGTGAACGCGATGGTGGTGTCCAGCCGGACGGCCGGGTGGCGCTCGGCCAGGTCGAGGAAGCCGTGGTACTCGGGCAGCCCGAGGTGGGCGACCACCACGATCAGCCCCGGGTGCCGTTCCAGCACCGTGCCGATCGGCCCGGGGCCGGTGAACTTGCCCGGCACCGGCCCGGATCCGCAGTGGGTGACCACCGGGGTGCCGGTCTCCGCGAGCAGCCCCCAGACCTCGTCCAGCAGCGGGTCCGCCGGGTCGTAGCCGCCGACCTGCAGGTGCGCCTTGAACACCCGGGCGCCGTCCTCGATCGCGCGGGCCACGTAGCCGGGCGCCTCGGGCTCGGGGAAGAACGTCGCGGTGTGCAGGCACTCCGGGGTGCGGGCGGCGAAGTCGGCGGCCCAGGCGTTCAGCCAGCCGGCCATGCCGAGCTTGTGCGGGTAGAGCATGGATGTGAACGCCCGGACGCCGAACTCCCGCAGCCGGTGGACGCGTTGCTCCTCCGCCTCGCGGTAGGTGATCGGCCAGGGACGGTTCACCAGCGGGCCGGCCGCGTCGAAGTACGCCCACACCTTGTCCAGGACGTTCTTCGGCATGAAGTGGGTGTGCACGTCGATCAGCCCCGGCAGGCCGAGGGCCTGCCAGAACTCCCGTACGCCCGCCGCCTCTTGTCCTTGACTGCTTTCGTGTTCCCGGTCTCTCACGCGGGCACCGGGCGGGCGCGGTCGATGATCGCCTCGGTGTCGACCCCGGACGGCAGGGTGCCGAAGGCCGCGCCGTGGTCGCCGCCCAGTCGGCTCGCGCAGAACGCGTCGGCCACCGCCGGGCTGCCGTACCGGACCAGCAGCGATCCCTGGAAGGCCAGCGCCATCGACTCGACCAGCCGGCGGGTGCGGAACTCCAGGTCGCTCAGGTCGGTCAGCTCCTTGCGCAGCGCGGCGACGGCCGCGTCCAGCCGGCGGTCCGCCCCGGCGGCGGCGTCGAGTTCGCCGAGGAAGGCCTCCACGCTCTCCGGACGCTTGGCCATGGCGCGCAGCGCGTCCAGCGCGGCGACGTTGCCGGAGCCCTCCCAGATCGACACCAGCGGCGCCTCCCGGTAGAGCCGGGGCATCCCCGACTCCTCCACGTAGCCGTTGCCGCCCAGGCACTCCAGCGCCTCGGCGGAGTGCGCCGGACCGCGCTTGCACACCCAGTACTTGGCCACCGCCAGGCCCAACCGCCGTACCAGCGCCTCGTTCTCGTCCCCGGCCAGGGTGAGGTCGGTGGCCTGGGCGAGCCGCATCGCGACGGTGGTGGCCGCCTCTGACTCCACCACCAGGTCGGCGAGCACGTTGCGCATCAGCGGCTGGTCGACCAGCGCCTTGCCGAACGCCCGCCGGTGCAGGGCGTGGTGAACCGCCCGGGTGGCACCGTAGCGCATGCCGGAGGCGGCGCCGATGGTGCAGTCCAGGCGGGTCATGTTGACCATCTCGATGATGGTCGGCACGCCCCGGCCCTCCTCGCCGACCAGCCAGCCGACCGCGCCGTCGTACTCCAACTCGGCGGAGGCGTTGGACTTGTTGCCGAGCTTGTCCTTGAGCCGCATCAGGCTCAGCCGGTTGCGGCTGCCGTCCGGCAGGACGCGCGGCAGCGCGAAGCAGCTGAGGCCGCCGGGGGCCTGGGCGAGGGTCAGGAAGAGGTCGGACATCGGCGCCGAGGTGAACCACTTGTGGCCGGTGAGCCGGTAGGTGCCGTCCGGCTGCGGGGCGGCGGTGGTGGTGTTGGTGCGGACGTCCGAGCCGCCCTGCTTCTCGGTCATCGACATGCCGGCGATCAGCCCGCGCTTGGTGCGCGGCTCGCGCAGCCCGAAGTCGTACTCGGTCGCGGCCAGCAGCGGCTCCAGCTCGGCGGCCAGGGCGGGGTTGGCGCGCAGCGCCGGGACGGCGGCGTAGGTCATCGAGATCGGGCAGGTGTGGCCGGCCTCGACCTGGCCCCAGACGTAGAACTTGGCGGCGCGGGCGGAGTGGGCGCCGGGGCGCTCGTCGCGCCAGGGCGCGGCGTGCAGGCCGTGCGAGACGGCGGTGCGCATCAGCTCGTGCCAGGCCGGGTGGAACTCGACCTCGTCGATCCGGTGGCCGAAGCGGTCGTGGGTGCGCAGCACCGGCGGGTTCTCATTGGCCAGCCGGCCCCAGTCGGCGGCCTGCTCGGAGCCGGCCAACCGGCCCAGCTCGCGCAGCTCGGGCTCGGCCCAGTCGGCGCCGGCCCGCTGGAGGGCGGCGAGCAGGGCGGGGTCGGCGGCGGTGTCGTGTCCGTACGGCAGGGGCACCTGGTTGGTGACCTCATGCGTCGCTGTCATCGCGTCCTCCCAGGGCACGCAGGGTGAAGGAGACCAGGGCGGGGACCACCCGGGTGTTGTCGCTGTGCTCGGTGCTGCTCTGTTCGGGCTCCGCGGCGAGCGGGCCGGCCAGTGCCTCGGCGACCGCGCCGACCAGGGCGGCGGCGGTCAACACCGGGTCCTGCTCGGGCAGTTCGCCGGCCGCCACGGCGGCGGCGATCTCGGTGGCGATCACGTCCCGGAACGCCCGCCGGAAGACCAGGCGCTCGCTGTCGACCACCGTGTCGGCCGGTTCGACCAGCAGCGCGTACGCCAGCCGGGGCGCGCGCAGGGCGCGGGCGGCGAAGGTCTCGACCACGGCGGCGATCCGCTGCCGCGGGGTGTCCCGGAGGGCGACGGCGGCGTTGACCGCCTCGATCTCGCCGGTGACCACCCGGCGGAACAGCTGGACCGACAGCTCGGCCTTGTTGGCGAAGTGCTGGTAGATGCTGCCGGTCGCGATGCCGGCGCGCTCCGCCACGGCGGCCATCGTGCAGCCGCCGTAGCCGCGCTCGGCGAGCAGGCCGACCGCCGACTGGAGCACCGTTTCGCGCTGGGCGTCCAGGCGGGCTTGTACGGCGGGCGTGCGTCGGTAGGCCATGGAAGCATTGAAGCACTGATTCAGCGCTTCGGGGAGGGATTCGCCGCGCGGGGTCTGCCGACAACGCGGGGAGGCCGCCCCGTGGTCCGGGACGGCCTCCTCTGGGTGCTGCTCGGTGTTACAGCTGGGTGCTGCTCGGTGTTACAGCGGGCGGCGCTCCTGCTCCTGCCGCTGGTTCTCCGCGTCCAGCGGGCCGAAGGCCGGCACCTGCGGCGACGGGGCGAGCGCGCGGGCGGCGCTCGGGTCGCTCAGGCCGGCCCACTCCTGCACCTTGGCGGTGGCCGCCGCCGACTGCGCGGCGGGCAGCTGCTCGATCTTGGAGCCGTGGTTGCCGCCGGGCACGGTGTAGACGTAGCTGTCCTCGCTGCCCCGACCGAGGTGGAACGGCTTGGCGCCCCACGGGTCGTTGCCGCCGTAGACGTACATGATCCGCTCGCCCTCGCGCTTCACCCAGCGGTCGATGTCGGGCATCGCGTTCGGGTTGAAGACCGTCCGGATCTCCTTCGGCACGTAGCTGCGGACCGAGTAGAGATCCTTGTAGTCGTAGTGCAGCACGCCGTTCAGGTGCGAGACGTCGAAGAACGGCGCCCCCAGCTCGGTGGCGGCCTGGTAGTAGTACGCGGTGTACTTCGCCAGCGACTGGTCACTGTTGCCGGTGACGCCGGACTGCGAGTCGAACCAGGCGTACAGCTCGTCGTCGGTCGCGGTGGCGGCCACCGGGACCTTGGCGCAGTCGGACTCCAGGCTGTACTGCCAGAACCCCCAGACCACGTCCAGCACACCGGCCTCGTACGCCCGGTCCGGGGTGCCGAGGGTGTTGAAGGTGGAGCCGGCCGCCTTGTTGTCGGCGACGTAGCGGGGCTCCAGGCGGTCGCGGCGCACCAGCAGTTCGCGCTGGGCGTTGTTCAGCCTGGCGCGGCACTCGGGGGTACCGACGGTGCGGAAGAACTCGCTGTAGGCCGCGTAGTCGTTGACGTTCGTGTTGTTCGGCGCGACGTAGGCGATCGTGCCGGCCACGTCGTCCGGGTAGAAGCGGCGGAAGTAGGTGGAGGACATGCCGCCCTTGCTGGCCCCGGTGGACAGCCACTCCTGCTGGTAGATCCGCTTGAGCGCGGTCACCAGCCGGTGCGAGTCCGCGGCGCCCTGGCGGATGCCGGCCTTGGACCAGTCCGCCGGCTCCGGGCGGGAGGGGGTGAAGAACCGGTACTCGATGGACACCTGGTTGCCGTCCACCAGCCGGGTCGGCTCGGTGCGGGACGGGTTGGTGCCCAGGGTGTAGCCGTTGGTGTAGAAGACGGTCGGACGGTCGTAGCCGCGGTGCAGCAGGCTGAAGCGCTGCTGGAAGGTGCCCAGCCAGGGGCGGTCGTGGTCGATCGGCTGGGTGTAGGTGGCGACGAAGTAGCGGTGACCGGTGGTGGTCGGCTTCTCCTCGGTGATGGTCACCCCGGGGATCGCCGCCAGGCGGTCCTTGATGTCGGCGTTCGGATCGTCGGCGGGGCTCCGGCCGTGACGGGAGCCGTTGCCCTGGTCGTTCTGGTCGCCCTGGTCACCCTGGCCGCCCTGGTCTCCCTGGGCGGCGCTCCGGCCGTCGGCGGCGGACGCCGGGCTCGCCAGGCCGCCGACCGCGAGCAGCGGTATCAGCAGGGCGGAGGCCAGCAGCCTCTTCACGGTGGTGGTCATCAATTCTCCATCTCTGTAGCGCATGTGGCGCGGGTGGTGCGGGTGGTGCCGGTGGTACGGCGGCCGGCCGGTGGACGGCCGAATGGGCCACCCGCCGTTCGCGGATGGCCCATCGGGAGAAAAGTGCTGGTCAGCGGGGTTGCCCTGGCGTGCTACGGGCGGGGCAGGGTGCAGCCGGGGAGGGTGAGGTCGAAGCGGTTGCCGGCGGCGAAGCAGGCCGGGATGCCGTACGTCTCCTGGGCATAGCCGATGCCCGGACGCACCGTCACCGCACCGTTCTGGTCGACCTCACAGGGGTTGTCCAGGGTGCAGGTCTCGCCGCTCTCGTTGATCGTGTTGTTGACGGCGACCACCTGGCCGGTCGAGGCGTCGACCACCGGCGAGCCGGAGGTGCCGCCGATCACGTTGCAGGTGGAGGTGTAGCGGACCGAGTCCTTGAAGGTCCAGTCGGCTTCCTTCAGCCGGTAGGCGAAGCCGTCGACCGAGCAGGAGTAGATCTTCTTCCAGTAGCCGGAGACGACCCGGATCGAGGTGCCCTGGACCGGGTGGGTGGCGGCGATGGTCAACGGGGCTATCCCGTACTTGGACTGGATCGAGGCGTAACTGGTGTTCAGCTGGTAGATCGACACGTCGGTGTCGGTCATCGCGCCGTAGACGATCTTGTTCGCGCGCAGCGTGGCGACGCCGGTGCCGGCGGAGTTGAGCAGGGTGAAGCTCCGGCTGGACGCCTGGTTGAGGACCACCTGGCCCGGACCGGGCATGCCGGTCTCCAGGCAGTGGCCGTTGGAGAGGACGAGGGCCGGGTCGCTCGCGGCCGAGCCGGGCATCCGCACCAGCGAGCCGGAGCAGTTGCTGAGGGCGACCGTTCCGGCGAAGGTGACGGCGGCGACGGGCTTGGCCGCCGACTCGGCGGCGGAGGCTGAGGCTTGGGCCGGAACGGCTCCGACGAGGGCGGTAGCCCCGGTGACCAGGAGCGTTGCGGCCGTGCCTATGAGCGGCTTCTTCATGAGAGACCTCTCGATGTGGGGGTCTACGGTGGGGGTGCACCCAAGCTGTCGCGGACATGACCCACTGTCAAGGGTCAAGACGACACCAAGAACCAGCCAAGGCGCATTGGCCGGTTACCGTCGCCGCCCGACTCCCGGCCCGGCCGGCCCCACACGACGCCGAACGGCAAGATCGTCAACTCCCGCCCCACTTCCCCGAGCCGCCACGTAGGGTGGGGCCCATCGACCGAGCGACCCCAGGGGGCAGGAGTGACTACGGAGAACCGCAGCGACGCACGGTCAGAGCGGCCCGCCCCGACGGGCGGACGGCTGCTCGCCGTGAGCGATCTGCACATCTCCTACCAGGAGAACCGCGACCTGGTGCAGAAGCTCCAGCCCTCCCACCCCGGCGACTGGCTGCTCGTCGCCGGTGACGTCGCCGAGCTCACCACCAGCATCGAGTGGGCCCTCGGCCTGCTCGCCGAGCGCTTCGCCCGGGTGGTGTGGGTGCCCGGCAACCACGAGCTGTGGACCCACCCGGAGGACCCGGTCCAGCTGCGCGGGGTGGCCCGCTACGAGTACCTGGTCGAACGCTGCCGCAAGCTCGGCGTGGTGACCCCCGAGGACCCGTACCCGCTCTGGGAGGGCCCGGGCGGGCCGGTGCGGATCGCCCCACTCTTCCTCCTCTACGACTACTCCTTCCGCGCGCCGGGCACGACCACCAAGGAGGCCTCGCTGGCGGCCGCCTACGAGAGCGGCATCGTCTGCGCGGACGAGCGGATGCTCCACCCGGACCCGTTCCCGGACCGCGACTCCTGGTGCCGCGAACGCGTCCGGCTGACCGAGAAGCGGCTGGCGGCCTGCGAACCGGACGTCCCGCTCGTCCTGGTCAACCACTACCCGCTGGTCCGTCAGCCCACCGACATCCTCTGGTACCCCGAGTTCGCCCAGTGGTGCGGGACGGAGCTGACCGCCGACTGGCACACCCGGTTCAACACCGCGGCGATGATCTACGGCCACCTCCACATCCCGCGCCGGACCACCTACGACGGCGTGCCGTTCACGGAGGTCTCGCTCGGCTACCCGCGCGAGTGGCGCAAGCGCGGCGTGCCGGACCCGCTGCTGCGGGAGGTCTTCCCGAAGGCGACGGGCTGACGCCTCCGCTCGTTTCCCGTTGCGCCGCCCGGGAGTTGACCCGGGCGACGGGCGCCCGGGCGGCGGTTCCCAGTCGGCGCCCGGCGCGCTGCCAGCAGGGCCCGGCGCGCTGTCAGCGGGGCTCGAACCAGTCGGTCATGGCGAGGTACTCGGGCGCCGGCGCACCGTCGGCCGAGGCCCAGTCGCCCTGGCCGTGCCGCTGTTCCCAGGCCAGGTGGCGGCCGGTCACCGCGTCGACGAAGTCGCCGGCCAGCCGGGCCGCTTCGTAGAGGTCCTGGTCGGTGCTCTGCGAGCTGGCGGCGACGATCTGGCCGCGCACCTCGGCGGAGTGGCCGTAGCGGAATCCGCCCGTGCCGAGCAGGTGTTGATCGATGTGCACGGCCTCGCCGTTGTTGCGGCCGAGCCGGCGGTGGGCCGCGGCCTTGGCGGCCGCCTTCGGCAGGAAGGCGTGGCCGCCCTCGCCGATGGTGACCACGCCGAGGACCGCCTCCTCGTTGGGGACCCAGCCGCCCGCGGTGGCGTCCAGGAGGACGAAGCCCATCGCGGGACGGGGATAGGTGCCGCGCGGCGCCCGCAGCTCCTCGGTGGTGTGCTGCTGCCAGATGCTCGCCGCGCGGCGCAGCCCGGCCTCCAGCAGCAGGGCGTCCAGTTCTTCGCCGGTGAGCATGTACGCGTAGGGGTTCCTGCGGTGTGCCGCCTGGACCTTCAGGCCTTCGGGCGAGACGGTGCCGACGCCGGTCATGCCAGCCTCCGGGGCGTGTGTGGGGTGGGGGGAGAGGCCCATGATGTGATCACGGGCCGGGCCCGGCGGCCCGTGACCGGGGTCACGTTTGGCGCCGGACGGCCGGACGGCCGCGTCCGGTGGGCGGAATCCCGCTGGTGACGCGGGATCGCGGCGGCTTTCATTAACTTCGCGCGAATCTTTGAATGGTCCAAAGCGCCGGTAAAGGCGGCCCGAAATCGACGCCCGACCAGCCCGCATCCGGCCAAATCCGCGCCCGGCGGCGGGTCGGCGGGCGAATCCCGGGCACTTCCGCCCGGATGAACCTCGACAAAGCGGACAGAACTGTCAAAATGGGTGGTCTGGACCAATCTCTTGACGATCTTCAAGGCATCCCCTTATGTTTTCGGTGCGACACGTTCCGATTGCTTCGCCGGTAGCCGTTGTCCGCGGACGCCATTGAGCGCATCCGCAACACGACGGAGAGCCGGGTTTCCTGCGCCCTTTCCCTCCCTGCCCGGCATTGTCCCGCGGGCGGCGCGGCGCTTTCCGATCCGGGCTACCGGCCGCGATTCAGAGATCCGATGACAGCGGCTGAAGGAAAGGCTCCATTGTCATGACATCGCAAGCCGGCATCTTACGGACCGAGGTATTCCAGCGGGACGGGTTCGCCCCGGTCGGGACGCTCCTGCCCCCGGAGGAACTCCAGATCCACCGCGAGATCTACGACAAGCTCCTCAGCGGAGAGATCGAGAGCGGCGACAAGCGCTCCGACCTCGCGTCCCACATCCCGCTCCGGGAGGGCATCCGCGAGAACATCACGCAGATCATGTGGCCCTCCGCCCTCCACGCCCCGCTGCGGGAACTCCCGTTGCAGTCCAGGGCGTTGGCGGTGGCCCGCGAACTCATCGGCGACGACGCCGTGTTGGACTTCGACATGATGATCCACAAGTCCCCCGGCTCCGCCGTGCCGACGCCCTGGCACCAGGACGCGGCCTACTGGATCGACCTGCCGGACACCCGTGCGGTCACCGTCTGGGTGGCGCTGGACGAGGCGACGCCGGACAACGGCTGCATGTGGTACATCCGCGGCTCCCACCGGGAACCCCTGCGGGCCCACCGCCCGACCAGCGACGGCCGGAACATCGAATGCGACTGCTCGGAGACCGAGCCCGGCGCGACCGCGGTGCCGCTGTCCGCGGGCGAGGCCGTCGCGCACGCCGGCCAGACCCTGCACTATTCCCGCGGCAACACCTCCGACCGCAATCGACGCGCCTACATCCTCAATTACCGGCCCGCCGAAATGATCCGGCTCGAACGGGAGCAGGGCATGGATCACGGCCTGGAGGACAACGAGCGCAAGGTGCGCAACAGGAACGCGGAAGACGCCTGATCCCGGGCACTCCTTCCACCGCACCTTCCACCGCACCTTTCGCCACGCCGTTCGCGGCACCTTTCACGGCACCTTTCGCGGCACCTTTCGCATCGGCGCCGGCCCGTCCGGCGCGGTTTTCCCGCAGTTCACCCGCTTCCCCGTCGTTCCCCGCAATGCGCCATCCATTTCTGCGAGGTATTGCCATGGATTCCCAGAAGCACACGGCCGCCGCCGGCGGAACGGTCCGATTGAGCGGTGCGGTGATGACGCACCCGAAACGCGTCGAAGCGGCCACGCTGATCGCGCGGGCGGACACCGCCGGCCGGGTACGCGTGGTCACGGACCCCGAGCCCGAAGGTCCGCCGACGGCGCTGCGTTCCGCCGCGCTCGCCTGGGACGCCGTGGCACCGGACGCCACCCACCACCTGGTGCTCCAGGACGACGTGGTGCTGGCCGAGGGATTCTTCGCGTACGCCGAGCAGGTCGCGGCGGCCGTCCCGCACGAGGCCGTCGCCTTCTACGCGGGCTGGGAGGGGCGCACCGGCGCGGCGGTACGGCTCGCGGCACTGGCCGGTGAGCAGTGGACGTACGCCATCGAGGAGCACACCCCGTGCCTGGCGCTGATGCTCCCGGCGCGGGCGGCCCACGGCTACACGGCCTTCGCGGCCGAGCACGGGGTCGGCTGGCCGTACGACGTCGTGATGCAGCGGTACCTGAACGCGTTGGAGGTGCCGATCCGGGTGGCCGTGCCCTGCACGGTGGACCACAGCGAGGTGCCCAGCATCGCGGGCAACAGCACCCACGGCTGGCGGGAGGCGGCCCTGTTCACCAGCCCGGCCGTGGTGCCGCCGACGTTCGACTGCGCCCAGTTCGCCGTCGTGCCGTTCTACCAGTACGGCGACGCCCGGACGGCCGTCCGGCACGGGAAGGACGCCGAATGGGAGTACCTGGAGACCGAACGGTACCTGCGCCGCCTCGGGTTGGCCGAGCAGTGCCGTACGGCCTTCGAGGCCGCGCCCGCGTCCACGCTGTCCGAGCGGATCGCCCGGCCGGTGTGGGAGACGGCGTTCGCGATGGGGACGGTGGTGGCCGCCGTCACGGCCGAGCCACCGGCGGCGGAACTGATCCGGGCCGTGATGGACACCCTCGGACCGGGCGGCCTGTGCGAGGACTACACCGCCGAGGAGCTCGGCGAACTGATCGCGCCAGTACGGGAGTTGGCTCTGATCGCGTTCGCCGAGGGCCGCGCGGCGAAGCTGGGCGGGTCGGCGGGGTCGGCCGGGCCTTCCGGGTCGGCCGGCGCCGCTCCGGAAGGCCGGGCCCGGGTGACGGTGACCGGCGGGGACGGCGGCTTCGGTCACCAACTGGCCGGTCTTCTCGGCGACTTGGGTCATCGGGCCGTCCACCTTTCGGACGCGCCCGACGCCGGGCAGCCGAATGACGGCCAGGCGGACGACGGGCAGCCGGACGACGGGCAGCCGGACGGTGCCCGCCACCTGGTGCACCTCGGCTCCCCCGACGACGCTCCGGACGCCCTGTCCAGGGTGCTGGCGGCGGCAGCCCGGGCCCGGGTCGGCCGACTGGTCTACGTCGGCTCCTCGGCGGTCTACCGGGGCACCGCCGAGCAGTCCGTCACCGAGGACTCGGTGACGGAGGCGCCCGGGGATCCGACGGCGGCGGCCTGGTGGCACCAGGAGGAGCAGTGCCGCCGCTGGGGCGCGGAGCACGGCGTCGAGGTGCAGGTGCTGCGGTCGGCCGAGCCGGTCGGCCCCGGTGTCCTGATCGAGGGCGCGGCCGCGAACTGGATGCACCGCGCGTGGACCCGGCGCTCGCTGCTGCTGGACCGCGGACGCCACCACCAGATCGTGGACTACCGGGACCTCGCCTCGGCGATCGACGCCGTCCTCTCGGCGCCGGCCACCCGGCCGGTGTTCAACCTCGCCTCCGAGACCTACACGGAGGAGGAGTTGGCCGAATTGGTCGCGCTCATCGCCCGCCGCACTCTCTGGGAAGATCTCCCCCAACCTGCCGTCCGGCAGGGCGTCATGGCCACCGACCTGATCGAAACCGAGTTGCGGTGGCGGGCGTCGGCTCCGTCGCACGAGGGCCTGCGAGCCCTCGCGCAGTGGCTCGCCTGTGACACCCATGACGCGATCACCGGTCTTCCACAGTTGGGAAGCAATGTCTGAGCAAGCTCTGAAGCGGCCCGCGGGCTCCGAGGACGGGATGTTCTCCCGGGAGTACGCGGCCGCCACGACCACCTTCACCGCGGTCATGTTCCTGACCGGGTTCGCCGCGCTGGCGGTGGTACCCACCCTGCCGACGGCGGCCAGGGACCTGGACGGGGTCTCCCTGTTCCCGGTGGTGGCCGGCTGCTTCGTCGCGGCCAGCCTCCTCGGCGGAGTGCTGGGCGGCCACTGGGCCGACCGCTCCGGGGCCCGCCGACCGCTGGCGGCGGGCATGGTGCTGTCGGTGGTCACCCTGCTGGTCTCGGCCACCAGCACCTCGATATGGCAGCTCGCCGCGGGGCGGTTCGTGGACGGGCTCGCGGCCGGCATGGTCGCGGTGTCCGTCAACACGGCCATCGGCCAGGCGTATCCGGAGCATCTGCGCCCCCGGATGCTGGCCATGATGAGCACCAGCTGGATCATCCCCTCGCTGGTGGGCCCGCCCTTGGCCGGGCTGGTGTCCGAGTGGTGGTCCTGGCGGGTGGTGTTCTACGGGCTGGCCGCGCTGTCCCTGCTGCCGGCGCTCGCGCTGGTGGTCGTGCTGCGCGGCCGCTCCTCGGCGGAGGAGCCGGCGTCGTCGGACGAGCACCCGTCGCGCCCGCCGCTGCTGATCGCGGCGACGCTCAGCCTCGGCGCGGCGCTCGGGCAGTACGGCGTCTCCGGCTGGGACGCCCGCCATCTGCTGTTCGTGGCCGTCGGGTTGGGCCTGCTGGTGTTCTTCGCGCCCCGGCTGCTGCCGGTGGGCACCTGGCGGGCCGCCCGGGGCCTGCCGACCACGGTGCTGCTGCGCGGCCTGGCCTCCGGCACGTACTTCACGGTGGAGGCCTTCCTGCCGCTGATGCTGATCACCGAACGGCACACCGCCGCGGTGGTGATCGGCGTGTCGTTCACGCTCTCCGCCGTGGTGTGGGCGGGCGCCTCCTGGGTCCAGGGGCGGCTGCTGCAAGACGTGCCCCGGCACCGGATGGTCTCCATCGGCGCGGTGATCATGATGGCGTCGATCGTGCTCGCCGCGGCCGGGACCCTCCCGGCGGTGCCGACCCTCGCCGCCGCCGCGGCCATGCCCCTCGCGGCCGTCGGCATGGGCCTGCTGGACCCCTGCCTCACCGTGCTCTCGCTCTCGCACAGCCCGGCCGGACGCCAGGGCTACGCGAGCAGCGCGATGCAGACCAACCAGAACCTCGGCCAGATCACCGTCATGGCCCTCTTCTCCGCCGTGCTCAACATCTCCCTGAGCCTGGGCACGGCCGAACTCACCGGCTACGGCGCCGCCTTCGGGCTGCTGCTCGCGCCGACCCTGCTGATCGCCCTGCTCGCCGTACGCGCCCGCAAGGAGTAGACGACCGAGCGGACCGCCCGCGCGAACGGACCGACGGGCTCCCCACACCTTGACCGTTTTCCTCACCAGAAAGGGATCATCGTGCGCATAGACCTGGTCGTCATCGGCCTGGGTTACGTCGGACTGCCGCTCGCCCTGGAGGCCAGCCGCTCCGGGCTGGCCGTCACCGGCCTGGACCTCGACGAACGAACGGTGGCGGGGCTCAACTCCGGCACCTCCCACATCGATGACATCGACGACGCCTCGGTCGCCGGCATGTGTGCGGCGGGCTTCACCGCGACGACCGACGAGCGGGTGATCGCGGACGCCGCCACGGTGGTGATCTGCGTGCCGACCCCGCTCTCCCCGCACGGCGGGCCCGACCTCGCCATGGTGGAGAGCGCCTGCGCCGCGGTGAGCCGGAACCTGCGGCCCGGGACGCTGGTCGTCCTGGAGTCCACCACCTACCCGGGCACCACCGACGAGATCGTCCGCCCGATCCTGGAGCGCTCGGGGCTGACCGCCGGGGCCGACTTCCACCTGGCCTTCTCCCCGGAACGCGTCGACCCGGGCAACCGGCACTACGGGATCAAGAACACCCCGAAGGTCGTCGGCGGGTACACCCCCGCCTGCACCGCCGTCGTGGCCGGCTTCTACAGCAAGTTCGTGGACAGCGTCGTCCAGGCCGCCGGCACCCGCGAGGCCGAGATGGCCAAGCTCATCGAGAACACCTACCGGCACGTCAATATCGCCCTGGTCAACGAGATGGCGGTGTTCTGCCACGAACTCGGGATCGACCTGTGGGACTCGATCTCCTGCGCGGCCACCAAGCCCTTCGGCTTCCAGGCCTTCCGGCCGGGCCCCGGTGTCGGCGGCCACTGCATCCCGATCGACCCCAACTACCTGGCGCACAAGGTGCGCACCCTGGGCTACCCGTTCCGGATGGTGGAGCTCGCCCAGGAGATCAACACCCGGATGCCGCGGTACGTCGTCGAGCGCGCCCAGCACCTCCTCGACCGGGCCGGCAAGACCCTCAGCGGGGCGCGGGTGCTGCTGCTCGGCGTCACCTACAAGGCCGACATCGCCGACCAGCGCGAGACCTCCGCCCGGGACGTGGTCAAGCGGCTGCGCGCCCTCGGCGCCGAGGTGTCGTACCACGACCCCTACGTGCCGCGGTGGGAGGTCGCCGGGGTCGCCGTACCCGCCGCGACGGCCGAACTGCCCGAGGCCCTGGCCCAGTCGGACCTGGCGATCCTCTTGCAGCACCACAGCGCCTACGACATCGAACTGATCGGGCAGCAGGCCCCGCTGCTCCTCGACACCCGGGGCTCCGCGCGCCCGCAGCCCCATGTGGAACGACTCTAGGACCGGCCGGCCACCGGACAGCCGCACCGCCGGCCGCACCGCCCCCGCCTGCCCTTCTCCACCTCCGTTGATTCTCCCTTTCCACCTCCGCTTCCTTATTTCAGGAGTAACTCCATGTGCGGTATTGCCGGATGGGTCGACTTCTCGTGTGACGTGGCCCAACACCAGGACATCGCACAGGCGATGACGGACACGATGGCTCGGCGCGGGCCCGACGCGGAAGGACTCTGGCTCGGGCGGCACGTCGCGCTGGGGCACCGGCGGCTCTCCGTGATCGACCTCGAAGGCGGTTGCCAGCCCATGGCCGCCGAGGAGGGCCCCGGCGCCCGCGCCGTGCTGACCTACAGCGGCGAGACCTACAACTTCCAGGAACTGCGCAACCAACTCGCCTCCCTGGGGCACCGGTTCAAGACCCGGAGCGACACCGAGGTGGTGCTCCGCGCCTACCTGGAGTGGGGGCCCGACTTCGCCACCCGGCTGGAGGGAATCTTCGCCTTCGCCGTCTGGGACCTGGACCGGGAGGAGCTGATCCTCGTCCGGGACCGGATGGGCGTGAAGCCGCTGTACTACGCGACGACCCCCAGCGGGGTGCTCTTCGGCTCCGAGCCGAAGGCCATCCTGGCCCACCCCGCCTTCGAGGCCGTGCTGGACGCCGACGGGCTGCGCGACATCCTGTCCGTCGCCAAGGTGCCGGGCCACGCGATCTTCCGCGGGATGCGGGAAGTCCAGCCCGGCTGCACCGTGCGGGTGAGCCGCTCCGGCGCCGTCGAGCAGCGCTACTGGCAGCTCCAGGTCGGCGAGCACACCGACACCCTCGACCGGACCATCGGCACCGTGCGCGAGATGCTCGAAACCATCGTCACCGAGCAGATGGTGGCCGACGTGCCACTGTGCACCCTGCTGTCGGGCGGCCTGGACTCCAGCTCGCTCACCGCGCTCGCGGCCCGGGTGACCCGCAGCCGAGGGCTCGGCCGAGTCCGCTCCTGCTCCGTCACCGACCCGGACCCGGCGGGCGCGGCCGGCGTCCACGGCAGCCAGGCCAACGACGACCAGTTCTACGCCCGGCTGCTGGCGCGGCACGTGGACTCGGACCACAGCGAACTGCCGCTGAGGGCACCGGACCTGCTCGCCCCGGCGCTGCGCTCCTCCGTCCTGGCCGGCTACGACCTGCCGATCGCCAAGGGCGACGAGCACGCCTCGCTGCACCAGCTGTTCGGCCTGGTGCGCGGACACTCCACCGTCGCCCTCTCCGGGGAGTGCGGCGACGAGGTCTTCGGCGGCTACCGCTGGCAGCGCGACCCCGACGCCGTCTTCTCCCCCACCTTCCCCTGGGTGCACGAGGGCCGGGCCAACTACCAGGGCAATGAGGTGATCTTCGCGCCCGACCTGCTCGCCAAGCTCGACCTCGCGGCCTACGAGCGCGACTGCCACAGCGCCGCGGTCGCCGAGATCTCGGCGGGCGAGCACCTCGCCGACCCCGCGGAGGCCCGCTACCGGGAGGTCACCTACCTGGCACTCACCCGCCACGCCCAGGTGCTGTTCGACCGCAAGGACCGGATGAGCATGGCCACCGGACTGGAGGTCCGGGTGCCCTTCGCCGACCACCGCCTCGTCGAGTACACCTTCAACATCCCGTGGGCCATGAAGAGCTTCGACGGCCGGGAGAAGAGCCTGCTGCGCGCGGCCATGAAGGACCTCCTCCCGGAGGCGGTGGCCCAGCGCGTCAAGACGCCGTACCCCTCCATCCGGGCCGAGGCCTACAACCGGACGCTCCGGGAGCGGCTCGCGGAGGTGGTCCGCGCGGACGGCGGCCCGCTGGCCCCGCTGTTCTCGGCCGAGCTCAAGCAGGCCGTCGCCAAGGAGGGGGCCGCCGCGCTGGAGCAGGGCATGAGCCGGGCGGCGCTGGAGACGGCGCTCCAGCTGGACGACTGGCTGCGGACGTACGACGTGCGGCTGGCCCTCTGAGGAACGGCCCTCCGGAGTACGCCCTCCCGAAGTACGCCCTCCGAGGCCGCCGACGCCGTGGATCCTCACGGCCTCGGCGACCCGGGCGGCGGCGCCCCGGAGGACGGCCAGGAGGATGACCAGGTTGGTCACCTGGTGCCACCTCCTCCGGTGCCACCCGGCGGCGGCTCGCTGAGCACGGCCCTCTTGGCGCGGTACTCCTCGGCGTCGATGTCGCCCTCGGCGTAGCGGCGGCCCAGGACGGCCAGCGGGTGCTCCGCCGCACTCACGGCCCCGGCCCCGAACCCGCAGCCGTGCCGCCGCCAGACGGTGCGGCGCAGCAGCGCGACGACCAGGACCACCACGGCGATCCAGACCAGTGGGATCAGCAGGATCCACGGGCCGGGGCCGGTCCAGGCGGCCAACTGGGTGTACATGGTGTTCAACTCCTCGGTGGTGGGCCTCCAAGACCTCGGGTGGTTTCCCGAGATGCCTAGAGCGTCCCGCCGAGGAGCCTCATCACGCGTCCTACCAGCAGCGACAGTTGGGATACTCCCGGGAGAGTACGAACCGCCCGCGACACGCAGCACCGGGAGCAACCTCCCGAAGGCGAAGGCCTCCCGGAAGCGGCCGCCCGAAACCGGCCGCCCAGGGCTCCGTCAGCCCAGCCAGCCCGGCCGCACCAGCCCCGACTCGTAGGCCAGCACCACCAGTTGCGCCCGGTCCCGCGCGCCGAGCTTCATCATCGCCCGGCTGACGTGCGTCTTCGCCGTCAGCGGGCTGACCACCAGCCGCCGGGCGATCTCCTCGTTGGACAGGCCCATCCCGACCAGCGCCAGCACCTCACGCTCCCGCTCGGTCAGCATCGAGATGTCCGAGAGCCCCGCCGGCACCGCCTCGGGCGCCTTCGACCGGGCGGCGAACTCGCCGATCAGCCGCCGGGTGACCCCCGGCGACAGCAGCGCGTCCCCCGCGACGGCGACCCGGATCGCCCGCAGCAGGTCGGCCGGCTCGGTGTCCTTGACCAGGAAGCCCGCCGCCCCCGAGCGCAGCGCCTCGAAGACGTACTCGTCCAGCTCGAAGGTGGTCAGCACGACCACCCGTACGGAGGACAGCGCCGGATCCTCGGCGATCCTCCTGGTCGCCTCCAGCCCGTCCATCCGCGGCATCCGGATGTCCATCAGTACGACGTCCGGCAGGAGTTCGCGGGCGAGCCGCAGCGCGGCCTCGCCGTCGTCCGCCTCGCCGACCACCGTGAGGTCGTCCTGGAGGTCCAGCAGGGCACGGAAGCCCGCCCGGACCAGCAGCTGGTCATCCGCCAGCAGTACCCGAATCAATCGCTCTCCGCCTTCGGTGTCGGCAGCTCCGCCCGGACCCGGAAGCCGCCGTCCGGCAGCGGCCCCGCCGTGATGGTGCCACCGAACGCCGCCGCCCGTTCCCGCATCCCGACCAGCCCGCTGCCCGAGCCGCCGGCGTCGCCGAGCACCGCGGGCCCCGGATCCTCCACCCGGACCACCAGCACGGACGGGTCCGTCCAGTCCAGCACCACGACCGCCTGCCGGGCCACCGAGTGCCGGACCACGTTGGTGAGCGCCTCCTGGACGATCCGGAAGGCGGTGAGGTCGACGGCGGCGGACAGCGCGCGCCGCCGGCCGCGCTCCAGCACCTCCGCCGTCAGGCCCACCTTGTCCGCCTGCTCGGTGAGTTCGTCCAGCCGGTCCAGCCCGGGGGCCGGCCCGCGCGGCGGCGCCCCGGGCCCGCGCAGCGTCGCGAGCACCTGGCGGACCTCGCCGAGCGCCTCCTTGCTGGTCGACTTGATGGTGACCAGCGCGCTGCGGGCCTCCTCCGGCCGCCGGTCCAGCAGGGCGAGCGCGGCTCCCGCCTGGACGTTGATCAGCGACAGGCTGTGCGCCAGGATGTCGTGCAACTCCCGGGCCATCCTGAGCCGTTCCTCGTTGGCCCGCCGCTCCTCCAGCTGCTGCCGGTAGGCCCGGTGGGCGGCGATCCGCTCGCGCCGGAACCGGACCAACTCACCCCCCGCCATCACCAGCAGCAGCCAGGCCAGCAACCCCAGCTCGGCAGGCCAGACGCTGCCGGACGGCGGGGCCGCGCGCTGCCAGCTCTCCGGCAGCGCGAAGGTGCCCAGCAGGTGCACCAGGTAGACCCCGCCGGCGCCGGCCCAGGCCGCCCCGCGGTGGCCGGAGCCGATCGCCACGCAGCAGGCGATCAGCCAGCTCGCGAAGGCCGGCCCGTACGGGTACCCGGCGGCCAGGTACCCGGCGGTGACCACCGAGGTGCCGGCCACCACCGCGACCGGCCGGCGGCAGCGCAGCACCAGCAGGGCCGGCCCGAGCAGCAGCAGCAGGTAGCCGAAGGCGTCCAGCGGGACCCGCCCGTGCTGGTTGTGCCCGGCGAAGGTCGAACCGACCACCTGGACCAGCGCGACCGCCGCCGCCAGCCCCAGCGGGTACCCCGCCCCGGCCGCGCGCGCCCACGGCGGGCGCCACGGCTCGGGCGGTTCCTCCGGCGTCCGGCCCGGCAGCTCGGGCGGCGGCCGGCCCGGCGGCTCGGCCGGCTGGGACGTGGGCGGCATCATGCCCACAAGCTAGACCCGCGCCCAGCCTCCGCGCGTCCTCCACCAGTGGCGTTCGGGCGTACTCCCGCTGAAGTACGCCCGCCCCACCGTTCTCAGCCCCCGGCAGCAGCCCCCGCAGCAGCCGTCCCCCAGCCGCCCCTCAGCCGCCCCTCAGCCCTCCGCGGCGGCCTCCGCGGCGGCCTTCGCCCCGGCAGCAGCCTCCGCCTCCTCGAAGGTCGCCGAAGCCTCCGGCCGCGCCAGCGTGACCACCAGCTCCCCGTCACTCACATCCGCGACCAGCGTGTCCCCCTCCCGGACCGTCCCGTCCAGCAGCAGGTTGGAGATCCGGTTGTCCAGCTCCGACTGGATCGTCCGGCGCAGCGGCCGCGCCCCGAACTCCGGCTGGTAACCCCGGTTGACCAGGTACTCCTTGGCCGCCTCGGTGACCTCCAGCCGGACGTCCTGGGCCCGCAGCCGGCGCCGGCTGCGCTCCAGCAGCAGGTCCACCACCGACAGCAGGTCCTTCCGGGTGAGCGCGTGGAAGACGATCACCTCGTCGATCCGGTTGAGGAACTCCGGCCGGAACTGCACCCGCAGGTCGCGCATCAGGTCGTCGCGGATCTCGTCCACGTTGCCCGCGTGGTCGAGGATGCGCTGCGAGCCGATGTTGCTCGTCATGATCACCACGGTGTTGCGGAAGTCGACCGTACGTCCCTGGGAGTCGGTCAACCGCCCGTCGTCCAACACCTGGAGCAGCAGGTTGAAGACGTCCGGGTGCGCCTTCTCCACCTCGTCGAAGAGCAGCACGCTGTACGGCTTGCGGCGCACCGCCTCGGTCAGCTGCCCGGCCTCCTCGTAGCCGACGTACCCGGGCGGGGAGCCGACCAGCCGGGAGACGGTGTGCTTCTCCTGGAACTCGCTCATGTCGAAGCGGATCATCCGGTCCGGGTCGCCGAACAGCAGCGCCGCCAGCGCCTTCGCCAGCTCGGTCTTGCCGACGCCGGTCGGCCCGAGGAAGAGGAAGGAGCCGGTCGGCCGCTCCGGGTCGCCCATCCCGGCCCGGCCGCGGCGCACCGCCTGGGCGACCGCGGTGACCGCCTCGTCCTGGCCGATCACCTTCTGGTGCAGGTGCTCCTCCAGCTTGAGCAGCCGCTCCCTCTCGGTCGCGTTCAGCTCCGCGACCGGGATGCCGGTCCGGGAGGAGAGCACCTGCGCGATGTCGTCGGCCGTCACGTCGACGACCTCCTCGCGGGACTCGGCGATCGCCGCCAACTCGTCCTCGGTCTGCCGCAGTTCGGTCTTCAGGTTGGCGGCCCGGACGAACTCCTCGTCGGCCACAGCCTCGTCCAGCTCCCGCTTCAGCTTGGTGATCCGGTCCTGCACGCCGGTCGCCGCGGTCGACCCGCTCAGGCTGCGCAGCCGGACCCGCGCACCGGCCTGGTCCAGCAGGTCGATCGCCTTGTCCGGCAGGAAGCGGTCGCTGACGTACCGGTCGGAGAGCGTCGCCGCCGCGTCCAGCGCCTCGTCGGTGAACCGCACCTGGTGGTGCGCCTCGTACGCGTCGCGCAGCCCCTGGAGGATCTCGATCGTCTCCTCGACGCTCGGCTCGGGCACCAGCACCGGCTGGAAGCGGCGCTCCAGCGCGGCGTCCTTCTCCACGTGCTTGCGGTACTCGTCCAGCGTGGTCGCGCCCACCACGCTCAACTCCCCTCGGGCGAGCGCCGGTTTGAGGATGTTTCCGGCGTCCATCGAGCCCTCGCCGCCGCCCGCGCCGACCACGGTGTGCAGCTCGTCCAGGAAGAGGATCACGCTCTTCTCGGCCTCGGTGACCTCGTCGATCACGTTCTTCAGCCGCTCCTCGAACTCGCCGCGGTACTTGGATCCGGCCACCAGCGCGGTCAGGTCGAGAGTGACCACCCGCTTCTCCTTGAGGCTCTGCGGCACGTCCCCGGAGACGATCCGCTGGGCCAGGCCCTCGACGATCGCGGTCTTGCCGACGCCCGGCTCGCCGATCAGCACCGGGTTGTTCTTGGTCCGCCGGGAGAGGATCTCGACGGTCTGCTCGATCTCCTCGGCCCGCCCGACCACCGGGTCCAGCCGGCCCGAGCGCGCCTGCTCGGTCAGGTCGCGCCCGTACTCGTCCAGCGTCGGCGTCTCGCTCGGGTGCGCGCCCGCACCGCTGCGCTCACCACCGGGGCCGCGCCCCTCCAGCACCGACTTGAGCGCCTCCTGCGAGGGCGCCGCGTTGCGCAGCGCCACCCCGGCACCCGAGCGCTCCTGGTCGAGCAGCGCGCCGAGGATGTGCTCAGGGCCGATGTACGAGGCACCGACCGCCTGCGAACGGGCGTGCGCGGCGAGCAGCGCGCGCTTCGCCGAGGGGGTGAGCGCCGGCCTGCCGTCCGCCTCCTCGGCGGTACCGGACGGCAGGGCGTGCTCCAGGTCCCCGGAGAGCCGGTCCGGGTCGATGCCGGCCCGCTCCAGCATCCGGCGCGAGGGGTCCACCCGGGTGGCCGCCCAGGCCAGGTGCGCGGTGTCGAGGTCACTGCAGCCGTCCTCGGCCGCCCGCCGCGCGGCCAGCGCGAGCAGTTCCTGCGAGGACTCGCTGAGCAGCCGCCCGATCGGCACCCGCTGCACGGCGGGCGGGGAGGCCAGCGGGCTCATCCCGAAGAACCGGCTGAGCAGGTCGGAGAACGGGTCGTTCGATCCGAACGGGGGCATGGTCACAGCGATTCACCTCTCCCAAACGGTTTGCAGCCACACAAACACAGGCCGCTCGGCCCCGCCCGTCGAGGCGGTCCGGGCTCACCCGGTGACCTGGTCCAACAACACGCCACCGCTGTACGTCACCAGCATCGCCAGCAGCCCACCGGCGACGTTGCGCATGATCGCCCGCGCCGGGCCGGCACCGCCCAGCCGCGCGCTCGCCCAGCCCGACAGGGTGAGCGCGGCCACCACCGACAGCACCGTCACCGGCAGCCGCCACGACTCCGACGGCAGCAGCACCGCCAGCAGCGGCACCAGCGCGCCCAACGTGAACGCCGCCGCACTGGCCAGCGCCGCCTCCCACGGATTGGTCAACACGTCCGGGTCGATGCCGAGTTCGGTCTGCGCGTGGGCCGCCAGCGCGTCCCGCTCGGTCAGCGCCACCGCCACCTCCCGGGCCAGTCCGTCCGCCAGCCCACTGCCCCGGTAGTAGTCGGTCAGCTCGTCCAGCTCCCCCTCCGGGTCCTCCGCGAGCTCCCGCCGCTCCTGCGCCAACGCGGCCCGCTCGGTGTCCCGTTGGGTGCTCACCGAGACGTACTCGCCGGCCGCCATCGACATCGCCCCGGCCAGCAGCCCGGCCACCCCCGCCGCGAGCAGCGCCGTCCGTGAACCGGCCGCGCCCGCCACCCCGGTCACGATCCCGGCCGTCGACACCACGCCGTCGTTGGCCCCCAACACGGCCGCCCGCAACCAGTTCAGCCGCGAGGACAACTCCGCACGCGACTCCCCGACCTGCCCAGCCATCCGCCCACCACTCTCAGGCCCCGGTACGCTCCCCCCGATCCTCACCCGCCTCCTCCACCCCCGCCACCCACAGCCCCACGCCCACCCGCAGCCGCGCCTCCCGACCAGCCGACCCGGCCCCGAACGCCGCGCCGGCTGCCTGGAACGCCGCCCTCTCCGCCGAACTCGGCCCGCTCGGCATCACCGCCCAACGTCATCTCCCCTGGCTCCCTCAAGGACACCGACTTCTTCCGCGGCGCGATGCCCCCGACGCGCCGCACCGCCCTGATCGCCGAAACCACACCAAGCGCCCCGGCACCCCGCCGAAGTCGGCCACTTTCCTCGCCTTCCCCGACGCGCGGCTGGGGCGACGTGGGAGGAGACCGGGTACGTCTTCACCACCCGGACCGGTCGGCCGATCGAGCCGACCAACCTCTACCGCTCGTTCGTCCGGGTGTCCTCGGCAACATGGACCGGCTGCCCAAGCGGCGCCGCTGATGTCAGCCCGAGACGTCAAAAGGCCCGCAGCATGATCGCTGCGGGCCTTTTTCGCCGGTGGGCGCGGACGGTTTCGAACCGCCGACATCTGCTTTGTAAGAGCAGCGCTCTACCACTGAGCTACGCGCCCCCTGTCGTGGCCTGGTGGGCGCACGACGAGTGCCTAGGGTACCTGGTCCCGGGGGGTGGTGGGGGCCGGGTGGTTGGTGGGGCGGCGGAAGGGGGCGTGGGACGGGGTGGGAGGGGGTGCCGGGGCGGCGGGGGGATCGGGGAGAATGGGGGCTGGATCAGCGGGTCGGAGCAGGGAGCGCGCAGTGACGGTGGCCGGCGGGAGCGGGCGGGGGCGGCGTCGGGCGGGGAGTGCGCTGGCCGATGCCTTGGTGTTGCCGGTGGCGTTGGCGGGCGCGATGGGGGCGGTCGTGCTGGCGTCGGCCGGGAACGGCGGCTGGTGGGGCCGGCGCGGCGGCGGTGAGGGCGGACGGGCGCAGGCTCGGGAAGCCCGGGCGGCGGCGCAGGAGGCGTTCTACGAGCTGGAGGAGACCCAGCGCGAGGTGCAGCTCGCGGTGGAGACCGTCCGGGCGGCCGAGGAGGGCCAGACGGCGCAGCGCGCGCTGGCCGATCTGGCGGCGATCTCCGGCCGGGTCGACCAGGTCACGGTGAACTACCTCGCCGCCCTCGACGCCCACAACCTGGACAGCGAGTCCCTGGACGCGGGCGAGGCCGCGCAGGCCAAGCGCCGGCTGGACGACGTGAAGGGCCAGCTCGGCTCGGCCCGGGCGGAGCTGAACGACTTCCTGCGCCGCCTGCAGCCGACCGTCCAGCATGCCGAGCAGCAGCTGATGCGGGTCACCCCGGCGGTCGAGCAGGCCAAGCGCGCGCTGCTCGCCGCCAGCAACGCGCTGGACGAGGCGCGCGGCGCCGGCCTGCGGGCGGACGACCTGGCCGCCCGGCTGGCCGAACTGGCGCCGGAGCTCGGCCGGTTGAACGAGGGCCCGGCCCGGCACGGGGTCGCGGACACGCTGCGGCGCGCGGACGACGTGAAGCAGCGCGCCGAGGCGATCGCCGCCGACGCCGGGCAGCTGCCGGAGCGGGCGCGGGAGATCGATCGGCGGGTGGCGAGCCTGCGGACCCGCATCCAGGCGCTGGAGACCAAGGCCGAGACGGTGGCGCCCGCGCTGAGCGAGCTGCGCCGCCGGTTCAGCACCGCCTGCTGGCAGGACCTCCAGCGGGTGCCGGACCAGGTCGCCGAGGCCGGCCGTGCCGCCGAGCGCAAGCTCGCCGAGGCCGCCCGGGCCCGGGACGAGCAGCGCTGGGCGGACGCCACCGCCGCGATCGGTACGGTCCGCGCGCTGCTGGAGACCGCCGACGGCTCGGTGCTCGCGGTGAACGACCGGCTGCGGCAGCTGAACGAGGTGCAGCACGACCCCAGCCGGGAGGTCGAGCGGGCCCGCTTCGCCATCCGGGACGCGCAACGGCTGGCGATGGCCGGGCGCAGCGCGCCGGACCCTCGGCACGCCGCCCCGCTGGACGAGGCGGTGGCCCGGCTGGACCGCGCGGTGGCCGCGCTGGAGGCGGCCGGCCGGCACCCGGACTACTGGCACTTCCTGACCGAGCTGGCGGCGGTGCGGGACACGGCGGCGCGGGTGATCGGGATGATTCGCGGCGATCTCGGCCACCAGCGCTGAGACCGGCAACGCTGAGACCGGCAACGCTGAACCGGCAGCGCGGGCACCGGCAGCGCGGGGAACGTCAGCGCGGGGAACGTCAGCGCTGAAACCGGCCATCCGGGCCGAGACCGGCTGGCAGCGCCGAGCGCGGTCGGTACGCTGCCGGTATGCCACGCTACGACTTCCGCTGCCGCTCCTGCGGCGCCACCTTCGAGCTCCGCCGCCCGATGGCCCAGGCCAACGACCCCGCGGTCTGCCCGCAGGGCCATGAGGACACCGTGAAGCTGCTGTCCACCGTCGCCGTCACCGGCGCGGCCGGCGGCGCGCCGCAGCAGGCCCCGAGCGGGGGCGGCTGCTGCGGCGGCGGGTGCTGCGGCTAACCGGACACCGTCGAAACCTCGGCGTCACCCAAGGCGCCCAAGGCGCCCAAGGCGCCCAAGGCGCCCAAGGCGCCCAAGGCGCCCAAGGCGCCCAAGGCGCCCACGGCACCGAAAGCAGCCGGGGCCTCCGAAGCAACGGCCAGGAATCGCCTGACGATCTCCTCCCCCGCCGTCACCCCCACCTCCGCCAGGGCGGTGACGCCGGGGGCCGTCCAGCCGCTGTCCGCGAGCTCACCGTGCCCCGGGCGCCAGCCCGCGTCCGCCGCGAGCAGCAGGTCCGCGTCGAGCAGCGAGTCCCCGGCGGCCAGTACGGTCGGCGCACCACCCGGCTCCGCACCACCCAGCTCCGCGCCGCCGCGCCGCACCACCTCGGCCAGCGCGGCACTCTTGGTGAGCGGCACCGGCACCGCGTACACCTTCCGCCCCTGGAGCGAGACCGCCCAGCCGCGCTCGGCGCACCAGCCGGTCAGCTCCGCCAGCCAGCCCTCCGGCAGCTCGGCCCGCTCGACCACCAGGTAGGCGAACAGCTCGTCGGCGACGCTCCGCTTGCGCGTCCACGCCGGGTCGGCGCACTCGGCGAGCCGCCCGACCACCTCCGCCAGCGGGGCCGAGCCGACGGCGATCCGCCCGGTGATCTCGGCCCGCCAGTCCCCGTCCGGGGCGCCGTTCACCAGCAGCTGCCCGCCGTTGGCGCAGATCGCGTACGCGGGCACCCAGTCCTGCGTCGGGCCGGGCAGGCGGACCCGCCCGTACTGCTCCGGCGTCCGGGTGGTGGCCGGGACGAAGCAGGCCCGCCGGGCGAGTTCGGCGAGCAGCTCGGCGGCCCGCTCGGTCATGAAGGACAGCGGCCGCCCCTGGTACTCCTCGACGCAGCGCAGCCGCGGCGCGGGCCGAACGGACACGTCCAGGGCCATGGCCCGCTCGGAGTAGATCAGCGTCCGGTCGAGGTCGCTGGCCACCAGAACACCCATCAGGAATCCCTCCCCTTGCTCTCCCGCACGACGTTCTCCCGTACAGCGTTCTGCCGCACAGCGTTCTCCCGCACGACGTTCTCCCCCACGGCGTTCTCGCACGCCACACTCCGCCCGTCGCCCCCGGTCGCCCCCCGGCTGTAGCGGGGGTGGATCAGGCCGACGCACGTGTACGGCAGACCGTCCACCTCCTCGACCACGACGCCGCGCTGGGCGGCGAGCAGCCGGACGTGGTCGAGGTCCGCGCCGGCGCCGCGCCGGGCGAGGATCCGCCAGGGGACGCGGCGCAGCAGCACCCGGGTGGTCTCGCCGACGCCCGGCTTGACCAGGTTGACGTTGTCGATGCCGTACTCGGCGCTGATCCGCTCGACGGCGGCCCAGCCGGCCCAGTCGGGCGCCCGGCCGGGGGCGGTGGCGAGCCGCTCGGCACCCTGGACGGCCGCGTCCCACACCTCGCCGAAGTGGGCGGCCACCGCGTCCAGGAAGTCCGCCGAGACGTCGTTCCCGGCCAGGTCGGCATAGTGCTTGGCACCGTGGAAGTCGTCCGGGCCGATCAGCCCGGACCGCAGCACGGTGCGCGAAACCAGTCCGGAGACCGTGGAGTTGAGGCAGGCGGACGGGATCAGGAAGTCGTCCCGGGTGCCGTACGTCCGCACGCAGCGGCCCGGGTCGGCGAGCACGGCGAGGTCCGGGTCGAAGCCGGTGCCGGCCAGCGCGTCGGCGAGTTCGCGGGTGATCGCGCCCTTGCCGGTCCAGCCGTCCACGAACACCACGTCCGACGCCCGGTGGTGGGCCGCCAGGTACCGCAGGGCGACCGGGTCGATGCCGCGGCCGCGCACGATCGAGACCGCGTAGTGCGGCACGGACAGGCCGTGGGCGAAGGCCAGCCAGCGGCGGATCAGGATGCCGACGGGCGTGCCGGCCCTGGCCAGCGAGGCGAGCACCAGGCCGGGGCCGCGCTCGCGCAGCAGCGTCTCGGCGACGGTGCCGACGCCGAGCGCGATCCGGCTCGCGGAGCCGCGCAGCGCCTGGTGGAACAGCTCCTGGTACTCGGGGCTGGGCTGGTACTCGACCGGCAGCGACTCGGCGTAGTGGGCGCCGCCGTTCTGGACGGCTTCCTCGCGCTCCTCGGTCGGGGCCTCCAGCGCGACTCCGGAGAGGTCCTTGAGCAGCCAGGCCACCTCTTCGGCGGGGTACGAGGAGAACGCCGGTCCGTACAGAGGAGCGGGCAGCGGACGTGCCGGCCGGTGCGAGGGCAGCACCGCGAGCACCACCTGCCCGGTCACCTGCCGCAGCTGGCCGAGCAGCGCCCGCTCCCCCCGGTGCAGCGCCGGGGTGTCGGCCACGTCGTCGACCACCAGCACCACCGCGTCGAAGCGCCGCGCCGGGTCGCTGCCGGGGGCGACGTTGTACGCGTAGCGTTCGCGCGAGCCGCCGTCCTGCGGGTCGTCGTGGGCGGGGAAGGCGAGCCGGGTGCGGATCGCGTAGCCGGGGTCGTCGACCGCCAGGACGGGCGAGCGGGTGGTGGTGGAGAACCGGACGCGGTCGCCGCCGAGGCGCTCGGCGAGGGCGTCGGCCAGGCGCAGCGGCGCGTACATCAGCTCCTCGAAGCCGAGCACCAGCACCCGCTGGGCCCCGGCGGGCAGCGCGTCGGCCAACTGCCCGGCGAGCCGGGGCAGTACGGCGTCCAGCCGGTCGCGGTCGCGGGCGGTGAAGCCGTGCCGGCCGCCGTCCGGGAGCCCGGCGGGCCAGTCCAGCTCGACCCGGACCAGCGGCGCGGCGCCGCCCGCCGGGGGCGCTTCGACCGTCGCCGCCTCCGCGATCAGCCGCCCGGCCCGGGCCACGACGTCCTCGGGCAGCTCGACGCCGCCGCTGGCGGTGGCCACCAGGTCCAGCCGGGCGCCGAGTTCGGCGGCGGCCTCGTCGAGCCGGCGCCGGTCGGCGGCGGAGCGCAGGTCGACCAGGGCGACCACCACGTAGTGCCCGCGCGGGTGGCGGGCGTGCAGGTCGCGGATGGTGTTGAGCACCGTCCGCCCGGTCGAGAATTCGTCGTCGACCAGCACCAACGGTCCGTCCCCGTCCAGCAATTGGGGGTCCGACGGGAGCAGCAGGTGCGAGGTGGCGTGCGAGTGCTCCTCCTCGAATCCGCCGAGCGGCGCCATCCCGGGCACCGGACGGCGGGTGGAGTGGAGGTAGGGGGCCTCCAGGCCGTCGGCGACGCTGTGGCCGAGGCCGGTGGCGGTCTCCGCGTAGCCGAGCACCACGGCCCGGGAGGCGGCCTCGGCGCCGAGCAACTCGCGGACGCGGCGGCCGAGTTCGAGACCGGCTCCGTGGACCACCGAGGGTCGCTGCGGCACGTGTTTGCCGAGCACGTTGGAGACCAGCAGGTGAGCGCGCTTGGGGTTGCCCGAACGCAGCGCCAGGCCGACGAGTTCGGGAAGGCGCTCGGAGCCGGTCAGCGCGATCCCGGCCCGGTCGGCGACCCAACGGCCGGTCCACGTCTGCGGTATTGCTGTCACTGCTGGTCCTGCCTTCGATGGTGCGTTGGTGCGTTGGTGCGTTGGTGCATTGCTGCATCGGTCAGAGAGAACGGGTCGGAGAGAGCGGGGGCAGAGAGAACCGGTCACCCGCACAGGCAGGCCGACAGCAGCTCCGCGAAGCTCACGTCCTCCCGGGCCACGCCGAACACCTCCGCCCGCAGCAGCACCCGCTCCGCCCAAGCCCGGTGCGGCCGGGCTTCGTTCATCTTGTTGGTGTACGCCGAGCGCAGTACTCCGCCGCCGCCCTGCTCCTGTCGGAGGATGTCGCGGGCGTCGCAGTACTCCTCGTGCGTGACCACGGAGAGGGCGTGCACGGCGGGCACATGGCTGGGGTGGATGCAGGTCTTGCCGAGCAGGCCGTTGGCCCGGTCGAGTTCGACCTCCCGGATCAGCCCGTCCAGGTCGTGCTCGATGATCCGCCGGCGCACCTCCTCCCCGGAGGCCCGAAGCGCCCCGCCCCCGCCCCCGCCCCCGTCGAACCCGAACGGCGTCCGGCGCAGCTGCGGCTTGAACATCCGCTCCTGGACCGGGAAGTACTCCCAGACCGGCCCGGTGACGGTGTACCCGGTGCCGTCCGCCCGGCCGAGCACGTTGACCACGTCCCCGATCACCGCCGCGACCAGCGCCACGTCGTACGCGGTGAGGTCGGGCGAGCGCCGCAGGCCGTACGCGGAGCACAGGTCGGTGACCCCGAGCCGGACGGCGAGCACCCGCTCGCGCTGGTCGGCGAGCAGGTCGGCGATGCCGAAGAGCTGCTCCCGCCTGGTCTCCAGGTGGGCGAGTTCGGGCGACTCCAGGACGGGCATGGCGAACAGCCGGCGCCCGGTCGCGGCTTCGGCGGCGGCGAGCGCGGCCAGGTACTCGCCGCCGTTGGCGGGGGTGAACTTCGGCAGCACGAAGCCGCTGAGCAGTTCGACGGCCGGGCCGAGCCGCTCGGCCAGGTCGAGGATCTGGGCGGCGGCTCGGACCCTGATGAAGAGCAGGGGGTGGCTCTGTGTACAGTTGGTGAAATCCTTGACCAGGTCATTCAGCTGCTCGACCAGGTTCCGTTCGCCCGCGTCCACCTCGTGGTCGGCGATCGCGTCCTCCAGGCAGAGCACCATCGACACCACGCCCCGACCGGCCAGTTTGCGGATGTCGGCGGCCAGCGCGGGCCTGGTGGCCGGGCTGTAGAGGGTGCCGCCGAGGGCGGTGGCGAGCACCGCCGGCTCGCTCCGCGCGGTGAACGCGCGCGGCTGCTCCAGGAAGAGCCGACCGCGTACGTCCTCGGCGAGATGGCCGAAATGCCGCAAGGTGCTCTCCTCCGGGAAATGGACGGGCCCGCGGCCCGCTGCCGATGACGCCCTGGTCAACCGGCCTGCCGGGCGCCACGGTTCCCGGAGTGCGCCGCCGCGGGACGCCCCCGCGCCGACCCCCCCGGGGACCGTTCGACCGTCCATCGTACGGACGGGATCCGGGCGGTCCCGGTTCCCCGTCACTGAACTCCCGGAACATCCCGGTCCACTTGAACGATCATGGGAGCGGCGCCGGCGAACCCCGGAAGTGACGGCACCGAACGCGGAAACGACGGCCGCAAACCTCGGAAAGCGCAAGTCTTGGCAAAGTCCGACTCGGCGCGGACCGGTCCGGTCACGTTGTCCGAAGGGGTGGCGAACAGGCAGGATGGTCGGCTATGACGCACGTGATGGCCAAGGGCGCCAACATCGCACTGCCGGCGGCGGCGGTCCGCGCCGTGCTGCGCTGGAGCGCCACGCCCGGTGCGCCGGACGTGGACGCGTCCGCGCTGCTGCTCGGCGCGACCGGCAAGGTCCGCTCGGACGCCGACTTCGTCTTCTACAACCAGCCCCGCCACCCCTCCGGCCTGGTCCGCCACCTGCCCAAGCAGCAGACCTCCGGCGGCGCCGAGATCATCGACACGGTCGAGGTCGAACTGGGCAAGCTGCCCGTCGAGGTGGACCGCGTGGTGCTGGCCGGATCCTCCGAGGGCGGGCCGTTCCGCGCGGTGCCGGGGCTGCGTCTGCTGCTCTTCGACGCCACGGCCGGTGAAGGCGCGCCCGCGCTCGCCGAGTTCGGGATCGAGGACCCCGAGAACGTCACCGCCCTGGTCGCCGGCGAGCTCTACCGCCGCTCCGGGAGCTGGAAGTTCCGGGCGATCGGCCAGGGCTACACCTCCGGCCTGATCGGGCTCGCCACCGACTTCGGCATCACCGTGGACGACGAGGCGGAGGACGGCGCCGGCCAAGCGCCCGGGCCCACCGCCACCCCGTCCGGCGGGTTCGACCCGCGCAGCGCCCCGATGCCGGACCCGCGCTCGACCACCCCCGAGCCGGGCACCTTCACCCTGGCCCCGGCCGTCCCGCAGTCGGCTCCCGAACCGGCCCAGCCCACCCAGCCGCCGGCCACCCAGCTTCCGGCCGCCGCGAGCGCCACGCCCCCGCCGCCGCCCACCGCCCCGCCGACCATGCCCCCGCCGCCCACCGCGCCGCCGAGCCACCAGCCGGGCACCGGCTACGGCTACCCCCAGCAGCCCGCCACGGGGTACGGCTACCCGCAGCCCAACCAGCCCGCCGGCGGCTACGGCTACCCCCAGCCGGGCACCGGGTACGGCTACCCCCAGCCGAACCAGTCCGTCCCTCCGCAGCAGCGCCCGGCCGGCGGCTACGGCTACCCGCAGCCCGGCACCGGCCAGCAGCCGCCCGTCCCGCCGCAGCCGCCGACGGCCCAGCCCGCCACTCCCCCCGGCGAGGACTTCGCGCTGCCCCCGCAGGGCCCGCAGTTCCAGCCCCGCTGACGCCCCGGCGGGGCCTCCCGACCAACCCCGGCAGGGCCGCCCGAGCACCCCGGCCCCGGCCCGGGCCCCGCCGACAGCCACCGCACGCGGACCGTCAGTCCCCCTTGTACCCGCGCTGCCACTGCATCCCGAACCCGTACAGCCGGTCGATGTCCGCCTGGAACCCGTTGACGTACCGCACCTCACGGCGCACCGTCAGCTGGTTGTCCCCCGAGTTCTCGATCAGCACCACCGCGCAGGAGCGCGCCGCCCGGGCCCGCTCCTCCAGCTTGATCTCGATCCGCGGCCCGGTCTGCGGCACGATCGTCAGCACCGCGTGCGACTGCTCGAAGGCCGGCGTGCCGTCGTAGATGTAGACGAAGATCAGCAGCCGTTTGAACTTGTCCTTCTTCTCCAGGTTGACGTACATCGTCTCGCCGGACGGCGCCCCGTACTGGTCGTCGCCGCTGAGCTTGATGTACGGCGGGTTCTGGAGGTCGCCGAAGAGCCCGCCGAGCGGCTGCACCACGCCCGTGCTGCCGTCGGAGAGTTCGTACAGGCAGGCCAGGTCGAGGTCGACGTTGGTCGGCCCGCCGCTCGAGGCCGAGTCCGGATCCTGCGGCCGCAGGATCCGCGGGCTGAAGAACCGTTTGACGGAGTCCCGGGTGCTCGGCCGGGACGGGCCCCCGGCGCTCATCGTCCAGTGCAGGTTGACGTACAGGTAGCCGGTGGTGGCGGCCGACCCGGTGATCGCGTGCTGCGGGGACGACTTGGTGAGTATGACCTTGTGCTGACCTCCGGGGTTGTCGAAGGTGTAGCTCCTGTCCCCGCGCAGGTACTCCCAGATCGAGACCATGCCGTCCTCTCCCCCTGCTCCCGCCAGGCGGCCTGACGGTCCGCCGACCAATGATCGGGCATCGGCCCGGCCGTCGGATACCCCGTTCACCCCCTTCGCTACCCAACCGGGCCAGACCGGCGGGTCGATTGGCGGGAGCCGACCACCCTCCCGTAACATGCCGCCCCTTCGGACGCGATATCGTCTAGCCGCACAGGTGTCCCGTCCGCCCCTGCGCGGGTACGGCGGGTGCGCCGTGCGGCGACGAACGAACCGTCAGGCAGTGCCCGCACGGCTGGTCCTGACCGCCTGTGTCGCGATGTGATCCTGTCCCCTGCGGAAACCCGAGGCCCGACCCGCAATGAACCTGACCTCCATACAGCTGGTCTGGACCGTCGTCGGCGGCGCAGCCCTGCTGTTCGTCGCCGTCCTGATGGCGACGCTGCGCTTCAAGAGCTCGAAGAAGGACGCGGCCGGCGACTCCTGGGAGCGCAGCGAGGAGCGTCGCCGCCGCAAGGAGATGATCTACGGCATCTCCTCGTACACGCTGCTGTTCTGCTGTGCCGGTGTCGCCGCCGCCCTCTCCTTCCACGGCCTGGTCGGCTTCGGCAAGGAGAACCTGGGCCTGTCCGGCGGCTGGGAGTACCTCGTCCCGTTCGGCCTGGACGGCGCCGCGATGTTCTGTTCGGTCCTCGCCGTCCGCGAGGCCAGCCACGGTGACGCCGCGCTCGGCTCCCGTCTGCTGGTCTGGGTGTTCGCGATCGCCTCGGCCTGGTTCAACTGGGTGCACGCCCCGCGCGGCGTCTCGCACGACGGCGCCCCGCAGTTCTTCTCCGGCATGTCGATCTCGGCGGCCATCCTGTTCGACCGGGCGCTGAAGCAGACCCGCAAGGCCGCGCTGCGCGAGCAGGGCCTGGTGCCGCGTCCGCTGCCGCAGATCCGCATCGTCCGCTGGCTGCGCGCCCCCCGCGAGACCTACGCGGCCTGGTCGCTGATGCTGCTGGAGAACGTCCGCAGCCTGGACGAGGCGGTCGAGGAGGTGCGCGAGGAGCGCCAGGCGAAGCTGGACGCCAAGGCCCGCGCCCGTACCGCCGACCGCCGCGAGCGGGCCGAGCTGAAGGCCATCTCCCGCCAGGGCGGCATGCTCTCCCGGGGCCGCGGCGGCCGCCAGGTGCCCGCCCTCACGACCGCCGGAGACGGCCCGAGCGCTACGGAGCCTGCCCTAGCCGCGGAGTCCGCAGCCTCCACCTCGACCTCCCCCGAGCCGACCGCCCTCGACTCCGCCCGCCGCCCGCGCGCCGCCGTCGGCTCCTCGTACTCCTCCTCGCTGTCCTCGCCCTCCGCGCTGTCCTCGTCCTTCGATACCGGGTCGTCCCGCAGCGGCTCGACCGTGGACCTGACAGCCGACGACGACACCCTCTCGATGCCGAAGCTGGACTCCCTGGAGCGCAAGCTGCGCGCGATCGAGCAGCAGCTCGGCTGACCAGGTTCTCGGCCGACGTCCCGGACCGCACCGGGCCACGAACACCGAACGGCCGCCCCCGGAACCCCGGGGGCGGCCGTTTCGCGTACCAGGCCGTCTCGCGTACCAGACCGTTTCGTGGATCAGACCGTTTCGTGGATCAGACCGTTTCGTGGATCAGGCGTTTCGCCTGCCAGGCCGTCTCACGCACCGGTCGGCGGACGGCTACTTGCCCGCGCCGACCAGCTCCGGCTCCTCGTCCGCGCCCTCACGCCGGTTGCGCACGACCGACGAGCCGAGCGCCAGGCCGATGAAGGCGACACCGATCAGGCCGGTGACGATCTCCGGGATGTGGTACTTGATCCCGACCAGCAGGATCGCCGCCAGCGCGCCGATCGCGTAGTGGGCGCCGTGCTCCAGGTAGACGTAGTCGTCCAGGGTGCCCTTGCGGACCAGGAAGACGGTCAGCGAGCGGATGTACATGGCGCCGATGCCGAGGCCCAGGGTGATCTGGAAGATGTCGCTGGAGATGGCGAACGCGCCGACCACGCCGTCGAAGGAGAACGAGGCGTCCAGGACTTCCAGGTACAGAAAGAGGAAGAACGCCGCCTTGCCGGCGACCTGCATGATCGGCTTGCCGGCCTTCTCCGCCTCCTCCTCGCGCTCCTCCTCGGCCTCCAGGCCCGACTCGAAGATCGAGGACAGCCCGTTGACCGCCAGGTAGGTGACCAGGCCGAGGACGCCGGCCAGCAGCACCGTCTCCGCGTGCTCCTCGGCGAAGAAGTTGGCCGCGAGCACCAGCGAGACCAGGGCGACGATGCTGGAGAAGGCCTCCAGCTTGCCGACCTTCTCCAGCGGGCGCTCGATCCAGGCCAGCCAGTTGTACTCCTTCTCCCCCAGGATGAAGTCGAGGAAGATCATCAGCAGGAAGACGCCGCCGAAGGCCGCGATGGCCGGGTTGGCCGCCTCCAGGTACTGGCCGTAGGTGAGGCCGGCGTGGGTCTTGTCGGAGTGCAGCGCGAGATCGACGACCGTCGCGGGGTTGAGCTTCGCGGTGAGGCCGACGACCAGCAGCGGGAAGACCAGGCGCATGCCGAAGACCGCGATCAGCACGCCGACGGTCAGGAAGATCTTCTGCCAGTACGGGTTCATCCGCTTCAACACCGTGGCGTTGACCACCGCGTTGTCGAAGGACAGGGAGATCTCCAGGATGGAGAGGATCAGCACGATGCCGAAGCCTTGGGCTCCCCAGAGCAGTCCGGCCGCGACCAGGCCGATGGCGGTGATCGCGAACGACCAGCCGAATGTGCGGAGGAACACGGGAGTTGGCTACCTTTCGGGTTCTGGCCGTGCCGGGAGCGGCCTCGTCCCGAGGCGGCCCCGACCGGGCCGGGCCCGGTCAGGTCACCCCCGCACTGCCTTCTGTTCTCATCATCAAGGCGGGTACGATTAGTCCGTTTTCCGCCCTTTACTGTACGTTCACGCCGAAGTCGAGCGCGATGCCGCGCAGACCGGAGGCGTAGCCCTGGCCGACCGCGCGGAACTTCCACTCACCCGCGTAGCGGTACAGCTCGCCGAAGATCATCGCGGTCTCGTTGGACGCGTCCTCGGACAGGTCGTAGCGGGCGATCTCCTGGCCGTCGACCGAGTTGACGACCCGGATGTAGGCGTTGCGGACCTGCCCGAAGTTCTGCAACCGCGCCTCGGCCTCGTAGATCGAGACCGCGAAGACCACCTTGTCCGCCTGCGCGGGGACGAGGTCGAGGTTGACCAGGACCACCTCGTCGTCGCCAGCCTCGTCGCCGCCGGTGAGGTTGTCGCCCTGGTGCTCCACCGAGCCCTCGGGGCTCTTGAGGTTGTTGTAGAAGACGAAGTACTCGTCGCCGAGCACCCGTCCGCCACCGCAGATCAGGGCGCTCGCGTCGAGGTCGAACGGGGCACCCGTGGTCGAGCGGGCGGACCAGCCGAGGCCGATCTGGACCTGCGTCAGGTTCGGCGCGGCCTTCGTGAGCGAGACGTTGCCGCCCTTGGCGAGCGTGACCACCATGACGTTCTTCCTCCCTTGCTTCTCCCGGGGCGCGCCTTCAAGGTGTAATCCCCCGCGACCCCGACCGACCGGCTCTGGTCGGCTGAACTTCCTGAACTCACATCCTCGCAGCGCGACGGACCGTCACGGCACCCGGTCGCGCGGGCCCCGGCAGCCGGTCGCGCGGGCCCCGGCCCGTGCCGCCCGGAAACCTCCGCAAACGCGGCCGGGGCGGCCCCGGACCGCGGAGGTCCGGAGCCGCCCCGGAGGCGCGGCGGGCGGGAACGTCAGACGTTGACGCCGAAGTCCTGGGCGATGCCGCGCAGGCCGGAAGCGTAGCCCTGGCCGATGGCGCGGAACTTCCACTCCCCGCCGTTGCGGTACAGCTCGCCGAAGACCATCGCGGTCTCGGTGGAGGCGTCCTCGGAGAGGTCGTAACGGGCCAGCTCCGAGTTGTCGGCCTGGTTGACCACGCGGATGAACGCGTTGCGCACCTGGCCGAAGTTCTGGCTGCGGCTCTCGGCGTCGTAGATCGACACCGGGAAGACGATCTTGTCCACGTCGACCGGGACGGCGGCCAGGTTGACCTTGATCGACTCGTCGTCACCCTCGCCCTCGCCGGTCAGGTTGTCACCGGTGTGCTCGACCGAGCCGTCCGGGCTCTTCAGATTGTTGAAGAACACGAAGTTGCCGTCCGAGGCGACCTTGCCCTGGGCGTTGCACAGCAGGGCGCTGGCGTCCAGGTCGAAGTCCGCGCCGGTGGTGGTCCGGACGTCCCAGCCCAGGCCGACGACGACGGCCGTGAGGCCCGGGGCCTCCTTGGTGAGCGAGACGTTGCCGCCCTTGCTGAGGCTGACTCCCACGTGTCCTCCAAGAATCGGGAGGCACGTCGAGTGGTGCCCCCGGTGGTGCGGTCCGGGGCGGTGGGAGACGAATCGGCTCCCGTGCCCCACCCCGCCAACGGCCCGAGCGTAGTACGGGGTTCCCGGCCGCCGCCGTGATCAGGCCGGACACGGCCCCACGGCACCCGGCCGGCGGGTTCGGCGGGGGCCCGGGCGGGGCCTCAGAGGGTCGCGAGGACCTTCAGGTACTCCTGCTCGTCCCGGGCGTCCGGGAGGCCGTTGACGACGCTCCAGCGCACCTGGCCGGCGGCGTCGATCACGAAGGTGCCGCGCAGCGGGCAGCCCCGCTCCTCGTCGAGCACCCCGTAGGCCCGGGCGACCTCACCGTGCGGCCAGAAGTCGGCCAGCAGCGGGAACTCCAGGCCCTCCCGGTCGGCGAAGACCCGCTGGGAGAACTGCGAGTCGCAGGAGATGCCGAGCACCTGCGCGGTGTCGTTCTGGAGGCCCGCCAGCTCCCGCTGGATCGCGCCCAGCTCGCCGGTGCAGACGCCGGTGAAGGCGAACGGGTAGAAGACCAGGACGACGTTCTGCCGGCCGCGGAAGTCGGAGAGCCGGACGGACTCGCCGTGCTGGTTGTTGAGCTCGAAGTCCGGAGCCGGGGTGCCGACCTCGATGGCCATGAGCGGGACCTTTCTGACGCGACGGGAACGCGACCGAACGCGACCGGGACGCGACCGGGACCCGGCCGCACCGCGCGGCGGGCGCAGCGGGGCACATCCTCCCATTCGTTTACGGCCGTTCGGCCGAACGGATGAGGCGGGCCGGCCGCAACCCCACTCCGTTCGCCCTGCGCGAACACCTCCGACACACTCCGGACACACCCCGGGCATCCGACGGGCATCCGACGGACATGCGACGGGCCCCGCCGGAGGGGATTCCTCCGACGGGGCCCGGTGCGGGACTTCAGAGCGCGCTCAGCGCTTGCCGCCCTTCGCGGTGGACTTGGTCGCGAGCCGGGTGGCCGCCCAGTCCTTGACGATGTTGATCGAGCTGGTCTGGGAGAGACCGGCGGTCTTGGCCGCGTCGTTGATCTCGGAGGCCTCGATGTGGCCGTCCCGCCCGGTCTTGGGCGTCATCAGCCAGATCAGGCCGCCCTCCGCGAGGTACTCCAGCGCGTCGACGAGGGAGTCGGTGAGGTCCCCGTCGTCGTCGCGGTGCCACAGCAGGACGGCGTCGGCGACGTCGTCGTAGTCCTCGTCGACGAGATCCGTACCGGTGAGCTCCTCGATGCCTTCGCGGAGGTCCTGGTCAGTGTCTTCGTCGTACCCCAGCTCCTGGATGATCTGGCCTTCTTCGAAGCCGAGACGGGTCGCCGGGTTGGACTTGTCCGCGGGGTCCGCGGTCGCGCTCACGGGAATAACCTCCAGTATTCGGCTCGGCATCCATGCCGAGGCTGTGGCCGTAGTCCACACGGGCGCGGCGGTTCGCGCAAGTACCCGACCCCCGATCCCCTCCAAAGGTTGACGTGTCGCACCGGAACACGCCGTTCGACGTGTCGCGAATCACACCGATTTGCCCTTCTCTGCATGGGCCAAGGATGCTTCGGGTGGTCCCGGCCCACAGGGCGTACGTGTGCCCGAAGTGCGAACGGCATTCGGGTCCGCGCGTGCGCGGGCGTAAAGTCTCCTGTTGGCCCTCACCCCGGCCGCCCGCCATCGGGCGGACGGGAACCAGGTCGGACCACCTCTTTTCGTAACACCCGGGGGTGTGCGGAGCGGACGAAGAAGCCCGCGTCGCGCGCCACCAGAGCCGGACCGCCCACCAGGCGGAACGGTTACCGATCGGTAGAGATGACGGATCTCCGAGCGCGGTAGCACGATGGAGGCGGCGCGACACACCTCAGTTTCGACCGACAGTGAAGGAACAGCGTGGCTTCCGGATCCGATCGCAACCCGATCATCATTGGCGGCCTTCCGAGTCAGGTCCCGGACTTCGATCCCGAGGAGACCGCGGAATGGCTGGAGTCGCTCGATGCGGCCATCGACGAGCGGGGGCGTGAGCGCGCCCGCTACCTGATGCTGCGGCTGATCGAGCGCGCCCGCGAGAAGCGTGTCGCCGTACCCGAGATGCGCAGCACGGACTACGTCAACACCATCGCGACCAAGGACGAACCGTTCTTCCCCGGCAACGAGGAGATCGAGCGGAAGATCCTCAACGCGACCCGGTGGAACGCGGCCGTCATGGTCTCCCGGGCGCAGCGCCCGGGCATCGGTGTCGGTGGCCACATCGCCACCTTCGCCTCCTCCGCGTCGCTGTACGACGTCGGCTTCAACTACTTCTTCCGCGGCAAGGACGCCGAGGGCGAGTCGGGCGACCAGGTCTTCTTCCAGGGCCACGCCTCCCCCGGCATCTACGCCCGCGCCTTCCTGCTGGACCGACTGTCCGAGCAGCAGCTCGACGCGTTCCGCCAGGAGAAGTCGAAGGCCCCGTACGGGCTGTCCAGCTACCCGCACCCGCGGCTGATGCCGGACTTCTGGGAGTTCCCGACCGTCTCGATGGGCCTCGGCCCGCTCGGCGCGATCTACCAGGCCCGGATGAACCGGTACCTGGAGCACCGCGGCATCAAGGACACCTCGGACTCGCAGGTCTACGCCTTCCTCGGCGACGGCGAGATGGACGAGCCCGAGTCGCTCGGCCAGCTCTCCCTGGCCGCCCGTGAGGGCCTGGACAACCTGACCTTCGTGGTCAACTGCAACCTCCAGCGCCTGGACGGCCCGGTCCGCGGCAACGGCAAGATCATCCAGGAGCTGGAGTCCCAGTTCCGGGGCGCCGGCTGGAACGTGATCAAGCTCATCTGGGACCGCAGCTGGGACCCGCTGCTCGCGCAGGACCGCGACGGCGTCCTGGTGAACAAGATGAACACCACCCCGGACGGCCAGTTCCAGACCTACGCCACCGAGACCGGCGACTACATCCGCGAGCACTTCTTCGGCGGCGACCTGCGCCTGCGCGCCATGGTCGAGAACATGTCCGACCAGCAGATCCAGCACCTGGGTCGCGGCGGCCACGACCACAAGAAGATCTACGCGGCGTTCAAGGCTGCCCGCGAGCACAAGGGCCAGCCGACGGTCATCCTGGCCCAGACGGTCAAGGGCTGGACGCTGGGCCCCAACTTCGAGGGCCGCAACGCCACCCACCAGATGAAGAAGCTGACGGTCGAGGACCTGAAGCGCTTCCGCGACCGGCTGCACCTGCCGATCACCGACAAGCAGCTGGAAGAGGGCTACCCGCCCTACTACCACCCGGGTCGTGACTCGGAGGAGATCCAGTACATGCACGACCGCCGGGAGGAGCTCGGCGGCTACGTGCCGACCCGCAAGGTCCGCCCGCGGAAGCTGGAGCTGCCCGGCGACGACGCGTACAAGGCGGTCAAGAAGGGCTCCGGCAACCAGACCATCGCCACCACCATGGCGTTCGTCCGGGTGCTCAAGGACCTGATGCGGGACAAGGGCATCGGCAACCGCTTCGTGCCGATCGCGCCGGACGAGTACCGCACCTTCGGCATGGACTCGCTGTTCCCGTCGGCGAAGATCTACAACCCGCTGGGCCAGACCTACGAGTCGGTCGACCGTGACCTGCTGCTGGCCTACAAGGAGTCGCCGAAGGGCCAGATGCTGCACGACGGCATCTCCGAGGCCGGCTGCACCGCCTCGCTGATCGCCGCCGGCTCGTCCTACGCGACCCACGGCGAGCCGCTGATCCCGGTCTACGTCTTCTACTCGATGTTCGGGTTCCAGCGCACCGGCGACCAGTTCTGGCAGATGGCCGACCAGCTGGCCCGCGGCTTCGTCATCGGCGCCACCGCCGGTCGCACCACGCTGACCGGTGAGGGCCTCCAGCACGCCGACGGCCACTCGCACCTGCTGGCCTCGACCAACCCCGGTGTCGTCGCGTACGACCCGGCGTACGGCTTCGAGATCGCGCACATCGTCCAGGACGGTCTGCGCCGGATGTACGGCTCCAGCGCCGAACACCCGCACGGCGAGGACGTGTTCTACTACCTCACCGTCTACAACGAGCCGATCAAGATGCCGGCCGAGCCCGAGAACGTGGACGTCGAGGGCATCCTCAAGGGTCTGCACAAGTACGCTCCGGGCACCGCCGGCCAGATCCCGGCCCAGATCCTCGCCTCCGGCGTGGCCGTGCCGTGGGCCCTGGAGGCCCAGCGCATCCTCGCCGAGGAGTGGAACGTCAAGGCCGACGTCTGGTCCGCGACCTCCTGGAACGAGCTGCGTCGCGACGCGGTGGAGGCCGAGGAGTTCAACCTGCTGCACCCCGAGGAGCAGCAGCGCGTGCCGTACGTCACCCAGAAGCTCCAGGGTGCCGAGGGCCCGGTCGTCGCGGTGTCCGACTGGATGCGCGCGGTGCCGGACCAGATCGCCCGCTGGGTGCCGGGCCAGTACCAGTCGCTGGGTGCCGACGGCTTCGGCTTCGCCGACACCCGTGGCGCGGCCCGTCGCTTCTTCCACATCGACGCGCAATCGGTCGTCCTGGGGGTGCTCACCGAGCTCGCCAAGCAGGGCAAGGTCGACCGCTCGGCGCTGAAGGACGCGATCGACCGCTACCAGCTGCTGGACGTGGCCGCGGCCGACCCGGGTGCCGCCGGCGGCGACGCCTGATCAGCCGCTGGGCCTCGTAGGCACCGAGGGGCCGGACTCCCGTACGGGGGTCCGGCCCCTCGGCGTACGCGGCGGCTCGGCACTGGCGGATCGGCACTGGCGGATCGTCCGTGGTGGCTCGTCCGTGGTGGCTCGTCCGTGGTGGCTTGACCCTCACACCGGTGTGAGCTCCTAGGCTCGGCGCCATGACCAACGAGACGAGGCCCGGCTCCTCCGGGCGGCACCCCGAACCCGTCGACGGCGGGAGCGAGTTCAACCGGCAGGTGGTCGCCGAGTTCCGGGCGAACGGCGGCGCCGTCGGCGGCGACCTCGCCGGCCTGCCGATCCTGCTGCTCACCGTGGTCGGCGCCCGCAGCGGCGAGCCCCGCACCACGCCGCTGGTCTACCTGCCGGACGGCGGGCGGCTGGTGGTCTTCGCCTCCAACGGCGGCGCCGACCGGGACCCGGCCTGGTACCGCAACCTGGTCGCCCACCCGGAGGTGACCGTCGAGGTCGGCGCCGAGCGCCACCCGGCCCTGGCGACCCCGGTCGACCCGGCCGAGCACGACGCGCTCTGGGCCCGGCAGATCGCGGTCAGGCCGCAGTTCGCCGACTTCCGCTCGACGGTCCGGACCGTCCCGCTGGTGGCCCTCACCCGGGTCTGAGCACGACGACGGCCCCGGACTCCAGCGAGTCCGGGGCCGTGGCGTACCGGCGGGGCGTCAGATGTGCACGGACGGGCCCGCGTCGGTGGTGCCGCGGCGGGTGAACAGCCCGAGCACGGCGGCGGCGAGGGCCACCACGGAGGCGACCGCGAAGGCGAGCGACATGCCGCTGACGAAGGAGTCGTGGACGGCGCCGGCCATCCCGTCCAGCGCCTGCTGCGGGGTGCCGGCCGGGGCCGGCGGGACGATGCCGAGCTGGGCGGCCTGCTTGAGGCCCTCGGCCGCCTCGCCCTCGACCGGCGGCAGGCCGGCCTTGGCCCAGTTGCCGGGCAGCACGTCGCCGACCTTGGCGGCCATCAGCGCGCCCAGCACGGCGGTGCCGAGGCTGCCGCCGACCTGCATCGCGGACTGCTGGAGTCCGCCGGCGACACCGGAGAGCTCCAGCGGCGCGTTGCCGACGATGACCTCGGTGGCACCGACCATGACGGGGCTGATGCCGAGGCCCATCAGGACGAACCAGAGCGACATCACGCCGTTGCCGGAACCGGCGTCCAGGGTGGACATGCCGAACATCGCCGTGGTGGTGATCAGCATGCCGGCCACGATCGGGATCCGCGGGCCCAGCTTGCCGATCGCGATACCCGCCACCGGCGATCCGATGATCATCATGCCGGTCATCGGCAGCAGGTGGATGCCGGCCTCGACCGGCTTCATACCGTGGACATTTTGAAGGTAGAAGGTCACGAAGAAGATCGCGCCGAAGAACGCGAAGGCCATCAGCACCATCAGCAGCACGCCGGCCGACAGCGGCACCGAGCGGAACAGGCCGAGCGGGATCAGCGGCTCGCGGGCCTTGCCCTGCCAGAGCGCGAACAGCACCATCAGCAGCACCGCGCCGCCCAGGAACAGCAGCGTCTTCGTGTCGCCCCAGCCCCACTCGGGGGCCTTGATGATGCCGAAGACCAGCGCGAACATCCCCACCGAGAGCAGCGCTATGCCGGGCACGTCGAACGACCTGGCGGCGTTCTCGGCCCGGACGTCCTTGAGGATCCACAGGCCCAGCGCCAGCGCGAACAGGCCGACCGGGATGTTGATGAAGAACACCGACTCCCAGCTGACGTGCTCGACCAGCAGGCCGCCGACGATCGGGCCGGCCGCGGTGGAGGCGCCGATCACGCCGCCCCAGATGCCGATCGCCATGTTGAGCTTCTCGACCGGGAAGGCCCCGCGCAGCAGTCCGAGCGCGGCCGGCTGGAGCAGCGCGCCGAACAGGCCCTGGAGCACCCGGAAGGCGATCACCGTCTGGATGTTGCCGGCGAAGCCGATCGCGGCAGAGGTGGCGGCGAAGCCCACCGCGCCGACCAGGAAGGTGTTCTTGTGGCCGAAGCGGTCACCGATCTTGCCGGCGGTGATCAGGAAGACGGCGAGCGCCAGCAGGTAGCCGCTGGTGACCCACTGGATCTCGGAGGGGGCCGCGTGCAGCTTCTCCTGGATCACCGGGTTGGCGATGGCGACGATCGTGCCGTCCAGCGCGACCATCATGACGCCGACCGCGACGGTCAGCAGCGTCAGCCAGGGGTGCCCCTTGAGGCCGCCCCCCGACGGCGGATTGGGCGGCGGCGACGCGTCCGCCTCGGAGTTCTTGACGACGGACTGACTCATCTCGGCCCTCCGGGGGCGTGGCTGGGTGCAGGACTTGGTCGTGGCGCCCCGGCCCACCCGTCCCCACAGGTGCCCTGGCCCGACGGGCGCCACTTCGGCAGGTTATGTCAGCTACTGACATTCGGCAAATAGTGACTTCTGGCCATTGCTGCCATTTGTCAGACCGCTACGATGGTGATCTCCAGCCAGCCCCGCCCAGCGCTCCGGAAGGCCCCCACCATGGCCGCTCGCACCCCCCGCACCACCGACACCCCGGAGGGCTCCGCCCACCCGCCCGGGCTGCGCGAGCGCAAGAAGCAGCAGACCCGGGACGCCCTCGTCCAGGCCGCCCACAAGCTCTTCCTCCGGCAGGGCTTCGCCCGTACGACCGTCGACGAGATCGCCTCCGCCGTCGACGTCTCCCAGCGCACCTTCTTCCGCTACTTCGCCAACAAGGACGAGGTCGCGCTCGCCGTGATGGCCGTCGCCGAGGACTACTTCATCGAGTGCCTGCGCAACCGCCCGGCCGAGGAGACCCCGCTCCAGGCGCTGCGCGCCTCGATCGTCAAGGCCTGGCTCGACCTCGGCAGCGCGGAGACCACCAGCCCCGACTCGATCCACAGCGCCCTCGAACTCATGCGGATGCTGGAGGAGACTCCCCCGCTGCTCGCCGCCCACCTGCGCCGGGTCACCGAGCAGGAGCGACTGGTGGTCCAGGTGCTCGCCGAGCGCGAGGGCCTGGACCCGACCGAGGACCTGCGCCCGGCCGTGCTCGCCGCCGTCTTCGCCAGCCTGCTCCGCTCGGCCCACATGTCCTGGAGCGCCGGACAGCAGCCGCCCGGCCCCGAGGGCATGGTCGCGGTGATCGAGCGCTACTTCGACAACCTCGCCCCGGCCCTGGCCGGCCACTGGCGGTAGTACCACCGGCGCCCCCACGTCCTACCCGGGTGTCACCCGATACCCGGGTACGGCCCGGAAGTTCGCGCTCCGGTGATCGCGGTGCAGGCCGCCGGCGCGCCGTACCGGATCACCGAGGTGCCGGCCGAAGCCGCCGAGGAGTTCACCGCGATCGCCGGCACCGCCCGTGAGTCGCTGGCCGAAATGCGTCGGCTGCTCGGCGTGCTGCGCGGCGAAGAGGCCGCCGGGGAGCGGGCCCCGCAGCCCGGCGCCGGCCAACTCGCCCAGCTGGTCGAGACGGTGGGCCGGGCCGGGGTGCCGGCCGAGCCGACGGCGGAGCCGGGCGTGCGGACCCGGGTGCCGCCGACCATCGACGGCCGCTCGCCCGCGCGCCGGCGGGCGCGGCACGAGCGGGGCGCGGGCCGGTCGGTCCGCGCCCCCGATACGCTGCGGCCATGGTGACGTTCGACGAGTTTCGCGCGATGGCGCTGGCCCTGCCGGAGGCCGCCCAGGAGCCGACCTGGGACATCGAGACGCTGCGGGTCCGCGGCCGGATCTTCGCGATGGGCGCGCCCGACGGGGAGCGGGTCACCGTCAAGGCGTCCCCGGAGGACCAGGCCGAGCTGCTCGCCGCCGAGCCCGAGGTGTTCTCCTCCGCCCCCTACGTCGGGCGGCACGGCTGGGTGAGCGTCCGGCTGGACCTGGTGGACGGGGACGAGCTGCACGACCTGGTCACCGAGGCCTGGCGGCGGACGGCGCCCAAGCGGATGGTCCGCGAATTCGACACCCGGAACTCCGCCTAGACCCCCCTGACCGGCCCCATCAGGACGCCGCCAGGACATCCCCGGTTCATGTGATCCATCCCACAGTTTAGGCGTTCCCGTCACCCCTCCGGGCGCCCTAGGCTTGCGCAGGGAAGTCAGCAGAGTTATCGCACCCTCCGGGCGCCGCCCGCGAAACGGTGACGGACCCCAAGGGAGTTGGTGCGGTGCGCAACCGTCGACGCTGGAAGCGGGTACTGATCGGGGCGTTCGCCGGTTGCGCGGTGCTCGCCGACGCCGGAGCCTCCGCCGCCGCGGCCGCGGTCTCCTCCGAACAGCTGGCGATCTCCACGCCTCCGGCCGGCAGCGCCGCCTGGGTCCAGGACCACTCCTTCGGCCGCTCCCTGCCCGACCCGGCCGGCACCACCCCGGCCGCCGCCGCCAGGTTCTTCGCCTCACTGGCACCCACCGAGCTGGACCGGCTGATCCAGGAGTACCCGCTGGTCGTCGGCAACTACGACGGCGCCCCGCTGGAGCTGCGCTACCGCGCCAACCGGATCGCCCTGACCGCCGAGCGCGACGCCGCCCGGGCCCGCGCCAACGACCACAAGCTGGGCTCCGACGCCCGCGCGCTGGCCGTCTCCCGCGCCAACGACGTCGAGCACCTGCTCGCCCCCGACCGGCAGGTCCTGGCCTTCGACCCGCGCGGCCGCGGCCTGGTCAGCGAGGTGTGGGGCGACCTCGCCGACGCCGAGCGGATCGCCGTCGTCGTCCCCGGCTCGGACGCCGACCTCGGCCACTTCGACCAGGCGGCCGACCCGCTGCGCTCCCCGGCCGGCATGGCCCGCGCCCTCTACGCCGAGGAACAGCGCCAGGCCCCGAACACCCGGACCGCCGTGATCTCCTGGACCGGCTACGTCACCCCCTCCGGCCTCGGCCCGGACGCCGCCACCTCCCGGCTCGCCGACGTCGCCGCCCCCCGGCTGGAGCGGCTGCTCGCCGGGCTCAAGGAGACCACCCGGCCCGACGCGCCGCCGTCGCTGCTCTGCCACTCGTACGGCTCGGTGGTCTGCGGCTCCGTCGCCCCGGAGATCCCGCGCGCGGCCGCCTCGCCGTCCGACACCTCCGGCATCACCGACCTGATGGTCTTCGGCAGTCCGGGCATGGGCGTGCAGAGCACCAGCGAGCTGGGCACCGGCGTGCACGTCTGGGCCACCCGCAACCCCAGCGACTGGATCGGCAACGTGCCGTTCCTGGAGGTCGGCGGGCTCGGCCACGGCGCCGACCCGACCGCGGGCGGCTTCGGCGCCGAGCAGATCTCCTCGGCCCGCGCGGCCGGCCACAACGGCTACTTCACCGAGGGCACCGACAGCCTGCACAACTTCGCGGCGATCTCGCTCGGCCGCTACCAGGACGTGATCCGGGCCAACCCGGGCTCCTAGGGCGCTTCTTGTGGGTTTCGTCGGACCCGGCGGAGATCCGCAGGACACGCTCTAAGCCGGCTGGTCCTGGTACAGCCGCAGGGCGTCCGCCGCCGCCCGGGCCAGTTCGCGCCGGGCGGCCGGCGGGGCGAGCACCTCGACGTTCGCGCCGAAGGTGAGCAGCGAGCGGACGGCCGCCGGGGTCGGGAAGGCCATCGCCACCTCGACCCACTCCTCGGCCGGCCCGCCGGCCGGCTCCGGCGGCGGCTCGGTGACCCGGCCGCCGTGGATGCGCAGGAACACGTCCAGCCGTCCGCGCCGGACCCGCGCCCGCACCGGCACGTCCTTCGGCAGCCGTTCCACCTGCTCGCGCAGCACCGCCCAGACGTCGCCGAGCCCGACCCCGCTCCGGCGCCGCACCGCCTCCTCGGTGGTGTCGGCGGCCAGCACCCGGTCGGCCCGGAACAGCCGCGGCTCGCCGTGCAGATCGGCCACCAGGTACCAGACCGCGGCCTTGCTCACCAGCCCGTACGGGTCGACGGTGTACTCCACCGGCGCGGGCGTGCCGCCGTGCCGGTAGCGCAGCCGCAGCCGCCGGTCGGCGAAGACGGCGTACTGCAACTCCCCCAGGTCCGGGCCGGCGGCCACCGGGGTCCGCGGCCACCGGGCCGGGTCGACCAGGATCCGCTCGCTGATCCGCTCGGCGGCCGGCCGGCGCGGGGCCGGCAGCGCCGCCATCACCTTGCGCAGCGCCGAGCCGAGCGCGCCGTCCAGTCCGAGGTCGCCGTGCGCGCCCTGCGCGGAGAGCACGAACAGCGCCCTGGCCTCGTCCGCGGTCAGGCCGGTGACGTCGGTGCGGTAGCCGGGCAGCAGGCCGATGCCGCCGCGCCGCCCGCGTTCGGTGAACACCGGCACCCCGGCGGCGGAGAGCGCGTCCACGTCGCGGTAGATGGTGCGCACGGACACCTCCAGTCGCTCGGCGAGCTCGGTGGCGGGCACCCGGCCGCGGGTCTGGAGCAGCAGGAGGATCGAGAGCAGGCGGTCGGCCTTCATGGCTCCAAGAATCCCAGCAATCCTGACGACGGCTGTCAGGTTTTACTGGGAGATTGCGTTCCCGGACCGAAACACCACCCGACACCAGGGAGTTGACCCCGGATGAGCCCCGTCCGGGATGCCCGCCGGGCCGGGGAGAGTCGACCGACTCCCCGGCCCGACACGGCCGTTCGCTACTCGCGCCCCGCCGAGGTGCCGCTCATGTCCGCGTACCGGTCCCCCGCCACCCGGTCGGCCACCGGCTCCAGCAGCGCCAGCTCCTCGGCGCTCAGCCGCAGCGTCGCCGCCGCGGTGTTCTCGGCGAGCCGGCTGCGCTTGCGGGTGCCGGGGATCGGCACCACGGCCAGCCCGTGCACCTCGGCCCGCTGGTGCACCCAGGCCAGCGCGACCTGGGCGGTCGTCACGCCGCGGGCCGCCGCGATCTCCCGTAGCGGGGCGAGCAGTTCGGCGTTGGCGGCCGCGTTGTCCCCGGTGAAGCGCGGGAAGATGCGGCGGAAGTCGTCCGCCGGGAGGTCCTCGGCGTTCTGGAAGGCGCCGGTCAGGAAGCCCCGCCCGAGCGGCGAGTACGGCACGAAGGCGACGCCCAGCTCGGCCGCGGCCGGCACCGCGGTGCGCTCGACGTCACGCGCGAACACCGACCACTCGGACTGGATCGCGGCGATCGGGTGGACGGCGTGCGCCTCGCGCAGCTCGGCGCCGGTCACCTCGGACAGGCCGAGGTGACGCACCTTGCCGGCCGTCACCAGTTCGGCCATCGCGCCGACCGAGTCGGCCAGCGGCACGGCCGGGTTGCGGCGGTGCATGTAGTAGACGTCGATCACGTCGACGCCGAGGCGGCGCAGCGAGGCGTCCACGGCGGTCCGGATGTACGCCGGGTCGTTCCTGATCATGCCGCGGACGGAGCCGACGCCGCCGTTCCCTTCCTCGCGCACCACGGCGAACTTGGTGGCGATCACCACCTTGTCCCGGTTGGCCCGGACGAAGGGGCCGATGAGCTCCTCGTTGCGGCCGTGGCCGTACATGTCGGCGGTGTCGAAGAGGGTGACGCCGGCTTCCAGCGCGGCGTCCAGGGTGGCGAGGGCCTCGTCGGTGTCGGTCTGGCCGTAGAACTCGCTCATGCCCATGCAGCCGAGGCCCTGGACGCCCACCAGCGGGCCGCCGGTGCCGAGTTCGACGGTGGGAAGGACGGTCTGAGTCATGCGCTCTGCTCTTCCTCTGCGTGGTGGTACTGGCAACGGGCCGGGGCGCCGGTCGCGTCGGCGACCTTCCCGGCATAGTGGTCGATCTTGTAGTCGAGGACGGCGAGGGTGGCCTGGAGGTCCGTGATCTTCTGCCGGACCTCCTCGCGCTGGGCCTCCAGGAGCTGTTGGCGCTCCCGGTAGGTCCGCTCGCCCTGGCGGGCCATCTCCACGTACCTGAGCATGTCCGCCACCGGCATCCCGGTCAGCCGCAGCCGGCCCAGGAAGGCCAGCCGGTGCAGGTCGGCGTCGCAGTAGCGGCGCTGGCCGCCCGCGACCCGGTCGACCGGGTCCAGCAGGCCGATCCGCTCGTACCAGCGCAGCGTGTGGGCGGTCAGACCGCTCGCGGCGGCGACCTCGCTGATGGTGTGCCGCGGGGTCCGGTCCGGATCCCCGTCCGGGCGGCTGTACACCTCGGAGCAGCTGCGCATGTCGATCTCGATGCGTGCGGGTGTGGCCATCGCTCGTCTCCCCCTGTCCTGTGCGACGTGAACGACGCTAGCGAGTTGGAGTGCACTCCAAGCAAGTCTGGCACCCGGGTGGCCCATCGCCCGTTCTCCCGCCCGACTACAGTCGGACCCCATGGAGAGCTTGCGGATGATCGAGAACTGGCCGGTGCCCCATGCCGCGGCGGCGGTGGTCCGGGGGGCCGACGGCGCGGTGCTGGGCGCGCACGGGCCGCAGCAGCACCTGTTCCCGCTCGCCTCGGTGACCAAGCTGCTGACCTCGTACGCGGCGCTGGTCGCCGTCGAGGAGGGCGTGTTCGAGCTGGACGACCCGGCCGGGCCCCCCGGGGCGACCGTCCGCCACCTGCTGGCGCACACCTCCGGCCTGGGCTTCGACGAGGACCGGGTGTTCGCCGAGCCCGGCAAGCGCCGGCTCTACTCCAACGCGGGCTTCGGCGCGCTGGCGCGGGCGCTGTCCGAGGCCGCCGGGATCGAGTTCTCCCGCTACGCCGCGGAGGCGGTGTTCGAGCCGCTGGGGATGACCGACACCCTGATCAACACCGCGCACAAGTCCCCGGCCGGCGCCGGCGGCCTGTCCACCGTCGCCGACCTCGCCCGGTTCGCCGCCGAGTTGCAGTCGCCCAAGCTGCTGGACCCGTCCACCGTCCGCCAGGCCACCCGCGAGGTCGCCTTCCCCGGTACCAGCGGCGTGCTGCCCGGCTACGGCCACCACCGCCCGAACGACTGGGGCCTCGGCTTCGAGATCCGCGACGGCAAGAGCCCGCACTGGACCGGCGCCGCCAACTCCGCCGAAACGTTCGGGCACTTCGGCCAGTCCGGCACCTTCCTGTGGGTCGACCCGCAGGCCGGCGTGGCCTGCGTCGCGCTCACCGACCGCGATTTCGGCCCGTGGGCGGTCGAAGCCTGGCCGGCCTTCTCCGACGCGGTACTGGCGGAACTCGCGAACTAGCCGTACGAGACCGGCGAGTGCATCTCCCAGAGCAGGAGTTCCGCGCCGGTCTCCCCCGCCGCCGGGTCGGCGAAGGCGTCGCCGGTGATCCGCACGCTGTCGCCCGGGACCATCGAGCGGCCGGCGCCCTTGGGGCCCGGGACCGTCCGGTAGCCCAGCGAGCCGGCCGTCAGGTGGGCGTACCGCCAGGGCGCCTCGGGCAGTCGCGGCAGCGGCTGCCACGGCCCGGCGGTGGCCAGCCAGAGCGCGGCGTCGCCGCGGCGCAGCCGCAGGGCCGGCGTCCCGGCGTCGCGCGCCAGCCCGGAGGCGAGCAGCGTCAACCCGCCGTCCGCCGGTTCCACCTTGCGCAGTCCGTACGCCGGGGCGGCGTCGAACTCGTCCGGCTGGAGCCACATCTGGACGAAGCGCACCGGCCCGGTGGCGCCGCCGACGTTGCGCTCGGTGTGGGTGACGCCGGAGCCGGCGCTGAGGTGCTGGACCATCCCGGGGCGCACCACCCCGCCGTGGCCGTGCGAGTCCCGGTGGGCCAGCGCGCCCTCCAGCACCCAGGTGAGGATCTCGGTGTCCCGGTGCTTGTGTTCCTCGAACCCGGCGCCGGGGGCGAGGAGTTCCTCGTTGCACGCGAGCAGCGCGCCGAAGTGGGTGTTCTTCGGGTCGTAGTGGCCGGAGAAGGAGAACGCGTGCCTGGTCTCGATGCCCTCGGCCGGGGCGGAGCGGTAGCGCTCGGCGGTGCGGCGCAGATCGGCACGGGGGCGGTCAACGGCTTCGGTCACGCCCCCACCGTAACGGGTGTCACTCGGAGGGTGACGTCGCCGTGTGACCCTTGCCACCGCGTCGCTCCACCGGGGGGCGTGCACGAGCAGTCACCCGGGTGAGGCAGTCTTGTCCTTGTGTCAGCCGCTTCCGCGAACTCCAAGAGCGACCCCAGTCCCAGCCCCGCAGCCGAACCCGCCGGGAAGAGCCCGGCCGCCCGGTCGGGCCGTGACCGCCCCGGTCGCGCGGCGCCCCGTCTGACCGCGCAGGAGCGCAGAAACGCCGCCGAGCGCGCCGAGCGCCGGGCGGCGACGCTCAAGCGGCTGGAGAAGTCCTCGGGCAAGCTGGCCACCGCCGCGATCTCGCGGATGGACGACCAGCTCGGCTGGTACCGGCGGATGCCGCCGGAGCACCGATCCTGGATCGGTCTGGTCGCGCAGGCCGGCATCGCCGCCTTCACCGAGTGGTACCGCCACCCCGACGCCGCCCAGGCGATCTCCACCGATGTCTTCGGCACCGCCCCGCGCGAGCTGACCAGGGCGATCACCCTGCGCCAGACCGTCGAGCTGATCCGCACCACGATCGAGGTGATGGAGGAGGCCATCGAGGAGGTGGCCGCCCCCGGCGACGAGGCGGACATGCGGGAGTCGGTGCTGGTCTACGCCCGGGAGATCGCCTTCGCGACCGCCCAGGTGTACGCCCAGGCCGCCGAGGCGCGCGGCGCCTGGGACGCCCGGCTGGAGGCGCTGGTGGTCAACTCGCTGCTGTCCGGCGACGCCGACGAGGGCGTGCTGTCCCGCGCCGCGGCGCTCGGCTGGGGCCAGCCCAGCCAGGTCCGGGTGGTGATGGGCAGCGCGCCGGACGGCGACAGCGAGCTGGTGGTGGAGGCGATCCGCCGGGCCGCCCGGTACGCCAAGCTGAACGTGCTGACCGGGGTGCTGGGCAAGCGCCTGGTGGTGGTGGTCGGCGGCGAGAAGGAGCCGGTGCACGCCGCCCGGGCGCTGATCGGCCAGTTCGCGCCGGGCCCGGTGGTGGTCGGCCCGACCGTGCCCGACCTGCTCTCCGCGACCCGCTCGGCGCACGCCGCCGCGGCCGGCCTGCGCGCCTGCTCCGCCTGGCCGGACGCCCCCCGCCCGGTGCTGGCCGACGACCTGCTGCCCGAGCGGGCCCTGGCCGGCGACCAGGCCGCGCGCCGCCAGCTGGTGGAGGAGATCTACACACCGCTGGACGAGGCGGGCTCGGCCCTGCTGGAGACGCTGAGTGTCTACCTGGAGCAGGCCTCCTCGCTGGAGGGTGCGGCCCGGATGCTCTTCGTCCACCCCAACACGGTGCGCTACCGGCTCCGACGTGTGACTGACGTCACGGGATACGCCCCGTCCGACGTGCGTTCGGCCTTCACCCTGCGGATCGCCCTGGCCCTCGGCCGGCTGGACACCTCCGGCGATCACGGCTAGCCGGAGTGTAGGGACCATACAATCCCGGATGGTTTTCTTCGTTACCGTCGCCTACCCGCCCCTGGGTGCCTGGCGAGAGAGGGTTGAACCGTGCTCGTAATCGTCGCCCCTGGACAGGGTGCCCAGTCCCCCGGTTTCCTCAGCCCCTGGCTGGAGCTGGACGGTGTCGCCGACCGCCTGCGTGGCTGGTCGGAGGTCGCCGGGCTCGACCTTGTGCACGCCGGTACCGAGGCGTCCGCCGAGGAGATCAAAGACACCGCCGTCGCCCAGCCGCTGCTGGTCGCCGCCGGTCTGATGACCGCCCGGGAGCTGTTCCCGGACGAGGTCGCCGCCCGCAAGCTGGTCGGCGCCGTGGTCGGCCACAGCGTCGGTGAGATCACCGCCGCCGCCGGCGCCGGAGTGCTCACCGCCCGTGACGCGCTGACCTTCGTCCGCGAGCGCGGCCGGGCCATGGCCGAGGCCGCCGCCGTCACCGAGACCGGCATGCTCGCCGTGCTCGGCGGCGAGCCGGAGGAGGTCGCCGCCAAGCTGGCCGAACACGGCCTGACCGCGGCCAACAACAACGGCGGCGGCCAGATCGTCGCCGCCGGCACGCTGGCCCAGCTGGAGGCGCTGAAGGCGGACCCGCCGGCCCGCGCCAAGCTGGTCGCCCTCAAGGTGGCCGGCGCCTTCCACACCGAGCACATGGCCCCGGGCGTCGAGCGGCTGGCCAAGCTGGCCCCGACCCTGACCGCGGCCGACCCGCAGGTCCGCTTCGTCTCCAACAAGGACGGCGAGGTCGTGACCTCCGGCACCGAGGTGCTGGCGCGCCTGGTGTCGCAGGTCTCCAACCCCGTCCGCTGGGACCTCTGCATGGAGACCCTCGGGCAGCTGGGCGCGACGGCCGTGATCGAGCTGTCCCCCGCGGGCACCCTCACCGGGCTGCTCAAGCGCAACCTCAAGGGTGTGGCCACGCTCGCCCTCAAGACCCCCGCCGATCTGGACAAGGCCCGCGAGCTCATCGCGGAGCACGGCGGTCAGGAGCAGGAGAAGCAGGCATGACCAAGCCCCAGATCCGTCCGGTGAGCGGCGCGCAGTACTCGCGCATCCACGGTGTCGGCGGCTACCGTCCGGTCCGGGTGATCCCCAACTCCGAGGTCCTGGAGTGGATCGACTCCTCGGACGAGTGGATCCGCACCCGCAGCGGGATCGCCGAGCGCCGCTGGGCGGGCCCGGAGGAGACCGTCGCCGAGATGTCGATCCAGGCCGCGGGCAAGGCCATCGCCCAGGCCGGGATCACCGCCGACCGGATCGGCGCCGTGATCGTCTCGACCGTCTCGCACTTCAAGCAGACCCCCGCGATCGCCACCGAGATCGCCGAGCGGCTCGGCTGCGGCACCGCACCGGCCTTCGACATCTCGGCCGCCTGCGCCGGCTTCGGCTACGGCCTGGGCCTGGCCGACGGCATGGTCCGCGGCGGCAACGCCGAGTACGTGCTGGTCATCGGTGTCGAGCGGCTCAGCGACCTGACCGACAAGTCGGACCGCTCGACCGCCTTCATCTTCGGTGACGGCGCCGGCGCCGCGATCGTCGGCCCGTCCGACACTCCCGGCATCGGCAAGCTCATCTGGGGTTCGGACGGCTCGCAGGCCGACCTGATCACCCAGACCGAGGCCTGGGACACCGTCTTCACCAAGGCCGACGCCGTCAACGGCGCGGGCGAGGAGATGAAGTGGCCGGCCCTGCGGATGGACGGCCAGCCGGTCTTCCGCTGGGCCGTGTGGGAGATGGCCAAGGTGGCCCAGCAGGCGCTGGACGCCGCCGGGATCACCGCCGACCAGCTCGGCGCGTTCATCCCGCACCAGGCCAACATGCGCATCACCGATGCCATGATCAAGGCGCTCAAGCTGCCGGAGTCGGTGCCCGTCGCCCGCGACATCGCCGAAACCGGGAACACCTCCGCGGCCTCCATCCCGCTGGCGATGGAACGCATGCTGGAGGGCGGCGAGGCCCACAGCGGGGACCTGGCCCTGATCATCGGGTTCGGGGCGGGTCTCGTGTACGCCGCGGCAGTCGTTACTCTCCCCTAGGCGCACTCGCCCCCTTGGGTGCGCTCGCCCCATTGGGCCCATTGGCCCGATCCACACGCCTGTGTCCGGCCGCCGGCCGGACGCGTTCAACACCGAAGAGGAGCAGCCAGTATGGCTACCAAGGACGAGGTCCTGGAAGGTCTCGCCGAGATCGTCAACGAGATCGCCGGTATCCCGACCGAGGATGTCGCGCTCGACAAGTCCTTCACCGATGACCTGGACGTCGACTCGCTGTCCATGGTCGAGGTCGTCGTGGCCGCCGAGGAGCGCTTCGACGTCAAGATCCCGGACGATGAGGTCAAGAACCTGAAGACCGTCGGCGACGCGGTGGAGTACATCCTCACCAACGCCTGAGCGATCGACTCGTTCGACTCGGCCAGCCCGTCCGGCGTCCCGCACGCCCAAGACGGCTGACCTGTCGGCCCGGCTGACCCAGCCGGGCCGACCCACCGGCCGGGACGCCCACACACCGGGCGCCCGGCCGGGCCCATCCTCGGCCACGCCGCCGACCCCCGCACACGTGAGAGAAGAAGAAACCAGTGACCGCTGAAAATCGCACCGTGGTCGTCACGGGTATCGGCGCCTTCACGCCGCTGGGCGCCGACGCCGCCAGCACCTGGGAGAACCTGGTCGCCGGCAAGTCCGGCGTGGCTGCCCTGACCGAGGAGTGGGCCGAGGACCTTCCGGTGCGCATCGCCGCCCGGACCGCCGTCGAGCCGGGCGACATCCTGCCCCGCCCGCTGGCCCGCAAGCTGGACCGCTCGGCGCAGTTCGCGCTGATCGCCGCCCGCGAGGCCTGGGCCGACGCCGGCTACGAGACCCCCGCCACCGACGAGGCCTCCAAGCTCGCCCCCGAGCGCCTGGGCACCGTCATCGCCTCCGGCATCGGCGGCGTGACCACCCTGCTCGACCAGTACGACGTACTGAAGGAGAAGGGCGCCCGCAAGGTCTCCCCGCACACCGTCCCGATGCTGATGCCCAACTCCCCGGCGGCCAACGTCGGTCTGGAGGTCGGCGCCCGCGCGGGTGTGCACACCCCCGTCTCCGCCTGTGCCTCCGGCGCCGAGGCGATCGGCTACGCGATCGAGATGATCCGTACCGGCCGCGCCGACGTCGTGGTGGCCGGCGGCACCGAGGCCGCGGTCCACCCGCTGCCGATCGCCGCGTTCGCCAACATGATGGCGATGTCCAAGCGCAACGACGAGCCCGAGCTCGCCTCCCGCCCGTACGACAAGGCCCGTGACGGCTTCGTGCTGGGCGAGGGCGCCGGCGTGGTCGTGCTGGAGTCGGTCGAGCACGCCGAGGCGCGCGGCGCCCGGATCTACTGCGAGGCCGTGGGCCAGGGCCTGTCCTCGGACGCCCACCACATCGCCCAGCCCGAGCCGACCGGCGCCGGCGTGGCCCGCGCGCTGGCCGACCTGTTCGAGCGCAACGAGCTGGACAAGGCCGAGATCGTGCACGTCAACGCGCACGCCACCTCGACCCCGCAGGGTGACACCGCGGAGCTGAAGGCGCTGCGCAAGGAGCTCGGCGACGACCTCGACCACATCGCCATCTCGGCCACCAAGTCGATGACCGGTCACCTGCTGGGCGGCGCCGGCGGTATCGAGACCGTCGCCACCGTGCTGGCCCTGCACCACCGGGTGGCCCCGCCGACCATCAACGTCGAGGAGCTGGACGAGGACGTGGACGCGGACATCGTCCGCGGCGAGGCCCGTCCGCTGCCCGAGGGCCGGATCGCGGCGCTGAACAACTCGTTCGGCTTCGGCGGCCACAACGTGGTGCTGGCCTTCCGCACCCGCTGACGCCCGACGGCAACGCCTGACGCGGCCGACGAGGAAGGGGCCGGCGCTCTCCGCGAGCGCCGGCCCCTTCGTCGTACCCGCTCCGGGCCGGTCAGACCACCTGGTGCAGCCAGCGCACCGGCGCACCCTCGCCCGCGTACCGGAACGGCTCCAGCTCGTCGTCCCAGGGCTTGCCGAGCAGCCGGGCGATCTCGGCCTCCAGGTCGGCCCCCTCGCTGCGGGCGCGCAGCAGGACGGCCCGCAACCGGTCCTCGGGGATCAGGATGTCTCCGTGGATGCCGGTGACGGCGTGGAAGATGCCGAGCGAGGGCGTGCTGCTGTACCGCTCCCCCTCCGCCGTGGCGGACGGTTCGCTGGTCACCTCGTACCGCATCAGCTGCCAACCGCGCAGCGCGGAGGCGAGCTTCGAAGCCGTACCGAGCTCTCCTTGCCAGGACAGCTCGGCACGCCAATGCCCGGGTGCGGCCGGCTGGCGGATCCAGTCCAGGCTCACCCGCACACCGAGCACCCCTGCGACGGCCCACTCGACGTGCGGGCACAGCGCGCGGGGCGCGGAGTGGATGTACAGAACTCCACGTGTCGTCACCGGGACCTCCAGGCTGTGGACGAGGGTCGCCTTCCCCAGCTGCCTCGCGCCTACAGTTGACCCGCAGTTAGCCACGTTAGCCGACATTAAGCTACTAAATTGAGCAAAACGGACAGGCTTTCGCTCAATGCTAGTCGAATCCTCAACGAGGTCTACCCCCCGGCCGGATCTCTCCCCCGAACGGCCCCATCGCCTGGCGGGACCACCGTACCGCGCCAGGTCACAAGATGGATGACGCACTTTCGGATCCGGCCGGAATGCGGTATTGCGGTCGGAACCCCCGCACACCCGGCCGGGGCCGCCCGAAGCGAACCGCCCCGCCACCCGGTCGGGGTGGCGGGGCGGTCAGCTTCCTGACGGGACGTCAGCCTTCCAGGCGGACGACCATCTTGCCGGTGTTGACGCCGCGCAGCAGATCGAGGAAGGCCTCGGTGGCGTTCTCGAAACCGTCCACCACCGTCTCCTCGGTCCGCAGTTCACCGGACTTCAGCCAGCCGGACACCTCCGCGACGAACTGCGGCTGGAGCGCGGCGTGGTCGTTCACCAGCATGCCCTCCAGGCGCAGCCGCTTGCCGATGGCCAGCGCGAGGTTGCGCGGACCGGCCGGCGCGCTGGTCGCGTTGTACTGGGCGATCGCGCCGCAGAGCACCACGCGGCCGTGCACGTTCAGCGCGCCGATCGCGGCCTCCAGGTGGTCGCCGCCGACGTTGTCGAAGTAGAGGTCGATGCCCTCCGGGGCCGCCTTGGCGAGCTGCTCGGCGACCGGGGCGGCCTTGTAGTCGAAGGCGGCGTCGAAGCCGTACTCGTCCACCAGCTTGGCGACCTTCTCCGCCGAGCCGGCCGAACCGACCACCAGCGAGGCGCCCTTGAGCCTGGCGATCTGACCGACCATCGAGCCGACCGCGCCGGCCGCGCCGGAGACGAAGACCCTGTCGCCCTCCTTGAGGCCGCCGACGGCGAGCAGGCCGGCGTAGGCCGTCATGCCGGGCATGCCGAGCGCGCCGAGGTAGGCGGAGAGCGGGGCGGCGTCCGGGTCGACCTTGACCGCGTGCCTGGCGTCCAGGGTCGTGTACTCGCGCCAGCCGAGCCCGTGCAGCACCGCGTCGCCCGGGGCGAAGCCCTCGGCACCGGAGGCGACGACGTAACCGACCGCGCCGCCGTCCATGGCCCGGCCCAGCTGGTACGGCGGGGCGTACGACTTCACATCGTTCATCCGCCCCCTCATGTAGGGGTCCACCGAGAGGAAGGCGTTGCGGACCAGGATCTCGCCCGGCTCCGGGGTCCGGACCGGGACCTCGACCAGGGCGAAGTCGGCCGGCACCGGCCAGCCCTGCGGGCGGGCGGCGAGGTGCCATTCACGGGCGGTCGCGGGGGTGGCCTGCTCTGCCATATCGGGCACTCCTTGAGGGTCGGTGCGGTCGTGGGGCCGCGTGGGGTTCACGAGCCTGGAAAGTTGAGCAAGTGAAGTAACCATGGGCATGAAAGGTTCACTATGTCAACTTTTCAGGTAGACTCTCGGCCATGAACACTCAGCCGGTCCAGGAAGCCGCGCCGCAGCCCGACGAGATCACCCGCGAGGTCGTCGACCTGATGGCCAACCTGGTCGCGCTGTTCCACCGCGAGTACGAGGACGCCGCCGCCGCCCGCTCGCTCACCGGCGCCCAGGCCAAGGTGCTCGCCCTGCTGCGGCGCGGGCCGATGCCGATGCGCCAGATCGCCCAGACGCTCAGCTGCGAGCCGTCCAACATCACCGGCATCGTCGACCGGCTCGAATCCCGCGGCTTCGTCACCCGCGAGGCCGACCGGCACGACCGCCGGGTCAAGCTGGTCGCCGCCACCGGCACCGGCTCGGCCGCCTCCGAGGAGCTCCGCGAATCGCTGAACTTCGCCCGGGAGCCGCTGGCCGCGCTCGACCCGGAGGAGCGGACGGCGCTGCGCGATCTGCTCCGCCGGATGCTCGCGGGCGCGTCCGGCCCGGGGGCGTGACCAGCATCACAAGCTCCGCGGGCTATTCGATAGCCCCAGGGGGGTAACCGAACCGCCTTCCGGTGCGTCTAACGTTCGAACATCGAACGCTGGGAATTTCCTGAAGACGGGGGGCACGAGGATGAGCAGCAGCACGCGCCGACGCCGCTACCTGCGGACCGCGATCGGACTGGCCGCCGTGCTGGTGCTGTCGGTGGTGGGCGCCGGAGCCTGGTTCTACCACCGGCTGGACAACAACATCACCACCTTCGACGCGGGCGGCGTCGCCCCCGCCACCGAGCGCCCACCGGCCCCGGTCCCGGCCACCCCGGGCGCCTCCGTCCCGGTCAACGTGCTGCTGCTCGGCTCGGACACCCGTGACGACGGCAACGACTCGCTGGGCGGCGGCGACGCGGGCGTCGGCAACTCGGACACCGCGATCCTGATCCACATCTACGCCGACCACAAGCACGCCGTCGGCGTCTCCATCCCCCGCGACACCCTGGTCACCGTCCCGTCCTGCAAGCTGCCGAACGGCACCTGGACGAAGCCGAAGTACGACCAGATGTTCAACTCCGCCTTCAGCGTGGGCCTCGCCCCCAAGGGCAACCCGGCCTGCACCCAGAACACCGTCGAGAAGCTCACCGGGCTGCGGGTCGACCACACCATGGTGGTCGACTTCAAGGGCGCGGCCACGATGTCCGAGGCCATCGGCGGCGTGGACGCCTGCGTGCCCAACGACGTCAACGAGTACGGCATCCACCTCAAGAAGGGCCTCCAGAAGCTCTCCGGGCAGTCCGCCGTGGACTACCTGCGAATACGCCACGGCATCGGCGACAACTCCGACATCGGCCGGATGAAGCGCCAGCAGGCCTTCCTCTCCTCGATGATCAAGAAGGTCCAGAGCCAGGGCTTCTCGCTGCCCACCCTGCTGCCACTGGCCGACGCGGCCACCAAGTCGCTCACCGTGGACGAGGGGCTGGGCACCGCGATGAAGCTGGTGGACTTCGCCCGCTCGGTCCAGGACATCAAGCTCTCCGACGTCACCTTCGTCACCGCGCCCTGGCGCTTCGCCGGCGACCGGGTCCGGCTGGTCCAGCCGGACGCCGACACCCTGTGGAAGCTGCTGCGCGAGGACCGCACCCTGGACGGGCAGAGCACCGCCGGCACGGGCCAGGTGGTCGCCTCCCCCAGCGCCGACCCGGCCGGCCCGAACACCCCGCTCGCCCCGGAGCAGGCCTCGGCACCGATCACCGTGGTCAACGGGGTCGGCACGCCCGGCCTGGCCAACTCCGGCGCCGAGACGCTCAAGGCGCGCGGCTTCCAGGACATCACGCTCGGCCACAACACCCCCGGGCACCAGACCACCGTGGTCTCCTACGACCCCGCGCTGAAGGCCGCCGCCGACCAGGTCGTGGCGCTCTTCCCGGGCGCCAAGGCGGTCGAGGAGCCCGGCTCCGGCGGGATCACCGTCATCCTCGGCGCCGACTTCCGGACGGCGGGCACCCAGATCAACTCGGTGGCGGCCCCCAGCCCGGCCCCCGCCGACCCCACCGCGGCCGCCACCCCCGCACCCGCCCCCACCCCGAACGGCATCCCCACCGGCATAGCGGAGAACACCCGCAACGCCGACACCGACCCCTGCGCCAACCTGACCTTCGGCTGACCCCCGCCCTGGCCCCGCCCGCCTTTCGGACGGGCGGGGCCTTGCCTACTCCGGGTCGGGAAGGCCGGTGACGACGGCGGTGAGGCGGGTGCCGCGGGGGAAGGCGCCGGCGGCCGTCAGGTCGGCGAGGGCGGCGAGCAGTTTGGCGACGTAGCGGCGTTCCAGCGGAATACCGTGGCGGCCTTCGAACTCCTCGGCGTAGTCGGCGAGTTCGGCCGGGACCTTGCCGTAGCCGCCACCGTGGTGCGCGTGGTCGATCCGCCAGTTGCCGAACTCGCGTCCGTACGCCGCCCGGTGCAGCCGGGCGACCTCGGCCTCCAGGTAGCCCTCGCCGCCGCGCAGCACGGCCACCCCGAGCGCCCGGGCGCCCGCCGGCAGGCCGGCCGCGATGCCGGCCAGGGTGCCGCCGGTGCCGACCGGGCAGCAGACCACGTCCCGCTCGCCGAGGTCGGGCAGTTCGGCCGGGATGGCGGCCGCGCCCACGGCGGCGAGCGGGTTGGAGCCGCCCTCCGGGAGGACCAGGCACGGGCCCCAGCGGCGGAGCAGGGCGTCGGTGCCGTGCTCCCCCGCGGCCCGGCCGGTGGCCTCCCGGTACTCGGCCCGGGTCAGGAACTCCAGCCGCATCCCGGCCGCCTCGGCGGCCCGCAGCGACCAGTTGCGCGGCCGGTCGGCCAGCTCCTCGCCGCGGACCAGCCCGACGCTCTCCAGTCCGAGCGCCCCGGCGGCGGACGCGACGGCCCGCAGGTGGGTCGAGTACGCGCCGCCGAAGGTCAGCAGCCGGGTGTGGCCCTGTTCGACGGCGGCGGCCAGGTTGGGCGCCAGCTTGCGCCACTTGTTGCCGGGGACGATCGGGTGCAGCAGGTCGTCCCGCTTCAGCCGCAGCTCCACCCCGGCACGGGCGAAGGCCTCGTCGGCGCAGTCCACCAGCGGGGTCGGCAGCAGGGCGGGTTCGAGCATCCGGCCAGCTTAAGCCCGGCTTTCAGCCCATGGCCGCGTGCTCCGCCGCCTGGCCCGCCATCCGCCGGCCCAGTGCCGTGGTGAGCGCGCGCGGGACGGGCCCGGCCGCCGGGGCCAGCTTCTTGATCCGGCCGCGGTACTCCCGGCGCTGCCCGGCGCTCAGGGCCGAGCGGAGCCTGCCCGTCGCGACCAGGGCGGTCAGCGCCGCGTCGGCGGGGTCGACCCGGCTGAGCGGCCCCGTGAGCGCCCTGGTGACGGCGGCCGCCAGCGCCTCGCGCGCGCCGGGGTCGTCCAGGGTGACCAGGGTCACCGGGAACAGCCCGGCCACCCGGTGCGGCCGCAGGGTGATCAGGCCGGCGTCCGCCAGGCCGTCCCGGACCCGGCGGACCGGCTGGTCGCGCCCGGCGCTCTTGGCGCGGCCGATCCATGCGTTCCAGCTGCGCGGCCGGGCGCCCTTGACCTGCTCCAGCAGGGCGGCGCTGTACGGGTCGAGGCCGGCCTCGGCCGCGCCGGTGCGCACCCGGGCGACGGCCTTGCGGCCCTCCTCGTACAGCAGGCCCCGGCGCAGCAGCTCGGTCAGCGCCGCCGCCTGGAGCAGCAGGTTGAGCGTGGAGTGCTGGGTGGTGCGGGCGCGCCGGGGGTCGTAGGCGAGCAGGTACAGCTTCTCGGGCAGGTTGACGGGCAGGTCCATCTACGTCTCCGAAGGTCTGTCGAGGGCCCGACCGCGGTCACTCCTCCGAGGGACCGCCGGTCTCCGGGCTCTCCTTGGGCGGGCGTCCGCGCCGGGGAAGCCGGGCCGCGCCGCCGGGCATCCGCCCCGCGTCGGTGAGGGCGCGGCGGAGCAGGAACTCGATCTGTGCGTTGGTGCTGCGCAGGTCGTCCGCGGCCCACCGGGCGAGGGCGTCGTGAACTGAAGGGTCCAGTCGCAGCAGGAGCTTCTTCCGTTCCGTCGCCAAGGCCTCGCCTTACTGGTAGAGGGAGCCCGTGTTCACGACGGGCTGGGTGCCGCGGTCGCCGCAGAGCACCACCAGGAGGTTGCTCACCATGGCGGCCTTGCGCTCCTCGTCCAGGTCCACGACATCGCGTTCGGCGAGGCGGTCCAGCGCTTCCTCGACCATCCCGACGGCGCCCTCGACGATCAGCCTGCGCGCCGCGACCACGGCCCCGGCCTGCTGGCGCTGGAGCATCACCTGAGCGACCTCCGGAGCGTACGCGAGCCTGGTGATCCGTGACTCGATGACCCGCACTCCGGCGGAGGCGACCCGGGCGGCGATCTCGGCGGAGAGCTTGCGGGCGATCTCGTCCGCGCCGTCGCGCAGCGACAGCTGGCCTTCGTGGTGGGCGTCGTACGGGTAGCTGGTGGCGATGTGCCGTACGGCGGTCTCGGTCTGGATGGCGACGAAGTCGGCGTAGTCGTCCACCTCGAAGACCGCCATCGCGGTGTCCTCGACCTGCCAGACCACCACGGCGGCCATCTCGATCGGGTTGCCGTCCGCGTCGTTGACCTTGGCGGTCTCGGTCTCGTGGTTGCGGATCCGGGTGGATATCCGGCGGCGGCTGGTGAAGGGGTTCAGCCAGGTCAGGCCCTCGGCGCGGACGGTGCCCCGGTAGCGGCCGAGCAGCTGGACCACCCGGGCCTGGCCGGGCGAGACCACCGTCAGGCCGCACATCAGCAGCACCGAGCCGAGCACCAGCAGCGGTCCGGCGACGATCAGGGCGATGCCCGGCGCGTCGGCGCGGACGGACAGCCGGGCCGCGCCGACGACGAACGAGCCGACCCCGGCGAGCAGGCCGAGCAGGGCGCCGCCGAGCGCCGGCAGGCCGGCCGCGCCGGTGATGGCCCGTTCGGTGATCTTGGGGGTCGGGAGGTCGAGGACGGGGCCGTCCTCGACGGCGATACGCGGTGTGGTCATGGGAGCGACTCCTTCGTCGAGCATCCGCATCCGATGTCAAAGTGATATCACTTTTTCTCCGCGTTACGCCACACGTCCGTACCGGGACGACCCCGATACTCCCGGTATGCCACCGATGCGGCAGACTTGTGACCCCGTCCGAATGTTCATACTTACCGCCTGTTTTCTGAACACTCAGCATCATTTGTGGGGGAGCTCCATCCATGACAGCGCTTGCCGAGTCCATCGACACGCCGGACAGAACAAGCCCGGGCGCGGGGACCGAACGGCAGCGCCCGTGGGCCCGGCTCGAACGGCCCGACGCCGCGCAGCTGCGGCTCGTCGCGGCCCTCCTGGTCCTCCCCCCGCTGCTCCACCTGGTCTCGGCCGACCTGCTGAGCTTCGGGCTGGTCTGGTACGCCGCCGCGACCCTCATCCGCTCCCGGACCACCGCCTTCGACCGCCTGATGATCTCCGGCGGCGTCCTGATCGGCTGGACCTGCGGGCTCAGCCTGCTCGCCAGCTACTGGCCGTGGGGCCTGCACCCGGTGGCACTCGCCGAGGCCACCGCCGTGCCGCTGATCGCGATCCTGCTCGCCCAGGGCCCCCGCCCGGCCGGCCGGGCCGAGCGGCCGGGGGCACGGCTGCGCCGGCTGCTCCCCACCCGGGACATCGCCCTGCTGCTGCCGGCGGCCGCGGCCGTCGTGTTCACGCTGTACCCGGTGATCCGCCGCAACGCCACCGAGCGGCTGGGCCTGATCATCTCGTTCGAGGACCTCGCCCGGCACGCGGCGCTGTACGACACCATCCTGCGCCTGGGCGGCCTGACCACCCTGGACAAGGCCGCGGCCGCCGCCACCGTCACCCAGGGCCTCGACACCTACCCGCAGGGCAGCCACCTGACGCTGGCCGTGATCACCAGCTTCCTGCACGGCGGCACCTCCCAGGACTCCCCGCTCGCCCAGATGTCGCTCTTCGTCCTGCTGTCCGCCCTGGCCGCGGCCGGTCTGGCGGTCGCCGTCCTGTGGGCGGTGCAGCGGGTCGCCGGCCCCGCGCTGCGCGGCTGGCGCGCCCTGGCCCTCGCAGTGCCCGCCGCCATCTACCTGGTCGTCGCCGAGGTGCCGCAGCTGCAGGCCCGCGGCTTCCTGAGCGAGATCTTCGCGCTCGGGCTGTTCGCCCTGCTGATCGCCCTGGCGATCAGGCCGCTCAACCGCTTCCGCGAGCAGGTCACGGCGCTCGGCGCCCTGACCGTCGGCATCTCCTTCGGCCACTACCTGCTGCTGCCGGCCGTCGCCGCCGTGGTGCTCGCCTGGGCCGCCATGCACTGGCGGGACTGCCTGCGGCACTGGCCGACCGTACTGGCCACGGCCGCGGTGACCGGCGCCCTCACGCTGTTCCCGCCGTTCACCAACGCCGGCTCGGCCGGCTCGGCGGACGTCCTGACCCTGCCCGGCAGCATCAGCCCGGTCGGCCGCCACCTGCTGCTGCCCCTCGTGGTGGCGTCGTTCCTGGGCCTGCTGACCCGCGGCGCGCGCGCCAACCGCGTGCGCAAGGTCGCCCTGGTCTCGCTCGCCTCGGTCTCGCTGCTCTGCTACGGCGTGATGAAGTACCAGCTCCACACGGCGGGCACCACCTCGTACTTCTACGAGAAGATGATCCACCAGCTGATGGTCGTCGGAGTGATCTGCTTCGCCGCCGCCCTGCTGCCCGCGTTCGGCCGCCGTGTGCTCGCCGGCCCGAGCACCGCACCGGCCCCCGGCGCCGGCCGCACCGCCTGGTCCCGGATCCGCTCCGGCGTTCCCGTGGTCGCCGTCACGGGCTGCCTGGCCTTCGCCGTCCTCAGCAACGCCCAGCCGGACTCCGGCCAGGCCGGCTGGAAGGGCAGCCCCGGACGGGCCCAGGTGCGCGGCTCCGGCGCGCACTACAACGTGGCCGAGCGGATCGCCGCCATCCACGACGACGACCCGCAGGACGGCCGGATGCCGGTCTCCCTCGTCGGCAACCGCGTCTTCCACGACCCCTACCCGGACTGGAGCGGGATCGAGGACAACCTCTGGCTGAGCGTGCTCAACCGCAACCAGGCCGCCGCCGCGCCGCTGTGGGAGTGGGCGCTCTCCCACCGCAACGCCCAGGACATCGCCGACCTCGCCACCCGCGAGTCGAAGACCCCGCTGCGCTTCTACCTGGACGAGGGCTCGCCGCTGGTCACCGACCTGAAGGCGATGGCCGCCGAGGGCACGCTCCCGGACCTGGCCGTCTCCGTGCTGCACCGCCAGGACGGCGAGCTGGTCGCCACGCCGGTCCGGCTCCACTGACCCGCGCTCACGACTGTGGGGCCGTCACCGGCGAACGGTGACGGCCCCACAGTCGTGAGCATCCGACGGCCGGGTGAATCGCGGCGTGGCAAACCCCGGCGGGCGGGATTCCTGCCCTACAGTTCCACTCGACGCGGCTCCGGCGTCCGGGCTGGTCAGAGGCCTTCTCGGAAGGCCGACAGCCGCCGGGGGAAAGAAGAAGAAGTGGGGCGGGTGGGACTCGAACCCACGACCAAGGGATTATGAGACCCATTCGCAGTTTGATCGGCTTTCGCCGCGCTTCACTGCTCTTCCCTGTCTTCCCAGGTCAGGAACCCTTTGGCCCCTCAGGCCGTCTCCGGCCTTCACTGACTTTCACTCGCCTTCGCTGCCGCGCATTCCCCACAGGATCCCCAAAGGCCCTCCGGCAAGAAGGGTGGGCATAGGCAGCCGAGCGGCTGACCTGCAACAACTCCCTCGCCGGAAACCTGGTCCAAGGGAGAGCCTTACCGAGGCAGAGCACTTCCATCTCACATATCCAACGGCATGCGAAGTCCCGTCAGATATTCGATTCGGCGAGAATATCCGACTGCTCACCCGCCCGGAAGGCCTACGAGCAACGGGGCGAACACTACCGAGCGTGACAGGCTATTTGGGATCGCCTTCATGATGGCTGGCGTAGCGACAGGTCCCCATGAGGTCGAGGATCCCGGGGCAAGCGGTGCCGTCCTTGAGGCTGTGGTCGCACTGTTCGAGCTGCGTGTCGCCGAACTGGTCGAGGCGTTCGGCGAGGGCGACTGCTGCGGTCGCGAGGGCCGCCCAGGCTTCGTCTGTGTCGCTGTACGGCCAGTAGGCGGCCCTGGCGGTGGCGAAGGCCGCATGGGCGGTGGCGAGGTCAGGGTTGTGAAGTGTCCAGTGAGCGGTGGCTTCGACGAGGTTGGTGAGGTTGACGGTGCGTGGCGGGGTGGCACGCTTGAGATGGCGAAGGGCGATGGCGAGTTCGCTAGCGGTGGCTTCTTCGCCGGGGAACATGTAGTACACGGGGCTCCGCGGGTGAGTGCTGGGCGTGATGGGCTGCTGGCGAGCGGGCCTGATGGGACGGATTGAGTTCGTCGACGTGTTCGAGGAGCAGGTCTCCGGCGAGTTCGGGAGCCACCTCCCGGGCGTCAAGACGGCAACTGGAAGGGGCGTCTGCCCAGATCAGGCCGTTGCAGACTGCGGGGGTCGGTCGGTTGGAGTGGCTCCGGATCTCGGCGGAGGAGCGGCTCCCGTGGACCCTGAAGAACTCAGACGGATGGAACGCGCGTGGGGCAGCCTGGTTGCTAGAGGCCGCGTTGCCGCCTGGAGAGTTCCGCCCGTCGGTTGAGTTCATCAGCGCCAGCTCTGGTTCGGGCGAGGGCTTTATGGTCGACCGGGGCGCTGACCCCCATGTGGGTGTGGATCTGCTCGTAGAGACCGTTCTCCACGATCGTCATGGGCACCTCCCTCCAGTCAGCTGGGCCGATGAGCATGGTGATCTTCGTGATGCGCGCCACAAGCGCGTCGCACCGTATTGACCATGTGCCGTTGATGGCCTGGTCTGTGGCCGCCAGAAGGTCTCCCCACAAGAGCACTAGTTCCTCTCGGAGAGCTGTGCGGAAGGTTTCAAGTTCAGGGGTGTCGGTCATTCGAGTGCTTTCGCGTTCAGGTTCAGAGCAGACCGAACTGCTGCGAGGTGTCTTCGGTGCGCCCAGGCTGGTGGACCTTGACAAGGTAGCCGCCGCCGGGGGCTTTGCCTGCTTCGCGCCGATCGTTGGCGGTGGCGGTGAGGACCTTGTAGGGGCCTCCCTGATCGAACCAGCCGGGCGGGTAGACGGCGTCTCGGTGGGCGCGGAGTTGGGCGCCGCTCTTCCTGGTAGCGCCTTGGGGTAGGGCGGGCAGGTCTCGCCAGCCGGGGTGGGCGTGGTCGAGTGCGTCTTCGACGGCGTCGTTGTGGTGCTGGCGGATCCGGGTGGCGAGGTTGAGCATCGGCGGGTTCCTTGGGGTCAGGCGGCGGGCTGGTGGGTGGGGATGCCTTGGCGGAGGCGGGCGTCTTCGGTGAACAGGCGCAGGATCGTTTCGTCGCCGACGGGCGTGGTGCTGCGGGTGTGGGTGTGATTGGTCCAGGTGCCGTTGGTGCGTTCCCAGATGACCTTGTCGTGGACGACGTGGTCGCCGTCGGTGAAGGCGGCGGGCACCTGGGGGTAGGGGATCCTGGGGAGGGTGTTGGGGTCGACATGGCGGTGGGCGATGACGGGCACGATGGTGCTGCCGCTGCGGGACAGGGTGGTGGGGAACTTCCACCAGGTGTCGGGCAGGCTGGTCATGGAGCCGCGGGTGGGCGGAGTGACGGTGCGGGTGGTACGCCGGTATTCGCCCCGGCCTCGGTGCCGGATGCTGGTGACGACGGACTCGTGGCCGGTGGCAGTGTGCACGATGACGTCGCCGCGGCGCAGGAGGCGAGCGGGGAGGTCCATGACGCCGTAGGCGCCGATCCGACGTTCGGGGTGGCGGGCGGCCGGGCTGTGGGGCCAGTTGGTGACGTAGGTGGCGATGGTGTCGACGAGTTCGGTGACGGCCTTGGCCGGGTTGTTGCGGCGGTCGAGTCTGCGGTCGACGAGGGTGATCTGCTCCTGGGGGAGGGCGTCGCTCGGGTCGCCGAGGTAGTGGATGGCGTGGAGGCCGCCGATCCCGGCGGCGTCGCGTTCGACGGTGGCGTGGTTGTCGGTGGTCCAGATGACGGTGTTGTCGGGGAGGGTGACGGCGACCCAGGAGGCGCCGGCGGAGGCGTGGCCGCCGCAGGTGGTGGTGATGCCGTGCTGGTGGAGGCCGGTGGTGATCAGTTCGCGCAGGGTGTTCACGATGGGTTCCTCGGCTGGCCCCGGGGGAGGTGGGGGGCTCCCCCGGGGTGGGTGTGGTTCGGGTGGCGGGGTGGTTCGCGGGTGGCGTTGGCGGGTCAGTGGGCTTCGGCCGGCTCCCGGGGGCGGGTTAGTTCTGGCTGGTGGATGCGGTGCTGGTCTTGCGGGTGCGGGGTGTGCTGGTGCGGGTAGTCGTCTTCTTCTCGGCGGTGGCCTTGGTCGTTGCCTTGCGGGCGGCGGTGGGCTTGGTGCCGGCGCCTTTGGTGGCGGTCTTGTGGGCTCGTGTCGGCTTGTCGGCCGGGGTTCGGGGCGTGGTGGCTGCGCGCTTGCGGGGGGCCCTGGCGTTCGGCTTGGGGGTGTGGGAGGGCTGTGCGGGTGTGGGGGTGTCGGGCTCGCTCGTGTCCGGGGTCGTCGGCGTAGGGGCGGCCGGGTCGGTGGTGTCGGCGGGCGTGGGGCTGTGCGGGTCGGATTCGGTCGGTGCCGGGGTGTCCGGCCGGTTGGTGGTGGTGGTTTCCCAGGGTCGGTGGCCGACGTAGAGGGGCGCGTTGTCGAAGGTGGGCAGCAGGTCGCGGAGGAGCGTGGCGTGGATGAGCTCGGCCGGGTCGCCGTCGAGGCCGTGGAGGTGCATGACGGCGTGGTAGCTGCTGCCGGGAGGGAGGGCGCCGCGCCGGGTGGGCTGAGGTTCCTTGGGGCGGCGGCCGGGGGCGGTGACCCAGAGCTGGAGGGTCACGCCGTCGCATCGGATGCGGGCGCTGATGCTTCGGCCTTCGTGGTTGGTGAGGCGCTGGACGTCGGGGTCGTCACCGGGGCGGGGGTTGGGGATGTAGCCGTCGAGGCGGGTTGCGAGGTCCTGGAAGGTGGTGGTGAGGGTGGTGGTGGTGAGAAGCACGGAGTGGTCCCTTCGCGGGTGGGGTGAACCCAACCCACATTGTTTATGTTTTATACTCAGCTGGGATGGCGCCATCGGCTCGCCAATCCGGCCCAGCCGGGTTCGAGCTGGGGCCCCTATCGCGAACAACCTCCTCCGCGGGGCCCCTCCCTTGTGTTTAGATTCTATACTCATTTAAATCAGGTGTCCACTCTTCTTTTCCCGTGGTCAGGCCACCTTGTCCCCCGCGACTCCGGCGAGCATCGCCTCCGCTCTGCCGACGGCGGCGATCATCGTCGCACCGCCAAGCAGGCTGTCCCGGTGCCTGAAGATGGCGGCCTTCTCCGCCAGGGCGAGACGCTCGGTATCGCCCTCGGCGAGCACATCCCCGCGCCAGACGGTGGTGTTCGGGCCGAGCCCCCAGAGGATCATGTTGACGGCCGCGCCAGCTGCGGCGATCGAGTCGATGTCGTTCAGGTGCCAGCGGCAGGTGGCCGGGTCGATCCGGTGCTCGCGCAGGACCTGGGCTATGGCGCGGGTCATCCCGCCGGTACCGCCCGCAGGGTCGCAGAAGCTGTACCCCGGCTGGACCTCGGAGCAGTCGTCGAGCTGCATGCGGGCCATGAGCTCGCAGACCTCCGGCGGGGTGTGGTACTCCCCCAGCGCCTCTCTGGAGCCCTTACTGCGCAACGTGGTGACCATCCAGGACATCAGGTCGCACTCGGCGAGGTCGCAGGGGTCGCTGGAGCCGGTGACGGTGAGCAGGCCGCTGGTGATCGCGGCGTGGGCGACGGCCCGCACGCAGGCGAGTTCGTGCTTGCTCAAGGTCTCTTCCGTCCAGGAGGCGATCGGCGCGGCGCGGTGGACGAGGTCGGGGCGGCGCATCCACCAGTAGGCCCAGCATTCGCGGATCAGACGGACGAGGTCGGTGGAGCTCAGGCCGAGCATCCAGTCGGCCTGCTTCGGGGCGTCCGGGCCCTTGAGGGGCCACAGGGCGAGGGCCGCGACCACGCCGACGGGGATCTCCATCCGGCTTCCGCCGTGGTGGCTGTGCCAGGCGCCGGCAGCGGCCTCGGCTATGCGCAGTGCCGCCTCGTGCGCTCGGACGCCGGACGGCACCGGGAAGGCCCGGGGCTTCAGCTTCGGTGCGGACGGGGGCGTCGGCGGGGCGACTTCCAGGCCGGGGATGGCCACGGGGGCCAGGTGCGCGGGGGCGGTTCGCCGGTCGGCGGCCGGTGCGGCCACGATGCGCAGCCGGGGCTGTGCCTGGGCCGGGCGGGGCTCCTCGTCGTCGGGCTGGGCGAACAGGTCGAGCTGCTGAGACCGCTTCATGACGGTTTGTCCTCTGTTTTTGGGAATGGAAAGGCCCGGCCGGTGGAGTGCGACCGGCCGGGCCGCGTGGGTGTGCTGAGGAGGGGTTCAGTCGGCGGAGCCTGCCCGTGCCGCGCCTATCCGGCGGGGGTGGGCTCCGTCTGGACGGCGCGAGGCGTGTTCACTACTCCACGTCGAGGGTGCTGTCGTCAGTCTCCAGGGCCCGGACCCGCTGCTCGTGCTGTTCGGTGGTGATGAGGCGGGCGTCGAGCTGGGCGTCGAGCAGGCGCCGGATGGCCGGCAGGGCCGCGGTGCGGGCCGCGGCGAGGCGCTGCTCGTCGCCACTGATCACGGCGAGCTGCCATGTGGCCTGCCGGGCGATGACTGTCCCCGCGAGGTCCCTGAGGTGGAGCCGGGTGGCCTGGTCGAGGGTGGCGAGCCGGGCGTCGTCATGTGCCGGGTCGCTGTTCGTGCTGGGGCGGGACGGAGGGCCGGACGGGGCCTGGGCCCCGGCCCGGCTCGGCGTGGAGCGGTTCAGGGCGTGGAGCAGGTGGGCGGCGGCGCGCCCGTACTGGCCGGACAGGTGCAGCGCGGTATAGGTGAAGACGGCCACGACGGCCTCATCGGCGAGTTGCGCCCTGTACTGCTCCGGGCTCAGGTCCGACTCCTCCTGCGGCCGGTGGTCGTAGCCGCTGCTGAGGACGGCGTTCAGGGCTTCTCGGGTGGCGCGTTCGACCTGTGGGGTCAGGCCCAGTCGGGTGCTCGCCGCGCGCAGGGCTTCCTCGGTGCCGGTCATCGACTGTCCCTCCCTTCGGTGGCCTCGGCGTCGACCAGGAGGTGGTCGGCGATGTCGCCTCCTACTTCGTGGAAGTCGTCGAGGACGGCGAGGGCCCGGTTGTGGGCCGAGGGCAGGGAGCGGGCGGTCACGACGAAGTGGGCGCGTCCGGTGAGGGCGAGGGCGTTGGCTTCGCGGCGGCTCAGGAGACCTCTGCGGATCTGGTCGATCTGCGTGTCCCCGTCGAGGACGACGGTCCACGTTGGCGCGTCCGGCAGGTGAGCGAAGTAGCCGCAGTCTGCGCAGCCCTGTCCGCGGGGGTGGTATCGGCCGGCCAGCTTGGCCCGGTGGTTCGCGACGGAGTGCGGGGCTCCTGGGGTGTCCTGGGTGGTCTGCGCCCAGGCGTGGGAGCGGTTGCTGCTGGGCGAGCCAGAGTCGATGACGTGCAGGTGCAGGCGCGGCTCGGCGGGGTTGAAGCGGGACTCGGCGCGGGCCGCGGCGCGCCCGTCGAGGTAGCCGTGGATCACGGTGCGGGCAGTCAGGGCGTCGCGGTGGACGATCACGTCGAGGCGGGGCGGCTCCCCCTGCACGGCCGTCTGCATTGCGCCCAGGCCGGCGAGGGAGAGCACGGTGTCGGCCAGGGTGCTGGCCACGGTGGGTTCGGGCTCGGTCATGGTGTGCTCCGTCGGTGGTGCCGGTCAGTGGTGGAGGTGGGTCTTGCCGGCGAGAACGGCGCCGACGAGGTCGGCGATGTGGTCGACGTCGCGGAGGTCTCCGGCGTGGTGCAGCGCGGTGTGGAACAGGTCGGGGTAGTGGAAGTGAGCGACGAGGTCGTGGTCTTGGGCGATGTCGAGGCCGAGCAGGTTGTCGGGGCGGCGGGCCCAGGAGACCGTGGTCGCCAGCTGGAGGAGCGTGCCGGTGGCCATGACGAGTTCGGGGCACACTTCGTGGCTCACGATCGTCTGCACCACCTCGGTCAGGTGCTGCTCGGGGACGAAGCAGAGTTCCTCGGCGAGGGTGCTGTGGCCGGTTCGGGTGTTGCTGGTGGGCATGGCGGATGTGGCCTTTCAGGTGTGGTGAGGAGGGCCGGGTGGTCAGGGGTTGAGCTGCGGGTCGTCGACCAGGGCGACGGCGATTCCCGAGGCGACCTCGGCGATGCGGTCGGCGTCGGCGTCCAGCGCGAGGCAGTCCCGGTACAGGTCGGCGTAGTAGCGGTTCCAGACGAGCTCGTGGAACTGGGTGAAGGTCAGGTCCCGGAAGGCGTCGGGCCGGACGGTCCAGCCGATGGTGATCGAGTGCTCGACCATGGTGAAGGCCTTGTTGGCGGCCCGAAGGTTGAGGTAGTCGGCCGAGGTGACGGCGTCGAGGATGGCGGCTTCGTGGTGCTCGGGGCCCCGCATCGTGATGGCGGCGAGGAGGGTCGTGGAGTCGATGTTGGCGAGGAGGGTCATGGTGTTCTCCGATCGGTGGTTGGCCCGGGGCCGCTGCCCCGGGCCGGGCGGGTTGGTCAGGCGGTGAGGTAGTCGAGGACGGCGAGGGAGAAGTCCCGCGGGAGGGCGCCGGGGCCGGCGTCGCGGCTGGTGGCGTAGTTCTCGGCGAGGGCGAGGGTGTCGAGGACGGCGTCCTCGCGGTCGGGGCGGGTCAGGAGTCGGGCGACCGCGTCGAGGGCGAGGGCGGCGGCGGAGAGGGTGAGGCGGTGGATGTCCTGCTCGGCTCGGGCGGCACGGGAGCGGGCGAGGCTGGCGTAGTAGTGGGCCTCGTCGGCGGCGGCGGTGAGCGCGTTCACGGTGGTTCCCTCCCTGGCGGGTGGGGGCCTCTCCCCCTCCCTTCATGTTTAAATTCTATACTCATTCATGATGGGGGTCCACTCCGCCAGGAAGTTCTCAATGGGTGGACGGCGCTACATTTACGCAGGTCAGATCTCCGGAAGGGCCGCCACGAGCGTCGTAGCGTTGTCGGCCCGCTCTCCGCAATCACTCATACGAGCGTCGGCAACGGCCCGCTCCACCGCGTCGGCGACCAGGTCTCCGGCGGCCGACTTGACCAGGGAGCGGTCGAGGGTCACGTAGGAGTACCGGTCGATGGCCGCTCGCGTGGCGCCGTTCTTCTCCAGCGGGTGGTAGGCGCCGTCCGTGCACAGCACCAGCGTGTCGACGAGGTCCCGGTGCACGGTCCGCTCCTCGATGCCCCCGTAACCGACTTCCGCCAGCAGCCGGTTGTGGTCCCACCGGCCCACCGGCTTGCCCAGGCGCCGCTTCACGGCGGCCAGATTGTGGTCCTCGGTCAGCAGTTCGCTGTGCCCCGACGGGCTGAACGCCCAGACCCGGGAGTCGCCCGCCCACGCGATGCGCACCTCGTCCCAGTCGGGGTGCCAGGTCGCCACGGCCGCCGTGGAAGTGGTCCCGTCCGCGACCCCGGTTCGCCGGTACCAGTCCGGCAGTTCGGCTCGCACCTGCCGGATCGCGTCGCCCGGGGAACCCAACTCCGAGGCGAGGTACGCCAGCCGCGAGGCGGCGTACCGGGCGAACGCGGCCGTCTCGTCGGTGTCCCCGACGCCGTCGCAGACCACGAACGCCCACACCCCGCTATTCCCGTCGCGGTGCGCGGCGAGAGCGTCGCACTGCTTGTCCCGCTGGCCCCGCAGCTGCGCCCCGCCGATCGGGGGACCTGCGGGACGTACCCACCGGGTGGAGTTCGCGGTCTTGGACAGGCGGTCGACATCGGCCCGGGTCAGGTCCGTGTAGGTGCCGTCGAGGCGCCGGCGGCCGGTGACGAGGACCGAGCCGCGGAAGAACGGAGCCCGCCCCCCGCCGCCCGCGATTGCGGACCACATCTGCTGGCTGTACCGGTTGGCCTCCTCCTCGGCCTCCCGGCTTCGGCAGTGCACGGTGTAGCGGCCGAGCGGCAGCGACGAGTAGCCCTCGCCGAGGTTCCGGACGAGGATCTCCCGCTGGCCGGCGGGCACCGGCGGGTTGGGGATCTCGTCCTGCTCGCCGTCGGGGTCGACGGCGAACGCGAAGGTGCTGTTGGGCATGGCTGAAGTCTCCTTGGTCTGATGGGCTCAGAGCCCGTTGGTGGCCCACTCGTGGGCGTATACGCAGTCCTCGCAGCACAGGTCGTCAAAGACCAGGCCGACGAGGCCTCCGGGTTCGACGATGAACGTGCAGTGGGCGCAGGTGATGTACTCCTGGGCGGTCAGCACAGGGTCGGGCCCTTTCCGGGGTCGCTACCAGCGGGTGCGGCGCCGGTGCTCCGGCTGCTGCTCTGGGTGTGTGCGCCAGTGGTTGTCGTAGATCTGGTGCCACGGGCGGGTGAGGGTCATGACGGCCTGGGAGTCGGCGAACTGGGCCATGCCGGCGAGGCCTTCGACGACGGTGCGGGCCAGGTCCTCCCGGGCCTTCCCGGGCGTGACCGTGTGGGCGGTGCGGTACGGGCCGGGGTCTTCCCGCCAGGCGATCCAGTCGTCCGCCGGGCACTCCAGCAGCCACATCGTGCGGATCTCGACCGCGCCGAGGAGATCCTGCTCCTCGGTCCAGCCGGGCACGGCCCGCAGGTCGGCCGGGCAGCCGTCCTCTCCGAGGTGCGGGATGCAGTCCCGGGCGTCGGACACGTACCAGCAGGCGTCCCGTGCGGCGTCCCACGGATCCGAGCCCGCTTCGGCGGCCCAGCGTTCGGCGTCGAGGGAGATGTGCAGGTCGATGCGGATCTTCACGGGCCGACCGGGGTTCGGAGGTCGCTCCGCACCACGGCCAGCAGCCCTTCGAGGCCTTGGACCTGCTTGTCCGTGAGGCTGGTGAACTGCCCGTCGGCGCCGGGGGGCCCGAGGAAGAGGACCGGGCCGGTCAGGGTGAGCAGGCTGGGTTCGTCCCGGAGCAGGTCCAGGGCGAGGGTCGCGGGCAGGTTCACCGGCAGGGTGTCGCCGTCCTTCGTGACGGCGGTGGAGAGGACGGGCGTGCCGTGCGGGCACGTCGCGGTGTGGCCGATGTAGTCGGCTTCGCCTCCAAGGTGCTGCGAGGCCGCGGCGTGCCGGGCGACGGGGTCGGTCGGCAGGTGCACCGGCGTGGTCTCGCCGGCCGGGCTGACGAGTACGGCGTTGGCCTGGCTCTCGGTGTGCTCGTGCGGCTTGGGGGTGAGCGGTGCGTTGCTTGTGGGCATGTCGGTCTTCCTTCGTTGTTTCGGGTTCGGATTGGGCTTTCGGCTCCGGATCCGCTTCAGCAGTCGGCCGCGGGCGGGTACTCGCCCGGTGCGGGTTCCGTGTGGGTGTCGTAGAGCTGGCGGACCCGGTTGGCTGCGTCGGTGCTGCTCTGGGCGAGTACGCCGTAGGACTCGTAGCCGGCTTCGAGCAGGTCCTCGGTCAGGTGGTTGCTGGTGCTCGCACACAGGGGTTCGGGCATGATCCGGGCGATGCTCATCGTGGGGCCGTGGACGTGGATGGCGACGCGCCATCCGGTGGGCTGGGCTGCGGCCGGGGTCGGGGCGACGAGGGCGGCGGCGATCACGAGGCGAAGAAGCACGGTGTCTCCGGGTGTTGGTGTGGGTGGGGGCCGGGGGCCGCCGGGCGGCGGCCCCCGTGGCGAGGCCGGATCAGGTGGCGGCCGGGTACCAGACCTCGATAGCGGCGAACAGCGCGCTGTAGGCCTTGGTGGCGGCCCAGTTGGTGTCGAAGGCGTCGCCGACGGTGTCGAGGGTGGCCTTCCGCTCGTCCAGGAGGCTGATCTCGACGTGGGTCTCGCCGCGTCCGGCGCCCGGGCCGAACTGGATCTTCACGGTGCGGTCGGCGTCCGGGGTGACGTCCACGTACACGGAGTTGAGGACGGGGCGGGCGTTGATGCCCGGGTTGTGAATGCGCTTTGCGGTCATCTGGGCGAGCCGGCTGTAGTTCATGTGCGTCCTCTCAGGTTCGAGGGGATCCCCCCCTCGCCCATGTTTAGATTCTATACTCATTAAGTGCCGGTGTCTACACCGACACTTCCCAACTCCCCCTCTATGCCGCCGACTTCCTGTAAACGTGATGGAGGTCGACGACCAGCACAGCTCCCTCCGCGCCCGGGGAGGCCGTGGCCCGGGCAAGTCGCCCGGCGGCGTCCTTCGGGTCGTCTCCGCAGTCCAGGGACTCATACACGTGCCCCCGGTTGATCGCCGCGTGCAGGTTGACCCCGGGCGTGGCCAGCGCCAGCCAGCTGGCGGTACGCATCGACACCTCCCGGTAGGCCAGCGGCCCCACCGGGCCGGTTCCGCGGTCCTCGCGGACGGGCACCCCGAAGACGACGCCGGGAGTGCGCAGGCAGTAGGCCGCGATACTGCCGGACCACGCCAGCCGGAGGAAGGCGTCCCGTACGCGCCACGTCGCGACGATGACGCCGGACAGCGAGCCGCCCCAGGAGTACGGCTCCGCGCGGACGACATCAAGTTGCCGCCGGAGGGCCCTGAACGGGTCGCCCGCCCCGACGGCTCGCGCCGCGAGGGCTGCGGCGTGCCGTCGAGCGTACCCCCCGGCGAGGCCCCCGTTACCGGCGTCGCACAGGGCGACCGCGCGACGGCCCGAGTCGACGTCGTAGGCGATGCCGTGGCCACTGAAGCCGTCGGGGTGGCCACCGGGCATGGTGGCCACGCTCAGGTCCCATCGGCGGCGCCTGGTCTTCGGCGTCGAGCGGAGGATGTCCTTGATCACGTGGTCGAGGTACCACGGGTTGCGGGTCGGCGGAGCGCCGGCATTCGGGTGGGGGGTGACCCAGACCGGCCCGCGGAACATGGGGGCGGCGCCGCCTCCGGCGATCTCGCTCCAGAGGTGCCTGGCGAAGCGGTTGACGCTTTGGCCGTGCGCCTGCGGGGCCCTGTGGACAAGAAGGGGGCCGAGACGGATCGCACGGGAGTGCGGCGGGATCGCCCAGCGGCGGTAGGTGTCGACGGGGAACGTGGCTCCGTCGGGTGCGATGCGAACGGCGAATCGGTCGTCCATGAGGCCTCCGGGTCAGTGGTCGAGGTGGTCGGCGAGGGAGTTGAGGAGGGCGGCGCCGGCTTCGGTGGTGTGCCGCGCGGTGTCGCTGCCGCAGGCGGCGGCTGCCAGGTGCAGGGCCGCGACGAGGATCGGGGTCGGCAGGCTTGCCAGCCAGTCGGCGTAGGGGGTTTCGCCGCCGACGGATTCCCAGGCGCCGTGGGCGGCACTCTCGGTGACGGCGGCGGCGTAGGCGGCGCCCAGCGGGGTGAGGCCGTAGTCCTGGACCAGCAGCGCGGCCAGGGCGCGACGGTCATCGGCGGCGAGGAGGGCGGGGAGTGCGGGCTGCAGCGTGGTGGTCATGGTCTTCCTCGGTTCGGGCGGCTCCCGGCCGGGAGCCGCCCTGGGGCGGTCAGTTGTGGCGGAGGCGGCGGTCGGTGGCAAGGTCGGCAAGAACCAGGCGGGCGCTGCGCAGCTGGTGGGAGCCGGTCCACGGGTCCCGCAGGGCTTGGGCGGTGGTGTCGGCGAGGAGTTGCACGAGGGCGGGGCTGGTGGAGCTCAGCCACTCGGGGAAGGTCTCGCCGTGTTCGCCGATCTGTCGCCAGGTGCCGGCCAGGGTGTCGGTGACGATGGCTGCGGCTTCGGCGGCCTCGGCGGGGGCGAGGTCGTGGTGGCGGCCGATCCAGTCGTGGAGCTGGCCGAGTGCTGCGAGGTCACGAAGGTCTGCGGGTTCGACGGCGGTGGTCATGGGTTTCTCCCGGGGATGGTGAGTGGGTTGGTCGTGGGCGGGGCGCCGGCCGGGCGGGATCCCGGTCGGCGGGGCACCGTTACTTCCACTGGGCGATGATCGCCGCGAACTCGGCCTCTCGTGCGCGGGCCTCGGCTGCCAGCCGGGCGGGATGCTCGGCTGCGATGGCGTCGAGGCGGGCGATCTCCTCGCGGTGTTCGGGGCACTCCCAGCGCATGATCGTCGTGCCGCCGGGGTTGGGCTCGGTTTTGGTGTATTCGTCCCCGGCGGCTTCCCAGGTGGGGTGGCCGGTCGACAGGTACCAGAAGGCGCCGTGGTCGTACTCGACGTCCCACTCGTGGTCGTAGTCGTCGGGGTCGTCGCCGCCGTACTCCCACGGTTCGGTGAACTTGTAGAAGCCGATGCTCCAGGTGCCGTCTTCTCGTTGCCAGGTGACGTTTTCGCGGTGCAGGCTCATCGGGGTCCTTTCTCCAACCTTGTGTTTATATTTTATACTCATTTCCTGGTGGGGGTCCACTCCGGCGACAGGTTTTTCCTGGCAATTCCCATCTACGCCAAGCCAGTTGATTCGTTCGTTGTCGGCCGCTGCATCTGTGGCCATGTGACGCCGGCGAGAGCGCGCCGGTGTCGTTCGGGCAGGGCGACCACGGGGTGGCCGAGCCAGTCGCGGCCCATGTGCGCGAGGACGGCGGCGTCCGCCTTGTCGTACCGTCCCGGGCCTTCGCACTCCAGGCCGTACCGCTCGGCGACGGCGTCGCGAACCATGCCCTTCGCCGCCCTCGCGCGCACCTGCTTGGGGTGGTCCTTGGCAGGGTTGGCGACCCCGCACGCGTAGATCTTCAGCGAGGCCGGCGGGACCTGGGCGTAGGGGATCCCGTTCTCCCACAGCGTCTGGGTCACCATCCACCACAGTCCGCCGAGCTCATGGTGCCCGGCCTGCGCGCCGTGCCCGTAGGCCGCCCCTTCAAGGACGACGAGGTCCGCGCGCCGGACCCGGTCGGTGATCTCCCGCTTGTGCCAGTCCAGTCGGGGGTGGCCGCGCAGGTTCCCGGGCCGCAGGGCGTCGGCCCAGTCGACGCCGGCGATGCCGGTGGAGGTGAGGGACAGGTCGAGGCCGATGACCAGAGGGGTGGGCCCCGTGGGCGTGGTCGCGGTGTCGGCGGTGTTCATCCGGTTCGTACTTTCTTGCTGGAGGTGGTGTCGGGCCTGGCCGCGGCGTGGGCGGGCTTCGGCCGTGCGCCCTTTGCGGCCGCTGCTCACCATCGGGGCCTCCCCTTCGGCTCGTTCGGCTGCTGCCAGGGGATCGGCGGCGGGAGGATCGCGGCACAGGTCAGGCCGCGATCGCGAGGAGGAGTTGTTCCTGCGCCGGGTCGGTCTCCGGCTCGACCGGCGGCGGGGAGTCGACGGCTGCCCGGCAGGGGTCGCACGGCTGCTCCCCGACGGCGTAGTGCCGCTCATGGCCGTCCCCGGTGCCGCAGATGTCGCGGGGTTTGCCGGGCAGGGGCAGGTCGAGGTCGTCGACGCCGTCGGCGGTGCCGATGACTTCGCCGCCGAGCCACAGGCGGCCGCCGGCGACGCCGTCGAACTTGCTGGGGTGGGGGCGGGTCTGGCGGATGCACATGGCCCGGTAGGGGCAGGGCACGCAGTCGGCCATGGCCGGTGTGCACTTCTCGATCAGTTCGGTCTTGTTCGCCCATGCGCCTTCGGCGGGGCTGAAGCGGTCGTCGCGGTAGCAGACGGGGGTGAACAGGTCGGTGTCGGGCAGGGCGGTGAACACGGGCTCGGTGGTCCTTGTCGGTGGGTGCCCTGCCCGGCCGGCCCGGAAGGGGGCGGGGCGGCCGGGCAGGAGTTCAGGGGCGGTCGGCGGGGCGCCGGTGGAGGCGCAGCAGGGTGAGGCGGTGGCTCGGGTCGTGGCAGACGCAGGTGATGTGGCGGTCGTGGAGCGGGCCGCCGTCCCAACCGTCGGCGCTTTCGCAGTGGCGGCATTGCGGGTCGGAGGTCTGTGCGGGGACGAGTGCGCGGCGCGGTGGTGGGTCCGGGCGAAGGCGCCACCGCGGCCGGGGGCCGGTCACAGGACTTCCAGGAGCTGGCGGCCGATCCAGTGGGCGACGTTGCAGGACACGGCGTTGCCCGCCTGCATCGTCTGTTCGGCGCCGGTGCCCAGGACGATGTAGTCGCTGGGGAACCGCTGTCCGGCCAGCTGTTCCTTGGGTTTCAGCATCCGGAACCAGCAGTCCTCGATGCTCTCCGCGGTGGCGACGACCGCCGCCGAGTCCCGGGTGGACAGGGTGTGGAGCGGGTAGCCGGCGTGCTTGGCGGTGGCCTTGCGGTACGGGACCACCAGGGTGTTGCGGTCGCGGGGGTCGACGCGGCCTCCCGGCATGACGAGGCCGTGGTGGTTACCCTGCGCGCTGACCGTGGAGATCGGGGCGTGCACCGAGGAGGTGGAGGCGTTGTTGCGGAACTCCACGATGTACGGGGCGGTGAGGAGGGCTTCGGACTCGCGGGTGGTGCGGGTCCGTAGCGGCTGCTGCGCCGGGTAGGGCTCGGTGTTCCAGCTGCCGCCGACGGGAACGATCAGTGCGTCGCCCTGCTTGGTGCTGCGGGTCGGCATCGGCCGCTCGGCGACGGCGTAGGCCCGGTCTCCGCCGTCCTTGCCGTGGGTGAGGGTGATCGAGTACGGCTCATGCGGGTACTTCACGAGCCCGGCTTCGATGCGCTGCATCGTGGTGTCGGCGAGCTTCCTGCTGCGGGAGCCGATGCGCTGGCCGAGGTCGGTGAAGTCGATGGCTGCGCTGGCCGGACGCACCCACGGTTCTACGAGGGAGTGGCGGCAGCGCGTGCTCGGGCAGCGGTAGTCGTACTGCTTGCCGTATTTTCCGATCGTGATCTTCGGGTCTCGCCAGGTCTGGACGGCGTTGACCTGCTCGCCGCACTCGAAGCACCACGCCAGCGGGGACGGGGTGAGGTTGGGCTTGCGCATGCCCTTGCGGGTGAACGTGATGTAGATGCGGTCGCGCCACTGCGGGGCCCGAAGGTTGTTCTCGTCTCCGATGTGCGCCGAACTCACCGATGTGATCTGGCAGTTGTAGCCGAGCGCCTTCATCGCGCCGATCCATGCCGTGAACAGGACCCAGTCGGTCGCGAATTCGAGCACGTTCTCCACCACGATGGCCCGGTAGCGGTGGACCTCGGCGGCCCGCACGACGCACCACGCCGTGACCCGGGTCTTCTCGAACGCGGCGTCGGGCAGGACCTTGAACTCGTCGTCGCCGTCGAGGAGGTCGAGTTGCGGGGTCTCTCGGCGGCGGCCGCCGGCGGGGCTGATCTCGGTGCAGATCACCGATGCCCACAGCACGTCGGTTCTGGGCAGGTAGCGCATCGGCATGCCGGAGACGTCGATGCACAGGTGGTCGGCCCGGCTGTGGTTGGCGGCGTGGGTGGCCAGCGCAAGGTTCCAGTGGTTGACGCCCAGTTTGAGCTCAAGCCCGGCTTCGGCCAGGCCCGTCGAGGAGCCGCCGGCGCCGCACAGGAAGTCGGTGAAGGTGATGGACATGGGCGGGGCTCCTCTCAGTTCTCGGGGTTGTCGGCCAGGGGCCGGGCGGGCGGGCAGGTCGGACTGGGGAGGTCGTCGCCGAGGTGCTCGGGGTAGGGCTTGATCGCGGGGTGCCAGTGGTTGGCGGCGTGGGCTATCTCGGGCGGAAACGGGGTGTTGTCGGGGGTCGCCATGCGGAAGTCCAAGAGGTGATGGCGGGCTCGTGGATGAGAGCCCATACAAGTTGAGGAGTTGAAGGTGCTCAGGTCTGGCGGGTGATTCCGTCGTGGTCGGTGGCAAGGCGCAGGAAGGCAATCCAGCGCACCCACGCGGGGTATCCGTCTTCGGGGTCTTCGATGACGAGCCGGGCCGGGAGAGCGAACAAGGAGTCGTACATGGCGAGGGCTGCGGTGATCTCGGCGGTGCTGATGTGCCAGCGGCCGGGAAAGGTCAGCTTGTTGTCGGGGATGCCGCCGGGGCTCGGGGCGGTGCTGTCCGGGCCCTCCTGGAAGAGACGGTGGCCCCGTGGCGCGTCGGGGTCCGGCCACAACAGAGGCTGGTGGTCGGTGAGCATCCCGAACCGGCGCATCGTGCTGCGCAGGGCGCTCAGCCCGAGGGCGGTGGTCTCGTACCGGTGGTCCGGGTCGTCGGGTTCGCCGGTGCGTTGGACGATACGGAAGTGCATTGTCATGACGGGGTCTCCGGGAGGGTTGCAGGGTGCTCAGTAGGCGCGGGCGCCGCGATGCCGGGCCGCGCGGCGCAGGAAGGGGGTCCAGCGGCGCCAGTCGTCGATGAGGCTGCTCTCAGTGGCCCGGTCTTCGCAGGGGGCACACTGGTGGGCGGCGAGGGCGGCGGTGATCTCGGCCGGGGCGGTCTGGAGAGGTGGTGGGCGCCTCGGGCCCGGCGGGTGGCCGGGCCCGGGCGGGCCGGGGTGTTCAGGGGCGCTTGCGGGCGCGGTAGGCGATGCGGGCCGCCCAGAGCGACAGGGCGAAGCCGGTGCCGCTCAGGGCGAGGGCGATGATCTGGATGGCGTCCACGGGTTGTTCCGTTCCGGGCCTGTCAGTGGTGCGGGTTGTTGTCGCGGGGGCCGTGTCGGCGTTCCCGGGGTGGGCGGCGCAGCGCCTCCTTGGCCCGGCGGGGGACCAGATGGGCGGCACCGGCGGGCTCGCCCAGAAGAGCCCGGTGAAGTCCAAGGGCGGTTCGAAGTCGTCGCCCAGCCGGCCGTCGGGGTGGTCAGCCACGGGGGCCCGCCATCCGCGCGGGGCATTGGGGCGCGGTGAGGAGGCGGGCTGTGGCCAGGTAGGTGCCGGGCGCGTCGCCGATCTTGATGGCGTGCGCGATCTCGCGGGCGAGCTGCTCGTCCTCCTGCGAGGTCTGGGGGTGGACGAGCCGGCAGGTGCACGTGCCCTGCGGGGTTCGGCTGCCGGAAGCGAGTTCCGCCAGGGTCACCTGGACGACCCGGGTACGGTCGCGGTCGGCTAGCGCGTAGCGGGGCCAGTCGGGGCTCAGGTGCTGCTGGGTGATTCCGGCGGGCTGGCTTCGTGCGACCGCCCAGGCATACCGGGCGGCTTCCCGGCTTGCGCCCGGGAAGGCCTTCCTGACCTCGTAGGTCGCGGGGCCGTGGTCGTGGATCGTGGTGACGGTGACGACGGCGGGGTGGGCGTGGGGGACGGTCAGCAGGGCTATTCCTCGCGCTCCGAGGTAGGTGTCGATGGTGACAAGGAGCGGGGAAAGGAGAGCGCCGTTGAGAAGGTCGGGCCCGTCCGGGGTGGAGTCGTACACGCTGTCGCGGACGGTCGGGTTGTCGCTGCTGCCCCTGATCGCCCGCCAGGCGATGGCGGCGTCGATGTCGTCGGGGAGGTCTCCGATCTCGTTGCCGGTGTCGATTCGCAGGTAGCTGCCGTCGGGCAGTTCGGCGGTGATCGCTTCGGTGTCGCCGTCGGAGGTGATGTCGGTGACGAAGCCGCGGCGGCGCAGCGCGGCGGTCAGGGGCCCGAAGGCCTCGTAGCGGGCCTGCCATTCGGGGTCCGTGACGCGGGGATGGGTGGGTAGTGGCGCGAAGGTCACCAGGGGCTCCAAGAGGTCGTGTGTCGGCGGGGTCAGGTGAGGCGCAGCAGGCGGGTCAGGAGGCCGCGTCGTCGGGTGCGGGTGGGCTTCGGGGAGGGTGGGGGCGGCAGGTAGCGGGCGATGGCGCCGAGGACGGGGCTGGGGTTGGTGCCGAGGTGGTGGTCGTCGCCGAGGAGGGTGGAGTCGTAGATGACGGCTCGCTGGCCGGTGGGGAGGGTTCGGGTGATCTGCCAGCCGGTGGCGCCGCTGGGCTTGTGGGCGGCGGCTCCTCCGATGCCGTCGTCGGTGACGGCCAGGAGGGCGCCGTCAGGCAGGTGCAGGTGCAGGCTGGCGTGTCGGCTTTGGGCGGCGAGGTGGAAGGGGATGCCGGCCCGGCGGGCGAGGTCGGTGATCGGCCGGTAGGTGTCGGCGAGGGTGGGGGTGTGGAGTGGTGGCACGGTCCCTCCGTGCATGATGTGGAGTTCTTGCATGAGTTCCCATACAAGTTTGGGGCGGCCGGGGGTGTGGACCCCCGGCCGCGAGGGGGGTTAGGCGGCGCGCTCGACGGAGTGCTGGTCGGACCAGGTGGTGAGCGCGGTGGCCATTGCGCGGAGCTGGGCGGAGAGGCGCCGGGCGGTTCGGATGTCGAACTGGTTGGGTTCGGCGGGCAGTTCGTGGCGGCGGTGGCCGAGGAAGTCGAGGAAGTCGTCGACGCGGTTGGACAGTTCCGCTGCGGGGGCGTCGGCGGCGTCCCGGTCGGGGGCGGCGTTGACGCTCTGGGCGAGGGCGGCGATCTGGTCGAGTTCGTTGTCGATCTCTTCGTTCTCGGCGCGCTCGGTGGCGATGGCGCGGACGAGCGGGTCGAGGATGCTGGAGTAGTCGAGGGCGTAGGTGGGGCGCCCCTGGTCGTCCTTGACGGTGATGAGCGTGGGCAGCATTTCGATTCCCTTCGTCTCGGGGGTTTCCCCCCTCTTCATGTTTAAATTCTATACTCATTCAATGGGGGGTGCAAGTTCCGCCGGCCAGTTACCTATTCGTGATATTTGGCGCGTTGGCGTGCCGCCCTGACCGCCTCGAACGCCTCCCGTCTCGCCGACCGCACCGCGTCCGAGCCGACCTCCGCCTGCTCTCGCCGCACCTGCGCGTCCCTCCGGAAGTCGGACAGCCACTCCTGCTCCCGCTGTCTCCGCGCCACCGTGCGGTCCCGTTCCTCGGCCTGCCGCTGCGCCCGGGCGCTGGTTCCGCAGGCCCGGCAGTTCGCCGCGACCTTCCGGTGACGCGAGCACGGCCGCGCCTGCGAACCCTCCGGATCCGCCGGCTCCCCCGCGGCGTCAGCCGTGGGGGGTAGGGGGGTAGGTAGGACATAGGAAGGAGAAGGAAAGGAAGGGGTTCCCCCGGGGGAACCCGGTGGGTTCCCTTCGGGCAACGTGTTGGGTTCCCCTGGGGGAACCTTCGCCCCCGCCGTAGGTGGGTTCCCCTCGGGCAACCCATGGCGTCGGGCCGCCCGTTGCTCCCGCTCCTCGACGTCGAGGTAGGTCCGCGCGGGGGCCGCCGGCGTGGCGCGCGGGGTGCGCGGCCGTGCCAGGCGGGGGTTTCGCGGCGCCGTGACCGCCGCGCGCTGCCGCTCGCGCAGTTCTTCCCTGTCCGGGGTGTCCGGCACCCCGAGCGGGAACACCTTGTACAAGGCGGCACGGCCCGGCCTGCCGACTTCCACGCGCTCGACCAGGCCCTTCGCCACGAGCTTGGTGACCAGAGTGATCGCCCTCTTTTCCGTCACGCCGGTCCACGCCGCCATGCGGTGCATACCCGGACGGGACAGGCGAGTCTCGTCGTCTGCCGAGTCACAGATCTTCATCAGCGCCAGTTTCTCGGCGGGGTTGCTGATCACCTCCGGCGGCAGGTAGGCGGCGGCGACCATGAGTTGTATCGACATGCGGGGCTCCCCCTCGGCGGCACGGTGCGAACTGGTGCTGTACCGCGCTCACTTGGGGGCCGCCTTGACCTCGATCCTGCGGGAGCCCTTCTTCACGACCCTGCGCGTGGGCACCGCGATGCCGGCGGTCACGAGGGCCTTCACCATGCGGTCCGCGTCGGGGACCATCGGTATCGGCGCGTCGAGGTCGTCGAACAGCTCGATCATGGCGCGCACGTCCGGCTCCTCCACCTCCTTGTCCTCGCCCCGCCACCCCAGGACGTTGCGCCCGTATGTCCCCGCTTCGGTACCGTCGACGGCCTTGCGCACGAACTTCTTGACCCGGTCGGCCTCCGCCCAGTCCTTGTGCGCGTTGGCGTAGTCCGCCAGGTGCACCGCCACGTCCTCACGGTTGTGCACGATGTTGGCCTGGACCGGCCGCCCGGACGCCGGCACGCCCCAACAGGCCGTCGCGAATGGGCAGTAGTCGCACACGGTGTCGATGCCGGGCCCGTAGAACGAACGGGGGGCCTGCTCGGGGTGCTCGGTCTCGGTGATCCGCTCCAGCCACCACACCGCCTCTTCGGCGATCTCCGGGTCGTAGGGGAACTCCTGGATGAACTCCTCGCCGGAGTCGCGGGAGATGAACCGCATCCGCACCCGCTCGACGTCGATCGGGCCGAGCCGGGCCAGGACCCGTTGGCCGTCGACGTCGGCGAAGCCGCCGGTGCGCAGCAGCCGCACGTAGGTCATGACCTGCCGAAGCTCCCCGGCGGTCGCGCCGTAGCGCCGCACCTCGTCCCAGCGGTAGATGGTGCGGGTCTTGATGTCCTCCACGGTGTTCACGTCGGCGGCGACCTTGGGGCGCAGGCGACGCGGGAGCTGGCGGGCGGTGGCGCGGTCGAGCTGGACGATGTCGATGCTGCCGCGAATCGTCGCGTCGGCGACCCTCTTCTCGACGAGCCAGCCGAACTCGCGGCGGGCGGCGGTGGTCAGGCCTTCGTGGATGTAGGTGCCGAGCATCGCGGCCGGGCTGACGACGTGATCGGTCGGCTCCCAACCGTGGTGGATGTACGCCGCGCGGCGCTCGCACACGAGGTCGGACGCGCCGAGCTGGCGCTGCTGGGAGCGGGGTCGGGCCTGGTCGACGGCGTCGGCCGCGACCCAGATGGACGGCGACTCCGGTAGGTCGAGGACGGAGGTGGACATGGGTGTACTGCTCCAAGAGGTCGTGACGGCAAGGGGCCCGTGAGGGGCGGGGCCGCCGGCAGGAGGGCACGCCGAGGTGCCAGCGCGGCTGCGGTGTGCGGCGTGCCGGCCGGGGTACGGTGCGCGTGGGTGACGACGGGGCCGGGCTCCTGGCGAGGAAGCCCGGCCCCGCCGGTCAGGCCGCGACTGGGGTCTCGCCGACGATTTCGGCGTCGGCCTCGGCCTGCTGCGCCTCGGCGGCGGCCCGCAGGCGGGCGGCGTCGCTCTCCGGGACGTCGTCGATGCCGGCCTTCGGGGCGGCGAGCTCGGCGGCACGCGCCTTGACCGCCCCTCGGACGGTGTGCCACTCCATCTCGGACAGGCCGGTCTTCGACCCGGCATCCAGCTCGTCCCACAGCTTCAGGCAGGCGTCGCGGTCGGCGGCGGCGGCGATGCGCTCCATCCACGGCCCAGTGCGGTCGCCAACGAGTACGGGCATCTGTCGAGGCTGACTGGCGGTGGAGCAGCCGAGCAAGTCGAACACCAGCCGCTCGATGGTGAAGTCGGGCAGCTGCATGGGCTTGCCGCTCTCGACGCGGAACTTGAGGGTGCGGGCCTTGACGAGCTCAGGGGTCTGGTCGCGCCGCATCCGCACCCACATGGTGACGTCGAAGCAGAGGTCCTTCTGCGCGCCGACCTTCCACTCGCGCACGGGACGGCGCCGGTCGTCCAGCAGGGGCTGGCCGTCCTCGTTCGTCGCCGAGATCTCCTTGCCCCTGGCCAGCATGATCGCTATTCCGGGGAACGTCTGCATGGCGCGGATGACCCGATCCCAGCGGTTGACGGAGTCGTTCCACAAGTTGCGGGTGACGTCGATGTTCGCGTCGGGGTCGTCGCGCAGCTTGTCCCGGTTGCGCTTGGAGCGGCGGGCCCGGGCGTGGGCCCAGTCGGACAGCATCCGCCACAGTGCGGTGCCGGAGTCGACGATGAGGACGACAGGGGGCTCGCCGGCTGCGGCGGCCCGGCGGGCTTCCTCCTTGACGGCCTCGACCTGCTCGGCGATGTCCACGTAACTGCCGTCGTGCTCGATCACTTCGAACCTGGCGCCGGGGATCGCCCCGTACTCGTCGGCGGTTCCCTCGGACAGGTCGAGGACGTAGCAACTGCCGACTCGCTCGGACTTCGTGAACTCGATGGCCGTGTAGGACTTGCCGGCGCCTTCCTCGCCTTCCAGCAGGATGAAGGGGAAGGGGATGACGCAGGTGGGCTTGCGTGACTTGATCTTCGGTGGCACGGGTGGTTCTCCAAGAGGTTGGTGCGGTGCGTCAGTCCGTACGCAGGGCACGGACTTCGATGCGCGGCGCCCACTCGGGGTGAAGCTCGATGAGCAGGCGGGCGTAGCGCGACCTGAAGTCGTTGTTCAGCCGGAAGTCGCCGTCGGATCCGAGGGTGGCGCGGCCGTAGGAGTAGCGGACGAGCTCGAAGAGCATGCCGAGGCTGATCGTGGCGAAGCGCGCTTCGATGCACTCCGCGGTGAGCCGCTCCAGCTCGGTGAGGACCCACGGGTTTGCCCCGTGGAACTGCTCGAACCGTTCCTGGATCGTCCCCGCGCGGGGCGTCCCGGTTGCGGGCGCGACGATGCGGCGGACGGTTTCCAGGCCAGGCAGGTGGTCCTGAGTGACAGCGGACACGGCGCTCTCTCCCCTCAACTTGATGGGGATACTAAGCAAGAGTCCCCATACAAGTCGAATTTCTGACCACCCCTCCCCACGCAGAGGGAGGTCGAGCGCCTCCGGCTGCAACATCACGCGGCGGCGAGCGCGCCCTCATGAGTGACTCCCCATTTGCGAGGCGGGCCCTTCACCCGCCCTCATGTTTATATTTTATACTCACTCATGGGGGTGGTCAACTTTGGTCAGCTCTTCTTCTTGACACCCCTCGTGAGGATCTTCGATCCGGGGCCGTCGTACCGGCCGCTCTTGAGCGCCTCCACGACCTCGCCGTTGATCTCAGGAGCCTTGCTCTTGACCCTGGAGAAGCGGCCCGTGCTCTCCAGGCCGTCGGAGGCGCTGCTCAGCAGCCACAGAGGCGAGCCCGACAGGGACCAGTCCGGCCCCGGGAACGCGCTCGCCTTGATCGCGGCGCTCAGGCGGGGCAGGAACGCCGCGGGATCCTCGCCGACCATGGCAGCGATCTCCTGCTGGCCGACGATCGGCGGCAGGTCGGCACGCTGCACCGTCAGCGCGGACACGAGGCCACGCCCCGGGGACTGCTCCTCCACCAGCTGCTCGACGACCCCCATGTTCGGCTCCTTCGTGCGCGCGAACCTCTCGCCCTGGGCCACCGCGAAGCCCAACGTCCAGTAGGCCCGACCGCTGACGATCACCGCCTCGCTGTAGTCCAACTGCCCGCGCTGGATCCACTGCGCAACGTTGCGGGCCACCCCGTCGTAGATCGCGCCGAACTCCTGCTGGCCGACGAGTACCGGCTTCCTCTTGACACTCACTTCCGCCACTCCCTGCCATCGTGAAAAGTGAGTATTAAGACTATGCCCAGGCTGTGGAAAACCTGGCATCGAACCCCAGTGATAGAGTATGAAGTCCAAGAGGTCGGGCCCCCATTCCGCAAGGAACGGGGGCCCAACTCGTTCTTCGGCGGGCGCCGGCCTTCGGCCCGCATCTGCTCACCCCGTCACGGGACGACGGTAACTCGTGGACACGGCGCCCTCCAGACGCTCTCCATCCGGCCGGTCCGGCAGTCCTCGGCGAGCGCCACGCCGTCACCCCTACTGCGACAGTGCGGCCTTCACTGCCGGGTAGGCCGGCGGCCTGGCGTAGCCGAGCAGCCAGCCCCACCGGGGCGACAGGTAGTGCTCCGCCGCCCTGAACACCGCGTAGTAGACGAAGCTGACCAGCGGCACCAGGATGCCGGCGAGGGCGGTAGCGTCGAGATCGAGGCCGCAGCGGGCGGCGGCGGCCACCAGCCAGCCCACCAGGGCGGGCACGCCGGTGCGCAGCAGGGACAGGTAGAAGTTCACCGAACTCCTCTCGGTTGCGGGGGTGTCGGTCAGGACCACAGACGGCTCCAGGTGGACGGGCCGGGCAGGCCGTCCGCATCGCCCCCGCTCCAGCCCTGCGCGCGCTGGAACGCGGCGACGTTCGCTCGGTCGGCTTCGCCCCAGGACCGCGACGGGCCAACCTTGTAGGCGCCGCCGAAGCCCTTACGTACGAGCTGCTGCCCGAGGGCGAGGATCGAGTCGTTCACCCGGCCGGGCCCGAAGGCGGCTCGGCCGGGGAACGCCGGCGGGCCGGACGGCTGTGGGGCGGGGCCGTTGCCGAGCCGGGCGGCCACCCGGGCACGGAACTGCCCCATGTCGATGCCGACCGGGTCAGGCTTGCCGACCTGCCACTCCTTGTGGCCGATGACGGACCGCTCGGACCAGCCGTGCGCCCGGCACACCGCGGCGGCGGCCCGCACCATCGCCTCGACCTGGCTGTCCGGCCAGCCCTCGGAGCCGGTCCCGCTGTTGACGCACTCGAAGCCGTAGAAGCGGGAGTTGCCGTCCGTGTTGTTCTGGTCGACCGGGGGCAGGGGCCGCTCGGCGATGACGGCCTGAAGGACGTCGCCGTCACCCGCGCCGGCGTGGTTGGTCCGGCCGTAGCCCACCAGGTGCACGCCGCCTTCGCGGTCGATGACGCCGTGGCACAGCGGGCCCGGCAGCCCGTCGTAGCCGTCCCGGCAGATCTGCACGGAGTTGGCGGTGCCGGAGGTGGCGGTGTGGTGGATCACGATGCCGTGCACCGGCCCCCACGCACCCTTGGAGTTGCGGTTGTGACTGCGCCAGTCACCGACCTCGGCGACGGAAAGCCCATCGCTGCGAAGGGAGTTGAGGAAGGCGTCGGCGCTCAGAGGCGTTGCCAAGATGGTTCGCGTTTCTCCCCCGCGCACCAGGTGGTGGTGTAACTCGGCGCCAGCTGCCTACGCGCGTGCGCCCTTGGAGAGCAGCCACAGCTGCACGGCCGCGACGACGAGCGGTGCGAGGAACGCGCCGATCAGCCACCGGCGGTTGGCGATCGCCGCCGCCTCGGCTGCTTCCCGTGCGCGGGCCTCCGCGGTGAGGTCTCGTTCGATGACGACGAGCCGCTGGTCGATCAGCCGCTGATCGGCGACGTAGACGTCCTTGGTGACGGCCTGCTCGATCCGGCCGGCGAGAACCTGGAGGTCGGTCCGCAGATTCTCACGGAGCCCCGCGATGCCGTCCCGCTGGTCCTCGCGAAGCTGGAGCAGAGCACGCTGAAGCTCCCCCAGCGTGGGTTCTGCGGCCGGCGGGACACTCACGACAACTCCGAACAAGCGTTCCCCGCGCTGGCAATCAGCATAGAGCCTCCAGCTGGGCAGAGGCCAACAGTTCGCGATCGCGCCAAATTCTTCCGACTCGACTCCACAAAGCTCACCCATGGCCACCCTCACCTCCACTTTCTCGGGAACATCAGGTTCCGGATCATGGCAAGCCGTACGGAATAAGACATTCCTCTTTGCGTCAATTGATCCCCATGCGCTGAACGGATAGCTTGGCGATCCGCACACCCACTGTCAGGCTCGCCGAAACCGGAAATCTGAAAGGATAGAAATGCGCTTCAAGTGGTCCGCAGTCCTTGGAGTCGTGGCGCTAGTCGCCACAGTCGGCTTATCTCCGACTGCCTCCGCGACACCCACGGGAGTAAAGATGATCACCTTTACTTCCGCCACCCCGTTTCCCGACATTCCAATAGGGACCCCAGTAGGCCAAGCCGTCGAAAATATCACCAGCTCAGGGGGGTTCGAATCCGTAGCAGGTGATACTTCAACGGCTTTGCCGCGTCCTTCCATCCCGTCCCCCCAGGAAGCAGAAGCTCTAAAGCCGTCAAAATTCTACAGCAGCAATCCGGCGGGAGAATCCTCCACGCAAGGCCTTAGCGCCGGCGATTCCACTGTAGACTTCGCGGCATGCCGAAATAATCCGAGCGGATCAGCGGCCGACGGAGCAGTGATCGATCACTTCAACTTCTGCCGACACTATTACTCAAAAGAGATCCTCTACGGAATAGCTGGAGAGGTACTAGGAACGCTCGACTGGCGGGTAACCGAGGTCGGCAGGGGCCAATCGGGGGCCAGGGAGGCCTTCATCAGTGCAGAACTGGCCGAGTTCAAGACATCTGGGTACTTCAACGACTCTTCAAGGCTCACGATCTACCTGGGAACGAACGCAAAGCAAGGGCAGAATGCCTGCCAAGCCGTTGGAGCCACCAATCCAATCACAAATACGGTAGCCCAGTGGAAAGCGAACGGCCTCCTGGGATGGAGCATCATCTCGGATCATACCCTGGGGGCAGGGGACGAAGAGGTCGTTAACTGCATGTGGTCGATCTACAATCGGGCAGCGCCATACCTAGAAATGTGGACAAACTGGGCCAGTCCCCCCTATCAGGACCTCCGCTTCGACTCGGCCTACTACCTTCCCCAAAAGACCGGAGTCATCTTCAGCAGGGTCATCCCCGTCATGCAATACAGCCAGACGGACCCTCTGGTAAAGGATGTCGCCGAACACCTCTACACGGCTTTTACGAACCCGAACTCAACCCTTCCCGCCCAAGCCAACGGCTCCAAGGTAATCCCAGGGAACATCAAGGCGACACCCCCGAGCCTCATTACGCGCCTATATCGTGGGGCCAACCTGATCGCAGATCAGGCCTATAGGGACAACCGTGCTGCCGTGGAGAAGGCATGCGCTCCCCTTCCTCACAAGCCTGACGAGGAGTGTGACGAGTTCCCGTTCGCGTCGACATGGGAGGGTGCAGGCCGCGGCGACGGGAACTTCTCGGTCCGGTACGTAGACGGCACCCAGAACGGGAAAGCTGGGACCCAACTGTCCACCTGGTACGGGTCAGACCGCATTCTCCACAATGACAAGTTTGGGGTCGAAATCCTTCCGTAGTCACGTAGGATCACCTCGGCGGCGGGAAGACGTTTGGTCATCCCGCCGCCGGGTCGAATGCGAAATGGAACTTCTCCACTCCGTGGAGCAGTTCCATCTTCGCGTGGTCGCTCAGGTCCAGCGAACTACTCCAAAAGACATTTAGCATAAAGTTTCGCGACGGCCCTCCAAGGTCCAACGTCAGACCGGTAGGGCCAGAGAATAGAGTCCATGCTTCCGTGTGCCCCGTAAGAGACCTGTATGGAGCCCTTGCGATGAGCCTGAACCCGTCCGGACGCACTGGATTGTTAGCAACCTCAAGAGTCACAGCCGCATAGTGATCCCGAATCGAGCTTCGAACCTTAATGGCCCCGTCGGCCATCACAACGCCCGGAATTTCTTCACACAAAGGAAGATCCATCCAATTGCCGTCCTCGATGAACTCACTCCGTTCCCATAGCCCAAACTGCGAACGTTCGACTGAAACCAGGCCTGCGGCCTCGGCGTGAAGGGTCTGCATATCACCGATCCTTCCACACGGCTGCCACTCAGGGGCCTGCTTGGGAGCAACTCCAGGAACGAGCACGGCTGCGTACACAATCTCGTGCCGGCTTCCTAACCCCTCGCTGACCCGTCAGGCAGGCTAGCCACCGCTCGACGCCAGGCAGGCCTGGGTCGCCTCCCCACGTTCCAGACCTCTTTCAGGCAGCGTTAGTCGATGCAGGACCACTCGACGCCGCTGAACGAGATCCAGCCACCGAAGCTGCCGGTCGCGTTCCACACCTCCAGGTTGCCGTTCGGCTGAAGGAAGAGCGTCGCCGTCGCCGGGTTGGATGCGGCCACCGTGAAAACCTCGCCGACCCGGGGGCGCATTGCGGGGTCGTCGATGACGGCGACGACCCCTCCGCCGAACGATGCCGGTACGGCCGCGATTCCGCGCAGCATCACTGTACCGTCGGGCCTCCTCTTGATCCCGACCGAGCGCCAACCGGTCAGCGAGGTGCAGCCGTTCTGAAAGGCCGGGGTCGCCCACGAGGCCGACTCCGCCCTGACGGTGCCGTTGGTGACAACGATGTCCCCACCCTGCACGCGCAGGCCAGTGCCGCTTTGGAGCAGCATGCCTCCGGCCAACGCCTTGACCGTCAGACCGTCCTTGCTTAGGGACATCGCCGCAACCTGGTCGGCGAGCTGGGTGAACCAGGCCTCGGGATTCAGATGGGTGAGCGCGGTCTTGTATCCGCCGGTGCTGCGCCGCACACTCATCTCGATCGAGGCGGCGCTCGTTGCGTCGCCTGCCGCTCCCGATATCACGGCCTCGCCAGCCATCCCCCACTCCCCTGCGACGCTCAGGGAGTAGCCACCACGTGATGGATAACTCGTACCCGGGCAACCAGAGTTCAGCCACAGCCGCGGGGTGTGGATACCGTTGGTGGTGAGTTGGGGACCAGTCAACCGGGTCACCGGAACGCTACCGTCGGGTGTGGCGCGCACTTCGGCAGTGAGCCGCGCGGGCTGCTGCTCGACGTCGGCCCCGGAGTACAGCAATGCGGACGGGGCTGCTTTCCCCTCGATGGGGTCGGACGGGGACAGCATCACCCGTCGGCCGGTCGTGCCGGTCTGGAGGGTGCCACCGGTGATGGTGCCACCGGTGATGGTGACGCCCTTGATGGTGCGCCCGTCGATGGCGTCGACCGACAGGGCTGCGGCAGTGATCGACCCGGCGGCGATCTTGTCGGCGGTGATCGCGCCTACGGCGATCTTGTCGGCCGTAACGGCAAGGGCCTTCAGCTCCCTGCTGGTGATGGCGTCGGCGGCGATCTTCCCCGCGGTGACCGCGTCGGCGGCGATCTTCAACGCAGTGACCGACTTGGAGGCGATCTTCGACGCGGTCACCGCACTGGAGGCGATCTGCCCGGCCGTGACGGCGCCGGCAGCAAGGGTCTCCGTGGTCACCGCCCCTGCGGCGAGTGCGCCAGTGCTGATGCTCCCCGCGGCGATCTCCCGTGCGGTGATGGCATCGGCGGCGACTGTGCCCGGGGTGACGGAGTCGCCGGCGAGCTTCCCGGCCACGACGGCGGCTTCGCCGAGCTTCGCTGCGGTCACGGCGGCGTCGGCGAGGGCGCGCTCGTCGATCGCCCCGCCGGCGACCTTCGCGGCGGTGACCGCGTCAGCCGCGAGCTGGAGTTCACCGACGATGCCGTCCAACACCTCTTGGGCAACGACGGGGGCGGGCCCGGCGGTCGCCGTGCCTGACGGCGCCGATGCCTTGCCGGAGGTGGTGCGGGCCACCAGGGTGACCCACACGGGCACAGTGGTGGGGACGGTGACGACACCTCCTTGTGGCGTGTCGATGGTGGTGACGAGGGTGGCGGGCGACGGGACGGTGCCGGCCACGGGTGAGGCGTGCACTTCGACGCGGGCCAGGTCCAGCGGGCTGGGCGAGCCGTCCGTGAAGGCCCCGTTCCAGGTGACGCGGACGCCGCCGAGCGCCGGTGCAGCGGTCGGCGGCGACGGTGCGGGCGGAACGGGGCCGTTGACGACGTTGACCGCGGTCGTGCCGTCCGGCATCTGGCCGATGACGGCGCGCAGTTGTCCGCCGGAGGTGACGGTGAGCGCGCCGTCGTCGATGCTGCTGTGGGAGAGGCGGGAGGACCGGGATAGGTCTCGCAGTGCCGTCTCCAAGGCCGCGATGCGCGCGGCGAGGGCATCCAGGGCAGTGGCCACGGTCACGCTCCGGTCGTGTAGGCGCGGTCGAGGTGCAGGGTGGCGGTCTCCGGCTGGTCGTCTTCGGCCGGGTGCAGGGTCCAGCCGGTGATGCGGCACCAGCCGTCGTAGGTGGCCCACTCGTCGTGCAGGGACACCTGAACGTCGTCGCCGACCCGCCAGGAGCCGATCGGCGCGGCTGGGTGGTCGACGACGGTGATCTCATCGACGGTGGCAAGCTGTTGGCGGCGGGCGCGTTCGGCGCGGGCGATCTGGGCGAGGACGGCGGGGTCGGTGACCGAGGGCCGGTCGAGGACGTGCTCCAGACGCAGCCGCCCGTCGCGGACCGCGTCCACCGCCCGGACTTTCGCGGAGCCGTCGCCGGCACCGAGTGCGACGACGACCTGGGCGTAGTCGTCGGCGCTGCTGGTGATCGGCTCGGGCTCGACGACGTTGACGCCGCTCGCGAAGTGCAAGTCCTCGCGCCTGCTGCCCAGGCGGGGCCAGGCGACGAGGATGCGCCGACCCGGCCGTTCCCCCTCCCAGGCGACGGTCTCCGTCCACTCCGGGCCGCCGTCCAGGGCAGTGGCGTCACGGATCACGCCCGAGAGTGCCGGCGCCTCCCACTCCTTGGTGGCGTAGGGGTGTTCGGCGTCGCCTAGACGGGCGGGGCAGCCGCCAGGCGGCAGGTCGACGCGCACGCCGAGGTCACCGTCGGGCTGCTCCTGGAGGTAGGCCCACGTGTCGGCGATGACCTGGCACGGGTCGGCTCCGGTATAGGGACCGCGGCCGCCGAGGTTCCCGTGCAGGTCGTGGCGCTTGGTCGGGTAGGCGCCGAACCCGGCGGCCTCCAACGCCAAGGAGGAGCCTTCGGGCTTCGCCGTCCAGATCTGGCCGCCCCAGGCGAGCTGCTGGTCTCGCACCGCCCACAGCAGCACGGTGCCGGCCTCAGCCTGGCTGGGCGCGAGGTGGGCGAACCGCGGTTCGATGACGGCGCGCATCTGGCCGGGCCCGTTACGTTCGAAGCCGAACGAGACGCCGCCCAGCGGCAGGTCATACGCCAGGACCTCCCCCGTAAGGGCATGGGTGGTGAAGTACCGGTACACCGGCATCAGTAGACGTCCTCGACGAAGTCCACGTCGGCGCTCAGGGTCGTCGTGTTGTTGACGTCCACGTTGCCGCTCACGTCCAGCCTCACGGACTGCACCGCGAGGGTCTGGGTGGTGCCACGCTGCTCCTGGCGGAAGCTGTAGTGGTCGACCATGGTGATGTCAGCCCGGGACACGGTCGTGATGGCATCGGTGTCGAGGTAGGCGTCACTGCCAGGGCTTCCGCCGAGCACGTTCCGGAACGCCACGTTGACCGATGCAGCCACGCGCAGGCCGTGAAGGGTGGTGATGACGGCGGCGTTCGTGGCCCAGTAGGGGATGTCGATGTCGACCTTCGCGCCGGCGGACGCTGGCCAGTCCTGCCACGTCGGCGACGACGGGATCGAGGAGTACTTGAACGTCTGGATGGTGCGAACGCGGCGCTCTCGCCTCGGGTTGGCCAGCGTCCGCAGGTCGGTGATCATCGCGTTGGTGATCGTCTGGCAGTTCGGCGGCTGGGTGATCCGGGCCAGTGCGATCGCGGTCATGCCGGGTGGCGGCGCCGCTGTGGTCGCGGAGACGCCCGGGATGACGTGGAAGTACCCGATGTCCTCCGAGCTCGGGTTGCGCGAGCCCTCATACTCGGGGTCTTCAACTCGCAGAACCAGCAGGTCGGTTCGACCGGTGCCGCCGGTCGGGGCGATCGGCACGAGGTGGTCGCCGCTGTTGTACTGCGTGTAGGAACCCTGGCCCCAGGTCGCGCCCCGGATGATCGCGGAGCCGTTGCCGACCCGCACACCGGGGCCGGGGGTGGGGGTGGAGCGGACCTTGAGGTCTCCGCCCTCGGTGATGCCCTGGCTGCCGCGGGACAGGTCCCGCACCATCATGCGCAGTGCGCGGGCAGGGTGGATGCCGCCGGTGACCATGAGGGGCGGCTGGATGAGCGTCATCGCGTCGTGCTTCTTCCGTGCTGTGGGGGGGTTAGAGAGAGGAGGAGGCGTCGCGCCAGGTGAGGGCGAGGCGGGAAGTGCCGGTGGCGTCCTGCGCCGTCCACCGGACCTCGGAGCGGCCTGGCGGGATCGCGAAGGCGTCGAGGCGCGAGGCGCGGGTGAGGGCCCCGGCGGCGGACCCGAGCCCGTTGCGGATCACGGTGCGGGTGCCAGGCCTGGTCTCGATGTCGAGCGTCTCGCCGTCGCCCAGCACGACGGCGAGGTCCAGGACCGCGTCCGTGCCCTCGATCCACACCTTCGGGTTGACCACGGGCCCGGTGATGCGGACCGTCGGCCAGGTGGGCCTGTTGCCGGTGTTGAGGGCCCAGCCGGGCCGGGCCTTCGGGTCGGCGGTGCCGGTGGTCATCGGGGCGCGCAGCGGCGCGCCGAAGCCCTGGCCGCGCTGGTTCGACACGTCGAGCCCCAAGTTCAGGCCGGACGGGGTGTCGGCGTACCAGGCCGGGTCGAGCGCCACGAAGGTCACGTGGATGGGGATCCAGCCGAACGGCGCGTCCGCGAGGCTGATGGCCTCGACGCCGGCCAGCCGCCCGTACTGGCGGCGCACCGGCTGGCCGGGCCTGCGGATGCGCAGCACGTCGGTTGCGCCCGGAGTGAGGCGCACCTTGGTGTCGGCCGCGCGCTCCAGCTCGGCAAGCTGGTCAAGGCCCGCTGCGGGGTTGCCGGGGGTGCGGATGCCGGCGGTGATGCGCAGGGTGCGCGGCGCGTAGGTGTCCTTCCCCGGGTAGTTGCCGTCTTCGTCGGGGATGGGCCGGTCCCCGGCGCGCCTCTCCGGGGTGCCTATGCCGTCGATGTCCTCGATGAGCACGTCGGTGCCGTGGCCGATGAGGACGCCGGCGACGTCGAGCTGCCAGTCGGCCAACTGGGTGGTGTCGGTGGTCATCAGGCGCGACCTCCCCGCTGGAGGTGACGTACTCGGCGCATCACCGCGTCGGCAACGTCTTCGCCGGTGACGTTGCTGCCGGTGACGCTGATGGTCATGGAGCCGACCAGTGGCGCCGGGGCGTTGTCTCGCACCAGGACGGCGGCCGTGCCGGGGGTTCGGGCGGGGATGAGCTTCGCCGCGGCGGGCCGGGCGGTCGCCGCAGTGCGGGCGGTAGCGATGCCGCCGTTGGCGAAGTGCCGGTGCCCGCCGTACAGGACGGTCCCGCCGAAGCGGCGCGCGGTCTCCTCCAGGATCAGCTTGGAGCGGGCGCGCTTAGCCGGTGCCAGGGGGATGTAGCTTTCCCCCGCGGTCTCCGGCTCGCCGAAGACGCGCCAGCTGCCGGCGGGGACGATCTCCGCGATGTGGTTCTCGGGGCCGCGCGGTGCCCGGAGCTTGCCGTTGTGGATGCCGCCGTTGGCGTAGAACTCCAGCACGCCACCGTTCGCCTTGACTGCGGCGAACGGCGAGTCCCACGCGCCGTTGTTGAAGCCCGCTGCGCCCTTCGGGGAGAGGATGACCGGGATGTCGATCCGGCTGGGGGCGTTGACGTTCACCGAGATAGTCTTCGATCCGGGGATCGACTTCACGGACGCGCCGATGGAGTTCAACTGCCGTTCGACGGCCGCCATGTCGCCGGACAGCAGCGCCGAGGTGAGGGCCTGTGCGGCCGCGGCGCCCTTCTGCTGGCTCACCTGAGCGATCAGCGTCAGCATCGACGACCACTCGGCGTTCGCCGCGCCCCCGGCCGTCTTGAACGCCCCGATCACGGCGGACAGGTCGGGGGCGTCGATCGGCTGCTTCGCGCCCCAGATCGTTTTGATCATGTCCATCGCGGCGTTGATGTCGCCTGCGAGCAACGCCTGCGCGAACGCCTTCGCGCTGTCGAGGCCCTTGATCCCGGCGATCTGGGTGACCAGATCGAGGCCGGTGGACAGTTCGGTGCGGGAGGCCTCCGCTCCGGCCCGCGCGGCGTTCGTCATGTCGGTGACGGCCATCTGCTGCATCAGGCGGCCGAACGCGGCGACGTCGTCGGTCTCCGCCGCGCTGGCCCAGGCCCGTGCCGTGTCCTTGCCGTACTTCTCGGCGATCATCGGGACTTGTTCCAGGCCTGCCCGGTAGGCGTTGGTGGAGCGGGCGGTGCCTTCGGTGACGATCGACTCCAGCTCGTCGGCGACCTGCGTCTGCCCGTTCTTCAGCTGGCCGACGAGCTCGGCGAGCATCCCGGAGCTGGCGACTCCGAGCTTGCTGAAGTGATCGGCGAGGTCCAGGCGGCCTTGCACGGCGAGCTCGGACAGATTCTTCTGGAAGTCGCGCTGCGTCGCCAGCTGGCGGCGCAGCTCCCCCATGTAGTCGTCCAGGCCCGCCCTGGTGACCTGGGTCAGCTCGGTGAGCTGCTGCGCGGCTCCGGTCTTCCCGGCCTTGAGGTTGGCGACGAGTTCGTGCGCCATGCCGGCGCTGGCGTCGCCGAGCTTCGCGAAGTGGTCGGCGAGCGGGCCGTAGCCGCGCGCGGTCAGCTCTTCCAGGTCACGTTGGAAGCCCTTCTGGGCTCCGGCCTGCTCGGAGAGGGCCTTGATGTAGCCGGACACCGATGTCTTGGCGAGGTCGAGTTGCAGGGCCCCGGCGCGGCTGGACGAGGCGACGCGGTCCTGCGCGGCCTTGAAGGCGTCCGCCGGTTCGACGATCGAGCCCAGGACCTTGGCCATGTTCTTCATCTCGTCGGTCCACTTAGGCGTGCCGTTCTTGTCCGTCGGCAGCGACATCGACGGCGACCAGACGTCCAGGTTTTGCTGCACAGACGCCTTGACCTTGGCGTTGACGATGTCCATGGCGGCGGCCTGCTCGGCATCGGCCTTGATCGCGTCAGACCAGGACTTGCGCCGGTCGTTGAGGATCTTCTTCGCCTTGTCGAAGCTGATGTCGTACCCGCCGAGGTCGGGGTTCCACGACTTCGCCTTGCCCAGGTCGAGCTTGTCGTTGAGCTGGGCGAGCTTTTCGCCGCCGCTCATCAGGCCGTCGATGACCTCGGTCATCTCCAGCCCGGCGGCCTTCAGCTTCTTCATGTCGTCGCTGTTCGCGAGGGACTGGGCGAGGGCACGCATGCCCGCGCCGACGTCGTGCTGCTCCCGCTCTGCGCGCAGCGCCTGGGTGAGGTCGTCGGTGACGGCCTTCGCCTTCTGCTTGGAACTGCTGTACGCGGCGTAGCCGAGCACGCCGAGGGCGAGGACTCCGGTGAGGCCGGTGACGGCGAGGCTCGTGCCGCGCAGGATCGCGGGCAGCATGGAGCCGCCGGCCTGCGCTTCGGCGACCGCGGTGCGGAACGCGGTGAGCTGGGTGGCCAGTTGGGCGACACCGGCGCGGGTGACCAGGGCGACGGCGCCGAGCGCGACGAGGACGCCGATCGTGGACTTCACGCCGGGCGGCAGGTTGTTGAAGGCGTTGGCGACGATCGACGCGTCCTGGGCGAGTTCCTGGAGAACGGGCAGCAGGACGCGGGCGATGTCCATGCCCAGCGCGGCGGCCCGGTTCCGGAACAGGTCCCACTGGCCGGCGGTGGTGTTCATCTGGATCGCGTAGGCGCGCTGGGTGGCGTCTGCCCTGTTCACCGCGATGGCGATGCCCTCGTAGGTGTCGGCGTAGTTCTTGCCGTCGGCGGCCGCCAAGGCCAACACAGCCCGGACAGCCCTGATGTCCTTGAACAGGTTGACCGTTGCCTCGGCCTGGCCTCCGGTCACGGCGTTGACCTTGCCCATGACGACGTACAGGCCGTCCTGCTGGATGGCGCTGGCCGCGGACTCGTAGCCGAGGTCATTGAAGAGCCCGGCCAGCTCCTTCGTCGGCTTCATCAATCGGGTCATCAACATGTTGAGGCTGGTGGCGGACTCGGCTGCGGGGATTCCCGCCAGGGTGATCGCCGCGAGGGCAGCGGACACGTCCTCGAAGGAGACGCCCGCGGCGGCGGCCATCGGCACCACGTCGCCAAGCTGCATGCTCAGCTCTTCGAACGAAATGACACCCTTATTGACGGTTTGGAACATGATGTCCATCACGTCGGCGGCCTTCGATGCGGGCATGCCGTAGGCCTTGAGGACGCCCAGCAGGCCCGTCGCGGCGGTCTCCGTGCTGGTCAGACCCGCGGAGGCGCCCATCGCGGACACCCGCAGGATCGACATGGCCTCCGCACCGTCGAAGCCGGTCGACACGACCTGGTACAGGCCTTCTGCCAACTGGCTTGCTGTCTGAGGAAGTTCGGTCGACATCCGCACGATCTCGTCGGTGAACGCGCGGACGTTCCTGCCGTCGATCTGCTCGGAGATGGTCAGGACGTTCGCCATCTCCCGCTCCAGGCGGATCGCGCCGACCGCACCGGCGGCCAGCACCGTGCCGAGGGCGAACCCGCCGGCGACCCAGCCGGATATTCGGGATGCCGTGGCGGCCTGCGCGGCCGCAGCGGCCTCGGTCTGCGCGCGGCTGACCTCGGCGGCGGCAGCAGCAGCCCGACGGGTCGCCTGCTCCTCGGCGGAGGCGAGCGAGGTGCGGGCCTGCGCCGCGGCGGCACCGGCCTGAGCCGCGGTGGCGCTGGTGCGCTCGGCCAGCCCGGCGGCGCGGGCGGCGTGCTCCTGCGCGGCGGCGGCCCGGGCGGCCTGCACCGCCTGCGCTTCGGCAGCACGGGCAGCGGAAGCGGAAGCGGCCTCGGAGGTGCGCTGCGCCGCGACGGCGCCCGCGCCGCTGGTGGCCTGGGCGCGGGCGGCCATCGTCTGCGCGACTTCCTGGGCGCGGGTCGCGCGGGTCGTCGCCTCGATCGCCGCGGCGTGTTCGGCCTCGGCGCGGGCGGCGGCCTGGGAGGCCACCATCTGGGCGCGGCCGGCACGTTCGGAGGCGGCGGTCGCCGCCTGCTGTGCGGCGGCGGAGCGTTCCGTGGCCTCCCGGACGGCGGTCTGGGAGACGGCGGCCTGCTGCGCGGCGGCGACCTGGGCGCGGCCGAGCCGAGCCGCAGCTGCCTCAACCCGCTCCAACGCGGCGCGCGTCGTCGCGAGTTGCCCGTCGAACTGCCTGAGCTGCTGCGCGCCGCCGCGCAGCCCAGCGGTCAGCTGGGGGAACGAGGCCTGTAGCTGGACGTACAGGGTGTAGGCGCCGGACACCCGGCTGCTCCTAACTGGACTGCTTGGTCAGCCCGATGCGCACCCCGCGCCCCTCAGCCCCCTGGGGGACCTGCTCCGACTCCATCTCGATCAGCTCGCAGCCCGGGCAGCGGCTGGTCTGCGCCACGTAGGCGTGCCGGTCACCGCCCTGCTGCTCGTCCCACTCGGCGCTCCGTGTGCCGCACCCACCGCACACGTCGCGCTGCCACGCGGCCCACGCCAGCGCCTTCGCCCGGTCCAGCGCGCTCCACCGGCCGTCACCCGCTCCCATCAGCTGCGAGTGCGGGATCCGGTAGGCCTCGCACAGCTCCATCTCCGCGCGAAGCTGCGGGTCGGCCTCTAGCCTTTTCCCAGGTCAACCCGGATCTGCTGGTTGACGGCGAGCGCCCCGGTGAACAGCACCTTCGCGTCGGAGTCCGACCACTCGTCCAGCAGAACCTGGGCGTCCTCCACCGTCATCCCGTCGACCTCGGAGCCGGTCTCATCCCGCTCGACGTGGGACGCGGCGAGCAACGCAGCCGGGAACGTCTCGACGTTGTACTGCATGCCGTGGTCGGCCTGCTCCTCCGTCGGCGCGTGGGCCTTGAGCAGCGCCTCCCACGCCGGCCTCGGCAGCGCCCGGAACGTCAGCGACACGGTGGCGTCGGCGAGGGCCTGCTCGGCCGTCGCCAGGACCGAGCGGGCGATGACAACCTGCGGGTGCGCCTCCACGAAGGCGTCCACCGCGGCGTCGTCGACGCCCTGACCGGCTGCGGCAGTTCGGGCCGCCGTACGGGCCTGCGCCACCTTCATCTGCGCGTCCGTCACGGCGAGCTGCGCCGCGTCGTCGTCGCAGACGGACACTGTGCGCTCCGGCAGGGCACGAGACCGAAGCCGGGTCATCTTGGCCCTCCAGTGCGCGTCCCGCGCGACCGCCTGAACCGGCGGCTCAACCATGGTGGTCGTCATCGCCCGCCCCTCAGCCTGCGGCGGCGGCCGGAACCGGCGCGTCCAGGGTCGGCAGATCACTGATGCTGAACGAGACCTTGAACTTGGCCGGCTCCGCACCCGTGCTGTACGACGGCGCGCGGCTGCCCACGCGCACCGGGAAGACATCGAGGGACTTGGACTGCGGGACGTCGCCCTTGCGGAGGATGCAGACGTAGCCGACGGTGTCCTTCGACAGCAGGTCCTCGACGGCGTCGCTACCCAGGTCCTCGTAGAAGGTCAGCGAGCTGTTCGCGGCCTTGTCCTCGCCGGGGATGGACGTCGCGAACTTCGCCCCCAGGTCCGGGGTCTCGATCGGGGAGTTCTCCAGGCTCCAACCCTCGATGTCGGATACCTGCCGGGACAGGTCGGTGCCCGCGGTCAGCTCCTGGCGGGTCGGGATGTTCGTCGCTGCCGCGATCGTCTTGACAAAAACGATCCGGGTGACGCCGCGGCGCATGTACCGCTGCTGCGTGGATGCCACGCTGGACTCGCATTTCCGGGGACACGATCACCCGGGAAGCGGTGCGCCGCCGGAGACCCGTCCCCTCGTCGCACCACCCGACTTCGGGGCGGCGGAAGGGAGTCGGCCCGTACCGGTGGTCGGGCGTCCGTGCGGGGGTCTCCACGGTGAGATGCCGCCGAAGCCGGCGGCGGCGGGTCAGCTGTCAGGTGTCGTCACGTGCAACGTGAACCGCGCGATGTAACTGTATACGCCGCCCGAGACAGCTTGCCCGTCCTCCTTGTCGATCTCCCTGCCGATGACCGTGTGCCCGGCCGGGGTGATCGGCGTCGCGAAGCCGCCCTTCGGGCTCGTTCCGAGGACCGCCGTCCGGACCTTGTCGGCCATCCACTCCGCCTGCTCGCCGGTCGTCGCGACCGAGGTCACCTGGTAGAGGAGCCTGCCGTCACCGGCCTGATCGCCGAACGGCGGCCCGGAGGCGGTCCCGCCCAGCGGGTACAGCACCGTGTACGGGATGGTGTTCCCGGTCGGCTTGTCGGCCGTCGTCGGCGCTGCCCCGTACCCGCAGCTTCGGCCGGTCGCTCCGGCGATCGCGTCCCGCAGCGCCGTCGACACAACCCTTCCCTGAACGGGCATCTACTCGCCCTCCTCTTCATCTTCTCCCGCACCGTCGCTCAGTCGGCACGCCGTGATCTGCCCGGCCAGGTCGAGGTCGGCGTAGCGCAGCATCCCGGCCCGGTCCCACATCGGCATGCCGACCGGGGAGGTCTCCAGGTACAGGCCCAGCTCCCCCGTCTCCTCCTCCACGACCTCCAGCACGAACACCGCCCGGGACAGCAGCCCGGCACTGTGCGCCCGCAGCACCCCGGCCACGGCCTGGTGGATGTCGTCGGTGAGCCGCTGGTTCATCCCGACACCACCGCCTCGGCGACCCGCGCCATCGAGGCGACGAACAGCGGCTCGACCCGCTGCACAGCCGGACCGACGTGCGGAAACGGAGGCTGGTGGTACACCCGGCCGAGGCTGTCCGCCCCGGAGAAGCCGTACTCCAAGCGCGGGCCCTGCGGGCGGGCGGTTCCGACGACCGCTTCCACGCCGGTCGGGGTGGTGTGAACCTCCGTCGTCCAGGATCGCCGGTAGTCGCCGGTCTGAACTCCCGGGCCCGGGCGCCCGGACGCCCCGGCACGGATCGCGGTCTCCAGGATCATCGCGTGGTGCCGCACCACCGCTGTCGCCGCCGGCACCGCGACGGCGGCCCGCGCCTCCAACTGCCCGGCCAACACCCCGGCGTTGCTACTCACCTGCGCCATCAGCCGTTCACCACGCCGTGCTCGCCGGGCTGCGGCACCCCGAGCGCCCACTCGGTGAGCTGGGTGAACAGCGCCCGCACGAACTCGTGCGGGCCACCGTCGAGGAGGTCATGCCGCGCGAGGACAGAGCGTTCGGCCTCGGCGGGGTCCAGGGCACGCAGGAACGCGGCGGCCGCGGGGCCCGGGTCCGGTGCTTCGCCGACGACAACGCGCGCGGTGCCCTCCCACTCGGGGGCGGAGGTCGGACGCAGCAGCAGCTGGAGCTCCGGCAGCTGCCCGGCGGTGTGCCGCAATTCGTACAAGTGGACCTGGTCGGCGACGTCGTGGCCGTCGATCTCCAGACGCGCGGTCGGGCCGGTTGCCTGGATGCGGACATGACGCGGCTCGGAAGGGTTGGTGGGGGTCATGGTCACGAGCGTAGGAGCCGCGACGGACACGGCAGCTTGTCTGGTTCCCCGAAAGGCACTTCCTGCCGGACGCTAGGCATTTCGCGCTATGGGGGCAGTTCCACCGGTTCGACGACCGTCGCTGCCGGCGACACGGCGCTGCCCAACCTGGTGGTTGTGTACGGCCTGCCCCCGCGGAAGCGGGGAGGAACCGCCCCCAGCAGCCGTTTCCTCCCCGGCAAATGATGCATATAGGTTACTTGCCTCGACGGAATATGCTCAGCATTATCCGGGCACCTCTCAGCACACCATCCGACGCTTTGTGCTGACGGCTAGTCACAGGTAGTCTCTTGCGTCGGAAGCGAGTTCCGCTCCCCACCCGGCCCCATCACGTCCGTACACCCGTGCGGCGGAACACCCGGCGCGACGAAGTCCGTCGCGTCGACGGCAGGAAGGGGGTAGCGCAATGCCCGACTCGAACCCGCAGGCTACCGGCAATTCGGAGGCCTCGCGAGACGTCGAGCGGGAGGAGCGCGACGCGGAACGGTTCCACCAGAAAGTCGTCGAAGCCATGAAGTGCACGGCTGCGGTCGTGCCCCCTGCGATCGCAATGATTGTCGCGGTCTGGACAGGTAGGCGATAACGGCGGACAGCGCGCCCGCCAGACTGGAATCTGACGGGCACGCCGCCCTCTGGTGGCGCTGCGCCGCCTAAGCGGGCTCAGCTCCTCCTAGGCGTCGTCCGCGCCACAAGTTGAGCCCTTGTCGCGGACGGCGCCCCATCCATTAACGAACTCGATTATCTCACGCGAGCATCAAGTTCGAGATTTGAATCAAACCTCCAGTTTCAAGTAGCAAATTTCCGAGAAGTTTACAAACTCCCCACCAAGGATCGTTTCCCAAATCGACAATAAATCAGTCGCTTCAAGAACAATATCCAGGGTTCGGATTATTTATCTTGCCCTTGAGCCGGAAGAGTGACAACAACGTGTTGAGGCTCCAACGATATCACCAATATGCAGAAGTCATGGGTCTTCCTACCATCAGACAATGCATCCACCTTGACGAAGTCGCAGGTAGGAGCCCGGCGCAGGGTCGTCAATGACAACATTTGTTGACGCGTCGTCCGCCCGGACCATCGCCGCCCACCACGCCAGCTACGGTGCTACGACCTCGTCCAGCCTCGTGATCCGGGCGACCTCCACCGTGCTGGCCTCCCCCGGGTCGAGGGCCTGCCAGACCCTGCCGACAGTGCCTGCCGTCGATTCCTTCGCGGCGGTGACGGTCACCAGGTCACCACGCTGCGGTAGCGGAGCAGACAGCGGGGTGACGAGCCCGTACCAGGAGGCATTGTCCTCCAACCACCGGCCGCCGACGAGGTGCTCGACCGCGGCGAGGCCGTGCGCGGACAGCACCGCACCGATGCCTTCCCAGATCGTGGTCGTCGGGGTGGGGCCCACCAGCCCGGTGTCGACGTCCAGGACGGGGGTGCCGGTCGGCCTGCTGATCCGCACGGTGTCGACCATCACGGTGGTCTCCATGGTCAGGCGGACGGCTTCGAGGTCCACTGGGGTGCTCATGCCGCCGCACCTCCGGCCTTCTCGATGCGCATCCACGTCCGGCGGACCACCGACAGGCCGCCGGACTCCCCCGGGTCCAGCACCTTGAAGACCCGGCCGCTGCCGGCCGGGTCCGTGCTCTCCACGATCGTGACGGTGTCGCCCTCCATGGCGACCGGCGCGGACAACGGGCTGAAGAGCATGTAGCGGCCGTCGCCGTCGTCCTTGTACGGCTGGCCTTCCAGGCGCAGCACGATCCCCGGCCCGCCGGAGGCACGGTGCAGGCCGGGGCCCTCGAATTTCACGACGTCGGGGCCCGGCACGTACTGGCCGGTGTTCGGGTCGAAGATCTGTGGGCCGGGCTCGCCGATCCGGATCTTCTCTGTCAGGAGCAGCCGCTCGACGATGGCGGCGACGCCGCCGGATTCGGGCATGGCGGTGCCGGGATCTGTGGTGGGGGTGGTCATGATCCGAGCCTAGGAACCGCGGCGGACACTGCCAGCAGCCGGCAGGCTCTCCCTTCTACGGGCCGTACGAGATGCTTGCCTACCGTTCGCTCGCCGACGGCAGGCTGGTAGCCTTCCGTTCGCTTAACGACCACACAGAGTGCTGGACCGTGGCCTGTCAGCCAGTCAGGGCCCGGTGACGCAGGGGGGCGATCAGATGGGCGTAGTTCTTCCCGACGAGTTGGCTTGGCTTCTTGACCTCATCGGCGTCCACTGGCCAAACGTGGACGAAGACGAGTTCAACGAGATGGCGGACTCGCTGCGCTCTTTCGCCGATGAGGTCGACAACGGTCGCGCCAGCTCGGTCGTTGCGGTTCAGCGGATGATCGCGGAAAACATCGGGCCAGCCACCGAAGCGTTTGAGGCGCACTGGAACAAGCTGAACGGCAAGCACCTTCACAACCTTGCCGAGGCCGCACGGATGCTGGCCACCGCTCTCGACGGGGTGGCTCTGGTGATCGCCGGCGCGAAGGGCGCCGCGATCGTTCAACTGGGCATTCTTGCTGGTGAAGTGGCTGCGGCTCAGGCTGCGGCGCCACTCACCCTGGGCCTGTCGGAGTTCGGTGCGTTGGGTGCCACGCAGGTCACGCGGATCGCGGTGAAGAAACTCCTCAAGGAGGCGGAGCAGCAGATCGTGGCCCAGCTGATGCAGGTCGCGAAAGCTCCGATCATGAACGCTCTGGCCGGGATGGCCACCGATCTCGCGATCCAGGCGGCGAATATTTCCACTGGAACACAGAACGGCGTCAACTGGAAGTCCGTCGTAAATTCGGGTGCCGAAGGCGCCAAGGACACCGATCTCGGAGCGGCTGTAACAGGGGGCGGAGATGGACGACCAAATTCGGCATAATCACTCGGAGACCGCACGACTCGCAGCTCAAATGGGCTCCCATGCGGATCACCTTGAAAGCACCGCTGGCGAGCACACCCGGAATGTCAGACGCAAGCTCCAGACGAACCATCACAAGGATGCTCTGGCTACTGCCGCCAAAGAAGCCGCGACGGAAATTCTGAGCGTTATCAAGACGGCCGAGCGGGAGCTGCGCCAGCATCTGCGGACGGCGCAGACCGGGTTGAACCACATGTCGCACAATCACCATGAGAACGACAAGGTTCTGGCCGATAAGATCGCCAATATTCACCAGCGGTCAGAGGACCAGGTGAAGAAGCTACGCTCGGAGACTCATCGGGCACAGGGGCCGGATCCCACGAAGCCGGCAGCCACGGTCACCTTGCAGTGGAAGCCGGGGATGTCTCGGCCCGGGTTCGCCCGGAAGGCCCAGCAGCTCGCCGGGCTGAGCCGAGAGGGGAAGCTGTACAAGGCGACCAACAAGGTCCTGCGAGACGTCAACATCACAGGGCAGTATAAGAGCGCCATCATCCACATCATCTACGAGAATCAAAGGGGCAACCCGAAGCTACAGCAAGCCGCAATCGCTGTTGCAGCGTCCATGAACCCGGATCACGTCCAAGACTTGCAGCTAGGTGGACTTGACCACTGGGAAAACATTAAGATGCTTCACGAAAAGACAAATACCGTCACCGGCAAGCATCAAGTCTGGCCGGCGATCATGAAAGTCCCAGACGGGACACCTGTCAAGGTTAAAGTAAAATGGAAATGACCAATTCCAGCATCCCCAGCCTCGTGGCCCTGCTTCGCGAGACCCTGGCCGAGCATCGAATGACCCTCGGGTTGTACGACTGCAACGTTCCCGAGGGCGCCGATAGCAGCCTCATCCCGCCCGGCACTCCCGCCGGTGTCGCAGACCTGCTCGCCGCAACCGACGGCCTCTACCTCGACCACACCACGCGTCTCTTCCGGGCAGAAGAACTAACGGACCAGCAGTTCCCCACCGGGCTTGAGGGTGCTGAACTCCCAGACGGGTCCACCCTGGACGACACATCCCGGTTCTTCTTCTTCGGCCAGGCCCGCGAGAATCCGCTGCTCGTAGACCGCGACGGCAGCGTTTGGCGAGTTCCCGATGAAGGCTACGTCTGGTACACCGGCTGCCGCGTAGAACCGGTCGCCGACACCGTCAGCGAGTTCGTCAGGACCTGGGTGGCCTCCCCCCAGTTCCAGCACCTCGCCGGCCTCGAACCCAGCGACCTCGAAACCAGCCACTGGTACCGACTACTCCGGCTAAGTGGACTCGCCACGTAGTCTCGCACCTGCCCGCACCACCGAGCCGTCCAAGGAGCACCGTGGCCACCCACGACGAACTCACGCAGCTGTTCAGCCCCCAGGGGGTGATCACCCTCCCCCGCGAAGAAGCCATCCGGCACAAGATCGCGGACGCCGATGCGGAGGTCTTGGCGGCCGTGGGCCTACCCGCGCAGCTCGACCTGATCTTCAGCCTCGCAGTGCCCGGAGAACCAGCCGCGTTCTCCCTGGTGCCCATCGACACCGGCGACGAGGTCGTGAACGTGCTGTGCCTCGGCGGCCCCACCGGCACAACAGACATGCGCTACTGCCTCGACCTTGAAGACGGCTACGTCATCCTGCTCACGCTCGGAGACGAACCCGCAGCCGAAGTCATCAACACCACCCTCGCCGAGTTCGTCGAATTCCTCTACCGGCTCGGCCGAAGGTTCGAAGACATCGCAGGCCGGAGCACCGAGCATATGGACACCTACACCCTCCAACTGCGCGCCTACCTCGCCGGACGCGACCCTCGTGCGTTCGCACAACCGGACAGCTGGTGGAGCATGGTCTTCGACCGCCTCCTCGGCAAGGACCTCTAACAACGCAGCCCTCGCTGTGCACGCCTCCGCAAGGGGGCGGGAACAAGCACGGCCACACGGCAACAAAGCCAGATCAACGGGTCGCTAGCATCAGCGCCATGAACAGCAGCAGCCCCCTCACGGCGACCGGGACCTGGCCGGTGTGCGGCCACGAAGACCCGTCCGGCCCCCACACCGGGCCGGGCCCCGGCCGCTGCGTACGCCTCCGCGGGCACCGCGAACGCGCCGACGGTACTGGACCGCTCATCCACCACGACGGCGCCCGCGACGCCCCGGGGCGGATTGCGGTCAGGTGAGCGTGTAGGGCCTCGGGTAGCCCTGCCGCACACACGCGGCCGCCTCCCTACCAAGGTGGGCCACGGCACCCGCCTCCCCCAAGGCGTCCATCAGCATGACCACCGTGCAGATCGCGATCATGTGAATGCGGCCTTCAAGCCCGAGGTCGGCCATCGCCTCGGCGAAGCCCACCTCCCCATCGGCGATCCGGCGCACGGCAGTCGTCGTCGCGAACTCGATCTCCGCAGGCCCCAAGGCCCCCACGGTGTTGAGGTCGGACACTTTCATGGGCGGCTCCCCCAGCTCGCCAAGGAGGTCGTCGTAGTAGAGGCCCAGCAATGTGAGTACGAGCCTCAGCCGTTCCGCATCCAGGCCATCGAGGCACGTCGCGACCTGCGCAGCGTCCCTCGTCAGGTATCCCCTCGTCAGGTCGATCCCCCGCCACTTCGCGTCCACCATCCACGGGTGGTCTGTCTCCGTCACGCGTCCACGTCTACCGGACGTGCGGGCTCTGTGGAGGCGGTTCCGGCTGATTCACCAGTTCGGGGACAACATAGGTACTGCCGTCGCGCTCCCGAAGTCGGTACGCGGGTCAGCAGCTTCGTGTCACCGGTTGGTGACCCTTCCGAAGGGACGTTTCGGACAGTTACCTATGGGGACAGTAACGGCTCACGAATCGGATCTCCTCCGCGCCCACGCTCTCCACCCCGTCCTCCTGGTAGCGTCCCGGGGCACGAAGGCATGCAACTCGGCTTGAACCGTCGCTCGCGCGCTGTCGACAGGGTGCCCTCGGGCCGCGCACGGAGGAGTTTCAGTGACTCGCAACGACGACCTCGGCAGGTTCCTGTACTGGTCCGAGCGGCAGGTCCGCAGTCTGGCTGCCGACAACCGGATCACACTCGGGAAGTGGGCACTGACGTCAGTTGGACTGCCGTCCTCCCTTGCCGGCGCCCCTATGCCCCAGGTGTCGGCCGCTCCGCCGGCCAAGGAGCCGGACCGTCGGGAAATATCGGTCCGCATGCGCAAGGCGCTGAGCCGACAGACCGCGTTGACCTTCGACTCGCCACCGCCCGTTCAGTTCGCCGAAGGCGTCGGCCGAGTCGAGTTCGCGCGCTTCGTCGGTGGGCCAGCCCAAGACAAGGGCCTCCTCCTCCACGCACGTACCCACAACTCCAGCGGGCAGAGGGTCGACCTCGTTCTGTTCGGCAGCCTCGACAACACGCCGCACTTCACCACGTCGGACGCATCGGAGAGCGGCTGGTCTTCGTCCGCACAGTTCGCGGTGTCCCAGCTGCTGGAGGCTCGCCACCACGATCCGGACTCCTGCTGGGGGGACTCGCAGTCTCTCGCCATCGAGGCGTTGAAGATCGCCCTCTTTCAAGGAAGCTCTGGCCCGGATGAGGAGCATGACGGTCGGCCATGGACTCGCGGCTTCACCCTCGGGTCGGCAGAGAGCTGCGAGTGGTTCGCGGTGGTCTACGAGGACGTCGTACTAGACCGCGATCGATGGCGGTTCCGTGACGACGATCTGTTGCGGGGAACAGAGCGCGTCGTCATCGGAGCACCGGTGTGGGTTCGCACTGCCAGTCCCGAGTCACTCGTTCGGTACGCCGAGCTCCGACGGGCGAGCAGGAGCCCGGCGCAGCGGCGCTTCCGCTTCGCACCGTTTGGTCTGCGGCGGGTGGCCCGGGCGGAAGTCAACCCACCCGCCACGCTGGACTAGGCACCAGGACGGCGGGGCCTTCATCGCACACCCCTTGGCCCTGCCCGTCACGGCCCCTGACGTTGGGCGGAACAACTTCACTTCGCTGTCTGAGGGTCGGGTTCGGTGGTGGCCTGCTCGGGCAGGTGTCCGCTGATGCCGTACTGGGCGGCCTGGAGCTGGTAGGCCTCCCTGTACTTGGTGGGCGTGGCCATCAGCTGCTGGTGGGTGCCGTCTTCGATCAGACGGCCCTGGTCGAGGACGTAGATGTGGTCGGCGCGGGCGGTGGCGGCGAGGCGGTGGGTGATGAGGACGACGCTGACGCCGAGGTCGGTCAGGGCCCGGATGCGCTCGAAGGCCTCGATCTCGGCCTTGGCGTCCATGGCGCTGGTCGGTTCGTCGACGACGATCAGGTGCGGCAGGCGCCCGTCCGGGCCGGGGGTGGTGACACGGTGGCGCAGCCGGGCGAGGGCGACGCGCTGCCACTGGCCGCCGGAGAGCCCGACGCCGTTGGCGAACCCTTTGGCGAGGAGGGTGTCCCAGCCTCGGTCGAGGTCGGCGAGGACGGGGCCGAGGTCGGCGTACTGGGCGGCGGCGTCCAGTTGTTCCTGGATGGCGGGGGCGTCGGGGCAGCCGAGAAGGAGGTTGGCGCGCAGGGTGAACGACCAGCGTTGGAAGTTCTGCGCGAGCAGCGCGATGCCGGCAAACAGCTGGGCGCGGTCGGCGAGGGCAGTGTCGGTGCCGTCCCACAGGATGTGGCCCTGGTGGGGCTGGTAGACGCCGCACAGCAGGTGGGCGAGGGTGGACTTGCCGGAGCCGTTCTCGCCGACCAGGGCGATCACCTGGCCGCGGCGGATGGTGATGCTGACTTCGTCGAGGGCGGGGGTGTCGCGGCCCGGGTAGGTGAAGCTGACGTCTTCGACGCGGATCTCGTCGGGGCGGGCGGGAAGCGGTGTGCCGCCTTCGGGGATCGCGCGGCGGTGCCCTTCGCGGCGGAGCCGGTCGAGGTCGGCGACGAACAAGCTCTCCTCGTAGAGGGAGTTGATCTGGGAGACGAGGCCGCCGATCGATGCGGAGCCGGTGCGGACCGCGAACACGGCGGTGCCGGCGACGGCCAACGGCATGGAGCCGGTGCTGACGAGCCAGCCCAGCATGGTGAACGCCGCGGTGGTCGCGAGGCCGGCGAGCGTGGCGGTCAGCAGGTCCGTACGGGCCTTCGCCCCGGCGAGCCGGGCCTGCTCGCACTCGGCGGCGCGGGCCATCTGCTCGTAGTGCCGCAGCAGGAACGGCCCGCACGCGTGAACGCGGACCTCGGCGGCCGACCACGGCCGGATCAGCATGTCGGACAGGAGGCCGCTGGCCCGGCTGTGCTGGAGCATCGCCTGCGTGGAGAGGTAACGGCGCCGGGCGGTGCGCACCGCGCCCCAGCCGCGCGGGGCGGTGATGAGCAGCAGCATCGGCAGCAGTGCGGGGTGGAGGACGGAGAGCACTCCGGCGGCGGAGACCAGTCCGAAGGTGGCGGTGAGGACGGCGGTGGCCTGGCCGATGATGTGCTGGATCGATCCGGCGCCCCAGCGGGCGGAGTCGACGTCGGCCAGGAAGGTCGGGTCTTCGATCGCTTCCAGTTCGGAGCGGGAGACGATTTCCAGGAAGTCGACGGTGGCGGCCCTGAACACGGCCGGTTCCAGGCGGCCGGAGGCGCGCCCGGACACGGCGGCGAGTACTGCGGCGAGCGCGGAGACTACGCCGACGGCCATGACGGCCGGGATGGCGGTGTGCATGACGGTCGCCACGTCGCCGGGGGTGAGGAGGCGTGCGAGGGCCTGGTTGGTGGCGATGAGCATCACCGCGGCGGCGACGCCGCGCAGCAGCTCGGCCGTCACCAGGGTGATCAGCGCGGTGCGGTCGGCAGACCACGCCATCCTGCCGGCCAGTGTCAGGAAACGGGGCATCTGGCGGGCGACCGTCGCGAAGGTGACCTTGGCGCCGGCGAACTCGTGCTTCGTCCAGCCGTAGTCGTAGCGCATCGGACCGCCGAACAGCAGCTGCTCGCTGTCGGAGACCGGCGCGTCGGACGCCTTCTCGGTAGCGGGGTCAGAAGGTGTGCTCACGATGCTCCTTGGCGAGCGTCGGGTTCGATGATGGTCTGGTGGGTCGGGTGCCCGCCACTACTGTTCTGAGGGTCGGCTGGTGAAGGGAGTGCGACACCACAAGCGGTGAGTTCGGCGCGTTGCCACGGAGCGAGCGTGCCCTTGCGTGCCTTCTGCCGGCAGTTCTTCAGCCAGTTTCCGAGCTGCTCGGTGTCGCCGCCCCTACCTACGCGGAGGTGGCCGTTCTCCACCGCGAAGGCCCTCAACAACTTGATGTTCTCCAGGAATCGGCCGTCTGCGGCATTGGTGACGAAGCCGAGGCCGGTCAGCTCGTCGCGCCGATCGTCGCTGAGCAGATCGAAGCGGACGCGTTTGCCGCGGACCTGGGCTCCGAGAGGCCGCCCGCCGACGGGGGGTGACGTACGTCGCCGGAACCAGGAGGTCACCGTTCGCGGCCTTGTAGTCGGCGAGGTCCTGGATGAACTGCTCCCACGCGGCGTCCCGGGAGTGCCAGACGACACCCAGGTCCGTCAGGCGACGTGCGACGGCCGCGGGCAGGGAGCCGGTACGGTGGCGGTGCCTGGCGTTGTGCAACCACTGGCCGGTCCGCTCCCCGCTGGGGCCGGTCCAGTCCCTGCCGACCCGAAGGTGCCCGTTCGCGGCGTGGAAGACCCTCAGGTCCTCCAGGTGGCGTTCCCGGCGAGAGCCGGTGGAGAAGACGACCTGCGTGGCGACCGCGTCGATGAAGCCGTCGGGGATCTCAGCACCGCTGAAGGAGATCCATTTCGGCAGGGCCGCGGGCTCAGAGGGCCGGGCGTTGTCCCGGCGGGCGCGGCGAAGCCGGGTCAGGTGGCGGGCTAGCCGGTCGTCCAGGGCCGCCATGGCCTGGACGGTGAGGAGGACGGTGTCGAAGCCGCCGCCCGCGCCCTGACCTGTGTCTTCGGCAGCGATTGCCGGCACGATGATGGCTGCCGTCTTGGGACGGGTAGGGTCGCCTCGACGCAGTGCTCGTCCGGCGATCTGGGCGATTTCGATCTTCGAGCTGCGCGGATCGACGATGGCCACCGCATCCGTTTCCGGGGCGTCATATCCCTCGATCAGGAGTCGGGAGTTGGTGAGCACGGACAGCCCGCCCGTGTTCGTACGGAACTGGTCGAGGATCTGTTGCCGGACAGCTCGGTCCTGACTCCCGTTGACGTGCCCGGTCCACAACGAGCTCGGCCGCTGCCCCGGCGGCAGGTACTCCATCGCGTGGCGAATGACGTTGGCGAACGCCCGGGCGGCGGCCACCGTCGAATGGTAGGTGATCATGCGGGTGGCACCGTGCTCGGTCGCCGCGCGCAGCACCGCGATCGCCTTCGCCACGACGCTGGCCTCGACGTGCATGGGCCCCAGCTCCAGGAAGGCCTCCCGCTGCACGAGTTCGGTGGCCACGGGGCCGACGGCTGAGGCGACGATGAGCTCGTAGTCGGCGAGCAGGTCTTGCTGGATCGCCTCGCCGAGCGACAGGTTGTAGGCGATGGGGCCGTGTCGGTCACGTCGCACGAGGATGCCGCCGTCACCGGCGAGATCCTTGAGGGTCGCGGTCAGGGACACGCGGCGCGCAGCGGGCACGAAGTTGTCGTCGTGGATCTGGGCCCAGCTGTTGCCGTCGGCCCGGTGTAGTTCGTCGATGACGACGAGGTCCCAGGCGCCGGCTCCTGCGCGGTGCGCGGCGATCACGGTGTGCAGGCTCTGGTAGGTGCAGGCCACGGTGAGCCGGCGTCCTGCCGGTCGGAGGCCGGCCAGGTCACGGGCGTTGCCGACGACGCGGGCCCGTGAGCCGCCCTGGTTGAATCCGTCGAGCCGGCGGGAGTCGGAGCAGACCGCGATAACCTCGCCGAGGGCATCGGCGCCGAAGGCCTGGCGCCACTGGCCGAGCGTCTGGACTATCAGGTCCAGCGTGGGCACGGCGACCAGGACCCTCCCTGCTTCGGGGTCGACCGCCCGTTGAACGACGGTACCGGCGGTCACAGTCTTGCCGGTTCCGCAGGCCATCACGATGACGGTCTGCGGGGACTCGGCCAGCATCGTGCAGGTCTTCTCCACAGCCGTCTGCTGGTGCGGCCACAGGGGCAGTCCGACGGGGCCGAGCTGGCCGAGCGTGGGGACGGGCATGGCGCTCCTGCTCTTGGAGGGTGTGATGGGTCCGACCGGGCTTCCCGGAGGGACTGGGATCTCAGGGGCCGATGGCCGGGCGGGCGCCGGGAGTGCAAGCTGTCGATGTGTCAACTTCAATACCTAATCGAGTGGTTCGTGATGCTATCTGCGGGACGGTTGTGGCAGGGTCGGCCGGGTGCTTCTTCTTGACTACGCGGACGCCCGCGACCACCAAGGCTTCGATCACCTGACCGCCGAGTCCCTGCGCGATGTGGCCACTACGGGCACGCCCGAGGACCAGGCCGCGGCGTTCGCGGCCACCGTCCTGCGCAACCCCTCCGTACCGGCGGTGCTGGAACGCCTTGCCGATCTCGGCCTGCCTCCGTGGTACCTGACGGCCGGGAGCCTGTTCCAGACGGTGTGGAACGCGGCGGCCGGGCGTGCGGACCTGTCGGCGGGCATTCGTGACCACGACCTGTTCTTCTTCGATGAGGACACCTCATGGGAGGCGGAGGACGTCTGGATCAAGAAGTGCCTGGGGGCGGTCGCGGACCTCGGTGTCGAGCTGGAGCCGCGCAACCAGGCGCGCGTGCACATCTGGTACGAGTCGAAGTGGGGCAAGAAGATCGCCCCGTACCGGGACCTGCCCGATGCGATCAGCTCCTTCGCGGCGACCAGCTGCTGCGTGGGGCTGTCCCTGGATAGCGGCGGCAAGCTGGCCGTGCACTCCACCCACGGGTTCGCCGATCTGTTCAACCTGGTGCTGCGGCCGAACCCGCTGACCGTCGCCCCGCAGGCGGTGTACGAGGCGAAGGCCGAGCGGTGGATGCAGGAGTGGCCGCAGCTGACGAAGCTGCCGTGGGAGGAGCCGACCGGCCGGTAGGTCCCGTCCCGCGCCGATCAGATTGCGGTGAGCAGCAGCGCGGAGTGGTCGCTGAGGCGGCTGCTCCGCACCTCGTGGTCGAAGCCGACCGCGTCGACCCGGGCGTGGATCTGCGGCGAGGTGAAGACGTGGTCGAGCCGCTGGCCTCCCTTGGGCCCGTACCAGGTGAGGTCGGCGGCGGTCGGGTGGGTCTGCCGGAAGGAGTCGACCAGCCCGAGGCGCTGGCTGAAGGCCAGGTAGAAGTCGAAGTCATGGTCCTCGAACAGGGCGCGGCTGGCGGTCGGGCCGTGGCCGGGCTCGACCACATTGAAGTCGCCGGTGACCAGGAGCGGGACGGTCGGTTCGGCGTCGATCCGGGCGGTCAGGGCGTCGAGGGTCTGCTGCTGGAACACGTGGCGCCTGGTGCTGCTGTCGGCGCTCATGCCGTTGGTCAGGGAGTACAGGCCGATGATGTCGAGGGCGCCGAGGTGGCTGGCGAGCCGGACCCCGTGGAAGCGGGGGTTGGTGCCGGCCAGTGACGTTGGGGTGGTCTCGTAGCCCTTGGTGGCGATCACGGTCATGTACTTGTCGTCGGGGCTGGTGCGGGGCCGGGCGATGGTGTAGCCGGAGGAGGAGAGTTCGCGCACCAGCAGGTCGGCGGCCTCACCGGTCTTGACCTCGGTGAGGACGAGGCAGTTGGCGTTGGTGGCGTAGAGCCAGTCGATCTGGAGGCGGACGCGTTCGGCGGACGGGCTCGCGATGTTGAGGGCGACCACGCGCAGTTCGCTGGCAGCGACGCTGTCGGCGACGGTGTCGGGGTTACCGAAGAGGAAGTTCTGCTCGTTCACTGGGTCTCCATGGGCTGGGTGGGGCGGGCGGCGAGGATGTCGCGGACCGTGGCGGCGAGAATCTGGGACGGCATGCGCTTGGCGTCGCGTTGGGCGTCGGTCTCAGAGTGGGTGCCGCGGGCGGTGAAGGACTCTCCGCTGGGCGCGTCGATGATGCGGAAGGCGTCCTTGACGGCGGGTCCGCGCAGGACGAGGGAGATCGTTCCGGCGTCGGCGGTGACGGAGTGGACCGCGGTGTGGTGCAGGACGTACTGGTCGCCGGCGCGTTCGGTGCGGATCTGGCGAGGGCGCAGCGCGGCCGGGTCGATGGTGTCGAAGCCCTCGTTCGTGCCGTACTGGACGTGCCGGTAGGCGCCGGTGAGGATCATCGACGCGAACGACCAGCGGTGGTCGTGGGGGCGGTCGAAGTAGCCGGGCCGGAAGCGGTGGACGCGCAGGCGGTAGCCGTCTTCCTGGTGCAGGACGAGCTTGTCGAGGAAGTCGAACCGTTCGCACATCGCGGCGAGGGCGAGCGAGTCGGGCAGGGTGGTGAGGAGGTCGGCGAGCAGCGTCCAGTTGTCGCGGGTGAGGTCGTGGAAGGCGAGGGCGGCGGCGGAGGCCACGGCCGGGAGGTCGTCCCAGTCGAGGCCGCGCAGTGAGGGCAGGGGGGCGGGGGTCATGCGGCGGCTCCGTTCGGGCGGGGAGCGGTGTCGAGGCGTTGCCGCAGCGCGGGGTGCATGCGGTAGTGGCGGCGGGGGGTGCCGGTCTGCGGCTGCCCGGCGGGCAGGAATCCGGTGGCGGCGACGTGCAGGCAGACGTCGGTGAGGAGTTCGAGCTGCGTGTCCTTGACGCTCTGGCGCAGGCCGGGGACGCCGGTGGGCACCTCGCGGGCGGTCAGGACGTGCCCGGCGTCGACGTCTTCGGTGACGTGGTGGACGCTGCACACCACCGGGTCTCCGGCGAGGACGGCCCAGGCAACGGCGTCCATGCCGCGGTAACCGGGCAGGGCGCCGTTGTGGGCGTTGATCGTGCCCAGGTGGGGGACGGCGAGGATGGTGGAGGGGACGACGTCCATGCCGATCAGCACGAGCAGGTCGGTGCGCCAGTCCGCGAGGTGGGCGGCGATGGTGAGCCAGTCCCGGTGTGCGGCCCGCTGGTGCGGCACGGTGGAGGGCTCCGGGACGGGGCGGGGTCGGGTGCTGTCGGAGGCCGGGTACCAGGCGCTGGCGTAGGCACTGCTAGGCGGTTCCGCCCGCTGGCCTGCGTCGTGGAGGACCACGCCGGCGATCGGCAGGTTGCGGGCAGCGTCGAGGAACTGGGGCAGGCCGCGGGAGTCGGCGCCGGCCAGTACCGCGATCCGGGGCTCCAGCATGGTGGCGGGCGCGTTGGTGGCGGTCTCGACCACGGGCAGCGGGCGGCCGGAGGGCCACGGTGAGTGGACGGTGAGCGTGTCGAGGGCTTCGAGGGAGCGTGCGAGCGTGTCGGCGGCAAGTTCGGTGGCGGGCAGCGGCGCGACGAGGCAGACGCCGAGGAGCTTTAGCGCGGCGTTGAGGTACCGGCGGTCCGCGGCCCCCTGAGCCAGGGTCAACCAGTGCCCGGCGAGCAGCAGGTAGAGCTCGGCCAGGTCTGCGTCGATCGCCCGGGCGACGGTTTCGACGGGCGGGCGTCCCAGAGCGGACGTCTCGACAACGTGGAGCAGGGCCTCGTCCCCGGGGTCGGCGACCCGGCGCTGGCCGGCGCGCGCGGCGATCCAGCCGCGGGCGGCGGCCCGGGCCTGGTTGTCGGCGAGCGACGGTCGGGCGATGAGCAGGGGCGGTCCGGCCGGCGGAACCGCGGGCAGGGGTGCGGGTGGCGGGGAAGGCCGTAGGGCCTGGGCGCGCAGGTCTCGCAGGGTGGCGACCGTGATGGGGCCGCCGTCCGTTCGGGCGCTGTCGGTCAGCGCGTCGGGGGTCATCACCGGGCCACGTCCTCGCTGAGCGTCACCAGGGTGTCGAGGTGGTGGGCGACGGCCTGCTCGTCGCCCGCGTACCCGAACAGCGGGGCCTTGATGAAGGAGTCGATGAACTTCTGCGCACCGGGGAAAGCGGCGGCGGCGATCTCGGGCACGACCGTCCAGGGCATGGCGCGGCCGGTGCGGTGGAACAGCGGCTCGTTGGCGATGACGGTGGTGGAGCCGGGCATGTCGAACTCGGTCCCTCGCCGGGTGAGCCGCTCGGTGAATTCCTGGGCGGTGACCGTGGCGGCCTTGCGGTGGAAGCGCAGCCCCAGGACGTACAGGCCGTTGGAGCCGTGCTGCGGGTCGACGTCGGCCAGGGAGACGACGGGGTTGCCGTCGAGGGCGGCGGCGAACCGGCCGAGGACGGTGCGCCGGCGCTGTTCGATGTCGTCGGCCTTGGCAAGCTGGTCGAGGCCGATCGCGGCCGACAGGGTGGTCATCCTCGACTTGAGGCCCATCCCGGTCAGGGCGTACCGGTAGTGCGGGACGTCGGGGTCGATCTCCTGGAACGACCGCTTGTTGTAGTGGCCGTGCAGGAGGGCGAGTTCGCGCAGCTGGTCGTCGTCGGTGACCAGCAGGCCGCCCTCGCCGGTGGTGATCGCCTTCTGGTTGGTCGAGAAGACCGCCATCGCGCCGAAGGTGCCGACGTGCTGCCCGTTCCAGTCGGCGAAGTGGGCGTGGGAGCAGTCCTCCAGCAGCATCAGGTCGTTGGCGCGGCAGAACGCGGCGATGGCGGTCATGTCGCAGGGGTTGCCCCACATGTGGGTGACGATGACGGCCCGGGTCCGGTCGGTGAGCAGGGCGGGCAGCGCGGCGGGGTCGAGGTTGCCCCAGCCGTCGGCGTCGGCGAAGACCACCTTCACGCCCTCGTACGCGAACGGGGTGGCGGTGGCGAAGAAGGTGTAGGCGGGGGCGATGACCTCGTCCCCTTCTCCGAGACCGGCGGCCACGCACATCGCGTGCAGGGCGGAGGTGCCGGAGGAGTAGGCGATGGCGTACCGGCTGCCGACGAACCGGGCGAACTCGCGCTCGAACTCGCCGATGACGCCGCTCGCGTCGCGGTCGGACAGGGAGCGGTCGAGCTGCCGGTCGACGGCCTGGCGCAGCCGCTCGTCGATGCGGGGCCAGGTGTAGGGGACGGGCTTGGTCACGGGCGTTCTCCTGCCGTGGTCGGGGCGGTGGTGATGAGGTCGCGGATCAGAGCGGCGGCGCAGTGGGCGGTGGTGTCGAGGTCCTCGCCCACCGGGATCTTCATGACGCGCCAGCCCTCGGCCGCGGCTGTGGCGCGCAGCCGGTCGAGGCCACGCTGCTGGTAGTCGAGGAAGGAGGCCCGGCCGAGGTTCGTGTAGGTGCCGTGCATGCCGAGCTCGGCGGGCCTCAGCCGACCGGACTTGCGCTCCCACAGGACTTCGGGGTCCACGTCCAGGAGGATCGTGTAGTCGGGGCGGCGGACACGGGCGAAGAGGCGGTCGATCTCGTCAGTGCGCCAGCCCTGGCCGGCAAGGCGGGAGGCGAGCTTGAAGTACCAACCGTCGACCAGGACCGGCCCGGCCTTCAGTGCGGGGGCGACGACCTGTTCGCCGTGGGCGGTGAACCAGGAGGCTTGGAGGTGCGCCCAGAAGGCGTCGGACAGGTCGGGTGCGTCCCCGCTGTGCCAGAGCATCCGGGCCAGCGGTTCCATCAGCGTGGCGGCGTAGGCGGAGTGCGTGGAGACCTGCCGTCGGTTGACGTGCCGGACGCCGAGGTCGGCCAGGAGTTCGGCGGCGCGGGCGGCGAGCGTGGTCTTGCCGGCCCCGTCCGGGCCTTCCAGCACGAGGAACGGCGCGGTGCTCATCGGGTCACCTCGTCGGTGAAGACCTCGCCGAGGCCGTCGAGGGCCTGCTGTGCCCGCCGGCCCACGTCGGCGAGGAACAGCAGGTCGTCCGTGGTCAGCCGTGCCGGGTCGCAGGTCAGGTTTTGCTCGATCTGCGTCGCGGTGGTGAAGCCGGTCAGCACGGCGGCGCCGGGCCAGCGGCGCAGGCAGTAGGCGAGTGCGGCGTGCGGCAGGGTGTGGAGGCCGTCGCCGAGGCGGCGGCGGATCTCGTCCAGATGCGGGCCCAGTACGGCGAGTGCGGGTTCGCTGAACCATGCCTTGCGCTGCCGGTGGTCGCCGTCCGCGAAGGCGGGCGGCGCCGCGGCGGTGTGCTTGCCGGTGAGCAGGCCCTGCCCGAGGGCCTTGTTCACGATCACCGTGACCGCGTGGGCCTCGCTGAACTCGCGGATGCCGTCGGTCGCCGAGGGCGGGGTGAGGAGGTTGTCCCGTACGGCGAGCACGTCGGGGCGGATCGCGGCGAAGTGCCGGCGGAACCGGGCGTGCTTGTCCTCTCGCTGCCCGGGCTCGGTCGTCAGCCGCTCGGGCGCGAAGCGGTGCGGTCCGCGCATGCCCACCGCCCGGATCAGCCCCTCGGCCTGGAAGGCGCGCAGTGCGGCGACGGCGTCCTCCAGGTACATGTCACCGGGGCCGAAGTTGCTGTTGTGCAGGGAGTAGACGTCCAGGTGGTCGACGCCCAGGCGCTGGAGCGTCGTTTCGAGTCGGCGGCGCAGGTGGGCGGGGTCCATGGCGTGGTCGGCGCCGGGCTCGGTGTAGTAGCCGACCTTGCTGGTGACCGCGAACTCGCCGCGGGGAATGCCGGAGAGGAAGTAGCCGAGGAGTTGTTCGGAGTGGCCGTGCCCGTAGACGTCGGCGGTGTCGAACAGGTTCGCGCCCAGGTCGAAGGCACGGTCCAGGCCCGTGATGGCCTGGTGGTCGTCGGCGGTGCTCCAGCCCATCGGCATGCCGAGGTTGTGGGCCGGGCCGCCGATCGGCCAGCAGCCCACGCCCAGGCGCGCCACGGTGGCGCCGCCGGGCAGGGTCAGGCTGCCTCCGGGGCGGGCGGGTGCGTTCATGCGGTGCTCCTCACGGGGTGTGCGGGCGGGTTCAGGTGCCGCAGGGGTCGGCGGCGTTGATCAGCTCCCAGCCGGTGGAGGCGTTCCACCGGTCGTACTGCTCGGTCAGCCGGTCGGCGTGCCGGGCGGACAGCGTGGCGGTGAGCGCGCCGATGCCTGCCCCGACGGTGTCGCGCAGCTGGTCGAACTCGCGGTCCAGCAGGCTCGCGATGCGGCGGGCGAGGCCGCTGGTGTCGCCGGGGGCCGTCGTCGCGGTGATCTCGCGGAGCATGCCGCCGAGGACGGTGTAGGCGGAGTCCTTGAGGACGGTGCGGGCGGAGCGCACGGCGTGACGCGGCTCGCCGTCGAGGACCTTCTCCAGCGACTTCAGGGTGTAGTCCAGCGGGAAAGACCGGTCGATCCACAGCTGGGCCGCGGTGCTGGCTGCGCCGATGCGCGGGTCGAGGTAGCGGGAGTCGACCCGGCCCATGGAGGGCCGGGCCGCGCCGGTCAGGCCGGCCTGCTCGGCCTTCCTGGTGTAGGCGGCGCCGACCAGGCACTCCATGCTGACGAGCATGTAGGAGATCCCGGAGTGCAGCGGTCGGCCGGTGGCGTGTTCGGCGACGAATCCGGGGTCGCGGACGCCTTCGACGATCGCCTCGACGGGCAGGTGCGGCAGGGGCTTCAGCAGCAGGTCGGTGCGGCCCTGGAAGGTGTGGCTCTGCCCAAGTTCGTCCGCGCTCATCAGCGGGTCGAAGGTGATGTAAGTGAGGCGGCTGGGCACCCCGAGGGCGGATAAGGTGCGGATCGCCAGCGCGTTCTGCTCCGCCGTGGTGTCCTTGTTGAAGCGGGTGAGGATCGAGTCGACGCCGGACTCGACGCCGAACAGGCAGCGGCGAAGGCCCAGTTCGACGAGCTTGCGCCACATGTCGGCCCGCTCGGTGTGCCACCTGGCGTCGTGCCGGGGGTTGCAGACCTGCTCGATGCGGCAGCTGGTCTCCCAGCGGAAGCCCGCGTCGTGGAAGGTGTGCGCCAGGTCCAAGGCCCGCGGTACGGCGTCCGGGGCGCCTCCGATGAACTCCTCGTCGACGCTGTAGATCGTGCGGGAGAGATGCGGGAATCGGTTGAAGACGTCGCTCATCTCGCCGAGGAGCCACGGCAGAGCGGACGGTTCGCCGCCCGACCACTGGCCCTTGTGGCCGCGCGGGCAAAACGAGCAGGCGGAGATACAGCCGCGCGAGCACTCCAGCTGGGCGACGCCGTCGTGCTGGAAGGTGGCCGCCAGCAGATCGAGTTCGGGCAGGATGTCGGTCTGCGCCCGGTTCGGGGTGGTCGGGGTCCGGCGGCGGGCCAGTTGCAAGCCGCCGCCTCGGGCGGCGCCGGTGAACCCGATGCCCTGGATCTGTTCGCGGTCCAGCTCGCCGTGCCAGTGGGCCAACAGGTCCTGCATCGTGGACTCTCCGGCGCCGCGGGCGATCAGCAGGTTCGGGTACTGCTGGAGCAGCAGGGCCTCGTTGCGGACGGTGAGACTGCCGCCGGCGATCACCAGCGGCGGGTTCGGCAGCCGGAACGCCGCGTCGAGGAGTTCGGTGAGCAGGTCGTGCTGCCCGAAGGTCGCCGAGATGCCGAGGATGTCCGGCGGCGTGCTGCCGATGTCCTTGATCAGGTCGCCCATGGTGACGCCGAGTTGCATGTCCAGCAGCCTGACCTCGCCGAGCAGGGTGGATCGGGCGGCCCTGGCCAGGTCGGAGATCCCGAGCGGAAATCGGGGCAGGGGGAAGGTCTCGGGGTGGTAGAGCGCGGTGATGGTGACGGTGGGCCTGGTGAAGTACTGGGCCGCCGCGTCGTCCAGGGTGGCGAGGGTCAGCCAGCTGCCGGCGTCGTCGAGCGAGAGGTGCCCGTCGAGGCGCGTCGGCCAGGCCCGGGTGCTGTGCGGCTCTCCGGACAGGTCCGCCACGACCCAGCGGCCGTCGAGGCGCTCGATCAGGATCAGGCGGCGGTCCAGCGTGCCGGTGACGCGCACCCGGCCGGACCCGTCGGCGAGGTGGTCTTCGAGGTGTGCCCTAAGGGCGGGCGGGTCGGTCAGCAGGAGGTCCGATTCGTCCGCTGCGGTGTCCGGGAAGCCCGGAACGGCGAGCCGCAGGGCTTCCCGAAGCCGTTCGACTGCGAGAGGCGTCATGGGAGTTGCACGGTCGATCATGGGTGTACTCCTCTGGTGAGCGGGGTGGCGGGCCCGGTAGCTGAAGCGCGGCGAGGTGGGCAGCGCGCCGCGAACCGGGCAGCAGGCCTGGGGCGGGGGATGGAGGGCGGCCGGGAAGGCGGCCGTGGTGTCGGCGGTCCGGCGGGGCCCCGGGCTGGGTGCGCGGCCCGGGCCTCTTTTGGATCTGGCACCGGGCTCGGAGGTTCACGTCCTATCCGTCGCCTGCGGTGTCGCTGCCGTTCTCGGTGGCGTCCGCGACGGCCGCCTCGTGGCGGGTGAGCCACCGCGTGGGATCCGCGAGGTCGGCGGCGGTCGGGTACAGGTCCTCTCGGCCCAGAACCTGACGCAGCAGCGGGTTGCCGCCGGCGCCGAGGAGGGCCACGACGAAGGCCTCGCTCTCGTCGACCTGCCGCGAGGACACCGGGCTGGCGAGGTCCGCTCGCAGGTCCCGGTAGACGTCGCTGGGCGGCGGCTCGTCGGGCAGGGCCCCGACCACGGCCTGCCCGCACAGGGCCTTGGAGACGAGGCGCTCAATGTGCTGGCTGTAGCCCGGAGTGAGCACCACGGGCCTGCGGCGCTGCGCCTCGGGAAGGAGCTTGGGGGCGTCCAGCATGCTGCACCTGACCTGAGCGAACAGCAGCTCGGGGTAGGCCTCGTACTGCGCGAGGGAGGCCAGCTGGTGAGCGAAGAGGGTGACGAGCTGGCGGCCGGTGGGGTGCAGGTGCTGGTCGTAGACCTCGGGGATGAAGGTCAGGTCGAGGGTGCCGGAATCTCGCCGCAGGAGGGTCGCGCGGCAGGTCGGGTAGTAGTGCGCCGCGAGCGTGGAGGCCCCTCGACGGGCCCTGTCGACCAGGCTGTTGGAGAGTTCGCTGGCGGTGGAGCCGGCGGGCAGGGTGGCCAGGGCGAGGCGGGTCACGGCGACGTTGTGCTCGACCTGCCTGGCGATGTACACGTCCGGGGTGACGGCGCACACGACGATGCGGCGAGGCAGCGCGAAGGCGGACAGGTCGGCCACGTGCTGGGCGGCGGCCTCGATCAGGCCGGCGAAGCGGCCGAACTCGGCCGGTTCCAGGTGCGCTTCGTTGCGGTACTGGAAGTCGGTCATCGTGGTCCACTTCTCGGTCAGGAGTCGGAGGTGAGGGTGACGATGCGGCCGGGGCGGCCGGTGGGCAGGGAGTCGGCTCCGATCAGGCGAAGGCCCGGCAGCCTGGACCTTCCGGCTTCGGTGAGCTGAAGGAGGGTCCAGCCGCGCCACACGGCGGCGCGGGCGAGCAGGCCGTCGTGGCCCACTTCCACCGCGAGCGTCATCTCCCCCGGGGTGGCGAGGTAGCCGGTGCTGGTCTTCGAGCCGCCGGGCAGGGCCGCGCGCACGAGTTGCTCGGGCTTCGGGCCGCCGGGGGCATGGATCTCGGCACGCAGGCCGCCCTGGTAGAGCGCGGTGGTGGAGATGTAGCGAGGCGGGTCGTCGCCGGTGCCGGCGGTCAGGGTCGGCTCGCCGGAGAGGTCGGCCAGCAGCAGCACGGGCAGGCCGGTGCGGGCGACGAGGTCCCGCGCGCGGTCTCCCACGATCGGCGTCGCTTGCGAGTTCTCCGCGGTCACCGTGCGGCCTTCGTCAGGACGCGGGAGGCGGGCAGCCAGCCCCAGGGGGCGGGCGGCAGGGGGGAGGTGAGGACAGTGGCCAGGCGCCGGTCGGCCTCCTCGCGCAGATCGGGCTCGGTGCGGGCGCACTCGGCCAGGTAGAGCCACGCCGAGATCGCGAAGACCGGACTCATCAGGCCGTAGGCAGCGTCGGAGGTGACGTCCTCACCGTAGGAGGAGGCGAACTCCTCGTACCTCTCGGGCGGTACGCCGTACGCGTCACGGGCCCACGCTGCGGCGGCCAGGTCCCACTGCCTGGGTCCGGTCGCGGCGCGCTCGAAGTCGATCAGCGCCGCACCGTGCGGTGTCGCGATGCAGTTCGAGGGGGTCGCGTCGCCGTGGATCACGCACAGCGGGCCCCACGGTGCGGCGCGCCACGCCGTGCGCGTGTTGGCCAGCACCGTGCGCAGGTGCCGCTCCTGCTCGGGAGAGAGCGTGCCCCGCGGCAGGTCCCGCAGGCGCCCGACCAGGTCCCGGCACGGGTCGAACCGTGTCAGGCCCAGGTCTCGGGGCACGGCCAGGCCGTGCAGGCGCCGCAGGACCTCGGCGAGGTCGGCCGAACTGGCCTCGCCGTCGCCCAGGTCCTCGGCGAAGCCGACCTGGAGCTGGTACCGGCCGCTGGAGTCGGTCAGCGGGTAGGCGGAGTTGCCGACCGGCCGCGGGGCCCTGATCCCGTTGCTCAGCAGCCACCGCGCGATCCGGGTGTCCCTCGCAGCTTCCTCGACAGCGGTACCCGGGGCCCACACCTTGGCCACAGCCCCGGACATGGGCAGGCGCCAGGTGTGGTGGGGGCCGGCTTGGATCAGGGCTGCGCCACGCGGATCGAGGCCGTTGCGTCGGGCCGCGACGATGACCGCAGCGCAACTTTCGTCGGGAGTCACGTCAGTACCTTCCGGAGTCAGGGGTCAGTGGGATGGGTGGCGGTTGCGACATCGGACAGGTGGACACGCGGGTGCGAAGGGGGTCACCGGCCCGCGTCACCCCCGTGCACCCGTCTCGGCGGCGGGCACCACTGCTTCTCCGGGCTGTTCCGCCCCGGGGACTTGAGGCACACGCACGGGTGGCCTGCCGGCAGTTTCTGGAGAGCGTGCAGGAGGTAGACCGCGTGGGCGCCGCCGGAGGCGCCGAGGCGGCCGTAGAGCAGGTGCCGGTCCGCCCTCACGGCGGACGGGCTACGGCCCTGCCGCTCGGCGGCCTCCCTGTACGACAGACCGCTCGCCAGCAGCACCGCGGAAGCCCGCAGGTGGGGAGGGATCCCCTGATACGGCGGGCGGACCTCCGCCGGCATGTCCACCAGGCCGAGCCGGCAGGCGAGGTCGACCGCGTGGGCACGCCGTGAGGCCCCGAGACAGGCGAGCACCCTGCGCACGAGATAGCCCCCGCGTGCCTCGCCCCGGCCCCCTCCGATCTGCGCGTTCGATGCCCCGCTCGCCATGAGGCACAGCACTTCGTGCAGCACCGCCGAGACGCTCACGCGGGCACCGCACAACGGGCAGGCCCGGCCGTGCACCGCCTCGCGCTTGGCGGAGAGGGCGGTCACAGTTCCACTCCGATCCGCTGGGCGGCCTCGTCGACGGCCTTCAGATCGGACGGGCTGCCCGCGTACATCCGCAGGGAGAAACGCAGCAGCTCGACGGCCTGCTCCAGGTGACCCTGTGCGCCTGCCAGTTCGCCGGACCACAGCAGCACACGGCCCTGCCACGGGCGCGCGTTCTCGGTGACGAACAGGTTCATCGCCTCGGCGAACTCACGCTCCGCCGGGGCGAAGTCGCCCCGGCCCGCGAGGATGCGGCCCTCCCACGCCCGGGCGCGGCCGGCGTTCAGGCCGTCGCCCGCCGCGGCCAGTTCCCGGTGGGCACCACGCAGGTGGCCGAGCGCGATGTCATCGTCTTCGAGGTCGTGGTGGGCGAGGGCGAGCGCCACCCTGGTGACCGCAGTGTCGCGACTGTGACCCAGACTGGTGCGCCGACGCAGCGCCTCGGTCAGGTAGACGCGGGCGAGTCCCGGGTTGCCTCCCGCGTGGTTGGCGAGGCCGAGGTCGTGCAGGTGCTGGGCCTGGCCGGCGTCGTCCCTGTCCTCGGTGGCAAGTGCGAGGGCCGCTCCGCAGTCCTCGACGGCGCCGTCGTGGTCGCCCATCGCCCGTCGCAGCGTGGCGCGGGCGCCGAACAAGTCGCGCAGCAGGAACCGGCCGGGGCCCGACGACGCCTGAACGAGGCGCTGGGCGGCCGGGATCGCACGGTCGTAGGTCCACTTCCACAGCGTGTAGGGGCGCTGGCGCAGCAGCCACGGCCACCAGACGTGGGCGAGATGCACGGTGACGTGGTCCAGGCCGTGACTGTGGGCGCTCTCCAGGGCGGGGCGCAGGTAGGTGTCGCACCGCGCGTACCAGGTCAGGGCCGCCTGCTTGTCGGCGAGGGCAGCGCGGTGGGGTGGGGGGTAGCGCAGGTTCGGCTCGACGGTGCGCCGGAAGGGGTGCAGGGTTCGCGAGGCCGTGTGGGCCTCGGCCACGAGCCAGTCCAGGGCTCGGCGGCGGACGGTGTCGATCTCGTCGTTGTCCCCTGCCCGTCGGCCCAGGGCGGCGGCGTGGCGGCGCCCGCCTGCGGTGACGAAGCCGTAGTGCCCGCCGGTCTCACCGCCGCCGGGCGGGCGGACGAGCCCGGCCGCCACGAGCTCGGTGAGGTGGCCGATCGTGGCCGACGGGTCGAGGCCGGTGGCGGCGCCCGCCATCTCAGGGTCGATCCGGCTGCCGGGCAGCGGCAACGCGCCGAGTGCCCGGTAGAGGCGGTTGGTGTCCGGGGCCAGGGCCCGGTACGTCTGGTCGAGTGCTGCGGTCACGGTGCTCTCCAACGGGGCGGCCGCCGAGGCGGCGTGGAGGGTAAGGGGGTGTCCGGCGGCCACGTGGGCGCCGGACAGGGCGAGCGCGAGCGGCACGCCGCGGCAGTCCTCGGCGAGGGCCGCGAGGTCGAACGCCTTGCCTGCCGCTCCGGCGGTGGCCGCGAGGAGTTGGTGGGCGGCGTCCGGTGGCAACGGGCCGAGCACCTGGTGGTGGGCGCCGTCGGCCAGTAGGCCGGGCAGCAGCAGCCGGGAGGTGATGATGACCGGCGACCCGTCGGCGGGCAGCAGTGCCCGCACCTGCTCGTCGCAGGCGGCGTCGTCGAGCAGCATTGCCACCGGCCGGGTCGCGGTCAGGGTGCGCAGCAGAGCGCGGGCCTCCTCAGGGTCGGTGGGGGGTTGGGTGATGCCCAGGGCACGCAGGTGCCGGGCCGTGACGTCGTCGGGGTGCGCCGGACTGGTGGTGCCGTGGGCGCCGAGCTCGGCGTACAGCTGTCCACCAGGCGGGTGCCCGTGCCGGTGCAGGGCGTGGAGGGCGAGGGTGGTCTTGCCGATGCCGGCCGGGCCGGTGATCAGCACGGGCTGCGGGTCGTCCTGGGCGAGCAGGTCCGCGAGGGCGGTGGTGAGGTTGTGGCGGTCGACCAGGGGGCGCCGGCGTGGGAGTTGGCGCGGTACCGGGGGCGGGGGCGGGGGCGGGGTGTGCAGGGTGATGCCGCCGTACACGGTCTGGGCCTGGACGGCCGCGCCGAGCACCGTGGCGCCGGTGATCGAGTTGTGGGTCACCATCGCGCCCTCCGGGGGAGGTCTCCGGCAGCGGCGCGTTCCAGCAGCCGGACGCTCTCCGCGGGGGGCAGGGCGCGGTCCAGTGCGATGTGCGGGCGAAGGTCGTCGCCGTGCTGGTAGGTGATGTCGACCAGGCCCCAGACCGCTGTCACGATCCGGCCGTCACGGAAGGCGAGTTCGGCGGTGTCCGCGGTCAGCACGGCGCCAGCGGCCGGGGGCAGGACACGCACCCGCAGGGCGGTGGTGCGGGCCAGGTGGGCGAGGTGGAGCATCTGGGCGGCGTGCACACCGGGCTCGTCATCGGGGCGGCGCAGCAGGTCCGAGTCGAGGAGCACCGTCGTGGGCGGGGCGTCCGGGGCGCGCAGGCGGCCCTCGAACGCTTCCGCCCGCACGGCGCCCACCTGCCGGAGCCACGCCGTCGCCGCCTGCGGGCCGTGGAGCAGGTCCGCACGGTAGGCCTGACACAGGGCGCAGCTCCGGTCCGACACAGGCGCTGCCGCGCGGGGCGCGGCGTTGTCCGCGACCCGCACCCGGGAGGCCTCCTTTCGCGCGACGGCCTGCTCGTATGCGGGCACCCGTACAGCTGCCGGAACAAGGAGGGAGCCGGCCAGCAGCATGGACGAGGCCTGATGCTCCAAGAGCTGGTAGCGGTGCGCCCGGCCGGGGCCGCGGTCGATGAAGTACCCATGCCTGGTCCGGGTGTTGGCCGCGACGCAGTGCTCGAAGTCTGTTGCGGCGATCGCCCCCGTGCCGTAGGCGTGAAGGACGTCGGCCAGGCGCCCGCCCGCCGCCGCTTCGCGCAGGACCGGGCTGCTCCCTGCCTCCAGGGCGTCGACGTCGATGCCCTGGAGGCAGGCGGGCAGCCGGGCAGTGACGTCGGCCCGAGCCAGTCCCTGACACTCGCGCAGGTGTCGCAGGTGGCTGCCCAGCACGACATCCACCAGTGTTCCTCCGCGCCAAGGAAGTTCGGGTAGCCGTGCGCTTGTCTGCGGTGCGGGCGGGGACGTCGTCGGGATCGACGGCACGCGGTGCTCCACGACGCGAAGATGCGCCTGTCCCGCACCGGGGAGCGCCGGCCCGGCGCTCGGCGCCGCGGTGTGGGTGGCGATCTCGTCCAAGCAGACGATCACCGCGCACACGCGGCGCGCCAGGTCCAGCGCCACCGGGTACTCCCCCTTCCTCAACGCCGCGTCGGCGTCGAGGAGTTCGGAGGCCATCATGTCCAGCAGAGCGGGGCCCGATTCTCCGCCGCTGCCGCGACGCAGACGGCGGGCCACATCTTCCAGGGCTTCCGCGAGGTGTTCCGCCGACGGGTTTTCCAACTGGGGGACGCCGGTACGGGACAGCTCGGCTGCGATGCGGTCGAGCGCGCCCCTCCAGGACAGTTGCGGCACGCCGTCCGCGTCGAACGGCACGTCCAGCCGGTGGGCGGCCAGGGCGCGCAGCGCGCTGACGGCATTGCTGCTGCCTAACACCGGTGTCTCCTTGGGTCTGTGCTGAACTGGTAGGTCGCCTGCCGGCTGGAGGGGTCGCCCTCGGCGCCCCGTGTGGGTGGTCCTGCCTGCCCTGCCCGGGGCGCGAGCCTCCACCCCGGTCCGCCGCCGCGGCCGGTGGTGACAGCCACCGGTTTGCCGACCTAGCGGCGGCGGCGTTTCCCCGGCACCGGCCGTCGGCTCTCCGGCGGCTCACAACGAGTCTTCAGGCGCTGGCCGGGTAGCGCCGTTCGCGTGCCCGGTCGAGGGCGGCGGCCAGGCGGTAGGGCTCGGTCAGCACCGGATCGGTGTGGGGCAGCGCCTTGGCGGAGAGAGCCAGCGTCTGCGTTCGGCCTCCCGGCCGACGGGCGGGCACTTGATCGTGCGCTCCGATGCGTTGCGTCCGTCGATCAGCTCCGCGTCGGGTCCCAGCCACAAGGCCGGGGCGATCGGCAAGAAGACTTCGACGGTGGAGTGGTTGGCGAGGACCGGGCCGAGCAGTTCCGCCACGGCGCTTGACAGGTCGGTGAAGACGTCGGCGCCGAGGTCGCCCGGGAGTCGCACCACGACGAAGCCGGTGCCGACGGGTATCGGGGCGGCCTCGCCCCTGGCCCAGGTCGCCCAGGTCGCTGCCGGGTCGGCGGTGCGACGGCTGAACCAGCGCATACCCGATATCACCTGGCCCAGGAGCCGGGCTGGAACGACGGACTTCGATCTCATCTCTACCTCTATGAAGGGGAGTTGTGGCAGCGGCCAGAGTGGCCGCGTGGGCGTAAAGGGCTGGTTCCGCTCACAAGGGCGCGGTCGGGATCCTTCCGCCGTCCGCCGAACTCCAGAGCCCTCCGCGCGCGGCGCAGCGCGACGGCCAGATCCCGGTGGCGGGTCAGCCTGCCCGAGCCGTCCGGGTCGACCAGCCACTGCATGCCCCAGACCCGACCGCTCCCGGGAGCCGGCATCAGTACCGAGGGGGGTTCACCGCCGTCCTCGGGCTCGGTGAACAACACGGTGCCGCGCAGCTGCCAGTCCGCGCCGGGACGTACCGGCACCAGCCAGCAACTGGTCTGGTCACCGTGACTGAAGAGCACTGGACCGGGCGGCACCCCGCTCTCGTCCAGCTCGGCGAGCACTGCCTGGGTCATGAAGGCAGTAGCCACCAGGACGGCGTCGAACCGACAGCTGAGCTGCACCGGGGCGAGGCTGCCACTCCTCCACAGGTCGGTGGTCGTGCACGGGGTGCTGCTGACGCCGGCGAGCCAGCGCCTTCCCAGCACGTGCGGCGCGATCCGGGTGACCATCGTGGACCTTCCGTCAGAGGTATCCAAGGGGGCTGCCCGACCGCCCCCTCGCCCGGGAGGGCATGAGGCGGCCGGACAGCCGCTGTCTGCCCCGCTGTTCGAGTGCTGGACAGGCAGCGCGGGCGCCGGGGTCGTCGTTCGTCGGCCCCGCTGCGCGGACCCTGACGGGCAGGGGCCGCGGGCCCGACTGGCCTACCGGCGGGAGCGGAGGCCAGCCGGGAGCTTCGACACGTCCGGCACGCGCCGAGCATGCGGGCCGCGGGCTACGCGGCGCTGCGCCTCCGGGGGCGTCGCCCGGGTCGGTGGAACCTGGTCGTACCCCCGCGGCCGAGCAGGGAGACGACGTGCAGGGCCGGTATCGGGGCCGGGATGGGTTCCAGTGGCACTTCCGCCGGGGTGGCGGTGACCTCGCCGAATACCCGCGAATCGAGCTCCACGCCGACCTCGAACCAGACGGACCAGCCAGTGGGGCTCCCCCCGGCGTCGCGGCGCTGGTGCCAACCGGCGTCGTCGGCGTAGCCGATCGCCACGGTGACCCCTCGGCCGCCGAGGGCGGTCAGGTCCTCGTCCCGACTCCCCATGTCTGGCACCGTCAGGCGGGGGTCGGTGATGGTGATCCGAAGCCGGCTCCGCCGGGGGTCCAGGTCGACGTCGATGGTCAGCTCGGCGTGGGGGTCGGCGTCGGTGTACTTCAGCGCGTTGTCGACGAACTCCGAGGTGCACAGGCGGACGGCGTACGCCTGGTCGTCATCGAGGGTGACCCCGTCGAAGCTTCTCACTCGTTCGAGGAGCAGGTTGCGGACGGCGCCTGCTGCGGCGGTTCTCAGCGGGGTCTTGATCTGTAAGACGCGATGGTGCATGGCAGTTCCCTCCGGGGCCAGCATGGGCGGCTTGAAGGCGTTTCCGGGGAGGCGACCCTGGCGGCCACCAGCGAGGTGAATGGGGCTCCCCGCTCTGGATCTAGACATGCTCAACTGCGCGATCGCGGGTCACCGCCCGGAGGCGATGGTTTGCGATCCGTGACACCGAGGATGGCAGCTGCATGTGCGGCATGACAAGTGCGCCTGCCAAATTTGAGAATTCTCATCGACGGCATGGCGACTCGCATGGCTCGCCTAGGTGCGGCTGGCGATTGGCATGATGCAGAGGGCAAACTGACCACTTGATGGCCCAGATCCGAGAAAGGGGTACCGATGGCGGCAGCCACGGTTCGGCAACGCCAACTCGGCAACCAGTTGCGGAAGCTACGCGAGACGCGAGGCCTCACCCTGGACGCTGTCGAGCAGCTCACAGGCATCACCATGGCCAAGCTCTCGCGGCTGGAGCTGGCCAAGACGCCGGCGAAGCATGCTGACGTCGACAAGATCGCCCGGGCCTACGAGTGCGACGACGAACTCCGTGAATCGCTGGTGGCGGTCGCCCGGGAAGGCAACAAACGAGGCTGGTGGTTCAACTACCAGGAGATCTTGCCGCCGTGGCTGGCTGACCAGATCAGCTTGGAGTCCTCGGCGACTTCGTTCCGTACCTACCAAGTCCAACTCATCCCAGGACTCTTCCAGACCGCCGACTACGCACGAGCTGCCATCAACGGGCTGGCCATAGGGGCGTCACCTGAGGACGTCGAGGCGCGGGTACGCGTCCGGCGTGAACGGCAGGCCGTACTCACCCAGCCGAAGCCGCTGGAGTTGTGGGCCGTCATCCACGAAGCTGCCCTCCGCAGTCTCGCAGGCGGAGCGCAAGTCATGCGTGGACAGTTGGAGAAGTTGCTGGAACTCGCCGTCCTCCCGAACATCACCATCCAGGTCATGCCCACTGAGACAGGTGTCCACCAGGGCATGACCGGGCCGTTCTCCATCCTAGGATTCCCTGGCAGTGAATTCGACGTCGTCCTACTCGAAGGTCTGCTGAGCAGCGAGTGGGTCGAAGACCCACAACGGGTGAGTGTCTTCGACCGGGCGTTCCGCGAGGTCGCTGCCGAAGCGTGGCCCGTCGGACAGTCCCTCAACTTCATCGCTGAGCAGAAAGACCGGTTGAAGTGAGCATCGTGCCGAACTCCACAACGTTGCAGGTCGCGTGGAGGAAGTCCAGCTACAGCGGCGGCAATGGAGACTGCGTTGAAGTCGCCGCTGCCGGATCAGTCATCTACATCCGAGACTCGAAAGATCCTGAAGGACCGGCGCTGGCCATCACCCCGGAGACCTATGCTCTTCTTATCCGGACGGTGGCAGCCGACGACTTCGACTTCGGAACCGTCTAGCAGCCGATCCAGGCGGTCCACGGTCCGGCGCAGCCGGCGGGCGCCGGACCGGGCCTACTGTTCCACCCCCTCCCCTCGCCGATCTACCAGAGGAATGCCCAACGGCCGCGGCGCACTTGCCGCGTAGCACACCCCGTCCACCGGCCTCCAGCCGAGCTGCGGCGCCCCACGGATACGTCACAGGCTTTCTCCTTGCGGGCCGGAGCTGCCCGTCGTGGTGTCGACGGGAAGCCAAGTCGTAGTCGACCGTAGCGGCGAGGTCGCGCATGATGGAGCGACGTTGCGAGTAGTTGCGTGCCGTCACCGATGGCGTTTGAGCGCGGCGGCGATCCTGTGGCGTGCCGCGTGCCCGAACAGCGCCATCTCGGCGAAGGTGGCGAACGCGTTCGCGTACATCGCGATCTCGTGGGGCTGGGTCAGTCGGAGGTGGCCGCTGATCAGTTCGACGGAGGTCTGCATGTCGTCGAACATGTAGAAGTCCTCGGCCGGGGAGCGGCGTCGACCGGTGTGGATAGGGATGATGCCGAGGCTCACGGTGGGCCTGGCGCTGAACTCGATGAGGGTTCCGAGCTGGCCGGCCATCGTCGCGGCGTCGGCGACGCCGCCGTGGAGGAGCGATTCCTCGATCACGACCGCGAAGGTGCGCCGCCGGCTGCGGTGAAGCATCGCCTGTCGGTCCATCCGGGCGTCGAGGGCGGCGTCGACGTCGTCGGCCGTGTTGCGGGCGCGCTGCACCGCGGTGAGGACTGCCCGGGTGTACTCGCGGGTCTGGAGCATCCCGGGCACCACGCGGTGGGCGTACACCCGGAAGTGCCGGGTGCGGCGGTATAGGTCGAGGACGGAGTCCTGGGCGTGGCGCAGGCCCGTCTTCTCCAGGCGTCGCCACTCGACGTACATGGACTCTAGGGCTCGGGATGCCGCGATCAGGTCGTCTACCTGGTCGGGTACTTGGCAGGCCCGACACCAGGCGCGGATGTCGTCGTCGGAGGGGGCGGCCTTGCCGTCTTGGATGCGAGAGGTCTTGGCGGGGTGCCAGCCGCAGCGTCGGGAGAGTTCGCGGCCGGTGATTCCGGCGTCCCGGCGCAGGTCGCGCAGCCGCTCGGCCAGGGCCTTGCGGGCGGCGATGACGCTGGAGGATGGGGTGTAGGAGGGCACGGAGGTCAGCTGGTGTTGGGCGTGGGTCCTCGCTGCCGGTCAGAGGGTGAACTGGTCGTGCGGGAGCGCGCGGGTCCAGACGTCGTCGAACGCCCGCGAGCACAGGGCGACCGCAGCAGGGTCGTCGGTGAGCTCCCCGCCGAGGGAGTCGCCGTCGCCGTTGAAGTGGCCCCAGCGCACCAGGCGGTCGTCGAACAGCCAGAAGTCGTTGCCGGGCAAGGCGATCAACGACGCGTCCCGGCGCGGCAGCCAGCGAACCTGCTCGCCGGCCGCCACGTTCGGGAACGTCACGTCGTACTCGTAGCGGATGTACTCGCTCGGAGGCGTCGACACGATTCGGGCCCGCCGGATCTCCACTCCGCGTCCGACGGCCTCGGCGATGACCTCGAGCCAGGGCCGCCACCACGAGGAGCGGTCGCCTGGGTCGGCCCGGTGTCCTGCTCTCCAGGCGTCGAGTGCGGGGTCGTTCTGCGTGTATCCGTCACGCATCTCCAGGTGAACGGCCGTCCGTACCGTGGCCGTCAGCAGCTCTTCGATCCGCGCCGCGCTCGGCGACATCGCACGCCTCCCTCAACGCCCGCACCATCCGTACGGGCACCCTGAACACGCCCTCGTGATCCGGGATCCGGCCGGTTCGCCGACACTCCTCGACCGTGCCGTCATCGGCCGTCCACCCCTGGATCACGAGGTCCGAGTTCTCCTCGTCGACCCACACCGTCGGCGAATCGCCGTCGGGGCTCTCCGGGTCCTTCGCAATGAACCGTAGCCGCATGACCTTCCCCATCGCCGAGAGGTTGCGAGAAGTTGTGCCGGTCGCCATCGTCCCTCGCTGACAGCCGGCCTGTCAGGTACATCGACATCCTGTGGACCTTTGGACCGTACGGCCGACGGACGGCGGTGACAAGGCTGCGGCGTCATGCCAGTTGGGCCAGAAACCCCGCTCACGCCCTGCGGTCACGGCGACCGGGCGGATGCCCCTCGGGGGCCACGCGCGCAACTTCTCGCATCGGGCCTCGGCGGCGTCTCCACCACGCCCGCTGGCCGCCGGACCCGGCCTGCTGTCGCTCGTCCCCATCGGCAGCGCGAGCACCGCTGCTTACTGCTCGGACGTGAGCCCGAAGGTGCGGCTGCACCGAGGGTGGGAGATCGGCCACTCGGCGGCCTCCTCGACGGTGCGCGGCATCTGCGTGGCCTTGTCCAGGTCGGTGTGGCTGGTCCAGCCGCAGTCGTAGCCGTCGAAGACGTGGACGTGCTGGATGCCGTACTCGCGTGCGGCATTGAGGGTGCCGGCGTTGTAGGCAACGGCGGAGCGGGCGAGGACGGCGGCTTCGGCCCAGGCCCGCACCGGCATGCGGGCGCCGTTGCGGTAGACGACACGGTCGAGGCGGTAGGCCGCGGCGAGCCGGTCGGCGAGGGCCCGGGCCGCGGCCGAAGACCCTGCGCGGTCGACGCTGAGGAGCGGCAGATCGTGGCGGGCCACGGCCCGGGCGGACCGGTAAAAGGCGCCCGCCGTCCGGACGGCCTCCTGCGAACGGTGCAGCAGTTCGCCGTACGTGTCGGCGGTCAGCTCCCGCACGACGCCTTGGTGGGCCGGGGTCCAGGCGAAGGTGCGGCCGAGGCTCGCGGCGGCGTCCCGGGCGGCGTGTTCGTAGAGCCGGGGGACCTCGTGGTGCGCGTAGTCGCGGATCACCCCGTCCACCGCGTGGTGGAACATGCGTACCGCGTCGGCGAAGTCGGTGATCACTGCGGCCAGTCGGGCGGTGCGGCGGCCCTGGGAGAGCGCGGCGAGGACGGCGGCCTGGGCGCCGGTCAGGTACTCCCAGGCGGCCGCGAGTTCGGAGGGAACGCCGCCCTCGTCTTCGCGCTCGGGGCTGTCGGCGGTCGGGGCGGTGTGGTTCACCGGGTGCGGCGTGCGGGCACGAGGGTGGCGGTGTCGAGGTGCGCTGCGGTGTCGTCTCCGGGCGCTGTCTCGTCCGGGCCCCGGATGGCCTGGATCTGGGCGAGTTGGCGTTCGATGCCGGTGAGGTTCGCGGTGCGGTCGACGGTGACCGCGCCGTCCACGACGAGGCGGAGCGGGTCGGCGAGCAGCGCGGCGCGGCGTTCGGCCAGGACCTCGGCGGCGACGGCGCGGGCGGTGCCGAGGCGGTTGTACCGGGCGGTGAGGTCGTCGGTGTTGGTGGTGCCGAGCTGGGCGTGCAGCCAGGCAAGGACGGCGGGGTCCACGGGTGGGGGTCCGATCGTCGGGTGCGGCGGGACCGGCACCCCCGGTGCGTGGTGGGGGTGCCGGTCCTGCCGGTGAGGTGGGTGGCTAGTCGGTGCGGGTCTTGCGGGTCCGCGGGGTTCTCACCGGCGGCTGGGTGCCGTCGGCCTGGGGGCCCGGGGCGTGCTGGTCGTCCGGGTGCTTGGAGTGCGGCCAGGCGTCCGGGTTGGTGATGAGTTCGGCCAGCTCCGGGGGCGGGATGCAGCCGGGCAGCAGGACCACGTGCTCCCCGGTGCCGGGGTGTTGGAGGTGGACGGCGTAGGCGAGGCGCCGCTCGGGCATCAGAGGACCTTGGCCACGATGTGGCAGTCCGGGGTGTGGAGGACCGGCATCGCGACGGCCGCGCCCTTGGTCCAGATGGAGACTGGGTCGTCGGTGACGCCGCGGGTGAGGATGATGCCCGGGGCGTCCTCGCGGACGATCTCGGGGTTGGTTCCGCGCGCGAGGACTAGGGCCTCGGCGGTGACGCCGTAGAGGGTCTGGCCCCACTTCGCGCGGTCCGGCGGCAGCATGATCCACCGGTCGTCGGGCAGCACCTTGGTGGCGGCGCCGTCGACGTTGACCTGTGCCTTGTAGAGGGTGACCGGCGGCAGGCCGTAGTCGTTGCGCACCGCGTTGACCTCGGACACGGTCAGGGTGCGGGTCGGCGTGTTGGACGGGTTGACGCTGCGGTAGTACGCGGCCCGGTAGGCGTTGTTGCGGGCGAGCTGGGAGAACGCCTTCTTGGAGGTGAGGACCATCTCCGGTTCGGGCGCGCCGAGGTCGTCCAGGTAGGACAGCCAGCCGAGTTCGTCGGCGAGCGGGTCCGACGTCGGGTCCGACCAGGGCTTCGGTGCCACCGGCATGTTGCCGGCGGGCACTCCGAAGTCGATCTCGATGGTGAGACCGGCTTCGTTGTCGAGGGTGAACTTGCCGTCGAGCAGGACGTCACCGGCGGCAAGTTCGAGACGGCTCCTAATGGCCTCGATGTGCCTCTCGGCGTCGTCGAACAGCAGCTCCAGCAGCCGGTCCTGGTCGGCGCCGTGGGACTGCTCCAGAAGGATCTGCTGCTGCTCACCGACGGTGAGCTTCTGGCCCAGGGCGGGGAGCAGGCCTTCCCGCGTGGTCTCCCATGCGGTCCTGTCGCCGAAAGCCACGCTGGAGTCGTAGGCGCGGTACTTGGCGGTGTTGACCTTGCGGCCGTTGCTCTTGATGCGCCACTTGACCTCATTGGTGACCAGGGCCGGGAAGACGGTGCTGGTCAGCAGGAAGTCGGACGGGGAGGGGATGGCGCGGGCGAAGGTGGTGAGGTCGGCCGCGGACACGCCCTTGACGAGGTCCTGAATCGTCATCGCTCAGGCCCCCTACACGAACCGGATCTGGGCGCCGCCGGGCGACGCCGTGATCTTGGTGGTGTCGATCCCGCCGGGGATCTTGGAGGCGCGGGCGACGCCGTGCCACAGCAGGGCGCACGGGATCCGCGTCTGACCCGGTGCGAACAGGGCCTCGTCATAGACCAGGCCACAGAGGGTCTGGCGGCCGTCGGTGGCGGCCGGGTCGTACGGCCCGTACAGGCCGGACGCGGTGATCTTGCCGAGGGCAAGGCCGGACAGGAGCCGGCTGTAGGGCTGGGTAGAGTCGGTGGAGGCTACGTAGTGGGTGTTGGCGACGAGCTTGGACGCGTCGACGGTGACCGTCTCGGTCTGGTCGGTGCCGTGGGTGGACGCGAGCCAGGGGCGTCCGGCGGTGTACGTCGCCGAGGTGGTGATCGGCTGGGTGGTCAAGGGTGTGATCGCCTTCGCGGGAGCTGGCGGTCACGCACTCACCTGCTGGTGGTGCCGTCCACGTCGGTGGTGCGGGGCGTGGTCCCCTGGTCCCGGTTCGCTGCCGGGTCAGACGAGCGGGTGCGGTCGGTTCGTCAGGCTGTGAGGTAGCCGCGGCGCTTGGCCATGTCCAGGCCGACGGAGCTGACCGCGGGGGCCTGGCCGCGTGACGGCGGGCCGCCGGCGGGCGACCCGGTCGGCGCGGGCGGCGCGGTAGTGGGCGAGGCCGGACCGAACAGCTCCGGGCGGCGGTCGGCCAGCAGCTTCGCCGCGTCGGCGACAGCGTGCTCGTCGGCGTCGGCGGCAACGTCGAGGAGACGGATCGCGTCGTCCAGGTTCTGGCCGGTCGCGCCCAAGCGACTCAGGGCCGCGTGCCGCACAGCCTGGTGGAGCCGGTCGAGGGCCTGCTGCTCGCGCTGAAGGGCCGCCTGTTCGCGCTGCGCGGCTGCCTGCTCACGGCGCTCGACCTCCCCGAGGGCCGCCTGCTCGGCGGCGCGCTGCGCCTCCACCCATGCCTGGAGGGTGGTGGCGTCGGCGAATCCGAGGTCGGCGACCAGCTTCTTCACGCCGGCGCGGGAGCCCTGGTCCTTCTCGCGGCTCAGGAGTCGGGACAGGGTGTCCTGGGTGATGAGGGCGCTGCCCTGGTCGGTACTGGCCGGGGTCTGCGTGGCGGCCGGGTCTCCGGCGGGCGGGTTGGCAGTCATCGGATTCCTCCGGAGCAGCACCCCCGCGCCAGTGACCAGTGTAACCAGGGGGTGGTCCCGGGCGGGCGCTACCCGCAATGGGTTCCCCCACGGGAACCCACGTCCTGGGGACCCAACAGGTTCCCCCGGGGAAACCCAGCAGGTTGCCCCGGGGGAACCTGCTGGGTTTCCCCGGGGGAACCCCTTCCTTCCTTCCTTTCCTTACCTACTTCCTTCCTACCCCCCAACCCCCCACGGCTGACGCCGCAGGGGGCCAAGGCGGCCCCCTAATGCCCTTCTGGGGCGTCCGGAGTGATCTTCTACCCGAAAGCCTTTGCGAGCGGCACAGAGGGCACCGCGGGGCCTTCGGCGGGCAGGCCGAGGAAGTCCCGGACCACCCCGGTGTCACCGGTCGCGTCGGCCAGGCGGGCAGCAGCGTCGAAGGCCCGGGCCTGGATGCGGCGGATCTCGTCGGTGATGTCGGTGATCGGGAACCCGGCGTCGGAGAGCATCCGCACGCAGGTCTCCAGGCTGAACAGCCCGGCCTCATAGCCCTTCACCGCGAGGTCGAGGGCCTCCGTCTTGTCGGTGGGCAGGTGCGGGCCCCACACAATCTGAGCGGCCGGCAGCTCCCCGGTGGGCCAGCCGACCTGTCCGGCCTGGAAGAGCCGCCCAGCCATCTTCAGCAACAGCTGGTACTTGTGGGCGCGGGCGAGCCGCATCTCCCCCACCAGGGAACCCAGCGGCCCCAGCGACAGCGACAGGGCATAGCCGGACGGCACCTCCGACGGCTTCACGACGCCCAGGCCGGAGGCGGTCAGCCGACTGTTCCCGGCGAGCCGGTCAAGGAGGTGGTCGGTGCGAGCGCGCAACTCCCGCAGCTGCGGAGAGGTATCGAGGGTGGACATGGAACCGCCTTCGTTCAGCGACCACACGGTGCCCGCTTCGACCTTGAGCGGCACGGGGGCGCCGGTGCTGCGGTCCTTCGGCAACCTAACCCCGGACAGGGCGACGATCGGCGTCCCGGTGGTCCCCGACGCGGCCGAGGAGTCCGTATCCGTGGCTGCCAGTTCATCGAGGGCCTGCATCACGCGGGAGATCACCGGCTGCCCCCAGTGCTCCCCGACCTCGACAATCGAGTTCGTGATGTGCACGACCGGCACAAAGTCGATTTGTAGATCCAAGCCATGGAGAACTTCACCGTCTCCCCGCACCCGATACCGCGCCTTCTCGGCGGGCAGGTTGTAGACGTTGTGCCCGGCCTTGAGGTCTTCGAGCAGCCACTCCGCGTCGGTCAGGTAGCAGGTCGTGAACGACGGCTTGTCCGGCGACCACGGGTAGGTGCGGGCGACCATGCCGCTGCCCGCGTCCACGCGGTCCCCCGGCAGCAGTAGCGCCTCCCCGTCATTGCCAGCCGCCCACTCCCGGTGCGGGCCGCCCTTCGAAGGGACCACCGACCTGGTCACGCCGGCGATCGGCCCCAACTCGTAGGTGATCCGGCGTATCCGCGCCTTCCGGCCGGTGGCCGGGTCCTCGGGCAACTCCCACGCAAAGTGCACCGTCGTAGGGAACTCCCCGCCGTCGGCCTCGTCATCGGTCCACTCCGGGAAGTACCAGCCCGGGTCCATCGTGCGCAGCTGCGGCCGCCCCGCCGCCGCGTCCCAGGCCAGCGTGTAGACGCCGTCGCCGTAGCGCACCGCGGACCGTTCACACTGCTGCATCCGCATCGGCAGCAGCTCCCGCCGCGCCCAGCCCCGCAGCCGGTCCTGCACGTCCCGGGCAAGCGCGGCGTGCGGCACCGCCTGCGCGCCGTCACCTTCACCTTCGGCACCCGGCACAACGATGGACTGTGACGGACCCAACAGGTACCCCAGCGCCGACGCGTTGAGCTTCGCCGGATCACCCAGCTCGCGCCGGTCGAGACCGTTCTCGTCCCCAGCCGCAGACGCGACCTGCCCGGCCTGGTTCTGGTCGTACGCGATGAGAACCTTGTACGTCTGAAGTCGCCGCAGGTCCTCCGCCGGCACCCAGCCGGAGGCGAGTTCACCGAACGGCCCGACGCCACGCCGTGGCGGCTGAGACATGATCGGCTTGTAGTTCAGCCACGACCACGCGTCGATGATCAGCTCACGCAGGCCCACGGATGCTGCCCTCCCAGGCAACCAAGCCCCACGCCATCCCGAAGCTTAATTCGGTCACTGCAGTCTCTCAGCCCGGCGAACTCCCGGCGGTCGACCAGCGGGCAGATCGCCAGAGCTCAGAAGAGGCTGGTGTATACGTGTTGCCAGTCAGTGACGGCCTGTGCAATGGGCGAGGTGGGGCCGATCGCCGCGCTGGCATTCGCGATCGCGGTCAGCGCCAAGCGGGCCCGGGTGCGCAGGCGCCGCTCAGCTGGGTTGGCAGCAGCCTCGGAGACATCAGCAAGGCTGTCCAGCAGTTCTGCGCGCTGCTGGGCCTGGGATCAGCTCCACCCCAGGCTCGGCCTGGCTCGACTGCGACGGGCCGCTGCCGGTCATCGAGGGCACGGTCATCCGGCTGGCCGTCGAGAAGCTGCCCAGCGGCGGGGTGAACCGGCCGGTCTGGCTCTGGTGGTCGCGCACCGACGCCACCGCGGCCGACCTCGACCGCTGCTGGCAAGCGTTTCTCCGCCGTTTCGACCTGGAGCACACGTTCCGCCTGCTCAAGCAGACGCTCGGCTGGACCCGGCCCCGCCTGCGCGACTCGGCGGCGGCCGACCGATGGACCTGGATCGTGATCGCCGCCCACACCCAGCTCCGCCTCGCCCGACCGCTCGTCGCCGACCTCCGCCACCCTTGGGAGCGGTCGGCGGAACCGAACAAACTCACCCCCACCCGCGTCCGACCTGGGTTCAGGAACCTCCACACGAAGACCCGCTCACCAGCGCAAGCGCCGAAACCCACCTGCCCCGGACCGGGCCGGCCACCCGGCCCGAAGAACAAGCAATCCGCCGCCCGCCACGAAGTGGGCAGAGTTCTTGCCACCGGCGAGGCTTACGCCGGCCCGCCCACCACAAGAAGGGCACCAAACCTCGCCCCACAACTCAGACGGCTGAAGGGCCGCTCAACAGCGATTCCGCCACTGCCACGGCGTAAGGGCTGATCACCCCTTCGTCGTCTCCCTCTGCCGCATCCTCCAGCCACTCAGCCAGTGGGCCTCGAACGGCGATGTCGACACGGTGGTTGCCCTGGCGGAGCGACTCGACGGCTTGATGGAGCAACACCGCAGAATCACGCTCGGCGAAAGGGGAAGAGCTCATGACGGCCTCCCTGGTGGGGGAACGGGCAACGACGTGCGAATGGTTGCAGATCTGCTGGCGGACAGAAACTGCTCACGGACGTTAGACGACAGGCCCATGACCGAAGAAGGTAGCAGGGCACACGAACATCCTCGGTCCGGCCTCGGCACCCGTCCGTCAATCGCCGCCTACTGGGCCTTCTCGGCGAGCTCTGCCCACAGCCCGGCCGGGTATAGGTCGATCCGCAGGGCGACCTCCAGGCGGATGATGGTCGCGACATCGGGCAGCACCTCGCCGGCCAGGAGGCGGTTGATCGTGGTGTGCGCGACACCGGCTCGGCGACTGAGTTCGCGCGCCGACCACGACTGGTCAGCCAGGGCGTCGCGAAGGCGCCGCACGAAGGCGAGTCCGACGACCGCCTCGGGCGGTGCGTCCTCGACGAGTTCGACGTCAGGCCAAGTCCCGGAGGCCACGAACCTCACGGTCGACTGCTGCGTGCGCGACACTCGCTCCCCTCTCCTACCTGGACGGCGCTGCCCCCTATCCTTCCTCACCCAGGCATGGCGCCGGCAGCTTGGCGGCCGGATAGTGCGGCGTCCAGGATTTCTAGGCCACGGTTGCATCCGACGGTGCCGCAGGTGCTTCACTTGGCAGCAGAGGTCACTGCTTCACGGCAACCCCGGCGTAGGCGGCCACCTGGGCATCGGCGATCTCCAGTTCAACGCCTTCCGGTCGCCATCTGTGGGTCGGACAGAGACCGGGGTCGAGGAGGTACCAGCCGTCGAAGAAGTGCTCGACCTCTTCCCGCGTACGCATGCGAACCTCGGTGCCGGCGGCCGCGTAGACCTGGGTGATCCGCTCGGCTTCGGCTGGACCGAAGTCGGGGGTCCCGTGACTGATCACCAGGGCGCTGCCCGGGGCCAGGGCCTCCTTGAGGTGCTCCACGATGCGGGAGGCGTCTTCGTCGCCAGGGACGAAGTGGAGCAGGGCGATCAGGCTGAGTGCAACCGGCGCGCGCAGGTCGATGGCCTGTTCTAACTCCGGTGAGGTGAGGATGGCGGCCGGGTCGGCGACATCGGCTTGGAGGTAGACAGTCCGGCCTTTAGGGCTGCTCAGCAGAAGGGCCTGCGCGTGAGCCAGCACGATGGGGTCGTTGTCGACATAGAGCACCCGGGCGTGCGGATTGACCCCCTGTGCGACCTCGTGCAGGTTCGGCGACGTGGGGATGCCGGTGCCAATGTCGAGGAACTGCGTGATGCCCTGTTCGGCAAGCAATCGCGTCGAGCGGTGCATGAAAGCCCTGTTGGCCCGCGCGGCTACCCGAGCAGATGGGAATACGGCGATCGCCTGGCCGGCCGCTTCGCGGTCCGCGGCGAAGTTCGTCGTCCCTCCCAGGTAGTAGTCGTACATGCGGGCCGAGTGAGCCAGGTGGAGCTGGAGATCGATCTCGTCGCCCTCGTCATCGCGCTTCTCCACCGCGTCCCCCGAGCCCCGTTGTCCTGACTTCACCTACGCTGCGCGCCGTGGCGCGCGCCACGGCGGATGCTCCAGCGGTTCCTGCCCGGGGCCGTTGCATGTCAACCCTGAAGCCGCCCGAACGGTCGACACTGACGTCGAGACGCAGTGAACAGATCAGGACCACAGGTCCGACAACCCGCCAGGCAGTCCAGTAGTCATACTATTACCGTCCGTCAACTTCTTTGCGCCTCCTTTGCACCGAGGGGCCCCAACTGCGCTTGCATGTGTGGCAAGGGGACACGAGTTCCCCCTGACGTACCAGCACCGACCGAATCCGGTCCGGGGAGGGGCACCACCATGATCAACCGGGACGAGCCGCCCAATGTCGGCGGCCTCAGGGGAGGCCGGGCCGTGAACGACACCAACGGCACGACAGGCGGTGCACGCCTCACTCTCACCTTCGACGCGTTCTGCGCCACGCACGAGCGCGCCTGGGCAAACTTCGTCCGCACCCAGGTAGGCCATCGCGACGACGGCCCCGAACTGGTAGTGGCCGCCACCAAAGAACATCTGCACCGCAACTGGGCCCTCGCCCTCCGCCAAGAAATCCCAGCCGCCTACGCCTGGAGGCTCCTCAAGGAACACCTTGCGCACTGGCGTGCCGCACAGAGCGAACCCATCGCCGTACAGACCGCGGCAATGGACGCCGTGATCGACCACTTCCGCCACCAGGCCCGCATCAGCCTGGAGACTTTGCCCGAGCGGATCGGCCTGATGACCGCGATCCTCGACCTGCCCGAGAAGCAGTACGACTGCGTGATCTTGCGGTACTGCCTCGACCTGGACGACCAGGAGGCCGCAGCCTACCTCGGCACCTCCGTGGCCACCTATCGCTCAAATCTGCGCCACGCCCGCCGCCGTCTGGCCCGCGCCATCGGACGGCCCGACCTCGCCGAACGGTCGAAGGAAGAACAGTGAGCCGACCCGCCGCCGACCAACACCCCAGCCTGCTCTCCTGGCACGACAGTCCCGCCCGCGCCCTCCACCTGGGCACGGGTACACCCACGGCCAGGGTCTACACCTGCACCACAACCGCCCCGCCCGCCGCAGCCGCCCACATCACGGCAGCTCCGCCACCCTTCCCCTCGGAGCACGAACAGGCTTTCCACGAACTGAATCTGACTATCGCTCTGGTGCTCAACGCACCCCAGGCCGGCCGCTCCCTCGCCCGGCTCGTCAACTCCGACCAGGTCCACCCCGAAGGCGCGCTCGTCTTCGCCAGCCTGCTGCACATCACCGACAGGCCCGAAGGCGCCCAGTTCTGGTGGCAGTTCGCCGCCGGAGGCGGCAACGCCACCGCCGCTTACCTGCTCCACCTGCACCATCTGAGCCTCGGCGAGACCCGTGACGCCGCCCACTGGCGCGGCCAGACCGAGCAGCTGGCAACCAAGTCGCGCGCCGCGCCGCACACCGGACGAACCGTCACCCCTCTCCTGCCTGACGACGTCCGGCTCGACATACTCGCCCGCTGCCACGAAGGCCTCAGCCCCCGCCTTCCCGCCGCCCTCGAAGCTGTCATCAACAGGTTGACAGTCGATTGCGATGACGAGGACTTCGGCGAAATCCCGCAGCCTTCCCCAATCATCACCGGGCAACTCGCCCGCTGAGCCCACCAGTTCCCCCGCCTCACGCAGGGTCGCGCTTGCCATGACCCGGGTGGAACATTTATGTTCCATTCGTGGCTCCGGATGGCCACCCGGCGGGGAGCCCGCCGCCCCATGCCCGAGCTGTGATTCGGCCAGCGGCCCCATGGTGTCGGCGGGCGGCCCGTACGGCGGCTGGCCGAAGGGGGCATCGTGGCATCGCTATATGCCGGTATTGACTGGTCTGAGAAGTTAAACGACCTCGCCGTCGTCGATCGCACCGGTCAACTCGTGGCAAGCGGCCGTTTCGAGGCGACGCCCGCCGGCGTCCGTGAGGTGCTCAAAGTCCTCTCCGGGCTGCGCGCCAGCAACTCCTTCAGCCGCAAGGCCGTGCCCATCGCGATCGAGGCGAGCCGCGGCCTGCTGGTCTCCGCGCTCCAGCAGCACGGCCAACCCGTCGTGCCGATCCACCCGGCGACCGTCGCCCGCTACCGGGGCCGGATCAACCCCGGCAACCGGAAGAAGTCGGATGCCGGGGACTGTTTGCTGCTCGCCAACATCCTGCGCACCGACGGCCACCTCCACCGGCCGCTGCACCGCAGCTCCGACCACGCCAACGCCATCGGCGCCCTGACCCGAGCCCAGCTCCGAGCGGTCCGCACCCGCCAGTACCACTACCTCCAGCTGCGCGCCCAGCTCCGCCAGGTCCACCCAGCCGCCGTCCAGGCCTGGGCGACCATGGAAGACCGGCTGCTCCGCCCCGAGGCCCGCGAGATCATCGCGCTCGCACCGACCAGCGGCACGGCGGCCCGCCTCACCCGGCGGCAGATCCGCGCCGCGCTCGAACGCGGCGGCCGTACCCGGCTCCTCGACGCGGAGACGGAGCGGCTCCACGCTCTCTTCCGCGAGCCCGTCCTGCGCAACCCGGCCGCCTTGGAGGACGCCCTCGGACAAGGGGTGCTGTCGACGCTCCAGTTCGTCAACGTGGCGTGCCAGAACGTCGAGTGCGCGACCGACGCCGCGATCGGCCTGTTCCTCCAGCACCCACAGAGCGAGATCTACCTCTCGTTCCCCGGGATCGGCCCGCTCACCGGCGCGCGCCTGCTCGGCGAACTCGGCGACGACCCGGCCCGCTTCCCCACCGGAAAGGGAATGGCCGCCTACGCGGCCGCCCGCCCCTTCACCTGGGCGTCCGGATCATCCCGCACCGTCATGCACCGCAGGATCTCCGCGAACAAGCACCTGGCCGCCTATGGGCACCACTGGGCGTTCGCCACGCTCACGAAGTCCAAGGAGTGCCGGGCGTACTAGGACCTGCGCCGCGACGCCGGCGACCGACACAACGCCGCCCTGCGGCGCCTGTACGCCAAGTTGCTGCTGTCGCTGCACCATTGCCTGCTCCACGACATCGAGTTCGACGCCGCCGCGGCCTGGCCGCGCGCCCCCGCAGAAGAAGCCACAACCGCCTGAACCTCGGGTGGACGGACGGACGGCCGGACCGGGAACACGCCCAGAACTACACCCCGGGTCCCGAGCCCCGACGCGGATACGGTGCCCGGCCCGGCCGTCTCTCCGCCCACCCGAGGCCGCTCAGGCATCGTGGTTGGGCGGGCGGCCGGGCCCGTACGCCTGAATTGTGCAAGCCGGGTCACGAACCCCGAGGAGGGAACGGCGACGGCCCGGCCGCCCACTCCCCACCTCCCCCTCCGAAGGAGAACAGTTCGATGCCTTCCCCTCTCGACGAAACGTACCTGGGCACGCTGTGCCATCACCTGGCCACCACGCCGCCCGCCGACGGGCCCTGGGTGTCCCGGGCGCGCGGCTGGGCCCTCCCCGGGGACGGGACGATGCCAGGAGCCTGGCTCAGGGCGAGCGGCGAACCGTCCACCCTTTACCCGGCCGCGATCGAAGCAGGCCTTCCGCTGCCGCTCACCCAGGTAGTCGAGGACCGCCACCAGATCGCCGCCGAGGAGAACGCCCTGGGCACCGTCCTCGCGGTCTTCGCCGCGCTCGTCGTCACCGCGCCCGGTCGACAGGCGCACCTACCTGGTGGCCCCAGTATCGGCACGGTCATCGGCGGTCTCACCCGCCGCGGCGGCATCCACGACATCACGGTGCGGGCCACGATGCGGGAACTCGACAAGTCAGGCCCCCAGGCGATGGCGCGGCTGGTCCATGACGCTGGCCGGGCACGCGGCTCGCAGGTCGACCTGCGGACCGTCGCGGCCCTGGCCTACGGCACGCCCGGCAACCGTCCCCAGCAGCTGTCCACCAACCCGACCGGGCACTGGCCGGGCGCTCTGGACGAACGAGGTACCTGGACGCCCGTCGCCGAGGTCTTGCGGGACGCCGTCTTCGCCTCGCCTCGGTAGCACGTCCGCCCTACCTGCGGTACCCCCGCACAGCGGAACACGCCTCGTACAGGAGGCCCCAGACCTCGTCGACCATGGAGGCGGACCGCAGGGTCTCCCGCCGGACGAACTCGGCGGTGGCCTTCGGCTGGAGGTGGCAGAGCCTCACGAACTCCTGCGCGAGCGGGATGGCGCCGACGAAGCGGGCGTCCTCGGCCTTGGCGTCCGCGATGCCGAACGGCGTGCCCAGGTCCTCGGCAATCTCCACTCGGGCGTGCAGCGTCTCATCGGTCGCCGCGTGTACCAGTCGGCGCAGGTCCGGGACCCCTTGGAGGTCGCGGGAGCCCGGCGGGCATTCCCGGAGCAGCAGTCCCGCGAAGGCGTACGGGAGGTGGATGTTGCCGAGCCCTCGATGCTGCTGGTCCAGCTGCCGGAGCACCGGCGACTGCAACGCCGCGGTCACCAGGCCGCGTCGCCGGTCTCCTGCGCGGCGAGCAGGATCTCAACCACGTCGTTGACGTTTCGGGGTTCGGAGGAGGAGGTCGGCATGCCCGCCACCCTACGGGCCGCCCGGCCTGGCGCCGGCGGCCCCTCCGCCTGGGCCCCGGACTGCCAGACTGAGCACCGTGATCTACCACTACGCCAGCCGCGACGGCTGGGCAGAGATACAGGACAGCGGCCAGCTGGAACCTCTCAGCCACCAGACCTCGTCGCTCGACAACCTCCCGCTGCTGTGGCTCACCGACCGGCCCGACGGCGGCGGAACCGGGGTCGATCCGCAACGCCTTCACGTCCGCATCTCCGTCCACCCCGAGTACGGCGTCCACCCTTGGCTGATCGCCAGGTTCGAAGCCTCGACCGAGGGCCGCAACCTGAACACCCCCGGCTCCGACCCGGACTCCTGGTTCGTCACCACCCGGCCCGTTCCCCGAGAACGGTGGCTGACCGCGGTCGATCACGCGACCGGTGAGGTGCTGTGGAGGAACGAGAGTCCTCCCGCCCCACCGGAGATTCCGGAAGGCTGGACGCTGACCGATTCCGACATCGAGGAGTTCGCGGATTTCTTCCGGGAGAAGGTGAACGACCCCTCGGTGGTGCCGCTCGACGGGCGCTTCGAGTACTGGCCCATCTTGGTCGGGCCGCGGCTCGACGCCCGGCTCAACGCCCTCCGGAGCAGCCGAGACAACACCACCGAAACCGGCCGGTACCGCACGTGGCTGTGCTGGCGGGCGCTGTGCGAGGACGCCGCCCGCCTTCCCGGCTTCCCCGAGAAGTGGCGTCACGCCTGAGCGGCCCGCGGCGGGGTGTGCAGGTGGCCCTACCGCTCCCTGCACACCCTCCAGTCCCACGGTCACCGGCGGCCCAACAGCCGACTGTCGTCCATGCCCTGCGCGAGCGCGTCGAGTTGCCCGGCGCCCGCCAGCTCGGTCATGCCGTGCACTGCGGCGTCCATCCTGTCGGGGCTATCCATCCCCGCGACCCACGTCACCATCTGGCCCTCCAGCTCCGGGTAGTGCCCGACATGGTGCACCCGGCCCTGCTCGTACAGCTGCGCCACCGGTTCGGCGCGCAGCCTCTTGCCGACCTTGGCGTTGACCTCGACGATCAGCGGCATCAGCTGACCGAGGGTCTCGCCTTCGCGGGCGAGTTGGTCCCACGCCTGGGCGAGGATCTGGCGGGCCATGTTGCCGCCGTAGTTCGCCTCGACCACGATCGCGTCGGCGCGCAGCCGCAGCGCGAGCCGGCAGGCGGTGAGGCCCCAGTCGTTCGCGCCGAGGGTGCCGGACTCGTCCGCGACGACGTACAGGTGGTCGTGGTAGTCGAGGCCGAGGCCGACGATGCCGGTCTCGTCGTTGACGGAGCTCTCGCCGCCGGACGGGTCGACGGCGACGACCACCCGGGCCAGCTCGACACCGGAGAACTCCACCGCCGTGATCCGGGCGGTGTCGATCCACGCCCGCCGCCACACCCCGCCTTCGACAGGGCGGGGCCGCTGCTGGAACAGGCTCGCCCACACCCGCTCGCCGACGGCACGGCGGATCCCGGCGAGCGCCTTCTTCCCGTACCGGGCGGGCCACAGCGGTTCTCCGACCTTCCGGCCGAGCGCGTCGTCGGGGCTGTCTGCGATGGCCGGCAGGTCGATGATCGTCCAGTCGGACGCCGTCTCCCCCGCGAGGATCCGACCCGCGAGATCATCTTCGTCCCACCTGGTCTGGATGACGATCACGCTGCCACCCGGTTCGACGCGGGTTAGCAGAACGGCCTGCCACCACTCCCACAACCGCCGTCGCATCGTGGGCGATTGGGCGTCCGCGGCGTCCTTGATCGGATCGTCGATGATCGCCAGGTTCGCGCCTTTGCCGGTCAGGCCGCCGCCCACACCGGCCGCGAACAGGCCACCCTCCCGGCCCGCGATGTCGAACCGGTTCGCCGCCTTCGACCCCGGGTGCAGCGTGACGCCGAGCTGCTCGCCCCAGGTGGTGATCGCGTCCCTGATCCACCTGCCGTGATCATCCGCAAGGTCGGCCGAGTACGACGCGATCATGACCCGGTGGTCCGGGCGCTGAAGGAGGTACCACAACGGCGCCCACCTGGCGGCCCGCCGGCTCTTGCCGTGCCGCGGCGGCATCGTCAGCAGCAGGCGAACCGTTTCTCCTGCCGCGATACGCCGGAACGCGTCGTCGATCAGGTCCAGGTGCGCGGCCTGCATCTCCCGGCCGTCGGTCAGGAGCGCGGCGAGCGAGCCTGGCGAGTGCCGCAGCGCGATGTCGCGCTCGACCGCCGCGAGCCGGGCACGCAACGCCGGCGAGGCCTGCGCGGCGATGGCTCGGCGCCGCTCGGCGGGAAGGACCCGGTACCGCTCGACCAGGTCCTCGATCCCGGTCACTCCTCGTCCCGGGCGGCGGCCGGGTCGGTCAGGGCGATCAGCGCGGCCAGCTCGTCGCTGGTGGTGTCCGCCGCGACCTCAATCGGGCCGCCGTCGTGGCCGGTGATCTCTGTACGCGCCGGCTGGTCCAGGCCGAGGAGCCGGGCTCGGCGCTCCATGATCCGCAGAGCCCGGTCGATCGCTTGGAGTTCTCCGTCGCGCACCGCCCGCCGGTAGGCGACGAGAAACAGCCGGTCGAGGCGGGCGTCCTCCAGCGCGCGAAGCGCCTCGACATCGGCCTGCGCGGCGGCGAGCCGACGGTCGAGGGCCTCGGTGACGTCCCGGTTGACCGAGCGCACCAGCGTCTCGTCGTCCGGACCGGGGCGCCCCTTGGAGTACAGCTCGTGGCCGTACCCGCACGGGTAGGCGATCCGATCCGAGTTCACGGTCGGGTCGGCGGCGAGCTTGCGGCCAACGGTCAGCGGATCGGCGCCGGCGAGACGCAGTTCGACGGCGTCGGCCCGCCGCTGGGCGATCGCGGCGCGCTGGGCCCGGGTGGGGCGGGGCATGGGCGCAGGTCCTCCGTGGTGCGCCCCCGCGCCACCCCCCATGATCCCTTACGGGGCGATCCCGCCGGTGACCACGTGCGAGGCCTACTCCCCTTCTCCACGCCGAGGCCACCGCGCAGTCCTCGACCGGCGAGATCGGGCCCGCGCCGGCTGGGAGGGCCTGTGGGCCGCTGGTGGGCTCGGGCGGCCAGCGATGCGTGACCCAAGCCACTTCCAAACTGCCCGAGCTCGGGAATTTCCGGAGGCGACCTGCACTTGCCCATTCCGAAGCGGAGGAAGGCCAGGTTGCGATGTAGATTTAGGTCATCATTTGACCTAAAGTGCCAAGTGGGGTAGCTTCACCATCATGGAGGAGGTGCAGATGACGAATGAATCAATTCAGCCGGGCGCCACGCTGACCCGCCGCCAGGTCCACGACCTGTTCGGCGGCCGACTGCAAGGCGGGATCTCGCCAACCAAGGGGAAGCACATCCTGGTCTTCATCGGCCTCCCCGAGCCTGGCAGCCCCGCCCCCGGCTTGTCGCCGGATGGCACCCTCCACTACGTGGGCGAAGGCGCGAAGGGCGACCAGCAGTTCACCCAGAGCAACCGGGCCCTCCTTCACCACAAAGAAGACGGGCGGCGAGTCCATGTCTTCCAGGACCGCGGCACCCGCCGCGTCGGCGGTGAACACCTCTACAAGTACATCGGCGAGTTCGAAGTCGCCGCGGACAACCCCTACTACTACGCGGACGAGGTGGACCGGCACGGCCAGGCCCGTCGAGTCATCAACTTCAGACTGCGCCCGGTCGGCGGCGACAACGTGCCGTTCGTGGACCCGGGGCAGATCGCTCGACGCCAGCGGGAGGCAAGGCTGCGAAACGGCCCCCTAGGCGAAGCCCTGGGTACTCGGGCCCCCTCGCGGAATCATGAAACCGAGCTCGTGGCAAGGTTCATCGCCCATCTCCACGCTCGCGGCCACAGGACCTCGCGGCTCGCACTGCCCGTGCCGTACGAACCCGGCAGTGGTCTCGTCGATCTGTTCGACGAGACCACCCAGACCATCTACGAGGTGAAGTCCTCAGCCGCGCGCACCGCGGTGCGCCAGGCGATCGGGCAACTGCTGGACTACCGCTGGCGGCAGGGCGGCACCGCGTCCATGGGCATCATCCTGCCATCCGAGCCGTACCCGGACCTGCTCGACCTGTGCACCAGCCTCTCCATCGAGGTCGTCTGGCCTGACCCGGACACCGGCTTCAGGTCCAGCAAAGACTGATGCCGAGGGTGGGGACCCCCGGCATCAGAATCAACCAGCCGCTCGCGTCGTTTCTCAGGCTCCGCGAGCCGGCCCCTCACTGCCCGTCTCATCGAACAGGAGCACCCCCAGTATGTCCGACCACTCCCACCTGCCGAAACCGTCAGCACACGAGTGACAGAGGTAACTCTCCCGTACACGCAAGGCTCCGAGCCGACTCCGACTCGGACCCCTGGGGGCGCCCACCTGGCACGCCCCCACCGCCGGCTACGGGCCGGACACGCCAACGCAACGCTGCCAGCCTGGCCGCGTCCAACAATCCTGGGGGTCTGACGTGCTCCACGTCTTCGCAACACTCTGCTCTGACGACAACATGATGAAGGCGGCCAGGTTCGCCCTGCCCGTCCTCCTCGACCTCCTCCGCCAGGTGATCGCTCAGCGCCGGAAGCGGACCGACTTCCCCTCGACCGCCTCCGTAAGCTCGGTCCTGGCCGACGCCGAGGCGCCCGCTCCCCTGTACCCGTCGCGGCGAGTCGGTGAGCTCCACCGCGCTGCCGCCCGCCGTCGCTGCACCCAGCCGGCCCAGCAACGGGCCGTCGAGGTCCGGGTCATCGCCCAGGCCCAGCGGACGCCCGCGTCGAGGAACCGGGGCGCGAACCGCCGTCGGCCCGGCGGTCGCCAGTCATAACCGCGGCCCGACTGCCCTCCGGCCCGGCACCGCTGCGGTGCCGGGCCGCTCTCGTCCTCACCCTCCGCTGCTCTAATTCAGGCAGGACGCCAACCTGCTCACCGTCGCCCGTGAGCCGGGAGGACGAGCAGCGGGTGGACGCCCCGGGAAGTAGGCGCTCCGTCCTGCTCAACGCCGTCCGACCTCTCCAGGTACGCCACGAGAGCACCGCCCCTCCGACTGACGAGCACTTGCCCGCGCTCGCGCTTGTCGACTGCCAGCCGGGTACGATGGCGCCACCCACCCCCTCCGCCTATCTAGGCATTAGCCCGGCCGAGCCCGGCTACCGCAGCGCGAGGTCGCGTTCGACCGACGCGAGCGGATGCACAGCGCCGGCAACGCCTGCTCGACCGCGGCGCTGGTCCCGAGCGGGGCGGGGGGAGCAGGTCCTCCGCGGTGCGCCCCGCGTCACCACCCGTGATCTACCACACGGCAGGTACCCGACTATGACCTCGACACTTCCGCCAACCGCCGAGTAGCGTTCCCCGGTGACTAGCACCTTGCCAGCCGAGATCGCCTTCTGTCCCACCTGCATGCGGCACCACTCGATGACCGTTCACGGCGCGGTAACCGAGCAACCCGATTTCGACCACGGCCGGGACGAGATCAGACACGTGATGCTCGCGTCGTGTGGTGGCTGCGGCGGTGTCGTCACGCTGGTTCAGGACCCCCTACCGGACGACACCATGGACGAGCCGGAGGTCGTGTGGCCGACTACCTCCCGGCCGATTCCGCCCGAGGTGCCCCGTCAGGTGGCGAAGTCCCTGGCCGAAGCGCGTCGTTGCTTCGAGCTAGCTGGCGCGCACGCAGCAACCGCCACGATGGTGCGGCGCGCAGTCGAGCTGATTTGCAGGGACCACGGCCACGCCAAGGGCACGCTGGCAAAGAAGCTCACCGAGATGCAGTCGGCGGGCACCATCGACGGTCGCCTGTTCGGCTGGGCAGACTCGCTGCGATTCCTCGGCAACGACGGAGCGCATGGAGACAACGTCTCCAGACAGGATGCCGAAGACGGCCTCGCCCTCGGGGAGGCGCTGGTCGAGTACGTGTACGTCCTCGCCGCCAAGCACAAGGCATACGAGCAACGCCGGTCCACGGCTTCGTCGAAACGTGCACCCGCAACCACCGTCCCCGTTCAGGCAGCGGACAGCACGAGCGCGCCAGTCACCCAGGGTTGACCAGATCGCGCCTCAGGCCCGGGCGGCCGTCCCAGCACCAACCAGCTACGCCGGAAAGCTCCCGATGAACGCTTCGAGGCCTCCGGCCAGGTCGAGGGGCTGAGGGTCCACGTCGTAGTCGATCCACCACACGACGGGTACGTCGGGCGCCAGGTCGTGCAGTACCTGGTAGAGGACGGTCAGAGGTCCGACCGGTGATCCCCGGTCCTCGAACGAGAACATGCCGTGCCGGAGGTTGAACGACACCTCCGCTGGCCGCCCGGAGTCGACGTCCACCACGATCTCCAGGAAGCCCTCGAACGCGGCGCTCACCGTGGCGTCCGGCCAGTACCTCCGGACACACTCCTCCACCTGATCCCCGGTGAAGGCCCACGGTCCGACTTGCTCGTGATCGGGGCTGACGTAGAAGCTGGATCCCACGGGTGCTCTTTCTCTCGGTGGTGCGGGCTTCGCAGGCCCCGGTCAGGGTTCGATTCGGACGCGGCCGGTGACGCCCTGGGCCGTCATGAGGGACTGGAAATAAGTGCTGGCCTTGGGGTCGTTGGTGATGAGTTCCAGGTGGGTGACCTTGTTGCGGGGGTCCTTCAGCGCCGACGCGTACTTCTCCAGCTTCTTCGACTCCCCCTCCATGGTGTTCTCGTATGCGAACTCGAAGACGTTGTCGGCGTTGTCGAGCCGAAACGGCGATCGGCAACTCTGCTGCGTTCCGATGTACTTGGCGTCGATCGCAGCGCCGTCCTCCGGGCGGACACCATCGGCGTCCATGCCCAGTTCGCGGCCGGTCGCGGGATCCGTCACGTCGGTGTACAGCCGGTACTCCGTCGACCCGGCCACCCGGACCTGGTAGGCGCGCCTCGCGTTGATCTTCGGGTCGGCCTTGGCCGGCGGTGCCGGTGCGTGGGGGCCGTTGGCCTGGTACGTGCGGCCGTCCTGCTCCATCTGCGTCATCCACGCCCGGATCGCTGCCTGCTGCTGCGCGGGCAGCAGCGGGAACGGGCTGAGCGGATCGTGCGGCAGCGGCTGCATGCCGGGGGTGACGGTGAACGGAGGCGGCTTGGGGCCCGGCGCGGCCGCGGCGTCGCCCGCCCCAGCCAGCACGACAGCCGCGGTGGCCGTGGCGGCGATCCCCGCTCCCACCGGGATCAGGCTCGCCGCCGCACTGTCGACCACCGCCGCGGCCTCGGCGAGGACGGCGAGTTCCGCGCTGCCCTCCACCGCTGCGGCCATCGCGACCGCCGCGGTGCCGGCCTCGGCCGCGATCGCGGCCTCGCCACCGGCCGCGGCGACGTCGGACCCGCCGAACGTGAAGAACGTCAGCGCGATCCCGACACCCGCGACGATGCCGGCGCCGACGGCAAGGTCCTCCAGTTTGTCCCGCAGGTCCTCGACCTCCCGCGCGTACGCCTCGCACGCCTGCCCCAACTTGAAGGCCGCGTTCGTGATGCTGTTGAGCAGCGGGCCCTGCGTGGCACAGCCGTCGTGCATCAACGCCCAGTTCTGCGCGAAGGAGGTGACGGCGCTGGAGCTGCTGGACGCGGTGACCCGCTGGACGCGCTTGTCGCCCTCGACGCCCAGGCGGCTGACGAGACCGGCGAAGTTCTTCCAGCCGGTGGCGGCCTGGCGGAGCTTGCCCGGGTCGCCCTGGGGCCAGAACTTCTTGAGCAAGTCGTGGATCGCACCGCTGTCATTGTGGCCGACGGCGGAGCGGAGCGCGGCCTTGGCGACTTCCTCGTCGCACTCCGGGTTCGCGGACTCGGGGAGTTTCTGCGGGGCCATCAGCGAGGTGGCGACGTCGGCTTCGGTCTGGAGGTAGTTGATCGCCATGGTGTACAGGCCGTTGGCAGTTCCACCGAGTTGGCCGACGACCTGGGCCATCGCGTCGACGATCTTCTGCGCGGCGGGATCGTACTTGGCGGCGAACTTCTTGCCCGCGTCGTCGTCGCCGGCCATGCCCGCGATGTCGTCCATGGAGAAGACCAGGCTGCGATAGAGCTGCGCAGCGGTGTTGTGCAGGTCGGTGAACCCGGCAGAGGAGAGGATCATGTCTGCCGGTTTGACGTGGAAACTGGTCACCAAGCCCCCCGCTTGTCCGTCCCCGTTCACGGTAGCAAGGCTGGGCGCCTCTGAGACGGAGGTCCGAGGCGCCGGACAGGAGCAGGCCGCGCGCCGCCCCTCTGACAACATCCCGAGCGTCGCTCACCGGGATCCACCGACCCCTAGAATGCCCCGCACCCTTCTCGTCCACCCGTCAGTTCCTGGCCTGAACAACCAGGTTGTTGCCTGTGCCCCTCCGTGTACTGCGCGAGACTCACGACGAAGAAGCCGAGGCGCCCTGACCGCTGAACTGCTCCGGGTGTTCAGGGAGTCCGCACACAGCCTCTTCGCCCAGCGCGAGAGCCGCAACCAGGCCACCCGACCTAAGGCCACCGAGGTTCGGTCGCCGCTCAGCCCCGACCCTCCTCCGGCCCGAGGAGCCTCAGGGCGACCGTCGCGGGCCCGGCAACCGCCGGTCGTGGCGGTACCGCCCCTACCTATGACTCGGCACCGCAGCAGTGCCGAGCCGGTCCCCGTCTCGCCTTCCATGACCAGTCCAGACAGAACGCGGACCTCTTCACCCTCGCCCGTGGGCCGGGAGGCAGAGCAGCGGGTGAACGTCCCGGGACGCAGGCGCCCAGCCCTGCTCAACGCCACCCGGCCTCCCCGTACGCCGCGACCGCGGCAACCCCCGTCGGACCATCCTCCCCGCCCACGCTCGCCGGCCTGCGGCCGGGCACGACGATGCAGGCGCCCCTTCGCTCGGCCTGGGCACGAGCCCGACGGCCCGCACTCCGGTGCGGGCTCCCCGAGGTCGACGGGAGGCGCGCCAAGCCCTCACGCTTCCATCACACCACCGATCGCAGTGCTATCAGCACAATACTTCCGTCACCCATTTGGCGGGTCCGACGTTCGAATATCGAGGACTACGCTTCATTCCCGACCCCCAGGAAATTTCCTCCAGAAATTTCCCGACTCGGCCACCTGCACAGCATGGTGTCCGGTCATATTTTTCGGGGCGCCCAGAATTTCGAACACGAGAGGGATGATCGCCGTGGCGGAACACTGGAACGGGATGCCGGCCGGACTGATCGACGCAGTCTGGGTCAAGAGCAGTGCGAGCTCTCCGAACGGCCAGTGCGTCGAGATCGCCCCCGTCCAGGGGGAGGTGGCGGTTCGGAACTCGCGCAACCCGGGCGGTCCCGCACTGTTGTTCACAAAGCCCGAGTGGGCCGCACACCTGGCAGGCGTCAAGGCAGGCGAATACGACCACATGGTCACCGACTAGAATTCACACAGGAATACAGCGCGGACGCGCGGCCCTGGATTTGTGAGAACATGAGACCGTTTACCCATCCGGTCTCTCCCACACTGGGGCCCGCGTGTCCGTTTTTGACGCTTCCGAGGCATTTAAGGGCGGTGTCCCGGCCAGCCGCCCGGACGCCGATCCGAAGCAGAACCCCACCGTCGCGGCCGTACTCGCCAGGGCCACGCTCCGTTCACTGCGGCTGAGCCGCAAGTTGAAGCAGGCAGCCGTAGCCACCGGCACCAACATGTCCGCCTCGAAGCTGTGCAAGATCGAGACCGGAAACGCGATCATGCAGGCCGGGGACGCGGAGCGCCTCGCCGACTTCTACCACCTGCCCCCTGCCGAGAAGGCCTGGCTGGTCACGCTCGGCCAGCAGGCCAGCAACCCGCCGGCGTGGCAGCAGGCAGGTCTCGTCGCACCTCCGTTCATGGAGCAGCTGGTCGGCCTGGAGCCCGCGGCCGTCAGGCTGTGGACCTACGAGGCTGACCTCATCTCCGGGCTGCTGCAGACCGAGGCCTACATGAGGGCGGTCATGGCCAGCAGCCAGCCGCCGCTGCGTGCCGACGAGATCGAGGAGCGGGTGAAGCTGCGCCTCTACCGACAGGCCAAGGTCTTCGCCGATCCTCCGGACTGCATCTTCCTCTTCGACGAGAGCATGCTGCTCCGCCGCATCGGCAGCAGGGAAACCATGGTCGGACAGTTCGACCACCTGATCGGCGTCGCCGGCAACCCGCGGATCCAGATCCGCATCGTCCCGTTGGACGGCATGCAGGTCCTGTCGGGCGTGTGCTCCATGACGCTGTTGGACTTCGGCATGGGGTCCACCGGCCTGCCCTCCGTGATCTACCTGGAGGTCGGCGACGGCGGCAGGTACTTCGTCAAGGGCATCGGGCCGGTCGAGCCGGAGGAGGGCGCACCGTCGTTCGACCGCCACAGCACCACTCTGACGATGCTGCTCGGGCAGGCCGCCGGCCGTGACGAGAGCCTGGAGATACTGAAGGTGGCCCGGCAGCGGTTCCTCCGCTGACGGGCCCGCTCTCTTCTTCAGGGGATACGGGCGACTCCGCCGAACTCGACCCACTCGTGCGTCGCCTGCGGCCTGCGCAGCTCGGAGTCCGGCCGCCAGTGGGTGACGTCCACCAGGTACGGGTGAAGGACGGAGAGGCCGCTGAAGTAGCGGCGGACGTCTCGTTTCTCGCGCACGCGCCCCCAGTGGCCGCCCGTGCCCTGGTCCATCAGGTCGGTGACCGCCTCGCGAACCTGCTCGTCGTCGCTCACCAGATGACAGATCACCAGGTAGCTGCCGCGAGCAAGGTGCTCCCGCATGCGCTGAATCATCGCCTCGGGCTCTTCCGTATCCTTCAGGCAGTGGATCACGGATACCCACAGGGCAGCCACGGGCCGGCTGAAGTCGATGAATCCGCCCCTGGAGGCATGCTCGATGATCCGCCCGGTATCGGTCATGCTCGCTTCAATGAACCTGGTGCCGCTGTTCACCTCCAGTGAAGTACGACCGTGTGCGATCACGATCGGGTCGATGTCTATGTAGGCGACCCGCGCATCAGCGCGTACCTCCTGGGCCACCTGGTGCACATTGGGCCTGGTCGGCAGGCCCGACCCGTGGTCAAGGAACTGGGTGATCCCGCACTCGTGCGCGAGGAAGCGCACGACTCTCTCTAAGAACCACCGGTTGTTCAAAGCCAGTTCGCGGCTGCTCGGAGCGATCTCCAGAAGGCCCTCGCAGGCCTTCCGATCCGCTTCGAAATTCAACTCGCCGCCGAGCAGCCAGTCATACATACGCGCTGCACTCGGGATGGAGGTGTCGATGGCACGAAAATGCCCATCCTCGGTACCCACGGCGCCCCTTCCGTGGCCAGATCAACCCAGGGTGATCCCCGGGCAGTTGGGGACTAATCGTAAGCACGAACAGACAGTTACACCACGAGGCCGAGCGGGCAGCCGAAGCACCGGGTAGCGCACCCCGGCGGACAGGGGCGTATTTACGCAGGTCGCACGCCACCCAGCTTCGCCAGGCGATAGTTTAACTACCATGCGACATCTCGACATTGAGTGTCATGCGCGCGCAAGGATTCGAAGTGCAGCGCGCAGTTCCACTTCCACAACCCCCACGCTGACCCCCATCAGCCGCGCAGCGGCCGGAAGATCGAGCCCCAGTCGGTAACGCAGGAGAACCACGTCGGCAGCAGCCGCCGGAAGCACCTCATGCAGCCAGTCCGCCGCAGGACGGCCCACCTCGGTGCGCCGCGAAACGGCGCCCCGCAACAGACTCCAGCACACCGCGGTCGGTTCAGGGCCCCCCAGCACCTCGTCCCAGCCGGCTTCGACGTAGCCGAAGGTCCATGCCACCACCTCGGCCGCAGGCCCCGCGGCCTGCAGTCGCGCCCGCGCGTACATGCCGTATTGCGCCCTGTGCAGCTCGACGAATCCCTCGAAGCCGCTACGCGCCCTGCTCCGCGCTGCCGCTTCCAAGAGGCCCCCCGAGGGGCGACCTCGCAAGTACGAGCGCATGCCTCCTCCTGCCGTTCCTCGACTCCGACCCGCACAACAGTCAGGGCGGCCCTCCCCCGGCCGGGGAGAACCGCCCTCGGTGGTCAGACCATCCGCACTCGCCGAACGCGGACCACGATCTCCCTGGTGGAATGGAGCAGGCCCATGAGAAGCGCCGCACGGGAAGCCGCGATCGGGCCTTCGCCCAACGCAACCCACACGATGAGCGGGACCGCGAGTACGCCACTTAAACGTCCGACGACATCGATTACCCCGAACGAGCACAAGGCCCAACCATGCGGGAAATCGCTGCTAGCTTGGGCGGAATCGGGGCGCGGGAAAATTCGCTGCCGCGCTCCGAGGAATCGGTCGAGCATACCTTCATCTCTTTGTTCTTGATCGGTTCCATGTTCGGCCCCGGGCACGGTGGGGCGTTACCGCGCCCGGGGCCGGTACCGGGTGACCGGCACAAGCTCAACCTACCGGCAGTTCCGGCCCACAAGCCGCTTGAGGCCGAACCCCGCAATTTCCGCTTCACCGACCCCATCAGTTCGAACCCAAGTTCGCTCGAACCATCCAGAAAACCGCATTCTGCACCACTTCCCGATCACATTCTCCCCGCATCCGAAATTCCGGACCCACCCATTCCGTATATGCACCGCCGGAGAACTTTGATCGGCTCCTCGCGTCTGGCCTTCACGAGAGGCACCGGCAGCGACAGCCCGAAGGTAACCACCCCCTTCTACGGCCATCACCGTTCCCCCTCCTTCCGCTCTGCGGCCCGCTGCACCGCCTCGTACCGCCCACGGGCCCGCGCGGCATCCGCGTGAGCGCAGCCGGCCTCGGCTGTGGCGCGATCGAGGTCAGGCCGGCGCTCGGCCAGCACGGCGGCTGCGGCCTCGGCTTGCTCCCGGGCCCGGCTCAGGGCCGCCTGAGCGCGCTCGACGGCGGCGTCGGCCTGGTCTCGGCGGGCGGCCAAGTCCTCGACCTGAGCCGTGAGCCGGTCGCGCCGGTGCGCGGCCTCGCAGTGGCGCCGCTCTGCCGCCTCCAGCTCCGCCCGGGCCTCGGCCACCCACCTCTGGGCTTCCTGCCGGGCGGCTTCCCGCTGGCCTCCTCCAATGGACCGTGCCCGGTCCCGGTGGGCAGGACAGCGGGCTCCTCGATCGAGGCGGACAACCGCCCCGCAGCCACCTCGACCGCCGCCAGCGCGGCCCGCAGCGTCTGCTCGACCTCCCGCAGCTGTGCCTCGCCGAGCCGCACGCCCGCCTCGGCGGCCGAGGCTCGTGCCTGGGCGGTGAGCGCGGCCACCAGCCGGTGCCGCTGCGCGGACAGTTCGCGCAGCACCGGCCCGGCAAGCTCCTCCTGCGCGGTGCGCAGCGCCTGGCCCAGGTCCAGCAACTGCCCGACCTGCTCGGGGTGTGCGTGGGCGAAGGCCGCGATGGTGGGACGGTGCAGGGCCCTGATGCTGGCCGCGAGCGCCCGCTCGCCCGCCGCCCGGGCGCGGGCGGCAGCCTCGTTCCGGGCCTTGGTGAACTCGGACGGCGGCCGGGCGAACAGCGCGTCGGCCACCGTGTCGAAGCTCCCCGGCTCGGGCTGGGCGGGGGCCTTGCCGGGCCGGGCGGCGTTCACGAGGACCGCAGTGCCCGTTCGCACTCCCGGCACCGGACTTCGGCCAGGCCGGGCGGGTACCAGGGATCTCCCGGGCGCGCCGGCCGGTAGTTGGCGTGGTCCATCAGGCCGGTGTCCAGGCCGCACAACGTCTTCGGCAGGGGGTCCTCCGGGACGTCGGGGTCCGCGCCAGCGGCGTGCACTGCCAGCACGGGCGGCCCCAAGCTGTCCGGCCTCAGCGCCTCGCCCGGCTCCATCTCGAACAGGACGACGATCGATCCCATGAAGTCGAGCATCCCCCCCCGCCCCCGGCTCACTGCCGGACGTAGGCCATCCGAGCGCACCCTGATGGAGAAGCCGATCTTGCAAGGCGACGGAGAGGCGTAACGCAGCCACAGGTCGGGCGCCCGTACGATTCTGTCGTGGGCAAGCAGAAGACGTTCGAATTCACCGACCAGCTGAGAAGCGCGCAGAGGGCACTGGCCGCTGCCCGGCAGGAGCGTCAGGCCTTCTTGGCCTCGCTGCCCCGCTGGGACGGCGACCTGGCCGCCGTGAAGCAGGGCCTCGGCGAGGAGCAGATGGCGCAGTCGGCACGGCTCGCAGAAGCCGAACGGCAAGCCGCCCACACCGTGTGGGCCGATCCGTTCTGGGCGTCCTTGACCGGCGAGGACCAGGTGAGCGCCCGCCAACAGCTCAGCCACATCGATGACGCCTCCGCCTGAAGGGCGATAGCCGGGCCGGTCGGCCTCAGCCTGCGAGGACGAGCGGTCCCGGTCGCGCGGGGGGCACCGTGCCGAAGCTGGCCACTACCTCGAACAGGCCGCTGGTCCCGGCCGCCGGTCTCGGCCCGAGCCCGAGGGCGTACCGACCGGGCTGGAGGTCCGGCGGGACCAGCCACACGAACTGGCCGGATGCCCCGTCGACGGTGTCGTTGACGGTCTGCACCGCGAACAGCGCGGTCTCGTCGCCGGTGAACAGCTTCAACACGTGATGGGCTCTCGTGCCGCGAACCCAGGTGATCAGATAGGGCTCGCCTCTCACGACAAGCCCGCCTGCCCGCGGCTGCGAGAAGGAGGGCCGGGTCGGGGACTGCGAACGGCCAGTCAGGCCGGCCACGGACAGGGCCACCACGCCGAGGCGCCACAGGCCCCCAGGGACGCCATGGGTCATGCCTTCATTGAACGTCAACAAATCGCCGTATGTATCTCGAACCGGTGAATCATCATCCAAACGGGCAATCGAGGCATCAGGCCACGACCCGGGGCCGCGATGGTCGCGCTTTCCCCTGATCACACACCGCTACCAACAGCACCGCGGTACGGTGCGTCCGGGCAACAGCGGAACGGGGGGACGACGCAGTGGAAGAGATCGTCACACTGGCCCACAACGTGGCGGGGGTCCTGCGCGCCTGGGGAGAGCGCAAGCGCCAGGCTGATGCGCATCCGGACGACCCCCTCGAAGCCGTCCTGCTCGATCTCTACGAGGCGCTGGAAAGAACCTTCGCGGACCGTCCGATGGGGCTGGAGGTGGTGAACGAACTCGTTAACGGTCAGGGGGAGTTGACCGAGACGGACTGCACGATCTTCGAGGCCCTTCTACGCCGGGCCCTCCGCGGCGATCCCCTGCAGATCGTACGTCTTCAGAGGATCGTTGCTCGCCTGCCCCCCTCCTACGGTCAGACGGCCACAGTCCACAACGAGAGCGCGGTCGGCTCTGGCGGCGTCAGAATCACCCCTTCCTCTGCCCGCCGCCCCCCCATTGAGTTGAGAACCGGCAGAGGCGAGCCTGCCGTCGGCGGGCCACCCGGCCCGCCGTTCGAGGACGACGAGGAAGACGACTAGCCGCGGTGGGAGACATCGCCAAGGGCGCGTTCAGCGGGGCCTGGGCGCTGCTGGTCGGCTGGATCCTGCCCACCGCCGTCAACCTCGGCGTCTTCCTTGTCGCCGTCTGGCCGACCGTACGCACGACCCGGCTCGCCGCCGGGACCGTACCCGCCGGCCTGCCGAGCACCTCACTGCTCCTCCTGACCGGCGCTGTCGTGCTCGGCCTGGTTCTCTTCGCGCTCAGGACCCCGCTCTACCGGCTCCTGGAGGGCTACCTGCTGTGGCCGAGCTGGCTCACCGCGCGCCGCTGCGCCCACCACATTCACGCGAAGCACCTGCTCAAGAAGCGGCGCAGCCTGATCCTCTTGGCCAACCGGGATCGCGACGGCGAGCCCCTCACCGAGGCCGAGACCGACCGGCTCGCCGCGCTGCGTGCCGACCCCGACCTCCAGCGCCACCGCGGCGCCGACGAACGTCGCGGCCGGGTCCAGCGGGCCCTCCTCGGCGAGCAGCTGCGCCGCTACCCCGTCGACGACCGGCAGATCACCCCGACCCGGCTCGGCAACGCCATCCGCCGCTTCGAGGAGTACGGCCACGACCGGTTCCGCCTCGACACCCAAGTGCTGTGGGACGAGCTGACCGCCGTCGCGCCCGACCCGGTCCGCCGGCAGATCGAGGCAGCGAACACCCACGTCGATTTCTTCATCGCCCTGCTGTACGGCCACCTCCTCGTCGCCGCCACCGCGCTCGCCGCCCTCACCGCGGCCGCCGCCCGCGTCGCGCCGCTGCTCGTCACCGCGCTCGTGGCGCTGCTCCTCACGCCGGTCTGGTACCGGTGCGCGGTAGCGGCCACCGACGGTTGGGCGTCCTCCGTCCGGGCACTCGTCAACACCGGACGCAAGCCCCTCGCCGACGCCCTCGGCCTGGCCCTGCCCACTAGCGTCGAAGACGAACGAAGGATGTGGACCGCGGTGACCCGCCAGTCGCTGCGCCCCTTCGGTGACCGCTCCGACGCCCTGGACGCCTTCCGCAGCAGTACCGACCCGGCGTCGCCCGACACCTCGGCGACCGGGCCGGAAGCCGCCCAGTCCCCTTGACCGGCGATCCCGGGGCGGCCAACTCTTCCACGCCCCAACATCTTTCAGCGGCGAATCCACAACCCGGCCCAGGTTGTCGGTGGGGGGCGCTAGGGTCTCACCACGCGTTGCCGAACAGCCACGGAGAAGGGGTGAACTACGCCTTGTTGCAGGAGACTTTGCAGGCCTTCAAGTTCGCCCTCGATCCCACCCCCGCTCAGGAGGCGGACCTGAACCGGCACGCCGGTGCCGCCCGGTGGGCCTTCAACTGGGCCCTGGCCCGGAAGATCGCCGCGCACCGCGAGTGGCGTACCCGGGTCGACGCCCTCACCGAAGGCGGGCTGAGTGAGCGCGACGCCCGGAAGAAGGCCAGCGCCAGCGTCCGCATCCCGGGGCAGGCCACAATCAAGAAGCACTTGAATCAGGTCAAGGGCGATTCTCGGCTCGACGGCGAGCACCCGGACGGCTTCCATGGCCCGTTCCTGCCGTGCCCGTGGTGGCACGAGGTGTCCACCTACGCGTTCCAGTCCGCGTTCTACGACGCCGACGCCGCCTTCAAGAACTGGTTCGACTCCCTCACCGGCCGCCGCGCCGGCCGCGCCGTCGGCTACCCAAGGTTCAAGAAGAAGGGCCGCGCCCGGGACTCCTTCCGGCTCCACCACGACGTGAAGAAGCCCACGATCCGCCCCGACGGCTACCGGCGGCTGATCATGCCCCGCCTCGGCTCGGTGCGCATCCACGACTCCACGAAGCGCCTGTCCCGCCTCATCGCCAAGGGCCAGGCGATCGTCCAATCCGTCACCGTCTCCCGCGGCGGCAACCGCTGGTACGCCAGCGTCCTCGTCAAGGTCACCCGCGACATCCCCGACAAGCCCACCCGGGCCCAGACCGAGCACGGCACTGTCGGCGTCGACTGGGGAACCTCCCACCTCGCCACGCTCTCCCAACCCCTCGACCCGACGAACCCGGCGAGCGTCCACGTCGACAACCCCCGCCACCTCAACGCCGCGACCCGCCAACTCGCCAAGGCTCAGCGTGCCCTGTCCCGCACCCAGCGCGGCTCCAACCGCCGCACCCGGGCCGCCCGCCGCGTCGGCGTCATCCAGCACCGCATCGCCACACGCCGCGCCACCACCATCCACCAGCTCACCAAGCAGCTGGCCTGCCGCTTCGCCACCGTCGCCGTCGAAGACCTCAACGTCACCGGCATGAGCGCCTCTGCGAAGGGCACCGTCGAGAAGCCCGGCCGCCGCGTCCGACAGAAAGCAGGCCTCAACCGGGCCATCCTCGACGCCTCCCCCGGCGAACTCCGCCGCCAGCTCACCTACAAGACTTCCTGGTACGGCTCCAGCCTCGCGGTCGCCGACCGCTGGCTCCCATCCAGCAAGACCTGCTCGGCCTGCGGGACAGTCAAACCCACACTGCCCCTGGCCGAACGGGAGTACCACTGCACCAACTGCGGCCTGACGATCGACCGCGACCTCAACGCGGCCATCAACATCGCCCGGCACGCCGTCCCTCTGGTAGAGGGGGACGTAAAAGCCCGTAGAAGCCCGGTAAGCCCCGCCCGCGAGGGCAGGCACGGACGCGCCGGAAGGCAGACGCGGGAAGGCCCACCGCCACCAGACGGCGGGTCACCTCGGCGGGAGTAATCCCCCGACAGCCCACACACCCACCCGACCATCGCTCGGGCCACAACTCCACAGAGAGCAAAGAAAGCGCAAAGCCCACATAGAAGCCCAGCTCACGAAGGGTCCGACCCGGGCACGCGCGGGCTGACCGCTGCAGAAGCTTCGCGGCCTCGGGTACGACGAGTCCGACCCGGGCACGCGCGGGCTGACCGCCCACCCTGCTGTACTCCCTGGAGATGACCCAGTCCGACCCGGGCACGCGCGGGCTGACCGTCGAGAACACTGGTGAACGGCCCGGTCACTAGGTCCGACCCGGGCACGCGCGGGCTGACCGTTATATAACTTCCGCTAGTGTGGAGTTGTTGGGTCCGACCCGGGCACGCGCGGGCTGACCGCGGCGTACATCTTCACGCCGGCCAGGCCGAGGGTCCGACCCGGGCACGCGCGGGCTGACCGCTCCGGCTTCCGTCTCGGCGTCGGTGGCGAGGGTCCGACCCGGGCACGCGCGGGCTGACCGCTGAACTATTCCGGGGGTGCGGCTGATGGCATGTCCGACCCGGGCACGCGCGGGCTGACCGACTCGCTCGTCAACGGATCGGTTCGGCCGGGCGTCCGACCCGGGCACGCGCGGGCTGACCGGCGGAGAAGGGGATCATCACGTCCACAAAATGGTCCGACCCGGGCACGCGCGGGCTGACCGCAGCAGCACAAGGACGAGCTGGCGGAGATCCAGTCCGACCCGGGCACGCGCGGGCTGACCGGCGGAGGAAGTCTCCGACCGGCGCGCGGCCGCGTCCGACCCGGGCACGCGCGGGCTGACCGCGCGATCAGACCCAGCAGGACGAGCGTCGGCAGTCCGACCCGGGCACGCGCGGGCTGACCGGTCTCCTGTACGTTTCGGAGCTTGCCCCAGGCGTCCGACCCGGGCACGCGCGGGCTGACCGCGGATGGGGGTGCGCCTCGACCCGGCCACCGGGTCCGACCCGGGCACGCGCGGGCTGACCGCGGATGGGGGTGCGCCTCGACCCGGCCACCGGGTCCGACCCGGGCACGCGCGGGCTGACCGTAGTCGTGCATGGCTCGTAGAGCCTGCCGTGAGTGCGCCCCGGGCACGCGAGGGCTGGCCGATCGCCGTGTTCATCCAGTGGTACTCCACCAGGTGCGACCCGGGCGCACGGCGCATGTTCTCCTGCTACTTGCCCCCGCCCTTCCCGTTCTTCCCCTTCTTGACCTTCTTCTCCGTCTTCGGTTGATCGTTTCGCCCACGTGCTTCGAGGGCCTTCAGCCAGCCGGTGCGGACCGGCAATGCCAACGCGCCCGCGTCTCCGAAGGTGAGGTCTCGGACCTGGTGCTCCCTGGCGCCCTGCATGATCAGGTCCAGCACCTCGGGAGGAAGAGGGATCCTCCGCAGCTCGCGAGGGCGACCGAGGGTGCGGCTGATGGTGCTCTGGTCGAGGTTGAGCAGCGGTGCCGCGACAGTCTGGCCGCCAAGGTCGACGATGCTCTTCATCGCGTCCGCGCGGTCGGACGCGGCAGAGTCGAGGACCGCCTTGACCGCCTGCCACACGGCATCTGCCCGTTCGAACTTGGCGAGTGCGGCTTCGAGTTCATCGTGTTCCTAGCCCTTGGCCCCCATCATGTACCCCATGCATGGGCTGTTCTGGAGCCCTTGGAGTGTGTCCTGCGTGCAGGTGGTGGCCACCACCTTGCCCGGCGTCTGCCTTCGCTGTGTCTCACCGTCGGCGCCGAGGAGATCCGCTGGCGGCGCGGCACGGTCACCCGCAGCCCGATCGACCTGCCCGCAACCTGGGTGACGGGCCTCCGTCGAAGCCTGCGCCGACGTTCAGGGCGCGCACCGGCTGCCGCGGGGCCGCAGCCAACTGCGCGCGGAGCGCGCCTTCCCGAAGGGGCCCGCCGACGGGCGAGGTCGGCGGGCCCTAGACCGCTAACCGACGATCGGGGCGACGAGTTCGTCGATGCGGTCGGCGATCGGCTCGCTCCAGCCGTCCGGAAGCACGCCGGGATCGGAGCCGTGGACGCCGAGGTAGGCCCGGCGGTGGGCGGGCGGCAGGTCGTTCTGGGTTCCTAGCAGGTCGAAGAGGTGCCCGCGCGGGGCGTGGGCTGTGGTGTGGGTCGTTCCGGCTGCACGGAGGATGGCGCGCAGCCTGCGGGCGGCAGCGCCTTCGAAGTCGAGCTGGGGAAGGACCAGCATGTCTCCGGGCTGGAGGCCGGGGCGGACGGCTTCGACGGCGGCGCCGACGATACGCGGGAGGGCGATGGTCCTGATCGCCACCCTGCCTCCGGCGGTGAGGTAGTGGCGGTCGCTTCTAGTGGTGATGTCGGATTCGATCAGTTCGTCCATCTCCGCGAGGCGAAGCCCAGCGTAGAGGCTGAGCTTGATCAGGAGGTCGTCGCCCGGCGAGGTGGCGTTGGCGAGGATGGCCGGGACTTCGCCTGGCGTGATGGTTGCGCGCTCGCGGGTGCGGTGTCGGCGCTCTCGGGCTTCTCGGCGGGCGGCCTGGGCTTCGGCGGCGGTGAACATCGGCAGGTCCTTCGGGTACGCGATGGTAGGCGTGGTACGGCGGCGGGGCCATGGTACGGCGGGGCGCAGAGAGTGCGCCTGGGGCAGCCCGTCGGGTGGACTGCCCCAGGCAGGGCCGGAGGGCCGGGCTACCGGTCCGCCGGGTGGGGGTGTTCCGCGATCGAGCCGGTGGGCCTCTGGGCGTTCAGGGGCTGCTGGAGTTCGCCGAGTTGCGGTTGGTGTACGGCGGGGCCGGGCTGCTGGTGCTGGTCGACCTGGCGGGCGGGCCACGCGCCGTTGCTGCCGGCGCCCTCGCCTCTGGCCTTCACGGTGCGAGGTGGTCGCGGGAGGAGTTCGCCTTGCCCGTTGCCGGGCCGCAGGGTGGTGACGCGGGGCCGGTCGCCGTGGACGTTAGGGACGCCGCGGTTGTGGAGGTAGTGGGCGAACTGCCAGTTGCGGCAGGACCGGAAGGCGTGGTCGGCGGCGTGGGGGTCGTCGGCGGGGACCTCGGCGTTGGTGAAGTCGATGGGTCGGACGCCGTCGAGGTGCACGGTGAGGTCGTGCACCGTGAGGTCCTGGGTGTGGCCGGGTGCGAGCTCAAGGGCGAGGTGGGGGTTGTCCTCCCACCGGTAGGGGCTGGAGGTGACGCCGCACAGGTACCAGGCGAGGGCGTGGGGGAACTCGTCGAGTTCGACGGTGGCCTCGCGGGTGGTCTCGTCGATGTGCCGGCTGTAGCGGCCGTGGAGGGCGACTGCGCAGTGGCGGCTGAGGTCGATGCCGGTGACGTATTTGAGCCACAGGTATCGGTACCGACGCTCCCCCACCAGGAGGGTGATGGACGGCAACGTGGTTGTCCTGTCTGTGAGTTGAAGAAATCTCTTTGTTTCTATTTTATACTCACAGAGGGTGGTTGCCTAACCGTCGTCACGCTCCCGGCAGGCCCGCATCAGGGCCTCCACCAGCGGGCGGTGCCGGTTGTGCCGGTACGAGCCGGGGTACTCCATGTTGAACTCCAGCTCCAGTGCCGCGCGCCGCTCCTCCTCCGGCAACGCCTTCGGCTTGCGGCACACGGCGTAGATGTTCCCGCCGTTCGGGTTGCCGCGGATCTCGACCTCGTCGAAGTAGCGGCCCATCAGGGCGCACAGGGAGTCCGGGTCGTGGAACCGCTGCATCGTCCACACGCCAGCCCTGAACGTCGCCGTGAAGCCGTTCTCGTCCAGGAACTCGATGCTGCGCCGGTAGCGGCCGTTGTTGCGAGCCTTCTTGCCCCCGACCCTACGTGCGACCGAGCCGAGCGACCTCGTCCCCGTGTAGAAGGTGCCGTCTTTGGCGAGCAGCGAGTTGCACGTCGCGACGACCGCGTTCTCGAAGTCCAGCGACGTGACCGAGTTCAGGACCGAGTCGAGGACGACGACGTCGTACAAGCCGTTCTCGGGGACATCCCGCTGGAGGTCGCGGATGTGGCTGACGGTGGCGGCCACATCCAGGGCGTTCTGCTTGCCGGCGGCCTTGACGTGCGGCTCGTACCAGTGCGCGTCCCAGCCCTGCGACTTGATCCTCTGGATGTACGCCAGCTCACCGGCGCCGAAGTCCATCACGCGCTGGCCGGGGCGCAGCGCGGGCAGGACGTGCTGCTCGTACGTCGTGGACTTGTTGGAGTCGCCCTCGTCGCCGCCCAGGCGGTGCATCTGGCACCAGTGCTGGTTGTAGGCGCGGATGCCGAGCTGGGTGTAGTCGTAGACGCCGTAGTCGCCGTCCAGCCACACGGCGAGTTCGTCGGCTTCCTGCACGGACAGCCGGTAGCAGAGCAGCGGCAGTTTCAAGTCGGCCACGACCACGGCGTAGTCGTTGTTCAAGATCACGCGGCCGTCGTGGTCGGCGACGACCGAGCCCCAGGTGCCGTAGCGGGTGACCAGGCGGCGGATCTCGGCCTGGATCGCGGGGTTGGAGCGGGAGACCGCGGTGACGTCCTCGGGCTTGATCCATTCCCAGCCGTGCGCGTGCGGCCCGGCCTCGGGCACCCGCACCTTGGAGCCGTCCGTCTCGATCGAGTTGTGCAGCAGGTTGAACTGGACTTCGTCCTGGGTGGAGACGTGGCCGTCGAGGAGAATCGCCGGCGCGTGCGTCTGGCCGATCGCCTTCAGGGACTTGGTGCGCTGGTGGCCTGCCACGAGAATGCCGTTGCCGTTGACGATCACGGGCTTCACGCAGCCGAACAGCTTCAGCGACTGCTGGAGACGGTCGAACGCCTCCTCCGACAGGCGGCGCGGGTTGTAGGGGGCGGGCTTGAGCCCGTCGATCGCGTAGGCCTCCACGAACTCAGGCACCAGCGGCCTCCAGCTGCGCCTCGTGCTGGTCGAGGAGGTAGTGCGCGAAGCCGGTGTCCGTACCCCGCAAGGTGTAGAACGCGTCGTGGACGTTGTTCAGCCGCTCGACCTCGTCCTTGGTGATCTGTACGCGGGTGGTGCCCCACTGGACGAAGCCCCACTGGAGGTGCTCGTCGGCGGTCTTCTCGCCTTCCCGGTCGGTGGTCTCTGCGGCGAGCTGGGAGGGCAGCTCGATGGAGTCGAGGAGGTCATCCAGGGCGTGCTGGTCGTAGCCCGTGCCGTCCAGGTCGGGCAGTGCGGACAGGATGTCCGCGAGCAGTTCGGTGTCGTACCCGGCCAGGTCGCTGGTGCGGTTGTCGACGATGACGATGCGCGCTGCGGCGTCGTCGTCCACGTCGACCCAGGTGACGGCGATCTGGTCCCAGCCGCGCTGCTTGACGGCATCCCAGGTGTGGTTACCGGCCAGGATCTCGTGCCGTCGGCCGGTCAGGGTGCCGCGGTTGGCGACGATCGGCTTGAACTGGCCGTTCCACTTCAGGGACTCGGCGACGGCGTTCACGTCGCCGCGCCGCGGGTTCAGGTGGTAGCGGGTGAGGTCGCCGATCGGGTGGGCGAATGGCAGGAGGTCGTCAACGATCCGGTCAACGGGTTCGTGAGTGCTCACGGAACTGGTCCTTCGTAGGCCGATTCCCCGCGCCCCACGCGGGACACAGCCTAGACGACCTACTACGGCAGCGGTGAAGTCCGGGGTCTGCCCTGCCTTCGCTGATCAGGGGGTTTGACGTGAAGAGGCTGTCTCGTCAACACTTCTGGCGGGCGGTCTGGTCGAAAACACCGCGCCCCCTCTCCCGAGAATGTAGGGCGAGGACGCTCAGCGGCCTATGTGGTCTTGCCTCGCCGGCGCGTGGCTCGACTGCCTCGGCTACCTCCAGTTCGTGAGGTGAGCGCCCCGGCAGGGGCAGGTGGTTCGCCACCATGCGGTAAGGGCGTTGGTCGCGCGACCGACGCCTGTTCATCGAGACGATGCGCCGGCAGGGATCTCGGTTCGCACCTTGTCCGCTTGCGCGGGAGGTCGGACCGGCCTGCCCTGCGCTGGATCGGCTCGGCCTCCCCAGAGGAGGTCCACCGTGGAGCGCACCCCACTGACTCGCGTGCTTCTTGCCGCATGCATCTTCTTGATCGGCCTGCTCGCGGGCCTCATCGCTGGGCTGCTGTCGCGCGCCGGCGGCGCGCCCTGGCCCACAGCGGTGAGGGATGGCGGAGCCGGCTTCGTCGCCGCCGTTCTTCTGTGCATCACCGCGGCGGCCTTCTTCCTGAGCAGGGAGTAGACGGGCCGCCAGGGCGCCCTTCTGTGGAGCCCTTGCCAGTTGGGATGTCCGCCCGGCCCTTCCTCAACGAGACCGCGAGGCGGGGTCGGCCGGAGCGATCGGCGGTCCGGGGGCTCAGTCGTTCTCGTTGCTGCGGGCTGCGTGGTTGGTGATGTCCTCGATGGTGATGTGGCGGCCCTTGGCGTGCTGGTCGCAGAGCTCTGCCAGCTGCTCGGCGCCGTCACCGCCGAGGGTGAGGCCGATCGCGAGCAGCGCGGTGTCGCGGTTGGCGTACGAGCCGGGCAGCCAGCTGTCGCCGTGCAGGATGAGCCAGCCGATACCCGATGCTGCACCGGTGGGCGAGAAGAGTTCGAACGGGCCGACCTTGTCGGGCAGGTATGTCACGTGGGTCACCTTGTCGTTTCGAGATGTGCCGAGTGTCGCCGGGCAGAGGTTCGCCCGGCACGGTGACGGGACCGGCCGGGCGTGGTTCGGGGCTGACACTACTCACCGCGGTCTTCGTCGTGGGCTTCTCGGGGGGTGAGTTCTCCTGCGCAGAGGCGGCGGACTATGTCCAGGCGGTCGGCGAAGACGGTGTGGCCGGCGGTGATGAGGTCGGCGGCAACGGCCTGGAGGCGGGCCTCGGCGTCTTCGGCGCGCTGCCACAGGAGGTCGAGTTCGAGGTCGTTAATGGTGCTGGCGTTGGGCCGCCGGCGTGTGGTGGCGGGGTTGTCGGTCACTTCGGGCTCCGTTCCGCTGGTGGTTCGAGAACACGGGGCCGGGCGGCTGGCTGTTGGTCGTGTTGGCGGCCGGGTAGTGCAGGTTGGGGAGGGCGTTGTGGCGGGCGGGGCCCGGGCCGAGGGTTTCGACCCCGGCCCGGTTGCCGGTAGCGGCGGGGCCGCGGGTGCGCCGCTGCCCGTCGAAGGGGTGGCAGGCCTCGCGCTCCTGGCCGGGGGTGGCCGGGTGGGCGGTCATCGGTTGTTGCATCGGCAGAGGCTGGATACGGGGTCGCACCAGGAGTCGCAGGACTTGCACCAGATGGCTCCGGGGTGGGGCGGGGTGCGCTCGGGCTGAGCATGCTCGGGCTGGGTGGTCGTGGTGGTCACGTCTTGTTCCTCTGCTGGTGGGAGTGGAGGGCTTGGAGGAGTTGTTCGCGGTGCCAGGCGGCCTTGGGGTCGGGCCAGCGGCTGCTGTGGCGGCGGGTCCGGGCTGCCGGCGGGGGTGGTGGGGATGGCCTGTGCTGTTCGGCGCGGAGGGCGGACAGGGGTCCGTAGCGTTCGCGCATCAGCCGGGCGTAGGCCTCGGGGTCGGCTGCGCCGTGGGCGGTGTAGGTGTCGTGCACGGTGGTGTGCTCCTTGGGCATGCGCAGGCCCGCCCGACGGGGGGGTGTCGGGCGGGCCTGGTCGTGACGTGCTTGCTGGCGGTCCTCTCGTGGCGTGCTCGTGGGAGCTGCCCGTTCCTGGCAGGTGGGGCGCGGGGGGAGTGCCGCCTGCCAGGACCGTGAGAGGGATGTCACGGCGCATGCGTCGGGGGTGGGTCCGGGTGGGGCCGGACCCCCAGGTTCCGACGACATGCAGACCGTATCATCAATGAGTCCCCATACAAGTCATGGGCGTGTGGAAGGCCGGTCGGCTGGCTTCAGCTCCTCCGCCGTGCAGCCGTCGAACGGGGTCGTCCCGAAGGCGTCGCTGTCCGGGTCGTGGCCGAGGGAGCGAACAGCGGTCCTGTGTGCTGGTGCCGCACCAGGCGGCAGCGGGCATCTGGAGCCAGTCGGGGCGGGTCATGATCCGTACCTTTCGTGCGCGGGGTGGTGCGAGTCATTTGTAGCGGGCGCGGGCCGCCCGTGCCGGCGGACAGCGGGTTCGGAGGCGGCGGGGTGGGCCTTCCCGCCCGTGACCGGCGGCCCCTGGTGGGGCCGCCCGGGTCGTCCGGGTCAGGCGGCGACGGGCACGGGGGCGTCGGCGCCCTCGGCGATGTCGGCATCCTCGGCGACGATCTCGGCGAGCATGTCGGCGAACTCGGCCTCAAGCAGGGCGTCGGGGTCGCCCGGCTCGGCGCTGCCGTCCTCGTCGGGGGCCTCGGAGAGGGTGGGGGCCGCGGCCGCGCTGGAGGCAACGATCTGGCGGACGTCGGCGCACGCCTTGGCCTGCCGGAGATGGAACTTGGCGTCCTGAAGGCTCTTGGCGGTGCGCTCCAGCTGGTCCAGGCGGGCGACGATCTGGCCCTCCAGGGCCACGGCCAGGTCCTTGATCGGGGTCTTGGCGAGCTCCTCCAGGAGTTCGCGGACCCGCTCGATCTGGTCCAGCTTGTTGCGGGTGGCTCGCCGGGCGGCGGTTCGCTCGGCCTTCTCGTCCTCGGTCAGTTCCTCGACGTCGAACATGCCGGGCTGGCGCTCCTGCTCGCGGACCTGGTGGGCGAAGTGGAGCAGTTCGTTCTCGTCCATGGGCTTGCCGTTGTCGCCGCCGTTCGCCCACTTCTTGATGACGGCCTCCTGGTTCTCCGGCTTCAGCTCGGAGATTCGGTGCGCGGCGGCGGCTCCGATGTGACCGTGGGTCAGGTGGTGCTTGGCGGCGGGGATCAGGCTGAGCAGTTGCAGGCGCATCTTAATGAAGCGGGGGGTCTTGCCGAAGGCCTTGGCGACGTCCGCCTCGGTGAGCTCGCTGCCGTCCTCGTTCCGGTCCTCGTCGAGGATTCGCCGGAATCCCGACGCCTCCTCCAGCGGGGTCATGTCGGCGCGTCCGAGGTTCTCCGCCATCGAGCGTCGGAAGGCCTTGATGTCGGAGGCGGTGTCGACGATCTCCGCCCGGATGGTCGTGTTACCGGCCTCCTTGTTGGCGCGGTAGCGGCGCTCGCCCATGACGATCTCGTAACCGCCCTGAGGGCGCCGACGGACCTCAATCGGCGCCATGACCCCGAACTCCTCCACGGAGCCCCGGAGTTCGGCCATCTTCTCCTCGTCGAAGTACTCGCGGGGCTGGTTCGGGTTCGGGTGGATCTGGGCCATCTTGAGCAGCTTCGCCATGGTGGAACTCCCATCAGGTTTCGGAGGGCTACCCCCTCTTCATGTTTAAATTCTATACTCATTCATGGTGGGGGTGCAATCTTGGCGAAGAAGAATTTGAGGCAGTTTCAGCCAGGCTTCCCGGGGCCGGGATAAGCCCACACCTAGACGATGCGACCCTCGGCGGGGAAGTCACCTTCGATACCGCCGGAGCCACCTGTCGGCGACCGCTCGGAATCCCGAAGATCGATTCGCCCGGAATCCGCGAGGAGAATGAGGGCGCTGACCGCTTCCTGCCCGGAGATGGGACTGCCACACTCGGCCATGACGGTCAAGCCGGCCTGGCGCCGCTCCGCGAGCACGCGCAGCACACCCTCACAGCTGATCGCCATCGAAAAGTCCCCTCATGCCAGCACGCAGGCTCGACAGCAAGCCTGCGTGCGATCCACGGCGCCGTTCACTAGTGCTCCCCAGGCCGCCGACCCGGCCGAATGGCGCGACCGGCGGCCACAGCTTGCACCGAGATCAACAAACTGTCAAAGGAAGATCATTTGGATTCCAGGCGCCACCGGCATGTACCGTACCTGTTGCCGATCGCCAACAGGATTTCCTTTGTGGCGCGAACAACAGGGGGGCTCCAATTGACCACGCCAGCCGATAAGGCCGACGGGCTATGGAGCCTCGCAGGCAAGCTCAAGTACCTCCGCGCAAGACTCACCGGGGACGGCGAGAAGCCCCCCACCACTCGTGATCTTGCATCCCGGACAGCCGACAAAAACGGAAAGCCGACACTGGATCACACCGTGATTCACGCCACGCTTTCCGGCACGAAGGTCAACCCCCCCTTGAAGACGCTCTTGGGACTGGCCGACGCATTCGACTGCCCACCTCCGTACCTGATGCCGGGAGATCACGACCTGACCTCTCTGGAGGTCTACTACGAGCACCCGGCCGCCCGCGAGGCTCTACGCCTGGTCGCCGAACTCGGTGAGAGCGGAGCCGACGCGCTTCTCCAGGCCGCCCACGCCGTGCGCGAAGCACGCGGCCTGAACACTGGCACCGCCACAGCGAAGACCCGCCGAGGGCGTCGCCTGTCCCGCGCCGAGGCCGCCGAGGCGAGCCGCCAGGAAATCACCGAATTCTTCCTGTTCTGCTAGAACTCGCCGCTGGATGCGGCAGCACATACCGAAACGAGCACCCCGTGAACATCGCCGCCGTACTGTTGGGCGTCGCGCTGCTAGTGATCATCGCCACCGCTGGTCTCGCCACCACGGCAGCAGTGCGCGGCACGCGCATCAACGGCGCCGTCCGACCCCTGGAACGGTGGAGCCGCTCGGTCGCCGGCGCGATGGGCGCGACCGCGATCCTCCTGGCGATCCCCGCCATTGGCGACCGTCTCAACGCGGCCACTCACGTCGACAATCTGTCCATGCTGCTGGCGCACCTGTTCGGGATCGCCTGCCTCACCAGCTTGCGGGTGCTCCTGGTGACATGGACGTACCCACCGTCAGCTCGCGAGGCCGCGCTACGACTTCGGTTCGCCACAGCCGGCGCCTTCACTGTTGCCGCCACGATCGCTTTCGCGATGGCGGACCGAAGCGGTATCGCTTTCATCAACGCCGATGCCCAGGACGGCGGTGTCGGCACCTACCTGATGATCACCGACAGCTACTGGGTGCTGGCGGGGGCGATGATCGCGCGGGACTGCATACCGCTTGCGATCGACAACGCCCGCAGTGGCCACCGGACCATAGCGGTCGGGCAGGCGCTGCTCGCCGCCGGTGGCGCTGCCAGCGCACTGTGGGGTGCCACCGAAGCCGCGTACGTTGCCCTCACGCACATGGTGGGCGGCGCGTGGAGCCTGGGTGTGCAGGACGCGGTGAGTTCGTCGCTCGCGGCGCTGTACGGCATCTGCCTGTTCGCGGGCATCGCGGCCAGTGCGATGCGGCCTGCCGTTACTCGGCAGTGATCGGGCGGCGCCTAGGTCGCGGGGCGGATGGGCGGCGGGGCAGGCTGGTCCCGCCACCACAGCACAACGCGTCCCGGCCGGAGCTTGCGAACCCCTTGGCCGCCCGGGTGGACGTCGACACGGTGGAGCATGAGCTTCGCCAGCCCGGCCTTGGCCTCCGTGGGTGCCGAGTTCCACCAGTCGACGAGCTGCTTGATGCTGCCGCTCACCGGGGTGGCGGCCGCCCGTTCCAGGATGCGGATCCGGTGGCGCAGGGCCTTCTGCTGCTGGACGCCACTCTGGCGCGCCTTGGCGGCGCTGGCGGCTGTGATCTCGTGGCGCAGCACCATGCCGGCGAGGCTGTCGAGCCCCTGTGTGACCGCGTCCAACTCCGCCTTGGTGGCGGCAAGTTCCTTCTCCACCTCGGTCCGCGCGGCCTCCAAGGCCTTCTGGGTGCCGGGCTCCGACAGCCGGGCGACGATCTCTTCGCCGAGGTGGTCTTCCAGGACCTGCGCGGAGATCCGGACCTTCCCGCAGCTTCCGGGCCGGTCGGCGCGGGGCCCGGCCGAGCAGCAGTAGCCGGGGTTTCCGGAGTTGGTGCGCAGGCCCTGGTGGTTGGCTCCGCACAGGGCGCACACGACGAGGTCGTTGCTGCTGAAGGCGTAGTCGTAGTCGGGCCGGGGGTTGGCCTTCCGGCTGGCCTTGTGCTTCTCGGCCTCGGCCGCGTCCTTGGCCTGGAGCTGCGCGAACTGTTCTGGGGTGATGACGCCCGGGTGCCCGGCGTCGACGAGCTTGCCGTCCGGTCCGGGCTTGAGCCCGGCGATCGCCGGGTTGCGGAAGAGCCGGGCGATGGTCTGGCCGGTGAACGGGGAGCCGAGCGTGCCGACGACGCCGTGGGACCTCAGGTAGGCGGCGGCGCCGGCGCGGGTTCCCCCGCCGATCCGGCGCTGAACGGCCTCCCTCAGGGCCTGTGCTTCCTCTTTCACCAGCGTGCCCTTGTCGCCGGTGAACCCGAAGGTCCTTGCCGCCACTCTGCGCCTCCCATCCTGGACACCCTTTACGTGATGGAGACTCGTGGACGAGTCTCCATCACGTTGCACGTATCAAGCTGCGACAAGGCCGTCGATCTGGAGGTGCCTCCACAGGGACGCCGTGAGGACTCGCGTCGAGCCCCCGACGCGGATCATGTCCAGCGGGAAGGTCTCATCCCGGATCGCCGCGTACGCCGTATTGGGGCCTACGCCCAGCGCCTTCGCCGCGGTCACCACGTTGATGGTGACCGGCAGGCCAAGCACCTGCTCCAGGGTCATGCCCCGACCGGACTCGTCGGTCTTGTCGATCTTCATTTTGAGTCGTCGCGTTTCTCCCCCGCGCCAACCTGTGCCCAGCGTACCCGCCCGGTAAGAACAGGTGCAGATGACGCCAGGGCGTCAAGGATAGCGCCCCACACACGCGGGGCGGCAACCGCGAGCAACGCGAGTGAAGGGCAGGTCCGATTCACCAAAGCCCAAGCCCAGAGTGGTTGTTGCGTGTACACCTGATCAAGAATGGGACAGAATAGAACACACATTCGAATGGCGCTCCGTAGTCACTCGACCAACACCACGAAGGAAAGGGGAGGGCTGGCCCATGTTCGAGGAGAGGACCTACAAGCGGTGCGGGTGCAAGGGCCCGCTGCACCACCGCCGCGGCAAGGACAAGGGCAAGCCCGTCCTGAACGACGACGGCACCCACCGGATCGGCGACCTCGGCACCGGCTGCCCCGACCTGGAGAGGAAGCGCAACCACGGCTCCTGGTACTACTTCCTCCTCATCGAGGACGACGCCGGCAAGGAGACGATCCGCGTCCGCAAGGGCGGCTTCCGAACCCAGGAGGATGCCGCCGCCGCATGCAAGGAGGTCTGGGAGGACTACCAGGCCGGCCTGGACGTCGACGTGGAAGAAACGTTCAGCGCCTACATGGACCGCTGGGCCGACAAGAAGAAGGACGTCGCGCTGTCCACGGTCGCCAAGTACCGCGAGCACATCCGGCTACACATCGCCCCCTACATCGGGCACATCGACCGCAAGAAGATCCGCAAGAAGCACATCGAGCGGATGTTCGCGGCGATCCAGGATCGCAACGTCACCGTCCAGGCCCACCGCGAGTACGTGGCCCTCCTTGCGCAGGACTGCGAGAACAAGCGGCAGGCCTGGCGGGCCGCCCCCAATCTGGAGGACCGGCGGGTCCTGCGGGCCTCCTGGCATGAGGCCCGCGACCTCCTTGCCCTTGAGCGCAAGAAGATGCGCCGCGTCACCGACGTCCAGACTCAGTACCGCATCCGCGCCACGCTCTCCTCCGCCCTCGGCGACGCCGTGCGCGCCGAGGAGGTGAAGAAGAACTGGGCCGAGCTGGTCAAACTCCCCAAGGCGAACCCGCCCAAGCCGATGCTGTGGACACCCGGCCGGGTACGCCGTTGGCGCGAGACCGGCGAGATCCCCGGCAAGGTGATGGTCTGGACCCCTCAGCTCACCGGCGAGTTCCTCGACTTCGTCGTCAACGACGACCTGTTCGATCTATGGCACTTCATGGCCCTGCGAGGCCCGCGCCGCGGTGAGGCCTGCGCCCTGCCGTGGACGGAGGTCGACCTCGAAGCCATGTCCGTCACGATCAGCCGTCAGATCGTCTCCATCGCCTACAAGTTGTTCGGCACGACCCCCAAGGCGGACTCCGAACGCATCCTCGACCTCGACAGCGAGTCAGCCCGGCTCTTCGAGAAGCGCGCCGTCCTCCAAGTCGAGCAGCGAGAGAAAGCAGGCTTGGCCTGGCAGAACACCGGCTTGGTCTTCACCCAGGAAGACGGCTCCGGCTACCACCCCGACTTCCTGACCCAACGGTTCAAGCGCCTCGTGGAACTCTCCGGCCTGCCGCCGATCACCCTCCACGGCCTACGCCATGGCGCGGCCTGCATCGCACACGCCAGCGGATCGGACCCCAAGGAGATCTCCGAACAGCTCGGCCACAGCACCATCAAGATCACAATGGACACCTACACCAACGTCCTGCCCGAAGCGAAGAGGCTCCGAGCCGAAGCCTCGCTCGCCATCGTCCCCCGCTCCGGCCGCCAGGCCCCCGCTGCTCCAGCAGAGCCCGCTCGCACCATGGCCACCCCGAGCGCCGAGCCCATCAGCATACCGGCACAATCCTCTCCACCGACTCCGGCCCCTGCTCCAGCGGCCCAGCCGCGCCCAGCCAGCGGCGGACGCCTCGCAGCCCTCAAGCGGCTCCGCGAGAAGAAGGTGACCGGCGGCGTGTAGAGAGGGCTTGCTCGCATTCGTCTGCGTGGCTGGCACACCACGTCAAGATCACCATCGTTGGGCGCCACTCTTAAACAGGTAGCTAGCCGCCGCCCAGTATCCCGCCTTCACAGCGGGGCCCCCGGCCACCACCGGCCGGGGGTTGCTGATGCCGACACTCAGGGCGCCGTGGTGTCCATTCGTTTCTGCGGCAACCCACAGATCCGGTCCATGGTGATGAAATCCTTGTCCACATGCAGGACCGCCATGCCCATGAGCCGAGCGTTCGCCGCAAGCAGTAGGTCTACCGGTGAGGCCGACTCATGGGCAGCAGAGTCGGTCAGCTTCAGCTGCAACAGCTCCGCCTCGTCATAAGCGTCCTTGTGCATCTCAACCGGCGGAAAGATCGTTTCAAGGTTCCTGAAGTACCGGTCCCGCTCGCTAGCGCGGCGTACAGCCTTACCCATCTCCAGTCGGGTGACTTGGCACATCCCCACAAGCCCTGAGTCGATCGGCCCCATCCACGCCGGATACAGCGACTTCTTGTGCAGGTACCGAGCAGCAGCCGACGTGTCTACGAGGTACTGGATCATGCGGAGGACTCAGCCTCGCTCCCGTGATGCCTCGGGATCATGCCCTTGGGGCGCCGACCCGCTGGGCGTGCGTGCACCGTACCCTGGCCCCGGGGCTCCTGGAGACTCAGCGCATGGAGAATGCTGTTCCTGAGCTCCACTTCGCGCGTGAGAGCCCGCACGGACCGGAGTGTTGGACTGTCCCCAGACACGGGTAGCTGCCGCAGATCAGAGATCACTCTTTCGACCTCACGTGCGATCAGGGACGTGCCCAGGAAACCACGGGGCGGAGCACAAGGGCCGACCTCAGGCAGCACGTTCGACTTGCCCTGTGCAGCACGACGCACGTTGCGAATGCGCTCGGCAAGGTCTACGGAGTCATGCTCGTGGCCACCATCGTCCGGGTCCTCCTCGATGAGCGAGCCAAGGTCAACGTCGCCGTCCTCAAGCATCTTCGAGATGTCGTCGTAAGCAGCCTGAGCTCTCGACCGCGCTACAGAATCCGCTACCGCTGCCTTGATCGTCTCGGCTGGTGAAGAAGTCCCGAGCGCCTCGCCGGCCGCTTCCAGATCCGCATCATCGAGCTCGACCGAGAGGACCCCACCATCGATCTCAATCTTGATCACTGCCACGTCATCACCCCCTCCGTCTCTGATGAAGTCCCTGCCAGGACCAGTATCGGCCACAAGCCACAGCTGCGGCCCGCACCTCCCAGATTTGGGACCCCGGTCGGCCAACGACCACGCACCGGGGTGATCATGCCGTGTGGCGCAGCAGTCAGAGCGGCTGCACGACCGGTCTAAGAGAAGGTGTCCTCTCCCGGGCCCAGCCCTGACGCGCACTCTGCGTCACCGCACTGAACAGCCCCTCCCTGTTCCTGAGTCGGAATTCCGCCCCAGAGAATGCGGCGCCGACAGACGCAACGTGGGCCTTGCCGAGGATTTGGGTCAATTCAGCACGGGGCCCGATCCACCCGAAGGGGAGAGCCCTGACCCAGCCAGCGGGCTGCTCACGGACCAGGCCTGCCAGCGGTTGGGCGCGGGCTCCGAGGGGGCCGAAGCCCCCGGCCGTTCCCCAACCGTTCCCCAACCGGGGTGAATCTCGGCGTGCCAGACCCTCTCTGGCGGGAGCATGCCCTACAGTCTGAGCCGAGGGCTCTAGTGTTTCACCAGGTCAGAGCGCACTTTGGGCTGGCGCCTGGTCAGCTGTTCGAGGTGGGGCGGGTGGGACTCGAACCCACGACCAAGGGATTATGAGTCCCCTGCTCTAACCGGCTGAGCTACCGCCCCGGTTCGCCGCGTACGCCGGCATCGGCACACGTCAGCAGCGGACGGCCCAGCGAGGCCGTCCCGGGCAGCATAGCCGGTCGATCACCCGTGGTGCGCGCCGGGGGCGCGGCCGGGGTGCGCGAGGCCGTGCGGGGGGTGCGCCCCTCCCGGGTGGCGCAGCCCGGCTGGCGTCGGGGCGCCCGCCCGGTGCAGCCTGGGCGGATGACGATGCGTGGGACGGGGGCGGCGGGCGCGGCGCTCGCGCTGGTGCTGGCCGCGGCGGGCTGCACCACCGCGGCGGGGCCCGGCGGGGGCGCCCCGACGGTCACCTCTGCTCCGCCCGCCGCCCCCGGTGTCTCCGCCGACAGCCACGGCTGGAGCAGGCAGCGGTTCAGGGCCGCGGCCGGCCGGGCCACCGGGGTCACCCGCACCGCCAAGCCCACCGTGCTCAACGGCCTGGTCGGCGCGGTGTTCACCCGCAACGCCGACGGCGACCACTTCTGCACCGCCAGCGTGGTCGACAGCGCCGGGCTCAACCTGATCGTCACGGCCGCCCACTGCGTCTGGGACCCGAAGCTCGGCCGGCGCGGCGACCTGGTCTTCGTCCCCGGCTACCGCGACGGCGACACCCCCAGCGGCGTCTGGCCGCTGCTGGCCGTCACCGTGGACGACGGCTGGAACGACCACGCCGACCCGGACATGGACGTCGCCTTCGCGGTCGTCCAGGCCAGGAACGGGCAGCAGGTCCAGCAGGTGCTCGGCGCCAACCGACTGGGCGTCAACCAGGGCTACCGGCTCCCGGTGAAGATCACCGGCTACCCGAGCAGCAGCGGCGTCCCGATCACCTGCGCCAACACCACCACCCGGCAGAGCCCCACCCAGCTGCGGATCGACTGCCCCGACTACACCGGCGGCACCAGCGGCAGCCCCTGGGTCACCGACTTCGACCCGGCCACCAGGACCGGCACCGTGGTCGGCGTGATCGGCGGCTACCAGGAGGGCGGCGACAGCCCGGACACCTCGTACAGCAGCTACTTCGGCGACCGCGTCCAGGCCCTCTACGACCGCGCCACCGGCTGACCGGAGGTCAGGGCATGGACCCGGCGGTGGCGCCACCGGGCGGGGCCTGGTAGATCTTCCTCACGAACGCTCACGAACGGCGGAACGCACGCGCCCGCGGCCGCCCCGAGGAACGAGACGGAGCTCCGATGGCCCCCCGCCCGGCACGGCCCGCGCGCACGGCACGAACGGCGGCGCTGGCCGCCCTGCTGCTGGCCGCCGGCACCGCGTGCGGCGGCGGCCAGGACGGGGCCCCCACGGCCGAGGTCGCCCCGCAGAGCCCCGCCCGGGATCGGGTCGGCACCCTCTCCATCCACACCGCGCAGGGCCCCCGGGCCTGCACCGCGAGCGTGGTGCACAGCCCCCGGCGCAATCTGCTGGTCACCGCGGCACACTGCGTGCAGACCCGCAGGATCGGCCTGCTGGACGGCCTGGTGTTCACCCCGGGCTACCGCAACGGCGCCACCCCGTACGGGACTTGGCCGGTGCAGGCGATCACCGTCGATCCGCGCTGGGCGGCCGGCGACGACCCCGAGTACGACGTGGCGTTCGTCACGGTGGGCGCGGTCGACGGCCGGCAGGTCGAGGACGCGGTCGGCGGCAACGCGGTCGACACCGGCCGGGGCTTCGGACTGTCCGTCTCGGTCACCGGCTACCCGAACGAGAGCGACGAGCCGATCACCTGCGCGGTCCGGACCAGCTCGCAGAGCGCCACCCAGGAGCGCTTCGACTGCGGCGGCTACACCGACGGCACCAGCGGCAGCCCCTGGGTCGCCGCGAACGGCGCGGTGGTCGGCGTGATCGGCGGCTACCAGGAGGGCGGGAGCACCCCCGGCACCTCGTACAGCGTCACCTTCGACCAGCGGGTCGCCGACCTCTACCGGAAGGCCACCGCCTGAGCCGGCCGCGGGCGCGGTGTCGCGTACGTCACAGCGGCCCCGCACGGTCGGCGCGGCCGCACAACACGAAGGCCCCCCGGTCGACCGGGGGGCCTTCGCTCTGAGCAGTCACCGGGCGGACCCGGTGCAGCTCCCGCAATTGGACTCGAACCAATAACCTGCCGATTAACAGTCGGCTGCTCTGCCAATTGAGCTATGCGGGATCGCGATACTCGACTTCCGTACCACGGACGGGATCCGGACCCCGGAGGGACCTTCTCCCGAGCTCCCCCAATTGGACTCGAACCAATAACCTGCCGATTAACAGTCGGCTGCTCTGCCAATTGAGCTATGGGGGATCGGCTTCCGCTTCGGCCCCCGGTCTCCCGGGCTCCTCGGCGCTCGCTGCGGGACATACATTAGCGCACTCGGGGGGGTGGTCCGCCAATCGCTTTCCCAGGTTGCCGACGGGCCGCCGCCCGGCGCGCCCCGCGCGCGCCCGGCGACGGGGCCGGGGGATGCTGGGGGCGCGGACGGTTCACCGTCCCGACGGACGGGTAGGGCAATGCGGCAGAAGCCGCCAGGAGAGGGTGGATCCGATCATGTGGAAGCTGTCGTTGGCCGTCGGTTTCGCGGCCGGCTACGTCCTGGGCTCGAAGGCCGGGCGCCAGCGCTACGAACAGATCGCCGAGGTCAGCCGGCAGATCGCCCGGAACCCCACGGTGCAGAGCGCCACCGACCGGGCCCGGCAGCAGGCCGGGGTGGTGGCCGGGAAGGCCGCCGGCGCGGTCGCGGACCGGGTCGGCGACCGGCTGCCGAACGCCGTCACCGACCGGGTGCCGTACTTCAACCGCTCCCGGGCGGCGGACGACGGCTGGGGCACCTTCCGGCCGTGAGGCTCGGCCCGCGGGCCGGCGTCGTGTGACGCCGGCCCCCGGGGCCGCCCGGGGCCCGGGTCAAGCGCACCCCAACCGGGCGTCGCGAACCCGCAACAGCGCCCCCGGCCCGGACGCGTCACGGGCCGGGCTGAGGCATGATCTCGACATGGCCATCGTCGCGGGGATAGACAGCTCGACCAGCCGCACCCGGATCGTCGCTTGTGACGCCGACACCGGTGCCGTCCTGCGCTCCGGCAAGGCTCCGCACCCCGTCCCCGAGGACCTGGAACTGCGCCAGGGCGAGGCCGATCCCCAGGTCTGGCTGCACTCGCTCGGCGACGCCGCGACCGGCGGCCTGCTGGAGAGCGTCCGGGCGATCGGCGTCAGCGCCCAGCAGCACGGGATGATCGGCCTGGACGCGGGCGGGGTGCTGGTCCGCCCGGCGATCCTGTGGAACGACCCCCGCTCCAGCGGCGCCGCCGCCAAGCTGCTGGACGCCTTCGGCGGCCCGGCCGCCTGGACCGCCGCGATCGGCGCCGTGCCCGCCCCCACGTACACCATCGCCAAACTGCGCTGGCTGGCCGAGTTCGAGCCGGCCAACGCCCGCCGGGTCGCCGAGGTGCTGCTGCCGCACGACTGGCTGATCTGGCAGCTGCTCGGCCACCCCAAGCGCCGTACCACCGACCGCGGCGACGCCTCCGGCACCGGCTACTGGTCGCCGATCACCGGCGAGTACCGGCAGGACCTGGTCGAGCTGGCCCTCGGCCACGAGCTGAGACTGCCCGAGGTGCTGCCCCCGTCCGAGCCCGCCGGGCACACCCCCGAGGGCCTGCTGATCTCGGCCGGCACCGGGGACAACATGGCCGCGGCTCTGGGCCTGGGCCTCGGCCCGGGCGACGCGGTGGTCTCGCTCGGCAGCGCCGGGACGATCTTCGCGGTGCACGGGGAGGCCGTGGTGGACGCCTCCGGTCTGGTCTCCTCCTTCGCCGACGCCAGCGGCCGCCACCTACCGATGGTCGCCACCCTCAACGCCGCCCAGGTGCTGCGCTCCACCGCCGCCCTGCTCGGCCGGGACCTGGAGGGCCTCAGCGACCTCGCCCTGCACTCCACCCCCGGCGCGTACGGCCTGGTGCTGCTGCCGTACCTGGACGGCGAGCGCACCCCCGCGCTGCCGCACGCGGCCGGCACCCTGACCGGCCTGCGGGCCGAGGCGATGGCCCCTCAGCACCTGGCCCGGGCCGCCGTCGAGGGCATGCTGTGCAACATCGCCGACGCCCTCGACGTGCTGCGCGCCCAGGGTGTCGCGGTGAAGCGGGTGTTCCTGCTCGGCACGGCCGGCCGGCTGCCCGCCGTGCGGCACATCGCCCCGATGCTCTTCGGCGTCCCGGTCGTGGTGCCGCCGCCCGGCGCCCACGCCGCCCGCGGGGCCGCCCGGCAGGCCGCCTGGGCGCTGGCGGGCACCGCCGAGCCACCGGAGTGGGGCCTGCCGGACGCCGAGACCGTCGAGCCCGACGGGGAGCAGGACCTGGCGATCGGCTCGGCGGTCCGTCAGCAGTACCGGGCCGCCCGCGACCAGATCCACCCGGAGGCGGCGGGCTGAGCGCCCGGTGGCGGCCGGTGAGGAGCGGCGGCCGGTGAAGATGCGTCACCCGGCACCCGGTGGCAGCGTGGGACGGGACCCGGCCACCGACGCGAAGGGCGACAGGACGCCATGGCGCTGCACAAGGGAGCCGGCGGCGACCGCCGGCTGAGCATCGGCCCGTACCCGACCATCACCGACCCGCTGGGCGCGATGAAGCTGGCCCCGCCGCTGCACCGGCTCGGCGAGGCCCCGGTCGCCGCGGAGACCGCCTACCAGCTGATCCACGACGAGTTGATGCTGGACGGCAACGCGAGGCTCAACCTGGCGACCTTCGTCACCACCTCGATGGAGTCCCAGGCCACCCGGCTGATGACCGAGTGCCTCGACAAGAACATGATCGACAAGGACGAGTACCCGCAGACCGCCGAGCTGGAGCGGCGCTGCGTGGCGATCCTCGCCGACCTCTGGCACGCCCCCGACCCGGACGCCGCCGTCGGGTGCTCCACCACCGGCTCCAGCGAGGCCTGCATGCTGGCCGGGATGGCCCTCAAGCGCCGCTGGACGCGCCGCAACGCCGAGCGCTACGCCGCCGGGGCCCGGCCCAACCTGGTGATGGGCGTCAACGTGCAGGTGTGCTGGGAGAAGTTCTGCAACTTCTGGGAGGTCGAGGCCCGCACCGCGCCGATGGACGGCGACCGCTTCCATCTGGACGCCGAGCAGGCGGTGGCCCTGTGCGACGAGAACACCATCGGCGTGGTCGGCGTGCTCGGCTCCACCTTCGACGGCTCGTACGAGCCGATCGAGGCCATCTGCGCGGCCCTGGACGCCCTCCAGGAGCGCACCGGCACCGATGTGCCGGTGCACGTGGACGGCGCCTCCGGCGGCATGGTGGCGCCCTTCCTGGACCCGGAGCTGGTCTGGGACTTCCGGCTTCCCCGGGTGGCCTCGATCAACACCTCCGGGCACAAGTACGGCCTGGTGTACCCCGGCGTGGGCTGGGCGCTCTGGCGCGACAAGGAGGCGCTGCCCGAAGAGCTGGTCTTCCGGGTCAACTACCTGGGCGGCGAGATGCCGACCTTCGCGCTCAACTTCTCCCGGCCCGGCGCCGAGGTGGTGGCCCAGTACTACGTCTTCCTGCGGCTCGGCCGGGAGGGCTTCCGGGCCGTCCAGGGCGCCTGCCGCGAGGTCGCCACCTACCTGGCCGGGCAGATCGGGAAGCTGGACGGCTTCCGGCTGCTGACCCGGGGCGACCAGCTCCCGGTGTTCGCCCTCACCACCGAGGAGGGCCGGCCCTTCGACGTGTTCGACGTCTCCCGGCGGCTGCGCGAGCGCGGCTGGCAGGTGCCCGCGTACACCTTCCCGGCGAACCGGGAGGACCTGTCGGTGCTCCGGATCGTCTGCCGCAACGGCTTCTCCCGGGACCTCGCCGACCTGCTGCTGGCCGACCTCGGCCGACTGCTGCCCGAGCTGCGGCGCCAGCCCGTCCCGCTCAAGGAGCTGGGAGTGGAGCCCCGGGCGGGCTTCCACCACTGACCGGCCCGCGCCGCTCGCCACCTGGCGAAACGTCACGGCAGGGAACGTCACGGCGGGAAGGGCGCAGCGAAGCGCCCTCCCCGCCGGAGCATCCCGGTCGGTCCGGGGCAGCCTCCCCCCGCGAGGCTGCCCCGGGCCGGTGGGGGTACCGGGGCCGACTGACCGCCGGCCAGAGAACTGTGCACGAAGAACGCATGAAGGTTCGAGCCCTCCCGGGGGTTGTGAGACACTTCCGTCCGTCTCAGCGCCATGACCTGGGGTTTGGGACGCCACGCCGACGAGGGTGGAGACGCTCAGACGCCGAACGGCCCGGGCCGGGACCCCTCCGCTCCCCCGCCCCCGTCCCCGTTTCGTGAGTTTGGAGCGCCGTTTTGGCTTCCGCCTGGAAGCAGCTGCCCGAGGAGCTGTCCGAACCCGCCAGACGCCTGGCGGAGGAGCTCCGGACCATCAAGGACACCGCCGGACTGTCGCTGTCCGAGCTGGCCTCCCGGACGCACTACAGCCGGGCCTCCTGGGAGCGCTGGCTCAACGGCAAACGGGTCGTCACCGAGCAGGCGCTGGAGGCGCTGGTCGGGGCGGTGGACTGCGACGCGGCCGCGCTGCGGGCGCTGTGGCGACAGGTGGGGGCCGAGGCCGCCTGCGGACCCGTCGCCGGAGAACCTCCGAAGCGCGAGGAGCCCTCGGAGCCCGAGGAGCCCTCCCCCGCCGTCTGGTGGCGGCGCCCGGTGGCGCTGGTCTCCGGCGCGGCCGTACTGGCGCTGCTGCTGGTGCTGACGGGCCTGCGGATCGGCCACTCCGGCGGGCAGGCCTCGGCGGCCGGTACGGCGACCGGTACGGCGACCGGTGCCGCCGCCAGTGCCAAGCCCTCGGCGACCGGCCCCGCCTGTCGGGCCGTCGGCTGCGCCCACAAGGACCCGAAGACCACCGGCTGCGGCCAGGACGCCCGTACCCTGCAGACCCAGGTGGTCGGCCAGGTGGTCGTCTACCTCCGGTACAGCGAGGTCTGCCAGGCCGCCTGGGCGGCCATCACCGAGGGCCGGCCGAAGGACTACACGACGATCACCGACAGCACCGGCGACAGCGAGACTGCCGTCATCCACTGGGGCTACGACAACTACTCGTCGATGCTGAACGCGGCGGACCCGGCCGTCAGCTTCCAGGTCTGCGGCTACCAGCCGGCCGGACACGACTGCACGACGGCGGTCTCCGGCCTGGCCATGGTGGTGGCCTCCACCCCGATCCCGATCGGGCGCGCCTCGCCCCCGCCCGGCACCGGCGCGGGCGCGCCCACGACCCCGGCCCCGGCCACCCCGGCCGTCCCCGAGCCCACCGATCCGCCGGTTCCGACCGATCCGCCGGTTCCGACCGACCCGGCGAGTCCTTCCTGAGCCAGGGCGGTCAGTCCAGATAGCCGCGCAGCTGCGCGGCGTAGGCGTGGTCGCGGAGCTTGACCAGGGTCTTCGACTCGATCTGGCGGATCCGCTCCCGCGTCACGCCGAACAGCGCGCCGATCTCCTCCAGCGTGCGCGGGCGGCCGTCGTCCAGGCCATAGCGGAGCTGGACGACCTGACGCTCCCGTTCCCCCAGGGTGGCCAGGACGGCGTCCAGGTGCTGGCGCAGCAGCAGGAAGGTCGCGGACTCGGCGGGCGAGGCGGCGTCGGCGTCCTCGATCAGGTCCCCGAGCGCGACGTCCTCCTCCTCGCCGACCGGGGTGTGCAGCGAGATCGGCTCCTGGGCCAGCCGGAGCAGCTCGCGCACCCGCTCCTCGGTCAGCTCCAGCACGACGGCGATCTCGGCCGCCGTGGGCTCCAGACCGCGCTCCTGGAGCAGGCCGCGCTGCGCCCGGACCACCCGGTTGATCAGCTCGACCACGTGCACCGGCACCCGGATCGTCCGGGCCTGGTCGGCCAGCGCCCGGCTCATCGCCTGCCGGATCCACCAGGTCGCGTACGTGGAGAACTTGAAGCCGCGGGTGTAGTCGAACTTCTCCACCGCCCGGATCAGGCCCAGGTTGCCCTCCTGGACCAGGTCCAGCAGGGTCAGCCCGCGGCCGACGTAGCGCTTGGCGACGGAGACCACCAGGCGCAGGTTCGCCTCGATCAGCCGGCGCTTGGCGATCCGCCCGCGCACCACCAGGGTGTCCAGCTCGCCGGCCAGCGGGTCGGGCGGCGGCGGGTCGCGGTCCAGCCGCTCCTCGGCGAACAGGCCGGCCTCCACCCGGCGGGCCAGCTCGACCTCCTCCTCGGCGGTGAGCAGGCGGATCCGGCCGATCTCGCGCAGGTACTGGCGCAGCAGGTCGGCTGCCGGGCCGGTGTCCTCGGCGGGCTCGGGCCCGGTATCCGGCTCGGGCTCCAGGCTGTCCGGGTGGCCCTGGGGCCGGCCCTGGGCGGGGACCCGGGCGCCGTCCGGGGGCGCCGCCCCGGCCCGGCCGTGATCGGTCTCCTGCTCCCCGGCATCCTGCCGGCCCGCCTTCGGCCGGCCTGCCGGCCCGGCGGGGTTCGCTCGCGTGCTGGTGGTGGTCGCTGCGACGAGGCCTTGCTCCACGGGCATCCCCTCGGGGCGGGCGCGACTCTGGCGGACCCGCGCTGTACGGAGGTGGGACGCCCTCCAGTGTGGGGTACGCCACACTCCGCGGCCGAGACTCGTGCGCCGACTTTTCCACGCGGCCGGTGGTGCGGCAGCGCGCGTTACAGCGCCGCCGCGCCCCGGCTCTTGAGCTGATCGCCGTACTGCTGGAGCTGCCACAGCTCGGTCTGGACCGCGTGCAGCTGCTCGGCCTCGGCCCGGGGGCCGAGCCGCTGGAGGTAGCCGCGGACCTCGGTGATCCGCCGGTCCACCGCCAGCATCCGCAGCTTGACCAGGAACTCCCCCGCGTAGACGGCGTCCGCCTTGCGGCGCGAGCGCACCGGCTCGACGGTCAGCTCGGTGACCAGCGAGCGCACCCGGTCGTCCGGGGACGCCTCGCGCACCGCGCTGGTGAAGTCGGGCAGCGTCGCCCCGTACGCGGCGCCGCCGGCCTTGCCGATGGCCTGCCGGACGGCGGCGTACGGCGGGGTCGGGAACTCGTCCTCGCCGTAGTGGTCGAAGGCCGGGCTGACCAGGTCCGGGTGCTGGAGCGCCAGCTTGAGCAGCTCGCGCTCGACGAACTGGGCCGGGTCGCGCGGGTTGAGCCGGAAGACGGGCTGCGCGGGGTGCTGCGGCTGGACGGGCTCCGGGCGGCGCTGGGCGGCCGCGCCGCGCGGGTTCTGCTGGCGTTCGCGGTCCCAGCGGGCCAGCTGGGAGATCCGGCGGACGACGAACTGTTCGTCCAGGATGCCGAGCATGCCGGCCAGCCGGACGGCGTACTCGTGCTGGATCGAGCGGTCCTTGATCTTGGCGACGATCGGGGCCGCCTCCTCCAGCGCCGCCGAGCGCCCCTCCGGGGTGTCCACCCGGTGCCGGGCCACCGCCGAGGTCAGCGCGAACTCGAACAGCGGGACCGGGTTGTCGATCAGCTGCTTGACCGCCTCGTCCCCCTGGGCCAGGCGCAGCTCGCACGGGTCCATGCCGCCGGGGCTGACCGCGATGGAGGTCTTGGCGGCGAACTTCTGGTCGTCCTCGAAGGCGCGCAGGGCGGCCTTCTGGCCGGCCGCGTCGCCGTCGAAGGTGAAGACGGTCTCGCCCCGGTACTGGGAGGTGTCCATCAGCAGCCGACGGATGATCTTGATGTGGTCCTCGGCGAAGGCGGTACCGCAGGTGGCCACCGCGGAGGTGACCCCGGCCAGGTGGCAGGCCATCACGTCGGTGTAGCCCTCGACCACCACCGCGCGGCCCGACTTGGCGATCTCCTTCTTCGCCAGGTCGATGCCGTACAGCACATGGGACTTCTTGTAGATCGGCGTCTCGGGGGTGTTCAGGTACTTCGGGCCGTTGTCGTCCTCGCGCAGCCGGCGGGCGCCGAAGCCGACCACCTCACCGGCGATGTCCCGGATCGGCCAGACCAGTCGGCCCCGGAAGCGGTCGATCAGCCCGCCGCGCTGGCCCTGCGAGGCCAGGCCGCCCAGCAGGATCTCCTTGTCGGTGAAGCCCTTGCCGCGCAGGAAGCGGACCAGGTGCTCCCACCCCGCGGGGGCGTAGCCGACGCCGAAGGTCTTGGCGGCCTCCTCGTCGAAGCCGCGCTCGGCCAGGAAGCGGCGGCCGATCTCCGCCTCCGGCGAGGCCAGCTGCTCCCGGTAGTAGGCGGCCGCCACCTTGTGCGCCTCGACCAGCCGGGTGCGCTCGCCCTGCTGGTGGCGGGGGCTGTAGCCGCCCTCCTCGTAGCGCAGGGTGATGCCGGCCTGGGCGGCCATCCGCTCGACGGCCTCGGCGAAGGTGAAGTGCTCGATCTTCATCAGGAAGGCGATGGTGTCGCCGTTCTCCTGGCAGCCGAAGCAGTGGAAGACGCCCTTGGCGGGGTTCACGTAGAAGGAGGCGGACTTCTCGTCGTGGAAGGGACAGACGCCCTTGTACTCGCCGCCGCCACCATTGGTCAGCTGTACGTAGTCGCCGACCACCGCGTCGATCGGCAGTGCGCTGCGCACCGCTTGTACGTCTTCGTCCCTGATCCGCCCGGCCACCCCGGAAGTCTACTGGGGCGGCCGGGCTTCAGGTCGTGGCGTTTCGTGCGGTGACGCTCACGCCCAGGCCGCGCCGACCAGTCTGGCGTGCAGGGCCAGGGCCGAGGCGTCCGTCAGGGTGGCGATCTGGTCGACGACCGTGCGCAGGGCGGCGCGGTCGTCCTCGGCCTCCCGGTACATCGCGGTGAACACCGGGTCCAGCCCCTCGGGGGCGCGCTGGGTGAGGACGTACGCCAGCTCGGCGATCACGATCCGCTGGCGGGCCCGCAGCTGGGCCTGCTCGTCGCGCTGCATCACGTAGCGGACGGCGACCGCCTTGAGCACCGCGCACTCCAGCCGGACCTCCCTGGGCACCACCAGCTCGGCCGCGTAGCGGGTGAGCCGGCCCGGCCCGTAGCGGGCGCGGGTGGCCTGCTCGGCGGCCAGGCAGAAACGGCCGATCAGCTGACTGGTGAGGTCCTTGAGCCCGGCCCGGGCGCGCGCGGTGCCGTCGTAGGAGCTCGGCCACCACTCCTGGGCGAGCAGCCGGTCCAGCGCGGCGGCCAGCTCCTGCGGCTCGGCGTCCCGCGCGTAGCGCTCGGCGACCTCGAAGAGCTCGGCGCGCTCGCTCGGGGCGCGCAGCGCGGCCGGGTCGATGTGGCCGGCCTGGAGACCGTCCTCGACGTCGTGGGTGGAGTAGGCCACGTCGTCGGACCAGTCCATCACGGTGGCCTCGAAGCACCTGCGCCCGGCCGGGGAGCCGGCCCGCAGCCAGCGGAAGACCGGCAGGTCGTCGGCGTAGACGCCGTACTTGGTCGAGGCCGGGTCGGTGGGGTGGGCGCCCTTGGGCCACGGGTACTTGGTGGCGGCGTCCAGGGCGGCCCGGCTGAGGTTGAGGCCGACGCTGCGGCCCGGCCAGGGGGCGAGCCGGGCGGCGGGCCGGTCCTCCTGGGGCGCGAAGCGCTTGGGTTCGAGCCGGGTCAGGATGCGCAGCGACTGGGCGTTGCCCTCGAAGCCGCCGCAAGCCTCGGCGGCCTGGTCGAGGGCCTCCTCGCCGGTGTGGCCGAACGGCGGGTGGCCGATGTCGTGGGCCAGGCAGGCCGTCTCCACGAGGTCCGGGTCGCAGCCCAGGGCGGCCCCCAACTCCCGCCCGACCTGGGCGCATTCGAGGGAGTGGGTGAGCCGGGTGCGCGGGAAGTCGCTGCGCATCGGGGCGACCACCTGGGTGGTGCCGGCCAGTCGGCGCAGCGCGGCCGAATGCAGCACCCGGGCGCGGTCCCGCTGGAAGGCGGTTCGGCCCGGGCGCTTGTCTGGTTCGGGGACCCAGCGGGCCTCGGCTGCGCGGTCGTACGGATCGGGGGCGGCGAGGCGGTGCGTGGTGTCATCCATATGCACCTCACCGTACGCCGCACCCCCGACACGCGGGGTGTGCCGCGCGCGAAGGGAAGCGGACGGGAGCGTGAACCGCGGGAGCCCGCGCCCGGGCGCGCCCTCAGCCCTTGATCGCCTTCAGGACCACGGCGGAGGCCGCCTCCTGGCCCTTGGCATTGGGGTGGATCGGGGCCAGGCCGTGGGCCGGGAGCGGCGGCTCGACCCAGCGCTCGGCCTCCCCCGCGCACATGTCGTGCCCGGCCGAGGGCCCGGCGAGGTCCACGAACACGGCGCCGGCTGCCTCCGCGCTCTTCCTCAGCATGCCGTTGAGCTGCTGTTCCTTCTCCACCAGGAAGCCCAGGTCGGCCGTGGCCACGGCGTTGCCGAGCACCGGCAGGCAGCTCGCAGGGTCGGCCGGGAGCAGCCCCGGGTACCCGATCACGTAGACCTTGGCCTTCGGGGAGCGCTTCCTGATGTCCTGGAGCACCCCGCCGAGCCGGACGCCGGCCGCGTCCACCTTGCGCTGGACCTCGTCGGTGCCGTTGCCGGCAGCGTAGTGGTCACGGCAGGGCGACTGGCTGACCCGGTCGGCACTGTCGGTGATCACGCCCTTGACGATGTCCACCAGGTTCTCCTTGGCGCACTGGGTCACGACCTCCATGAAGCCGGCGTCATTGCCGCCGATCCCCACGGTGACCAGCCGGGTGTCCGCGTTCAGCGCGTCCAGCTGGGCCGGGTTGGTGCCGTCGGCGACCTTCTGCGGGCCGGTCAGGTCCCCGGTGCGGGCGCTGCTGCAACTGACGTCCTTGAACTGCCCGGGGGCCAGCGCGAGCGCCTTCGCCACCAGCGAGGGGTAGTTGACCGCGGAGCGGTAGCAGGCGCCCGGCTCGCCGGTCTGCGGCGCGATGTTCATCCCGGCGGTGTACGAGTCGCCGAGCGCGACGTACGGGCCGGTGGGCGGCGGGGTCGGGGTCGGGGTCGGCGACGCGGTGGCGGCCTTCGGCTGGTCGGGCACCGCGCCCGCAAGACCACTCCCCCCGCCGTCCGAACCGCCGGAGCCGCTGCAACCGGCCAGCAGGAGCGCGGCCAGCCCGGCGGTCAGGGCGTGGGTCGGGCGGACGGTCGTCGGCATGGTCTCTCCCCGGGGAAACGAGTCACGGTCGGCTCCTGACGGCGGGCCCGTCCCCCGGGCACCCCAGGGGCCAACGAACGTCCGGGGTCGAAGACTCCCACACCTGCGAAATCGCCACCGGGCGGGCCGAAACCGGCCGGAAACCGTCCCACTCCCCCGGATCCGGCCTCGGCCCCGCCCTGGGAGCCGTCCTCGGACCCGCCCTCGGACCTGCGGCTACTCCGCGTCGCGCTCGTGCTCGGCCAGGAACTGTTCGAAGCGCCGCCCCAGTTCGTCCGCCGAGGGCAGGTCCACCGGCTCGGCCAGCAGGCTCTCCCGGCCCTCCGCGCCCGCCACCGCGTCGTACTGGCCCTCCATGCCGCGGATCGCCGAGCGCAGCTCGCCGTCCCCCTGGGCCAGCTGCTCCTCGATGTCGGCGTGGACCTCGGAGACCCGCTCGCGCAGCCCGGTGCCGGGCAGCACCAGGCCGGTCGCGGACTGCGTCGCCTCCAGCACCTGCACGGCCGCCGCCGGGTAGGCGGAGCGGGCCACGTAGTGCGGGACGTGCACGGCGAAGCCCAGCACGTCGTGCCCGGCCTCGGCCAGCCGGTACTCCACCAGCGCCTGGGCGCTGCCCGGGACCTGCGCCTGCTCGAACCACTGCGGGTAGCCCGGGGCGAGGTCCAGCCGGTTGCCATGCGGCGTCAGGCCGACCGGGCGGGTGTGCGGCACGCCCATCGGGATGCCGTGGAAGTCGATCGAGAGCCGGACCTCGAAGCGCTCCACCAGCTCGCGCACGGCGCGCGCGAAGCGCTCCCACTCGACGTCCGGCTCGGGGCCGGTGAGCAGCAGGAACGGTGCTCCGGCGGCGTCGTGGAGGAGCTGGAGCAGGATCTCCGGCGGGTCGTAGGACGTCCAGCGGTCGTGGTCGAAGACCATCGACGGGCGGCGGGCCCGGTAGTCCACCAGACGGTCGTGGTCGAAGCGGGCCACCACCTGCGGCGAGCCCGTCTCCAGCAGGTGGGCCACCACCTGGCCGCCGGCCTCGCCGGCGTCCATGAAGCCCTCGAAGTGCTGGAGCAGCACCAGAGCGGCGCCGGTGTCGCGCAACTGCGCGTTGGCCGCGGCCACGGCGGCCACGCCCTGCTGATCCAGCTCGTACAGCGCCTGGAAGTCACGCACCGCGCACCCAACCCCGTTCTCTGCTCGTCCCGGCCGACCGGCTTCTCGTCCACTCCAGCGTGCCGGGCGCCGTCGGAATTCCCGCCCCTCCCGGTGCCCCCGTCCGGCCCTTCGGACGACCCGCCCGAGAGGCTCGGCGGGCCACTCCGGACCATGATCGCACCCGGGGGCAGAGCCCCTGGTCACGGCCATGGTCACGACCCCGGAAGGGGCCCGTCCGGAGGGCCCGGGAACGGCCCGCGCGGCCATTCGCGTGCCGCGAAGTGACGCACCGCCTTCTGGCGGGTATCGTCCTCTCGCTGCCTCGCATCGTCGCGTCGTCGCCACGTCGTCCGTAACGCCGTGGGCCACGTCCCGGTCCGGTGCTCGGCCAGCCACCCACGACGCATCTTGCCTTCACCTGGCCGCCTGCTTCCCTTCGCGCTCTCGTTTCCTTCTCGGCCATTTCGCGGACGCACACTGTCCCGCCGCACCTCCCGCCGGACCGGTCCGAGGACCCGTGTCCGTTCCGGCACCCCGCGCCGCCCGTTCCGGGCCGCCGCCCCCGCCCCGTTCGACCGGACCTCCGGCGTGCGCGGGTACCCGGCGGACGGACCCGGGCGCAGGCGTACCCAGACCAGCGCACCCCTTGCCGCACCCCGGCGTGGGAGGCACCCTCCGACCGATGAAGGACCAAGGTTCCGTGCCCGTACCTGTCATCCTCACCGGCCGCACCGTGCGGCTGGAGCCCCTTGCCGCGCACCATGCCGAGGCCATCGCCGAGGCCGGCGCCGAGGACCGTACGACCTACGCCTTCACGCCCGTCCCGCACGGCCTGGAAGCGGCCCGCGACTACGTCGCCCGGGCACTCGCCGACCAGGCCGCGGGCCGGTCGCTGCCCTTCGCGACCGTGAACCTCGCCGACGGCCGGGTGGTCGGCTCCACCCGGTTCCTGGAACTCGACTACTGGCAGGGCCCGATGGTGTGGCCGCCCGTGCCCGGGGTCCCGTTCGGCGATCCGGCCACGGCCGTCCCCGACGCCGCCGAGATCGGCAACACCTGGCTCTCGCCGAGCGCCCAGGGCACCGGCATCAACACCGAGCAGAAGCTGCTGATGCTCCGCCACGCCTTCGAGACCTGGGGCGTGCAGCGGATCTCGCTGCGCGCGGACGCCCGCAACCTGCGCTCGTGCGCCGCGATCGAGCGGCTCGGCGCGACCTCCGAGGGGGTCCGCCGGGCGCACTCGCGCGGGTTGGACGGGATGGTGCGCTCGACCGCGTTCTACTCGATCCTGGACGACGAGTGGCCGGCCGTGCGGGACATCATCGAGCTGCGGATCGCCAACGCCACCTCGCCGAGCGCCCCGGACCCGGCGATCAACCAGGAGTGCCTTAGACAGGGCGGCAACGGCGGGCAGCTGATGATCACGGCCTGAAGCCGAGCGACCGGTAGCCGTACCGGGCCAGGTGCAGGACGGTCGGCAGGGTCGTGTGGTCGTCCCAGGCCCGGTGGCGGCTCGGATCGGCCTCGACCAGGACCTCGGTCGGCCGCCAGCCGTCCCGCACCCGGGACACCCGGACGCTGAAGATCTCCGCGCCGCCGACGCTTCGGTACAGGTGCAGGACGCCCTCGGAGGCGACGGCGACCCAGCGTTCGTCCGTGTCCCGGGCCCGCAGGCCGCGCCTGATCCGCTCCCAGTCGGCGTCCGACCAGGCCACGGCCGGCGCCGGGTGCGGGCGGGGCAGGCTGATCGGCCTCAGATGCGGTTCGCCGGCCGCGCGGACGCTGCCCGGTTCGGGGAACGCCCAGGCGGGCAGCGGCTCGCAGGCGTCCAGCCAGGCGCGCGGGATGCCCGCGCTGCCGGTGTGCGCGGCGACCACTCCCCCGGTGATGGCGGCGACGGTGTCCATGTCGCCGCCGGCCGCGATCGCTTCCCACACGGCGGCGCGGTAGTCGGTCAGGTTCCGGGCGGCGCACCACAGCGCGTACGGGACGGTGTCGGCCGCGGACGTCCGGCTGCCGTTGCCGAGCGCCCGCGCGGCGACCCGGAGGTCCGGCTGGGAGAGCAGTCGGCGGGCTTCCTCGACGCCGTCCTTGACGGCCCCGTTCGGGGTGAGGTCGGCCACGGCCTTCAGGAAGCCGTCCGGCGCCATCGGCCGGGTGCGCGTGTGCGCGGCGTACGCGGCCGCCACCGCGACCGCGATCGCCCCGTCCACCGCCTGCGGGTGGGTGTGGGTGATCAGGGCGGTGTCCGCGGCGGGGCGCACCACCGCCCGCGGGTCCTCGGCGTGGGCGGCGCCGAGCGGGGCGACCCGCATCGCGGCGCCGTTGCCGTACGAGCCCTGGCCGTCGAAGAGTTCGGCGGCCAGTCGCTCGGCGTCGCCGCCCTCACGGATCAGCCGCAGCAGCCGGTTGGCGGCCGGGCCGTAGCCGCGGTCGAAGTCGTGGCGCAGGGCGAAGGCGTAGGTGAGGTCGAAGGTGTCGATCGCGCCGCGCTCGGTCTGGGCGGCGTACACCGAGCAGGCCATCTCGGTGTCATCGGTCCACGGCCAGGGGCCGGGCGGTTCGGTGCGGGCCGCGAGATGGGCCCGGGCGGTCTCCGGGACGAAGAACTGGGCGCCGAGGGCGTCGCCGACGCAGAGGCCGAGGAGCGCGTCCAGCGCGGGGCCGCCATGGGGAAATGGAATGGTCATATGGCCCCAAGCTCAGCGGCTCGACCGACGGTCCGTCAACACCCGTGACCGCGAGCCCCACCGACGAGGGATGTTTCGCATACCTCCGATCCCGGCGGGCAGGCACCCCGGCATGACCCCCGCGAACCTCCTCGACCCGGTCGCCCTGCTCGGCGCCGATCAGCAGCACATCGCCACCCGGGCGCAGCTGCGCCGGCTCGGGGTGCCCTCCGGCACCATCGCCCACCGGCTGCGGCCGGGCGGCCCCTGGCAGCAGGTGCTGCCCCGGGTGATCTGCCTCCAGAGCGGGCGGCTGACGTTCCATCAGAAGCTGCGGGCCGCACTGGCGTACGCGACGCCGAAGGGGCGCGAGCCGCGGTCCGGGGAGGTGCTGCTGACCGGCTTCGCGGTGCTGTCCGAGGCCGGGCTGCCGAGCGCCGGGCACCCGGCCGACCTGAACTCCGTCGATGTGCTGATTCCCGCTCAACGGCGCGTCGGGGACAGGGAGTTCGTCCGGGTCCACCGGGCCTCCGGGGCGATGCCGGGCGGCTTCGAGCGGGACGACGGCCTGTGGAGCACCACCGTCTCCCGGGCGCTGGCGGACCTCGCGCCACGGGAGACGGGGCAGCGCCGGTTCCGGGCGCTGTGCGCGGAGGCCGTCCAGCGGCGGCACTGCGAACTCGGGGAACTGCTCGACCAGTTGCTGACCCGGCCGGGCGCGCTCGGACTGCCCCAGGTGGCCCGGGTGGTGGAGGACCTGACGGTCGGGGTGCGGTCCGTGGTGGAGGGCGAGGCCCGCGAACTGCTGGCGCACGCGGGCCTGCCGGAGCCGCTGTGGAATCCGGTGCTGTTCCTGGACGGCCGCTTCCTCGCCGTCCCGGACGCCTACTGGCCGCACGCCTGCGTGGCCCTGGAGATCGACTCCCGCGCCTGGCACCTGCGCCCGGCCGAGCACGAACGCGGTCTGGCCCGCGCCAACCGCCTCACCGCCGCCGGCCTCCCGGTGGTCCGCACCACCCCGACCCAGCTCCGCCGGGACCCGTCCCCCGTCCTGCACGAACTGACCGCCCTGGTCACCACCGGCCCTCACGCCCCACACCCCCGCATCACCTGGCGCCGGGCGCGGTGACGGCCCCCTAGGCCGTCGAGCCGTGCCGGGCACCGGCCTCCTCGGCGGCGGCGACCAGGCGGCGCAGCTCGGCGAGGTGCGCGGTGAGGGCCGCCCGGCCCGCGCCGGTGGCAGCGAGCCAGGTGCGCGGGCGCTTGCCGACGTACCCCTTCTTCACGGCGACGTACCCGGCCTCTTCGAGGGCGGTCGCGGCCTTGCTGAGGACGGAGTCGGAGACCTCGCAGTGGTCCCGGACGGCGCCGAACTCGGCCTCCTGGCAGGCGCCGAGGAAGGCCAGCACGGTGAGCCGGGTGGGGTGCTGGAGCAGCGGGTCGAGGGCGGGTGGCATCAGCGGGCCTCCGCGCGGCGCCGGACCACCCGGTTCAGCCGGCCGGTGGCCGCCCAGAACGCGAACCCGGCCGCGAACCCGGCGGTGGTGGCGATCCACCGCGGACCGCCGCCGGCCAGCCAGGCGATCGCCATGCCCGCCACGCCCGCCCCGCACACCCCGAGGACCCCCAGCACGACGGGGCCGCCGATGCCGGACGGCACGCCGCGCCGGACGATGCCGTCGCTGCGCATCGCGATTCGGGCGGCGGCGCCGGACACCGCGCCGAAGGCGCCGCCCAGCACCCCGAGCAGCCAGTGCTGTCCGGACTCGATCGCCTGGCCGACGCCGAGCCCGTAGGCGGCGAAGGCGAACGCGAAGAACCCGCCGTACCAGCCGGGCATCCGGCCCGGACGCTGGGCGGCCTCCCGGGCGTGTTCGGCCAGGCGCAGGGCCTCGGCGGCGGGCAGGCCGGCGGTGGAGTCGCTCATGGGATCCCCCTCGGAGACGGTGGTGATTCCACTATGGCATGTGTTTTCCATGTTGGAAAGTACTTTCCAGGGGGCGAGTGGGGCGCGGCCGCCGGGGCCCGGGGCAGAAAGCCGGGAGCCGGGGCGGGCCCGGGAGGCGGGCAGGCCGACCGCGGCCGGGCAAGACCGCGGCCCCCGCCCCGGGAGGGGGCGAGGGCCGTGGACCGCGCGTCGAAGGGGCCGGGTCAGCAGCGGGAGTCGATCTCCTGGAACGTGGCGTAGTGGTCGGCGGACCAGTACTGCTCGCCGGCGTCGCCGGTGACGACGCGGCGGGTGCCGCGGTCGTTGGAGCCCGGGGTGACCACGGTGAACTCGTGGTAGTAGCCGTTGCCCTTCTTGGGGAGCCGGCTCTCGCGGTTCTCGAAGACGATGCCGTCGCGGTTGTAGGGGTACGGCCCGCCCTTGGCGATCAGGGTGAGGGTGTCCACGGCCTGGCTGGGGAGCTTGCTGCGGCAGACGTCGTCCAGCGAGGCGTCGCTGGGGACCCAGCCGCCGGCCGGGGCGGAGGTGGCGCCGCCGGGAGGCGGGGTCGGCTTGGGGGCCGCGGGCTTGGGCGCCGACGTCCCGGACGCCGAGGCGCTCGCGGCGGCGGTGGAATGGCCGCTCCCCTTGCCACCGGTGAGGAGGTACCCGGCGCCGGCCAGGACCGCCAGGATCAGCACGGCCACCACGACGAGCGGGTTTCTGCGGTTGGTCATGCGGTCCAGCTTGGCAGGCGCCCGGCGCGCGCCGGGCCAGCTACACACGTGGCCGCCGCCACACTGCCCGGACGCGGAAGAACGGCCGGGCGGGGACGGACGCCATTGTCCGTTCCCGCCCGGCCGTTTCACGTACGCCGGTTCTCCTGCGCCGAGCTCCGGTGCACGCCCTCCCGACGGGAGGGAAAGCGGTCAGTCGTACCCGCGCGTGAGGTGGGGATGCCTACCCTCCTCAGCGCGAGTCGCTGCCCGCCGACTCGATGGCGGCGCGGCCGGCCTCCAGGCGCGCCACCGGGATCCGGAAGGGGGAGCAGGAGACGTAGTCCAGCCCCACCTCGTGGAAGAAGTGGACCGAGTCCGGGTCGCCGCCGTGCTCGCCGCAGACGCCGAGCTTGAGGTCGGGGCGGGTGGCCCGGCCGGCCTCGACGGCGTGCTTGACCAGCGAGCCGACGCCGTCGCGGTCGATGGTCTCGAACGGGGAGACCCCGAAGATGCCCTTCTCCAGGTAGGCGGTGAAGAACGAGGCCTCCACGTCGTCCCGGGAGAAGCCCCAGACCGTCTGGGTCAGGTCGTTGGTGCCGAAGGAGAAGAACTCGGCGGCCTCGGCGATCTGCCCGGCGGTCACCGCGGCGCGCGGCAGCTCGATCATGGTGCCGAGCTTGATGTCCAGCTGGACGCCGGTGGACTGGGCGACCTCGGCGAGCACCCGCTCGCACTCGTCGCGGACCAGCTCCAGCTCCTGGACGGTGCCGACCAGCGGGATCATCACCTCGGGGCGCGGGTCCCCGCCGGCCAGCTTGCGCTCGGCGGCGGCTTCGGCGATGGCCCGGACCTGCATGCCGAACAGGCCGGGGATGACCAGGCCGAGGCGCACGCCGCGCAGGCCGAGCATCGGGTTCTGCTCGTGCAGCTTGTGCACCGCCTGGAGCAGCCGCAGGTCGTTCTCGTTCGGGTCCTTGCGGGCCTCGGCGAGGGCGACGCGCACCGACAGCTCGGTGATGTCCGGCAGGAACTCGTGCAGCGGCGGGTCCAGCAGGCGGACGGTGACCGGCAGGCCGTCCATCGCCTGGAACAGCTCCAGGAAGTCGCCCTTCTGGAGCGGCAGCAGGGTGGAGAGGGCGAGCTCGCGGTCCTTGTCGTTGTCCGCCAGGATCAGGTGCTCGACCTCCTTGCGGCGCTCCTCGCCGAGGAACATGTGCTCGGTGCGGCACAGGCCGATGCCCTGGGCACCGTAGCGGCGGGCGCGCGAGCCGTCCTCGGCGTTGTCGGCGTTGGCGCGCACGGCCAGCCGGCGGCGGCCGTCGGCGTGCGACATCAGCCGGTGCACGGCCTGGACCAGACCGCCCTGGACGTCGGCGCCGGCGTGCAGGGTGCCCTCGAAGTACTCGACCACGGGGGACGGCAGGACGGGCACCTCGCCGAGGTAGACCTTGCCGGTGGCGCCGTCGATCGAGACGACGTCGCCCTCGTGGATCACCTGGCCGTCGGCGGTGGTGAAGCGGCGGGCCTTGGTGTCGACCTCCAACTCCTCGGCGCCGCAGACACAGGTCTTGCCCATGCCGCGGGCGACCACGGCCGCGTGCGAGGTCTTGCCGCCGCGCGAGGTCAGGATGCCCTCGGCGGCGATCATGCCGTCCAGGTCGTCCGGGTTGGTCTCGCGGCGGACCAGGATGACCTTCTCGCCGGAGCGGGACCACTTGACGGCGGTGTACGAGTCGAAGACGACCTTGCCGATCGCGGCGCCCGGCGAGGCGGCCAGGCCCCAGGCGATCTGCTGCGACTCGGTGTTGGGGGCGAAGCGGGGGAACATCAGCTGCGAGAGCTGGCCGCCGGTGACCCGCATCAGGGCCTCGTCCAGGTCGATCAGGCCCTGGTCGACCAGCTGGACGGCGATCCGGAAGGCGGCCGCGGCGGTGCGCTTGCCGACGCGGGTCTGGAGCATCCAGAGCTTGCCGCGCTCGATGGTGAACTCGATGTCGCAGAGGTCGCGGTAGTGGTTTTCGAGCTTCTGCATGATCGCCATCAGCTCGTCGTAGGACTTCTTGTCGAGCTTCTCCAGCTCGGCCAGCGGCAGGGTGTTGCGGATGCCGGCGACGACGTCCTCGCCCTGGGCGTTGGACAGGTAATCGCCGTAGACGCCCTGGGTGCCGGTGGAGGGGTCGCGGGTGAAGGCGACGCCGGTGCCGGAGTCCTCGCCGAGGTTGCCGAAGACCATGGTGCAGACGTTGACCGCGGTGCCCAGGTCGTTCGGGATGCGCTCCTGGCGGCGGTACAGCCGGGCGCGGTCGCCGTTCCAGGAGTGGAAGACGGCGTGGATGGCGAGGTCCATCTGCTCGCGCGGGTCCTGCGGGAAGGCCCGGCCGGTCTCGCGCTCGACGATGCCCTTGAACACCTCGACCAGCGTCTTGAGGTCGTCGGCGTCCAGGTCCAGGTCGTTGACGGTGCCCTTGGCGTGCTTGGCCTCGTCCAGGGCCTCCTCGAACAGCTCGCCGTCGACGCCCAGCACGGTCTTGCCGAACATCTGGACCAGGCGGCGGTAGGAGTCCCAGGCGAAGCGCTCGTTGCCGGACTGGGCGACGAGGCCGGCCACCGACGCGTCGGAGAGGCCGATGTTGAGGACGGTGTCCATCATGCCGGGCATGGAGAACTTCGCGCCGGAGCGCACCGAGACGAGGAGCGGGTTGTCGGCCTGGCCGAGCTTCTTGCCCATCTCCTGCTCCAGCGCGTCCAGGTGGGCGCTGATCTCCTCGTGCAGCGAGGACGGCTCGCTGCCGGTCTCCAGGAAGACCTTGCAGGCCTCGGTGGTGATGGTGAACCCCGGAGGGACGGGGAGGCCAAGGTTGGTCATCTCGGCCAGGTTCGCGCCCTTGCCGCCGAGAAGGTCCTTGAGGTCCTTGTTTCCTTCGGTGAAGGAGTAAACAAACTTCTGCTGGGACGGCACGGGTCGGTCTCCTCGTCGCGGTTGCCCTGACGCCGGAGAACATACCCATTTCGAAGGCACTTCTCTGCCCTGAATACGCCACCCGAGGCCGGTACCGATCGGTAACCCACTAGATCGAATGCACATAAAGGCGTTCACCTCTGTTGGTGAAATCGTCCTCCTGACGCGAGCCACTGTTCAACTCTTGAACGCACGCCTACCCGGAGATCACGCGATTCGGACGCACGGTAGCGGCCGTGGTCCCGTCGCGTCGCCCCGGCTTGATTTCCTGCACCCGGATCGCCCGATCACCGGCCGACCGACTTCGGGAAGCGATTCACAGCCGACCTGTCCACTTCGTCCACTGACCGGCCATCAGCCTCCACCGTATGTGGCAAGCGTCACCAGCGCATCTCATCGGTTGAACGTAGGAGTCCTCCGCCGATCGTCGCACTGCGTCCGGGCATGTGCTCACCGAGTGATGATCCGGCGCCAAAAAGGAGCCCTCTTGTCCATCCTGGACAAGAGGGCTGAGCCTCGATGGCCAATGGCCCAGAGGGGCCGTTTTTGCCACTACGGACAGATCATCCGCCAGAGGTATCCGATTCGGCGTCAGCGCCCGGTCGGGCACAGTCGTACGGATCGTCCAACCAGCCCTCCGGCAGGACCACCCGGTTGTTGCCGCTGGTCCGCCCGCGCGGGCCGTCCGCGCCGTCCGGCCAGGCCTGGGACTGCTCCACCTGGGCGAGGGTTTCGGCCAGTTCGGCCAAGGAGGAGGAGCCGGCCAGCCTCACCCGCAGCTCGGAGCCGACCGAGAAGCCCTTGGTGTACCAGGCGACGTGCTTGCGGAAGTCGATCACCCCGCGCGTCTCGTCCCCGATCCACTCGCCGAGCAGCTGGGCGTGGCGCACCATCGCCTTCGCCACGTAGCCGAAGTCGGGGCGGGCGTAGTCCACGTCGCCCTCGAAGATCGCGACCAGGTCCTTGAACAGCCACGGGCGGCCCAGGCAGCCGCGGCCCACCACCACGCCGTCGCAGCCGGTCTCGCGCATCATCCGCAGCGCGTCGTCGGCCGACCAGATGTCCCCGTTGCCCAGCACCGGGATGTGCCCGGGGACGGACTCGCGCAGCCGGGCGATCGCCGACCAGTCGGCCGTCCCGCCGTAGTGCTGGGCGGCGGTGCGCCCGTGCAGGGCGATCGCGGCCACGCCCTCCTCGGCACCGATCCGGCCGGCGTCCAGGTAGGTGAGGTGGTCGTCGTCGATGCCCTTGCGCATCTTCATGGTCACCGGCAGGTCGCCGGCGTTGGCGACGGCCTCGCGCAGGATCTCCCGCAGCAGGTTGCGCTTGTACGGCAGCGCCGAGCCGCCGCCCTTGCGGGTGACCTTGGGGACGGGGCAGCCGAAGTTGAGGTCGATGTGGTCGGCCAGGCCCTCGTCCGAGATCATCCGGGCGGCCTTGCCGACGGTCACCGGGTCCACCCCGTACAGCTGGATCGAGCGCGGCTTCTCGCTCGGGTCGAACTTGATCAGCTGCATGGTCTTGGCGTTGCGCTCGACCAGTGCCCGGGTGGTGATCATCTCCGAGACGTACAGGCCCTTGCCGCCGCTCTGCTCCCGGCACAGGGTGCGGAACGGCGCGTTGGTGATGCCGGCCATCGGCGCCAGCACGACGGGCGGCCACACCCGGATCGGGCCGATGTCGAGCGGCGCGAATTCGGTGTCGGACGCGGTGGGTGCGGGCGTGACTGTCATGCGCGGCTGACCTCGGGTACGGGGGACGGGACTCTCCATTGTCCCCCACCCGGGTGAGCGGCTACCGCTACCGAGCCGGCATCGGCGGCATGGGGTCCATGGGATTCATGGGCGCCTCCGACGGCTGCGCGGGTTCCGACGGCTCCGGCAGCAGCGACGGGGTGATCGAGAGCGACCCGGAGGTGACCGCGGCGTGCACCCGGTTCGGGCTGGCCGCGTCCTGGAGCAGCGGTTCGATCTGGCCGCTGCCGCTGCCGATCCGGCTGGAGATGGCGTACCGGCTGCCCTTCGGCAGGGTCAGCTCCACCGCGCCGGAGGTGGCCGTGGCGTCCACCTCCCGCGGGGCCTTGGCGAAGTTCAGGTTCACATTGCCCGAGACCATCCCGGCCGTCACCCGCTCGGCGCTCAGCTTGTCGCCCCGCACCAGCCCGGAGGTGGCGTGCACGGTCACGTCCCCGGAGGTGTCGGTCAGCATCAGCTGCCCGGAGGTCAGCTCCATCCGCACCTCCCCGCTCAGGCCCTCCACCTGGACGTCGCCGGAGGTGATCGACCCCGTCACCTCGGTCGCGGCCGGCACCTCCAGTTCGAACTCGGCGCCGCAGCCGAAGTCCGCGAACGGCAGGACCAGACGACACTGCATGGCGACGTCGAGCACGCCGTCGACGACGGTGGTGGACACCATCGGCTTGCGCACCATCCAGTCCACCCGCTGGTGGACCACCACGTGGCCCTCCCGGCCGACCCGCACCCGGACCGAGGCACTGCCCGTCGCCAGGTGGACCCGGTGGATCGGACGGTCGTACGCCCAGCTGCTGCCGGTGCGCTGCTGCACCGCCATCGACCAGGTCTGGATCCCGGCAATGATCATGACCAGGACGATCGCGACCGTCCCGGTGACCCGCCAGGCCTTCACCCCGCGCACCGTTACCCGACCTCCAGGAAGCGCAGCACCGCCATCACCCGGCGGTGGCTGTCCTCGGCCGGCGGCAGGTCGAGCTTGGTGAAGATCGAGTTGATGTGCTTGGCCACCGCGCTGTCACTGACCACCAGCGAGGCGGCTATCGCCCCGTTGGAGCGGCCCTCCGCCATCAGGCCGAGCACGTCGCGCTCGCGCGGGGTCAGCTTCTCCAGCGGGTCCCGGTGGCGGCGCACCAGCAGCTGGGCGACCACCTCCGGGTCCAGCGCGGTGCCGCCCTCGGCGACCCGCTGGAGCGCGTCCACGAAGTCGTCGACGTTGGCCACCCGCTGCTTGAGCAGGTAGCCGACGCCACTGGTGTTGGTCGCCAGCAGGTCGGCGGCGTAGCGCTCCTCCACGTACTGGGAGAGCAGCAGGACGGCGGTGTCCGGCCACTGCTGCCGGATCACCATCGCCGCCTTCACCCCCTCGTCGGTGAAGCCCGGGGGCATCCGGACGTCCGCGACCACCACCTTCGGGCGGTGCTCCTCGACGGCGGCCAGCAGTTCGGTGGCGTCCCCGACGGCGGCCACGACCTCGAAGCCCACCGCCTCCAGGACCTTGACCAGGCCGACCCTCAACAGGACCGAGTCCTCGGCGATCACAGCGCGCACGGCAACTCCACGGTGATGGTGGTGGGGCCCCCGAGGGGGCTGAGAACGGACAGCGCGCCGTCGACCGAGGCGGCGCGCTTGCGCAGACCGGTGAGCCCGGTGCCGCGCGTCGGGTCGGCGCCGCCGACGCCGTCGTCGCTGATGACCAGGCACAGCCGGCCGCCGGAGGTCCGCACCGAGAGGTCGACCCGGTTGGCCTTGGCGTGCTTGGCCACGTTGGTGAGCGCCTCGGAGACGGTGAAGTAGGCGACCGCCTCGACGGTCGGGGCGATCCGCTCGGAGAGGTCGACCTCCAGGCGCACCGGCAGCGGGGCGCGGGCGGCGATCCCGGACAGCGCCGCGTCCAGGCCGCGGTCCTCCAGGACGGCCGGGTGCAGGCCGCGGACCAGGTCGCGCAGTTCGTCGATGGCCGCCTGGGCCTCCTCGTGCGCGTCGACGATCACCTGCATCACCTCGGGCGGCGCGTCCTTCAGGGTCCGCCGGGCCAGGCCGAGGTTCATCGCGAGGGAGGTGAGCCGCTGCTGGGCGCCGTCGTGCAGGTCACGCTCGATCCGGCGGCGCTCGGCGTCCACCGCGTCGACCAGCCCGGCCCGGCTCTCGGCGATCTCCTCGACCCGCCGCTCCAGCGCCTCCGCCCGGTCCGGGCCGAGCAGCCGGCGGGCCGCCCACACCTCCAGCCGGGCCAGCTGGGTGCCCGGCAGCGACAGCACCGACAGCAGCAGCGCCCCGCCCACGGTGAACACGACGTCGTACCCGGCCAGGTCCGTACGCACCGCCGTCCCGGCGGGCAGCAACCAGACCCAGACGTACACGCTGGTCAGCACCACGGCGGCGGCCCACGCGTACAGCAGCGCCAGCGCGCCCACCGCCAGCAGCGGGCCGACCAGCAGGTGGTAGAGCACCTGACGCCAGGTCAGCCCCAGCAGCCAGACCCGAAGGCCCGTCGCCGGCCGCAGCGGCGGCACCTCGACCCCGGCCAGGGCGCGCAGCCGGCCGCGCTGGACGTCGGTCAGCGGGCGGACGAAGAGCAGGACGGCGGCGAGCGCCGGGAAGAGCAGCTTCGATTCGGTGACGGCCAGCCAGACCGGAAGCGCCATGGGTATTCCGGCGGCCGTGAAGCGGACGTCCCGCCAGACCTCGGGCGACCACGGTGGGCGCCGCAGGCTCCTGACGAGCGCTCGGCGCAACGTGGTGGAGGACATGCCGGACAGCGTAGGGCGCGGTGATCACCAGCCGCCATGAAGGGGGGTTCCGGGCGGGGGTGTAGCTAGCTACACCCCCGATTCGGGGTGGGACACCACCGACAGCGAGGGGGGTCGGGCGGAAGGCTTGAGGGCATGACGAGCACTGCATCGCACTCCGCCACTCCGCCGCACGGGCGGCCCGGCCCCGGGGGTGTTTCCGGGGGCCGCGGGGGTGCCCCCGGAAACACCTCCGGGGGCGCGCTCCGTTCGGTTCCGGAGCCGGAGCCCGCCTGGGCTCCGGAACCGGCTCGGGCTGCCGAGCCGGAGGGGACGCTGCCGATCGGGAGCGGGCCGTGGTCGGTCCGCAGCGTCGGGTCCGGCCGCGGCCGGCCCGCGCTGGAGCTGTACCAGTACGGCGAGTTGACGGACGTCCTGGTCGCCGCCCGGCTCACCCCGCAGCTGCTGCGCGGGGCGCGGCACTGCCGCTCCACCGGGCGCGGCCGGTACGTGCTCGCCTGGGGCCGGCTGGCGGCCGACGGTACGGCGCCCTCGGTGGTGTTCACCGGGCGGCGGCCGTTCCGGCGGGTGCGGTCGGCCGCCGAGGTGGTCCCGGTGGCCGGGCGGTTCTGGTTCGCCTGGGCCGAGGGGCCGTTCGACGCGGTGCGGGTCGAGCACCCGGCGGGCGGAGCGGCCGAGCGGCTGCCGCTGGAGCGGGTTCGGGGGAACAAGTGAGCGAGCGAAGCGAGCGAGCCATCAAGAGGTGCGTACGGGCGAACGCCCCTGCCGAGCCTAGCGAGGTGGGCGCATGAGTACGGCCGTCCTCACTGCCCGGCCCCTCTCCGGGTACGTCCTGCCCGCGCGCTTCGCGAAGCTGCCGGCCATGGCCGCAGTCGCCCTGCTGCCCTGGCTGGCGGTCCTCGCCGTCTGCCACGAGACGCCGTGGGTGGTGCTCGACCTCACCGAGTTCGCCGCCCTGCTCACGCTGGACGCGCTGCTGCGCCGGCGCAGCACCGCCGCGCCGTGGGCGGGCGCGGCGGTGGCCCTGCTGCTCACCGGCGACGCGTTCGCCGACATCGTCTGCGCCGGCCCGGGCCACGCGGTGCTCGCGGCGCTGCTCATGGCCTGCTGCATCGAGCTGCCGCTCGCCGCGATATGCCTGCTGCTCGGGCGGGACGCGGCCGTTCGCGGCTACTGAGCCCTGGTCGGCAGTCGGTCCATCAGCGCCCGGGTCTCGTCGTCCAGCGGGGTGTACGTGATCATCCGTGTCCCCAGCTGCGGGCTGAGCCAGAAGTTGGTGTACTCGCAGCGCAGCAGCCCGACGCCCGGCACCTGGAAGCGCTTGACGCCGTTGCCCGGCCGCATCACGTCGTGCCGCTGCCAGAGCTCCGCGAACTCCGGCGAGGCCCTGAGCAGGCGGGCCACCAGCGCCTTGCGGGTCGGATCCGAGCTGTGGTCCGCCATCGCCGCGCGGAACCGGGCCACGATGCCCAGGCGCTCGGTGCGGTAGTCGATCAGCACCTCCCGGAAGTGCGAGGGCGTGAACGCCATCCACATCAGGTTCCGGTCCTCGGGGGCGAGTCGGTCGAGGTCGCCGACGAACCCGGTGTACTGGGCGTTGTACGCCAGCACGTCGTAGCGGGAGTTGAGCACCAGGGCCGGGAACGGCGCCAGCCGCTCCAGCAGCATCCGTACGCTCGGGGTCACCGACGGGCAGTCCCTCACCGGCGCCGGGTCGTCCGTGCCGGCCAGGGTGAACAGGTGCGCGCGCTCGCTCGGGTCCAGCAGCAGCGCCCGGGCCACCGCGTCCAGCACCTGGGTGGACACCTGGATGTCCCTCCCCTGCTCCAGCCACGTGTACCAGGTCACCCCGACGGCGGCGAGCTGCGCGACCTCCTCCCGGCGCAGCCCCGGGGTCCGGCGGCGGCCGGTCATCGGCAGGCCCACCTGCTCGGGCGCGAGCCGCTCGCGGCGGCTGCGCAGGAACGCGGCCAGCTCGTGCCGGCGGGCGTCGTCGGGAGTGGTCGGGCGCTGACCGGCCGAGCCGGTACGGGCTTGCGCGGAGGGCATGACGAGACTCATGCTCCCCAGCATGCGACAGCCGTCAGCCTGTTGCCAGGTACTTCTTATACCCGGATAACCAGACTCTGGTACCAGGGTAGGGGGCGGCGGATCGTAGGACCCGTGACCCAACAACTCGCCGTCGCCGCCGCACCGAGCCGCACCGCCACCCGCACCGAAGCCGCCGGGCCCACCGACCCGACCGGCGCCGCCGGCCCCGCCACCACCCTCGGCACCGCCGGACTGATCACCGTCCTGCTCGGCGCCTTCCTGCCGATGCTCGACTTCTTCATCGTCAACGTCGCCCTGCCCACCATCGACCACGACCTGGCCGCCGGGCCCGCCGTCCTCGAACTGGTCGCCGCCGGCTACGGCATCGCCTTCGCCGTCCTGCTCGTGCTCGGCGGGCGCCTCGGCGACATCTTCGGCCGCCGCCGGCTCTTCGTCGTCGGCGCCGCCACCTTCGCCCTCACCTCGCTGGCCTGCGGCCTCGCCCCCGGCGCCTGGTCCCTGGTCGCCGCCCGCGCCGCCCAGGGCGCCTCGGCCGCCCTGCTGATCCCGCAGGTGCTCGGCACCATCACCGCCGCCACCGAGGGCGCCCGGCGCGGCCGCGCGCTCAGCATCTACGGCGCGGTCGGCGGCATCTCCGTGGTCATCGGGCAGGTGCTCGGCGGGATGCTGGTCGCCGCCGACCTGTTCGGCACCGGCTGGCGCTCGGTGTTCCTGCTGAACGTGCCGTTCGCGCTGCTCGCCGTGGTGCTCGCGGTCCGCTACGTCCCGGAGAGCAAGGCCGCCCGGGCCGCCCGGGTCGACATCCCCGGCACCGTGCTGCTCACCGCCGCGCTGCTCGCCCTGCTCATCCCGCTGATGGAGGGCCGCGCCGCCGGCTGGCCGCTCTGGTCCTGGGTGCTGCTGGCGCTGTTCCCCGTCCTCGCCGTCGCCTTCGGCGTCGTGGAGCGCCGCGCCGAGCAGCGCGGGGACACCCCGCTGGTGCCGCCGTCCCTGCTGCGCATCCCGGAGATGCGGCGCGGCCTGGGCATCGCGCTCCCCTACTTCGCGGGCTTCGGTGGCTTCATGTTCGTCATCGCGGTCGCCCTCCAGCAGGGCCTGAAGCTCGGCCCGGTCGCGGCCGGCTGGGCGCTCGTCCCGATGGCGGTCGGCTACTTCTCCGCCTCGCTGGCCGGCCCGCGGCTGATCGGCCGCTGGGGCAGCCGGGTGCTCAGCGCCGGCGCCGTCATCCAGGCCACCGGCCTGGCCACCCTCGCCCTGACCGTCCTGGCCGACTGGGCGCACTTCTCCCCGCTGCGGATGGCCCCGGGCGTCGCCCTCGCGGGCATCGGGCAGGGCCTGATCGGCACCCCGCTGTTCCGGGTCGTCCTCGCCAAGGTGCCCGCCGCCCGGGCCGGCGTCGGCAGCGGCGTCCTCGCCACCGGCCAGCAGTCCAGCCTCGCCCTCGGCGTCGCCACCCTCGGCACCCTCTACCTCTCGCTCTCCCCCAGCCTCGGCATGGACCGGACGCTCGCCCTCTGCCTGGGCATCCAGCTGCTGGGCTCCTTCACCATCCTCTACCTGACCACCCGTCTCCCCCGCTCCATCGGCTGACGCCCGGGGGTTCCCGCGGTGACGGCGGCAACGGCCTCGCGATCGGCACGTCCGATCGCGAGGCCGTCGGCTTTCGGGCGTACGGGTGTCAGCGCCCGATCCGGTCGAGCCAGTGGCCGACCAGGGCGCGGACGGTACCGGCGGCCTCCACCTGGGGGTTGTGGCCGACGCCGTCGAGAACGGTGGCGGCCATCCGGGGGTAGTGGTCGAGCAGGGCGAGCTGGTCGCGCCAGCCGACCAGGGCGTCCTGTCGGGTGGCGACCAGCAGGTGGTGGCCGCGGTGCCGCGGGGCACGCCGCTCGGGCCAGTGCGGCAGCAGGAAGTCGGCTTCGAGTTCGGCGGCGGCCGCCCGGTCGTGCGCTTGCCAACCGGGGCGGACGTACTGCTCGAAGAGCTCCCAACTCGCCTTGGTGTGGCGGGCCATGACGTACCCGAAGAGCTCGCGGTCGGCGGCCGGGAGGCGCGCGAGGAAGTCCTCGTCGCGCTCGACCACGGACTCCTCCGGCAGCGTACGGTCGGCACCCCAGCGCACCACCGGCACCAGCAGCGCCGAGCCCAGCACCTGCTCACCGAATCGCGCGGTCACCGCCCGGGCCAGCTGGCCGCCGAAGGACTGCCCGACCACGGCGAAGCGCCGCTTCCCCAGGCGGGCCTCGATCCATCCGGAGACGGCCTCGGCCAGGGCGCTCGCCGAGGCGGGGCCCGGCAGCCGGGGGCTGCTGCCGTGGCCGGGGAGGTCGAGGTAGAGGCGCTGCCAGCCGGGGCGGTCGGCGAAGGCGGGTTCGAGCGGGAGCAGCACGCGGTGGTCGACGGTGTAGCCGTGGATCAGGACGATCGGGGTGCCGTCGCCGAACGCGGTGTGGTGGAGGACAGGGGCTGTCGTGTCGGTCATGGCGGTAGCGTCCGACCGTGACACCGGTGGCAAGGTCAAGCGGCGGCAACGGAGCGGTGGATCGGTGGGGTGGATCGGTGGATCGGTCGACCGGCTCAGGCGAGGCTCTTGACCACGTCCAGGTACTCCCGGATGGCGTCCCGGTTGCGTGTCAGGCACTGGATCCGGCGGGTCATCCGGTCCGTCTCGCACTCCAGGGTGGAGAGCATCTCCGGGGTGGCGTCGGTGAAGTGGATCGTCCGCGGGGCGTCCAGGCAGGGCAGGATCTGCTTGATGATCCGGGTGGGCAGCCCCGCGTCCAGCAGTCCGCGGATCTGGAGCACCCGGTCCACGAGGTACTCGTCGTACGCGCGGTAGCCGTTCGCCTCCCGGCGCGGTGTGATCAGCCCCTGCTGCTCGTAGTACCGCAGCAGGCGCGGAGTGCTCTCCGTCAGCCGGGCGAGTTCGCCGATGCGCATGTGTGACCACCCTCACTCCGGGCCGGCCCCGCCCCGGCTGGACCTTGACATGGATGTCAACGATAGACGATCGGGTCCATGCCCACCTCCGAACTCCGCACCCCAGAACGGCCGGTGGCCTCCGGGCCGCAGCCACCCCGACTCCCCTGGCCCGCCCTGCTGGCCATGAGCACCGGCGGATTCGTCACGGTCATGACCGAGGCCCTGCCCGCCGGAGTCCTGCCCGCGATGAGCGCCGGCCTCGGCGTCGGCCAGTCCGCCGCCGGGCAGTCCGTCACCCTCTACGCGGTCGGCTCCATCGCGGCCGCCATCCCGCTGACCGCCGCCACCGGCCACCTGCCCCGCAAACCCCTGCTGCTGTTCGCCATCGCCGGCTTCGCCGCGGCCAACGCCGTCACCGCCGTCTCACCGAGCTACCCGCTCACCCTGGCCGCCCGGTTCGCGGCCGGCCTGGTCGCCGGAATGTTCTGGGCCCTCGTGGCCGGCTACGCCCGGGGCATCGTCGCGCCGGAGCAGCGCGGACGGGCGATGGCCGTCGCCATGACCGGCTCGACGGTCGCCCTCTCGGTGGGCGTGCCCGCCGGCACCCTGCTCTCCGGCCTGGTCGGCTGGCGGGCCACCTTCGGGCTGATGAGCGTGGTCGCCGTGGCACTCACCGCGTGGATGCTGCTCGCCCTGCCCGCCCTGCCCGGACGGACCGAGCAGGCCCGCACCCCCGTACGCCGGGCGCTGCGGATCCCGGGCGTGGCCGCCGTCCTCGGCGTCACCGCGACCTTCGTGCTCGCCCACAACATCCTCTACACGTACATCGCCGCGCTGCTCGCCCCGCTGGGGCTCGACGGCCGAACCGACACCGTCCTGCTCGTCATCGGACTGTCCGCACTGGCGAGCATCCTCGGCACCGGCGTCCTGATCGACCGGCACCTGCGCCCGCTGACCATCGCCGCCTCCGTCCTCGTCGCCGTCGCGGCCCTGATCCTGGCCGCCGCCCTGCTCAGCTCCACCGGCTGGCCCGCCTACGCCGCCGCCGCCATCTGGGGCCTCGGCTTCGGCGGCGCCGCCACCCTCCTCCAGACCGCCGTCGCCGACGCCGCCGGCCCCGCCGGGGACATCGCCCAGTCGCTGCTCGTCACCTGCTGGAACCTCGGCATCGCGGCCGCCGGCCTGGCAGGCGGCCTCCTCCTGGACCACGCCGGACCGACCGCCCTCCCCTGGTCCGCCCTCGCCCTGCTCGCCGCCGCCCTGGCCGTCACCGTGGGCGGCCGCCGGCACGGGTTCCCCGCCCCTTCGGGCGAACCGGATGCGCGCCCCTCCTGACCACTGGGCGAGCCGCCGTCCTCTGGGCCGCATGACAGTCAAGGGGAGCCGCCTGGCGGGCGTCAGTTCCACGCTCCTTGCAGGGGCCTTCGCCCGGCACCTTCGCCGCAGCCACGCGGAGGTCCTCGCCGTGCAGTCCTCCTCGCATCACGTGGCGCAGGTGGAGCCGCTCGGCCACGGCGGCGGCTTCGCGTCGGTGCGGTTCGGCGGCGGTGTCCCAGAGCGCAGGGCCCCGGACCTCCTGCCCCCAGGGGCCGAACCGCGGTGGTCCGCCGGGCGGACCGCCCTGGTACACGTTGATGACGCCTGCCTGGTTCGGATTCCCGCCGACCGTGCCGCGCCCGAACTCGTTGTGGGTGTCGTACCGTTCCATCCCCGCCCGTCCCGGAGTCCCCTCCCGCGTGCGCGAATCCTAGGAGCCGGCTCACCCCCACGAGGGTTATATGCCGCAAACGGTTAGCGGACACGAAACCCTTTATGTCAGACTGACGATATGAGCGAGATGCACGTGGGGGACCCGGCCCTGGCCGCCGTCCGCAGTCGCGAGGAGCTGGCCGCGGTGATGGCCGACGGGGTGCGGCCGAAGTGGGTGATGTTCTGGGGGCACACCGAGCGCAAGGGTGGCGGGACCAGGCAGGAGTGCCTGAGTCAGTGGTGGCCCAGTGAGTTCACGGTCGACGGGGTCACGTACGCGTCGGCCGAGCACTGGATGATGGCCGGCAAGGCCCGGATGTTCGGCGACGAGGAGATCGCGCAGCAGGTGCTGGAGGCTCAGTCGCCCGCCGAGGCGAAGAAGCTGGGCCGGCTGGTCAAGGGCTTCGACGACGAGAGGTGGGTGGCCGGCCGCTTCGAGCTGGTGGTGGCGGGCAATGTCGCGAAGTTCGGGCAGGACGAGACGCTCCGGTCCTACCTGCTGGGTACGGGTGACAGGGTGCTGGTCGAGGCCAGTCCGCTGGACCGGATCTGGGGCATCGGGCTGGCCGCCGATGACATCCGCTCCCAACAGCCCTCCGAGTGGCGCGGGTTGAACCTGCTCGGCTTCGCCCTGATGGAGGCGCGGGCGCGGCTGGGCGCGTGAGCTCGATCGCTCCGCTGCTCGACGGGACGGTGGTGGCGTCGGCCGCCGCCGGCCCGCCGGGACGCGTGGCCGCTCCTGCCGCCCGCCCTCGTCGGCGCGGCCGTCGGGCATGCCGTAGCGGCGCTCGCTCCCGGCCCGTACTACGAGGCGACACCGCTGCGGAGCGCGACCGGCGCACTTCTCTCAACGGCCGCCGTCTGCGCGCTCCTTGACACCTGTCGAACGCGGGCGGTCGTGCGCTCTTAACTCTCACGCCACATACTGACGCGAGGATGTCACGCAGTCAGGGTCCGGATGGACAGGTTGGGGTGATCATGCGCATGCGGCTGACGGAACAACCCACAGGCCAGCAATCGGAAAGCGAGCAGCAGGCGGCCGAACTCCGCGCGGAACTGGACGAGTTACTCCGCGCGAGCCGCTATGCGACGCAACGCGAACGGCGCCTGAACGAGGCGATCCGGGCCACCCCGGGCCGCCAGCGTCCGGACGGGGAGCTGTTGCGGCAGCTCGCCCAGGCCCGCACCCTCCGCGAGGGCCTGGCCAACCGCTGTCTCCAACTCGGCGACCAGCTTGAGGTGTTGGAGAACTGCATCAGAAACGGGCAACAGCCCCCACCACCGCAGCGGAAACCGCCCGTCCGTCCCGACATCGGCGCGCTGACCGAACGGATCACCGCCCTCCACCGGGCCGGCGCCTTCACCGAGGCCGCCGAGATGGTCAACACGGCCGCCGCCCGCCTCACCCCCGCCGACGCGGCGCTGCTGGTCGGCATGCTGGCCCGGTACGGGCCGCCCGGCGCCTCCCTCCACCTCGCCCGGCGCGTCGCCCGGGCCGCGCCCGCCCACGCCGTCGCCGCGCTCGCCGAGCTGCGCGAGCTGGGCCAGGCCGAGGAGGCGGCGGAGGTGTTCCACACCTTCTGGAGCTACCCGGCCGCCGCCGTCCCGGATCTGCTCTCCACCCTGGAACGGGCCGGGCTGACGGCCGACAGCGCGACGCTGCTCTGGGAGTGGGGCTCGGCGCCGATGCCCGAGCTGACCTCCCTCGCCGTCTGCCTCCAGCAGCACGGCCGCGCCGACGACGTCCGGACCCTGCTGCGCCAGGCCGCCGGCCGCTCCACCGGCGACGTGGCCGCCCTCGCGACCGGTCTGCCGCCCGCCCTCGCCACCCTCCTGCTGAGCGAGCTGGCGGCCCTGCGCCCGCCCGTCGAGGTCGTCCGGCTGGCCACCGCCCTGGACGGCGCCGGCAGCTCGGAGCTGTACGCGCGGCTGCTGGCCGCGCTGCTCGCCGACGAGGCCCGCCACCGCACCACCCTCGCCACCCTGCGCACCGCGGGCCTGCCGACCCGCCCGCCCGCCGCCCCGCGCTCCCGATGGGGCCGGCGCTGACGGCCGCAGAACAGCGGCCCCGAAGCAAGGGAGCCCCCGCCCGCCCCGGCAGGGCGAACGGGGGCTCCCTCAGCGGGAATCCGCTCAGCAGCCGATCAGGCGCGCACCCAGGTACGCCTTGACCTGGTCCAGCGACACGCGCTCCTGTGACATGGTGTCGCGGTCGCGGACGGTCACCGCGTTGTCCTCAAGGGTGTCGAAGTCGACGGTGACGCAGAACGGCGTGCCGATCTCGTCCTGGCGGCGGTAGCGCTTGCCGATCGCGCCGGCGTCGTCGAACTCGACGTTCCACGCGGTGCGCAGGTCGGCGGCCAGGCCGCGGGCCTTCGGGGACAGCTCGGCGTTGCGCGACAGCGGCAGGACGGCGACCTTGACCGGGGCCAGGCGCGGGTCGAGCCGCATGCCGACGCGCTTCTCCATGACGCCCTTGGCGTTCGGCGCCTCGTCCTCGAAGTAGGCGTCGATCAGGAAGGCCAGCATGGCGCGGTTGAGGCCCGCCGCCGGCTCGATGACGTACGGGAAGTACCGCTCGCCGGACTCCTGGTCGAAGTACTTCAGGTCCTGGCCGGAGGCCTCGCTGTGCACCCGCAGGTCGTAGTCCGTGCGGTTGGCGACGCCCTCCAGCTCGGAGAACTCGGAGCCGCCGAAGTTGAAGCGGTACTCGATGTCCACCGTGCGCTTGGCGTAGTGGGAGAGCTTCTCCTTCGGGTGCTCGAAGAAGCGCATGTTCTCGGTGCGCAGGCCGAGGCCGACGTACCAGTCCCAGCGCTGCTGGAGCCAGTACTCGTGCCACTGCTCGTCCTCGCCCGGCTTGACGAAGAACTCCATCTCCATCTGCTCGAACTCACGGGTCCGGAAGATGAAGTTGCCGGGGGTGATCTCGTTGCGGAAGCTCTTGCCGGTCTGGGCGATGCCGAACGGCGGCTTCTTGCGCGAAGTGGTCTGGACGGCCTTGAAGTTGGTGAAGATGCCCTGGGCGGTCTCCGGGCGCAGGAACGCCAGGCCGCTCGCCTCCTCGGTGACGCCGAGGTGGGTCTTCAGCATGCCCGAGAAGTCCTTGGGCTCGGTGAACTGGCCCTTGGTGCCACAGTCAGGGCAGTTGACGTCCTTGAGGCCGTTCGGCGGCGGGAAGCCGTGCTTGGCCTCGTACTTCTCCTCCAGGTGGTCGGCCCGGTGGCGCTTGTGGCAGGAGAGGCACTCGGTCAGCGGGTCGTTGAAGGTGGCGACGTGGCCGGAGGCCTCCCACACCTCGCGCGCGAGGATCACCGACGAGTCGAGTCCGACGACGTCCTCACGGGCCTGGACCATCGCGCGCCACCACTGGCGCTTGATGTTCTCCTTGAGCTCGACACCCAGCGGCCCGTAGTCCCAGGCGGCACGCGTGCCGCCGTAGATCTCGCTGCAGGGGTAGACGAAGCCACGGCGCTTGCTCAGGCTGACGATCGTGTCGATCTTGTCGGCGGCCACAGTGCTCTCTTCAGTACGTACGGCACGGTCAGGGCACGGCTGGTTGCGCGTACCCGAATACCTCAGGTTACCGGCCAGACGGGTACGTGATTCAAATCGGTATGGTCCGGCCGCCCCCACTCTCCGCCACCTGCCGTTCACCCATTCGAGTGAGTTGACAATCATTTCCATCTGAGATGAGAATGATTGTCATGATGATCGGACTGCCTCGACTCGGAGTGTCCCGCCGGACCCGCACCTCCATAGCCCTCGGCGCCACCGCCCTCGCCGCCTCCCTCGTCCTCACGGCCTGCGGAGGCAACGGCAGCGCCGACAGCGGCAACGGCAAGCTGAAGGTCGTCGCGTCCTTCTACCCGATGGAGTTCCTGGCCCAGCAGATCGGCAAGGAGCACGTCGCGGTCACCGACCTCACCGCCGCCGGCGTCGAGCCGCACGACCTGGAGCTCACCGCCAAGCAGGTCGGCACCGTCTCGAAGGCCGACGCGATCATCTACCTCAAGGGCCTCCAGCCCACCGTCGACCAGGCCGTCGCCCAGTCGTCCAGCAAGCACAAGGTCGACGCCACCGCCGCCAGCCCGCTGGTCGACCACCATCTCGACGAAGGCACCGAGGAGACCGACGGCCACCACCACGAGGGCCCGGCCGGCGACCCCCACATCTGGCTCGACCCGACCCGCTACGCGGCGGTCGCCAAGAGCGTCGGCGACGAGTTCGCCAAGGCCGACCCGGCCCACGCCGAGGACTACCGGAAGAACACCGACGAGCTGGTCACCAAGCTCACCGCGCTCGACCAGGAGTTCCGGGCCGGCCTGAAGGACACCACGACCAAGACCTTCGTCACCAGCCACGCCGCCTTCGGCTACCTCGCCGACCACTACGGCCTCACCCAGGTCGCCATCAACGGCGTCGACCCGGAGTCCGAGCCCACCCCGGCCCGCCTCGCCGCCGTGCAGAAGGCCGCCAAGGACAACGGCGTCACCACGATCTTCTTCGAGACCCTGGCCAGCCCCAAGCTCGCCGACACCGTCGCCAAGGACCTCGGCCTCAAGACCGCCGTCCTGGACCCGCTGGAGGGCGTCAAGGACCCCTCCAAGGACGACTACCTGACCGTGATGAAGCAGAACCTGGCCAACCTCCAGGCCGCCCTCGGCGTCCCCGCCCCGGACGCCGCCCCCGCCCCCGCGAACTGACGGGACCACGCACCATGACCGATCCGATACCCCCGGCCGTCCGCCTCCGTGACGCCGTCGCCTCGCGCGGCGGCCGGCCGGTGCTGCGCGGCGTCGACCTCACCGTCCGCCCCGGAGAGGTGGTCGCCCTGCTCGGCGCCAACGGCTCCGGCAAGTCGACCACCGTCAAGGCCGTCATCGGCTCCGTCCCGCTGGGGCAGGGCACCCTGGAGCTGTTCGGCACCCCGTACGGCTCCTTCCGCGCCTGGCACCGGATCGGGTACGTCCCGCAGCGCACCACCGCCGCCTCCGGCGTCCCCGCCACCGTGCGCGAGGTGGTCTCCACCGGACGGCTGCCGCAGCACCGGCTGCTGCCCTTCCGCCGCAAGGACCGCGAGGCCGTGGACCGCGCGCTGTCCGCCGTCGGCATGCTGGAGCGGGCCGCGGACGGCGTCGCCGACCTGTCCGGCGGCCAGCAGCAGCGGGTGCTGATCGCCCGCGCCCTGGTCGGCTCCCCCGACCTGCTGATCATGGACGAGCCGATGGCCGGCGTGGACGCCGCCAGCCAGCAGGTGCTGGCCGACACCCTGCGCGCCGAGGTCGCCCGCGGCGCCTCCGTCCTGCTCGTCCTGCACGAACTCGGGCCCCTGGAACCGCTGATCGACCGCGCCGTGGTGCTGCGGGACGGCTGCGTCGCCCACGACGGCCCGCCGGTCCCCAACACCGGACTACACGCGCTGCCCGGCCACGACCACGTCCACCCGCACGCCGACCTGACCCCGCCGAGGCTGCTCGCATGACCGAGATGCTGTCCTACGACTTCATGCAGCGCGCCCTGCTCGCCGCCGTCCTGGTCGGGATCACCGCCCCGGCCGTCGGCATCTACCTGGTGCAGCGCCGCCAGGCCCTGATGGGCGACGGCATGGGCCACGTCGCGCTGACCGGCGTCGGCCTCGGCTTCATCTTCCAGACCAGCCCGGTCTGGATGGCCGTGCTGGTCTGCGTGCTCGGCGCCGTCACCATGGAGCTGGTCCGCTCGCGCGGCAACCAGCGCGGCGACATCGCCCTCGCGATGCTCTTCTACGGCGGCATGGCCTGCGGCAAGCTGCTGGTCTCGATGTCCGCCCAGGCCGGGTCCGGCTCGCTGGAGAGCTATCTGTGGGGCTCGATCCTCACCGTCGCCCCCGCCGACCTGGCCACCATCGCGGCGCTCGGCGCGGTGGTCATCGCGGTCACCGTCGGCCTGCGCCGCCAGCTCTTCGCGATCTGCCAGGACGAGGACTTCGCCCGGGTCACCGGGGTGCCGGTGCGCACCCTCAACCTGCTGCTCGCGGTGATGGCCGCGGTCACCGTCACGGTCGCCATGCGGGTGGTCGGACTGCTGCTGGTCAGCGCCCTGATGGTGGTCCCGGTGGTCGCCGCCCAGCAGCTCACCCGGTCCTTCGCCGCCACCCAGGCCGCCTCGATCGCGCTCGGCGTGATCGTCTCGCTGGCCGGCGTCACCGGCTCCTACCACCTCGACGTGCCCTCCGGCCCGGCCATCGTGCTGCTCGCCATCGCGGTCTTCGCGGTGTTCAGCCTGCTCGCCGCCCCGCTCGCCCGGCGGCGCCACCGCGGCGCGGCCGAGCACGGCCCGAAGGTCTGCGACGTCGAACTGCCCGAGCAGGCCGCCGTCGAACAGTCGGACACGGGCACCCCTGAGCGGGGGGCCGGGCTGGCACAATGATGTGCGAGACGCCCAAGACCCCAGGAGGACCCACGGTGACCACCGCAGGCCCGTCGCCGCGCGCCCGCTCGACCCGGCAGCGTGCCGCCGTCTCGGCGGCCCTGGACGAGATCGCGGACTTCCGCAGCGCCCAGGAGCTCCACGACCTGCTCAAGCACCGCGGGGACTCCGTCGGTCTGACCACGGTGTACCGCACGCTCCAATCGCTCGCGGACGCCGGTGAGGTCGACGTGCTGCGCACCGCCGACGGCGAGGCGGTCTACCGCCGGTGCAGCAGCGGGCACCACCACCACCTGGTGTGCCGGCACTGCGGCGCCACCGTCGAGGTGGAGGGCCCCGCGGTGGAGCGCTGGGCCAACTCGGTCGCCGCCGAACACGGTTTCAGCGACATCGCGCACACCCTGGAGATCTTCGGGACCTGCGCGGAGTGCGCCAAGAAGATGTGAGCCCAGGCCCGTACGCGACGGGCTCGTACGACGAAGAGGACCCACCGGGAACTGCCCGGTGGGTCCTTTCCGTTGCGCGTACGGCCGTCAGCGCGGCGACGGCAGCGCGCCGACCTCGTTCGGGATCGCCCCGCCGAAGCGCCGGTCGCGCATCGCGTACTGCTCGCAGGCCCGCCACAGGTCGCGGCGGTCGAAGTCCGGCCAGAGCACGTCCTGGAACACGAACTCGGCGTAAGCCGACTGCCAGAGCAGGAAGTTGGAGGTGCGCTGCTCGCCGCTGGGGCGCAGGAACAGGTCCACGTCCGGCATGTCCGGGTGGTACATGTACTTGGCCAGGGTCTTCTCGTTGACCTTCTTCGGGTCGAGCTTCCCGGCCGCGACGTCCTGGGCGATCGCCTGCGCCGCGTCGGCGAGTTCGGCCCGGCCGCCGTAGTTGACGCACATGTAGAGCGTGACGGCGTCGTTGCCCTTGGTCTGCTCCTCGGCGACCTGGAGCTCCTGGACGACGCTCTTCCACAGCTTGGGCATCCGGCCCGCCCAGCGGATCCGCACGCCCATCGCGTCCATCTCGTCGCGGCGGCGGGCGATGACGTCCCGGTTGAAGTTCATCAGGAACTTCACCTCGTCGGGCGAGCGCTTCCAGTTCTCGGTGGAGAACGCGTACAGCGAGATGTTCTTGACCCCGAGCTCGATGGCGCCCTTGAGGACGTCCAGCACCACGGACTCGCCGACCTTGTGGCCCTCGGTGCGGGGCAGACCGCGCTCCTTGGCCCAACGGCCGTTGCCGTCCATCACGATGGCGACGTGCTGGGGGACCAGCTCGCCGGGGAGCTTCGGGGGCTGTGCGCCGCTGGGGTGCGGGGTCGGGGGGGCGTAGGCCCTCTGCTTGCCGCCGCCGAAGAGCCGTCGCGCTGCCATGTGCTCACTTCTCCACGTATCTCATCGAGCGGATGCCCCGCTCCAGGTGCCACTGGAGGTAGGCCGCGACCAGGCCGCTGCCCTCCCGCCAGTACCGGGGCTCGCAGGCGTCGGCCGTCCGCCAGTCCCCTGACAACAGCGCCCCGAGCAGTACCAGTGTCTCAGGGGAGGGTACGGCACATCCGGGTACTCGGCAGTCCCCGCAGAGCACCCCGCCCGCGGGGAGGGAGAAGAAACGGTTCGGCCCTTCCAGGCCGCATTTGGCGCAGTCGGTGAAGCTCGCGCCGTACCCGTTCACCGCGAGTGAGCGCAGCAGGAAGGCGTCCAGCACCAGGTGCGACTCGTGCAGCCCGGCCGCCAGCGTGCGCAGCCCGCCCACCAGCAGCAGGTACTGCTGGACGGCCGGCTCGCCCTCGTTCTCGGCGAAGCGCTCGGCCGTCTCCAGCATCGCGGTGCCGGCCGTGTACCGGCCGTAGTCGGTGACGATCGAGCCGCCGTACGGCGCGATGGTCTCCACCTGGGTGCAGAGCGGCAACCCGCGGCCGACCAGCTCACTCCCCCGACTGAAGAACTGGACGTCCACGTGCGAGAACGGCTCCAGGCGGGCGCCGAACTTGGACTTGGTCTTCCGCACCCCGCGCGCGACCGCCCGCACCTTGCCGTGGTGGCGGGTCAACAGGGTGATGATCCGATCGGCCTCGCCGAGCTTCTGCGCCCGCAGCACGACGCCGTCGTCCCGGAAAAGACTCATGGGGACCATTGTCCCCCACCCGCCCCCGGCGCCGGACAGCCGTGTTGCCCGCACCGGGGGCCGTGGGGGAGGCCGCTGCGGTGCGGGTCACGGCGGGCCCGGGTGGGGAGTCCTGGCCCGTTGTGGGGGATTCGGAGGTGGTCTGCGGGGTCTTCCGGGAGTGCTACTTGTACGGCGCCCTGGTCGCCGCCTCCAGCAGCGCGCCGACTCGGGCCTGCGGCAGGTCCAGGCAGCAGCCGACCGCGGCCAGCGCCTCCCGCTCCTGCGGCAGGTAGCGGCCGTCGGCCAGCGCGATCGCCGCGCCCTGGAGCAGCAGCCGCTCGCGCCCGGCGTGGGCCAGGTGCGGGGTGAGCGGTTCGAGCACCGCGTGCAGTTCCACGGCCAGTCCGCCGGACATCCCGTGGGCGTCGTAGAGTTCGCCGCCGAGGCCGGAGAGCGCGGCGAGCGCGGCCAGCACCTGGGCCTCGCCGCAGTCCTCGAACCCGGCCTCGCGCACCGTGGCGCAGGCCGCTTCGCGGGCCGCCCGGTGGGCGGTGCCGCCGGCCGCGAGCAGGGCCAGGGCGATGGTGTACTGGGCGTCGCGCAGCATCGAGCCGAGGCGCACGCTGGTGGGCTGCTCCAGGCTCTCGACGCCGTACCTGCCGTGGCAGCCGGTGCACTGGACGCTGCCGATCACCGGGCCGAGCGGGAGCACCGGGGTACCGAGCAACCGCAGCCACCGCCGGCCGTGCTGCCGGCGGTAGTTGCGGTCCCCGCCGCAGCCCGGGCAGAAGAAGTCACCGAGAACGTCAGTCCGCCACCGCGGGCGAACACCCCACAACCTGGTCACGGCGCCACTCCCCAGACATGGCAGGCGGCCTGCTCGACACTGGGCAGGTCACGCGACCGGACACCGAGCCGTCCCACCGACCCGGCTTTCCGGTGGGTCGATGTTGCCACGGTTACCGGCACGTGTCAGTACCTCGAACGGCTTCCGATTCGAAAAAATGTGGCGCAGGCCACAACGGCAGGTGGGGACGGCGAAGGGCCGCCCCGCGGGACGGCCCTTCGCATACCACCCGTTCGAATTAGCCGCGCTGCGAGCGGTTGACGGCGCTGATCATCGCCTTCAGCGAGGCCAGCACGGTGTTGCCGTCGATGCCGACGCCCCACAGCACCTTGCCGTCCACCGCGCACTCCACGTACGCGGCGGCCTGGGCGTCGCCGCCCTCGCTCAGCGCGTGCTCCGCGTAGTCCAGGACGCGTACGTCCACGCCGATCCGGGCCAGCGCGTCGGCGAAGGCCGAGACCGGGCCGTTGCCGGTACCGGTCAGGGTCACCGGGACGCCGTCCACCACGGCCTCGGCGGTCAGCGCGTCCCGGCCGTCCTCGGTGGTCAGGGTGCGCGAGCCGCTCAGCGAGATCCGGCCCCACGGGTTGCCGGTGGTCGGCAGGTACTCGTCCTCGAAGACCCCCCAGATCTCGGCCGGGCTGACCTCGCCGCCCTCGGCGTCGGTCTTGGCCTGGATGATCCGGGAGAACTCGATCTGCATCCGGCGCGGCAGGTCCAGCTTGTGGTCGTTCTTCAGCACGTACGCCACGCCGCCCTTGCCGGACTGGCTGTTGACCCGGATGACCGCCTCGTAGGTGCGGCCGACGTCCTTCGGGTCGATCGGCAGGTACGGCACGCCCCAGGTGTGCTCCGCCACCGGCACGCCCGCCGCCTTCGCGTCCGCCTCCAGGACGTCGAAGCCCTTCTTGATGGCGTCCTGGTGGGAGCCGGAGAAGGAGGTGTACACCAGGTCACCGGCGTACGGGTGGCGCGGGTGCACCTCCATCTGGTTGCAGTACTCGGCGGTGCGGCGCACCTCGTCGATGTCGGAGAAGTCGATCTGCGGGTCGATGCCCTGCGAGAACAGGTTCATCCCCAGCGTCACCAGGTCGACGTTGCCGGTCCGCTCGCCCTGCCCGAACAGGCAGCCCTCGATGCGGTCGGCGCCCGCCATGTAGGACAGCTCGGCGGAGGCGACGGCGGTGCCCCGGTCGTTGTGCGGGTGCACCGACAGGCAGACGAACTCGCGGCGGGACAGGTTGCGCGACATCCACTCGAACTGGTCGGCCTGGACGTTCGGGGTGGCCCGCTCGACGGTGGCCGGCAGGTTCAGGATGATCTCGCGGCCCTCCCCCGGCTGCCAGACGTCCATGACCGCCTCGCAGACCTCCAGCGCGAAGTCCAGCTCGGTGTCGACGAAGATCTCCGGCGAGTACTGGTAGCCGAAGACGGTGTCATCGCCCAGCAGCTTCTCCGCGTACTCCATCACCAGCCGGGTGCCCTCGGTGGCGATCGCCCTGGTGGCCGCCTTGTCGTTGCGGAACACCACCCGGCGGAACAGCGGCGCGGTCGCGTTGTACAGGTGGACGGTCGCCCGCGGGGCGCCGACCAGCGACTCCACGGTCTTCTCGATCAGCTCCTCGCGAGCCTGCGTCAGCACCGAGATGGTGACGTCCTCGGGGATCGCCCCCTCCTCGATCAGCGAGCGTACGAAGGCGTGGTCGGTGGCGCCGGAGGAGGGGAAGCCGACCTCGATCTCCTTGTAGCCCATCTTCACCAGCAGGTCGAACATCATCCGCTTGCGGGCCGGGGACATCGGGTCGATCAGCGCCTGGTTGCCGTCCCGCAGGTCGGTGGACAGCCAGCGCGGCGCCTTGGTGATCACCTGGGACGGCCAGCTGCGGTCCGGCAGGTCGACGGTGCCGAACGGCAGGTAGCGCCCGTACCGCATGCCCGAGGGCCGCTGGCGCACCGCGGCGGCGGTGATCGGGGTGGGGCGGTCCACGAAGGGGCGGCCGGCGGGGATGGCGGAGGCGGGGATCTGCTCGGTCATGGAGGTGACTCGGCTTCCTGTGATGCGTGGTGCGGGCGGGTCGGGGATGGTCGTCACCCGGTTCGACACCGGATGGACACCGACTGGCCGGCTTCGGCTGCGGCTCGCGCTACACCGTCGGATCGCCGATCGCGCGCACAGCTCGTTCCCCGCGGCGAGGGTGCCGGCCCCAGTGGACTACAGGCCCTCGACGCGGCAGCTAAGAAGAAGCAGCCCGTTGCGCATGATGGCCCCAGCGTAACCCAGCCCCGCGCGCCCCCGAAGTGATCCGGGCTTCCGTTCCACTCCTTGAGACGCGGCCCGTCGTGCAAAAGGTGGTGACAACCGGTCATCGAGGCCTCACCCTGGGCCACATGACTGCCGCAGTAGCGATCTGCACGATCGTCCCGCCGTACGTCCTGGACCACCTCGCCGAGGCCGGTCACGAACCCGCCGTCCACTCCCTGGCCCTCGACGCCGCGCACCGCGCGGCCCGCATCGCCCCGCCCCCGGCCGTCGCCGGCGTCGCCGGCCTCAGCCGGGTGGTCTACGACAGCGGCCACGGCCAGCGACTGCCCGGCCGCACCGTGCGCACCGAGGGGCAGGGCGCCTCCTCCGACGCCTCCGTCAACCACGCCTACGACGGCCTCGGCGCCACCTTCGCGCTCTACGCCGACGTCTTCGGCCGGCACTCCATCGACGACCGGAACCTGCGGCTGGACGCCAGCGTCCACTACGGCCGCCGGTACGACAACGCCTTCTGGAACGGCCGGCAGATGGTGTTCGGCGACGGCGACAACGTGGTGTTCGGCGACTTCACCGCCTGCATCGACGTCATCGGCCACGAACTCACCCACGGCGTCACCCAGTTCACCGCCGGCCTGGACTACCAGGACCAGCCCGGCGCGCTCAACGAGTCGGTCTCCGACGTCTTCGGCTCGCTGGTCAAGCAGTACGCGCTGCGCCAGGCCTCCGCCGACGCCGACTGGCTGATCGGCGCCGGGCTGCTCGCCCCGGGCGTCCAGGGTGTGGCGCTGCGCTCGATGAAGGCGCCCGGCACCGCCTACGACGACCCGCAGCTCGGCAAGGACCCGCAGCCCGCGCACATGCGGGACTACGTGGACACCCCCCAGGACAACGGCGGGGTGCACATCAACTCCGGCATCCCCAACCACGCGTTCTACCTGCTGGCCACCGCGCTCGGCGGCTCGGCCTGGGAGCGCGCGGGGCGGATCTGGTACGACGCGCTGACCGGGGGCGCGCTGGCCGCCGACGCCGACTTCACCGCCTTCGCCCGGGCCACCGTGGCCGCCGCGAAGGCCCGCTACCCCGGCGACCAGTCGGTCGCGGACACCGTCACGGCCTCCTGGGCGCAGGTCGGCGTCAGCCCGGGGTGACGATCGCCCGGCCGGGCCCCGGACGCCACCGGGGCCCGGCCGAAGGGCGGTTGAGGCCGGGTTGAGGCCGGGTTGAGACGGGCTTGAGGTCACGGTCCGGGAAAACCCCGGCAAAACGCCTCCCCTGGTAGCACCATGGGCACCATGCGCATCCAGGTGACCCGGACCGGCGGCTTCGCGGGGATCGTCCGCCAGGCGGAGATCGACACCGCCGACCGCACGGACGCCCCGCACGTCCACGCCCTCGCCCGCGAGGCCGTCGCGGGCGGGCTGCGCGCGCCCTCGTACGGGGTGCCGGACGGCTTCCACTACGAGATCACCGTCGACGGCCGGACGGTGTACTGCGCCGACCCGAAGCTCAGCGACTCGCAGCGCGAGCTGGTCTCCCTGGTGCTGCGCGAAGGCGCCTAGCCCCAGGGAGACCATCAACTCCCTTGCGGGAGGGGACGGTTCAGAAGCCCAGCTTGCGCAGCTGCTTCGGGTCGCGCTGCCAGTCCTTGGCGACCTTGACGTGCAGGTCCAGGTAGACCGGCGTGCCGAGCAGCGCCTCGATGTGCTTGCGGGCGGTGGTGCCGACGTGCTTGAGCCGCGAGCCCTTGGCGCCGATCACGATCGCCTTCTGGCTCTGCCGCTCGATGTAGACGTTGGCGTGGATGTCCAGCAGCGGACGGTCCGCCGGGCGGCCCTCGCGCGGGAGCATCTCCTCGACCACGACGGCCAGCGAGTGCGGCAGTTCGTCCCGCACGCCCTCCAGCGCGGCCTCGCGGATCAGCTCGGCGACCATGATCTGCTCGGGCTCGTCGGTGAGGTCGCCCTCCGGGTAGAGCTGGTCGCCCTCCGGCAGCAGCTTGGTGAGCAGGTCCGCGACCAGCTCGACCTGCTTGTCGCCCACCGCGGAGACCGGGATGATCTCGGCCCACTCGAAGCCCAGCTCGATGCCGAGCTGGTGGATGGCGATGAGCTGCTCGGCCAGGCGCTTGGAGTCGACCAGGTCGGTCTTGGTGACGATGGCGACCTTCGGGGTCTTCTTGATCCCGGCGATCTCCTTGGCGATGAACTTGTCGCCGGGGCCGATCTTCTGGTCGGCGGGAAGGCAGAAGCCGATCACGTCGACCTCGGCCCAGGTGGTGCGGACCAGGTCGTTGAGGCGCTCGCCGAGCAGGGTGCGGGGCTTGTGCAGACCGGGGGTGTCGACCAGCACGAGCTGGGCGTCGGGGCGGTGCACGATGCCGCGAACGGTGTGCCGGGTGGTCTGCGGGCGGTCGGAGGTGATCGCGACCTTCGTCCCCACCAGGGCGTTGGTCAGGGTCGACTTGCCCGCGTTGGGCCGGCCGACGAAGCACGCGAACCCGGAGCGGTACGAGGAGGAAGGGGCATTCATGGGCTCCATTCTCCCTGATCACCGGAGCCCCGCCGTCCCGACCCACCCCCGGGGGCTCCCGGGGGGCCGGTCAGCCCTTCTTGGCGCCCTTGCCGGCCTTGCCCGCGCCGCCCCCGGTGGGGATCAGCGAGACCACCACCAGCACCAGCAGGAAGCCGAGCGAGCCGTACAGCCAGAGGTCCGACCCGGTCTCCTGCCACTTCCCCAGCCCCATCACGAACAGCAGCAGCCCGGCGAAGAACGCCACCGCCCCCATGCCCCCAGCCCCCTCACCGAGTCCACTCCCCCGGTGAGATTATCTGCCGGACGGTGGCGGGGACCATGCCCTACGGACAGGGCCCCCCCAGGCCCCCGCCCAGCCTCCCGCCGGGGGCCTCAGCGCGCCTCGGCGGCCACCCGCAGCGTCCCGTCCGGGCCCGCCAGCAGCACCGGCGTCCCGGCCCCGCCCAGGTCCCGCACGGCCGCCAGGTCCTCCGCGGCCGGCTGCTCCGCCTCGCTGACCACGGCCGCCGCCTCCAGCGACTTGGCGCCGCTGGCCACCGCCATCGCCACCGCCGTGCGCAGCGCGCTCAGCCGGAGCGACTCCAGCGCGACCGTCCCGGCCACATAGGTGCGCCCGGTCTCGTCACGCACCGCGGCCCCCTCGGCCACGCCGTTGCGGGCGCGGGCCGAGCGGGCCAGGGTGATGATCTTCTTGTCTTCGGGGTCGAGCTCGACGATGTCACTCATGCCGCCGAGCTTAGGGCCTGCCTCAGTGGCCGACCGGATGGGTCCGCCCACGGTTCGGGTTGAGGAGCCTGACGAAGGTCTTCGCCGAACCGGACGGCATCTCCTCCTCGTGCGAGATCCGCTTGCGCCAGAACGGGTTGTCGTGCGGCAGATGGCTGCTCACCCTGCCGTACATCCCGAAGGTCGTCACGACGATCCCGAAGACGAACGCGAACAGCACGTTCGACATCCGGAAGTTCAGGATGTTCGCGTCCGGCCGCCCGAGCACCGTCAGGCCGTAGAAACCGGACAGCACGAACAGCACGCCCACCGCCATGTTGAGGTTGGACGCGAAGTTCCCGCCGATCACCGCCCCGAGCACCAGGACCGCGCCCGCCACGATGGACAGGATGCTCAGCGCCCCGTTGGTCGACAGCCCGGCGATCCGGTCCCCGTGGGTGGCCAGGAACCCGGGATGGTCGGCCAGCCCCAGGATCCCGAACACGATCAGGAAGATCCCCCCGAGACCCGCCCCGATCCGCCACACCATGGCCAGGCGGCGGTCGACGGGCGGCAGAGTGTCTTGCAGCTTCATGGCGACCTCCAGAGCTCACGCCCCAGCAGTACGGGTCTAGCTGTACGGATGGGTCCCCTGCATGTGCGGTGTCTCGTGCATGTAGAGCGAACCGCACTGCTGGCAACCCCGCAGCCCGGTGCCCCACTCCTCCTCGGGCCGCGTCTCGGCGTCGTCGGACATCGTCCGGCCGCAGAGCGCCACCGACAGGTCCTCGTCCCGCACCACGTGCCAGGACTTGACTCCGCCGGCCGCCCCCTGCGGGCCGTACTCCGCGCGAAGTTTGTGCGTCATGCCCTCCATGGTCGCTCGGCGACCGCGCACCCGCTACTCGCCCGCCGACTCCCCGGCTCCCCCGGCCGCCCGCACCGGCGAGGCGACCATCGAACCGATCCGGTTGCGCCGGCCCGCCGAGGACTCGGCGGTCAGCAGGATCCCGGTCAGCCCGCCCTCGACCGGCTCCGGCAGCGGGATCTCGCAGGACGAACCGGGGATCGGCACCCGGCCCAGGTGCTTGGCCAGCAGGCCGCCCACCGTCTCGACGTCCTCGTCCTCCAGCTCGATGCCGAACAGCTCGCCCAGATCCTCCACCAGCAACCGGGCGGTGATCCGGTACGAACCGTCCCCGAGGTCCTCCACCGGGGCGATCTCCCGGTCGTACTCGTCGGTGATCTCGCCGACGATCTCCTCCAGGATGTCCTCGATGGTGACCAGGCCCGCCGTGCCGCCGTACTCGTCGATCACGATCGCCACGTGCGAACGGCGCTGCTGCATCTCCCGCAGCAGGTCGCCGGCCGCCTTGGAGTCCGGCACGAACACGGCCGGGCGCATCACCGCGCCGACCTCCTCGGCCTCCGCCTCCCGGTTGATGTGGGTACGGCGCACCAGGTCCTTGAGGTAGACGATGCCGACCACGTCGTCCTCGTTGTCGCCGACCACCGGGATCCGCGAGAAGCCCGAGCGCAGCGCCAGGGTCAGCGCCTGCCGGACCGTCTTGTGCCGCTCGATCATCACCAGGTCGGTGCGGGGCACCATCACCTCGCGCACGATGGTGTCGCCCAACTCGAAGACCGAGTGCACCATCCGGCGCTCCTCGTCCTCGATCAGGTCGTCCTTCTCGGCGAGGTCCACCAGCGCCCGCAGCTCCGCCTCCGAGGCGAACGGCCCCTCCGGGTACCCCTTGCCCGGGGTCAGCGCGTTGCCCAGCAGGATCAGCAGCCGCGGGATCGGCCCCAGCACCGCCGCCAGCGGCAGCAGCACGAAGGAGGCCGCCGTCGCCGCGGTGAGCGGGTGCTGGCGCCCGATCGTGCGCGGCGAGACCCCCACCGCCACGAAGGACACCAGCACCATCACGCCGAACGCCAACAGCACGGCCTGCCACGTCGGATGGAGGTTGCGCACGCACACCGCGGTGACCAGGACGGCCGCCGCCATCTCGCTGGCCACCCGGATCAGGGTGGCCAGGTTGAGGTAGGTGATCGGGTCGGAGGCGACGATCAGCATCCGCGCGGCACCACGCCGCCCGCTGCGCACCGCCTCCTCCGCCCGGAACCGGGAGACCCGGGAGACACCCGCCTCGGCGCACGCGGCCAGCCAGCCGAGCACGACGAGCAGCACGGCGCCGAGGATGAAGCTCGTACTCTCACCACTCACAGGGGTTCAGCGCTCCGCGCTCAGTGGGTGGTGGGGGCGGGCGAGAGGCCGCCGAGGCCGCGGCCGGCCCGCCAGTCGTCCAGGATGCGCTTCTGGAGGGCGAACATCTCCTCCTCTTCCTCCGGCTCCTCGTGGTCGTAGCCGAGGACGTGCAGCACGCCGTGCACGGTGAGCAGTTGCAGCTCCTCGTCCATCGAGTGCTTGGAGGGGGCCGCCTTGCCCTGCTGCTCGGCCACCTCGGGGCAGAGCACGATGTCGCCGAGCAGGCCCTGCGGCAGTTCCTCGCCCTCCTTGCCGGGACGCAGCTCGTCCATCGGGAAGGACATCACGTCGGTGGGCCCGGGCAGGTCCATCCACTGGATGTGCAGCTCCTCCATCGCCGCACCGTCCACCAGGATCACGGACAGTTCTGACTGCGGGTGGATCCGCATCTTGTCCAGTGCGAAGCGGGCGACGTCGAGGATGGCTTCCTCGTCGGCCTCCCAACCGGACTCGTTGGCGATGTCGATCGACATGAGGTGCTGTGTGCTCAGCTTTCGGTGCGATGGGACTGTCGGGGTGCTCGGGCTGCCGCGGCCTTGCCCGTCCGGCGCTGGGCCGGCTTGCGAGGCGCCGGGGAGAACTCCTCGGCCTCCTGGCGGGCGTCCCAGCGCTCGTAGGCGTCCACGATCCGGCCGACCAGCTTGTGGCGGACCACGTCGGTGCTGGTGAGGACGGAGAAGTGGATGTCGGGCACGTCGGCCAGGATCTCCTGGACGACCTTGAGGCCGCTGCGGGTGCCGCCCGGGAGGTCGATCTGGCTGGTGTCGCCGGTGACCACCACCCGGGAGTTGAACCCGAGACGGGTGAGGAACATCTTCATCTGCTCGGGCGAGGTGTTCTGGGCCTCGTCGAGGATGATGAAGGCGTCGTTGAGGGTGCGACCGCGCATGTACGCCAGCGGCGCGACCTCGATGGTGCCGGCCGCCATCAGGCGCGGGATGGAGTCCGGGTCCATCATGTCGTGCAGCGCGTCGTACAGCGGGCGCAGGTACGGGTCGATCTTCTCGTAGAGGGTGCCGGGCAGGAAGCCCAGCCGCTCCCCCGCCTCGACCGCCGGGCGGGTCAGGATGATCCGGTTGACCTCCTTGGCCTGGAGGGCCTGGACGGCCTTGGCCATCGCCAGGTAGGTCTTGCCGGTACCGGCCGGGCCGAGGCCGAAGACGATCGTGTGCTTGTCGATCGCCTCGACGTAGCGCTGCTGGTTGACGGTCTTCGGACGGATCGTCCGGCCCCGGTTGGACAGGATGTTCGCGGTGAACACCTGGGAGGGCGCCGGGCTGTCCGGGTCCTCCTGCTGGCCGCGGAGCATGGCGATGGAGCGCTCCACGGAGTCCTCCGTCAAGGGCTGGCCGGTGCGCAGCACCAGCATCATCTCGTTGAAGAGCCGCTGGACGAGGGCGACCTCGGCCCGGGCTCCGGTGGCGGTCACCTCGTTGCCGCGCACGTGGATGTCGGCGGCGGGGAAGCCCTGCTCGATCACGCGCAGCAGCGAGTCCGCGGCGCCGAGCAGGGTGACCATCGGGTGCTTCTCGGGGATGACGATCCGAGCGCTGACACGGCCGTCCTCGGCCGGTTCGGGGCGCGACTGTCCGTTCGTACGGGTCTGCGATGTGTCACTCATGGGTCGGCGCTGAGGCCTGCCTCATCCCATCCGTGGTGTCGTGTGCCGCTCGGTGTCTCCGGGGCACCAGGGTACGCCGCGAGCGTGATCGCCGGGGCGGGCGGCGGGGCCGCACCCGACGATGCTGCGGCAGATCGCGGTCCGGCGCGAGCCCTTTTCCATGGCGCTCCCCCGGCGGTTCACGCCGGGCGGCGGGGCGGAACCGGCACCCGGTCGAGGTCGGCGGCCAGCACCAGCTCCCCGTCGAAGTGCTTGCGGGCGTCGGCCAGGTGCTGGCCGAGGTCCGGGTAGCGCTGGGAGAAGTGGGTCAGCACCAGGGTGCGCACCCCGGCCTCGGCGGCGGCCTTGGCGGCCTGACCGGCGGTGAGGTGGCCGTGCTCCTCGGCGAGGCGGGCGTCGGCGTCGGTGAACGTCGCCTCGACGGCCAGCAGGTCGGCGCCCTCGGCGAGCCGGTGCACGCCCTCGCACATCCGGGTGTCCATCACGAAGGCGAACTTCTGGCCCGGCCGCGGCTCGCTGACCTGCTCCAGGGCGACGGTGCGGCCGTCCACCTCGATCGTGCCCTCGTGCTGGAGCCGGCCGACGGCGGGGCCGCGCACCCCGAACGCGGCGAGCCTCTCCGGCACCAGCCGGCGGCCGTCCGGCTCGGACAGCCGGTAGCCGAAGGACTCCACCGGGTGGTCCAGGCGGACGGCCTCCAGCGCGAAGCGGGCGCCGGGCGCGGGCAGCGCCCCCGGCTCGTCGATCGGCCGCGGCCGCAGCACGGCCGTCTCGTGGTAGGCGGTGGAGTGCCGCAGCCGCTCGAAGTAGACCTCGCCGGAGGCCGGGAAGTAGACGTCGACCGGGTGCGGGACCCGGTCGAGGTTGATCCGCTGGATCACCCCGGCCAGGCCCAGGCAGTGGTCCCCGTGGAAGTGGGTGACCGCGATCCGGGTGATCTGGGTCGCGGTGACCCCGGCGTGCAGCATCTGGCGCTGGGTGCCCTCGCCGGGGTCGAACAGCAGGCCCTCGCCGTCCCAGCGCAGCAGGTAGCCGTTGTGGTTGCGGTGCCGGGTGGGCACCTGGCTGGCGGTGCCGAGGACGACGAGTTCGCGCTGGGACACCCGGGATCAGACCATGCGCTCGGTCATCGGCTTGCCGCCGAGCACGTGGACGTGCGCGTGGAAGACGGTCTGCCCGGCGCCCGCACCGGTGTTGAAGATCAGCCGGTAGTCCTCGATGCCCTCGTCCCTGGCCACCGCGCCCGCCTCGGCGAGCAGTTCGGCGGCGATCTCCGGCTCGGCGACGGCCAGCGCGGCCGCGTCCGGGTGGTGGACGTGCGGGATCACCAGCACGTGCACGGGCGCCTTGGGGGCGATGTCGCGGAAGGCGAGGGTGCGCTCGGTCTTGCGCACCACCGTCGCCGGGATCTCGCCCGCCACGATCTTGCAGAACACACAGTCGGGCTGCGGCTCGCCGGCCATGACTCTCTCCTCGGGATCGGTACGTCGGATGTGGGGTGGGGCCCTACGGGCGCAGCCTAGCCGAGCCGGGCGACGGCCTGCTGGTACTCCTGGAGGTGCTTCCAACGCACCGCTCGCACGCCGACGACGTCGCCCTCGTCGGTGTCGTAGTCCTCGGTGAGCAGGTTGACCGCGAGGATCACGAAGCCGATCAGCCAGCGCCTGGTGAGCCGCCAGGTGTTGGGCCGCATCACGCCCTTGCGGCGCACCACCCGCATCGCCAGGATCCCCTTGCCGACGCTGAAGCCGGTCAGCCGGGCGAGCACCACCTGGTTGAGGAAGGACGCGCCGAGGCCGACCACCAGCAGCGCCACGAAGTACGGCACCGCCGGGCCGCCGCTCTGCACGGCGTGGCCGGCCACGTGCGTGGTCTTCGGCCGGCTCGCGGCGTTGGCGGCCACGAAGCCGAGGCCGATCGCGAACAGCCAGTCGAGCACGATCGCGAGGAAGCGCCGGCCGCCGCCCGCCTCCTTGGGGCAGGGCGGCAGCGCCGGGCCCTGCTTCCGGTAGGGGCCGGGGTACGGCTGCTGATAGCCCTGCGGCGCGTACGCCTGCGGCGGGTACGGCTGCGGCGCGTACCCCTGGTGCTGCTGCTGGTACGGCTGCGCCGGCGGGTACGGCTGCTGCTGGTAGGGCGGTTGCGGCTGCTGCCCGTATGGATTCCGGCCGTACTGCGGCGGCGGGTAGCCCTGCGCCATGTGATTCCCCCGTGAGCTGTGGATCAAGAAACAGCCCCGCATCCTACCCACGCAACCCGACACCGCCGGAGCGGGCGGTCGGCCCGCTCCGGCGGTACCGCTACTCCCAGGGCAGCGGCGGCGCCGTACGGGCCGGGGCCCCGGCCAACGCGGCCAGGGCGAGCCGGACGCCCTCGGACAGCTGCGGGTCCTCGCCGGCCGCCCAGTGGTGCGGGGCGAACGGCACCTCGACGTCCGGGTCGACGCCGTGGTTCTCCAGCCCCCAGCCGTAGTTCTCCACCCAGAACGCGTACTTGGGCTGGGTGACCAGGGTGCCGTCGACCAGCCGGTAGCGCATGTCGATGCCGATCACCCCGCCCCAGGTGCGCACGCCGACCACCGGGCCGATGCCGAGCGCCTGGACGGCGGCGTTGACCACGTCGCCGTCCGAGCCGGTGAACTCGTCGGCGAGCGCGACCACCGGGCCGCGCGGGGCGTCCTGCGGGTAGGGCACCGGGTGGTCGGTGTCCCGGGCGACGGCCCAGCCGACGATCCGGCGGGCCAGCTTCTCGATCACCAGTTGGGAGGTGTGGCCGCCCCGGTTGCCCCGGATGTCGACGACCAGGCCCTCCCGGGCCATCTCGGTGCTCAGGTCGCGGTGCAGCTGCGCCCAGCCGGCCGTCTGCATGTCGGGCACGTGGAGGTAGCCCAGCCGCCCGCCGGACAGCTCGCGCACCGCGGCCCGCCGCCCGGCCACCCAGTCGTGGTAGCGCAGCGGCTCCTCGTCGGCGAGCGGGACGACCACCGGGTGGCGGCGGTCGGTGCCGTCCTTCCCGGCCACGGTGAGCTCGACCGGCTGCCCGGCGGTGCCGGCCAGCAGCGGGGCCGGGCCGCTGACCGGGTCCACCGGGCGGCCGTTGACGGCGAGCACCGCGTCGCCCGGGCGGATCGCGGCGCCGGGCGCGGCCAGCGGCGAGCGGGCCCGGGGGTCGGAGGACTCCCCGGGCAGGATGCGGGCGATCCGCCACCGCTCGCCGTCCCGGACCAGGTCGGCGCCGAGCAGGCCCTGGCGCCGGGCGGGCTCGGTGTACCGGCCGTAGGGCAGCACGTAGGCGTGCGAGGTGCCGAGTTCGCCGTGCACCTCCCAGAGCAGGTCGACCAGTTCGTCGTGCGAGCCGACCCGCTCGACCAGCGGGCGGTAGCGCTCCAGCACCCCGGCCCAGTCGACGCCGGAGAGGTCGGGGCGCCAGTAGTTGTCCCGCATCAGCCGGCCGTTCTCGGCGTACATCTGCCGCCACTCGGCGGCCGGGTCGACGGTCACCCGCAGCCGGGCGAGGTCGACGGTGGTCTCCTCGTCGTCGCCGCCCTTGTGGTCGGCCGGCAGGACCCGCAGCTCGCCCTCGTCCAGCACGGCCACCCGGGTGCCGTCCCCGCTGACCGCGAAGTCGTCCAGACCGTGCACCAGTTGCTCGACCCGGCGCTTGCGCAGGTCGAAGCGCTCCAGCACCGGGCGGGGCCGGTCGTCGTCCAACGAGGCGGCCTCGTCGCCGAGTTCGCCCAGCAGCGGGGCCCTGGTCCAGAGCACGCCGTCCTTGGCGGCGGCCAACTCCTCGAAGCGGCCGCCCTGGACCGGGAAGGGGACGATCCGGTCGGCGATGCCGTCCAGGTCGACCTTGGTGGCCGGCGCGGCGTCGGCGCCCGCCTCCTCGCCGTCCGCCTTCCTGGCCTTCGGCTCGTCCTCCTCGCCGCCGAGCGGGCGCCCGGCCCGCTGCGGGCCGAACGGGGAGGGGGTGTCGGCGGCCAGTGTGACCAGGTAGGGGCGGCAGCCGTTCGGGAAGGCCAGGTCGAAGGCGTGGGCGTCGTAGACCGGATCGAAGTTGCGCACCGACAGGAAGGCCAGGTAGCGGCCGTCCGCGGTGAAGGCGGGCGAGGTGTCCAGGAAGCGCGGCTGGGTGACCTCGCCGACCGTCCGGGTGGCCAGGTTGGCCAGCACGATCTGGCGCAGCGAGAACGGGCCCATCCCGCGCGCCGGGCGCGACCAGGCCAGCCAGGCCGAGTCGGGGCTGAAGGCCAGCCCGGAGACCTCGCCGTCGGCGCTGCGGTCCAGCTCGTGCACGGCGCCGTCGGCCAGCGCGACCAGCAGCACCCGGCCGTCGTGCACGCCGACCGCGGCCTGCTTGCCGTCCGGGGAGACCACCAGCGAGTTGACCCGGCCGAGCTGCCCGGCGGCCAGCCGGCGGCGCTCGGCGCCGTGCGGGTCGGGGGCGAACTCCAGGGCGTCCTCGCCCTCGGCGTCGGACACCCAGAGCACGCCCTGGGCGCCGTCCTCGCCCGGCACCACCCGCACCAGGCGCCCCCGCACGCCGGGGGTTTCGTCCAGCACCCGGGCCGGGCCCTCGCGGTGGGTCAGCCAGTGCACGCCGCCGCGCACCACCACGGCGCTGCCCCGGCCGGTGCGGTCGGGGGCGACGGACTCCAGCCAGTGCGCGGCGGGCACCGGGCGGGGGCGGCGCCCGGCCCGCGGGCCGGCCAGCCGGACGTCCAGGCGGCGCGGTTCGGCGCCCTCCAGGTCGTCCAGCAGCCAGAGGTCCCCGGCCCGGTGGAAGACCACCCGGGTGCCGTCGGTGGTGGCGCCGCGGGCGTAGAAGCCGTCCGGGTCGGCGGTGTGGCGGCGCAGGTCGGTGCCGTCGGGGCGGCTGGACCACAGTTCGCCGACGCCCTCGTGGTCGGACAGGAACGCGATCCTCCCTCCTTGCCCGCCATCGGGCAGGAGGGGCCCAGCCACCCACAGCGGCGAGTCCAGCTGGCCGTCCAACTCCGCGTGGACGCGGGCGAATTCGTCCCGGCCGAGCCACAGCCGGCCGGCCCGTCCGCCCCGGTAGCGCTTCCACCAGGCCGGGTCGCGGCCGTTGACGCTGCTCAGCAGCACCCGGTCCCCGCCGGGCTCGAAGGCGAGGCCGCCGACCGGCCCGTACGGCAGCCGCCGCGGCTCGCCGCCGTCCAGCGGCACGGCGTGCGCCCAGGTGCGGCGGAGATCGGCCTCGCCAGCGCTGGTGGCGGCGATCGGGTCGCCGTCGGCGGTCCAGCCGAGCACCCGGGTCTGGTGGCTGCCCCAGTGGGTGAGCCGGCGGGACGGGCCGCCGTCCACCGGCACCACGTGCACCTCGGGGGCGCCGTCCCGGGTGGAGGTGAAGGCGAGGTGCCGGCCGTCCGGGGAGAACCGCGGGTGGTGGACCGGCAGGTGGTCGGCGGTCAGCCGCCAGGCCCGGCCGCCGTCCAGCGGGGCGAGCCAGAGGTCGTCCTCGGCGACGAAGGCGACCAGGTCGCCGTGCAGGTGGGGATGGCGGAGGTAGGCGTTCGGCGGGGTGCTCAGAGAGTCCGTCACCCGGCCAGCCTAGGCAGCCGCCGGTACGATCCGTGCCGGTTTTCGAAGACTCCCGGCGCTGCCCGCGAACGGCTGCTAGGGGGTGTCAGGACCAGCGGCCGGTGCGCCCCAGCAGCAGCGCGCCGGCGGCCACCCCGGCGGTGGAGGTGCGCAGCACCGAGGGGCCCAGCCGGTACGGCTTCGCGCCCGCCTCGGCGAAGGCGGCCAGCTCCTCCGGGGAGACCCCGCCCTCCGGGCCGACCACCAGCACGATGTCCCCGCTGTCGGGCAGCGCGGCGTGCGCCAGCGGCTCGGCGCCCTCCTCGTGCAGCACGGCCGCGAGCGCGGCCTGCGCCAGGAGGGGGGCCAGCTGCCGGGTGGTCATCGGCTCGCGCACCTCGGGGAAGCGCACCCGGCGGGACTGCTTTCCGGCCTCCCGGGCGGTGGCCCGCCACTTGGCGAGCGCCTTGGCGCCGCGCTCGCCCTTCCACTGGGTGATGCAGCGCGAGGCGGCCCACGGGACGACCACGTCCACGCCGACCTCGGTCATGGTCTCCACGGCCAGTTCGCCGCGGTCGCCCTTGGGCAGCGCCTGGACGACGACGATCCGCGGCGCGGGCTCCGGCTCCCGGCGCACGGCGGCGACCGTCACGTCGATCGCGTCCTTGCCGAGCACCTCGGCGACCGTGCCGTCCACACCGAGCCCCAGGCCGTCGGCCAGGGTCACCGCCTCGCCCGGCTCCAGCCGCTTCACCGCGGCCGCGTGCCGCCCCTCCGGGCCGTCCAGGCGCACCACGGCCCCGGGCACGGCGGTGGCGATCCGCTCGGTCTCGACGACGAAGACGGGCGCGGTCATGACGGGGAACCTCCGGGAGTGGGACGAGAACACGGGAGGGGTGCCGGGGGCGGGCCCATCGTGCGGGCCCTGCCCCCGGCACCCCTCCGCGGACGGCTACCGGCCGTTGAAGGCGTCCTTGAGACGCGAGAACAGGCCCTGCTGGCCCGGCGCGAACTGGCCGGACGGCCGCTCCTCGCCGCGCAGCACCGCGAGGCGGCGCAGCAGCTCCTCCTGCTCGGCGTCGAGCTTGCTGGGCGTCTTCACCTCGACGTGCACTATCAGGTCGCCGCGGCCGCCGCCGCGCAGGTGGGTGATGCCCCGGCCGTGCAGCGGGATCGACTGGCCGGACTGGGTGCCGGGCCGGATGTCGACCTCCTCCAGGCCGTCCAGGGTCTGGAGGGGCACCTGGGTGCCGAGCGCGGCCGCCGTCATCGGGATGGTGACGGTGCAGTGCAGGTCGTCCCCGCGCCGCTGGAAGATGTTGTGGGTGGTCTCGGCGATCTCGACGTACAGGTCGCCGGCCGGGCCGCCGCCGGGGCCGACCTCGCCCTCGCCGGCCAGCTGGATCCGGGTGCCGTTGTCGACACCGGCCGGGATCTTGACGGTCAGGGTGCGGCGGGCGCGCACGCGGCCGTCGCCGGCGCACTCCGGGCACGGGGTCGGCACCACGGTGCCGAAGCCCTGGCACTGCGGGCAGGGGCGGGAGGTCATGACCTGGCCCAGGAAGGACCGGGTGACCTGGGAGACCTCGCCCTTGCCGCGGCACATGTCACAGGTCTGCGCCGTGGTGCCGGGGGCCGCGCCCTCGCCACTGCAGGTAGTGCAGGTGACGGCGGTGTCGACCTGGAGTTCCTTGGTGGTGCCGAAGGCGGCCTCCTCCAGGGTGATCTCCAGCCGGATCATGGCGTCCTGGCCGCGGCGGGTGCGCGAGCGCGGGCCGCGCTGGCCGGCCGCGGCGCCGAAGAAGGCGTCCATGATGTCGGAGAAGCCGAAGCCCGCCGCGCCGGCGCCGAAGCCGCCCGCACCGCCGCCGCTCGGGGAGAGCGGGTCGCCGCCGAGGTCGTAGACCTGGCGCTTCTGCGGGTCGGAGAGCACCTCGTAGGCGGCGTTGATCTCCTTGAACCGCTCCTGCGTCTTCGGGTCCGGGTTGACGTCCGGGTGCAGTTCGCGCGCCAGGCGCCGGAACGCCTTCTTGATCTCGTCCTGCCCCGCATCCCGTCGGACGCCGAGTACCGCGTAGTAGTCCGTGGCCACCAAATGCTCCGCTTGTTCCGCCTGTAGTAGTGCTGCGACTGGTTGGCCCTCCGCGGAGGGCCGCTTGCTAGGACTCGGCCAGGATCTGGCCCACGTACCGTGCCACCGCCCGCACCGCCCCCATTGTGCCCGGGTAGTCCATCCGGGTCGGACCGATCACACCCAGTTTGGCCACGCTCTCGTCGCCCGAACCGTAGCCGACCGAAACGACCGAGGTGGAATTCAGCCCCTCGTACGCGTTCTCCCGGCCGATCCGGACCGTCATCGCGGCGTCCCCGGTCTCGCCCAGGAGGCGGAGCAGGATGACCTGCTCCTCCAGGGCCTCCAGCACCGGCTGGATGGTGAGCGGGAAGTCGTGTCCGAAGCGGGTCAGGTTGGCCGTGCCGGCCAGCATGATCCGCTCCTCGTTCTGCTCGGCGAGCGTCTCGAACAACGTCGCCAGGACCGTGCTCACGGTCGGCCGGTCGACCTGCTCGAACAGCGCCGGCAGCTCCTCCAGCAGCCCCGGGACGTCCGGGAGGCGCTGGTTGATGGCGCGTGCGTTGATCCGGCCGCGCAGGTCCGCCAGGAGCGTCTCACCGACCGTGCCGGGGCAGTCGACCATCCGCTGCTCGACCCGACCGGTGTTGGTGATCAGCACCAGCATCACCTTGGCCGGGGCCAGCGCCACCAGCTCGATGTGCCGGACGGTGGAGCGCGTCAGCGAGGGGTACTGCACCACCGCGACCTGCCGGGTCAGCTGGGCGAGCAGCCGCACCGTGCGGGCCACCACGTCGTCCAGGTCGACCGCGCCGTCCAGGAAGTGCCGGATGGCCCGGCGCTCGGGGGCGCTCATCGGCTTGATCTCCGCGAGCTTGTCGACGAAGAGGCGGTACCCCTTGTCGGTCGGGATGCGTCCGGCGCTGGTGTGCGGCTGGTGGATGTAGCCCTCCTCCTCCAGCGCCGCCATGTCGTTGCGCACGGTCGCCGGCGAGACCCCGAGGTTGTGCCGGTCCACCAGGGCCTTGGAGCCGACCGGCTCCTCGGTGCCCACGTAGTCCTGCACGATCGCGCGGAGCACGGCGAGCTTGCGTTCGTCCAGCTGGCGGACCTCACCGGCCATGGGGCACGCACCTCCGTCTTCGCACGTCGTCCGTCTGTATGCCTTGCTGCGGGCCGCTCCGAGAGGGCCCCGGCCTTGGCACTCTGAACGCCCGAGTGCCAGATCCGTACCTGCCAGTGTAAGGCCCGGGTCCTACGGCAGGAACGGCCCGACCGGGGTGATCCTCCCCGCAGTTCCGCACCGGCCCACGCGGGCCCGGCAGTTCGATCCTCCCGGCGCCGGGGTGGTGCCGGGAGGCCGTCCGGGTGGCAGCATCGAAAGCGACGGCGAACGGAGGAGCAAGCGATGTCGAGCTCGGGCCAGCACACCCGTTTCGCGCCCGACCGCGGCCTGACCGGCCGCATGGTCGCGACGATGTTCGTGATCGGGCTGCTGTACGTCGGTTTCACCGGCCTGCTGATCGCGCTGCTGCGCGGCGCCTGGCCACTGATCGTGCTGATCTCCGGCGGGCTGTTCGTGGCCCAGTTCTGGTTCAGCGACAAGATCACCGAGCGGGCGATGGGCGCCCACCAGGTGTCCCCGGAGCAGTTCCCCCAGCTGCACGGCACCGTCGACCGGCTCTGCGCGCTGGCCGACATGCCCAAACCGCGGGTGGCGGTCGCCGACAACGACATGCCGAACGCCTTCGCCACCGGCCGCAACCCGCAGAACGCGGTGGTCTGCGTGACCACCGGGCTGCTGCGCCGGCTGGAGCCGGAGGAACTGGAGGGCGTCCTCGCCCACGAGCTGTCGCACGTCGCCCACCGGGACGTCGCGGTGATGACGATCGCCGGGTTCCTCGGCGTCCTCGCCGGGGCGATGACCAGGATCGCGATGTACGGCGGATTCATGGGCGGCGGGCGCAACAACAACGACCAGAACGCGGCCATCCTGGCGCTGATCATCCCGCTGGTGTCGATCGTCGTCTACGCGATCAGCTTCCTGCTCACCCGGCTGCTGTCCCGCTACCGCGAGCTGGCCGCGGACCGGGCCGCCGCCCAGCTCACCGGCCGCCCCAGCTCGCTGGCCTCCGCGCTCACCAAGGTGACCGGGCAGATCGCGGCCATCCCCACCAAGGACCTGCGCAAGGCCCAGCCGTACAACGCCTTCTACTTCGCCCCCGCGCTGAGCGCCCGGGAGACCGCCTCGCAGCTGTTCTCCACCCACCCGACGCTGGAGAAGCGGCTGGAGCAGCTGGCGAAGATCTCCGAGCAGCTCGGCCGCTGAGCCGCTCGCGCACCGAAAGGACCGCCGTGGGATTCCTGGACACCCTGTTCGGCCGCAGCAAGCCCGTCAAGCCCGACCTGGACCAGCTGTTCGGCGTGCCGTCCGCCGCGCTCACCCTGGAGGCCGGGGCCGGATTCACCCCCACCGGGCTCGGCTCGGTCTGCTTCGCGGCCGTCGAGGGCGCGGCCTTCGTCCAGGTCGAGCAGCAGGTCCGGGCGCTGCTGGACGCCGACACCGAGCGCGGCGGCGTCCCGGTGGAGGCCTCCAAGGACGGCTACGGCTACTCCTGGCTGCTCGCCCGGCACCTGCCCGAGGAGCTGCCGGAGCTGGTGAACGACCTGCACGCCGTCAACAGCGAGCTGGAGGCGAACGGCTTCGGGCCGCAGCTGCTCTGCTCGCTGGTCGCCTTCCGACGGAACGAGGGGGGCGGCAGTCCGGAGGGGCAGTCGCTGGCCCTGGTCTACCTCTACAAGCGGGGTACTTTTTACCCCTTCGCCCCGATGCCGGGCGGCGGGGAGCGGCGCAACAGCCCGCTGGAACTCCAGGTCAACGCGATGCTGGCGAACGACCTGCGGCTGGAGAAGGACCTGAGCCGCTGGTTCCCGGTCTGGGGCGCGCCGGGCCTCTGACGCGCCGTCCGCCGTCCTTATGATCACCCGTATGCGCAGCCGCCCGTATGGACCCGACCTGACCCCGCCGTGGAAGAAGCAGGCCCCGGCCCCGGAGGTGCCCGCCGAGCGGGACCTGGTGGTCGAGGAGGCGGCGACCGGCTTCTGCGGGGCCGTGGTGCGCTGCGAGAAGACCGCCGAGGGGTTCACCGTCACCCTGGAGGACCGCTTCGGCAAGCACCGGGTGTTCCCGCTGGTGCCGCGCGGCTTCCTGCTGGACGGCAAGGCCGTCACCCTGGTCCGCCCGGCGGGCCCGGCCCCCTCCCGCGCCCCGGGCCGTACCGCCTCCGGCTCGACAGCCGTCCCCGGTGCCCGCGCCCGGGTGGCCCGCGAGTCCCGCATCTACGTCGAGGGCCGGCACGACGCGGAGCTGGTCGAGCGGGTCTGGGGCGACGACCTGCGGATCGAGGGCGTGGTCGTCGAGTACCTCCGGGGCATCGACGACCTGCCCGCGATCGTCGCCGACTTCGCCCCCGGCCCCGGCCGGCGCCTCGGCGTCCTGGTCGACCACCTGCTCCCCGGCACCAAGGAGCACCGCATCGCCGCCCAGGTCACCGGCGACTCGGTGCTGGTCGTCGGCCACCCCTACATCGACATCTGGCAGGCCGTGAAGCCGTCGAGCGTGGGCATCCCCGCCTGGCCCGCCGTCCCGAGGGGCGAGGACTGGAAGGAGGGCACCTGCCGCCGCCTGGGCTGGCCGGTGGACACCCCGGCGGCCTGGAAGCACATCCTGTCGAAGGTGAACAGCTACAAGGACCTGGAGCCCGCCCTGCTCGGGAGGGTCGAGGAACTGATCGACTTCACGGCCCTGCCGGGTCAGGAGTAGGTCTTGAACTCCGAGGTGTCGAGCGTGATGTCGAGCAAGTCCAGCGGGATCGACTCGCCGAACTTCGCGGTCCGCTCGACCGCATAGTCCGGCAGCCCGGACGCGGCCGCCCGACTCGGCTCGGTCAGCAGCACACAGACGCCCTTGAGCGGGTCGACGATCAGGTAGGCGGGAATCCGGCCCTGCGCGTAGAGCTCCCGCTTGGTCCGGTAGTCGCGCAGGGCGCTGGTCTTGGAGACGACCTCGACCACCAGCGTGACCGCGAGCGCGGGCAGCAGCCGGCCGCTCTCCTCCGCCGCCCCGCGCTCGAACACGACCAGGTCCGGCTGCGGCTCACTCGCCTCGCGGGGGAAGGCGACATCCTGCGTGGTCAGGGCGTTCCACCGGGCATACGGCGTCTGGTGCTGGATGGCCCGGATGATGAGGTTGTGGACCATGTCCGGCCCGGCCATCATCACGATTTCCCCCCTGATGAGCTCGGCCTTGAAGCCTTCAGGGACCTCCAGGTTCTCGAAGATCCTCGTCACCCGGTCATCGATGGCGGTCACTGCGCGCTCCCTCCGCCGGCTGACACCACGTTAACGACAATCAGTCCACCAGATCACGTACCACCGCGTCGGCCAGGAGGCGGCCCTGGAGGGTGAGGGCGGCGCGGCCACCGGCGTAGGGGGCGGGGGCGAGGAGGCCGTCGGCGAGGGCCCGGGCGGCGGCCTCGCGGCCGGTGTCGGTGAGCAGGTCGAGGGCGACGCCGTCGACCAGGCGCAGTTCGAGGAGGATGCGTTCGACGCGGCGGTCCTCGTCGGCCAGCACCTCGCGGGCCAGGGCCGGGGTGCGGTGCTCCGCCAGGGCCTGGGCGTAGGCGGCGGGGTGCTTGGCGTTCCACCAGCGGACGCCGCCGACGTGGCTGTGGGCGCCGGGGCCGGCGCCCCACCAGTCGGCGCCGGTCCAGTAGAGCTCGTTGTGGCGGCAGCGGCCCTCGGGGGTGGTGGCCCAGTTGGAGACCTCGTACCAGGAGTAGCCGGCGGCGGCGAGCGCCTCCTCGGCGATCAGGTAGCGGTCGGCGTGCACGTCGTCGTCGATCATCGGCAGTTCGCCGCGCTTGACCCGGGCGGCCAGCTTGGTGCCGTCCTCGACGATCAGCGAGTACGCGGAGACGTGGTCGGGCCCGGCGCCGATGGCGGCGTCCAGGGAGGCCCGCCAGTCGTCGTCGGACTCGCCCGGGGTGCCGTAGATGAGGTCGAGGTTGACGTGCTCGAAGCCGGCCGCGCGGGCCTCGGCCACGCAGGCCTCGGGGCGGCCCGGGGTGTGGTGGCGGTCGAGCAGCTGCAGGACGTGCGGGCGGGCGCTCTGCATGCCGAAGGAGATCCGGTTGTAGCCGCCCTCGCGCAGCTCGGCCAGGTACGCCGGGTCGACGGACTCCGGGTTGGCCTCGGTGGTGACCTCGGCGCCCTCGGCGAGCCCGAATTCCTCGCGGATCGCGGCGAGCATCTTCACCAGGTCGCGGGCGGGCAGCAGGGTCGGGGTGCCGCCGCCGAGGAAGACGGTCTCCACCGGGAGGTCCGCACCCCCCAGCACCTTCCGGGCGAGGCGGATCTCGGCGACCACGTTGTCCGCGTACGTCTCCTGCGAGGCGACGGTCCCGGAGGAGCGCAGCTCGGTGGCGGTGTAGGTGTTGAAGTCGCAGTAGCCGCAGCGGCTGGCGCAGTACGGCACGTGCAGGTAGAAGCCGAACGGCCGCGAACCGAGCCCGGCGAGGGCGGGCGCGGGCAGGGAACCGTCGGACGGCACCGGTTCGCCGTCGGGAAGTGCGGAGGGCATGAGCCCATTGTCCCGTACGGCTCGCCCGACCGGGTGAGCCGTACGGGAGCGGGCGGGCTCAGGCCTCGTTGGCGCCCGCGTACATCGCGCTCACCGCGTCCGCGTAGGTCCGCTCGACCACCGGGCGCTTGATCTTCAGGCTGGGCGTGAGCTCGCCGTGCTCGATGTCGAGGTCGCGCGGCAGCAGATGGAACTTCTTGATCGTCTGCCAGCGCTGGAGGCCGCCGTTGACCCGCTTGACGAAGCCCTCGATCAGCTCGTGCACGGCCGGCTCGGCGGCCAGCTCGGCGTAGGACTTGCCGGCCAGGCCGTGCTCGGCGGCCCACGGCAGCAGGACCGCCTCGTCCAGGCCGATCAGCGCGGTGCAGTAGTTGCGGCCGTTGCCGATCACCAGGATGTTGCTGACGAACGGGCAGACCGCCTTGAACTTGCCCTCGACCTCGCTGGGCGCCACGTACTTGCCGCCGGAGGTCTTGAACAGGTCCTTCTTGCGGTCGGTGATCCGCAGGAAGCCGTCCGGGGTCAGCTCGCCGATGTCCTCGGTGTGGAACCAGCCGTCCGGCTCCAGCACCTCGTCGGTCTTCTCCGGCAGGTTGTGGTAGCCGCGCATCACACCCGGGCCGCGCAGCAGGATCTCGCCGTCCTCGGCGATCCGCACCTCGGTGCCGGGCAGCGGGCGGCCCACCGTGCCGATCCGCACGTCCTCCGCACGGTTGACGCAGGAGCCGGCACTGGTCTCGCTCAGGCCGTAGCCCTCCAGGATCGGCACCCCGGCGCCGAGGAAGAAGTAGCCGATCTCCGGGGCGAGCGCGGCGCTGCCGGAGACCGCGCCGCGCAGCCGGCCGCCGAAGGCCGCCCGGATCTTCGCGTACACCAGCTTGTCGGCCAGCGAGTGCTGCGCCCGCAGGCCCAGCGGGGCGGACCCGGTGCCGGTGGCGACCCGGCTCTCCTGGACCACCCGGGCGTGCTCCCGGGCGACCTTGGCCGCCCACATGAAGATCTTGTACTTGGCGCCGCCCTCGGCCCGCGCCTTGCCCGCGATGCCGTTGTAGACCTTCTCGAAGATGCGCGGCGCCGAGGCCATGATGGTCGGCCGGATCACCGGCAGGTTGTGGATGATCCGGTCCACCCGGCCGTCCACCGCCATCACGTGCCCGGTGGCGATCTGCCCCGAGATCAGCGTCTTGCCGAACACGTGCGACAGCGGCAGCCACATGAACTGCACGTCGTCGGGGCCCAGCAGCCCGCTGGACTCCTGCGCCCGGCCCTCGTACGCCCAGCAGTCGTGCACCAGGCGCACGCCCTTGGGGCGGCCGGTGGTGCCGGAGGTGTAGATGAGGGTGGCCAGCTGCTCCTTGCCGAGCCCGTCGACGGTCTTCTCCACCGCGTCCGGGTGCTCCGCCAGGTACCGGGTGCCGCGCTCCTCCAGCTCGGCGAGGGTGAGCAGCTCCAGGCCGCCGGCCTCGGGGGCCTGCGCGGGCGCGTCGAAGAGGATCACGGTGCGCAGGTCGGGCAGCTGCTCAAGCTGCCCGACCGCCTTGGCCAGCTGGGCCTCGTTCTCCGCGAACAGCGCCCGGGAGCCGGAGTCGGAGAGGATGAACCCGGTCTCGTCCGCGTTGGTGCTCGGGTAGACGGTGGTGATCGCGGCGCCCGCGCACATGGCGCCGAGGTCGGCGACGATCCATTCGATCCGGGTCGAGGAGGCCAGGGCGACCCGGTCCTCCGGGTGGATGCCGAGCGACATCAGTCCGGCGGCCACCGCCTTGACCCGGGCCGCGGTCTGCGCCCAGGTGAGCGAGCGCCACTGCTCGGCGCCGGGCGCGCCGTCCGCGGCCTGCTCGTCCACGGGCGAGGGGTAGCGGTAGGCCTCGGCGTTCGGGGTCAGGGCGACCCGCTCCAGGAACAGGTGGGCGACGGAGGCGGGACGACCGGCGACCAGGTCGGGCCTGCCGGAGTCGATCAGGGACTGCGCGGAACTCAACGAGGACCTCCGGTGGCGGGTGGCCGTCTGAGGGATTGTCACGGCAGCCGTGGGGGCGGTCGCCGGGCCCCGGTTCACCGGCGCGATACCGGCCAGTAACAAGAGGGCATCAAGCAGCCTAGGGGGAAACCGGTCATTCCGTAAGGGGGCAACAGACCTACAGCACGCCGCCACCACGAGCGTGCCGGGCACGGTCCGGACCACGGCCGCACCCCTGCCGCGCCCCTGCCGCGCCCGCGCCGCAGCCGCGCCACACCCGCGCCGCACCCGGCCGTTCGGCAAAGGCCCGGCAATACCTCCGGCTCCCCCACCCCCAATGGCCTGTACGACGCTACAGAACACCGAGAATTGGGGTGCGAACCCGACCGGCGACGACAAGAGTGTGCTAGTGCTGATCAGACTGCTGAGGGCGTACCTGCGCCCGTACTCCCGACCGATCACCCTGCTGGTACTGCTCCAGCTGGTGTCCACCCTCGCGGCGCTCTACCTGCCGACGCTCAACGCCGACATCATCGACGACGGCGTGGTCAAGGGCGACACCGGCTACATCCTGCGCCTCGGCGCGGTGATGATCGGCGTGACCGTCGTCCAGGCCCTCTGCTCCATCGGCGCCGTCTTCATCGGCGCCCGCACCGCGATGGCCTTCGGCCGCGACGTCCGCGCCGCCGTCTTCGACCGGGTGCAGAGCTTCTCCGCCCGGGAGGTCGGCCAGTTCGGCGCCCCCTCGCTGATCACCCGCACCACCAACGACGTCCAGCAGGTCCAGATGCTCGCCCTGATGAGCTTCACGCTCATGGTCGCCGCACCGATCATGTGCGTCGGCGGCATCATCATGGCGCTCAACCAGGACGTCCCGCTGTCCGGCCTGCTGCTCGCCGTCATCCCCGCCCTCGGCGTCGTCGTCGTCCTGCTGGTCCGCGCGCTGCGCCCCAAGTTCCGCAGCATGCAGGAACGGATCGACACCGTGAACCGGGTCCTGCGCGAGCAGATCACCGGCATCCGGGTCATCCGCGCCTTCGTCAAGGACGACCACGAGCAGGCCCGCTTCGCCGGCGCCAACGAGGACCTCACCCAGGTCGCCCGCCAGGTCGGCCGGCTGATGTCCATCATGTTCCCCGCCGTCATGCTGGTCGTGAACGTCTCCAGCGTCGCCGTGCTCTGGTTCGGCGCCCACCGCATCGACGGCGGCGCCATGCAGATCGGCGCGCTCACCGCCTTCCTCACCTACCTGATGCAGATCCTGATGAGCGTCATGATGGCCACCTTCATGTTCATGATGGTGCCGCGCGCCGAGGTCTGCGCCGAACGCGTCCAGGAAGTCCTCGGCACCGACAGCAGCGTCGTCCCGCCCACCGCCCCCGTCACCGAGGCCCAGCGGCGCGGCAACCTCGAACTGCGCTCCGTCGACTTCCGCTACCCCGGCGCCGAGGCCTCGGTGCTGCGCGGCATCGACCTCACCGCCCGCCCCGGCGAGACCACCGCCATCATCGGCTCCACCGGCAGCGGCAAGTCCACTCTGCTCGGCCTCGTCCCCCGGCTCTTCGACGCCACCTCCGGCCAGGTCCTGATCGACGGCGTGGACGTCCGCGAACTCGCCCCCGCCGCCATCGCCGAGAACGTCGGCATCGTCCCGCAGAAGCCCTACCTCTTCTCCGGCACCGTCGCCAGCAACCTCCGCTACGGCCGGCCCGACGCCACCGACGAGGAACTCTGGCACGCCCTGGAGATCGCCCAGGCCAAGGAGTTCGTCGAAAAACTGCCCGAAGGCCTGGACGCCCCCATCGCCCAGGGCGGCGGCAACGTCTCCGGCGGCCAACGCCAACGCCTGGCCATCGCCCGGACCCTGGTCCGCAGGCCCGCCGTCTACCTCTTCGACGACTCCTTCTCCGCGCTCGACTACGCCACCGACGCCAAGCTCCGCAAAGCCCTGGCCCGCGAGACCTCCGACGCCACCGTCCTGATCGTCGCCCAGCGCGTGTCCACCATCCGCGACGCCGACCGGATCATCGTCCTCGACGAGGGCGCCGTCGTCGGCACCGGAACCCACCACGAGCTGATGGCCGACAATCCGACGTACCGGGAGATCGTGCTCTCCCAGCTCACCGAGCAGGAGGCAGCGTGAACGAGCGAAGCGAGCGAACCATCAAGAGGTGCGCGCGGGCGAACACCCCTGCCGAGCGCGGCGAGGTGGGCGCATGACCAGCCCCGGAAAGCCCGCGCCGAGCGGTTCCAAGCCCGACCTGAAGAAGCCCGACCTGCCCAGCGACTCGCAGGCCGCCGCCGCCCGCCGCGGCCCGGCCGGCCCCGGCCGCTTCGCGGGCGGCCAGGGCGCCGAGAAGTCCATGGACTTCAAGGGCTCCGGCAAGCGCGTCCTCGGCCTGCTGCGCCCCGAACGCAACACCCTGATCGGCGTCCTCGCCCTCGGCGTGCTCGGCATCGGCTGCGCCGTCATCGGCCCCAAGATCCTCGGCAACGCCACCGACCTGATCTTCGCCGGCGTCATCGGCGCCCGCTTCCCGGCCGGCACCACCAAGGACCAGGTCATCGACGGGCTGCGCGCCCACGGCGAGGGCGGCGTCGCCGACGTCCTCTCCGCCGTCCACTTCACCCCCGGCCAGGGCATGGACTTCGGCGCCATCGGCACCGTCCTGCTCTGGGTGCTCGGCGTCTACGTCGCCTCCGCCGTCTTCGGCATCTTCCAGGGCCGACTGGCCACCAAGGCCGTCCAGGCCGCCGGCTACCGGCTGCGCCAGGACGTCGAGGCCAAGCTCGCCCGACTGCCGCTCAGCTACTTCGACAAGCAGCCCCGCGGCGAGGTGCTCAGCCGCGTCACCAACGACATCGACAACATCGGCCAGTCCATGCAGCAGACCATGGGACAGGTCGTCAACTCGCTGCTCACCGTGGTCGGCGTGCTCGCGATGATGTTCTGGATCTCCCCGATCCTCGCCGCCATCGCGCTCGTCTCGGTGCCCGTCTCGGTGGTCGTCGCCGCCAAGGTCGGCAAGCGGGCCCAGCCCCAGTTCGTCCAGCAGTGGAAGTCCACCGGCCAACTCAACGCCCACATCGAGGAGATGTACACCGGCCACACCCTGGTCAAGGTGTTCGGCCGCCAGCACGAGGCCGCCGAGACCTTCCGCGAGCACAACGACGCGCTCTACCAGGCCAGTTTCCGGGCCCAGTTCATCTCCGGCATCATCCAGCCCGCGATGATGCTGATCGGCAACCTCCAGTACGTGCTGGTCGCCGTCGTCGGCGGCCTGCGGGTCGCCAGCGGCGCGCTGTCCATCGGCGACGTCCAGGCGTTCATCCAGTACTCCCGGCAGTTCAGCCAGCCGCTCACCCAGGTCGCCAGCATGGCCAACCTGCTCCAGTCCGGCGTCGCCTCCGCCGAGCGCGTCTTCGAACTGCTCGACGCCCCCGAGCAGAGCCCCGAACCCGCCATGCCCGAACGGCCCGACGTGGTGCGCGGCCGGGTCGCCTTCCAGGACGTGTCCTTCCGCTACGACCCCGACAAGCCGCTCATCGAGGACCTCTCCCTCAAGGTCGAACCCGGCCAGACCGTCGCCATCGTCGGCCCCACCGGCGCCGGCAAGACCACCATGGTCAACCTGCTGATGCGGTTCTACGAGATCAGCTCCGGACGGATCACCCTCGACGGCGTCGACATCGCCGCGATGTCCCGCGAGGAACTGCGCTCCGGCATCGGCATGGTGCTCCAGGACACCTGGCTGTTCGGCGGCAGCATCGCCGACAACATCGCCTACGGCGCCGAGTCGGCCACCCGCGAACAGGTCGTCGAGGCCGCCAAGGCCGCCCACGTCGACCGCTTCGTGCGCACCCTGCCGGACGGCTACGACACCGTCATCGACGACGAGGGCACCGGCGTCAGCGCCGGAGAGAAGCAGCTGATCACCATCGCCCGGGCGTTCCTCGCCCAGCCGTCCATCCTGGTCCTGGACGAGGCGACCAGCTCCGTCGACACCCGCACCGAGGTGCTGATCCAGCGGGCCATGGCCCGGCTGCGCACCGGCCGCACCAGCTTCGTGATCGCCCACCGGCTCTCCACCATCCGGGACGCCGACGTGATCCTGGTGATGGAGAACGGCTCGATCGTCGAACAGGGCTCGCACGACGACCTGATCGCCGCCGACGGCGCCTACGCCCGGCTCTACCAGGCGCAGTTCGCCGAGGCCGCGGTCGAGGTGGACTGACCGTGCGTCAGGCGAAGGGCCGGGGCACGGACTTGCCGCCCCGGCCCTTCGCGTTCCCGGCCCTTCGCTTCGGCACCCCCGCGCGCTACCTTGGGCCGGTGATCGACGACCAGGAGCCGCACGCGCCGGGCGCCCCCGACGCCTTCGAGGCGAACCGCCGCTACCTCGGATCGGTCGCCTACCGGCTGCTCGGCTCCTTCACCGACGCCGAGGACGTCCTCCAGGACGCCTGGCTGCGCTGGCAGGCCGCCGACCGCACCACCGTCGCCGACCCACGCGCCTTCCTCACCACCGTCGTCACCCGGCTCTGCTACGACCAGCTGGGCTCCGCCCGCGCCCGCCGCGAGGCCTACTACGGCGAGTGGCTGCCCGAACCGTCCGTCTCCTACGCCGACGGCCCCGACTCCCCCGCCGAACTGGCCGAACGCGGCGAGTCCGTCTCCCTCGCCCTGCTCACCGTCCTCGAACAGCTCACCCCCGCCGAACGGGCCGCCTTCGTCCTGCACGACGTCTTCGCGGTCGACTTCGAGGAGATCGGCACCTCCCTGGAGCGCACCCCCGACGCCGCCCGCCAGCTCGCCTCCAGGGCTCGCCGCCGGATCAGGGCCGGCGGCCGGCACCCCGGCGACACCGACCCGGGCGCGCACCGCCGGGCGGTCGAGGCCTTCGCCGCCGCCAGCACCCGCGGCGACATCCTGGCCCTGATGGACGTCCTCGACCCGGACGTCGCCTGGCACGCCGACGGCGGCGGCATCGTCCGCGCCGCCGCCCGCACGGTCCACGGCGCCGACCGGGTGGCCCGCCTGGTGGCCGGCATGGTCGCCAAGTGGTTCACCCCCGACGCGGCCATCGCCACCGCCGCCGTCAACGGCGAACCCGGACTGCTCTGGTACGACCGGACCACCGGCACCGTCCACGGCGTCTTCGCCTTCACCGTCACCGACGGCAGGATCACCGCAGCGTACGTCGTGGTGAACCCCGAGAAGCTCGCCCGGATCCACCCGCTCCCGGTGTGACGCGGCTCACCGTCACACCCCGACCGGCCACGTCGTCCCCTTCCCGAACAGCGCTCCACCGGAGCGCCCTCGCGAGGAGGCGGACGAGATGAGCAGCACCACCACCGGACAGCGGATCGTCGTACTGGGCGCCGGATACGCCGGGCTCACCGCGGCCAAGGGCGCCGGGCGGCGGCACACCGTCACCCTGGTCGCCCCCGAGGCGCGGATCCTGCACCGCATCCGCCAGCACGAGACCGCCGCCGGCCACGGCCGCGACTGGCCCACCATCGGCGACCTCACCCGCGGCCGCCGGATCACCCACCGCCGGGCCAAAGCCGTCGGGATCGACCCGGCCGCCCGCACGGTCCGACTGGACGACGGCACCACCCTGGCATACGACACCCTGGTCCACGCCCTCGGCAGCCGCACCGCCTGGCACGGCGTCCCCGGCGCCGAACAGCACGCCTACTCGGCCGAACGCGCCGACGAACTGCGCCGCCGGCTCGACGCGCCCGGCCGGCCCGACACCCTGGCCGTGGTCGGCGGCGGCGCCACCGGCATCGAACTGGCCACCGAACTCGCCGAGGCCCACCCCGGGCTGCGGGTGCGGATCGTCGCCTCCGGCCTGGTCGGCGGCGTCTACTCGGACCAGGGCCGCACCCACGTCCGGCGCGTCCTCGACCGGCTCGGCGTGACCGTCCACGAGCACGCCACCGTCACCGAGGTCACCCCCGACGGGCTGCGCACCACCGCCGGCCCGATCGAGGCCGGCCTCACCGTCTGGGCCGCCTCGCTGGAGCCGCACCCGCTGGCCGCCGAGGCCGGACTGGCCGTGGACGAACGCGGCCGGGCCCTGGTCGACGACCACCTGCGCTCGGTCTCCCACCCGGACGTCCACGTGATCGGCGACGCCGCCGCCGTCACCGTCCCGGGCGTCGGCACCCTGCGGATGGGCTGCGCCACCGCCCTGCCGCAGGGCCAGTACCTCGCCAAGCTGCTGGACGGGCGCACCACGGGACCGTTCGCCTTCCGCTACCTGGTGCAGTGCGTGAGCCTCGGCCGGCGGGACGGGCTGCTCCAGGTCGTCCGCCCGGACGACTCGATGCGGCCCACCGTGCTCACCGGCACCGCGGGACGCCTGGCCAAGGCGGCGATCTGCGCCGTGGTCCTCAAGAGCCTGAGGTAGGGCCGAGGGACTGAGGCAGGTAGGGCCGAGGGTCCGGAGCAGGGCCCCGAGGGCACCCCCGGACATGCGGAAGGGCCCGGGCGGCTGTCGCTGCCCGGGCCCCTCCTGCGGTCACGGACCGCCTGCCGCCGTTACTTCTTCTCCTTCGGCGGCTCGGCGTCGGTGGACAGCGCGGCGATGAAGGCCTCCTGCGGGACCTCCACGCGGCCGACCATCTTCATCCGCTTCTTGCCTTCCTTCTGCTTCTCCAGCAGCTTCCGCTTACGGGAGATGTCACCGCCGTAGCACTTGGCGAGGACGTCCTTGCGGATCGCGCGGACCGTCTCACGGGCGATCACCCGGGAGCCGATGGCCGCCTGGATCGGCACCTCGAACTGCTGGCGCGGGATGAGCTTCTGGAGCTTGCCCGCCATCATCACGCCGTAGTTGTAGGCCTTGTCCTTGTGGACGATCGCGGAGAAGGCGTCCACCGCGTCGCCGTGCAGCAGGATGTCGACCTTCACCAGCTGGGCGGACTGCTCGCCGATGGGCTCGTAGTCCAGCGAGGCGTAGCCGCGGGTCTTGGACTTCAGCTGGTCGAAGAAGTCGAAGACGATCTCCGCGAGCGGCAGGGTGTAGCGCAGCTCGACCCGGTCCTCGGACAGGTAGTCCATGCCCTGGAGGTTGCCGCGGCGGGACTGGCAGAGCTCCATGATCGCGCCGACGAACTCGTTGGGCGCCAGGATGGTGCCGCGCACGACCGGCTCGAACACCTCGGCGATCTTGCCGGTGGGGAACTCGCTCGGGTTGGTGACGGTGTGCTCGGTGCCGTCCTCCATGACCACCCGGTAGACCACGTTGGGGGCGGTGGAGATCAGGTCGAGGTTGAACTCGCGCTCCAGGCGCTCCCGGATGATCTCCAGGTGCAGCAGGCCGAGGAAGCCACAGCGGTAGCCGAAGCCGAGCGCGACCGAGGTCTCCGGCTCGTACACCAGGGCGGCGTCGTTGAGCCGCAGCTTGTCCAGGGCGTCGCGCAGCAGCGGGTAGTCCGAGCCGTCCAGCGGGTAGAGGCCGGAGAACACCATCGGACGCGGGTCCTTGTAGCCGCCCAGCGGCTCGGTGGCACCCTTGTGCATCGAGGTGATGGTGTCACCGACCCTGGACTGCCGGACGTCCTTCACACCGGTGATGATGTAGCCCACCTCGCCGACGCCGAGGCCGTCGGCGACCTTCGGCTCGGGCGAGATGACGCCGATCTCCAGCAGCTCGTGGGTGGCGCCGGTGGACATCATCGAGATCCGCTCGCGCTTGGTGAGCTGGCCGTCCACCACTCGGACGTAGGTGACCACGCCGCGGTAGGAGTCGTACACCGAGTCGAAGATCATCGCGCGGGCCGGGGCGTCCTTGACGCCGACCGGGGCCGGGATGGTGTTGACGATGTGGTCCAGCAGGTCCTCGACGCCCAGACCGGTCTTGGCGCTGACCTGGAGCACGTCGCTCGGGTCGCAGCCGATGATGTGGGCGATCTCGGCCGCGTACTTCTCCGGCTGGGCGGCCGGGAGGTCGATCTTGTTGAGGACCGGGACGATCGTGAGGTCGTTCTCCAGCGCCAGGTACAGGTTGGCGAGGGTCTGCGCCTCGATGCCCTGGGCCGCGTCGACCACCAGGATGGTGCCCTCGCACGCGGCGAGGGAGCGGGACACCTCGTACGTGAAGTCCACGTGGCCCGGGGTGTCGATCATGTTGAGGATGTGCGTCGTCCCGGCTTCCGGACCGGTCTTCGGCGCCCACGGGAGGCGGACCGCCTGCGACTTGATGGTGATGCCGCGCTCACGCTCGATGTCCATGCGGTCGAGGTACTGAGCACGCATCTGCCGGGGGTCGACCACGCCGGTGATCTGGAGCATCCGGTCTGCGAGCGTCGACTTGCCGTGGTCGATGTGGGCGATGATGCAGAAGTTGCGGATCAGCGCCGGGTCGGTACGGCTGGGCTCTGGCACATTGCTGGGGGTCGCGGGCACCTTGGTCCGATTCTCCGTTGGTCCGGGGCCGGGGGTGTCCGGGTCATCGCTGACCGGTTTCCCGGAGACCGGACAGTCTCGTCCGATCGAAATAGTTCCTCCCATCCTCCCACGACCGCGGACCGGGCTGCCGTTCGGGCACCGCCCATGCCTTCCCCTCCCCGCCCCCGGACGGCAGGATGGCCTCCCATGGTCCTCGAAAACGCCCTGCTCGACGTCCTGCCCGGCCGGGAGGACGAGTTCCTCGCCGCCTTCGCCGAAGCCCGCCCACTGATCACCGTCCAACGCGGCTTCCGCTCGCTGCGGCTGCGGCGCTGCCTGGACGAGGGCCGCGGCTCGCGCTTCCTCCTCCAGGTGGAGTGGGACACCCTCGCCGACCACACCGAGGGCTTCCGCCGCTCCCCGGAGTACCGGCGCTGGCGTGAGCTGCTGCACCACTTCTACCGGCCGTTCCCGGAGGTCGAGCACTACGGCGAGGCGCTGATCGAGACGCTGATCGAGACGCCGGTCGAGACGCCGGTCGAGGCGTAGCGGCGCCCGGACGGACTCCTCGTGGCCACGTCCGGGCTCACACGAGGCCACCCGGTCATACGATCCGTAAGCTAACCTGCCCAGCCGTGAAACGCATCGAACTGAGCCGCGTACCCCGCGGAGCCCGGACAAGACAGCAGGGCAAGGCCGAAGTGGCCCCGGCACGGCTCGGCTGGCTCGACGCGCTGCGCGGCCTCGCCGCCCTCGCCGTGGCACTGCACCACTTCGGACTGCGGTTCTTCGTCCCGCACGGCGAGGCACTGACCCACCGCTTCGACCTCGGCCTGTTCGGGGTGATGCTGTTCTTCCTGGTCAGCGGCTACATCGTGCCCGCCTCCCTGGAACGCCGGGGCGACATGCAGGCGTTCTGGGTCGGCCGGGTGTTCCGGATCTACCCGGCGCTCATCGTGGGATTCGTCGCCGCGCTGGTGATCCTGCCGCCGGGACACAACCAGATGATCGACCCCGCCGTGTTCGATCACCCGCTGCTCTCACTGGGAGCCAACGGGCTGCTGCTCCAGGACCTGCTGGGCGTGCCGAACGCCATCAGCATCATGTGGAGCCTCACCTACGAGATGGTCTTCTACTACTTCGTGTCCGCCCTCTTCGTGCTCCGCAAGCACCGGCAGAGCGGGCCGATCGCGGTGGGCTTCGCGACCTGCGCGGTGCTGCTCGGCGGCGTGCTCACCCCGGCGAGCCTGGCCCGGCAGGGCCTGTCGACCCAGAACCTGATCCTGGCCGCCGGCCTGGTGGTGGCCATGGGCCTGTTCTGCGCCGTCAGCGGCAACCCGCAGCTCACCCGCACCGGGGCCCTGCTGCTCGGCGCGCTCGGGTTCGTGCTGACGTTCGGCAGCAGCCGGTCCGCCATGTTCGAGACGCTGATGATCTTCGCGACCATGTTCGCCGGAACCGTCGTCTACCGCGCGGAGCACGGCCAGATCGACCGCCTTCAGGCCTACGCCTACTGCGGCTTCGTCTTCCTCGCCGGGGTGTTCGGCGGGCGGATGTACAACCACGGGGACGCGCTGTGGCGGACCTGGACCACCAGCTGGATGGCGTGGTCCTTCGCCTACGCCGGGGCCTGGATCGTGCTCGTCCTGGGGATGGCGCTCAGGAAGCGGCGGTTCCCGAAGGCGCTCACCTGGCTGGGCACCGTCAGCTACTCGGTGTACCTGCTGCACTGGCTGGTCATCGACGGCATGGACTGGCTCTACGGCATGCCCTGGCTCTTCCAGGGGGCGCCGGCGCCGAAGTCGACCAAGTTCGAGATCGTCTTCACCCTGACGTTCCTGGCCGCCACGCTCGTGGCCGGCTACCTGATGTACCGACTGGTCGAGGTGCCGTTCCAGAAACTCGGACGGCGGTTCCTGGCCTGGCTCAAGCGCCGCACCGGCGGCCCGGCCGACGCCCGCGGGGCCGGCGCCCCGCTCCCCGCCCAGGCCGCCCCGGCGATCGCCGCCCCCGTCGCCCCTGCCGTCCCCGTCGCCCCCGCCGTCCCCGGCCCCGTACCGCCGGGTCACTGAGACGGCCGGTTTGGGACGGGCGCGCGGCCCCTGGTAGCGTGGGGTGCTGCACCCGGCATCGGCATGCCCTCTCAGCAGGTCCGATCGCCGCCTGGTGCCAACCTTCCCCCAGCCTCCGGCCGGGGGTGCCCCCGTAATCTTTAGACAGACTGAGGCTCCTTCGTGGCGAACATCAAGTCCCAGATCAAGCGCAACAAGACCAACGAGAAGGCGCGCCTGCGCAACAAGGCCGTCAAGTCCTCGCTGAAGACCGCTCTGCGCAAGGCCCGTGAGGCCGCTGCCGCCGGCGAGACCGAGAAGGCCGTCGTGCTGGCCCGCGCCGCCTCCAAGGCGCTGGACAAGGCCGTGAGCAAGGGCGTCATCCACGCCAACCAGGCCGCCAACAAGAAGTCGGCCATCACCAAGCGCGTCAACGTGGCCGCCCAGGCCTGACGCCCCGGGGGCCACACGGCCCCCACCGCTTCGGGACGACCCGGCCCTCTACCCGGACCCCCGAGGCGCGCGAGACTCGCACCGCACGCGGCCTGCGTTCGCCACGCGGGTGCGGTGTACGAAGCAGTACGGCAGGCGTCGCAGTCGGCCTCCTCCCCGGAGACCACTGCGGCGCCTGTCGCGTTCCACGGTCCGGCCGCTATGGTCGGTCGGGTCCGACGCGGCGTGGGGAGCGCCCCGACGCCAGGCCCAGGGGGGACTTTCCATGACGATGCCACCGCCGCCACCGGCTTCCGGGCCGGGGTACGGCTTCCCGCAGCAGCCGGGGATGCCGGGGCCCGGCCAGGGTATGCCGGGGTTCGGGCCGCCCGGTCCGCCTTTGCCTCCGGCGGTCGGCGCGCCCGGCGCCTCCAAGCAGGCCAAGGGCAACCTGCGCCGCAACGCCGTCTGGGCCTTCGTCGGCGCCCTGACCGTCTCGGCCGGCTGGACCGCCGCCGTGCTGCTCGTCCCCGGCATGGTCAGCAGCAGCTCCTCGCCGCGCGGCCTGAACGGCTACCACCTCTCGGACGACTTCTGCGTCACCGGGAAGCCCACCAAGCTCCTCCAGACGTACTCCGTCTCGGACAGCTCCGCGCCGACCCACCACACCGACCGGTTCTCCGCGCTGGACAGCATGAACTGCTCGATGTCGCTCAAGCGCACCGGCGGCAACAGCGACAGCGAGTACGCCAACGTCTACATGCGCGCCGACCTGCACAAGGCCGTCAACCCGGCGCCCGAGCTGGAGGCCAACAAGGAGCTCTACCGGGCGCGCGGCTACCAGGTCACCGACATCCCGGGGATCGGCGACAAGGCGTACTTCCTGTACAAGGACGACGGCTCGGACCAGTACCACAGCATCTACGCCGAGCTGGACATCCTCGACGGCGGGATGACGTACTACATCAACTACACGGCCAGCTACAGCGCGGGGAAGAGCAAGCCGCCGTCCAAGGACGAGTTGCGCAGCACCCTCCAGTCCGACGGCCAGGACGCCGTCCGGGCGATGAAGAAGTAGGCCCGGCGCCCTTCCGGGGCATTGGGCCGCTCCGTGTCGCCGGGGGCCGTCAGTACGCCGGGGCCGTCAGTACGCCGGGGCCGTCAGTACGCCGGGCGGGACCCGGCTCGGGCGGCCCGGGCGACGGCGACCACCGCGCGCTCCAGGGCGAAAGCCGGGTCGTCCGAGCCGCCCTTGACGGCGGCGTCGGCCTGGGCGATCGCGGTCAGCGCGGTCGCCACCCCGTCGCCCGTCCAGCCGCGCATCTGCTGACGGACCCGGTCGACCTTCCACGGCGGCATGCCCAGCTCACGGGCCAGGTCCCCGGGGCGCATGTTCCGGGCACTCGCCAGCCGCCCGATGCTGCGCACCCCGGAGGCCAGCGCGTAGGTGATGCCGGTCGGCGGCTGGCCGACGGCCAGCGCCCAGCGCAACCGCTCCAGCGCCTCCGCGGCGCGGCCGGTGACCGCCAGGTCGGCCACCTCGAAGCCGGTCGCCTCGGCCCGGCCGCTGTAGTAGCGGGCCACCACCGTCTCGTCGATCGCCCCCTCGACATCCGAGGTCAGCTGGCCGCACGCGGCCGCCAGCTCGCGCAGGTCGCTGCCGAGCGCGTCCAACAGCGCCTGACAGGCCTCCGGGGTCGCGGAGCGGCCCAGGGTGCGGAACTCGCCCTTGACGAAGGCCAGCCGCTCGCTCGCCTTGGCCAGCTTGGCGCAGGCCACCTCGCGCCCGCCGGCCTTGCGCCCGGCGTCCAGCAGGCCCTTGCCCTTGGCGCCGCCGGCGTGCACCAGCACCATGATCACTTCCTCGGCCGGTGCCTCGATGTACGCCTTGACCTCCTTCACCGACTCGGCGGAGAGGTCCTGCGCGGCCCGGACCACGATCACCTTGCGCTCGGCGAACAGCGACGGCGTGGTCAGCTCGGCCAGGCTTCCGGGCTGCAGGCCGCCGGGCGGCAGATCCCGCACATCGGTGTCCGGGTCCACCGCCTTCGCCGCCGCCACCACCTGGGCGACCGCGCGGTCCAGCAGCAGCTCCTCCTGGCCGACCGCGAGGGTCAGCGGGGCGAGCAGGTCGTCGGGTGCACTCTTCCTGGCCATCGCGTACCAGCATCCCACGGGTGGCGGACACTCCCGGCCTCCCGGCCTCCCGGCCTCCCGGCCTCCCGGTGTCCCGGCGTCCCGGCCTCCCGGCCTCCCGGCGTCCCGGCCTCCCGGTGTCCCGGTGTCCCGGTGTCCCGGCCGATGGAGCGGGCGGCCCGGCCTGGACAATGGCCGGGTGACCGAGAACCACACCACCGACCTCCCGGACGTCGACGACCCGTACGCCCGGCAGCTGCTCGTCCTGCCCGACCGTGACACCGCCGAGGAAGCCGCCGAGGAACTCGCCGCCGCCCAGCCCGACCTCGGCGAGCTCGAAGTCGTCCGCGACGCCCTCGCGGGCGAGGACGACGCCGAGGACGCCCAGTGGCTCGTCGTCGCCGAACCCCCGGAGACCGGGTGGACCCCGGCCCTGCTGCACGCCCTCGACACCCTCGTCTCCGGCTACGACGGCTGGCGCGAGGAAGCCTGAGGCCACGCCCGGCCTTGTCTGAAGCCCGGGTCCAGGCCCCTCCGGCCTGTCGTGGTGCTCTGCCTCTTGCCTGTACGGGGTGCGGGCTTCTTCGCGGCGCGCTCCGGGCCGGGCCCGGAGCGGGCCGCAACCGCCTTCCCTGGCCTCCTCGCCAGGCCCTGCGGCACGTCGATGTGGGCTATCCGGGCCACCCTTCTCCCGGAGCTTGTGGCACCGGCGCGCTCCGGGCTTGCCCGGAGCGCGCCGGAACGTTTCTGCTGGCCCCGCGCCCGCACCTCTCCACTCCTCCCACAACCCCCTACCCCTTTCCCTGCCCCACGTGGTTGGTGGGAGGAGGAGAGCACGGGGATCACACGGGCGGGGCCCGCGGGGAGGCTGGGGTCTGCTCGGGGAGGGCTTCGCGGGTTGAGTGGGCGGGGCGGACGGGGCGGGCATGGTGGGCGTGATGGGCGGGCTGCGGGTGGACGGCCACGCCGAGGGTGGCCTGGGAGTCGCCCGTCACCGCGATGTCCCCTTCCCGGTCGGTGCGCAGCACGGTGGCCCCGAGTGCGCGCAGGTGGTCGACCGTCCTCGGGGACGGGTGCCCGTAGGCGTTGCCCTCACCGCAGGAGATGAGGGCCAGCCGGGGCCGCAGGGCTCCGGCCAAGTCCCAGTCCTGATGGGCCGATCCGTGATGCGCCACCTTCAGGACGTCCACCCTCGCCACCCGGCCCAACAGTGCCGACTGGGCCTGCGGTTCGAGATCTCCGAGCAGTGCCATCCGTAGTCCTCCTGCCAGTGACACCATCAATGCGACGCTTGCGTTGTTCGGGCCGGGCGCTTCCACGGCCGCACCGGGAACGGGCCACACCACGTCCCACGCCAACTCCACTCCGGCTGAACGTCGTTCACCCCGGCCGGCTCTGATCAACGGGACGCCGGCACCTGCGGCCCAGCCCGCCACCCTGGCCGCCTCACCCGGGGGGTCGTCCAGCGTGGTGCCCTCGATCGCCCCGACCCTCCGGCCCCGCAGCACTCCCGGCACGCCCTCGACATGGTCGGCGTGGAAGTGCGTCAGCAGCAGTAAGGGAACCGATGTGATGCCGAGGTCGCGCAGACACCTGTCCGCGGCGTTCGGATCCGGCCCGGCATCGATCACCACCGCGCTGCCCGGGGCCCCCGTCGCCAGGGCCAGCATGTCCCCCTGCCCGATGTCGCACATCACCAGTCGCCACCCCGGCGGTGGCCAGCCGGTGGCGATCCGGGTGAGCTGCGGTGGGCGCAGCAGCACGGCCAGCAGGACTGCCGTCAGCACCCCCGCCACCAGGGCCCGCGTCCAATGGCGCCGCACGGGTGCCGGGCCTCCCGGCGCGGCCCGTCGGGGCAGTAGGAGCGGCGCCGCCCAGCAGGCTGCCAGGACAGCCAGTGCGACCGTCACCGTCCCGAACCACCCTCCTGGCCACGCCAGTTGACCGCCGGGCACTTCGGCGCCGCGTCGCGCCACCAGGGCGAGCCAGCCGGCCGGGGCTCCGGCCGGCTCCGCGAGCAGGCGGGCCAGAGCCGGGAGGAGCGGATGCAGGGCGAGCACCCCGAAGCCGAGCAGCGTCGCCGGCGCCACCGCCAGCTCGGCCAGCAGGTTGCAGGGGATGCCGACCAGGCTGATGTGCCCGGACAGCACCACCGTCACCGGTGCGCACAGCGCCTGGGCGGCCGCCGTGGCCGCGAGGGCGCCCGCCAGGTGGTGTGGCCAGCGGCGGACCCGCAGGGCTTCGGCCCAGTGCGGACCGAGGACGAGCAGCCCGGCGGTGGCGAGCACCGAGAGCAGGAAGCCGAACGAGCGTGCCAGGAACGGATCCAGCAGGACCAGCACCAGGACCGCTCCGGCGAGTGCCGGCACCGCCCGGCGGGGACGGCCGGTGGCCAGGGCAAGCATGCCGATGAGCCCCGTCCCGGCGGCCCGCAGCACGCTGGGTTCGGGCCGGCAGACGGTGACGAAGGCCAGTGTCAGCGCGGTGCCGAGCAGCGCGCCGGTGCGCAGCGACAGCCCCAGTACCGCCGCCAGTCCGCGACGCTCCGGGGTGCCGGCCTGCCCGGGCGCGCCCAGCAGCGCGCCGAGGACGATCGCCAGGTTGGCCCCGCTGACCGCCACCAGGTGAACGAGGTCGGTGGCCCGGAAGGCGTCGTCGAGGTCGTCGGGCAGTCGCGAGGTGTCGCCGACGACCAGCCCGGGGAGCAGTCCGCGCGCATCCGCCGGAAGTCCGTCGGTAGCCGTGCGCAGGCCTTCGCGCAGCCGGCCGGCGATCCGCTGCGGCAGGCTCGGCGGAGCCAGTTGCCGGGGCAGGCCGTGGACGATCAGCAGTGCGGCGGACTCGGTGTCGTGGCCCTCCCCCGCCGGCCGCACCTCGGCCTCCGCGGCCACCTTCTGGGACGGGAGTAGCCGTTGCCAGGGCTCGCTCTCCGTTCCCCTGGCCATCACGGTCACCGGCGTACGAGTACGGGTGGTCCGCCTGTCCGGGAGCGGGGTGACGCGGTCGGCCACCGCGTCCACGGTGACGAGCGTCTGCCCGCCGACGGTGCCGCCCCGGGAGAGGTGGGCCTTCGGGTCTCCCGTGACGGTCAGCTCCACCTCCACCACCGGGGAGGCCGCACCCGGTTCGGCGGCGGCGGACGCCCGGACGAGGTCCGGCAGCGGCCCCCGGTGGAGGTCGGCGGTGTGCAGCGGGGTGGCGATCGCGGCCGCCGCACCGGTGAGCAGGACGGCGGCCAGTGTCGCCGCGGACCCGCGTCGGCGCAGGACGCCCGGCCGGGTGAGCAGCAGGATGCCCGCGAACGCGGCGACGACCGCCGCGGTGAGGACGAGGGCCCCGTACCCCGGCTCCGAGCGCAGGAGTACCGCCGAGACCGCCCAGGCCGAGGCGGCGGGCAGCAGCAGGCGGAAGTCGGCGCCCGGGGGGCGGGGCGGAGCGGTCGAAGCGGCCGGCGCGGTGGCGACGGACATGGCGGTGCCTCCTTTCGAAGGCCGGTGCAGCGAACAGGGGACCCGGCGGATAGGAACAGCGGCGGTGGATGGTCAGAGGGTGAGCAGCGGACGGAGCTCCGCGTATGTGCGGGCACCGATGCCGCTGACCTGCCGAAGCTGGTCGAGGGAGCGGAAGGAGCCGTGCGAGGTGCGGTAGGCGAGGATGCGCTGGGCGAGCGTGGGGCCGACGCCGGGAAGGGCGTCGAGCTGTTCGAGCGTGGCCCGGTTGAGACTGACGGGTGGTCGGGGTGCGGCCGGGCCCGGAGGTCCGTTCCCGCTGCCGACGGCCGGGGCGAGGGCGGGTGCCTGTTCGCCGACCAGGATCTGCTCGCCGTCCGTCAGGAGGCGGGCCAGGTTGAGGTTCCTGGTGTCCGTCTCCGGTAGTGGACCGCCCGCCGCCCGCAGGGCGTCGGCCACCCGGGAGCCGCCGGGCAGGGTGTGCAGGCCCGGGAGGTGGACCCGCCCGCCGATGTCCACCACGACGGCCGCCACGACCCCGGGGGCGGCTTCGGTACCGACGCCGGGCCCGGCTCTGGAGGCGGCGGCGTCGGCAGGAACGGACGGGTCGGCCTGCGCCGGTGCCGCGACCGCCGCCAGCGCGGGCACGGCGACAGTCTCCGGCCGGGCCAGCCAGAAGTGCTGCACGGCGTAGCCGACCGCGAACAGCAGCAGGATGGTCAGGCCGGCCACCGCGCGCCGGTCGAGCGCCAGAGCCGAGGCGAACGAGGGGAGGGAGGTGGCTCTCGAACGCACGGCTTCGTCGGGATCATCCGCACCACCCACGGTCGGCAGCGGCGGCGGCGCGGCCGGCGGCGACCCGGTGGCAGGCACCGGCCGCTCGCCCACCGGCGGCGAGGCGGCCCCTGGCAAGCCCTCACCCGAGTCACCCGAGCCGCCCGAGCCGCCCGACGGCTCGTCATCCGTCGGCAGCAGCGCGGCCATCCGCAGCCGCACCGTCTCGTTGATCGCGTGGCGCTTCGCCGCGCCCAGGCCCATGGTCGTCATGCCGAGGACGGTAGGAGTCCTCCGGCGATCGCGCGGAAATCGACGAAACCCTGTGGATAACCCGGGGGTTGTGGACAAAAAGCGTCACTCACACGAGCGAGCAAGACCGCGCCGAGTTGACCACCACCCGCCTCCCCTCAGCGCGGCGCGACCACCACGGCGAGCAGTCCCGGTCCGACGTGCGCGCCGATCACCGCCCCCACTTCGCCGACGTACAGCTCCCGCAGCCCCGGCACCCGCGCCCGCAGCCGCTCCGCGAGCGGTTCCGCCCGCTCCTCGGCCGCCAGGTGGTGCACGGTGATGTCGACCTCCCGCTCCCCCGACCGCTCGACCGCGATCTCCTCCAACCGCGCGATCGCCCGCGAGGCCGTCCGCACCTTCTCCAGCGGCTCGATCCGCCCACCGTCCAGGTGCAGCAGCGGCTTGACCGCCAGCGCCGAGCCGAGCAGCGCCCGCGCCGCCCCGATCCGGCCGCCGCGGCGCAGGTGCTCCAGGGTGTCGACGTAGAAGAACCCGCTGGTCCCGGACGCCCGTCGGCCCGCCGCCTCGGCCGCCTCCGCCAGGCCCTGCCCGGCCGCGATCGCCTCGGCCGCCGCCAGCACCCCGTACCCGAGCGCCATGCCGACCAGTCGGCTGTCCACCACCCGAACCGGTACGGGTGCATCGGCGGCGGCCAGCCGGGCGGCCTCGACGGTGCCGGACAGTTCGCCGGAGATGTGCACCGAGACGATCCCCGCGGCCCCGGCCTCGGCGGCCGCCCGGTAGGTGGCGGCGAAGGTCTCCGGGTTCGGCCGGGAGGTGGTCACGCGCTGCTTGCCGCGCAGCGCCTCGGCGACGTCCTTCGGGAAGATCTCGACGCCCTCGCTCAGGACCGAGTCACCGACCGCGACGCTCAGCGGGACCACCGTGATCCCGTGCCGGTCGAGGGCCTCCTGCGGCAGATAGGCCGTGGAATCGGTGACAAGTGCGAGGTCGGAGGGCATGAGCCGGAGGTTACCCCCCGTCGGTCCGGGAGGACAGCGCCCGCTCCCGTGCCCGGTCCGAAGGCCCCGCGGCGGGTCGGCGGGCTCAGCCGGCCGAGGGTCCGGCCGAGGGCTCGGCGGACGGCTTGCGCAGCCGCTGCGCCAACTTGGCCAGCGGATCGGCCAGCCCGAGCAGCTCCTCCGCGCTCGGCCGCCCCTTCCCGTCGGTCAGCCCGGCCCGGGCCGCACCCCCACCCGTGCCGGCCGAGCCCGAGGCACCCGTCCAACCCCCAGAACCGGGAGACCCGGCGGCACGCGAAGAACCCGAGGAACCCGAGGCCCCCGCCCCGTCCCAGTGCCGCAGCGCCCCCGCCTCGCTCTCGCACTCCTGGCTCAGCCGGCTCAGCTCGTCGTCCGCGAACCGGTGTGCCCGGTCCTGCGCCGCCCAGCGCATGGTCTCCGCCGCGTGCGTGATCCGCTCCGCCCGCTCCCGCAGCTCCGGCAGCTTGGCGGCGATCCGCGCGGTGTCCGGCTCGCGCTCCAGCATCCGCAGCTCGCCGTCGAGCTCGGCGGCGTGCGCGTCGAGCCGGTTCAGCAGGGCGAGCGCCTCGCCGAGCTGGCCGTCCTGCCCGACGCCGCCCTCCAGCACCTGCCGGGTGCCGTCGAGGGAGGTCCGCAGGCCCAGCCGGACGGCGGCGATCTGCGCGGGCGGGCCGACCTGGGTGTACTTCTTCGCCTTGAGCGTGGCGGTCTCCACGGCGCGCCGGGCGCTGGCCTCGGTCTTCTCGATCTTCGCGCCGACGGCCTTGACGGCCTTGACCGTGCCGACCACGGCCAGGACCATCACCGCGACTCCGAAGAGCAGGGCCAGACCGATCATCACGCCGAACACGTCCATCGCGCGCCACCTTCCGCCGCCGTTCCGGCCCCACCGGGCCCAACGCGGGCCGCATCACCGAGAGTTCCACGGTAGCCGTCCGACCCGGCCCGAGGCAGGCCGGAGCGGTCCCGGCGGGCGGAGATCAGGGTCAGATCCGGGATCTCCCCGAGGGACCTGGATCACCGCGGACCTCGCAGGACAACGGACGCAACATCCCTCAAAGACACCGGACGCAACACCCCTCACAGGCCGCCCGGAACGTTCCTCACAGCGCCGCCCGGAACGCCGAACGGGCGGCCGCCCCGAAGGACGCCCGCCCGCTCACTCCCGCGACAGCCGCACTCAGCCGGTGACGATGTTCACCAGCTTCGGCGCCCGCGCGATCACCTTGCGCACCTCGGCCCCGCCGATCGCCGCGACGACCACCGGCTCCGCCAGCGCCAGCGCCTCCAGCTCGGCGTCCGAGATGCCCGGCGAGACCTCCAGCCGCGCCTTGACCTTGCCCTTGATCTGGACCACGCAGGTCACCGTCTCGTCCACCACGTACGCCGGGTCGGCGACCGGGTAGTCGGTGTGCGCCAGCGAGTCGCCGTGGCCCAGGCGGCGCCACAGCTCCTCGGCGATGTGCGGGGCCAGCGGCGCGACCATCAGCACCAGCTGCTCGGCCACCGCCCGCGGCGTGGAGCCGCGCTTGACCAGGAAGTTGTTCAGCTCGATGGCCTTGGCGACGGCCGTGTTGAAGCGCAGCCCGGCCATGTCGCCGCGGATGCCGTCGATCGCCTTGTGCAGGGCGCGCAGCGTCGCCTCGTCCGGCTCCTCCTCGGTGACGACCAGCTCGCCGGTGGCCTCCGAGACGACGTTGCGCCACAGGCGCTGGAGGAAGCGGTACGAGCCGACGACGGCGCGGGTGTCCCACGGGCGGGAAACGTCCAGCGGGCCCATCGACATCTCGTACAGGCGCAGCGTGTCGGCGCCGTACTCGTCGGCGATGTCGTCCGGCGCGACGGCGTTCTTCAGGGACTTGCCCATCTTCCCGGCCTCGCGCTTGACCGGCTCGCCCTGCCAGGAGTAGGTGCCGTCGCGCTCCTCGACCTCGGCGGCGGGCACCGGGAAGCCGCGCTCGTCGCGGTAGACGTCGGCGGTGATCATGCCCTGGTTGAACAGCTTGTGGAACGGCTCGACGGACGAGACGTGGCCCAGGTCGTGCAGCACCTTGTGCCAGAAGCGCGCGTACAGCAGGTGCAGCACGGCGTGCTCGGCGCCGCCGACGTACAGGTCGGCGCCGCCGGCCGGCTTGTTCTCCGTCGGGCCCAGCCAGTACTTCTCGTTGGCCGGGTCGACGACCGCCGAGGAGTTCGCCGGGTCGACGTAGCGCAGCTCGTACCAGCAGGAGCCGGCCCAGTTGGGCATGGTGTTGGTCTCGCGGCGGTACTTCTTCACGCCGTCGCCCAGGTCGAGTTCGACGTTGACCCAGGCCTCGTTGCGCGACAGCGGGGTCTCCGGCGAGGAGCTGGAGTCGTACGCGTCGAAGGTGCGCGGCGAGTAGTCGTCGACCTCGGGGACCTCGACCGGCAGCATCGACTCGGGCAGCGCGTGCATGACGCCGTCCTCGTCGTAGACGATCGGGAAGGGCTCGCCCCAGTACCGCTGGCGGCTGAACAGCCAGTCGCGCAGGCGGTAGTTGACGGTGCCCTCGCCGATGCCGCGCTCGGCCAGCCAGGCGGTGGCGGCGGCCTTGGCGTCGACGACGCTCAGGCCGTCCAGGGACAGGTCCCCTTCGGAGCGCGCCGAGTTGACGATGACGGAGTCGTAGGTGTCGAAGGCGTCGTCCCACTCGGCCGGGTCCGAGCCGCGCCCGTCGGTGGGCTCGACGACGCAGCGCATCGGCAGCGCGAAGGCGCGGGCGAAGGCGAAGTCGCGGTGGTCGTGGGCGGGGACGGCCATGATGGCGCCGGTGCCGTAGCCCATCAGCACGTAGTCGGCGATGAACACCGGGACGGGCGCGCCGCTGACCGGGTTGACGGCGTAGGCGCCGGTGAAGACGCCGGTCTTGACCTTGGCCTCGACCTGCCGCTCGACGTCCGACTTGGCGGCGGCCGTGGCGCGGTAGGCGGCGACGGCCTCGGCGGGGGTGGCGGCGCCGCCGGTCCACTCGGCGGGGACGCCCTCGGGCCAGGCGGCGGGGACGATCGAGTCGACCAGGCCGTGCTCGGGGGCCAGCACCATGTAGGTGGCGCCGAACAGGGTGTCGGGCCGGGTGGTGAAGACGGTGATCTTCCGGTCGCCGGGGGCGGCGAAGTCGACCCGGGCGCCCTCGGAGCGTCCGATCCAGTTGCGCTGCTGGAGCTTGATGGCCTCGGGCCAGTCCAGCAGGTCCAGGTCCTCGATCAGCCGGTCCGAGTACGCGGTGATGCGCATCATCCACTGGCGCAGGTTGGACTTGAACACCGGGAAGTTGCCGCGCTCGGAGCGGCCGTCCGCGGTGACCTCCTCGTTGGCCAGCACGGTGCCCAGGCCGGGGCACCAGTTGACCGGCACCTCCTTGGCGTACGCCAGGCGGTACTCGCCCAGTACCTCGTCGCGCTCGGCGGCGGACAGCTCGGCCCAGGCGCGGCCGCCCGGCACCTCGCGCTCGCCGGACTCGAAGGCGGCGACCAGTTCGGCGATCGGACGGGCCTTGCGGGCGGCCTCGTCGTACCAGGAGTTGAAGATCTGGAGGAAGATCCACTGGGTCCAGCGGTAGTACTCCGGGTCGATCGTGGAGATCGAGCGGCGCGGGTCGTGGCCCAGGCCCAGCCGGCGCAGCTGGTGGCGCATGTTGGCGATGTTCGCCTCGGTGGAGACCCGCGGGTGGGTGCCGGTCTGCACCGCGTACTGCTCGGCGGGCAGGCCGAAGGCGTCGTAGCCCAGCGTGTGCAGCACGTTGTGGCCGGTCATCCGCTGGTAGCGGGCGAAGACGTCGGTGGCGATGTAGCCCAGCGGGTGGCCGACGTGCAGGCCCGCACCCGAGGGGTACGGGAACATGTCCATGATGAAGCTGTGCGGCTTCGCGGCGACGTCACCGGCCGCCGGGTCCGCCAGCGCACCGGTGGGGTTGGGGGCGTGGAAGGTGCCCTCCTTCTCCCAGATGTCCTGCCAGCGGGACTCGATCTCGGCCGCCAGCGCGGCGCTGTACCGGAACGGCTCGGTCGCGGTCTCGGCCGCGCCGGAGGCAGGGGTCGTCTCGCTCATGGTCCTTCAAGCTCCATCGATGTCGGTTGGCGAACCGCACAGGCGGCCGGCCCGTGGACCCGGCCCGGGACGGGGGCGGGGCGGAAAACAAAAAATCCCCTCGCAGGAGGGGACGCCACGCCGACTCCGGCACCGCCCGAGGGCGCAGCCGGTCCTGGTCAGCGCGGCCGGCTAAGGAGCAGGCGCACGGTTCGCATGGGCTCAGGGTACCGCAAGCCGCTCGGCGGGCTGCGGGGCGGACCTCGGCGACCGCCGCACGGGGCCGGGCAGGGCCGCACCAGGCCGTACGGGCCGCACAGGGCGCACCAAGAACCCCACCGCGCACGCCAGGGGCCCTATCGCCCCGCGGCCCGCCCCGCCGCGTCGAACTCCCGCAGCGCCTTCGCCAGCCGCTCGGACTGCATCCCCGCCGCGAGGGAGCGCGCCAGCGCCGCGGTGCGGGCCGCCTCCCGCTGGTCGCCGAGCCTGCGGTGGGCCTCGGCGAGGCGCACCATCAGCAGCGCCTTGGAGCGGGCCCGCCCCGGCCCGAGCCCGGCCACGGCCTCGGCGAGCAGCACCTTGGCCAGCCGGTGCTGGCCGAGCGCCAGCCGCCCCTCCCCCACCATTCCGGCGAGGTCGGCCCGGGCCTCCTCGGTGCCGGGCAGGCCGTCCAGTTCGGCGAAGGCCCGGGCGGCGGCGGCCTCGGCCTGCGCGGCCTCGGCCCGGCGGCCGTAGGCGCGGGCGAGCCGGCCGAGCTGCCGGGCCCGGGCGGTGGGGCTGAGCGCGGCGCCGTGGGTGTCCAGGGCCTTCGCGAGGGCGGAGACGGCGTCCAGTCCGCGCCCGCCGGGGCCCTGGGTGGCGAGTACGACGAGCGCGCCGAGCACCGCGACGCCGAGCCGGGCGTCGCCGCTGACGTGGGCTGCGCGCAGCGCGGCGACGAAGGCGCGCTGGGCGGCGGCGTCGTGGCCGAGGTCGTACGCGGCCCAGCCGGCCAGCCGGGCGAGTCTGCTGGCGGTGCCGTACAGCTCGCGGCCGAGTCGTTCGTCGTACGCGCCGAGTTCCAGCAGCTTGGCCAGCATGGCGAGTTCGGCCCGGGCGGGGCCGAGGACGAGGCCGCCGCCGCAGGAGCGTTCGAGTTTCTGCTTGCTGCGGTAGGACAGGCCGAGTTCACCGACGAGTCCGGGTTCGACGCGCAGCGCGCCCTCACCGCCGCCGACGGGTGGTGGCGGGGAGTCGAGGCGGGCGGCGGCCTGGTCGAGGTCGGCACTGCGGAACAGGTCGGTGAGGCGGACCGGGCCGGCGTCGGTGGCGGCCTCGCGCAGCGCGGTCTGGGCGGTGTCGGCGGTCCACGGGTCGGTGAGCAGCCGGGGCGAGAGGATCTTGGCGCCGCGGTGGCCGCCCATCCGGCCCCAGAGCTGTTCGTAGGTGACGGCTATGCCGAGGGTGCGGCTGAGCACTTCGCAGACGGCCTGGTCGTGCGGGCTGCGCGGCACCATGCCGCGGTCGCGCCACTTGTACGGGGCGGTGGAGCTGATGGCCAGGCCCGGCGGCAGGGCGAGGCTCACCTCGCGGGCGAGCCGTTCCGGACTCCAGCCGAGCTGGTGGAGTATCCGGGCCAGTTCCTCGTTCCGCCTTCGCTCCAGATCGGCCATGGCACGACGGTAGCGGGATTCAGGGCGCTTGGACCGGTGGCGCGTGCAGAACGGCGAAGAGCCGCCCCCCGTTTCCGGGAGGCGGCTCTCGACTGCTGTGGAGCTATGGGGAATTGAACCCCAGACCTCTTGCATGCCATGCAAGCGCTCTACCAACTGAGCTATAGCCCCTTGACCTGCTTCGCCGCCGTGGTTCCCGGTTGTTTCCGGCCGTTTCCCTCGGCGACATCGACTACTTTACACGGTCCGGGGCGTGCTTCTGAAATCCGCGCCCCCGAGGCCCCGTCAGGGCTCCCCCGGGGCCCGTCCCGCACGCCTCGCACGCCTCGCGCACCCCCACCGCCCGACCACCGAAGCGCCGGAACACCGAAGCGCCGAAGCCTGGAAGCACCCGACCGCCCACGCCCAAACGCCGGAAGGCCGCCACCCCTTGGGTGACGGCCTTCCGAACTGCTGTGGAGCTATGGGGAATTGAACCCCAGACCTCTTGCATGCCATGCAAGCGCTCTACCAACTGAGCTATAGCCCCGCGACACGGACGACCCTGGCTGACCACGACCGCCGATGCGGAGTGGAGCTATGGGGAATTGAACCCCAGACCTCTTGCATGCCATGCAAGCGCTCTACCAACTGAGCTATAGCCCCGCACTCACCGGATCTCCCGCTTCCCTTTCGGGCCGCGTTCCTTCCCTGCGAACAAGGAAGACTTTAGCTGGTCAGAGCCGGAACTGTGAAATCCGCTCCCCCGGGCCCCGCCGAGGGCCCCTGAGGGCCCCCGGCACCCGGTGCCGCCCGAGCCGGTTCGACCCGGGTCAGGTGTCGTCGCCGATGACCGGCTGCGGGAGGGTTCCCGCGTTGTGCTCCAGCAGGCGCCAGCCGCGCGAGCCGTGGCCGAGCACCGACCAGCAGCAGTTGGACAGCCCGCCGAAGCGCTCCCAGTGGGCCGGCTCCAGGTCGAGCAGCCGCCCGAGCATGGTGCGGATCGTCCCGCCGTGGCTGACCACGACGAGCGTGCCGTCCTCCGGGAGCTTGGCGACGGCCTCCAGCACCACCGGCACCGAGCGGTCGGCGACCTCGGTGGCCAGCTCGCCCCCACCGCCGCGCCGCACCGGCTCGCCGGCCGACCACGCCTCGTACTCCTCCGGGAAGCGCTCGCGGATCTCGGTGTGGGTCAGGCCCTGCCAGGAGCCCGCGTAGGTCTCCCGCAGGCCCTCGTGGTGCTGCACGTCGAGCCCGGTGACCTCGGCCAGCTCGGCGGCGGTGCGCCGGGCGCGCTGGAGGTCCGAGGAGATCAGCAGGTCCGGACGGAGCCCGGAGAGCAGCCGGGCCGCCCGCTGGGCCTGGAGGACGCCCTGGCCGGTCAGCTCGATGTCCGTGGTGCCCTGGAAGCGCGATTCGAGGTTCCAGGAGGTCTGGCCGTGCCGCCAGAAGACGATGCGCGGACCGCGCGGACCCCGGCTCAGTGCAGGTCCTCGGGCTTGCCGAAGTCGTCGGCGGGGGCGTCGACGGGGGCGATGGCGTTGCCGGCCTCGTCGGTGTGGGCGTCCGGGCGGTTGCGCGACTCCAGGGCGTCGGCGGGCAGCGGCAGCTCGGGGCAGTCCTTCCAGAGCCGGTCCAGCGAGTAGAAGGAGCGCTCCTCGGAGTGCTGGACGTGCACGACGATGTCCAGGTAGTCGAGCAGGATCCAACGGCCCTCGCGCTCGCCCTCGCGGCGCACCGGCTTGATGTCCAGCTGCTCGCGCAGCTGGTCCTCGATCTCCTCGGCGATGGAGCGGACCTGGCGGTCGTTGTTCGCGGAGGCGATCAGGAAGGCGTCGGTGATCGACAGCACCTCGCTGACGTCGAAGGCGATGATGTTGTGCGCGAGCTTGTCGGCCGCCGCCTGCGCGGCGACGGTGATGAGCTGCTGGCTGTGGTCGGTGACGGTCACGGTGTTCTTCCGGCTCGGCGGCTTTGGGGCGCCCCGGCGCGCGGCCGGGGTCGCCTTCCAGGATCTCACGCCGCTCGGGCGGCCCAGGAACCGTTTTTTCCACGCCCCCGGGGGCCGCCACGGGCCCCCGGGGGCGTCCGCCGCCGTCCTACTGGTTCTTCGGCGGCTGGTAGTCCTTGCCGAGCACGACCAGCAGGTCCGCGTTCTGGGTGTCGCCGGTCACCTTCTTCACCGCCGTCTCCGGCAGCCCGAGGCTGGTCGCCAGGGACTTCGCCGCGCCCTGCCGGGTGTCGTCGGTGTAGCGGATCTCACTGGTGGCCTGCGGGGCCGCCTTGGTCCCGCCCGGGATGAACGTCAGGCCGGAGTTGACGATCTGGACCTGCGCGGCGGCGGCCGCCGCGTCGTTGCCGCCGGCGTCCTGGAGCGCGACCCGGGCCGGGGCGTCGCCGGCGGCCGCGGACTTCACGGTGCCACCCAGGACGTCCTTGACCTGCTTGCCCGCGGTCGCCTCGTCCAGGCTGCCGTCCGGCTTGACGGTCAGCGCGGTGGTGCCGAAGTGGCCGTCCTTCGCCAGCTGGGCGAGCTGGGCGAGCACCCCGGCGAGGGCGTCCTCGGGCAGGGACGGGTCGAGCACCGCGTTCATCCGGTGCACGTCGTCCTTGGCCTCCTTGAAGTCGGTCGGCATGGTGCGCACCACCGCGTCCATGACCTGACCGAACCGGGCCAGCTGGGCGTCCCGGTTCTCGCCGGGCGCCTGCCAGGTGGCGTACGCGACCGCGGCCTTGCCGCTGAGCAGCGTGTTCTTCCCGGAGGCGGACAGCAGCTTGCCATCCGGCTTGCCACCCTCGTGGGTCTCGGCGTTGGTGTCCACCCGGACGCCGCCGAGCTGGGAGACCAGCAGTTCCAGGTACGGGGTGTCCAGCCGCCAGGTGCCGGCGACCGGGGCGCCGAGCACGGTGGACAGGCCCTCGCGGGTCGCCGAGGCGCCGACGCCGTCCATGGCCTGGCCGATCGTGGTGACCGGCGGGTCGCCGGGGCCGGGCAGCCGCAGGTTGTCGGGCAGCAGCAGCACCGTGCCCTTCTTTCCGGCGGCGTCGTTGACCAGCAGCGCGCTGGACACCTTGCCCTGGAGGTCGCGCAGGTGGACGACGCTGACCTGGCGCTTGCCGGCCGCGGCGGCGGCGGTGGTCGGCTTGCCGCCGGTGAGGAACAGGTAGCCGCCGACACCGCCGGCCGCGAGCGCCACCACCACGCCGAGGCCGATCAGCCGGTTGCGCAGCTTGCGGCGGCGCTCGGCGCGCACCTCGCTGCGGGACTCGGCGAACTTCAGCCAGTCGATGACGTCCTCGGTCTCCTCCGCCTCTTCGTCGACGAAGGTGAACTCACCCGTGGTGTAGCTGTCCTTGGGCGCCTTGCTCCCGGGCTTCCCGGCCCGCGCCCCGGCGACCTGCTCGGACGGCGGCTCGGCCTTGGCCGGCGCCGCCTCGGCGGGCCTGGGCACCCGGGGCCGCGACGGCGCGGGGTCGGGGGCAGTGGGAGCGGCGGCCTCGGCAGGCGCCGACGGCTCGGCGACGGCCGGGGCGGCGGCCTGGTACGGCTGCGGCTGCTGGTAGCCCTGGTACCCCTGCTGCTGGTAGCCGTACGGGTCCTGCCCGTAGACCGGCTGCCCGTACTGGTCGTACTGCTGCGGCTGCTCGTACGGCTGGGTCTGCTGCGGGAACTGCGGGAACTGCCCGGTCTGGCCGCCCTGTTGGTACCCGTCGTACCCCTGGTACCCCTGCTGCTGGTAGCCGTACGGGTCCTGCCCGTACACCGGCTGCCCGTACTGGTCGTACTGCTGCGGCTGTTGTTGCTGCTGCTGGTGGTCCTGGTACGGCTGCTGGTACTGCCCGGTGGACCAGTCCTGCGGCTGCCGGCCGTCGCTGCGATCAGTCATGCACCGCTCCTGGATCAGTCCCCGTGCGGCGCGTACAGCGCCCGCTTGTCGATGTAGCGGACCACGCCGTCCGGGACGAGGTACCAGACCGGCTCGCCCTTGGCGACGCGGTTGCGGCAGTCCGTGGAGGAGATGGCCAGCGCCGGGACTTCTATCAGGGAGACCCCGCCCACCGGAAGCCCGGCGTCCGTCAGGGTGTGCCCGGGGCGGGTGCATCCGATGAAGTGGGCCAGCGAGAAGAGCTCGTCGGAGTCGTGCCAGGAGAGGATCTGGGCGAGCGCGTCGGCGCCGGTGATGAAGAAGAGGTCGGCGTCCGGGTGCAGGGCGTGCAGGTCGCGCAGGGTGTCGACGGTGTACGTCGGGCCCTCGCGGTCGATGTCGATCCGACTGACCGAGAACTGCGGGTTCTCGGCGGTCGCGATGACCGTCATCAGGTAGCGGTCCTCGGCCGCGGTGACGTGGCGGTCGGTCTTCTGCCACGGCTGCCCGGTCGGCACGAAGATCACCTCGTCCAGGTGGAACGCGCTCGCGACCTCACTGGCGGCGACGAGGTGGCCGTGGTGGATCGGGTCGAAGGTGCCGCCCATCACGCCGAGGCGCTTCTTCACCGGTTCCGGTCCGCCGGGATTCCCGGCCTGCTCTCCCATGCCGCCACACCTTACGCGACGCCCGTTACGGTGCGGGAACGCCCGGGTGGGGGTCCTCCGCAGACCTGGTGGGGGTTGTCCGCAGACGCGTGAGGGAGCGGCCGGCCGGGTGGGCCGGACGCTCCCCGAGCGGTCCCAGGAGCCGGCTCAGCGGTCCCGGTTGAAGCGGGTGGTGATGAAGAGCAGGACCAGCAGGATGACCAGCGCGGCGCCACCGGTCAGGGCCGGGTTCAGACTGTCGTGGTTGCCCCCCTCGCCCTCGGCGAGCAGGTTCAGAACGGGGAGTGCGGCAGCAGTGCTCATCATGGTCGGCGGGACCTTCTCGGCTCGGTGGGACGGACCTGGGGTTCTTCCGGGCCGGTGAGGGCCCACCCGTCATCGTACGGGGGGTTACACCGCAACCGCTCGGCGGCCCACCGCCGCTGACCGGGTGTGAGCAGGGGCCGGGAGAAGGCCGCCGCGGGGCCCGGACTAGTCCTTCTTGAAGGCGCGGGCCATGATCCAGACCAGCAGGCCGACGCCCACGAAGGACGCGACCACGATGATCCGCAGGAACAGGCCCGGACCGGACTCGTCGGAGATGGGCGCGGCCAGGCTGACAAGCGCGTCGGTGGACATCTGCGGGGGCTCCTAGAACTGCTCGGTACCGCGGCCGGGTCCGGTCTCGGTCATCCAGGCCTCAGGGTAAACCGGCTTCACACCGGCGGCGCCCACCGGCCCCGGGTGGCGCACCGCGCCCGCCTCGAAGCGACGGAACCGCAGGTACCGGCGGGTGCGCGCCCGCGCGTACGCTGGCTCCGGGGACGAGTACGCAACCACGGACGTTGCACAGACAGTCGTTGCAGGCGAAGACCAGCGGGGGGCGGGCCAGCGGGCCGCGGCCGCCGTCGACCAGGAGGTACTCAGACCATGACCGACACGACCGCCAAGGCCCCGAGCCGCCGCCGCCAGCGCTTCCCCGACATCTCCACCCGGGCCTGGGAGCACCCCGCGGACCGCTCCGCCCTGGTCGCGCTGCGCAAGCTGACCGGCTTCGACGACATCCTGAAGAAGCTGGCCGGCCTGGTCTCCGAGCGGGCGATCCGGCTGATGTTCCTGGCCACCGCGGTGAAGACCTCCGAGCGCCAGTTCCCGGAGCTGCACGACATGGTCCGCGACGCCGCGTACGCGCTCGACCTGGAGAAGGTCCCGGACCTGTACGTCACCCAGGACCCGGCGGTCAACGCGTTCTGCATCGGCATCGACACCCCGATCATCGTGATCACCAGCGGCCTGATCGAGCTGCTCGACGAGGAGGAGCTGCGCTCGGTCATCGGCCACGAGGTCGGCCACGCGATGTCCGGCCACGCCGTCTACCGGACGATGCTGATGATCCTCACCAACATCGCCACCCGGATCGCCTGGGTGCCGCTCGGCAACCTGGCGATCACCGCGATCATCACCGCCCTCAAGGAGTGGTTCCGCAAGGCGGAGCTGTCCAGCGACCGGGCCGGCCTGCTCGCCGGGCAGGACCTCCAGGCGTCCATGCGGGCCCTGATGAAGCTGGCCGGCGGCCACAACCTGGCCGAGATGAACGTCGACGCCTTCCTGGAGCAGGCCGAGGAGTACGAGAGGGCCGGCGACCTGCGCGACGGCGTGCTCAAGGTGCTCCAGCTGCTGCCGCAGACCCACCCCTTCGCGGTGGTCCGGGTCGCCCAGCTGAAGAAGTGGTCGGAGAGCGACGACTACCGCTCGATCATGGCCGGCGCCTACCCGCGCCGCTCGGACGACCCGGACGCCTCGGTCGGCGAGCAGTGGAAGGCCGCCGCCGAGCACTACACGACCTCCGTCAAGGAGAGCAAGGACCCGCTGATGGGCCTGATCCGGGATGTCGCCGGCGGCGCCGCGACCGTCGGCGGCAAGCTCCGCGACACCTTCACCGGTGGCGGCAACAACCGCGGCGGCTCCTCGGGCAACGGCTCCTCGGAGCACGACGGCAGCTGACCCGCCGCTCCCGCGACGGCGGCCGGCGCCCACCCCGGGCACCGGCCGCCGCGTCGTCGCGGGCCCGACGGCCCCGGCCGCCTCCTCAGCTGCCCGCCAGCACCCCGCACACCTGCCAGCCGGGCCTGGCGTGGTTGCCCGGGTCCACCGGCGCCGGCTGCGCGACCGCCGCGCCCTGGGCGGTGGCCAGCACCGGTTGCAGGTAGCCCGCCGTCGAGGTGCCGCAGGGCTCAGGCCCGGCCTCCACCACCGAGTCCACCAGCCGCAGCTGCCCGGAGGCGAGGTCGGCCCGGTCGAACTCGAAGGTCAGCTGGCGCCGGACCGTCTCCAGGGTGACCGGCGCGCCGGCCGGGGCACCGGCCGGCTTCAGCGCGTAGACGAAGGTGTGGTCGGTGGTGATCTGCAAGGTCCCGCTGTCCGCCTCGTCGATCCGCATCGCGCCGGCCACCTTCACGGTGTTCGAGGCCAGCGCGACCTGTGTCGGGTCGAAGCGGACCATCCAGCCGGTCGCCGCGTGGTGCCGGTCGTCCACCGGCTGCGCCACGCTCGCGTCGAACTCGGCCTGCTCACCGGGCGTGACGAATTCCCGTACGCCCGCGGTGGCGCCCTGGACCAGCGTGGCCGGGGACAGCGAGGAGGCGACCAGGTAGCGCTGGACGGTGTCCAGCGCCTTGGCCACCTCGACCCGGCTGAAGTTCCCGGTGGCGGTCGCCGTCGGGGTGTTCAGCCCGATCGTGCCCTCCCCGTAGCCGGTGGCCAGCGCGGCGAACGGGTCCGCCGGGTCGGCGACCGGGTGGACGGCCGAAGCCGGGGCCAACGCGACCAGGCTGACGGTCAGTTGGCTGCCCTCGGGCCGCACCGCGGTGCCCTTCGGCGAGTTCACCCCGAAGTACACCGCCGTCCCGAGGGCGAGCAGGATGAGCAGCAGCAGCGCGAGCGCCTGGCGCGGGACCGTGCCCAGCGGACCGAGCCGCACCCGTGCCCGGGTGGCCTTGCCGTACGGGCCGGCCAGCCGCTCCCGGGCGGACAGTTCCTGGATCCGGGCAGCCCGCACGAACGATTCGTCGAACACGACGGACCGGAATTCGTCCTCGTTGCCGGAACCGCCCTCGGGCGTACCCTCAGGAGGCTCTCGCGGGTCACCCACACCACCAGGGTAGGCGGACACCAGCGCCACCACGAGGGGCCGGAACGCACATTCCCGGGAACGCTCCGTGACCGCGCGCCCGGGGCGTGCGCCGGCGCTAACCGGCCGGTGCGGTGACCACCAGCGGCGGCTCGGCCGGAGCCTGTCCCGGGTCGGCCCCGACGCTGCTGCTGCCGGACTCGGGCCGCCGGGGCGTGCCCGAGGAGCCGCCCACGCCCTGGTAGACCGCCGCGACGGCGACCGCCACCAGGCTCACGCCCATGATCACCGCGAGCACCCAGGCCACCGGCCGGTGCCAGCGCTGCTGCGCCACGTACCGGCCGCGGGCGCGCACCGGATCGTAGCCGCGCCGCCACCGGCGCCGACCCGGGCGGTCGCCCGCCCGATCCGGCCCCGACCAGGGATCGGGGTAGAGGTGGTCCGCGTCCAGTCCGCTCGGGTACGGGCGCAGCTCCAGCGGCACCCCGTCCCCGGCGGGGGCGTCATAGCCCCAGCCCGGGCCCGCGGCGTCCGGCTCGAACCGCGCCTCGGCGGCGGCGAGTCGCCGCTCCTTGGCGGTCGGCTCGTGCACGGCGGCGGACCGGACGAAAGCCTCATCGAAGACCACGGTGGCGAACTCGTCGTCCGCACCACCGTGGTCGGCGCCGTCGGGGTACGGCAAGCCCCCCACATCCTCAGCCACGGGATTCAGCGTATTACCGGCCGGGCGATTTGTCTGTGGCTCCTGCCAGTTGGTCCATCACACGTGTGACGGCCACCCCTGGGCCGTGGTTCAGCGCCCGGCCGCGTCCCCGCCCACGGTCTGCGTCCGCTCGCCCCGCACGTGCCCGTCACCAGTGACGATGTACTTGGTGCTGGTCAGCTCGGGCAGGCCCATCGGGCCGCGGGCGTGCAGCTTCTGGGTGGAGATGCCGATCTCCGCGCCGAAGCCGAACTCACTGCCGTCGGTGAACCGGGTGGAGGCGTTGACGGCCACCGTGGTGGAGTCCACCAGCTGGGTGAAGCGGCGGGCGGCGGCCTGCGAGGTGGTGACGATCGCCTCGGTGTGGCCGGAGGACCAGCGGCGGATGTGCGCGACGGCGGCGTCCAGCGACGGCACCACGGCGGCGGCCAGGTCCAGCGAGAGGTACTCGGCGCCCCAGTCCTCCTCGGTGGCCGGCAGCACGGTGGCCGCGCTGCCCTCAGCGGCCTTCAGCACCGCCTCGTCGCCGTGCACGGTCACCCCGGCCTCGGCGAGCGCGGCCAGCGCGAGCGGCAGGAAGGCGTCCGCGACGTCCTGGTGGACCAGCAGCGTCTCGGCCGCGTTGCAGACGCTGACCCGCTGCGCCTTGGAGTTGAGCAGGATGCCGACGGCCATCGCCAGGTCCGTCCGGGCGTCCACGTAGACGTGGCAGTTGCCGGTGCCGGTCTCGATCACGGGGACGGTCGAGCCCTCGACCACGGTGCGGATCAGCGAGGCGCCGCCGCGCGGGATCAGCACGTCGACGTAGCCGCGGGCACGCATCAGCTCCCGCACCGAGTCGCGGCTCTCCCCCGGCACCAGCTGGATCACGTCGGCGGGCAGCCCGGCCGCGGCGACGGCGTCGCGCAGCACGGCGACCAGCGCGGTGTTGGAGCGGTAGGCGGAGGCGGAGCCGCGCAGCAGCACCGCGTTGCCGGACTTGAGGCAGAGCGCGGCGGCGTCCGCGGTGACGTTCGGGCGGGCCTCGTAGATGATGCCGACCACGCCGAGCGGCACCCGGACCTGCCGCACGTCCAGGCCGTTGGGCAGGGTGTAGCCGCGCACCACCTCGCCGACCGGGTCGGGCAGGCCGGCCACGTCGCGCACGTCGGAGGCGATCGCGGCGACCCGCTCGTCGGTCAGGGTCAGCCGGTCGATCACCGACTCGGGCGTGCCGGCCGCGCGGGCCCTGGCCACGTCCTCGGCGTTGGCCGCGACGATCTCGGCGCTGCGGGCCACCAGCGCGTCCGCGATCGCCAGCAGCGCGGCGTCCTTGGCCCCGCGCGGCAGCGGGGCGAGCGCGGCGGCGGCCTCCCGGGCTCGGCGCGCTACGGCGAGGACGGGGCTGTCGGTGGCGAGATCGCTGGTCATGCGGCCTAGGGTAGCGACGCACCCGGCCCGGCCGTGCCGCATTTCGCCCGGTGAGACGCCGCCCCGTCGGCGCGGCTCAGTACGGGTGCACCCCGCCCAGGTGCGGCGGCGGATCGCCGAAGCCCTCCGCCACCCGCTTGTGGTATGTCGCCCGGTCGACCACCTCCAGCCCGACGATCTCCCAGGGCGGCAGGTTCGCGGTGACCTTGTGCTCGCCCCACAGCCGCAGCGCGATGGCCGCCGCGTCGTGCAGGTCCCGGGCCTGCTCCCAGTAGCGGATCTCGGCGTGGTCGGCCGCGTAACGGGCGGTCAGGAAGAACGAGTGGTCGTACGCCAGCTGCTCCAGCGAGGCGCGCAGCGAGGGCAGCGGGGTGACCTGCCCGGACACGCTCAGCACCACGTGCCACAGCCGCGCCTGCTCGGGGACGGTGGGCGGCTGGGGCGCCCGGTCGCGTTCGGGCCGCAGCCTGCGCACCCCGCCGGGCCTCTGCGGCGGCGGACCGGCCGGCTCGGCGGGCCCGTCCCCGCGTCCGCCGTCGATGCTGGTCAGCCGCCGGCCCGCCGTCCCTGCGGTCAGCGCTGCCTCGCGCCTGCGTTCCACCGGCGGCCTCCTGTTCGGCGATGTCCTGTCGTCCCCACCGGCCCCGCCGGCCCTCGGCCGACGGGGTGCGGCTGCGCCCCTCCTCGACCGCGGCCGGGCCGCTCCCGGCCGGAGCGGCCCGCCGTGCGCACCGCGCCGATCGGCCGGGCTGCCGGTGCCCGGCTGGCCGGCCCGGTCAGCCGCGCAGAACGACCAGGTCGTCGCGGTGGACGACCTCGCGCTCGTACGCGGCGCCGAGCTCCTGGGCCAGGTCGCGGGTGGACCGGCCGAGCAGGCGGGGCAACTCCCTCGCATCAAAGTTGACCAGTCCGCGAGCCACGATGTGGCCGTTTTCGCCAAGAAGGTCCACCGGATCACCCGCGGCGAACTCCCCGTCGACCTTGGTGACCCCGGCCGGCAGCAGCGAGGCGCCGCCGGAGACGACGGCCCGCACGGCGCCCTCGTCCAGGTGCAGCGACCCGCGCGGGCTGCTGGCGTGGGCCAGCCAGAGCAGCCGGTCGGAGGTGCGGCTGCCGGTGCGCAGGAAGAGCGTGCCGGTGGGCCGGCCGGCCAGCGCGTCGGCGGCCTGGCTGGCGGCGGTGAGCACCACCGGGATGCCGGCGCCGGTGGCGATCCGGGCCGCCTCGACCTTGGTGACCATGCCGCCGGTGCCGACCCCGGCCTTGCCGGCGCTGCCGATCTCGATGCCGTCGAGGTCCTGCGGGCCGCGTACCTCTGCGATCCGGCTGGTGCCTGGGCGGGAGGGGTCGCCGTCGTAGAGGCCGTCCACGTCGGAGAGCAGCACCAGCAGGTCGGCGCGGACCAGGTGGGCGACGAGGGCGGCGAGCCGGTCGTTGTCGCCGAACTTGATTTCGGCGGTGGCAACGGTGTCGTTCTCGTTGACGATCGGCATCGCGCCCATCGCCAGCAGCTGGTCCAGGGTGCGGTAGGCGTTGCGGTAGTGGGCGCGCCGGCTGGCGTCCTCGGCGGTGAGCAGCACCTGGCCGACGCGGATGCCGTACCGGGCGAAGGAGGCGGTGTACCGGGCGACGAGCAGGCCCTGTCCGACGCTGGCGGCGGCCTGCTGGCGGGCCAGGTCCTTGGGCCGGCGGTCCAGGCCGAGCGGGGCGAGGCCGGCGGCGATGGCGCCGGAGGAGACGAGCACGACCTCTGGCGCCTCGGGGCGGGCGCGCAGCTTGGCCAGCGCGTCCACCAGGGCGTCGACGCGGTCGGCGTCCAGGCCTCCGGCCGCCGTGGTCAGGGAGGAGGAGCCGACCTTGACAACGATCCGTCGTGCGGTCAGCACTTCCTCGCGCAGTGAGTCCTCGCTCATCTCGCTGTACGCCCTTCCGGTGTGGTGCGGGTGCGGCGGGCCGAACCCGGTCGTCGCCCCCGAAATCTACGCGATCCGCGCAGGTCACCCGTGGGGTGTTTCACCGGCTGGACCCGGGCTGGTCACGGCCTTGCCACAGCCGGTCGGGTCATCCGGATGGCTGGTATGGTCCCTGACCACAAGCCAGATCGGGGGACGGCTTCTTGCCCGCTGTGCCCGTGTCTTCGACCCTTCCTGTCACGACGGGTGGCGCCGCACTGGGCAAAGGCCGGCAACGGTCGCGGCCGCGCGCCCAGGAGAAAAGCGCATCATGCGTTCGTACACCACCAAGCTGACCGTCGCCGCGCTCGCCGCGGCCACCGCCCTGTCGCTCGCGGCCTGCGGCCCGGACAACGCGGACTCGGACACTCCGGCCGGTACCGGCGGCGCCGCCGGCGCGGCTCCGGCCGCGACGGGCGCGGCTCCGACCCAGAGCGGTGCGGCCCCGGGGGCCACCGCCGGCGGCGCGGCCGGCGGTTCGACCGCGGCCCCCTCGGGTGCGGCCTCTTCGGGTGCGGCGACCGGCGGTGCGGCCGGTGCCGCGGGGGGCGGCGCCGGGGGCGGGGCCGTTCCGGCGGCCACCACCAGCGTGAAGTTCGGCCAGAGCGCCACCGTGGACTTCGCCGACAAGACCTCGAAGGTCGCCACCAAGCTGGAGATCACCGTCACCGGGGTCGAGGTCGGCTCGCTCCAGGAGCTGACCGCCGCCAAGGTCACCACCGCCGGCCTGGAAGGCCGCACCCCGATGTACGTCAGCTACACCATCAAGAACCTCGGGGACGCGAGCCTCTCCTTCACCGCTCCGGACTCGAAGTTCGTCCTCTTCGACAACACCGGCAAGAAGGGCATCAACGCCGCGACCGCCGCCACCCCGCTGCCCAAGTGCACCGGCGCGAAGTTCCAGGGTGTGACCAAGGGCACCGAGGTCAAGGGCTGCACCATCATCGCCACCACCGGGACCGCCCCGGTCGCGGTCGGCTACACCGACCTGACCGACCTGCTGAAGCTCCAGGCCTCCTGGGCGAAGTGACGCCCCGTCACCCCTGAGCGCGCGGACGGCCCCCGCCACCTGTCGAGGTGGCGGGGGCCGTCCGGTGTGCGGCGCTCAGCGCGCTCAGTCGTCCTCGTCGTCGCCCTCGATGGCGGCCGGGCGGCTGCTGGAGAGCGCCTCGAAGGCGAGGAACTCGGCCTCGGCCGCGTCCCGGCCCTTCTGCTTCTCGCGGCGGCGGTCGACCGCCGGGCGCGGGCTCTCGAAGCGGTGGTCCTCACCGCGGCGGCCGAGCATCTCGGCGCCGGCGGCCATGGTCGGCTCCCAGTCGAAGACGACGGCGTTCTCCTCGGGGCCGATGATGACGGTGTCGCCCTCGTGCGCCCCGATCTTCCACAGCTCCTGCTCGACGCCGAGGCGGGCCAGCCGGTCGGCGAGGTAGCCGACGGCCTCATCGTTGCTGAAGTCGGTCTGGCGGACCCAGCGCTCCGGCTTGACGCCGCGGATGTGGTACGCGCCGTCCTCCTCGGTGATGGTGAAGCCCGCGTCGTCGACGGCCTTGGGCCGCAGCACGATCCGGGTGGACTCCTCGGCCGGCTTGGCGGCGCGGGCCTCGGCGACGATTCCGGCCACCGCGAAGCTCAGCTCGCGCAGGCCCTTGCGGGAGGCGGCGGAGACCTCGAACACCCGGAAGCCGCGCTCCTCCAGCGAGGCGCGGGTCAGGTCGGCGATGTCCTGACCGTCCGGGACGTCCACCTTGTTGAGCGCGACCAGGCGCGGGCGGTCTTCCAGGCCGCCGTACTCGGCGAGCTCGGCCTCGATGGTCTCCAGGTCGCTCAGCGGGTCGCGGCCGGGCTCCAGGGTGGCGCAGTCCAGCACGTGCACCAGCACCGAGCAGCGCTCGACGTGCCGCAGGAACTCCAGGCCGAGGCCGCGGCCCTGGCTGGCGCCCGGGATGAGACCGGGCACGTCGGCGATGGTGTAGACGGTGTCGCCGGCGGTGACCACGCCGAGGTTGGGGATCAGGGTGGTGAACGGGTAGTCCGCGATCTTCGGCTTGGCGGCGGAGAGCACCGAGATCAGCGAGGACTTGCCGGCGCTCGGGTAGCCGACCAGGGCCACGTCGGCGACGGACTTGAGTTCCATGACGATGTCACGGGCCTCGCCGGGCTCGCCGAGCAGCGCGAAGCCGGGCGCCTTGCGGCGGGCCGAGGCCAGCGCGGAGTTGCCGAGGCCGCCGCGGCCGCCCTGGGCGGCGACGAAGCTGGTGCCGTGCCCGACCAGGTCGGCCAGCACGTTGCCCTTGCGGTCCAGCACCACGGTGCCGTCCGGCACCAGCAGGACGAGGTCCTCGCCGTCCGCGCCGGTGCGGTGGCCGCCCGCGCCGGGCTTGCCGTTGGTGGCCTTGCGCTTGGGCGAGTGGTGGTATTCGAGCAGGGTGGTGACCTGCGAGTCCACGGTGAGGATGATGCTGCCGCCCTCACCGCCGTTGCCGCCGTCCGGGCCGCCGAGCGGCTTGAACTTCTCGCGGTGCACGGAGGCGCAGCCGTGGCCCCCGTTACCCGCGGCGACGTGAAGTTCGACGCGGTCCACGAAGGTGGTCATGGGTGTGCCTCCAGTGCGCGAGAGTCTGCTTACTACCTGCGTAAAGCGTGAAGGGTGGACCGGAGAATTCCGGCCCACCCTTCACTGTGAGTCTTGTCAAACCCGGGTGGATCTTCTCAGACTCGGGAGTCCGCGGGGACTCAGGCCTCGACGGCCACGATGTTGACGACCTTGCGGCCGCGACGGTTGCCGAACTGGACCGCACCGGCGGTCAGCGCGAACAGGGTGTCGTCGCCACCGCGACCGACACCGGCACCCGGGTGGAAGTGGGTGCCGCGCTGGCGGACGAGGATCTCGCCGGCGGAGACGACCTGGCCGCCGAAGCGCTTCACGCCGAGGCGCTGGGCGTTCGAGTCACGGCCGTTACGAGTAGAGCTTGCGCCCTTCTTGTGTGCCATTTTTCGCTATCCCCTTACTTGCTGACCGAGTCGATGCTGGTGATGCGCACCGCGGTGTGCTGCTGACGGTGACCCTGACGGCGGCGGTAGCCGGTCTTGTTCTTGTAGCGCAGGATGACGATCTTGTCACCCTTGGTCTGGTCGACCACCTCGGCGTGAGCCTTCACGCCGGCCAGGACCCACGGGTCGGAGGTGACAGCGTCACCGTCGACGACGAGGATGGTCGAGAGCTCGACCGAGTCACCCGGCTTGGCCTCGATACGGTCGATCTCCAGCACGTCGCCGACGGCGACCTTGTGCTGGCGGCCGCCTGCGCGAACGATCGCGTACATGCGGTACCTGCTTTCCTTGCTCGGTCGGAACCCCCGACGCCAGCCACCTGGGTACGGACACAGGAGCCTCTCCCCGGCCCTCCGCGCGGACGCGGTGACCTCGGGAAGGTGATGTGCTCGGGAGCAATGGCGTAGACACGCCGATGGTCAAGAATACGGACCGGCCGCCTCAGGGGCAAACCGGCCCGTACGGCCCGGGGCGGGATCGCTCCCGCCCCGGGGCGTGGGCACTACTCGGCTGCCGTATCACCCTCGGCGGCCGCGGCCTTCTTGGCCGCCGCGCTCGTCCGCTTGGTCGCGGTCTTGCGGGCGGTGGTCTTCTTGGCCGCCGTGGTGGTCTTCTTGGCGGCGGTCTTCTTCGCGGCGGTCTTGCGGGCGGCCCGCTTCTTCGGCGCCGGCGCCTCCTCGGCGGGAGCCTCCTCGGCGGGTGCCTCGGGGGCCTGCTCGGCGGCCTCGGCCGGGGCCTCGACGACCACGGCCTCCTCCGCGACCACGACCGGCTCGGCCGGCGCCTCGGCGGCGGCTTCGGCGGCCGGGGTGGCGGCCTCCAGGGCCGCCGCCAGCGCGGCCTCGGCCTTGGCCTGGAGCACCACGATCTCGGCGTTGTCCGGCGAACCGGCCGGAGCCGTCGCCTTGCGCACCGCCCGGCGGCGCGGACGGCCGGCCGGAGCGGCCGCCGGAGCCTCGACGACCGGAGCCTCGACGACGGGGGCCTCCACGACCGCCTCGGCCGGCGCCTCGACGCCCGGGACCTCCAGGGCCAGCTGGCCCTCGATCTCCTCGCGCACCGGCTCGGCGAAGGCCTCCACCGGCTCGGCCACGGCGGTCACCGCGGTCTCGACGGCCTGCGGCTCCTCGTGGCCCGCGCCGCCCTTGCCCCGGCGACGGCGCTTGCCGCTGCCCGAACCGGCCTCGCCCGCCGCCACGGGGGCGTGGACGTGGGTGCTCGGCTGCTCCATGTGGACGATCACGCCGCGGCCGTTGCAGTGCACGCACGGCTCGGAGAAGGACTCCAGCAGGCCCTGGCCGACCCGCTTGCGGGTCATCTGGACCAGGCCCAGCGAGGTGACCTCGGCCACCTGGTGCTTGGTCCGGTCCCGGCCCAGGCACTCCAGCAGGCGGCGCAGCACCAGGTCGCGGTTGGACTCCAGCACCATGTCGATGAAGTCGATCACGATGATGCCGCCGAGGTCGCGCAGCCGCAGCTGGCGCACGATCTCCTCGGCCGCCTCGATGTTGTTCCGGGTGACCGTCTCCTCCAGGTTGCCGCCCTGGCCGACGAACTTCCCGGTGTTGACGTCGATGACGACCATCGCCTCGGTGCGGTCGATCACCAGCGAACCGCCGCTGGGCAGCCAGACCTTGCGGTCCAGTGCCTTCATCAGCTGCTCGTCGATCCGGTAGGTGGCGAACACGTCCACCTCGGAGGTCCAGCGCTGGAGCCGCTCCGCGAGGTCCGGGGCCACGTTGGAGACGTACTCGTGGATGGTCTTCCACGCCTCGTCGCCGGAGACGATGACCTTGGTGAAGTCCTCGTTGAAGATGTCGCGGACGACCCGGACGGTCATGTCCGGCTCGCCGTACAGCAGCGCCGGGGCGTTGCCGGTCGCGGCCTTCTTCTGGATGTCCTCCCACTGCTGCTGGAGGCGCTGGACGTCGCGGGTCAGCTCCTCCTCGGAGGCGCCCTCGGCGGCGGTGCGCACGATGACGCCCGCGTCGTCCGGGACGATCTTCTTGAGGATCTGCTTCAGCCGGGCGCGCTCGTTCTCCGGGAGCTTGCGCGAGATGCCGGTCATCGAGCCCTCGGGCACGTAGACCAGGTAGCGGCCGGGCAGCGAGATCTGGCTGGTCAGGCGGGCGCCCTTGTGGCCGATCGGGTCCTTGGAGACCTGCACCAGCACGGACTGGCCGGACTTCAGCACCGACTCGATCCGGCGCGGGCCGCCGTGGCCGCCCAGCGCGCCGAAGTTGACCTCACCGGCGTAGAGCACCGCGTTGCGGCCCTTGCCGATGTCGACGAAGGCGGCCTCCATCGACGGCAGCACGTTCTGGACCTTGCCCAGGTAGACGTTGCCGACGTACGAGGTGGCCTGCTCCTTGTTGACGTAGTGCTCGACCAGCACGCCGTCCTCAAGGACACCGATCTGGGTGCGCTGGCCGTTCTGGCGCACCACCATGACGCGCTCGACCGACTCACGGCGGGCCAGGAACTCGGCCTCGGTGATGATCGGCACCCGGCGGCGGCCCAGCTCGCGGCCCTCGCGGCGGCGCTGCTTCTTGGCCTCCAGACGGGTCGAGCCCTTGATGGACTGCACCTCGTCCGGGTCGAAGGACGGCTCGGTGGAGCGGCGGCGCGGCTCGCGCACCTTCACCACCGTTCGGACGCCGTCCTCGGTGGTCTCGGCGGTCTCGACGGCGCCGGCCTCACCGCTGCGGCGGCGACGGCGGCGACGGCGGCGCGACGAGGACAGGCCGGCGGCCAGGTCGTCGTCCTCCTCGCCCTCGTCCTCGGCGGCCTCGGCCGACTCGTCGGTGACGGGCTGCTCGGTCTCGACGGCCTCGGCGGCCTCGAACTCCTCGGCCTCGCCACGGCGACGGCGGCGGCCGCCCCGGCGACGACGCCGGGAAGGACGGCCGTCCTCCCACTCGTCCTCGGTCTCCGGACCGGCGGCGGGGGCCTCCACGGCGGGGGTCTCGACAGCCGGCGCCGCGACGACGGGCGCGGGCGCCGGAGCCTGGGCCTGGGCCTGGGCCTTGGCCTGAGCCTTGGCGGCCGACTTGCGACGGGTCGGCTCGACCCGGGCACGGACCCGGCGACGGCGGCCGACGCCGCTGTACTCGTACTCGTCCTCTTCCTCGCGCTCGGCCACGGCCGGGGCCTCGACCGGCGCCGGGGCGGCGGCGGGCTGCTGCGGCGCGGCCGGGGCCTGGGCCTGCGCCGGGGCGACGAAGGGGGCCGGCTCCTGGAACACCGGGGCCTGGAAGACCGCGGTGGCCGGACGGACGGCACGGCGGCGCACCCGGTGGTGCGGCTCGGCCTCGGCGACCGGGGCGGGGGCCTGCACAGCGGGGGCCGCGACGGCCGGCGCCTCGGCGGCGGGGGCCTCGGCGGCCTCCTCCTCGGGCTCCTCCGCGACGGCGGGCTCCTCGGCCTTCGGCTCCTCGACGACCGGCGCGGCCTCGACCACGCGACGGCGGCGGGGGCGGCGGGCCGGAGCGGCGGGGGCCTCCTCGGCCACCGGCTCGGCGGGGGTCTCGACGGCCGGCGCCTCGACGGCGGGGGCCTCGGCGGCAGGGACCTCGGCCTCGGCGGGGGCACCGGCGGGCGCCTCGGCGCGCTTGCGGGTGCGGCGGGCCCGGACGGGCTTCTCGGCCTTCTCGGCCTTCTCGGCCTTGTCCGCCTTCTCGGCCTTGTCCGCCTTCTCGGCCTTCACGGTGACCTCGGCCACCGGGGCCTCGGCGGTCTCCGGCGCCCCGGCGGGGGCCTCGGCACGCTTGCGGGTCCGGCGGGCCCGGACGGGCTTCTCGGCGACCGGCTCGGCGGAGGCCTCGGCGGCCTCCACGGCCGGAGCCGCGGCGGCCTTCGGCGTCTCGGCCGGCAGAACAGTCTCGGCCGCCTCGGTGGCGGCACCCTGCGGGGCGCCGGCCGGGCGGGACACCGCGCGGCGACGGCGACGCGGGGGCGCGGCGGACGCGCCCTCGCCACCGGTGGCGGCGGTTTCGTTCTGTTCCGTGGCCGCAGTCTGCGGATCGGTGTTATCGAGCATGCGGGTGGATCTCCCGTCAGGCCCCCGGGCTCCACATCCGGGCACGGCGCGGCACCGGTGGGCGGCCGGCATCGCGACGATGCCCGGACCGCACCTTTGGACGGTGCCGCCGCGCGGACGCGAGGCCGCACAGGGGCTCGTAGTCTCGCTCGGCGCCCCGCGTTCGGCGGGGTGTCGAAAGTCTTCTGGTCTGACCAGTCTTCTGAGGTTTTCCCAAGCTGCGCCGTCCCCCAACCCCGGGTGGCTCCCGGACGGGGTCCCGGACCCGCCGACCTTCCAGGTCGGCAGGCCCCGGGTGGCAGGCCTGCGCTGCGACGACGCTCGCTCCCCTGGGGAGCCGCGGGAACCTTGGAGGACCGTCGGGCCCAGTGAGGCACTGGACCCGGCCTCCCCCCGCTAGGCGGACGCGGTAGCGTGCGGCCCTGCGGTCGGCTCCGAGCCGACCGGAGCCGCCGCGCGGTCGAGCGCCAGCGGGTCGGTCACCGTGCCGGCCTCCTCGTCGAGCGGCCCCTGCGCCAGCCTGGTCACCTCTGCGGGGACCGGCGGCGCCAGGTCGGCCGTCGCACGGAGACCGGACAATACGTCGTCGGGTCGTACGGCGGGTGTGGCGTGTCGTACTACCAGGCGCAGTATCGCACAGGGACGGCCGGTCCGAACATCGTGGCCCGTTCCGGTCTCGGCGTCCGCACCGGCCTCGACCTGCGTCGGGACGGCTTCCAGCGCCGCCACCGCACCCCGCGCGTCGAAGACGCGCAGGCCGTTCTTGGTCCGGCGCTCGACCTCGACCCGCTCGGCGGCGAGGAAGCGCGCGACCGCCTGGGCGGCCGCGTCCGGCTCGACGCCGTCCAGCCGCACCAGCCACTCGGAGGCTTCCAGGCGCTCCACGAAGTTCGGCGTCCGCACCTCGACCGCGTCGATCACGTCCAGGCCGGCCGGCAGCGACTCGTCCAGCTGCGCCCGCAGCTGCTCGGGATCGCGGACGGCGGCCAGGCCGATCTCCAGGTACTCCGCCTCGCTCGCCACCCCGGTCGGGGCCGCGTTGGCGTAGGAGACCTTCGGGTGCGGGGTGAAGCCGGCCGAGTAGGCCATCGGAACGGCGGACCGGCGCAGAGCGCGCTCGAAGGCGCGCTGGAAGTCGCGGTGGCTGGTGAAGCGGAGCCGGCCGCGCTTGGTGTAGCGGAGACGAATCCGCTGCACCGTCGGCGCGGGCGGCGGACCGTCGGGCGTACGGCGTGCCAGGGTCGCTCAGTCCTTAGTCAGTTGTCCCCGTCCGGCGTGGCGTCTTCCCGCCACTGTCCGGACTCTGTCACCTCAAAGGGTACGCGCCCCGCCACCCCCCTCGCTCCGCCCCTGGTCAGACACCCCTCCACGGCACACCGCGACCCCCGGCCGAATCCTCCCGGCCAGGGGTCGCGCATGTGACACACGCTACGTCGTCACCGGGGCCGATCGGGGTGTGTGTGTCCATCTGCGTGCACACACCGCAGTCGACCCGCGGAATTCGGACGCGCTACTTGTTGACGACCGTCAGCGGCAGCATCTTCTTGCCGGTCGGGCCGATCTGGATGTGGGTGTCCATCTGCGGGCACACGCCGCAGTCGAAGCACGGGGTCCAACGGCAGTCGTCGACCTCGACCTCCTCCAGGGCGTCCTGCCAGTCCTCCCAGAGCCAGTCCTTGTCGAGGCCGCTGTCCAGGTGGTCCCAGGGCAGCACCTCCTCGTAGGAGCGCTCGCGGGTGGTGTACCAGTCGACGTCGACGCCGGTGCCGGCCAGGCCCTTCTCGGCGCAGAGCATCCAGCGGTCGTACGAGAAGTACTCGCGCCAGCCGTCGAAGCGGCCGCCGTCCTCGTAGACCGCGCGGATGATCGCGCCGACCCGGCGGTCGCCGCGGGAGAGCAGTCCCTCGACGATGCCCGGCTTGCCGTCGTGGTAGCGGTAGCCGATGTTCTTGCCGTACTTGCGGTCGCCGCGGATCGAGTCGCGCAGCTTGGCCAGGCGGGCGTCGGTGGCCTCGGCGGACAGCTGCGGGGCCCACTGGAACGGGGTGTGCGGCTTGGGCACGAACCCGCCGATGGAGACGGTGCAGCGGATGTCGTTCTGGCCGGTGACCTCGCGGCCCTTCTGGATGACGTTCTTCGCCATCTCGCCGATCTGGAGCACGTCCTCGTCGGTCTCAGTGGGCAGGCCGCACATGAAGTACAGCTTCACCTGGCGCCAGCCGTTGCCGTACGCGGTGGCGACGGTGCGGATCAGGTCCTCCTCCGACACCATCTTGTTGATCACCTTGCGCATGCGCTCACTGCCGCCCTCGGGGGCGAAGGTGAGGCCCGAGCGGCGCCCGTTGCGGGACAGCTCGTTGGCGAGGTCGATGTTGAAGGCGTCGACGCGGGTGGACGGCAGCGACAGGCCGATCTTGTCCTCGGTGTAGCGGTCCGCCAGTCCCTTGGCGATGTCACCGATCTCGGTGTGGTCGGCGCTGGACAGCGACAGCAGGCCGACCTCCTCGAAGCCGGTCGCCTTCAGCCCGCGCTCCACCATCTCGCCGATGCCGGTGATGCTTCGCTCCCGCACGGGGCGCGTGATCATGCCGGCCTGGCAGAAGCGGCAGCCGCGGGTGCAGCCGCGGAAGATCTCCACGGACATCCGCTCGTGCACCGTCTCCGCGAGCGGGACCAGCGGCTGCTTGGGGTACGGCCACTCGTCCAGGTCCATCACGGTGTGCTTGGACACCCGCCACGGCACGCCCGGGGCGTTCGGCACGACGCGGCCGATCCGGCCGTCGGCCAGGTACTCCACGTCGTAGAACTTCGGGACGTACACCCCGCCGGTACGGGCCAGGCGCAGCAGCAGCTCGTCGCGGCCGCCGGGGCGGCCCTCGGCCTTCCAGGCGCGGATGATGTCGGTGATGTCGAGCACGGCCTGCTCGCCGTCGCCGACCACGGCGCAGTCGATGAAGTCCGCGATCGGCTCCGGGTTGAAGGCCGCGTGGCCGCCGGCCAGGACGATCGGGTCCTCGTCGGTGCGGTCCTTGGCGTCCAGCGGGATGCCGGCCAGGTCGAGCGCGGTCAGCATGTTGGTGTAGCCGAGCTCGGTGGAGAACGACAGCCCGAAGACGTCGAAGGCCTTGACCGGGCGGTGGGCGTCCACCGTGAACTGCGGGACGTCGTGCTCGCGCATCAGCGCTTCGAGGTCCGGCCAGACGCTGTAGGTGCGCTCGGCGAGCACGCCCTCGCGCTCGTTCAGCACCTCGTAGAGGATCATGACGCCCTGGTTGGGCAGCCCGACCTCGTAGGCGTCGGGGTACATCAGTGCCCACCGGACGTCGGCGGCGTCCCAGTCCTTGACGGTCGAGTTGAGCTCGCCGCCGACGTACTGGATCGGCTTCTGGACGTGCGGGAGGAGGGCCTCCAGGCGTGGGAAGACCGATTCGACAGTCATGTACTAGGAACCCTTACGACGTGATTCGGTGCCGCGATTCGGCACGGGAGGGGTGACCCTCAAGGGTAGCCCAATCCGGGGAACGGGCCGTCTGCCCCGGATCACGGGCCGCCCGCGCCCCGGCGCCACCCCGGCGGCGGGTGCCCGCCCCGGCACGCCCGGTGGGCGCCCGCCGGGCGGCGCCGTCCGCCGTTGACACGCCCGGAAGGGCCGTGCGGTACTGACGGGGCTCCGCCGAAGACATCTGCGCCCCTTCCGGACAACCCCTTCCGGACAAGGGAGTTGAGTCGTACGCTCGGCCCTCGTCGGATTTCCCGCCGGCGCCGGCGCAAGGAGAACCATGACCGACACCGGTCGGCGGATCCGCCTCCGGCCCCTCGACACCCGGCCGGCCCGCTACCCCACGCCGGCCCAGGCAGAGTCCGCCGCGCGGCGGCTCGCACTGCGGCACCCGGACCGCTGCCGACTGCGCGAGGTGGGCCGCTCCCGGGCCGGGCGCCCACTGCTGCTGCTCTCGGTGGACCGCGGGCCGCGCGCGGTGCTGGTGGTCGGCGGCCCGCACCCCAACGAGCCGATCGGCACCGCCGGGACGGTCCGGCTCGCCGAGGTGCTGCTGGAGCGCCCCGCGCGCCCCGGGCTCTCCTGGCACCTGCTGCTCTGCCTCGACCCGGACGGCGCCGCGCTCAACACCGGCTGGCTGGACGGCCCGCTCACCATGCGACGCCACTACGAGCACTTCTTCCGCCCGTCCTTCGAGGAGCAGCCCGAGCTGCTGCCCGCCCCCGGCTCCGGCCGTCCGCCGATGCCGGAGAGCCTGGTGCTGACCGGCCTGATCGACGAGCTGCGCCCCTTCCTCCAGTGCTCGCTGCACGGGGTGGACTTCGGCGGCGCGTTCGTCCAGCTCACCCGGCCGGTCCGGGGCCTGGCGGGGCGCTTCGCCCGCTCCGCGGAGCGCGCCGGAGTGCCGCTCGACGTGGACTCCTACGACGCGATCGGCTGGGCCAGCCCGGACCCGGGCACCTATCTGATGCCGGACCCGGGCGCCGGGGGCTCCCGGGCGCTGCCGGACGAGCCGGAGCTGTCCACCTGGTCCTACGCGGCCCGGCACGGCGCGGTCACCGCGGTGCTGGAGGTCCCGATGTGGGCGGTCGACGCGGTCGGCGACGCCCGCCGCCACCCGGCCGGGGCACGGGCCCTCGCGGCCGCCGCCGGGGAGCTCACCGCGCGGGCCGGGGAGCTCACCGCCCTGCTGCCGAGCGTCCCCGGGCACGGCGACGAGGAGCGCGGCCCGCTGCTGCGCACCGTCGAGTCCAGTCTGGCGGTCGCCCCGCGGGTGGCCGAGGAGTGGCTGGAGCGCTGGGGTGCCCAGCCGCTGACCGCCTCCCGGGTCACGACGGCCGGGCTGGTCGCGGCCCGGGTGCCGCTGCGGGTGGCGTCGGTCCTGCTGCGGCTGCTCGCCGACGTCCGCGGCCCCGGCGCGGAGGCCGCCCGGGAGCGGGCCCGCGCCGTCGTCACCGACAGCCTGGACCGGCTGCGCCACCGCTTCGGGGCCCGCTGGGTCCCGGTCCAGGAGCAGCTGGCCCATCAGACCCGCGCCGTCCTGACCACCGCCGACTGCCTTCTCTGAGCACCCCCGGGCGCGAAAGAACGGGGCCGGCCCGGGAGTTCCCGGACCGGCCCCGCCGCGCGGCGCGCTCAGGCCGCTATCGGCCGCTGGCTGCGCACCGCCTGGAGCAGCCCGATGGCGAGCCAGTTGGCGAACATCGAGGAGCCACCGTAGGAGACGAACGGCAGCGGGATGCCCGCGACCGGCATGATGCCCAGGCACATCCCTATGTTCTCGAAGGCCTGGAAGGACAGCCAGGCGATGACCCCGGCGGCCACGATCGTCCCGTACAGGTCGGTCGCCTGCCGGGCGATCCGGCAGGCCCGCCAGAGGATCACGCCGACCAGCGCGATGATCGCCAGCGCCCCGACGAAGCCGAGTTCCTCGCCGGCCACGGTGAACACGAAGTCGGTCTGCTGCTCCGGCACGAACTGCCCGACGGTCTGGGTGCCGTGGAACAGCCCCTTGCCGGTCAGCCCGCCCGAGCCGATCGCGATCCGGGCCTGCGCGGTGTTGTAGCCGACGCCGTTCGGGTCGAGCTGCGGGTTGGCGAAGGCCGCGAAGCGGTCGATCTGGTACTGGCTCAGCAGCCCGAACTTCCAGATCGCCACGCATCCGGCGGTGCCCGCGACGAGCAGGCCGAGCACCCAGCGGTTCGCCGCGCCGGAGCCGAGCAGGATGCCCAGCACGATCGCGGCCATCACCATCACCGAGCCGGCGTCCGGCATCAGCAGCACGATGGCCATCGGCAGTCCGGCCCAGAGCAGGGCCCGGAACACCGCCCGGTGCGAGGGGAACTCCTGCTCCCCCGCGTCCACCTGGTCGGCCAGCACGACGGCCATCGCCAGCACGATCGCGAGTTTCGCGAACTCGGCGGGCTGGATGGAGAAGCCGCCGCCGAGCTGGATCCAGGAGTGGGCGCCGTTGATGGTCGAGCCCAGCGGGCTGAGGGTGGCCAGCAGCAGCACGATCACGCCGACGTACAGGAACGGCACGATGGTGCGGAAGCGCCGGCTCCCTATCGCTATCACCACGGCGCACAGGACCAGTCCGACCACGAAGTTGGTCAGGTGCCGGTACAGGAAGTACTGCGGGTCCCCGTGGGTCAGCGAGTCGCGTCCGCGGGTGGCCGACCAGACCAGCAGCGAGCTGCCGGCCGAGAGGGCCAGCGCGGCGACCAGCAGTATCCAGTCCAGCCGCCAGAGCGGGGAGTCCTTGGACAGGGCCTTGGAGACCCCGCTGCGCTGGGGGGCCAGCCGCAGTTGGCGGTACGAGCCGTAGGAGGTCATGCCCGTCCCCTTCCCGGTCCGCGGACGGGTTCGAGCGCGGCGTCGGCCGCGGTGTACGACGCCGGACGGTCGGTCGGCGGCGCCTGGTCGAGGAAGGCCGCCGCGGGGGCCGGCTGTGCCGCGGCCGGGTCGAGCGGCGCCGGGGCGACGGCGGGGGCGGCCGCCGGGGCCTGGGTGCCGTACGAGGCCTGCTTGATGATCGCGGTGCCGTCCGGGTTGAACTTCGGCAGCTCGGCCTGCGGGGCGGGCAGCAGGGCCTTGCCGTTGTCGATGGCGCCCTTGTCGTCGACGCCGTACAGCGCCTGGTAGATCCGGCGGATGGCGTCGCCGGAGCCGCCGGAGCCGGTGCCGCCCTGGCTGATCGTCATGACGACGGCGTAGTCCTTGCTGTACGTGGTCAGCCAGGAGGTGGTCTGCTTGCCCTCGACCTCGGCGGTGCCGGTCTTGGCGTGCAGCGCGATCTTGTCCTGCGGCCAGCCGTTGAACTTCCAGGCGGCGGTACCGGACTTGATGACGCTCTCGGTGGCCTGGTCGATGTAGCTGAGCAGCTTGTCGTCGCCGGGGAACTTGGCGTCCGCCTGCGGGGCGATCTCGCGCACGACGTCCCCGCCGGGGCTCATCACGGCCTTGGCGATGGTCGGCCGGTAGAAGGTGCCGCCGTTGGCGAGGGCCGAGTAGATCCGGGCCATCTGGACCGGGGTGACGAGGGTGTCGCCCTGGCCGATGGCGAAGTTGACGGCGTCACCGGCGCGCATCTGGTAGCCGTCGACGCAGTTCTCCCGGGCGATCTGGTCGGAGTAGCTGTTTCCGCCCTTCTGCCCCTGGGCGCACCAGGCGTCCTTGTTGTTGTCGTAGAAGGTCTGCTTCCACTGCCGGTCCGGCACCCGGCCGGGCACCTCGGAGGGCAGGTCGATGCCGGTCTTGGCGCCGAGGCCGAACTGGTGGGCGGTCTTGAAGAACCAGTCGCCCGGGTCCTTCTTCGGCTTGATGCCGCCGTCCTTCATCCACTGGTCGTAGGCCAGGCCGTAGAAGACGGTGTCGCAGGAGACCTCCAGGGCCTTCTCCAGGGAGATCTGGCCGAAGTTCTCGCTCTCGAAGTTCTTGAACTCGCGACCGCCGATGGTCATGCTCTTCGGGCAGTCGTAGTGGCCGTCCAGCGAGTAGCCGGCCTGCACGGCGGCGGTGGTGGAGATGACCTTGAAGGTCGAGCCGGGGGCGGACTGACCCTGTATCGCCCGGTTCAGCAGCGGGAAGTTGGACTCCTTGCTGGTCAGCGACTGGTAGTCCTTGCCGCTGATGCCGCCGACCCAGAGGTTCGGGTCGTAGGTGGGGGCGCTGGCCATGGCGATGATCCGCCCGGTGTGCACGTCCATCACCACGGCGGCGCCGGAGTCGGCCTCGTAGTTGCGGTTGGTGACCTTGTCGAAGGTGTTGCGGGCGTCGGCCATGGCCTGGCCGAGGTTGTCCTCGACGACCTTCTGCACCCGGGCGTCGATGCTGGTGACCAGGTTGTCGCCGGTCTGCGGGGCGACGGTGCCGGCGGTGCCGATCACCCGGCCGAGGTTGTCCACCTCCAGCTTGGTGATGCCCGCGGTGCCGCGCAGGTCGCGGTCGTACACCGACTCCAGGCCGGCCCGGCCGATCTGGTCGGCCGGCAGGTAGCGGTCCAGGCCGGTCTTGTCGGCGGTCTTGCTGACCTCCGCGTCGGTGACCGGCGAGAGGTAGCCGAGCACCTGGGCCATGTTGGCGCCCTCGGCGCCGGTGTAGCGGCGTACGGCGGTGGGCTGCGCGGTGACCCCGGGGAAGTCCTCGCGGCGCTCCATTATCTGCATCGCCTGCTGGGTGGTCGCTTCCTTGGTGACCGGGATCGGCTGGTAGGGCGAACCGTTCCAGCAGGGCTGGGAGGTCTTGGCGTCGCAGAGCCTGACCTTCTCCTGGACGTCCTTGGCGGGCATGCCGAGGACCTCGGCCAGCCGGGCCAGCACCCCCTTGCCGCCGTCCTTCTGCTGGAGCAGCGAGGTGCGGCTGACCGAGACCACCAGCCGGGTCTCGTTGCCGGCCAGCACCCGTCCGGAGGCGTCCAGGATCTCGCCTCGGACGGCCGGCTCGACCACCTCGCGGATGTGGTTGCCGGTCGCCTTCGCGGTGTACTCCTTGGCGTTGCGGATCTGCAGGTACCACAGCCGCCCGCCGAGGGTGGCGAGCAGCGACAGCACCAGGATCTGCAACACCACCAGCCGGATCGTCACCCGCCGGGTGCGGCCGGTCTCGGGGATGTTGCTCACGTCTCGTGCGCTCCAGGATGCGGGGAAGTCGGGAGGTCGGGGCCGGGCCGGTTACGGGCGGCGGACGAAGCCGGGCACGCGCCGCTTCTTGTACGACGGGCCGCCCGAGGCATCGCGGGTAGTGCGGTAGCGGGCCAGGGTGCCCAGGCCGGAGCCGCCCTGGTCGTCGTCGGCGGCGGCCACCGGGTCGCGCCCGAAGCGGCGGCCGAGGTACATCACCAGCGGCACCACGAAGGGCGCCAGCAGCAGGTCGTAGAGCAGGGCGCTGATCACCAGGCCGCCGAGGCCGACGTGCCGGGCGGCGGTGTCGCCGACCAGGGCGCCGACCATCGCGTACAGCAGGGTGGAGGCGACGGACGCGGCGCCGACCACCAGCAGCGAGCCGGCGACGGAGCGCTGGCGGCCGTGGTCGGAGCGCAGCAGTCCGGCGGCGTAGCCCATCAGGCAGAGCACCAGCGCGTAGCGGCCGATCGCGTGGTCGGAGGGCGGGGCGAGGTCGGCGAGCAGGCCGCCGGCGAAGCCGACCAGGCAGCCGCCGGTGGGCCCGTAGACCATGGCGAGGCCGACCACGACGAGCAGCAGTATGTCCGGGGTGGCTCCCGGGAGTTGGAGTCGGCCGAAGACGCTGACCTGGAGGATCAGGCCGAGCAGGATGAGGCCAGCGGAGACGGGGATGCGGGCGAGGCGCATGGCTCAGTTCCCCCCAGTGGGCTTGGCGGGCGGGGCGGCGGGCGCGGAGGCCGGGGCCTGGGCGGCCGGCTGTCCCGGGGCGGTGGCGGGGGCCGGCGGCAGGACGGCGTCGCGCGGGTCGGTGCGCGGCGGGACGACCACCACGCCGACCAGGTCCAGCCGGGTGAACTGGACGAAGGGCTCGACCAGGACGGTCTTGGTCAGCTGGCCGGCGTTGGCCTGGACCTCGGTGACCTTGCCGACCGGGACGCCGGGCACGAACGGGCGGCCGCTCTGCGAGCCGAAGGTGACCAGCCGGTCGCCGGCCTTGACCTGGGCCTTGCCGTTGAGCAGGGAGACCTTCATCGGGCTGTCGCCGCCGCCGGAGGCGAAGCCGATCTCGCCGGTGCCCTCCAGCCGGGTGCCGGCCGAGAAGCCGGGGTCGGAGGCGAGCAGCACGGTGGCGGTGGTCGGGGCGACGGTGGTGATCCGGCCGACCAGGCCCTGGCCGTTGACCACGGTCATGTCGCGGGTGAGGCCGTCGTCGCTGCCGGCGTCGATGGTGATGGTCCAGGAGAAGCCCTGGGCGGGGCCGATCGCGATGACCTGGGCGGCCTTGACGGTGTATCCGCCGGTGCCAGCGGTGCGCAGCAGGTCGTCGAGCTGCTTGGTGCGTCCGGTGGCCATGTCGGAGGAGGCCAGCTTCTGCCGCAGTTCGGTGTTCTCGCGGGCGAGTTGGTCGGTGCGGCCGCTGTTGGTGGCGGCGTCGCGGAAGGCGCGGACGGTGTCGGCGACGGGGTCGACGACGGTGGCGGCGCCGCGCTCGACCGGGCCGAGGACGCTGGCGGCGGCGTGTCGGGCCGGGCCGAGCGGGGAGTCCTCACCGCCCTTGATGTCCACGGTGATCAGCGCGAAGGCGACGGCCACCAGCAGGATGAGCAGCAGCCGGCTCTCTCGTGTGTCCCTCACGGTGCTGGTACTGCCCCTTCGTACCTGGCCGCCGCCCGGGGCTGTGGGGCCCGGGCGGCGGCCCGTTCAGTCGAGTGTCGGATGTGGCGCGTGGTGCCGGCGGTGCGGCGGCCTGTCAACGACGCGGCGAAGCGTCGAGTACCTGCTGGAGGGCCTCGAACTCCTCGACGCACTTGCCGGAGCCGAGCGCGACGGAGTCGAGGGGGTTCTCGGCGATGTGGATCGGCATGCCGGTCTCGCGGCGCAGCCGCTCGTCCAGGCCGCGCAGCAGGGCGCCGCCGCCGGTGAGCACGATGCCGCGGTCCATGACGTCGCCGGCCAGCTCGGGCGGGCACTGGTCGAGGGTGGTCTTGACGGCGTCGATGATCGCGTTGACCGGCTCGTCGATGGCCTCGCGGACCTCGGCGGCGGAGATGACCACGGTCTTGGGCAGGCCGCTGACCAGGTCGCGGCCGCGGATCTCGGCGTGCTCGTCCTTCTCGCCTTCGAGGCCGAAGGCGCTGCCGATGCTCATCTTGATCTGTTCGGCGCTGCGCTCGCCGAGGAGCAGCGAGTACTCCTTCTTGATGTGCTGGACGATCGCGTTGTCCAGTTCGTCGCCGGCCACCCGGATGGACTGGGCGGTGACGATGCCGCCGAGGGAGATCACGGCGACCTCGGTGGTGCCGCCGCCGATGTCGACGACCATGTTGCCGGTGGCCTCGTGGACGGGCAGGCCGGCGCCGATCGCGGCGGCCATCGGCTCCTCGATGATGTGCACCTGGCGGGCGCCGGCCTGCGAGGAGGCCTCGATGACGGCGCGGCGCTCGACGCCGGTGATGCCGGAGGGCACGCAGACGACGACGCGCGGGCGGGCGAGGTAGCGGCGGCGGTGGATCTTGAGGATGAAGTAGCGCAGCATCCGCTCGGTGATCTCGAAGTCGGCGATCACGCCGTCCTTGAGCGGGCGGATGGCGACGATGTTGCCCGGGGTGCGGCCGATCATCTTCTTGGCCTCGGCGCCGACCGCGAGGATCCCGCCGGTGTTGGTGTTCACCGCGACGACGGACGGCTCGTTCAGAACGATGCCCTTGCCCCTGACGTACACCAGCGTATTGGCTGTTCCGAGGTCGATCGCCAAGTCGCGGCCGATGAACGACAGGTTGCTCGCCATGGGGTGTGGGTGCCTTCCCGGGCTCGGAGTTCATAGGGGGGGTGGACGAATGCGCGCGCCCACGCTTGGGCGGAGACCAGTTGAGCTGCCTTACCGGGCCCTTGAGTCGCGTCCATCGTAGTCACGCGGCGCGGTAGGGACGTCGACGTGGGGCATGCCGTCCATTGTCCGGGGCGTGATCGCTTCTCCGAGGATTGGGACGCCGTGTCGGCGCCGCCAGTTCCCTATTTCACGATAAGAATGCCCCGGCCGGGCCAATGGTCCCGACCGGGGCGGCACGAAGGTCCTGCGGGCGTGTCGCGCCCGTTCCCGCCGGGCGTGTCGCCCGGGCGGGGTCAGGCGTGCGCGGGGAAGAAGATCTTGATCTCGCGCTCGGCGGACTCCGGGGAGTCGGAGGCGTGGATCAGGTTCTCGCGGGTGATCGTCGCGTAGTCGCCGCGGATGGTGCCGGCCCCGGCCTCCAGCGGGTTGGTGGCGCCGGCGAGCATGCGGATGCCCTTCACGACCTCCTCGCCCTCGACGATCAGCGCGATCGAGGGGCCGGAGGTCATGAACTCAAGCAGCGGCTCGTAGAACGGGCGGCCGACGTGCTCCGCGTAGTGCTGCTCCAGCGTCGCCCGGTCGAAGGTGCGCAGCTCGATGGCGGCGAAGCGCCAGCCGGCCTTGCGCTCGATGCGGCTGATGATCTCGCCGGCCAGGCCGCGGCGGACGGCGTCGGGCTTGAGCAGGACGAGAGTGCGCTGGGACACGGTGCGTCTCCTGGGGATTCGGTTCGGCAGACAGTCGGGTCGACGAGCGCCGACAAGGCAGAGATTACCTTGCGTACACGGCGTGTCGGTCGGCCGGTCCGGGCCTCAGGCCTGTACGGCGGCGGCCTCCGCGGCGGCCCGGGCGGCCTTGAAGTCGTCCACCTTGCGGCCGTAGTGCACCGAGCACCACCACAGGCCGGCGAAGACGACGCCCAGGCCGAACATGCTCGGCAGGATGAAGCCGCTGGCGATCAGGCCGATCTGCAGCGCCCAGCCGATCTGCACCGCGCCGGGGCGGTTGATCATGCCGCAGAGCAGGACGCACAGCGCCATCGCGATGCCGCTGACCGTCCAGATCTCCGCGCCGGAGACGTCGGAGAGCCGCATCGCGACCAGCGCCGCGAACATGATCAACAGCGCTTCGCCGATCAAGGTCGAGGAGCAGAGCGTCCTCATGTCACTTCCTTCCGAGCAGCAGGCGGGCCTCGCCCACCGTGATGACCGAACCGGTGACCAGCACCCCGGCGCCGCCGAGGTCGCCCTCCTCCTCGGCGAGGGTGACGGCGGCGGCGATGGCGTCGTCGAGCCGGGGCTCGACCTGGACGCGGTCCTCGCCGAAGACGTCGACGGCCAGGGCCGCGAGCGCGTCGACGTCCATCGCGCGGTGGGTGGAGTTCTGGGTGATGACGACCTCGGCCAGGATCGGCTCGAAGGCCTCCAGCACGCCGGCCACGTCCTTGTCGCCGGAGGTGCCGATCACGCCGACGAGCCGGGTGAAGCCGAAGGACTCGCCGAGCGCGGCGACGGTGGCGCGGGCGCCGTGCGGGTTGTGCGCGGCGTCCAGGATGATCGTGGGGCTGCGGCGGACGACCTCCAGGCGACCCGGCGAGGAGACGCCGGAGAAGGCCTGGCGGATCTTGTCCACGTCGAGCTGCCCACCGCGCGCGCCGCCGACGCCGAAGAAGGCCTCGACCGCGGCCAGGGCGAGGGCCGCGTTGTGCGCCTGGTACTCGCCGTGCAGCGGGATGAAGACGTCCTCGTACTCCTCGCCGCCGAGGCCGCGCAGCGTCACCAGCTGGCCGCCGACGGCGAGTTCACGGCGGATCACGCCGAACTCCATGCCCTCGCGGGCGACGGTGGCGTCCACCTCCACGGCGCGGCGCAGGATGCTCTGGGCGGCGTCCAGCGGCTGCTGGGCGACGACCGCGACGGAACCGGACTTGATGATCCCGGACTTCTCGACGGCGATCTCGCCGGTGGTCTCGCCGAGCTTGTCGGTGTGGTCCAGCCCGATCGGGGTGATCACCGCGACGGCGGCGTCGATGACGTTGGTGGCGTCCCAGGAGCCGCCCATGCCGACCTCGACCACGGCGACGTCCACCGGGGCGTCGGCGAAGGCGGCGTAGGCCATGCCGGTCAGCACCTCGAAGAAGGACATCGGCACCGGCTGCGCCGCGTCGACCATCTGCACGTAGGGCTCGATGTCGCGGTAGACCTCGACGAAGCGCTCGGGGGTGATCGGGGCGCCGTCCAGGCTGATCCGCTCGGTGACGGACTCCACGTGGGGGCTGGTGTAGCGCCCGGTGCGCAGCTCGAAGGCGTTGAGCAGCTGCTCGATCATCCGGGCGGTGGAGGTCTTGCCGTTGGTGCCGGTGATGTGGATGGAGGGGAAGGACCGCTGGGGCTGGCCCAGGATGTCCATCAGCGCCTCGATCCGGTCGAGCGAGGGCTCCAGCTTGTTCTCCGGCCAGCGCTTGGAGAGCTCCACCTCGACGTCGCGCAGGGCGTCGCCGGTGTCGCCATCGGCGGGGCGGAGGGTGTACGGGTTCGGGTCGGCCTTGTCGCTCACGTCCACAGTCTACGGAGCGCTGGCCGGTCTTCCTCAAGGGGTGAGAACGACCACTTTGCCCCTTCTTTTACATGATCATCCAATTTCCTCCCCTTACTGTCGATTTGGCGACTTGAACCGCAATGAAGCATCGATTCGCAGCCGATAGGAGATCTCAGCCTTTGATCACGGGGAGCACCGCGCCATGCCCGACGCCCTGCACGAATGGATCACGCTTCGCCAGGACACCGTCGTCTGGCTCGCCGGGCTGATCTCGCTGGCCCTCGTCGGCTACATGGCCATGGTCTTCGGGCGCTTCCTCGTGTACTGGGCCGGCTCCCGGCACGCCTTCCGGCACAGCCGCCCCGCCCAGCCCGGCGACCCCGCCGCCTTCCAGTGGCACCTGGTGATTCCCTGCCGCGACGAGGAGGCCGTGGTCACCCAGACCCTGGACGGCCTGCGGGCCGGCGCGCCCGAGGCCCACCTGTGGGTGATCGACGACGACAGCGAGGACGCCACCCGCGAGCTGGTGCTCACCGCCGCGGCCCGCGACCCGCGGATCCACCTCGTCCAGCGCCGCCGCCCGCACGCCCGGATCGGCAAGGGCGCCGCCCTCAACGCCGCCTACCGGGAGATCTCCGCCTGGCTGCCCGAGTCCACCGACCGCTCCCGGGTGGTGATCGGCGTGGTCGACGCCGACGGACAGCTCGACCCGGGCACCCTCGCCCAGGTCTGCAACGCCAAGGCGCTCGGCCGTCCCGACACCGGCGCCGTCCAGATCGGCGTCCGGATGCGCAACGCCGACGACGAACTCCCGCTGCCCGGCCGCGGCAAGGCCGCCAACGCCCTGGCCCGCGCCCTGGCCCGGATGCAGGACATCGAGTTCCAGGCCAACAACGCCGGCATGCAGCTGCTGCGCCGCCGCACCGGCAGCGTCGGCCTCGGCGGCAACGGCCAGTTCGTCCGGCTCACCGCCCTCGACTCGCTGACCGTCGAGGAGGGCCGGGCCGGGCGCCCCTGGCCCGAGCGCGCCCTGCTGGAGGACTACGAGTCCGGCCTCGACCTGCGACTGGCCGGCTGGCGGCTCACCCACGTCACCGAGGCCCAGGTCTCCCAGGAGGGCCTGGTCTCGCTGCGCCGCTTCCTCACCCAGCGCACCCGCTGGGCCCAGGGCAACATGCAGTGCCTGCGCTACACCGGCCGGGTGCTGCGCTCGCCCCACTACACCCCGGCCGGCAAGGCCGAGGTGCTCTACACCTTCCTCCAGCCGGTGATCTGCGTGCTGCTGGTGCTGCTCTTCCCGCTCTCGCTCGGGATCACCGGCGCCGGACTGGTGCTCTTCCCCGAGGAGACCGCCGAGTTCCAGCTCCGCTTCGGCCCGTGGATGCTGCTGGTCTTCGTGCTCGCCACCCTGCCGATGGTGTTCTGGGGCTTCGCCTACCGCCGGCTCGTCCACCCCGACCGCGGCCGGCTCACCGGGCTCCTCTGGGGCGTCCTGGTCTGGATCTACGCCTACCACCTGTTCGTGGTCGCCACCCGGGCCGCCGTACGGATGCTGCTCGGCCGCAACGGCTGGGCCAAGACCCGCCGCAACGCCGAGAAGGTCGCCCTCGGCGCCCCCACCGCGCTCGAATCCTGAGCCCGCCTCCCCTCCCCCCGCACCTCCCCCCGCACGCCGTCCCACCGGAGTCCCGCATGAGCCCGTGCCTGCCCCCGTCCAGCGTCGCCGTCGTCCTCGGCACCCGCCCCGAGCTGGTCAAGCTGGCCCCGCTGATCCACGAACTCGGCGCCGCCACCCGGCTGGTGCACACCGGCCAGCACTGGGACGAGGCGATGTCCGGCCGCTTCCTGCGCGACCTCGACCTGCCCCGGCCCGAGCTGCTCACCGGTGTCGGCGGCCGCCCCCGGGCCGGCCAGATCGCCCAGTCGCTGGGCCAGTTGGACGCCGCCTTCGCCGAGGACCGGCCCGTCGCCGTGGTCGTCCAGGGCGACACCAACGCCACCCTGGCCGGGGCGCTGGCCGCCAACGCCCGGGAGATCCCGCTGGTCCACGTCGAGGCCGGGCTGCGCAGCTTCGACCGGGCGATGCCCGAGGAGCACAACCGGGTGATGGTCGACCACGTCTCCGACCTGCTCTGCGCCGCCACCGGGGAGAACGTCGCCAACCTGCGGGCCGAGTCCCTGGCCGAGGAGCGGATCGCGCTCACCGGCAACACCGTGGTCGAGGTGGTCCGCCGTCAGCTGCCCGACGAGGCCGCCCGCGCCGCGCTGCTCGCCGCCCACGGACTGCTCCCGGACGGGTACGTGCTGGCCACCGTGCACCGCCCGGAGAACACCGACACCGCCGAGGCGCTCGGCGCGGTGCTCGCCGAGCTGGACCGGATCGCCCGGACCGGCACCCCGGTGCTGTTCCCGATGCACCCGCGCACCCGGGCCGCCGTCGAGCGCTTCGGGCTGGACGGCCTGCTGGAGCGCCTCGCCGTCACCGGCCCGGTCGGCTACGGCGACTTCCTGGGCCTGGCGAGCCACGCCGCGCTGCTGGTCTCCGACTCCGGCGGCGTGCAGGAGGAGTGCACCGTGCTCGGCCGCCCGCTGCTGGTGGTGCGCCGCTCCACCGAGCGCCCGGAGGCCGTGTCGGCCGGCTTCGCCGCGCTGGTGCGGCCCGGCGAGGAACTGGGCGCGCTGGCCCGCGACTGGCTGGTCGACACCCCCGAGCGGCTCGCCCGGCTGGCGGCCACCCCGAGCCCGTACGGCGACGGCCTGGCCTCGGCCCGGATCGCCGCGCTGACCGCCGCGCTCGCCGGGCCCGCCGGGGCACGGGCCCTGCCGCAGGCCGCCTAGGCGCCCTTGACAGGCAGATTGGTCTACTCCACCTTGTGAGGCAAGTCTCCGTTCCCGACCGGGACTTGAGTTGTCGGTAGCTCCCGCACCCGCACGGACACCCCGGACGGCGCACTCCCCCACGAGACGCCGCCGGGCCTCCCCCACAGGAGATGGAGTCATGCCACCTGCCCGACACCGGCGCCCGCGCGCCCTGCGTCCACTGCTCGCCGGCGCCAGCGCCATCGCCCTCGGCCTGAGCGGCCTCGCGCTCGCCGACAGCACCGGCGCCCACGCCGCGGACACCGACCTGATCACCAACGGCGGCTTCGAGACCGGGAACCTGTCCGGCTGGACCTGTTCGAACGGCACCGTCCGGACCACCGCCCACTCCGGCTCGTACGCCCTCCAGTCCACCCCGAGCGGCAGCGACACCGGCGAGTGCGCCCAGACCGTCACGGTGAAGCCCGACTCCGCCTACACCCTGAGCTCCTGGGTCCAGGGCTCCTACGTCTACCTGGGCGCCCGCGGCACCGGCGGCACCGATCCGAGCACCTGGACGCCGGGCGGCACCGGCTGGAACCGGCTCAGCACCGGCTTCACCACCGGCCCCGACACCACCAGCGTCACCGTCTACCTGCACGGCTGGTACGGGCAGCCGGCCTTCCTCGCCGACGACGTCTCACTGCTCGGCCCCGGCGGCCCTCAGCCCTCCCCGAGCCCGACCGCCACCGCGACCGTCTCGCCCTCGCCAAGCCCGACGGACCCCGGCACCGGGAGCCCGACGCCCACCTCCACCGGCAAGCCCCCGAACCTGCCCAAGCACATCCTCACCGGCTACTGGCAGAACTTCGACAACGGCGCCACCGTCCAGCGGATCAGCGACGTCCCGGCCGCCTACGACATCATCGCGGTCTCCTTCGCCGACGCCACGGCCACCCGCGGCGGCCTGAGCTTCACCCTCGACCCCGCCCTCTCCTCCCGCCTCGGCGGCTACACCGACGCCCAGTTCAAGGCCGACATCGCGGCCAAGCGGGCAGCCGGAAAGCGGGTGGTGCTCTCGATCGGCGGCCAGAACGGCACCGTCTGGGTCGGCGATTCCGCCTCCGCCGCGAACTTCACCGCCACCGCCTGGGCGCTGATGCAGGGTTACGGCTTCGACGGGATCGACATCGACCTGGAGAACGGCATCAGCTCCACGTACATGGGCCAGGCGCTGCACGCCCTCGCCGCCAAGGCGGGGAGCGGATTCATCCTCACCATGGCTCCGCAGACGATCGACATGCAGTCAACCGGCATGGAGTACTTCAAGCTGGCGCTGAACGTGAAGGACATCCTCACCATCGTCAACATGCAGTACTACAACTCCGGTGCGATGAACGGCTGCGACGGGAACGTCTACTCACAGGGCACCGAGAACTTCCTCACCGCGCTGGCCTGCGTCCAGCTCAAGGGCGGGCTGCGGCCCGACCAGGTGGGCCTCGGGGTGCCGGCCTCCACCAGCGCCGCGGGCGGCGGATACCTCGCCGCCGGCACCGTGAACAACGCGCTGGACTGCCTGGCCTCCGGCACCAACTGCGGCAGCTACAAGCCGGACACCACCTGGCCGGGCATCGGCGGCGCGATGACCTGGTCGACCAACTGGGACGCCTCGGCGGGCAACCCGGTCGCCGGCACCATCGGCGCACACCTGCACGCCATGCCGTGACCCGGCCCGGAGGCCCGGGTTCAGACCCCGGCCCGGGCCTCCGGCACCTGCGCGACCGAGCCGTGCCGGCGGCGCAACTCGGCCGTGATCTCGGCCAGTTCACCGTCCGGCAGCAGCGGCAGCATCATCGCGACGCCCTGGAGCAGACCACCGAGCAGGAAGGTGGTGTCGGGCGTCGCGGCGACCAGGCCGCGGACCTCGGCCACCTCGCCGGCCGCCACCGCCTCGATCAGCTGGGCGGCGTTGGCGGTCTCCTCGTCCACGTCGACCGCGCCGGTGTCCTCCGGAGCCCGCCGGACCATCGCCCGCAGCACCTTGTCCCCGACCTCGGGGGCGTACGCCTTGCGGACCGCCTCGGCGGCGATCCAGGTGAGCAGGGTGGTCACTTCGCGCTCGGCGTGCTCGGCGAGCAGCAGGTCCAGCTCCGTGTCGAACGCGAGCTGGTTCCCGTGCCGGAAGGCGAGCAGCAGGGTCGCCGCCCTGGCCTTGGCCTCTTCGACCGCCTCGGCAGGCAGTTCGTCGGCCAACTCCTCGGTCACCACCACGCCGTACCCTCCCGTCCGTCGCTCAGCAGGAACGCTCAGCAGAAACGCCCATTCGGAAACTCCGTGCACACGGTACACAGCGGACCTGAAAACTTCCGTGAACCCGCGCGGGCAAGACCGGAATCAATTCGCTCGGAATAAGACCTCACCCGGTCGCAGGATGATAATTCGCCGGAAGGGAGCAATGCTGATGGGCTATTTGGTGTAGTGAAAGTGCCCCGAGAAGCCGAGTCCGGAAGCGCTCCGGAAAACGCCCGAGGGGCCGCACCCCGCGTGTTGCGGTGTGCGACCCCTCGGGGGAACGACGGGGCTCAGCCCTGCGGCAGCGCCGCGAGCTGGGCGGTGATCCGGGCGATGTCGGCCTCGGCGGCCTCCTGACGGCCACGGATCTTGGCGACCACCTCGTCCGGCGCCTTGGCGAGGAAGGCCTCGTTGCCGAGCTTGGCGGTGGTCTGGGCCTTCTCCTTCTCGGCGGCCGCGAGGTCCTTGGCCAGGCGCTTGCGCTCGGCCGCGACGTCGATGGTGCCGGAGAGGTCCAGCGCGACGGTCGCACCGGCGACCGGCAGCGAGGCGGTGGCCGCGAAGCCCTCCTCGGGGACGGTCAGCCGCAGCAGCGAGCGGATCGCGTCCTCGTGGACGGCCAGCACGGTGCCGGCCAGCTCCAGCTGGGCCGGGACCCGCTGGCCCGGCTTGAGGCCCTGGTCCGAACGGAACCGGCGGACCTCGGTGACCACCTGCTGGAGCGTGGCGATCTCGGCCTCGGCCGCGGCGTCGCGGTAGCCGCTGTCCTGCGGCCACTCGGCGATGACCAGCGACTCGGCGCCGGTCAGCGTGGTCCACAGGGTCTCGGTGACGAACGGCACGATCGGGTGCAGCATCCGCAGCGTGACGTCCAGGACCTCGCCCAGCACCCGGCGCGCGGCGTCGGCCTGCGGGCCGCCCTTGGCCAGGGTGGTCTTGGAGAGCTCGACGTACCAGTCGAAGACCTCGTCCCAGGCGAAGTGGTACAGCGCCTCGGAGAGCTTGGAGAACTGGAAGTCGTCGTACAGCGCGTCCACCTCGGCGACGGTGCTGTTGAGGCGCGACAGGATCCAGCGGTCGGTCGCGGTCAGCTCCTCCGGCGCGGGCAGCGGGCCCTCGACGGTGGCGCCGTTCATCAGCGCGAAGCGGGTGGCGTTCCAGATCTTGTTGGCGAAGTTGCGGGCCGCCTGGACCCAGTCCTCGCCGATCGGCACGTCGACGCCCGGGTTGGCACCGCGCGCCAGCGTGAAGCGCAGCGCGTCGGAGCCGTACTTGTCCATCCAGTCCAGCGGGTTGACCACGTTGCCGAAGGACTTCGACATCTTCTTGCCGTTCTGGTCACGGACCATGCCGTGCAGCGCGATGGTGTGGAACGGCGGGGTGCCGTCCATTGCGTAGAGGCCGAACATCATCATCCGGGCGACCCAGAAGAACAGGATGTCGTAGCCGGTCACCAGGACGGAGTTCGGGTAGAACTTCGCGAGGCTCTCGGTCTGCTCCGGCCAGCCGAGCGTGGAGAACGGCCACAGGCCGGAGGAGAACCAGGTGTCCAGGACGTCGCTGTCCTGGTGCCAGCCCTCGCCCGTCGGCGGCTGCTCGTCGGGGCCGACGCAGACGATCTCGCCGTTCGGGCCGTACCAGACCGGGATGCGGTGGCCCCACCACAGCTGGCGCGAGATGCACCAGTCGTGCAGGTTGTCGACCCAGTCGAAGTACCGCTTCTCCATCTCCTGCGGGTGGATCTTGACCTTGCCGTCGCGGACCGCGTCACCGGCGGCCTTGGCGAGCGGGCCGACCTTGACCCACCACTGCATGGACAGCCGCGGCTCGATGGTGGTCTTGCAGCGCGAGCAGTGGCCCACCGAGTGGACGTACGGGCGCTTCTCGGCGACGATCCGGCCCTCGGCGCGCAGCGCGGCGACGATCGCCGAGCGGGCCTCCAGGCGGTCCAGGCCGAGGAAGGGGCCGTGCACGGTGATGACGGCGTGCTCGTCCATGACGGCGATGTTCGGCAGGTTGTGCCGCTGGCCGATCTCGAAGTCGTTCGGGTCGTGCGCGGGCGTCACCTTGACGGCGCCGGTGCCGAACTCCGGGTCGACGTGGGCGTCGGCGACGATCGGGATCCGGCGGCCGGTGAGCGGCAGCTCGATCTCGGTGCCGATCATGTGCTGGTAGCGCTCGTCCTCCGGGTGGACGGCGACCGCGGTGTCGCCCAGCATCGTCTCGGCGCGCGTGGTGGCGACGACGATGGAGTTGTCCCCCTCGCCGTAGCGGATCGAGACCAGCTCGCCGTCGTCGTCCTGGTACTCCACCTCGATGTCCGAGATGGCCGTCAGGCAGCGCGGGCACCAGTTGATGATGCGCTCGGCGCGGTAGATCAGCTCGTCGTCGTAGAGCTTCTTGAAGATCGTCTGGACGGCCTGGGACAGGCCCTCGTCCATGGTGAAGCGCTCGCGGGACCAGTCCACGCCGTCGCCGAGGCGGCGCATCTGGCCGGAGATCTGGCCGCCGGACTCCGCCTTCCACTTCCAGACGCGCTCGACGAAGGCCTCGCGGCCCAGGTCGTGGCGGGACTTGCCCTCCTTGGCGAGCTCGCGCTCGACCACGTTCTGGGTGGCGATGCCGGCGTGGTCCATGCCGGGCTGCCACAGGGCCTCGTAGCCCTGCATGCGCTTGCGGCGGACCAGGGCGTCGATCAGCGTGTGCTCGAAGGCGTGGCCCAGGTGCAGGCTGCCGGTGACGTTCGGCGGGGGGATGACGACGGTGAACGGCGGCTTGTCGCTCTTCGCGTCCGCGGTGAAGTACCCACGGTCTACCCAGCGCTCGTACAGCTCGCCCTCTACGTCCGCGGGGGTGTAGGTCGTCGGGAGGGTGGCTGCTTCGTCCCCGGCAGAGGTGCTCACGGGGCGCTGGTTCGTCGTGTCGGTCACGACGCACAGTTTACGTAACCGGGGAGAGGGTCACGAACCGCTTTCGGTCCGCGGACCGCTCTCACCCCTGGTGGGCCCCGTGCGGTAGCGTGCGCGGCACTCGCCCGATGGGAGGAACGTTTCTGCACCATCGGGCCCCAATGACGCGTGAAAGTTGCCCAGTGACCGAGCAGACCCCCTACGGCGCCCCGGTGCCGCCCGCCAACCAGCCCTACGGCCAGCCCGGCCAGGCCGGCTACCCCGCGCCCGACCAGGCCGGCCACCCGGGCTACGCCGGGTACGCGCCGGTGCCGCCGCGCAAGTCCCGCAAGACGCTGTGGATCGTGCTCGGCACCATCGCCGCCGTCCTGCTCCTGGGCGGCGGCGCGCTGGCGTACTTCGCCTGGAACGTGGCCAGCAACGCGGGCACCGAGAAGGTCGTCCTGCCGGCCGCCTTCAAGGACCTCAAGCTCAGCAACGACAGCGCGGTCACCGACGCCATGGAGAAGTCCATGACCGACAGCATCGGCAAGGGCGACGGCAACTGGAAGCCCACCGGCGTGGCCGGGATGTACGAGGACTCGAAGTCGGAGCCGCAGCTCATCGTGGTCGGGGTCTACGGGAAGGTCCTGCTGCCCAAGCAGGAGCTGGACTCGGCCTTCAAGGGCGCGGCCGGTGACGGCACGAAGGTGACGGACCGGCACAGCGTGGACGCCGGGCCCAAGGGCGGCACCATGGAGTGCGGCGTGATGACCGAGTCCGACGGTGACATCGGGCTGTGCGCCTGGGCCGACAGCAGCAGCCTGGCCATCGTCATGCGGGTGCCGGAGGACGGCGGCAAGCCCGACCTGGACAAGCTCGCCGCCGAGACCCGCGACCTGCGCGCGGTCGCCGAGGTGGCGAAGTAACACCCGCGGCAACGACGAAGGGCCCCGCACCGAAACGGTGCGGGGCCCTTCCCGTTGTTCGTGGAGCCCTGGGGTCAGGCGCTCTTGTCGCGGCGCTCGCGCTTGATCATGTCGCGCGGCACCAGGGTGGGGATGGCGTGCTTGGAGACCACGTCCCCGGTGACCACCACGCGGGCGACGTCCTGGCGCGAGGGGACCTCGTACATCACGGACATCAGCACCTCCTCCATGATGGCCCGCAGCCCGCGCGCGCCGGTGCCGCGCAGGATCGCCTGGTCGGCGATCGCCTCCAGCGCGTCCCGGGAGAACTCCAGCTCCACGCCGTCCAGTTCGAAGAGCTTGCGGTACTGCTTGACCAGCGCGTTGCGCGGCTCGGTGAGGATCTGGAGCAGCGCCTCGCGGTCCAGGTTGTGCACGCTGGTGATCACCGGCAGCCGGCCGATGAACTCGGGGATCATGCCGAACTTCACCAGGTCCTCGGGCATCACCTGGCGGAAGTGGTCGCTGGCGTCCGACTCCCGCTTGGAGCGGATGTTGGCGCCGAAGCCGATGCCCTTGGCACCCGCGCGGCCCTCGATGATCCGCTCCAGGCCGGCGAACGCGCCGCCGACGATGAACAGCACGTTGGTGGTGTCGATCTGGATGAACTCCTGGTGCGGGTGCTTGCGCCCGCCCTGCGGCGGCACCGACGCGGTGGTGCCCTCCAGGATCTTCAGCAGGGCCTGCTGCACGCCCTCGCCGGAGACGTCCCGGGTGATCGACGGGTTCTCGCTCTTGCGCGCGACCTTGTCGATCTCGTCGATGTAGATGATCCCGGTCTCGGCCTTCTTGACGTCGTAGTCGGCCGCCTGGATCAGCTTGAGCAGGATGTTCTCGACGTCCTCGCCGACGTAGCCGGCCTCGGTCAGCGCGGTGGCGTCCGCGATCGCGAACGGCACGTTGAGCATCCGGGCCAGGGTCTGCGCCAGCAGCGTCTTGCCGGAGCCGGTGGGGCCCAGCAGCAGGATGTTGGACTTGGCCAGCTCGATGGCGTCCTCGCGGCCGTTGCCGCCGCTGCGGCCCGCCTCGCCGGCCTGGACGCGCTTGTAGTGGTTGTAGACCGCCACCGACAGCGCCTTCTTGGCGAGGTCCTGGCCGACCACGTACTGGTCCAGGAACTCGTAGATCTCGCGCGGCTTCGGGAGTTCCTCGAAGCGCACCTCGGAGGTCTCGGCGAGTTCCTCCTCGATGATCTCGTTGCACAGGTCGATGCACTCGTCGCAGATGTACACGCCTGGTCCGGCGATCAGCTTCTTCACCTGCTTCTGCGACTTGCCGCAGAACGAGCACTTGAGCAGGTCGCCACCGTCTCCGATGCGTGCCACGAGGTGCTTCCCCTTCGCCAGGGGCCCCGCAGGGTTCCGGGGCCTGGTGCTGTGGACCGTCAACGCCGAGGGCGCTCGGTCTCGGTATCCGACGGTACTCTGTCGGGCCCGTGATTCCGGCCTCTTCGCCAGGTCTGCCCTACGCCCTGGGCGAATTGATACCGAACAGATGCCGTCCTACGGGCCCGCCCCGATGGCCCCTCCCGTCCGATGGCGGGCGGGAGGGTGCCGACCTCAGGAGGTCAGCGAGGTCTTGCGGGTGGTGATGATCTGGTCGATCAGGCCGTACTCGGCGGCCTCCTCGGCGGTGAGGATCTTGTCGCGCTCGATGTCCTCGCGCACCTGCTCCGGCGACTTCTTGGAGTGCTTGGAGAGCATCTCCTCCAGCTGCTCGCGCATCCGGAAGATCTCCTTGGCCTGGATCTCCAGGTCGGACACCTGGCCGCGGCCGGTCTCGGTGTACGGCTGGTGGATCAGGATCCGGGCGTTCGGCAGCGCCATCCGCTTGCCGGGGGTGCCGGCGGCGAGCAGCACGGCCGCGGCGGAGGCCGCCTGGCCCATGCAGACCGTGGTGATGTCCGGCTTGACGTACTGCATGGTGTCGTAGATGGCCGTCAGGGCCGTGAACGAGCCACCGGGCGAGTTGATGTACATCTGGATCTCGCGGTCCGGGTCCATCGACTCCAGGCACAGCAGCTGCGCCATGATGTCGTTCGCCGAGACGTCGTCGACCTGCGAGCCGAGGAAGATGATCCGCTCCTCGAACAGCTTGGCGTACGGGTCGTACTCGCGGATGCCCTGCGTGGTGCGCTCGACGAAGCGCGGCACGATGTAGCGGCCCTCGGCGCGCATGTCCTCGACGCGGGCCTTGGCGGCCGACAGGCTGGGGATGTTCATGGGGGTCCTTGTCCTCCGGGGCGTTGGGGCTGTGGTCTCGCGGGACGGGCCGAAGCTCAGGCAGCGCCCGTGCCGCCGCCGCCGGGGACATCCGCGGCGCTGTGCATGATCGCGTCGATCAGGCCGTACTCCAGGGCCTCCTCCGGGCTGAACCAGCGGTCGCGGTCGGAGTCCGCGGTGATCTGGTCGAAGGACCGGCCGCTGTGCTGGGCGATCAGCTCGGACATCCGCTTCTTGGTGCGGAGCAGCTGCTCCGCCTGGATGCGGATGTCGGTGGCGGAGCCACCGAGGCCCGCGGAGGGCTGGTGCATCAGGATGGTCGAGTTCGGCAGCGAGAAGCGCTTGCCGGGGGCGCCCGCGGTCAGCAGGAACTGGCCCATCGAGGCGGCCATGCCCATCGCGATCGTGACGACGTCGTTCTTGATGTACTGCATGGTGTCGTAGATCGCCATGCCGGCCGAGATCGAGCCGCCCGGGGAGTTGATGTAGAGGAAGATGTCCTTGTCCGGGTCCGCGGCCAGCAGCAGCAGCTGCGCGGTGATCCGGTTGGCGATGTCGTCGTCGACTGCCTGGCCGAGGAAGATGATCCGCTCGTTGAGCAGCCGGTTGTAGACCTGGTCGCCAAGGCCGCCGAGCACGTCACCAGCGGCGGCGTGCGGCGCCATCGGGCCAGGCATCTGGATCTGCGGGAACGTCACTTGCCACCTGCTCAGTCGGGTTGGACGGTCGCTCCACGGCCGTCACGATGGTGCACAGCTTCGGGTATCACGTCGTGATTGGTGCTGTCCAAGGACCCTAACGCGCAGGCCGGGCCGCAGAATCCCTCACGCAGAACTGTTCGCTGTGAGCGCAGGGTCGTGGCGGAGTCGGGACCCGACGACAGCGGGCCCGGACACCTTACGGCGTCCGGGCCCGCTGGGTTGCCTCAGGGGGCTACCGGGGCACTCAGGCCTCGGTCTTCTCCTCGGCAGCGTCCTCGGCGGCGGCCTCGACGGTCTCGGCCGTCTCGTCCTCGTCGTCGAAGTTGACCTCGTTGCCCTCGGTGTCGACGACCTTGGCGGCCTCGACCACGGTGGCCAGGGCCTTGCCGCGGGCGACCTCGCCGACCAGCAGCGGAACCTGGCCGCCCTGGACGACCTGCTGCGCGAACTGGTCCGGGGTGAGGCCCGAGCCGGCGGCGCGGCGGATGAGGTGCTCGGTCAGCTCCTCCTGGTTAACACCCAGCTCCTCGTTGGCGACGATCTGGTCCAGGACGAACTGGGTCTTGATGCCCTTCTTCGCCTGCTCCTCGACCTCGGCGTCCCACTCCTCACGGGTCTTGCCCTGGGTCTCCAGGTAGGCGTCGACGGTGAGACCCATCGGCTGGAGCTGGTGGTGCTCCACGTTGTGCTTGCGGGTCTCGATCTCGTCCTTGAGGAGCTTCTCGGGGTACTCGATCTCAACCAGGCCGAGCAGCGCGTCCAGCACCTTCTCCTGGGCCTGGGTCGCCTGGTCGTACTCCTTCATGCGCTCAAGGCGCTTGCGGGAGTCGGCGCGCAGGTCCTCCAGGGTGTCGAACTCGCTGGCCAGCTGGGCGAACTCGTCGTCCAGCTCCGGCAGCTCCTTCTCCTGGACGGCGGTGACGGTGACGGTGACCTCGGAGGTCTTGCCCGCCTGGGTGCCACCCTTGAGCTCGGTCTCGAAGGTCTTCTCCTCGCCGGCCGACAGGCCGACGACGGCCTCGTCGATGCCGTCGATCAGACGGCCCGAGCCGATCTCGTAGCTGACGCCGCTGGCGGTGCCGTCGTCCGGCACCTCGCCGTCGACCTTGGCGACCAGGTCCACGACCACGATGTCACCGGCGGCGGCGGCGCGCTCGACGTCCTTGACCGAGGAGAAGCGCTCGCGCAGCTGCTCCAGGGACTTGTCGACGTCCTCGTCGGCGACGACGATCGGGTCGACGGTCACCTCGATGGAGGAGAACTCCGGCAGGGTGATCTCCGGGCGGACATCCACCTCGGCGGTGAACTTCAGGTCGCCGCCATCGGCGATCTTCTCGACACCCTCGATGTTGGTGATGTCGGGCTGGCCGAGGACCTCGATCTTGCCCTCGTCGACGGCCTGCGTGTAGAAGCGCGGCAGGGCGTCGTTGACGGCCTCTTCCAGCACGGCACCACGGCCGAAGCGCTGGTCGATGACCCGGTTCGGGATCTTGCCCTTGCGGAAGCCCGGGACCGAGACCTGCTGGTTGATCTTCTTGTACGCCGCGTCGAGGCTGGGCTTGAGCTCCTCGAAGGGCACCTCGACGGTGAGTCGAACCCGGGTCGGGTTCAGAGTCTCGACGGCGCTCTTCACGGTTTGGTCTCCTATGGGCTTGCGGTCGGGTTGTCTCCGCCCGTCCCCGTCACCCGGCCGGAGCCGGAAGGGGGGTCGGACGAGACGGGCGATGGGCGGTTGGAGCTGCATCTCCCGTGGGGTGGACGGTGAGCTTGACTCCTCGCCCTCGTGCGGTTGACCTGGGTGGACGCCACAGGGACTACCGCCAGCGCCCCATCCTACCGGTACCACGAAAGGCGGACGCCAGACGCCACCGTATCGCCGTCGTGGAGGTCCGATACAGAACAGGGCCCCGCCCCGGTGGGCGAGACCCTGCCGCACTGTCGGGGTGACCGGATTCGAACCGACGGCCTTCCGCTCCCAAAGCGGACGCGCTACCAAACTGCGCCACACCCCGTGGTGCCGAGAGGAAGCGTACACGCCGGGCCTGCAGGGGTTCGCCGACTTCTTCCGCTTGTTCCGCGCGGGCGCGAACGCGGCTTATACCGCGCGGGCGCGCAGGGGGTGTGACGCGATGCGGTGTGCATTCGGGCGCCCGGACCAGGTAGGCTGTCCCCCGAACTTCCGGCCGGTGACGGTTCGGAGGCTCGTGCGGGCGTAGCTCAATGGTAGAGCCCTAGTCTTCCAAACTAGTCACGCGAGTTCGATTCTCGTCGCCCGCTCTTCGGTCCGGCCCCGGTGTGCTCAGCACGCCGGGGCCGTCGACGTTTCCGGGTCCGGGCGCGGGCCCCGGCCTCAGAGGCCCAGCCGGGCGGCCCGGGCGGCGGCCCGGTCCAGCAGCTGGTGGACGTCGCCCTCCCGGGTGCCGGGCCGGTCGTTGAACTCGTCCGGGGAGCGCGCCGGGCGGCCGGTGGCGTGCAGCACCTCCATCAGCTGCACCCGGGCGGTGCGGACGGTGGCCGGGGTGCCGTAGCCGTGTGCCAGGACGGCGGCCTGCGCGCCGAGCAGGCAGACCCGGCCGGCCGCGTCCCACATCGCGCCCTGGAGCCAGCCGTGCGCCCCGATGTAGCGGGAGGCCAGTCGCAGGTGGTCGGCCGCGCTGACCGGGACGGGCCGGGCGGGCCGGTGCAGCGCCCGGTCGAGCAGGGTGGCCCGGGGCTCGGGGTGGCCGGCCCGCCAGGGCCGCAGGACGCTGCCATACGGGCAGACGTACGGCACCGGGGTGCGCGCGGGGGCGGGCAGCGAGGCGAGGTAGGCCTCGATTTCGGCGACCAGGCCGTCGGCGGCTGGGCCGAACGGTGGCGGGCCGGGGGCGAGGAGGACGGGCGGGGCCGGGGCGGTGGTGCGGGGCATGCGGGCTCTCCGGGCGGACGGCGGTCGGGTTCCGCTGCCCAAAGTGGGGCATTCGGCACATTTCCGCGACCGGAGGGCCATAGGGCCCGGATGGTTTCCCGGTGGGCTGCCGGGCCGATAGCCTCGGCGGCGTTCGAGCGCAGTTCGAGCGCGATCCGGCGCGGCGCTCCCGAGGTGGAGGAGTCCCGGTGCGTTCGCAGGAGCGACTGGCCGTCATACAGCGCTGTGTGGTCCTGGAGATGGCGCGGCTGGGCCAGGTGTTCCGCCCGGACGGCGAGGTGGTCCGCGGCCCCGGCACCACGGCGGTGGCGGTGCGCGAGCACCCCGGGGACGACGGCGCCGGGCACGTGGACCTCGGCTTCGTACTGCACCTGGGCCGGGCGGACGCCCCGGTGGTGTGGGACTGCGCGGCCGGACTCGGCAAGACCGAGGAGGAGAAGCTCGCCAACGCGGTGAAGATGTGGGCGACCACCACCGCCTCGGTACTGGTCGAGGAGGCGGAGCGGCACGGGGTGCACGCCGACCACCCGGACCTGCCCGAGCTCCCGGGCTGGCGCGCGGTGCAGGGGCCGGCCGCGGTGTTCGGCTTCGGCAACGAGCACCTGGCGGGCTGGCTGGCCGAGCACCGGGTGCTGCCGGCGCTGGCGCCCGCGCTGCGCGCGGAGTTGACCGGGCCCGGGCCGGTGGGCGTCAAGCTCTTCCTGGGCGGGAAGGCGGGGGACGACGTCGCCGAGGTCCGGGTGGGCGGCGAGGTGTCCGAGGCGGCGTCGGCGGCGCTGCGCGCGCTGGACTGGCCACGGGGTGAACGACTGTGCTGGGCAAGGCTGTTCGTCCTGCTGACGGCCGAACCGGAGGCAGCGGGGCAGCACGCGTCGGCGGGTGCCGAGGCACCCGCACCGATGCGCGTCCCGACCCCGGCGGCGGCCCGCCCCCGGGGACTGTTCGCTCGCTGGCGGAGGGCCGGACGGGCCGACCGGTAGCCGTGACTCGCCCGCTCGCCTGATGACGCCCGGGGCGAGCGGGGCGCAGGGCCGACCGGGTCAGCCTCCGGTGATGCCGGAGATGCTGTGCGCCAGGTTGGACAGCAGGGAGTTGATCGAGGACGCGACCGTGGTCTCGTGCAGCATGAAGCCGAACAGGGCGGCGACGATCGCGTGCGGGATCTTCATCTGCTTGTTGCGGATGAAGATGATGCACAGGATCGCGAACAGGACCAGTGCGGAGACGGAGAGTGCCACCCGGACTCACTTCCTCGTTTTCATAGCGGGGTGCCACCGCCCGGCGGCACCTGCGAAAGCCGGACCCCGGCCTGTCCGACGGTCCCGAGGCGGAACCGCGGACCGTCCGGCACACCGCCGGCGAAGGAGCCCACGGTCGAACGCTCTCTGTCGTGCCGCATGTGACGCCCCCAATCCCCCGAATCCTGAACAGTCCCGCCCGGACTCAGTGTGGTCGACCGTGCCGATTGCGTAAAGGTCTGAAAGTCAGTCCAACGCCATATCCTGCGATGCGAGACGAGTTTCCGCCGACCGGGACGATAGCGGAGCGGTCTTGACGAACCGTCGGCGGGGGCGTGCTGAGCGGCGGGAAGACGACCGGGGGCGGGTAACGGAAGCCGCTGGTCCGGTCCGCCGACGGGGCGTCCGATTTGGCTGAAGATCAGCTACCAGGCTTGACAGTCGCGCCGGCTGTGACTCGCCCGCTCGCGGGGTCTCGCGGCGCTAGTCGCGCCAGAGCAGCAGCAGGGCACGGTCGTCGTTGATGTCCCGGGCCACCGTCTCGATCAGCGCGGCCGCGGCGCCCGCGCCGGTGCCGGGGCCGCCACCGGGCACCAGCCGGTCCGCCTCCCCCATCAGCCGGTCCATGCCCTCCCCGAGGTCCCGGCCCGGCGCCTCGACCATGCCGTCGGTGCAGAGCATCAGGACGTCGCCCCGGTTCAGTCGGCCGCGCACGCCCTCGAACTTGGCGCCGTCGTAGATCCCGAGCAGCGGGCCCTCGGCCTGCTTGACCTCCCAGCGCCCCTCCCCCGCCAGGCGCTGCATGCCCGGCAGGTGCCCGGCGGAGAGCAGCTCGTACTCGCCGGTGTCCAGGTCCAGCACCAGGTGGACGGCGGTGGCGAAGCCCTCGTCCCAGGACTGGCGCAGCAGGTAGCCGTTGGCGGCAGGCAGGAAGTCGTGCGCGGGCAGCGAGCCGACCAGGCCGCCGAAGGCGCCGGAGAGCAGCAGGGCGCGGGAGCCGGCGTCCATGCCCTTGCCGGAGACGTCCGCGAGGACCACCTCCAGCAGCCGCTGGCCGGGGCCGGTGCGGGCGGCGACCACGAAGTCCCCGGAGAAGGACTGGCCGCCGGCCGGACGCAGCGCCATGTCCGCGTGCCAGCCGTCCGGCAGCGCGGGCACCCGGCTCTGCACCCGCAGCCGCTCGCGCAGGTCGAACAGCATGGTGGAGCCGCCCCACCAGGGCACGCCGACCCGGGCCCGGAACTGGGCCAGCAGCAGGCCGCCGACGCCGGCGGCGCCGACCACCAGGGCGGCGCCCGGGGTGACGCCGTAGAGGTAGGCCTCGGGGTTGTCGCTGGCGACCCGCTGGCCGGTGTGGATCACGGACTCGGAGGAGAGGCCGAGCGCGGCCAGGGCGTAGAGCACCACCAGGCTGCCGGGGCGCAGCAGCAGGGCGCCGGCCAGGATCGGCAGGACCAGGGAGGTGGGCGGGGCCCAGTCGGGCATCCAGATGTTGAGCAGGATCAGCACCGGGACGAGCAGGGCGAGTGCGCAGAGCACCGGCCAGTCGGCGGCGCCGCCGCGGAAGTAGTCGACACCGGCCGTGCGCAGCCTTCGGCGGACCCGGCGGACCCTCTTGCGCAACCGGGCCGTCACGGGCTCGGACGCCGGGGCGGCGCCGGGCCTCGTCGCAGTCGTCTGGGGCTTGGTGCCCGGCGCTCTGCCAGCCATGGGGTCCGACCCTATCCACGGGTACCGCCCGGCGTCGACGGGCCGGGGGCGGGCGCGGTCGCCGGAGCGCGGGGTGCGGGGCGGGATTCGGCCGATCGGGAGGGTGGTGGGTGTGCCGTCAGGAGGCGTGTGCGGGTTGGGGCGTACGAACCAGGCGGTCGGTGTACGCGCCCCGCGTGCGGGTGTGTCCGCGCGCCGGTCCTGTGGCCGATCCCACAGCCGTCGCGGGGCCTGTGAGCGCCCCGGCGCCGGCGGCGGCCGGTCGCACGGGAGTGTGCGGCCGGCCGCCGGGAAGGTCGGGTGGGGGGATCAGCCCTGGGGGTGGTGGGCCGGGATCGGCGGGAGTTCGCCGGTGGTCTCGTACTCGCTGAGCATCTCGATCCGGCGGGTGTGCCGGGGCTCACCGCTGTAGGGGGTCTTGAGGAAGACCTCGACGAACTCGGTGGCCTCGTCCTGCGTGTGCATGCGGCCGCCGATGGAGATCACGTTGGCGTTGTTGTGCTGACGGCCGAGCTCGGCGGTCTGCGTGCTCCAGGCCAGCGCGGCCCGGACGCCCTTGACCTTGTTGGCGGCGATCGCCTCGCCGTTGCCCGAGCCGCCGATCACGATGCCCAGCGCCTCCGGGTCGGCGGCGGTGCGCTCGGCGGCGCGCAGGCAGAACGGCGGGTAGTCGTCCTCGGCGTCGTAGATGTGCGGCCCGCAGTCGACCGGCTCGTGGCCGGCCCCCTTGAGCCACTCCACGAGGTGGTTCTTCAGTTCGTATCCGGCATGGTCGGAGCCCAGGTACACGCGCATGCCATGAGTGTGGCATGCGGGTGCGCCCGGGCCCGACAACGGGTGCGCCGGATGGGGGCTCGCAGGCCTGGCGGGTCAGCGCTTGCCGAGCAGCTTCCAGGCCAGCGGCAGGGCGCCGGCGGCGAAGGCGGCCTTGAGGGCGTCGCCGACCAGGTACGGGTAGAGGCCGAGCTCGGCGGCGCGGGCGAGCGACACGTGCAGGGTCAGGGCGAGGTACGGGACGCCGACGGCGTAGATGGCCAGGCTGCCGAGGACCATGGTGACGGCGGTGTTGACCGGGGTGCGGTCGGCGCCGCGGCGGGCCAGCGCGCCGGTGACGGCGGCGGCGAGGACGAAGCCGAGCACGTAGCCGAAGGAGGGCATCGCCCAGCCCGAGGTGCCCTCGGCGAACCAGGGCAGGCCCGCCATGCCGGCCAGCAGGTAGAGCGCGAGCGAGGCGATGCCGCGGCGGGCGCCGAGCGCGGTGCCGACCAGCAGGGCGGCGAACGTCTGGCCGGTGACCGGCACCGGCGAGCCGGGGACGTTGACCGACAGCTGGGCGGCCACGCCGGTCAGCGCGGCGCCGCCGACCACCAGGGCCAGGTCGCGGGCCTGGGTGCCGAGGCGGGTGGAGGCGGCGGGCAGCAGGTCGGCGAGGACGGCGCGGCGCGGTGTCGGGGTGGTGGCGGTGGCCATCGGGGCTCCTCCGGGAACAGGTGGGTGATCACCTGTGAACCTACGTGGTGATCCATTGGGCGAACGGGTCGGTTTCGGACAAACCCCTGACCTCGGGGGTTGTCGAAACCGACCGAGATCGACAACTGGTTACCTGGTGATCACGCTGGGTTCCGGCGAGGTCCGCATGGTGAGCCCTGATCGATCATCTTTGGCATGGACAGGGGTGGCGCCGGATATTGGACAACTCGTACCGCTTATCGCACGGCAGTCTGGAACCACCCCTTATGGCCCCCACCTCCGCACCTCCGGCGACCGGGACGCCCAGCGGCGCCCAACCGGCCGCGAGCCCGGCGTCGGGACAGCAGCTCACCCACGGGCTGAAGCAGCGCCACCTGTCGATGATCGCCCTCGGCGGCGTGATCGGCGCCGGCCTCTTCGTCGGCTCCGGCGCCGGCATCGCGGCCGCCGGCCCGGCGATCATCCTCGCGTTCGTGCTCTCCGGCCTCCTGGTCATGCTGATCATGCGGATGCTCGGTGAGATGTCGGCCGCCCGCCCCGCCTCCGGCTCGTTCTCGGTGCACGCCGAGAAGGAGCTCGGCCCCTGGGCCGGGATCACCTCCGGCTGGATGTACTGGGTGATGCTCTGCTGCGGTGTCGCCGCCGAGGCCACCGCGGCCGGGAAGATCGTCAACGGCTGGATCCCGGGCGTCTCCGCCTGGGTCTGGGTCGCGCTGTTCATGACCTTCTTCTGCGCCAGCAACCTCACCGCGGTGAAGAACTTCGGCGAGTTCGAGTTCTGGTTCGCCGCGATCAAGATCGCCTCGATCATCGCCTTCCTGGTCCTCGGCGGGCTGGGCATCGCCGGAGTGATCGGCCCCGGCGCCCCCGGCGTCGAGAACCTCACCGGCCAGGGCGGCTTCCTGCCCAAGGGCGTCGAGGGACTGATCGTCGGCCTGGTCGCCTCGGTCTTCGCGTACGGCGGTCTGGAGACCGTCACCATCGCCGCCGCCGAGTCCGACGACCCCAAGAAGAACGTCGCCAACGCCGTGCGCACCGCGGTGTGGCGGATCGCGATCTTCTACATCGGCTCGATGGCCCTGGTGGTCACCCTGGTGTCCTGGAAGGACCCGAAGGTCGTCTCCGACGGCCCGTACGTCACCGTGCTGAGCCACCTCGGGGTGCCCGCCGCCGGGGCGATCATGCAGGTGGTGGTGCTGGTCGCGCTGCTGTCCGCGATGAACGCCAACATCTACGGCGCCTCCCGGATGGCGTTCTCGCTGGTCGGCCGCGGCCAGGGCCCCAAGGCGCTGGCCAAGGTCAGCGGCGGGGTGCCGCGCCGGGCCGTGCTGGCCTCCTGCCTGTTCGGCTTCGGCGCCGTGCTGGCCGCCAAGTTCTGGCCGGAGACCGTGTTCACCTGGCTGATGAACACCACCGGCGTGGCGATCCTGGTGGTCTGGCTGTTCATCTGCGTGGTCCAGCTGCGGATGCGCCGCCGGCTGGAGCGTGAGGCGCCCGAGCTGCTCACCGTGAAGATGTGGGGCTACCCGTACCTGACCTGGATCGCGATGGCCGCGGTGGCCGGCATCCTCGCCCTGATGACCACCACCCCGGGCAACCGCGCCCAGCTGTACGCGGCCGGCGTGCTCGTCGCGGTGTTCACCGGCATCGGGCTGGTCAAGCAGCGCCGGGACGCTGCCGCCGCCCTGAGCTGACCCTGACGCACGTGCGGCACGATGAGGGCCCGGTACCGATCGGTACCGGGCCCTCGCCGCGCCCGCTACTCGGGGCTCACTCGAAGGACGGGCCGGCCGTCCGGGTGCGCTTGATCTCGTAGAAGCCCGGGGTGGAGGCCACCAGCAGGGTGCCGTCCCACAGCCGGGCCGCGGCCTCGCCCTTCGGGGCGGGGGTGACCACCGGGCCGAAGAAGGCGACCCGCTCGCCGTCCACGCCCTCGACCGCGATCACCGGGGTGCCGACGTCCTCGCCGACCAGGGTGATGCCCTCCTTGTGCGAGGCGCGCAGGGCCTCGTCGTACGCGTCCGTGCCGGCCGCGTCGGCCAGCTCGGCGGGCAGGCCCGCGGCCACCAGGGCGGCCTCGATGGTCTCCCGGTTCTGCGGCAGGCCCTGGTTGTGGAAGCGCAGGCCCAGCTCGGTGTAGAGCCGGCCGAGCACGTCCGGCCCGTGCCGCTCGGCGGCGGCGATGCAGACCCGCACCGCTCCCCAGGCGTTGTCCAGCAGCTCGCGGTAGCTCTCCGGGAGGTCCCGGTGCTCGTTGAGCACCGACAGGCTCATCACGTGCCAGCGCACGTCGACCGGACGCAGCTGCTGGACCTCGACCAGCCAGCGGGACGTCATCCACGCCCAGGGACAGGCCGGGTCGAACCAGAAGTCGGCGGTCTTGCGCTCAGCGGCAGTCGTCACTGGGTGTCGTCCTTCGTGAGGTGATCCGAGGCAGGGAGGTATTCCACCCCCGAACGCCAACATCCGCTCCACGCCGCTGATTCCGGTGCGGGCACGGCGGTCTGTGCAATGGTACTGACGGAGCGAGGCGTGAAAGGATGAGCCCGCGCGGAACACACCCGCGCCGAGACCGCACCATCCACTGGCGCACCACCGTGCGAGCCGGACAAAGGAGTACCGCCGTGCCGGGCAAGAACCTCAGCCGCGACGAGGCGCAGCAGCGGGCCAGCATCCTGGCCGTGGACGGTTACCAGGTCCGGCTGGACGTGACCTCGGCCCCGGACCGGGCGGCCGGCACCTTCCGCTCCACCACCACCGTCACCTTCCGCTGCTCCCAGCCCGGTGCGGACACCTTCCTCGACCTGCTGGCCCCGGCCGTCCGCTCGGTCACCCTGAACGGCCGCGCCCTCGACCCGGCCACCGCCTACGACGGCGCCCGGGTGCACGTCGACGGCCTGGCCGCCGAGAACGTGCTGACCGTCGAGGCGGACTGCGCCTACAGCCGCACCGGCGAGGGCCTGCACCGCTTCGTCGACCCGGTGGACGGCGAGACCTACCTGTACACCCACTACGAGCCGGCCGACGCCCGCCGGGTGTTCGCGAACTTCGAACAGCCCGACCTGAAGGCCCCGTTCACGTTCACCGTGACCGCGCCGGCCGCCTGGGACGTGTGGTCCAACGCGCCGCACGAGAAGGTCACCGCCGAAGGCGACGCCCGCACCTGGGAGTTCGCGCCGACCAAGCCGATCTCCACCTACCTCACCGCCGTCGTCGCCGGCCCGTACCACGTCGCCCGCGACCACTACCGCCGTGAGCTGGCCGACGGCACCGCGCTGGAGATCCCGCTCTCCGCGATGTGCCGCAAGTCGCTGGCCCCGTACTTCGACGCGGACGAGATCCTCGGCGTCACCAAGCTCGGACTCGACTTCTTCCACGAGGAGTTCGACTACCCGTACCCCTTCGGCAAGTACGACCAGGCCTTCGTCCCCGAGTACAACATCGGCGCGATGGAGAACCCCGGCTGCGTCACCTTCCGCGAGGAGTTCGTCTTCCGCTCGAAGGTCACCGACGCCGCGTACGAGGGCCGGGCCAACGTCATCCTGCACGAGATGGCGCACATGTGGTTCGGTGACCTGGTCACCATGCGCTGGTGGGACGACCTGTGGCTGAAGGAGTCCTTCGCCGACTTCATGGGCTCCTACGGCCTGATCGGCGCCCGCACCCGCTACTCCTCGGCCTGGATCACCTTCGCCAACCAGCGCAAGGCCTGGGCCTACCGGCAGGACCAGTTCCCCACCACCCACCCGATCACCGCGGACATCCGGGACCTGGAGGACGCCAAGCTCAACTTCGACGGCATCACCTACGCCAAGGGCGCCTCCGTCCTCAAGCAGCTGGTGGCGTACGTCGGTTCGGAGGCGTTCTTCGAGGGCGCCCGCCGCTACTTCAAGCGCCACGCCTTCGGCAACACCGAGCTGGGCGACCTGCTGGAGGTGCTGGAGGAGACCAGCGGCCGCGACCTCAAGACCTGGGCCGCCGCCTGGCTCCAGACCTCCGGGGTCAACGCGCTCACCCCGCAGGTCACCACCGACGCCGAGGGCCGGATCACCGAGCTGGCCGTGCTCCAGGACGGCGAGGTGCTGCGCCCGCACCGGATCGCGGTCGGCCTGTACGACCGGGACGCGGAGGGCGCCCTGGTGCGCACCGCGCGGATCGAGCTGGACGTCACCGGTACCCGGACGGCGGTCGCCGAGGCGGTCGGCCTGGCCCGCCCGGCGCTGGTGCTGCTCAACGACGACGACCTGACGTACTGCAAGATCCGCTTCGACGAGGAGTCACTGGAGAGCCTGCGCACCGGCCTCGGCGACATCCACGGCGAGCTGGCCAGGGCGCTCGCCTGGTCGGCCGTCTGGAACCTCACCCGGGACGGTCTGATGCCGGCCCGGGACTACGTCGCCCTGGTGCTGCGCTTCGCCGGCCAGGAGGGCAACATCGGCGTCCTCCAGTCGCTGCACGCCCAGGCCAAGACCGCCGTCGACCTGTACGCCGACCCGGCCTGGCGCGGCGAGGGCGGCCGGCTGCTCGCCGACGGCGCGCTGCGCGAGCTGCGCGCCGCCGTCCCGGGCAGCGACCACCAGCTGGCCTGGGCCCGCTTCCTCGCCCAGACCGCGGGCGGCGCCGAGCACCTCGGCCTGGTCCGCGGCCTGCTGTCCGGCAGCGCCCGGATCGACGGCCTGGAGGTGGACCAGGAGCTGCGCTGGTCGCTGTGGCTGGCGCTGGCCGCGTCCGGCCAGGCCACCGACGAGGAGCTGGCCGCCGAGCTGGCGGCCGACAACACCGCGAGCGGCAAGCGGCACCACACCGAGTGCCTGGCCGCCCGGCCCACCGCGGAGGCCAAGGCCGCCGCCTGGTCGGCGGTGATCGACTCGGACGAGCTGCCGAGCGCCCTGGTCGAGGCCAACACCGGGGGCTTCTCGATCCCCGCCCAGCGTGACCTGACCGCTCTCTACGCGGCGCCGTACTTCAAGCTGCTGGAGCGGATCTGGGCCGAGCGGAGCATCGAGATCGCGATGCGGATCGTCGGCGGCTTCTTCCCGATCGCCCAGACCGGGGAGCAGACCCTGGCCGAGGCCGACGCCTGGCTGGAGGGGCACCCGCAGGCCGCGCCGGCGCTGCGCCGCCTGGTGCTGGAGCGCCGGGACGACCTGGCCCGGGCGCTGCGGGCGCAGGCCTGCGACCGGCCCTGACGCACACCCCGGAGGGGCCCGCCGTCGCGACGGCGGGCCCCTCCGCCGTTTCCGGCGTCAGCCACGGCTCAGGCCGCGGTCCAGGGCGGCGATCGCGCTGCCCTGGGCGTCGTCGCCGTCCAGCGACCAGACCATCACCCCGGCCAGGTCGTTCCAGCGGGTGTAGCGGGCCTTCGCGGTGAGCACGTCGGCGGTGTCGTAGCTGTAGAAGGTGGTGCCGTCGTACTTCCAGGACGCGCCGTGGTCGCGGTCCAGGTAGACCTTGCCCGGCAGCGCGTTGATCTCCTGGTACGAGCGGTCCGGCGCGGCCGCGGTGGCGCTCTGGTAGAGGCCGCCGCGGGTGCCGGGGGCGACGCCCGTCCAGCCGTGGCCGTACAGCGGGGCGCCGAGGACGAGCTGCTCGGAGGGCATGCCGCGGTCCTGGTAGTGGTCGACGGCCGTGTCGGCGCTGCGCTGTCGCGGGTCCGGGTCGGTCGGGTCGGAGTACAGCGGGGCCTGGTGGTTGGCCGGGCCCTTGCCCTCCCACGGGCCGTGCAGGTCGTAGGTCATCACGTTCAGCCAGTCCACGGACTCGCTCAGCTGCGGCAGTTCGAGCCGGTCGGCGACGGTCTCGTTGGCGGCGACGGCGGCGGTCAGCAGGTAGTGCTTGCCCTTCTTGCCGCTCAGCGCGTCCAGCTGGCCGCGGAACTCCTCCATCAGCAGGGTGAAGTTGCGCCCGTCCTCGGGGCGGACCACGTTGCCCTCGTCCCCGCCGCCGCCCGGGTACTCCCAGTCGATGTCGATGCCGTCGAAGACGCCCGCGGCCGCGCCCTTGCCGCCCTCCGGGGAGTCGGCCAGGACCGGCAGGTCGCCCTTGAGGTAGAGGTCGACGCAGGAGGAGACGAACTTCTTGCGGGACTCCTCGGTGGCGGCCGCGTCGGAGAAGTACTTCGACCAGGTCCAGCCGCCCAGCGAGATGACCGTGCGCAGCTGGGGGTTCTTCGCCTTGAGCTTGCGCAGCTGGTTGAAGTGGCCCTTCAGCTGCTGCCCGGGGGCGTCGGCCACGCCGTCCACCGACTGGGCGGCGGAGAAGGGGCGCTGGTAGTCGTCGCGGGCGTCGCCCTGGCCGGCCTCGTTGCTCTCGAAGCAGGTGCCCTCGGGGGACACGTTGCCGAAGGCGTAGTTGATGACGGTGAGCTTGCCGGCCTGACCGGAGTCCTGGACCCGCTTGGCGGAGCTCTCGGCGCCCCACTGGGTGAAGTAGCCGACCCGCTGGCCCTTCAGCTTCGGGCCGTGCGGGCCGTCGGCCGCGCCGGCGGTGGCGGGGGCGGCGAGCAGCGCGGCAGCGGTGGCGGCGGCGAGCAGGGCTGAGGCGCGAGTGGGCATACCGGACCTGTTCTCTGAGGCAACGTCAAATGGTCTGGACCAGATGCCACAGAGGTTTAGTCCATCGGCCGTTCACCGCACAAGGGGTAGGACGCAACCGGCGCAGCATGCAAAAGCGGCACGCGGGAGCGCATGGGAAAGCGGCACGCGAAGGCGCACGCGAAAGGGGCCGGACCGCGACGTGCGGTCCGGCCCCTTTTAGGCCTGTGCCGGGACTCAGCCGATCAGGCTGCGCAGCACGTACTGGAGGATGCCACCGTTGCGGTAGTAGTCCGCCTCACCGGGGGTGTCGATGCGGACGACCGCGTCGAACTCCTTGTCACCGGCCTTGACCTTGACGGTCTTCGGGGTGCGGCCCTCGTTGAGCTCGGTCACGCCGGTGATGGAGAAGGTCTCCTCGCCGGTCAGGCCGAGGGACTCGGCGTTCTCGCCCTCCGGGAACTGGAGCGGCAGGACGCCCATGCCGATCAGGTTCGAGCGGTGGATGCGCTCGTACGACTCGGCGATGACGGCCTTGACGCCCAGCAGCGCGGTGCCCTTGGCGGCCCAGTCGCGGGACGAGCCGGAGCCGTACTCCTTGCCCGCCAGGACGACCAGCGGGATGCCGGCGGCCTGGTAGTTCTGCGAGGCGTCGTAGATGAACGACACCGGCGCGTCGGCCTGGGTGAAGTCGCGGGTGTAGCCGCCCTCGGTGCCCGGCGCGATCTGGTTGCGCAGGCGGATGTTGGCGAAGGTGCCGCGGATCATCACCTCGTGGTTGCCACGACGGGAACCGTAGGAGTTGAAGTCGCGCTTCTCGACACCGTTGGCGGTCAGGTACTGAGCCGCCGGGGTGCCCGGCTTGATGTTGCCGGCCGGGGAGATGTGGTCGGTGGTGACCGAGTCGCCCAGCTTGGCCAGGACGCGGGCGCCGGCGATGTCGGTCACCGGGCTCGGGGTCTTGGCCATGCCCTCGAAGTACGGGGGCTTGCGGACGTAGGTGGACTCGGCGTCCCACTCGAAGGTGTTGCCGGTCGGGACCGGGAGCGACTGCCAGCGGTGGTCGCCGGCGAAGACGTCCTGGTAGCCCTTGTCGAACATGGCCTCGTCGATGGAGCCGGCGACGGTGTCGGCGACCTCCTGCTCCGACGGCCAGATGTCGGCGAGGAAGACGTCGTTGCCGTCGGCGTCCTGGCCCAGGGCGTCCCGGGTGATGTCGACGTTCATGTTGCCGGCGAGGGCGTAGGCGACCACCAGCGGCGGGGAGGCCAGGTAGTTCATCTTGACGTCGGGGTTGATCCGGCCCTCGAAGTTGCGGTTGCCGGAGAGCACCGAGACGACCGCCAGGTCGGCCTCGTTGACGGCGGCCGAGACCTCCTCGGGCAGCGGGCCCGAGTTGCCGATGCAGGTGACGCAGCCGTAGCCGACCAGGTTGAAGCCCAGCTTCTCCATGTACGGGAGCAGGCCGGCCTTCTCGTAGTAGTCCATGACGACCTTGGAGCCGGGCGCCAGGGTGGTCTTGACCCAGGGCTTGACGTGCAGGCCCTTCTCCACGGCCTTCTTCGCCAGCAGGGCGGCGCCCAGCATGACGGAGGGGTTGGAGGTGTTGGTGCAGGAGGTGATCGAGGCGATCACGACCGCGCCGTTGTCGATCTCGTAGGACGAGCCGTCGGGGGCGGCGACGGCGGTCGGCTTCGAGGCCTCGGCGGAGTAGGTCGGCAGCGCCTCGGCGAACTTCTCGGCGGCCTCGGCCAGGATCACGCGGTCCTGCGGGCGCTTCGGGCCGGAGATCGACGGGACGACGGTCGAGACGTCCAGCTCCAGGTACTCGGAGTAGACCGGCTCGTGCGCCGGGTTGTGCCAGAGGCCCTGCTCCTTGGCGTACGCCTCGACCAGGGCGAGCTGCTGCTCGTCACGGCCGGTGAGCTTCAGGTAGTTGATCGTCTCGGCGTCGATCGGGAAGATCGCGCAGGTCGAGCCGAACTCCGGCGACATGTTGCCGATGGTGGCGCGGTTGGCCAGCGGGATGGAGCCGATGCCGTCGCCGTAGAACTCGACGAACTTGCCGACCACACCGTGCTTGCGCAGCATCTCGGTGATGGTGAGCACCAGGTCGGTGGCGGTGGTGCCGGCCGGCAGCTCGCCGGTCAGCTTGAAGCCGACCACGCGCGGGATCAGCATGGAGACCGGCTGGCCCAGCATCGCGGCCTCGGCCTCGATGCCGCCGACGCCCCAGCCCAGCACGCCCAGGCCGTTGACCATGGTGGTGTGCGAGTCGGTGCCGACGCAGGTGTCCGGGTAGGCCTGGCCGCCGCGGACCATGACGGTGCGGGCCAGGTGCTCGATGTTCACCTGGTGGACGATGCCGGTGCCCGGCGGGACGACCTTGAACTCGTCGAAGGCGGTCTGGCCCCAGCGCAGGAACTGGTAGCGCTCCTTGTTGCGGCCGTACTCGATCTCGACGTTCTGGGTGAACGCGTCCTTGGTGCCGAACTTGTCGGCGATGACCGAGTGGTCGATGACCAGCTCGGCCGGGGCCAGCGGGTTGATCTTGGCCGGGTCGCCGCCCAGCTCCTTGACGGCCTCACGCATGGTGGCGAGGTCGACCACGCACGGCACGCCGGTGAAGTCCTGCATGATCACGCGGGCCGGGGTGAACTGGATCTCCTGGCTCGGCTGGGCGTTCTCGTCCCAGTTGCCCAGGGCCCGGATGTGGTCGGCGGTGATGTTCGCGCCGTCCTCCGTGCGGAGCAGGTTCTCCAGCAGCACCTTGAGGCTGTAGGGCAGCCGCTCGGAACCCTCGACGGCGGAGAGCTTGAAGATCTCGTACGACTCGTCGCCCACCTGCAGCGAGCTGCGGGCGTCGAAGCTGTTCGCGGACACGACTGACTCCTTCTGGGTGCTTCGTGCGGTATCCGGCCGCCACGCGGTGGTAAGGTCAGCCTTACTTAGGCTTACCTATCCCGCATCGCCGGCGAGCGCCTCTCGGCAAGTATCTTGATGTCGAGATATATCGTAAAGGGCAGTTATCTCGATGTCGAGATAAACCATAGTGCATGCCCGAACCCGCCTGTCGTCCGGGCGGCCGCCATCGGCGGCACCACCCACAAGCTCACCACCGGAAGCGCCGGTCGGCGAGGGGGCGACGGCGGACCGGGGTGTCCTCGGGGGCTGCGACCCGTTAACAGGGGGACCGTCGCCCCGACCGTGGAAGGCCCGCCCCCGATGCCCGCTCCGCTCGCCGCCGCCCTGCTGCCGCTGGCCCTGCTCACCCCCGCCGCCTCCCCGGTCTCGGTGGTCGAGGCCGCCTTCGACCCGCCCACCGCCTTCGTCCCACCGGCCGCCGTCAGCTACGCGAACGATCTGGTCCCGTACGGCTCGCACGCCCGGATCGTCACCGACCGCTCGGTGCCCGGACGGACGGCGCTCACCCTGACGGCCACCGGGCTCGCCCCCGACCACGAGTTCCCGGTGCACCTGCATACCGGCGGCTGCGGGGCCGATCCGGCCTCCTCCGGGCCGCACTACCAGGACCGGATCGACCCGGTGCAGCCGTCCACCGACCCGGCGTACGCCAACGAGCGCAACGAGCTGCGGCTGGTGCTGCGCACCGACGGACGGGGCGCGGGCAGCGCCACCACCACGGTGGCGTGGCAGCCGCGACCGGGCGAGGCGCGCTCGCTGGTGCTGCACGCGGGCAGCCCGGCGGGCGGGCACGCGGCGGCCGACCGGGTGGGGTGCGTCAAGCTGGACGAGCTCGACGGCTGAGGACCAGACCTGGGCCTGGGCTCAGGAGCCGAGTGCCTGGGCTCAGGAGCCGAGGGTGGCGACCAGGACCGCCTTGATGGTGTGCAGCCGGTTCTCGGCCTGGTCGAACACGATGGAGTGCGCCGACTCGAACAGCTCGTCGGTGCACTCCAGCTCGGACATGCCGGTCGCCTCGTACATCTGCCGCCCGACCACCGTGCCCAGGTCGTGGAAGGCGGGCAGGCAGTGCAGGAACTTCACGGCCGGGTTGCCGGTGGCCCGGACGGTGTCCATCGAGACCTGGTACGGCTTGAGCAGCTCGATCCGCTCGGCCCAGACCTCCTTGGGCTCGCCCATCGAGACCCAGACGTCGGTGTAGAGGAAGTCGGCGCCGGCCACGCCCTCGGCCACGTCCTCGGTCAGGGTAATCCGGGCACCGGTCGCCTCGGCCAGGGCCTGGGCCGACTTCCGCACGTCCTCGGCCGGCCAGAGCTCGCGGGGGGCGACGATCCGGATGTCCATGCCGAGCAGGGCGCCGGTGACCAGCAGCGAGTTGCCCATGTTGGAACGGGCGTCGCCGAGGTAGGCGAGGGCGACCTCGGGGAGCGGCTTGACGGTGTGCTCGGTGATGGTGAGCACGTCGGCCAGCATCTGGGTGGGGTGCCACTCGTCGGTCAGGCCGTTCCAGACCGGCACGCCGGAGTACTCGGCGAGCTCCTCGACGACCTCCTGGCCGTGGCCGCGGTACTCGATGCCGTCGAACATCCGGCCGAGCACCCGGGCGGTGTCCTTGATGGACTCCTTGTGGCCGATCTGCGAGGCCGCCGGGTCCAGGTAGACGGTGGTGGCACCCTGGTCGTGGGCCGCGATCTCGAAGGCGCAGCGGGTGCGGGTGGAGGTCTTCTCGAAGATCAGCGCGATGTTCTTGCCGCGCAGCCGGGGCTGCTCGGTGCCCGCGTACTTCGCTGCCTTGAGCCCGGCGGCGAGGTCCACCAGGAAGCGGAACTCCTGGGGGGTGAAGTCGAGTTCCTTGAGGAAGTGTCTGTTCCGGAGGTTGAAGGCCATGCCGGGCTCCTGAGGTGATGGTGCTGGTATGGTGCCGAGAGAAAGGGTAAGTGTATACGATGTCCAGAATTTCTATGCAGCGGCGGGGCGGATGAGGGGAGCCCCGCCACGGGACTCCCCTCGTTCGGCGCCCTCCGGCACGCGGCGCATCCTCCGGCTCTCTCAGAGCCGGGGGTCGACCGGCTCCGACTCCAGCGCGAGCACCGCGAAGACCGGCTCGTGCACCCGCCACAGCGGCTCCCCCGCCGCCAGCCTGTCCAACGCCTCCAGGCCCAGCGCGTACTCGCGCAGCGCCAGCGAGCGCTTGTGACCCAGCGTGCGCAGGCGCAGCCGGTCGAGATGCTCGGTGTAGTCCGGGCCGTAGATGATCCGCAGGTACTCCCGGCCGCGCACCTTCACCCCGGGCTGCACCAGGCCGCCCGACCGGCCCTCGCCACGCACGGTGCGCACCAGCGAGGCCAGCGGCTTGACCACCATGCCCTCGCCGCCCGCCCCGGTCAGCTCCTCCCACCAGGCGGTGGCGGCGGCCGTCGAGGCCTCGTCCTCGGTGTCCACCAGGATCCGGCGGGTGCGGTGCAGCAGCGGCTCCTTGCCCTCGGCCGTGTCCGCGCCGGCCGTGTCACCGCCGGCCGTGTCCGCGTCCACCAGGCGGTCGATCCAGGCGAGGTGCTCGTCGTGCGGACGCACCGCGAGGTTCGCCCCCTCGGCGGCCAGCAGCTGGAACGGCGCGAGCCGGATGCCCGCCAGACCCTCGGTCGGCCAGCAGTAGCGCCGGTACGCCTCGGTGAACGCCCGCGCGTCGGCGGCGCGCTGCCGCTGGCGGGCGGTCAGGTCGGCCAGGTCCAGGCCGCGCCCGGCCGCCCGCTCCAGCGCGGACAGCACCTCCGGCAGGGCGGCGCCCGCCGCCGCGCCGACCGACGCGTACTGGCGGCGCAGCAGCTCCACCGCCTTCAGCGACCAGGGCATCAGCTCGGCGTCCAGCAGCAGCCAGTCGGAGGCCAGCTCCTCGAACAGCCCGGCGCGCTCGGCGGCCGCCCGGACCTTGTCGAGCACGGCGCCGGTCAGCTCCTCGTCCGTGAGGAAGGCGCGGCCGGTCCTGGTCCAGATCGCACCGGGGCCGGCCACGCCGAAGCGCCGCTCCAGCGCCGTATCGTCCCGGGCGACCAGCAGCACCGCGCGCGAGCCCATGTGCTTCTCCTCGCAGACCAGGTGCCGGACACCGTCCGCCCGGTAGCCGAGGAAGGCCTCCTCCGGGTGCTCCAGGTAGCCGTCCCGGCGGGAGGTGGCGCTCGGCGCCATGGTCGGCGGCAGGTAGGAGAGCAGCCGCGGGTCCAGCGCGAAGCGGCTCATCACCTCCAGCGCGGCCGCGGCGTTCTCCTCCCGGACGGCGACCCGCCCGTGCAGCCCCGTCTCGACGATCCGGCGCCCGGTCACGTCGGCCAGGTCCAGCGGACGGCCCTCGCGGGCGCCCGGCGCGTCGGTGATCAGCGGGCGCACCGGGGCATACCACTCGCGCTCGGCCTCGACGACCACCAGCTCGCGCTCCGGATAGCGCAGCGCGGTCAGACTGCCGCCGAAGACGCAGCCGGTGTCCAGGCAGATGGTGTTGTTGACGAAGCTCGCGGTCGGCACCGGGGTGTGGCCGTAGACCACCAGCGCCCGGCCGCGGTACTCCTCCGCCCACGGGTAGCGCACCGGCAGGCCGTACTCGTCGGTCTCACCCGTGGTGTCCCCGTACAGCGCGTGCGAGCGGACCCGGCCGGAGGTGCGGCCGTGATATTTCTCCGGCAGGCCCGCATGGCAGACCACCAGGGCGCCGCCGTCCAGCAGGTAGTGGCTGACCAGGCCGCGCATGAACGCGCGGACCTCGGCACGGAACTCCTCGCTCTCCCCGGCCAGCTGGTCCAGCGACTCCTGGAGGCCGTACGCGACGGTGACCTTCTTGCCGGCCATCGCCCGGCCGAGCTTGTTCTCGTGGTTGCCCGGCACGCAGAGCGCGTGGCCCGCCGCCACCATGCCCATCACCAGGCGCAGCACGCCCGGGGTGTCGGGGCCGCGGTCGACCAGGTCGCCGACGAAGACGGCGGTGCGGCCCTCGGGGTGGGCGGCGTCCACCGGGCGGCCCTCGGCGTCCCGGGTGAAGGTGTAGCCGAGGCGGGTCAGCAGGGTCTCCAGCTCGGCGCGGCAACCGTGGATGTCGCCGACGATGTCGAACGGGCCGGTGAGGTGACGCAGGTCGTTGTAGCGCTTCTCCAGCACGATCTCGGCGGCCGCCACCTCGGCCTCACCGCGCAGGACGTGCACCTTGCGGAAGCCCTCACGCTCCAGGCCCCGCAGGGAACGGCGCAGCTCGCGGTGCTGGCGCGGGACGACGTGGGCGGGCAGCTGCCGGTCCGGGCGGGAACGGTTGCGCTCGGCGCACACCCCCGGCGGGAGGTCCAGGACGATCGCGATCGGCAGCACGTCGTGCTCGCGGGCGAGCTCGACCAGCCGCCGGCGGGCCTCGGGCTGGACGTTGGTGGCGTCCACGACGGTCAGCCGGCCGGCCGCCAGCCGCTTGCCGACGATGTAGTACAGGACGTCGAAGGCCTCGGCGGAGGCGGACTGGTCGTTCTCGTCGTCGGCGACCAGGCCCCGGCAGAAGTCCGAGGAGACCACCTGGGTGGGCAGGAAGTGGCGGCGGGCGAAGGTGGACTTGCCGGCGCCGCTGGTGCCGATCAGGACGACGAGGGAGACGTCGGTGACGGGGAGGCGGCGCGGGGCGGTGTCGGTGGTGTCGGCAGTGTCGGTGGCGCCCGTGGTGTCGTCGGTCATCGGGGTTCGCCTCCTTCGGGCGTCGTGGTCGGGGCTGTGGTGAACAGGGCCAGCTGGGTGGGTGCGCCGACCTCCTCGTCCTCCGGACCGACCGGGCGCAGCTCGACGGTGTAGCCGTACGCGGCGGCGACCTTCTCGGCCCAGGCCCGGAACTCGGCCCGGGACCACTCGAAGCGGTGGTCGGAGTGCCGGACGGTGCCCGCCGGCAGGCTCTCCCAGCGGACGTTGTACTCGGCGTTCGGCGTGGTGACCACGACCGTCCTCGGCCGGGCGGCCCCGAACACCGCGTACTCCAGCGCGGGCAGCCTGGGCAGGTCCAGATGCTCGATCACCTCGCACAGCACCGCCGCGTCGAAGCCCTTCAGTCGGGCGTCGGTGTAGGTGAGCGCGCCCTGGACCAGCGACACCCGGGCAGCCTGACGCTCCGACAGCCGCTCCAGACCCAGCTTACGGCTCGCCACCCGCAGTGCCCGGACGGAGACGTCCACCCCGAGGATCCCGGTGAACCGGGGGTCCTTGAGCAGCGCGCCGAGCAACTCGCCCTGGCCGCAGCCGAGATCGGCGACCTTGGCGGCGCCGGTCTCGCGCAGCGCGGTGAGGATCGCGGTGCGGCGCTGCTCGGCGAGCGAGGGCTGCCGGGGCTCCTGCTCCTGCTGAGGCCCCTGGAGTTCTTCCTCCGGCCGGTCGTCGACCGCGTTGTCGATCTCCTCGACCTCGCGGTCGTCCGCCTCCGCCAGCCGGGCCAGCTCCAGACGCTCCATCGCGGCCCGGGTCAGCGACCAACGCCGGGACAGGTAGCGGCGGGTGATCAGGGCGCGCTCCGGGTGGGCGGCCAGCCAGCCCTGACCTGCGGCGAGCAGCTTGTCCACCTCGTCCGGGGCGACCCAGTAGTGCTTGGCCCCGTCCAGCACCGGCAGCAGCACGTACAGCTGCTGGAGCGCCTCGGCGAGCCGTACCGTCCCGGAGGAGAGCGCGATCCGCACGTAGCGGGACTCGCCCCACTCGGGGAACGACTCGTCCAGCGGGATCGCCGTCGCCTCGACCTGCCAGCCCAGCGGCTCGAACAGCCGGGCCACCAGGGCCGGGCCACCGCCCTCGCCGACGGCGCTCGCGGGGACGCCGTTCGCGGGGACGGCGCTCGCGGGGATGCCGTTCACGGGCACGGCAGGCAGTTCGATCCGCAGCGGACGGGCCTGACCGGGCAGTTCGGGGCGGGCCGGGCAAGCGCCCTTCATCGCGGACCGGAACACCGTGCGCAGCGCCACCGCGAGCAGCGAGGAGGCGGCGTACGGGCGGTCGTTGACGTACTGGGCGAGCGCGAAGTCGGGCGAGCCGCCGCGCCCCCTGCCGTCGCCGCGGCCCTTGCGGACCAGCGCGATCGGGTCGATGTCCAGCAGCAGCGCCGCCGTGCAGACCTCGTCCCCCGCCTCGGGGTAGAAGACGTGGGCCTCGCCGTGCGACGTGGTGAACCGCTGGAGCTTGCCGGGGTGCTTGTGCAGCAGGAACCCGAGATCCGTGGCCGGGTTCTCGGCGCTGCCGGTGGTGGAGATCGACATGAACACCCGGGGAAGTATTGCCCAGCACGGTGGCTCCGAACATCCGGTTTTCCCACCCCACGGGCCGCTGACCACCGGGTCCGACGCCCGCGTCCGTCCGGTGGGCGTGTTCGGCACCGAGGCCCCGCATTGGTTAACGTGCACGGTGTGACTGCTGAATCCACCTCGCTCGAATCCACCACGCCGGCGAACGGCGCCGTGGCCGCCGGTCTGGCCACCATCGCCGCCGACGGCACCGTCCTCGACACCTGGTTCCCCGCCCCCGCGCTGGCCGCCGAGCCCGGCCCGGCCGGCACCGTCCGACTGACCGCCGAGCAGGCCGAGGCCGAGCTCGGGGCCGGCGCGGCCGAGGCCCTGCGCGTCGACGCGCGCCGTGGCGTCGAGGTGGTCGCCGTGCGCACCACCATCGCCTCGCTGGACGAGAAGCCGCTCGACACCCACGACGTGTACCTGCGTCTGCACCTGCTCAGCCACCGCCTGGTCAAGCCGCACGGCCAGAACCTGGACGGCATCTTCGGGCTGCTGGCCAACGTCGCGTGGACCAGCATCGGCCCCGTCCCGGTCGACAAGGTCGAGCAGGCCCGCCTGGCCGTGCGCGCCCAGGGCGGCCAGCTGGCCGTGTACGGGATCGACAAGTTCCCGCGGATGACCGACTACGTCGCCCCGACCGGCGTGCGCATCGCCCACGCCGACCGCGTCCGGCTCGGCGCGCACCTGGCCGCCGGAACCACCGTGATGCACGAGGGCTTCGTCAACTTCAACGCCGGCACCCTGGGCACCTCCATGGTGGAGGGCCGGATCAGCGCGGGCGTCGTCGTCGGCGACCACAGCGACATCGGCGGCGGCGCCTCGATCATGGGCACCCTGTCCGGCGGCGGCAAGCAGGTCGTCTCGGTCGGCGAGCGCTGCCTGCTCGGCGCCAACGCGGGCATCGGCATCTCGCTCGGCAGCGACTGCGTGGTCGAGGCCGGCCTCTACGTCACCGCCGGCACCCGGGTCACCACCCCGGACGGCACCGTGGCCAAGGCCGTCGAGCTGTCCGGCCAGGACAACCTCCTCTTCCGCCGCAACTCCCAGACCGGCGCCGTCGAGGTCATCGCCCGCTCCGGCTCCTGGGGCGGCCTCAACGCCGACCTCCACGCCCACAACTGACCCACGGGCTTTCCCCGCTCTCTCAGCGAGCTGAGAGAGCGGGGAAACCGGGGAAAGCGGGGAAACCCGCATCGATAGCGGGCAGGCCAGGCCACAAAGATCGTTGGGCTTCGCCAGGGACAGGCCACTTTGCGGTCCCCAGGCCCCCGGCGCCGCGCTCGCGCGGCGCCGGGGGCCACCCACAACTGAGGCATTGGCCCTCCAAAATCGCTTTGGGCAGCGGGACATGAAACCGACGCGGCCAGACCCCCCCTTAATTTCGTCGCAGGATGCGCGGGCTTGCCACCGAGCTGGACGGTGATGCCGAGCACCGCAAGACGATGAGCACAGGCCTCAGGCGTCGTGAAAAACTCGGCGCGCAATCCGCCGCACGAGCCCCGGCGACGAACGTGACTTGGTCATCGAAGTAGTAGGGGTCCCGTCTTCCGGCGGTTCGCTGCGGCTGTCGGTGCCGAGACCTTGACCCCGGTGAACTGACCGCGAACGAGCGGTTGATGGGCCCCGGCGCCGTGCCAGACACGGCGCCGGGGCCGATGTGCCTCATGGGCTCGTGAGGATCGCCAGCCGTTGGGTTGCCCTGGTCATGGCGACGTAGCGGTCGACGGCTCCTTCGATGCCGCCGCCGAAGGACTCCGGGTCTACGAGTACGACCAGGTCGAATTCGAGGCCCTTGGAGAGCTCCGGGGTGAGTGACCGGACCCGGGGGCGTGGTTCGAAGTCGGGGGCACCGATGACGCAGGTGGTTCCCTCGGCGTGGTCGGCGAGCCAGGTGTCCAGGATGGTGTCCAGGTCGGCGGTCGGGGCGTGCAGGACGGGGATGCCGGTGCTGCGGACGGAGGTGGGCACGTTGGCGTCCGGCAGGGCGGCCCGGATCGTGGGCTCGGCCTCGGCCATGACCTCTTCCGGCGTGCGGTAGTTGATGCTCAGCGAGGCGACCGTGTTCCGGTCGAGCCCGATCCGCTCCAGCCGCTCCGGCCAGGACTCCGTGAACCCGTGTCTGGCCTGCGCGCGGTCCCCGACGATGGTGAAGCTCCGGGAGGGGCAGCGCAGCAGCAGCATCTGCCACTCCGCGTCGGTCAGCTCCTGGGCCTCGTCCACCACGATGTGCGCGAACGGGCCGGCGAGCGGCTCCGGGTCGGCGGCGGGCAGGACCGTCTCGTCGACCAAGGTGTCCTGGAGGTCGTGCCCGCGCAGCATCGTCACCGCGCTCTCGCCGTCGTCGTCGGCCTGGAGCAGGTCGCCGATGACGTCGGCCATGCGGGCACGCTCGGCGGCGACCGCGGCCTCCCGGCGGCGTTGGCGCCGGTCCGCCTCCGGATCGCCGAGCCGTTGCCGGGCGGCGTCCAGGAGCGGCAGGTCCGATACCGTCCAGGCCTGGGGCGCGTCCTTGCGCTGGAGCTTGCGGACCTCCTCCGGTTCGAGCCAGGGCGCGCACATCCGCAGGTAGGCGGGCACCGACCAGAGGTCACCGACCAGCTCGGCCGGGTCGAGCAGCGGCCAGGCCCGGTTCAGCGTCTCGACCAGCTCCCGGTCCTGCCGCAGCGACCGGCGGAACAGCTCGGGCGAGACCCCCTCGCCGTCGTCCAGCTTGTCCATCAGGATCGTGGCCAGCTCCTCCCAGATCTGCTCGCGGGCCTCGTTGTGCGGGGTGCCCGGGTCCGGAGCGTCGAACGCGTCGGACCAGTCCTCGGCGCTCAGCCAGAGGTCCGCCCAGTGGGTGGTGACCTCCATGCCCTCGGTCGGCGGCTCCTCGTAGAACCGGACGGCCTTCTCGATCGCCTTCACCAACTCGGCCGAGGACTTCAGCCGGGCCACCTCCGGATCGGTCTCGGTCCCGGCCTTCGCCCCCTCGGCGACGAGGTCCCGCACGGTGCAGGTGCGCACCCCCTCCTCGCCCAGGCTGGGCAGCACGTCGGCGACGTAGGCCAGGTACGGCTGGTGCGGACCGACGAACAGCACCCCACCGCGCCGGTGGCCGAGCCGGGGATCGGAGTAGAGCAGGTACGCCGAGCGGTGCAGCGCGACGACCGTCTTCCCGGTGCCCGGGCCGCCGTCGACCACCAGGGCGCCCCGGGAACCGGCCCGGATGATGGCGTCCTGGTCGGCCTGGATGGTGGCCAGCACGTCCCGCATCCGGGCCGAGCGCTCGCTGCCCAGGCTGGCGATGAACGCGGACTGGTCGTCCAGGGCGGCGTGCCCCTCCAGGCCCTCGGCGGTGAACACCTCGTCCCAGTAGTCGCCGATCCGGCCCGCCGTCCAGCGGTACCTGCGCCGGCTCACCAGGCCCATCGGGTCGGCGTGGGTGGCCGCGAAGAACGGCTCGGCCGCGGGCGAGCGCCAGTCGACCAGCAGCCGGCGCCCCTCGCTGTCGGTGAGGCCGAGGCGCCCGATGTACACCGGCTCCGGCTCGCCCCCGCGGACGACCCGCCCGAGGCACAGGTCCAGGCCGAAGCGCCGCAGGGCGCGCAGCCGACCGGTCAGCTTGTGCACCTCGGTGTCCCGGTCCATCGCCTCCCGGCCGAGGCCGCCCGGCGCGCGGCGCAGCGCGTCGAGGCGGTCCGACAGCTCGGCGATCGACTGCTCCAGGCTCTCCGCGATGGCCGCGAAGTGCCGCTCGTCCTCGCCGATCAGTGCCGGATCGGCCTTGGCGGCGAGACGGTCGGGAAGGTCGAACGCGCTGGTGGTGTGGCGGTTCATGGCATCAGCTCCGATCTGAGGCCTGCGATTGTGCGCCGCCACGGGGGCCTTGCCGCAAGACCCCCCATGCGCTATACGTTGAGAGTGGCAAGGGGTGGGTATTCCCCCTGTTTCGCCCCGATCGCACCAAGCCCCTGCACCGCCCGCGCATCGCCCGTGCTCGCCGCGTGCCTAGCCGAGGCGGCGCCGTCACGGCAACCCCGGCTCACCCGGGAGGCTGACCGGGCGGCGGAGTTGGACCGCATCGAGTGGTGTCCGGGTGACGGCCTCCGGCACGGTTCGTTGGGTGCTACGGCGGGGGTGGGTGCCCCGGTGGCGGGCAACTGCCGCCTCCCGCCGTGCGGTCCGAGCCACCGTCGGCCGCTCCACACCGCACCAGCGATCCGAAGAGGTTCCGTCATGTCCGAACCATCTGCCACGCCGCAGTTCCCGAGCAGCCCGACGGGCTCGGCCGACGGCACCTCGGCCGGACCCGCCACTCCCAAGAGCCTGCTGGAGCAGATGCAGGAACTGCTCGCCTCCGTCTCGGCGGACCTCGCCGAGCTCCAGAGCACCAGCCCCCGGGGCGCCGACTCCGCCGCCTACCCGACCGGCACCGACACCTCCGACACCTCCGGTTCCCCCGAGTCCTCGGAGGAACCGGACGTCCGGTAGCCCACCCCCCGTTCCTGCTCGGCCGGCCCGCCCTCACCGGGCGGGCCGCCGGTACGCGGCGCATCACCACCCGGCGGGCCCGTTTCCCCCGGTGGGCCCAGCCGGACCATCAGTAACGGCGACGCCCCGCTCCCCGCCCGCTCCGGCTCCGCCCCGCCGAGCGCCACGGACTGCTCGCCCTCGGCCCGGAGCGCCGCCTCGCGCAGCCGCGCGGTCAGGTCCTTGCACTCCGAGACCGCGTCCACCCCGTCGATGCACGTCCAGTAGACGCTTTCGGTGTCCGCCCCGCAGGCCAGCACCACCAGCGTCTCTCCGACCTCCTGGAGCAGCCCGTCCAACGCTCCCAGGGCCGGCGCCACGTCCCCCAGGTCGGTGAGCCGCGCGGCCCGGCCGCCGCTCGCCAGGGCCGCCCGGACGACCGAGCGGTCCAGGCAGACCGCCGCGTGCGCCCCGGCCTCGGACAGCTGCTGGCCGAGCCCGCCGAGCTCCTCGTACTCCGACTCCGCCAGCCTGGCGCCCACCGCTTCGGTGAGCAGCGCGGCCTGCCGCGCCTCGGCCAGCACGTCCGGTACGTGCCTGGCCTCGGCCAGGGCGTGCCGGGCCGTCTTGATCAGTCGCAGCGCCTCCATGGCCACCGCTCCTCCCGCTCGCTGTCGCCGTCGACCCGGGCCGCCGGGAGGGGCGGCCGGGCGGTGACGGCTGGTCATGGCGAAAGCGTGCGCGGAAGAGCGGGAAACCGCATCCACGGTGTCAGAACCTGTGGACAACCCGGGGGTTGTGGATAACTTCCGTCCCTCACAAGGGTTGGTCGCTCACGTCCGAGTTGACGTCGGCCGCATCTTCCGGGGCCTCCCGCTCACCGGCTCCGACCGCGTCCGCCGACACCGGGAAACGGAGCTCGTTCCGTTCGATCTTGGCCGCCAGGGCCTCCAGCGGGTCAACCCCGACCGCCGTGCAGAACTGGAGCAGGTACGCCAGCACGTCGGCGACCTCGTCGCGCACCCGATGCGCTCGCTCCGGTTCGGACATCACCGCGGCGGCCTGCTCGGGCGTCAGCCACTGGAAGATCTCCAGCAGCTCCCCCGCCTCCACGCTCAGCGCCGCCGCCAGGTTCTTGGGCGTGTGGAAGGGCTCCCACCGCCGGGCCGCCGCGAAGTCCACCAACCGCTGCCTCAGGGCCGCCATGGTGGGCTCCGCCGGCCCCGTCACTCGTTCGCTCACCCCTCCAGGTCTACCGCATCGCGGCCCGCCGCCCCACCGCCCGCGGGCTCCGCCGCGCCCCCGGCGTCCCCCGCGCCTCCAGAGAACACCGCCCCTGAACACACCGCCCCTGAAACCACCACCCCGGAAGAAGCCGCCCCGGAAGAAGCCGGACCGCCGACCTGGGCCGGCACCCGCGCCGTCTCCGGCCGCAGCACCGTGAACCCCGAGTCCGGATCCCGCCGGCACTCGACCAGCGCCACCCCGCCCCCGGGCGAGTCGCCCAGCGCCTCCCGCGCCGCCGCCGGCTCCTGGAGGGCCGCGACCACCCGCAGCTGGCTGCGCTCCGCCATGTCCCGCGCCAGCCGCAGCAGCGTGGTCGCCTGCTCGGCCGAGAGCCCCGCGCCCAGATCCTCGGCCAGCACGATGAGCTGCCGGTGCGCCCAGGGCACCTCGGCGGCCACATCGAGGTCGAGCACCCCGGCCCCGGTCAGCAGCACCGCGGCGAAGGCGAGGTGGCGCAGCATGCCGTCGGAGGCCTGGTCGGCCCCGGTGCGCCCGAGGACGCCCTCGTCGAAGACGGCGAGGACCCGCCGCACGCCCGCGCTCTCGCGCTCGGCCAAGGTCAGCCCGAGCAGCGGGTGCGGCGCGGCGGACTGCACGGCGCGCAGCAGCTGCCCGTACCGGCGGGGGCACTCGTTGCTCAGCCGGGCGATGACGGCGGAGATGTTGGCCGCGTTGCCGCGCAGCCGGGCCTGTGGGTCGGCCCGGGCCCAGCCGCGCATCAGCGTGGGGACGGGGTGCAGCGGGAAGACCTCGCGCAGTGCGGTGAGCAGGTCCTCGGTGGCGGCGAGGACGAGGCACTCCCCGGCCGACGAGCCGGCGACCCGCAGCGGCAGCTGGGCGGTGATCATGGTGCCGCTGGGGAACGGCGCCCGGATGTCGCCCTGGCGGGTGTCGTTGTGCCAGCAGACGTTGACCCGCCGGTTGCGGACGTCCTGCTCACCGGTGTCCATCAGGGTCCGGCCGTCGAGGGTGAGCGTCTCCCGCGCGATCCGGACCGGGCCGTCGGTGCGGATCACGGCGTCGAGCCGGATCAGCCCGTGCGGCGAGCGGACGGTGCAGCCGAGGATGATCGCGTCCCGCCCGTGCGGGACGCACCCGTCCAGGCCGCCGCGGACGGCCACGGCGAGTGGGCCGGTGCGGTCGGGCAGGCCGTCCAGCGAGTCGGCGATCTCCTCGCCGAGGGCGAGCCGGGACAGCACGGCCAGCGCGTCGAGGGCGTTGGACTTGCCGACCCCGGCGGGCCCGTGCAGCACGGTGAGGGGCGCGAGAGGCAGGACCGCGCGTCGGTAGGACTTGAACGAGGTGAGCCGGAGCTCCTCGACGGTGGGGCGCGGCACGGGCGGCCGGTCGGGCCCGGGGGCGCCCGGTCGAAGGTGGGCCGGGGCGGCGGGCCTGGTGGCGTCGCGGTTCACCCGTCGGACGTTAGCCGCAGGCCGATCGGCAGAAACGTGCCTGCGCGCCAGATTCATCCCAACGTGGCGTCCCGCCGCCACCCGGTGACCCCACGCCGGAGAGCCCGGAAAGCCTCGGAAAGCCCCGCAAGGCCCGGGCCTCGGAAGGCCCCAGAAGCCCGGGAAAGCCGGGAGGGCCGGGAAGACCCCGGGACGGCGGCCGAACGACTCAGCGCCGGTACGCGGCCACCGTCACCGAGGCCGTCACCTCGACCGGCTCCGGCAGCTCCGCGAGCGCGGCACCGAGCCGCTCCGGATCGGTGTGCCAGGCACTCGGCCCCATCCCGACGACGGTCCGCACGTCCTGCGGGCCGAGCCGCAGGGTGAACTCGACCTCCCGCCGACCGGCGGGCTCCAGGTACGGCCCGAGCTTCTCGTCGATCCGCCGCTGCTTCTCCTCGTCCACCGACAACAGCCCCAGGGCGCCGACGAGTTCGCGCAGGTGCCGGGCGGTCGGCGAGACCAGCAGCAGGGTGCCGCCGGGGCGCAGCACCCGGCGGATCTCGGGCCCGTTGCGGGGGGCGAAGACGTTGAGCATCAGCTCGGCCGACGCGTCCCGCAGCGGCAGCGGGCGCCAGGCGTCGCACACGACGGCGCCGATCCGGGGGTGGGCCTTGGCGGCCCGGCGCAGCGCGTACTTGGAGATGTCGAGGGCGGCGCCGACCTTGCCGGGCAGCGCGTCCAGGACGTGCGCCAGGTAGTGGCCGGTGCCGGCGCCGAGGTCGGCGACCAGGCCGCCCGGCTCGCCGACGACGGAGGCGGCGGAGGCGGCGGCCTCCGCCAGCGCCTCGGCGATCGGCCGGTAGTGCCCGGCGGCGAGGAAGTCCGCGCGGGCGGCGACCATCTCGGCGGTGTCCCCGGTGCCGGTGTGGGCGTCGCCGGCGAGGAGGCTGACGTAGCCCTGCTTGGCGAGGTCGAAGCTGTGCCCGGCCGGGCAGCGCAGGCTGCGGTCGTGCCGGGTGAGGGCCTGCGCGCAGTGCGGGCAGGCCAGGTAGCGCTCGATGTCCTGGAGCAAGGTTCCGTCTTCTCTCGCCGTACGCCCCGGCCGGTCGGGGCGCCAGCCAGCCTAACCACCCGGCCCGGCCCGGCGCCCCGACCCCGCCGGTCGGTCCCACGACCTACCCCTGCCGCGCCCCCTGCCGGGCGGCGACCCGCGAGGCCGCGCCGCACGACACCCCGACCCCCGAGGCCCCCACCCGCAGCGCCAGCGCCGCGAGCGCCTCCGGCGCGCCCGCCCGGCCGCGCACCCCGGGGAAGGCGTTGACGTCGACGATGACCGGCTCGGCCGGACCGTCGAGCAGGTCGACCCCGTACACGTCGAGCCCGAACACCTCGCCGACCCGCAGCGCGAGCGCGGCCCGCTCGGCGGACGGCTCCCAGTCCTCCGCCCGCCCCGACTTCCCGGTGCTGGTGGCGAGTTCGGACTGCCGCCGGGCCGCGAACACCTGCCCGTCCACCACCCACAGCTTCTGGTCCCAGCCGGTGCCCGGAACGAACGGCTGGGTGACGACCGGCTCTTCGGGCCAGCGCCCGGCGAGTTCCCGCAGCCGGTCCGGCCCGTCCACCCGGGCGACCAGGTCGTCCCGCCTGCTGCGCCGGCTCTTGACCACGAACGGGTAGGCGGGATCGGCGAGTTCACCGATCAGCCCGACGACGGCGGTCTCCGCGAAGGGCAGTCCGGCGGCGCGGGCGAGGTCGGCCGTCCGCACCCGGTCCTGGCACAGTTCGGTGGCCGCGGCCGAGTTGACCACCGGCGCCCCGCGCCTCTCCAACTCCCTTGCCAGCGCCAGCGCTTGCGGCGTACGGGCCTTGAGCAGGTAGACGTCCGCGAGGTCGACCACCGGCCCCGCGGGCGGGACGGCCGCCACCTCGTGCCCCTGGCGCATCAGCAGCTCGGCGGCGGCCGCCAGCACCGGATGCCCCGGGTCGCCGGCGATCAGCCCGACCCTCACCGCAACTCCCCCTCGACGAAGCCCAGTTGCCCGTACGGGTCGGCGCCCGCGGGCACCAGCTCGGCGGTCGGCACACCGGGCACCGAGACGGCCGTGCCACTGCGTGCGAGCCGCAGCACCGCTTGGGAGACCCGGGCCACCGCGTCCGGCACCTGGCGGAAGCTCGGGAAGTCGTTGACGTCCACCACCACCGGCCCGTCCGGCCCAAGCAGCACGTCGACCCCGTACAGGTCCAGCCCGAACACCTCGCCGACCTGCGCCACGATCCGCGCGACGCTCCCCGGCAGCGGCACCTGCCGCTCGCGCACGCCCTGGCCGGGGTGCAGCGGAGAGGAACGTTCCGTCGCGAAGAGCTCGCCATCGACGCAGTACACCTTGAGGTCGGTCCCGCAGTTGGGCACATACGGCTGCGCGATCAGCAGCCCCTCCCCGGCCAGCTCCGGCCCCACTTCCAGCAGTTCATCCGGGTTGCGGACCAGCCGGACGGCCCGCCCGGAGCTGCCGTCGGCGGGCTTGACCACCAGCGGGTACTCGGCGGCCGGGATCTCCGCCAACCGCTCCCAGCGCGCGGCCGCGTAGGTCACCGGCACCGGCAGGCCCCGGGTGCGGCCGATGACCGCGGCGATCGCCTTGTCCCGGACCCCACGGATCGAGCGCACGTCGTTCACCGTGGTCAGGCCGACGGCGGCGGCCGACTCCAGCAGGGTCAGCCCGGGGCCGCCAGACACGGTCTTGAGCACCCAGGCGTCATGGCTGCCGGCCCGGACCTCCTCGGAGATCGCCAGCAGCGAATCCCCGGGGCGCAGCACGTCCACCCGGTGCCCCCACGCGGTGAGTTGGCGCACCACGTCGAGCGGCATGCCGTCGTGCCGGTAGTGTTCCTCCACCAGAAAGCAGAGCCTCATCGGCCTGTCTTCCCCCTTGCGTCGCCTCGTGCAGGTCCGCCGTCCCCCACGGCGGCTGTAAAAGCATCAGCATGCCTCCCGCCTCCGCACAAGATCGCCGCGGGCGAGTAAGCGTTCGGCAACAATCGCCGCCCGCCTGCTCGGTGAAGGCGCGTCGGATGCGGGCGAAAACGAGTGGCACCCTGTCCCCGTCCCTGTTTGGATGCACGCCGTGACCCCTGCCGATCATGCTTCCGACCGCCCCCTGCTCGATGAGATCGAGCGCTACTACGACGCCGTGCCGCGCAGCTCCGCCCGCGCCGAGGACTTCGGGCCGCTGACCCTGTTCGTCCGCAAGGGGGAGACCGGCTGGCAGTACTACGCCCGCCCCACCCTCGGCCACACCGGCCCGGCCGCCACCGCCGAGGACGTCCGCCGGGTGCTGGAGCGGCAGCGGGAGCTGGGCGCGCCGGAGGCCTTCGAGTGGGTCGCCGAGCAGAACCCCGAGCTGCGCGCGACGGTCGAGGCGGCGGGCCTGACGGTGCACGAGCACCCGCTGCTGGTGCTGGGCCCGCGGGACGAGCCGGCCCCGGCGCCCGGACAGCCGGAGCACGCGGAGGTGCGGGTGCTGGCGCCGGACGCGCCCGAGCTGGCCGAGGCGACCGCCGTCCCGCACCTGGCCTTCGACACCCCGGGCACCGCCGTCGGCGAGGCCGACGCGTCCGAACTGCCCGGCATCGTGGCGCAGTTGACGGCCGACGGGAGTGTGGCGCGGATCGCCCAGCGGATCACCGACGGCCTCACCGTGCAGGCCGTCGCCCTGGACGCGGGCACGGTGGTGTGCGCCGGCCAGTACAGCCCGGTGGGCGCGGTCGGCGAGGTGGTCGCCGTGGGCACGCTCCCCTCCGCCCGCCGGCGCGGGCTGGGCCTGGCCGTCACCGCGACCCTGGTCGCGCACGCCCGGGAGAACGGGGTGCGGACGGTGTTCCTGTCCGCCTCCGACGAGGACGTCGCCCGGATCTACCGCCGGGCGGGCTTCCGCAGCTTCGCGACGGCCCTGATCGCGGAGCCCGCCGAAGCCCAGGTCCCCACCGAAGCCCAGGTCCCCACCGCAGCCCAGGTCCCCACCGCAGCCCAAGCGCCCGCCACGGAGCAGGAGCCCACCGCGGCGCAGGTCTGACCCCCGACCCGACCCCGCCGGGGACGACGCCGGTCAGTCGTCGTCCTCGTCCTCGTCGTCCGCCCCGCTGACACCCTCCCCCTCGGCCTCGTCCACCACCCAGGCCGCCAGCCGCTCGGCGACGCCCGACACTCCGAGCCGCCCCTCGCGGATGGCCCGGGAGAGGCTGCGCACCTCACGGGCGGTGGTGGCGACGGTGCAGCCGCTGGCGACCAGGTAGGCGTAGGCGACGGCGGTCGCGAAGAGTTCGTTGGTCTTCTCCAGGGCGGGCACCCGGATCAGCTGGTGCATCAGTGCGGCGGCCCGGTCCTGCGGTTCCGGGTAGACGGCGATGTCGAATATCTCGGCCTGGTGGCGGGTGACGGCCGCGAGCAGCGAGCCGTAGTCGGCGACCTGCGGGTCACCGGGGGTGTACTGCTCGGCGGTCATGAGCAGCCACGAGAGGTCGACCTCCAGCTTCAACGGCGCACGTCCTGAAGCTCGCCGGGCTCCCCGAACTCGGCGAGGAAGGCCGACTCGTACTCCTTCATGAACTGCGCGGCCGCGTCCACGAAGGCCCGTCCGGACTCGCCCATGTCCTGCTGGACCAGGCGCTCGATGTACTGGTTCATGCTGATCCCCTGCTGCTCCGCCCGCTCCCGGGCCATCTCGGCGGTCGTGGCGTCGACCCGCACGTTCAGCTGCTTCTTACCCATGCCGTTCAAGCTAGCGCTCAAGTGCTAGCACAACAAGGGCGCGCGCACACCGCCCGCACACCTGCCGCACGCCCCCGCGCAACCTTCCCGTCAACAGGACTTGAAGAGTGCCGCACCGTCCGGGACTCTGAAACTCCCCCGAGCGTTCCCCGAGCGGCTGGTGCGGAGGCCCACAGATGACAGCCATGTTCGACCAGGAGCTGCGCGAGCAGCTCGCCCAGGCTCGCCGGGACCTCGCGGCCGCCCGCGCGGCAGGGGACGCCGACGGCGTCCAGGCGTACGAGGGCCGGGTCGCCACCCTGCTACGGCTCGCCGCCCAGCACGGCATCGACCTCCCGCACAGCGTCGACGAGGAGGAGCACAACGACTAGCCCCCGCGACGCGGCGGAGGCGGCCACCCCGAACGGGTGACCGCCTCCTTCCGCATCTCAAGCAGCCCGGGTCACGCCCCGATCGGCTCCAGGATCGCCACACACTCGAAGTGGTGCGTCATCGGGAACAGGTCGAAGGCCCGCAGCGACACCGGCCGGTAGCCGCCCTCGCTGAAGAACTTCAGGTCCCGGGCGAGCGCCGCCGGGTCGCAGGCCACGTACGCGATCCGGCGCGCCTCCAGGCCGACCAGGTGCGCGACGGTCTCGCGGCCGGCGCCCGAGCGCGGCGGGTCCAGCACGATCAGGTCGGTGGCGGTGATGCCGGTGCGCGGCAGCAGCGTCTCGACCCGGTCGCACTCGATCCGCACGTTGTCCAGCGCGGCCAGGTTGTGCCGGGCGTCGACCACGGCCTGCTTGGCCGACTCGATGCCGAGCACCGCGCCGTCCTCGCCGACCCGGTCGGCCAGCGCGCCCGCGAACAGGCCGACGCCGCAGTACAGGTCGAGCGCGTTCTCGCCCCACTGCGGGTCCAGTCCGTCCAGCACCGCGTCGACCAGGGTCTCCGGCGCCTCCGGGTGGATCTGCCAGAAGCCGCCGTTGCTGACCCGCCAGGTCCGCCCGGCCGCCCGCTCGCGCACGAAGCTGCGGCCGTGCACCTTGTGCACGTCGCCCTGCTCGTCCACCCGGGCGATCGACACCGGCTTGTCCAGCTCCACCAGCGGCAGCTGGGCGCCCGGCCGCGGGGTGAGCACCACCTGGCGGTCCGAGGAGCCGCTCGCGGCGATCGCCTCGACGCTCGCCACACCCTGCCAGTCGCGGGCCTCGATGCCCAGCTCTGTGACGCCCTCGGAGGCGATCAGGCAGCGGTCGATCGGCTGCACGTCGTGCGAGCGGTGCTTGCGCAGGCCGACCTTGCCGGTCTCGGCGTCCACCGCGTACTGCACCCGGGTGCGCCAGGCCGGCACCTGCCCGGCCGGCAGCTTGCCGCCGACCGGCTCGACGCTGCCGTCCCAGCCCGCCTCGGCCGGGGTGAGCCCGGCCAGCTTGGCCAGCTGCTCGGTCAGCACCGCCGCCTTGAGCTTGCGCTGCCCGCCCGGGGTGACGTGCTGCCAGTCGCAGCCGCCGCACTTGCCCGGCCCGGCGAACGGGCAGGGCGCCTCGATCCGGTCCTTGGAGGGCTCCAGCACCTCCACCGCGTCGGCCCGCAGGAACCGCGAGGTGGTCGTCCCGTCGGTCACCAGCGCGACGACCTTCTCACCGGGCAGCGCGTGCCGCACGAACAGCACCCGCCCCTCGTGCCGGGCCACGCAGTGCCCGCCGCCGTGCGCGACCGGGCCGACCTCGACCTCGTAGCGCTGGCCGGCCAGCGGCTCACCGGACGGCGCCTCGGGCCGCGACGGCCGGGCGGCGGCGGTGCGCAGCGCCTTGGGCGGCCGCACCGCCTGCTTGCGCGGCGCCTTGCGGTCGGCCCCGGCGGCGCCGGCGCCCTTCGCCGCGTCCTTGCCGGAGGCCTTCCCGGCTCCCTTCTCGGGCGACTTGCCGGCCGACTTGCCGCCGCCGGCCGCCTTGCCCGCGCCCTTACCGGCGCCGGACGCCTTCCCGGCGCCCTTGCCGGCCGGCTCCCGGTCCTCCCGTTCGCCCGGGACGATCGGCGCGGTGCGCGCGGTGAGGCCGTCACGGTCGGTGGCCTCCGGACGGGCCGGCCGGCCCCAGCGCGGCCGGGAGACCTGCCCGGGCTGGGAGCCGCCCCGGCGGGCGCCCTTGCCGGAGGAGCCCTTGCCGGAGGCGCCCGAGGAGCGGGACGGAGTGTTGCGGGTCACAGGGGGGAGTCCTTGCTGCGGTCGGGGGTGTCACCGGCGTTCGTACCGGTGGAGACGGAATCCTTCGACTTTACGGCCTTCGGGGCCCGAGGCTCGCCACGGCGGACGGCACCCGGCGCCGACCAGGCCTTCTGCGGCTTGCGCCGTTCCGAGGACTCCAACTGCCACGGTACCGAGGTGACCATCACCCCGGGCTTGAACAGCAGCCGCCCCTTGAGCCGCAGGGCGCTCTGGTTGTGCAGCAGGTGCTCGTACCAGTGGCCGACCACGTACTCCGGGATGTAGACCGAGACCACGTCGCGCGGGCTGCTGCGCCGCAGGTTCTTCACGTAGTCCAGGACCGGCCCGGTGATCTCGCGGTACGGCGAGTCCAGCACCTTGAGCGGCACCTCGATGCCCCGCTCGTCCCACTCCCGCCGCAGCGCCGCGGTGTCCGCCGGGTCGACGTTGACCGTGACGGCCTCCAGCGTGTGGGCCCGGGCCAGCCTGGCGTACGCGAGGGCGCGCAGCGCGGGCTTGTGCAGCTTGGAGACCAGCACGATGGCGTGCACCCGGGTGGGCAGCACCACGTCGTCCGGCACCTCGGCGGCGACGAGTTCCGCGGAGACCCGGTCGTAGTGGCGCCGGATGCCCTTCATCATCACGAACAGCGCGGCCATCGCGGCGATCGCGATCCAGGCGTGGCTGATCTTGGTGACCAGGACGACGATCAGCACGGCCATGGTCATCACCAGGCCGAAGGCGTTGATCGCCCGGCTGCGCTGCATGTGGCGGCGCTTGGCCGGGTCGGTCTCGGTGCGCAGCAGCCGGGTCCAGTGCCGGATCATGCCGGACTGGCTCATGTTGAAGGCGACGAAGACGCCGACGATGTAGAGCTGGATCAGCCGGTTCGGGTCGGCGTTGAAGGCCAGGATCAGCAGGACCGCGGCGATCGCCAGCAGGATGATGCCGTTGGAGAAGGCCAGCCGGTCGCCGCGGGTGTGCAGCTGGCGCGGCAGGTAGCGGTCCTGGGCGAGGATCGAGCCGAGCACCGGGAAGCCGTTGAAGGCGGTGTTGGCCGCGAGCACCAGGATCAGGCCGGTGACGGCGGCGACGAAGTAGAAGCCGGGCGTGAAGTTGCTGAACACGGCCTCGCTGATCTGCGCCAGCGCGGTCTTCTGGTGGTAGCCGGGCGAGGCGCCGACCAGCTGCTCGGTCGGGTTCTCGGCCATCTGGACACCGGTCAGCCGGGCCAGCCAGATGATGCCCATGAACATCACGACGGCGATGCTCGCCATCATCAGCAGCGTGGTGGCGGCGTTCTTGCTCTTCGGCTTGCGGAAGGCCGGCACGCCGTTGGAGATCGCCTCCACACCGGTGAGCGCGGCGCAGCCGGAGGAGAAGGACTTCAGCAGCAGGAACACCATGGCGAACCCGGCCAGCGAGTCGTTGCCGGGGGTGGCCGCGAGGTGGAACGCGGAGCTCTCGGCGGGCATGTCCTGACCGAGCGCGAAGTGCCGGAACACCCCGTAGCCGACCATCGCGATCACGCCGACCATGAAGGCGTAGGTGGGAACGGCGAAGGCGCTGCCGGATTCGCGCACCCCGCGCAGGTTCATGCCCATCAGCAGCACGACCACGACCACCGAGAGGACCGCTTCGTGGCCGCGCAGCGCGGGCACGGCGGAGACGACGTTGGCGACGCCCGAGGTGGTGGACACGGCCACGGTGAGCACGTAGTCGACCATCAGCGCGCTGGCGACCACCAGACCGGCGGCCGGCCCGTGGTTGACGGTCGCGACCTCGTAGTCCCCGCCACCGCTGGGGTAGGCGTGCACGTTCTGCCGGTACGAGGCGACCACGGCGAGCATCACGATCGCCACGACGACGCCGATCTGCCAGGAGAAGTGGATCGCCGAGGCGCCCGCGATGGAGAGGGTGAGCAGGATCTCCTCGGGGGCGTACGCGACCGAGGAGAGCGCGTCCGAGGCGAACACGGGCAGCGCGATCCGCTTGGGCAGAAGCGTCTCGCCCAGCTTGTCGCTGCGTAGGGCGCGCCCGATCAGGATGCGTTTCGGAAGGTCAGTCGGCATAGGCACGTTAAGGAATCGTAGGGGCTTCCCGGTCGGGCCTCCGCCGTTTGTCCCCCCCTTCGTCGCGACTGCGTTCGGTGGACCGGCTAGCGTGTCGGATACGAGTCGGCGGGCAACACTCTGGTTGTCGAGCGTTGCCGGGTCGGCGCCCCCACGATGACCCTCGTTCCGGACGACCGGGCGGGAAACGGAGTTGAACGGTGTTTGCGCAGGTCAAGAGCCCTTCGGGACGGGTGAGGTAAACGCCGGTGCACATCGTCATCATGGGCTGCGGCCGCGTGGGCTCGGCCCTCGCCAGAACGCTGGAGAAACAGGGCCACTCGGTGGCCGTGGTCGACCAGGACCCGACCGCCTTCCGTCGCCTGGGCGCCGGGTTCAACGGCCGCCGGGTGACCGGTGTCGGCTTCGACCAGGACACCCTGCGCGAGGCGGGCATCGAGGAGGCCGGCGCCTTCGCCGCGGTCTCCAGCGGTGACAACTCCAACATCATCGCCGCGCGAGTGGCCCGGGAGAACTTCGGCGTCGAGAACGTCGCCGCCCGGATCTACGACCCCCGCCGCGCCGAGGTGTACCAGCGCCTGGGCATCCCCACCGTGGCGACGGTCCGCTGGACCGCCGACCAGATGCTGCGCCGGCTGCTGCCGAGCGGCGCCGAGCCGCTGTGGCAGGACCCGAGCGGTGGCGTCCAGCTCGCCGAGGTCGCGTACGACCCGCGCTGGATCGGCCACCGGATCAGCAAGCTGGAGGAGGCCTCCGGCGCCCGGGTGGCGTTCGTCACCCGGCTCGGCGAAGGGGTGCTCCCCTCGCCGCAGATGGTGGTGCAGGAAGGCGACCTGGTGCACGTGATGCTGCGCCGGGCCGACCTGACGGCGGTCGAGGCCGCGTTCGCGCAGGGGCCGAAGGAGGAGGGTCACTGATGCGGGTCGCCATTGCCGGGGCCGGTGCCGTGGGCCGCTCGATCGCGGGCGAGCTGCTGGAGAACGGCCACGAGGTCCTGCTGATAGACAAGAACCCCAACTCCATCTCGGTGGAGCGGGTCCCGATGGCGGAGTGGCTGCTGGCCGACGCCTGCGAGATCACCTCGCTGGACGAGGCCGCGCTTCAGCGCTGCCACGTGGTGATCGCCGCGACCGGTGACGACAAGGTCAACCTGGTCGTCTCGCTGCTCGCCAAGACCGAGTACGCGGTGCCGCGAGTGGTCGCCCGGGTGAACAACCCCAAGAACGAGTGGCTCTTCAACGAGTCCTGGGGCGTGGACGTGGCCGTCTCCACCCCGCGTCTGATGTCCGCGCTGGTCGAGGAGGCGGTCAGCGTCGGCGACCTGGTCCGCCTGATGCGCTTCAGCCAGGGCAACGCCAACCTGGTCGAGCTGACCCTGGCCTCCGACACCGAGCTGGTCGGCACCCGGGTCGGCGACGTGGCCTGGCCGCAGGACACCGCGCTGGTGACCATCATCCGCGAGGGCCGGGTGCTGGTGCCGGGCAAGGACGACACCCTGGAGGGCGGCGACGAGCTGCTCTTCGTCGCCGCCCAGGAGCGCGAGGAGGAGCTGGAGCAGCTGCTGTCGCCCATCGCGGGCGCCCAGTAGTCTCCGGCCGCACCGGAAGGGCCCGCACCCCCGGCCGGGGGTGCGGGCCCTTCCACTGTCATCGGCACGCGGCTACTTCGCCGGCTCCTCGTCGTCGTCCAGCTGCGCCTTGATCGGCGGCGGCGCCTTCAGCAGGATCTGCCAGGTCACGTACATCGCCAGCAGCAGCGGCGGGATGCCGAGGGCGACCTTCAGCCAGCCCAGCAGGTTGACGTTGTGGGTGAAGTACAGCGGGAAGAGGATCACCGGCTTGAGGCCCATGATCAGCACCCAGGCCCAGGTCGCCTTGGTGTAGGCGGCCAGCCGGCCAGGGTTCTCCTTGCGCCAGGTGAACATCTCGCCGGTGATCGGGCCGAGCATCACCCCGATCATCGGCCAGCGCACCAGGGCGGAGACCGCCAGGGCGACGCTGTAGGCGACGTTCCAGAGCAGGCCGGGCAGGTAGAAGTCCTCGGCCTTGCCGCTCTTCATCGAGATCCAGGCGCCGAGGGCGACACCGAACACGCCGCTGAAGGCGTGCTGGATGGTCTCCCGCTTCGCCAGCCGGGCCACCACGAACAGGGCGCTCAGGCCCAGCGCGGCCCAGGCCGAGGTGCTGACCTGGTGGGTCAGGTTGTAGGTGACGATGAAGACCAGGCCGGGCAACGTCATGTCGACCATGCCGCGGACGCCGCCGAAGGCCTGGAGCACGGTGTCGGCGGCCTCCTTGGAGGCGGCCCTGCGGGCGGCCTCCGCCGCCGCGAGGTCGGCGGCAGGGTCGAGCTGGGCGGCGGACTCGCCGCCGGGCTGGTTGCTCACGCTCATTCGCTCCCGTGTCCGACCGGACGCAGTTCGTAGCGGGGGTTGAACAGCACGCGGCGCCCGCGTGCGTGACCGATCCGGCCGCTGGCGACTAGCCGGCGGCCGGGTTCTATCCCGGCGATCGAGCGGCGGCCGAGCCAGACCACGTCCAACGCCTCGGTGCCGTCGAAGAGTTCGGCCTCCAGGGCGGGCACCCCGGCCCGCGGGCGGAGGGTCACCGTGCGCAACGTGCCGGCGACGGTGACCAGCTCACGGTCCCCGCATCCGGCGATCGGCGTACAGCCCGACTCCGCGGCGCTCTCCTGGCGCAGCTCCTCGGCGTCCAGCTCCTCGGCCGAGGAGGTCAGCCGGCTGAGCATGCGGCGGAACCGCCCCTGCGGCTGGCCGTTGCTGTTGTCACCACTCATGTCGGAAGGGTACCGGGTTCCGGCCCCCCGGCGGCAGGTCGTGCGGCCGCCGGGGCGGCCCCGGTCAGCTCTCGAACCGGTAGCCCATGCCCGGTTCGGTGATGAAGTGGCGCGGGTGCGAGGGGTCGCGCTCCAGCTTGCGGCGCAGCTGCGCCAGGTAGACCCGCAGGTAGTTGGTCTCGGTGCGGTAGGCCGGGCCCCACACCTCCTGGAGCAGCTGGGTCTGGCTGACCAGCCGCCCGGCGTTGCGGACCAGTACTTCCAGCAGGTGCCACTCGGTCGGGGTGAGGCGGACGTCGACGCCGTCCCGGTTGACCTTCTTGGCCGCGAGGTCGACGGTGAAGGACTCGGTGACGACCAGCGAGTCGGCCTCCCCGGCCACCGGCTCGGCCCGGCGCACCGCGGCCCGCATCCGGGCGAGCAGCTCGTCCATGCCGAACGGCTTGGTGACGTAGTCGTCGGCGCCGGCGTCCAGCGCCTCGACCTTCTCGTCCGAGGCGTGCCGGGCGGACAGCACGATGATCGGCACCCGGGTCCAGCCGCGCAGGCCTCGGATCACCTCGACCCCGTCCATGTCCGGCAGGCCCAGGTCGAGGACGACCACGTCGGGATGGCGGGCGGCGGCCAGTTCCAGGGCGCTGGCGCCGTCATGGGCCGCGTCCACCTCGTACTTGCGGGCCTTGAGGTTGATCACCAGCGCGCGGACGATCTGTGGTTCGTCGTCCACGACGAGGACCCGGGTCATTTACGGGCTCCGCCTTTCAGGGCTGTCTGACTTACGGACTGTGGGACTGGCTCTGTGACTTTCGGTACGGCGTACGGTCCCCCGGCGTGCGGCGCCGGCCGGAGGCGGCGGGCCCGGCCGGAGCCGCCGCCGGTGCTCAGGTGATCAGCTCCGAGAGCGGGCCGCCACCCTCGCCCGGCTCCCCGGTTTCGGGCGGCCGCTCGACCACGGGCAGGCTGACGACCATGGTGAGGCCGCCGCCCGGGGTGTCCTCGGCGGTGACGGTACCGTCCATCGCCTCCACGAAGCCGCGCGCCACCGCGAGCCCGAGGCCCACCCCGGCACCGCGCGGCGCGTCCCCGTAGCGCTGGAACGGCGCGAAGATCTTCTCCTTGGCGTCCTCGGGCACCCCCGGGCCGCGGTCCACGATCCGCAGCTCGACCCGGGCCGGCAGCCCCGGACGGTGCAGCTCGTCGGCCTTGACCAGCACCTTGACTCCGTCCGGGCTGTACTTGACGGCGTTCTCCACCAGGTTGGCCAGCGAGCGCTCCAGCAGCCCGCCGTCGGCCCGGACCATCGGCAGCGTCTCCGGCACCTCCAGCCGGACGGATTCCAGCGGCACCCCGCCGAGCGCGAACGGCACCACCTCGTCCAGGTCGGTCTCCTGGATCAGCGGGGTGACGGTGCCGGTCTGCAAGCGGCTCATGTCGAGCAGGTTGTTGATCAGATGGTCCAGTCGGTCGGCCCCGGCCTCTATGCCGGCCAGCAACTCGGCTTCGTCCTCCGGATCCCAGTCGACGTCGGCCGAGCGCAGCGAGCTCACCGAGGCCTTGATGCCGGCCAGCGGGGTGCGCAGGTCGTGCGAGACGGCGGCCAGCAGAGCCGTCCGGATGCGGTTGCCCTCGGCCTCCCGGCGGGCCTCGGCGGCCTCCCGGGACAGCCGACGGCGTTCCAGCACCACGGCGGCCTGGGCGGCGAACGCGCCGAGCAGGCGGCGGTCCGCGCCGGGCAGCACCCGGCCGCGCAGCACCAGCGCCAGGCTGTCGCCGACCGGGACGTCCACGTCGGCCTCCTCCGGCCGCTCCGGCGGGCGCGGCCCGGCGGCGGCCACCGACGACCAGGCGGAGAGCGGATCGGGCCGCTCCAGCAGGGCGGCGCTCTCCTGCCCGAAGGTCTCCCGGACCTGCTCCATCAGCGCGGTCAGCACCCCGTCCCCGTTCGGCGCGCCGCGCAGCACCGTGCCGGCCAGTGCGCTGAGCGTCTGCGCCTCGGTCTGGCTGAGCGCCGCCTGTTGGGTGCGCCGGGCCGCGAGGTCCACCACCGACGCCACCGAGATGCCGACGATGGTGAATATCGCCACCGCCATGATGTTCTGCGGCTCGTTGATGGTGAAGGTGTGCAGCGGCGGGGTGAAGTAGTAGTTCAGCACCGAGGAGCCGACCAGCGCCGAGCCGATCGCCGGCAGCAGCCCGCCGACCAGCGCGGCGCACACCGTCAGCGACAGGAAGAGCAGCATGTCGGTGGAGAGCCCAAGCCCGCCGATCGCGGTCAGCACGATCGCCAGCAGCGGCGGGCCGACCAGCCCGATCAGCCAGCCGGCGACGGTCCGGGTACGGCCCAGGTCGGTGATCCGGCGGACGGGTATCTTGCCGCGGCGCCCGTGCCCGGCGTGCTCGTGGGTGACCATGTGGACGTCGATGTCCCCGGCCTCCCGGGTCACCGTGGTGCCGACGCCCGGCCCGTACAGGTACTGCCAGGCGGGCCGCCGGCTGGTGCCCAGCACGATCTGCGTCGCGTTCACGCCCCGGGCGAAGTCCAGCAGTCCGGCGGCCGGGTCGTCGCCCAGCACGGCGTGGAAGGAGCCGCCGAGGCTCTCCACCAGCGAGCGCTGCTCGATCAGCGTCTGCGGCGAGCCGGAGCCCACCAGCCCGTCCGAGCGGGAGATGTGCACGGCGAGCAGTTCGCCGCCGGAGACCCGGGCGGCGATCCTGGCCGCCCGGCGGATCAGCGTCGCGCCCTCCGGACCGCCGGTCAGGCCCACCACGATCCGCTCCCGGGCCTGCCAGGTGCCCTCGATGCCCTGCTCGGCCCGGTACTTCTGGAGGTACTCGTCCACCCGGTCGGCGGTCCACAGCAGCGCCAGCTCGCGCAGCGCGGTCAGGTTGCCGGGGCGGAAGTAGTTGGCGAGGGCGGCGTCGATCTTCTCCGGCGCGTACACGTTGCCGTGCGCCAGCCGTCGCCGCAGCGCCTGCGGGGACATGTCCACCAGCTCGATCTGGTCCGCCCGCCGGACCACCTCGTCCGGGACGGCCTCGCGCTGGCGCACCCCGGTGATGCCCTCGACGGCGTCGCCGAGTGACTCCAGGTGCTGCACATTGACGGTGGAGATCACGTCGATCCCGGCCGCCAGCAGCTCCTCGACGTCCTGCCAGCGCTTCTCGTTGCGGCAGCCGGGGACGTTGGTGTGGGCCAGCTCGTCCACCAGGGCCACCTGGGGGCGGCGGGCCAGGACGGCGTCCAGGTCCATCTCGGAGAACCGGGCGCCGCGGTGCAGCACCTGCTGCCGCAGGACGACCTCCAGCCCGGCGACCATGTCCGCGGTCCGCCGCCGGCCGTGGTCCTCCACGAACGCCACCACGACGTCCGTGCCACGCTCCTGTCGCCGGTGCGCCTCGGCGAGCATGGCGTACGTCTTGCCGACCCCGGGGGCCGCCCCGAGGTAGATGCGCAGCCTGCCTCGTCCCATGAGCACCATTCTTGATCCGGCCCGGCCCGGGCGACACCCCCGGACACCTGTTCCCCTCGCCTTCGAGACTACGGCGTGCGACGCGATATTCCGCTGATCAGTGCGCTGATCAGGCGGTTTTAGCGGCATATTGACGGTGTACCAGCCACTCGGCGGGGGCCGGGGCCTTCGACCGGAAATGTCCGGAAATGCGAAGAACCCCCATCCGGATCCCGGATGGGGGTTCTTCAG